>JAEEQW010000008.1 GCA_016285515.1 Bacteroidales bacterium
GCCGCGTAATGTTCGGCAGCACCCGTCCGCTTACGGCCAAGTTCTTTTTGCAAAGCGTTCACATTCTCTTTGCTCTGCCGTAAGCTTCGTTCCAATTCCTCGCGTTCCTTCTGGTAGGCACTGCGTTCCGCCTCCAACTCTTCCTCATGCCGTTTCTTGGTCTTCTCTATCTCTTTTTCCGATTTGTCTTTCTGTAATTTCAGTTCATCTTCATGCCTTTTCACTATTTCTTCCACCTTCTGCTGATGTTTTTGCTCGGCATCGGCTAACTGTTGTTCGGCTTCCGCCTGCAATCGCCTTAACTCATTTTCGTGCTCTTGCTCTGTCTCACCAAGCATCCTGTCCGCTTCTTCTTGCTGCTCCTTCAATAGCTTCTTGCTCTTTAGCTTTGCTAAAATAATGATGGTTATTACAACCACAACGGCAACAGGCACGATTATTTTTATTGTTTTTTTTATAGACCTTTCTCTTTCTGCTTCCGCCTCTTTCTCTTGCTTTTGATTCTGGTAATTCTTGAACATGTCTTCAAGTTTCGAGACCAAAGCCTTGTTCTCTCCCTCAGGTTTCTTGTAATCAGCCAAGAAACGTGTACATTCATTCGACTTGGCTTGGTCACCAATACTATCATAAATGAAACGCAAATAATTCGCTGATAGGATTTGAGAGATTTGGTCATCTTTATTCTCAAACACGGGTTCTAAATATCTTAGCGCCGAATCATATATTCCTTCTTCATAATATATTCCACCTATAGTCAAATATCGAGTTAATAGCTCATTATTATTATCTGAAAGGACAAGAAGCTGTTTTATCTCATTCAAAGTTTGCTCTGTTCCTAATCCAACTTGATAATCACATAGAGCTTTGGTAGATATAATGTTTCTATACACAACATTCTGAGGATTGGAAATACCTTCTATAGCCTTAGAATAATAGTTTATTGCAACATCCTTGTCTCCCTTCTTGTCATATTGTTTCCCAATATGATAATAAATAATAGGTATGTTTTGGGATAGCATTGGCTCTTTTTGGCAGTAGGCCAAGGCCTGCTCACCGCAGGCAATAGCAGGATCCATCATAAACTGAATTGAAAAAAGCTCTAGTAAACGACTATAAACAATATTCATAAATACAGCCATTTCTCCTATCAGTTCTTTTTCCTCAAAATGTGCTTCCACCATTTCCAACGCATTCAGGTATTCCTCACAAGCGTTCACCACATCGGCCCGCTCATAATACCCCACACCATTGATATAATGTGCCCGCGCATCCAAAAACGCAATGTTTTGGGCATTTTTGGCGGACGCACGCGGTGCGTCCCTACGGCTGTCCGTCTTATATTCATCCACTGCAACTATTGAATCAAAATAATCCACCGCCTTCAGCAACTCCTCACGGTTACTCTGCTCATAATAGTTCTTATACAGCAATTCCGAAATCAGCATCTGGCAATAATACCCCTCAAACTCATCCAAGCTGTCCGCCTCGGGGCTTGCCGCAAACTTCAACATCACCGTCAAAGCACTGTCTGGCTGCTTCCACATCAGCGAGTCTATCTCCTTTAAAGCTTCAAGCGCGGCAGTCCCACTCTGAGAGGTGGTGCCCGTCAAGGCGGGGGAGTCAGGAGAACTTCCACATCTCACCATCACAGCAATCAGAAGTCCCAATACTAATATGTGATGCAAGCATTTCATGCCTGCAAAATTAGTGAAAATCTGTCAAACTCAATCAAAAATCTCTTCCTTTCAGTAGTGGATGCCGACATTTGTAGGGCTGTCGTACCACGGCAGCCGCATTGTTTGTACCACGGCAGCCACCTTGTAATGGCTGCCACAATGTGACAGCCCTACAATATGCCACAATGTGACAGCCCTACAATATGCCACAATGCTTCGATATGCTCAGCAACCATGTGACAGCCTTACAATGGACGCAATTATTCCACCGCGATTTCATTGGCGGACGCATGCTTTTTGAGACAACGCACGCTTTTAGAGACAACGCATGCGTTGTCTCTACTAATGTGTACATTTATATGCGGTTACGCCTATTGGCGATACTGTTGATGATGGAAATCACAACCAATGCCAATATCATGGAGACTGCTATGTCAGCAAGCCAGTCACCGAAACGGGAATAAAACGTCACCTTGTCGTTGAGGTTTATTGTGGCTTTGAAGACATCTGGCTTCCAATATGGAGTTTGATGGGTGATAACACCGCGCTGGTCAACGATGCAGGAAATACCCGTATTAGCTGAACGCGCTATGCTGCGCCTGTGCTCTATCGCGAGAATGCTTGCATAAGCGCAGTGCTGACGATAACCTTGAGTATCCCTCCACCATCCGTCATTTGTAGAGATGAACAGAACGTTGGCATTGTTTCTAACGTATTGGGCTACGTGTGCACCGAAAACGGATTCATAGCAGATTACGGAACCGATTACAGCCCTGCTGTTCATACTCCAGAACGGTATTATTTCCTTGTCTGTGCCGAGCGTGCCTACCGTGCCACCCAAGTCCAATGCCAAATTCTCGATGAATGGCATATATCTGATATACGGCATTATCTCTACTCCCGGGGTCAGTTTCGACTTATGATGCAATTGCAGCGTTTCGGTAGTGTCAATGAACATATTGGTGTTGTAGGCATCATAAAATGTGCCATTGCCTCTGTCGCGGGCTGAAGCTGGATGCTCCTCGCCTTTGTCGTAAAGCCTGTACGTGGAAGTCCCTACTATTACTGCTGCACCAGGCGCATTTTCACGCAGATATTCTCTGTAATAATTAATGTAATTGCACTGGCTCAAGTCGTTTTCCCATGTCCTGGTCTGCATCATTGATTCAGGACACACTATGAAATCTGTGTTGCTGTCGACGAAAGGTTTTGTCATAGCAGTGAATCTTCCAAGGACTTCAGCCTCTGTAAGGGTGTATTGTTCGTGATAGGGATCACTGTTCGGCTGATATACAACGACATCTATAGGTCTGCTCTCCTCTTTGTATGAGTTGAACATTATTACTGAAATAACAATAGGTATGATAATAAAACATACTGGAGCAATCAGCTTGCGGAGAAGCTCTTTAGTGTCATGTTCATTGAAAAAATTATCAATTGCTTTGAATATCAATATATTAGTAAGTAACACCCATAGTGTTCCTCCTTCGACTCCTGTGATGGAATACCACTGAATCAGTGACGGACTGGTGGCAAAAACATTTCCAAGATTGAGCCAGGGCCAGTTGATTTCCCAAGTGTAATGCAGCTTTTCAAAGCCGATCCAGAAAGGAATAAGCGCCAGCTGACCTTTGTTTTTGTCGAAAGCATTGAATCTCACAAAATGATAAATCTGGAATGTCAATGTCATGAGAAATGCATTCAGTACGCATGCTAAAATGCCGCCAACTCCCGATGCATAGCAAATCCACCAGGTTGTGATGCTGTTGAATATAAGAAATGCTATGAATGAATACACCATGATTATCCATGAACCATGTTTTGTATTGGCTCCGAGGTCTTTTTCAATTATCAGAAGCGGAACGAATGCCACAAAGATAATTGGAGCAAAACCGTATGTGGGCCATGCGGCAGCAAGCAGCAGTCCGGAAAGAACTGACAGTAGCAGATTTCTATATTTTTTCATTATTCGTCAAATGCTAAATCCATTTGTTTCTGTTGAAGGTCCACTTTTTTGACAAGGACTTTAACCGGGTCGCCGAGTTTGTAGGCTTTGCCGTGGTGGAAACCGAGAACCTGATAGTTGTCTTCATCAAGATAGTAGAAGTCATCCTTCATTTCCTCAAGACGGACCAGGCCTTCACCCTTGCAGATGTCAACGGCAACGAAAAGTCCCCATTTTGAAACACCGGAAATGACACCGGAGCAGACTTTTCCAATATATCCGACCATGTATTCCATCTGTTTCAGTTTGGTGGAATCTCTTTCGGCATCGGCGGCACGTTTCTCCATTTCACTGCAGTGAACGCATTTTTCCTCAAGTTCGGACTTTGAAGGTATATCGGTCTCTTTGTTGAGATAAGCCGAAAGCAGACGGTGAACCATGAGGTCTGGATAACGGCGGATAGGAGAGGTGAAATGTGTATAGTAATCGAAGGCAAGACCATAGTGACCGATGTTGATGGTGGAATAGACAGCTTTGGCCATTGTACGGACTGCAATTGCCGAAATCATGTTCTCCTCTGCCTTGCCTGATATGGCTTTAAACAATGAGTTGAGTGAATTGGAGATGGTTTTGTTATTTGTGAGGTTAATCTTGTAGCCTATCTTTGTGATGAAATCTGCAAATTGCTGCAGTTTGGCTTCATTAGGCTTGTCATGGACACGATAAACGAAAGGTTTGTATGAATCAGTGAGTTTGTCTTTGCCGAAGTGGATTATCTGTTCGGCAACGTTTCTGTTGGCAAGCAGCATGAACTCTTCAATGAGGTGGTTTGAATCTTTGCTTTCCTTGATATATACCTCGATAGGTTTGCCCTCTTCATCAAGTTTGAACTTGACCTCTTCGGACCCGAAGTCTATTGCGCCTTTCTTGAACCTGTTGTCACGCAGCTTTTTGGCGATTCCGTTAAGAATGGTGAGGATTTCGGAAAAATCATCTTTGGTTTTTCCTTCGATGATATCCTGCGCCTCATCGTAATTCATGCGCCGGTTGGAGTTGATGATTGTCCTTCCGAACCATGCACTATGGACTTTGGCGTTTTTATCCATCTGAAATACGGCGGAGAAACAAAGTTTGTCAACGTTTGGCTGCAATGAACAGAGGTTGTTGCTGAGCGTTTCCGGCAGCATTGGGATAGTGCGGTCAACGAGATATACAGACGTTCCGCGGTCAAATGCCTCCTCATCAATGATTGAGCCCGGTTTCACATAATATGATACATCGGCAATGTGAACACCGATTTCATAAATGCCACCGTTGAGAGCTTCTATTGATATTGCATCATCGAAATCTTTTGCATCGGCAGGGTCAATGGTGAATGTCGTGATTTTTCTGAAGTCTTTCCTGCGTTTATATTCCTCAGCCGGTATTGTTGTCGGTATTTTTTGAGCTTCACGTTCAACATGTTCTGGAAAATGTGTCGGAAATGCGTTGTTCACGAGGATTGACATCATCTCAACGTTGTTGTCACCAGGTTTTCCGAGGACTTCCACCACTTTTCCTATTGGGTTCTTGGAGTTTGCGGGCCATTCGACCAGTTCCACAACGACTTTCTCGCCCTCTTTTGCATTGTTTATGTCTTCGGCAGGGATGAAGAAATCCACAGGTGTGCAGTCGCCGTCAATTACAACAAAAGCATACTTTCTCGACAGTTGGATGACTCCGACAAATTGGTTTTTCTCACGTTTTACGACTTCTATGACCTTGCCTTCAAGCTTTCTGTCTTTGCGTTTAGGGAATAGCCTTACCTTTACGATATCTTTGTTGAAGGCAGTGCCGGTGTTGTTTGAAGCGATGAATACATCTTCATCTTCGCCGGGGACTATCACATACCCTTTCCCTGTTGATTTGATTTCGATTTTGCCCTCAAGGATTGTACCCTGCGGCTCGTTCATTTCTGCGACTTCAGGATTCAGCTGGAATTTGCCGCGGGAAACTTCAAGGATGGCCTCCACCGATTTCAGGTCATTAAGCATGTTTTTAACCAGGTCACGGCTCGCCTTGTCCTCAATTCCGAGCTGTGAGGCTATCTGTCGATAGTTGAATGTCTCTAATGGATTGGTTGTGAATATATCAAGGATTTTGGCCATGAAACTGTTCTTTTTCAGTCTGCTTATCTCCAGTGAAGTGTTTCTTCTGGCTTTGCCTTTCTTGGTGTTTTTACTTTTCTTGTTGTTCGATTTTTTCATATTTTAATAACTATTACATTTCAAAATTCAAACTGTCAACTTTATAATCTGTTTCTACAGAGTGGAGTTTATCAGATTTTGCGTGTATTCTTTCTTAGGGTTATTGATAATATCAAACGGTGTGCCTTTCTCAATTATTGCACCGTCCTTCATAACTATCAGGTTGTCGGAAACATGGTTGACTACTGCTATGTCATGAGTGATGAACATCATGCTGAGGCCGAATTCGTTCATAAGCTGCTGTAGCAGATTAAGCACCTTGGCCTGGACGGATACATCAAGTGACGACACCGGTTCATCGCAAATCAGAAGTTTCGGGTCGAGAGTCAATGCCCGGGCAATACATATCCTTTGTCGCTGTCCGCCGGAAAACTCGTGAGGATATTTGTAGAAATCTGATTGGCTAAGTCCCACTTTATCAAGCAGGTATTTTATCTTTTCCATGCGTTGGCTGTTGGTGTCGAGGATGTTGTGGACAATAAGCGGTTCCATCAGAATTGAACCAACTGACAGTTTGGGGTTCAGAGATGAATACGGGTCCTGGAAAACCATCTGGATTTCGCGGCAGATTTGTTTTTTCTCTTTCCGTTTTATCGACAGGATGTCGGTGCCTTTGAAGATTATTTTGCCCGACGTCGGCTTTAGAAGTCCTGCAACTGCATTGGCCGTAGTGGATTTTCCGCATCCCGATTCACCGAGTATTCCAAGTGTCTCCCCTTCGTGGATAATGAAGGATATGTCGTTCACGGCATTGACATAGCTTGTTGTTTTTCCGAAAAAATTGTGTGACTTGGGGTATCTGATTATTAGATTTTCGACTGTGAGCAGAGGCTTGTCGAACTTTTTCGGCTCGGTTTCTTTAATTGTAAGGGAATCAATGTATTGCTTAACGTTGAAGTTTTTGTCTTTTGATGAACAGGCTTCGATGTCTTCAATGGTTGGGAGATGGCGGAGACGGCTGCGAAGAGGCGGACGGCAGGCGAGAAGTCCCATTGTATATGGACATTGTGGCCGATTGAAGATATCGTCGGCAGTACCTGTTTCCACCACCTTCCCTTTGTTCATAACTACAACGTAATCAGCTATTTCATGAATTATTCCGAGATTATGGGATATCATGATGACAGCTATGTTGTGCTTTTGTTGGAGTGATTTGAGCAAATTGATGATACGTTTCTGGACGCTGACATCCAAGGCTGTTGTGGGTTCATCAGCTATGATGATGTCGGGGTGGCAGGCGATAGCAATGGCTATCATTACACGCTGGCGCTGACCTCCGGAAATCTCATGGGGATATGACTTGAAGATGTGTTCGGGTCGTGGAAGCCCCACTTCCTTAAAGAGTTCGATGGTTTCATTGTAGGCCTCTTCCTTAGTCTTATGCAGGTGTATCCGCAAAGCTTCAGTGACCTGTTTACCGCATCTTATCGAGGGATTGAGCGATGTCATCGGAGTCTGGAAGATGCAACTGATTCTGTGTCCCCTGAAATTAATGAGGCTCTTTTCGGAAGCATCCAACAGGTTGGTCTCGTTTCCGTTTTTATCTGTAAACACTGCTTCTCCGCTGTCGATTCGTGCAGGAGGGTAATCGAGAAGTTTTATCAGTGATAATGTTGTGACCGTTTTGCCTGACCCCGATTCTCCGACTATGCCGAGTATTTTTCCACGGTTGACGGTAAAGGACACATTCTCAACAACCTTCTTGTAAACTGCATCTGAAAGGAAGGAAAGAGAGAAATCCTTAAGAGTCAATATGGTATCATTTTGTTGCATAGATAAAAATCAATCACATATTTGCAAAGGTATAAAAAAAAAATTACTTTTGCGGCCGAATTAAATTAATAGTAAAAATTTATGGCAACAACGGCAGATATTAGAAACGGATTGTGCATCGAATTCAATGGTGACCTTTGGACAGTAGTTGAATTTCAGCACGTAAAACCAGGCAAGGGTCCTGCTTTCGTTAGAACAAAACTGAAAAATTTAAGAACAGGCAGAGTGCTTGACAACACATTCACATCAGGTGTAAAAATCGAAGTTGCACGTGTTGAAAGACGTCAATATCAGTTTTCATACAAAGATGATTTGGGCTATCATTTTATGAATCAGGAAACATGGGAAGAGGTTCAGATTGATGAATCTTTAATCAATGCTCCTCAGTTCCTTCTTGAAGGACAGACTGTTGAAATAGTCTTCCATGCTGATACAGAAACTCCGCTTTCATGTGAGCTTCCTCCATTTGTTGACTTGACGGTTACATATACTGAACCGGGCGTAAAGGGCAATACGGCCACAAACACTCTCAAGGATGGTACCGTCGAAACTGGTGCGAATGTTCGTATCCCTCTGTTTATCAATGAAGGAGAGAGAATCAGAGTCGATACTCGTACGGGTGAATATTCTGAAAGAATCAAAGATTAAATTTCGATGAAATTTAAAGACAAAGTTTCCCTTGATCTGATACTCCAGATTACAGGAGCTAAACCGCTTGGCAATCTGGAGGTCAGCATTACGGGAATCAATGAGATTCATACAGTTGAGAATGGTGACATCTCTTTTGTCGATAGCCCAAAGTATTACGACAGGATGCTCAAATCAAAGGCAAGCGTAATACTTATAAACAGCGATAAAGTCAACATTCCTGAGGGAAAACTGTTGCTGGTGACGGACGACCCCTTTGACGCTTATATGCGTATAGTGGAAAGATTCAAACCTTTTGTCCCATGTTCATCATCAATAAGTCCAACCGCTAAAATAGGTGAGGGTACTGTAATTCAGCCAAACGCATTTGTCGGGAACAATGTGGTGATAGGCAAAAATTGCCTTATCCATTCAAATGTGTCAATATATGACAACTGCATTATAGGTGACAATGTAATCATTCATGCGGGATGTGTATTAGGGGCTGATGCATATTATTTCCAGAAACATAACGGCACTTATCGTAAGTTTCTGTCAAGCGGTAATGTCGTTATCGGCAATAACGTGGAAATTGGGGCGTTATGTACAATCGACAAAGGTGTCAGCAATGATACAACAGTCGGTGACGGTACAAAGTTCGACAATCACGTGCAGGTTGGTCATGACACGAGGATAGGCAAGAACTGTCTTATCGGCTGCCATTGTTCGATAGCAGGTGTCACTGTAATTGAAGACGATGTGCTTATATGGGCTGATGCTTCAATCAATAAGGATTTGGTTATAGGCAAGGGTACCGTTGTGCTTGCAACATCGGCCGTTGACAAGTCATTGGAACCGGGCAGCGTTGTCTTTGGCATACCTGCCGACAACGCGTGGAAGCGATGGAGGGAACTTGCTGCATTGAGAAGGCTTCCTGCCTTAATGAGGAAATTGGATGTCTAAGTTCGGAGCCAAACTTGCAGGTTTCACATTAAAGCTTTTCGGCTGGGACACCATGCAGCTTAACAACTTTTACAAAGTTCCCAAGGCTGTAGTAATCATGGCGCCGCATACGAGCATGAATGATTTCACCATAGGGAGACTTGTTGCTTGGGCATACGAGAAACCAACGGGATTCTTTATGAAAAAGGAGGCACTCGACTGGCCTATAGCGGGAAAGTTGCTGGCTAAAATGGGAGCTATCGGTATTGATCGCGGGAATGTGGCCAATCACAATGTTGAACTCGCTGCAGAACGCCTGAAAAATAGCGATGAATTGTGGATAGTGATTACACCAGAAGGCACACGCAAGAAAGTCAAACGTTGGAAATCCGGTTTCTATAGAATCGCACAAATGGCGGAAGTGCCAATACTTATAACTATTATGGACTATAAGAGGAAAATAGTCACTATTGTTGATGAATTTCATCCGACAGGTGACTATGAGGCTGACCTCACAATTATAAAAAAATATTTTGAAGGAGTTACACCGAAACATCCTGAATTTAAAATGTAATTAATAATTTAAATGGTATGTCTGAATTGTCGCAATGGACTTCCTGCAATAAGAAATGCCGTTTAACAACAAATACTTAAAAATTATTTCAGAAGTCCACAAAAATTAAAAACTATGGAACTTAAAGGATCAATCACGGAACAGAATCTGAAAACCGCTTTTGCAGGCGAATCACAGGCAAGAAACAAGTATTCCTACTATGCATCAAAAGCAAGAAAGGAAGGATATGTGCAGATAGCAAATCTTTTTGAAGAGACTGCAGCCAACGAAAAGGAACATGCTAAAATATGGTTCAAATTATTACAGAAGGATGGTGAAATTCCAGACACTATGACCAATCTGTTAGATGCAGCTGATGGCGAAAATTACGAATGGACAGATATGTATGCAGGTTTTGCAAAGACTGCTAAGGAAGAAGGTTTCACCAAGATAGCCAAACTTTTCGAGATGGTTGGTGAAATCGAGAAACATCACGAGGAACGTTATCGCAAATTGCTGTCGAACATCAAAGACGGCATCGTTTTTTCACGTGACAACGATATGATATGGCAGTGCTCCAACTGCGGACATATTGTCATCGGAAAGAAAGCTCCTGAAATGTGCCCTGTATGCGCACATCCGAAGGCTTATTTCCAGATTGTTGCTGAGAACTACTAATATCGAAATGGCGGAAAGTTTTCCGTCACTGCATATCATCGCAAAAAAAAACGGGAGCATCACTCCCGTTTTTTTTATCTGTTTGTCGGATTATATTATCCTCTGCAAATGGCCTCGACATCGGCAACGGTCTTAGGAATCTTACTGCTTAACACACGGTAGCCGTCTTTCGTGACAAGAATGTTGTCTTCAATTCTTATTCCGCCGAAATCAAGATATTTTGCGACCTTGTCGTAATTGATGAAGTCCTTTGCTCTCTTCTCGCCTTTCCACAAGTCGTACCATGCAGGTATGAAATAGCATCCGGGTTCAACTGTAAACACATGACCTGGACGGAGTTCCTTACCCATTCTGAGGGAACCGATGCCAGGTATTTTACTGCGCTTGGTCTTCTCGTCATAACCGACATAGTCTTCGCCGAGACCTTCCATGTCGTGAACGTCCATGCCCATCTGATGGCCGAGTCCGTGAGGCATGAAAAATGCACCTACACCATTCATCACTGCATCGTGGGTGTTGCCCTTGACAAGTCCGAGTTCTTTCAGTCCGTCAAGCAATGTGGTGACTGCTGCTATATGGTTGTTAACGTTGATTTCGCCTGGCTTTACGCCTTCGATACCTTTCATGTTGGCTGCGAGTACAGCCTCGTAGATGTCTTTCTGCCGTGAGTCGAATTTGCCATCGACAGGGGTGGTACGCGTAATATCGCTGTCATAGAGTGATTCTATTTCTGCACCTGCATCAACAACAAGCATTCTGCCCTTTGTCAGCATGTTGTTGTGAGTGTGGTTGTGCATGATATGACCGTTTATGGTTATAATGGAAGGGAATGAATTGTGACCGTTGTGCTGCAATGTTATACCATCGACCACGCCGGCGACTTGGTATTCATATACTCCCGACTTTGCCATTTTCATGGCTGCTGTATGCATTTCGTATGCAACGTCAACAGCCTTTTCGATTTCTTTTATTTCAACAGCCGATTTAATTTCTCTCAGAGAAACAATGGCTTTTATCAGTTCAACGGACACATAGTGTTCGATGGCGCATGGCTTCAGTCCGACAAGCTTTGACAGTTCGAGAGTCTGCTCACCCCTGTAAGGTTTTACGAAATGTATTTTGCGGCCTTTGCTGATGGCATCATTGAGGTAGTCGTGCAGTGTGGAGTAGTCTCTGACTGTACTTATGCCGGCTTTTGCAGCATTTTCGGTAAGTTTGGGCTGCGGCCCCATCCAGATGATGTCATCCATGGTAAGCTCTGTGCCGAAAATGATGTCTTCACCTGATTCAATGTCTATTACACCTGCAAGTCCCGGCAGGTCAAGTCCGAAGAAATATGAGAAATTGCTGTCCTGACGGAAATAGTAGGTATTGTCAGGATAGTTTGCAGGTGCCTCCACATTTCCGAGGAAAAGTATCACACCTGAGCTGATTTTTTTGCGAAGTTTCTTCCTTCTTTCAATATAAATTTTATCTGCAAACATGATTAGTTAATTGATTTATAGATTATTGCTTATTTTGTGTCAACGAGTTTGAAACCGACACCATGTACATTCATGATGCTGATGGTCGGATCCTTTGTGAGATATTTGCGCAATTTTGCCACATACACGTCCATGCAGCGAGCATTGAAATAACTGTCATCAAGCCAGATTTTCTTCAACGCGAAACTTCTGTCCAAAACGTCATTTTTGTTGATGCACAGCAGCTTCAGCAGGTCGGCTTCACGTGATGTGAGTCTTTGTACGTCATCGTCAATGGTAAGAGTCTGTTTTGTGTAGTTGAAGACATATTTGCCGATGGTGAACGAGTTTTCACTGCCAGAACCGTAAGGGTTGCAACGTCTGATGATGGCTTCGATTTTCATGATGAGCTCTTCGAGACTGAATGGTTTGGTCATGTAATCGTCAGCCCCAAGGTCATAGCCCTTTTTCTTGTCTTCGTCAAGTGACTTTGCAGTGAGGAATAAGATTGGAATCTTGTGGTCTATTTCACGGATTTCCTTGGCGAGAGTGAAACCGTCTTTAATGGGCATCATAACGTCCAGGATACAGAAATCAAAACTTTCGCTTTTGTAAGCCTGTATTGCTTCTTCACCATTAACGTAAAGTTTTGTCGGATATCCTTTTGCATCCAAATAGGTTTTTAGAGTCAATCCAAGATTTGGATCATCTTCTGCCAATAAAATTGAGATTTGATTTTCGTTCATGATTATTTTTTATTGTTTCTGATTATTTTCCCTGTTGTTTTTTCCTGATATAGCGGAAGGTAAACGGAAAAAACTGAGCCTTTGCCGAGTTCGCTTTCCACTTCAATATGTCCATGGTGAGCTTCCACTATCGATTTGGTATAACTTAATCCGAGACCGTAGCCTTTGACATTGTGAATGTCACCTGTTGGTACACGATAAAGTTTGTAGAATATCTTTTTCAATTCTGATTTTGCAATTCCTATGCCATTATCTATAATGCTGATAACTACAAAATTATTGTGTGATTCGGTCGAAATTTTAATTATAGGTTTCTTGGGTGAATATTTGTTGGCATTGTCGAGAAGATTTGAGATGACATTGGTGATATGTACCCTGTCACCGTAAATGTCTGTGTCCGTAGCATTCAAATCTAATATTAATTCACCGTCCTTGATTTCCACTTTCATCTTGAACTGTTCGGCAATTTCCACTATAATTTCATGAATGTCAAGTTTTTCCATTAGGAAGTTCATCTTGCCGTTACTTATTTTCGCTGTGGTCAGAATCTTATCGGCCATTTCGCCGAGTCGTTTGTTCTCGTCACGGATAGTCTTAAGATATTTGTCAATCAGCTTCTGGTCTTTGCTTATAGTCGGGTCGCTGAGCATTTCGCTGGCGAGGGCAATTGTGGAGATTGGCGTCTTGAATTCATGCGTCATATTGTTGAGAAAGTCATTCTCTTCCTCAACCAACCGTTTCTGCTTGATGATGTTTTTAAGCGCCACAAAATAAGTGCAGGCAAGCAGAATCACAATCAGAGACGTGGCTATCAGAAGAGGGGTCAGACCTTTCAGGAGACTTTGGGTGTTGTCGGGAAAGTATATCAGAAGATAAGACGGATGTTTCATTTTGTCAGAAGGGAATAGTACAAAGGATGAGGCATTTTTGAAAAATTCCTCCCTGTTCTGAAAATGCTTCCAAAACAACGTATCCCTGACCTGATGATATACAGCATATTCATATTCTGAAGTTATGTTCCTTTTCTTAAGGTTCACATCAATGAGTGAGTCAAGGACATTCGGATTAATCCGCTCTTCTATAAGTCGGTTTTTGTTCTTGTTGCTGAGGTGTTTGATGAATTCGTTGGTGAGAATTATCTTGTTTGCATATTTGTCCTCGCTTTCCGCAAGCTGGTCGTGACTGTATTCGTATGCGTCAAGCTCTTCTTTTGACGGAATGTGATTGTCGATTTCGTTTTCATAATAATACAAGATGGTCTCTTCTGCCAACTCATTGCGTTCCAAAGTCCTGACAACTTCGAGCATTGCACCTGTAACCTGATAGTTGAAGCTTTCCTTTTCTGAACGAACAGTCTTGACTATCCAATAAAACTGAATGCCGATGATGCCAACAAATGCAAGCCCCATCAAAATCGCTATTAAAATCGCTATATTCTTAGTGGCTTTCATTTTTTTATGCTTTTTTGTCTATTTATTCGCAAAGATAAATAAATTTTATGTAAATGAATGTTAAAATGCAAAGATATGTTTTTAAAAAACAGATATGATGTTTTTTTCAGCATTGATAGTCAAAAATCAATTATCTTTGCAAGTTAGTGTTTAAAATAAAATGTTTAAATTAAAAATAGAATGAAGAAATTATTTTTGGTTATGGTTACAGCTTTTTGTTTGGCATCCTGTTATAGTCAGGGCAAGCAGGGTGACGTTATTATCCATACGGATTTGGGTGATATGGTTGTTGTATTATATGATGAGACTCCAAAACACAAGGAAAACTTCTTGAAGCTCGCAGGTGAAGGATATTACGACAGTCTTCTGTTTCATAGGGTTATAAAGGATTTTATGGTTCAGGGCGGCGACCCTAACTCCAAGAATGCCAAACCGGGTGTCCAGCTTGGCAACGGTGGCCCTAATTACACTATAGAGGCTGAATTTGTCCCTAAGTATATCCATAAAAAAGGAGCTCTTGCGGCTGCTCGACAGGGCGACAATGTGAATCCTCAGAAACGTTCCTCCGGCTCCCAGTTCTATATTGTACAGGGCAAGACCTACAATGATGCTCAGCTTCAACAGATGAACAATAGCAGAGAACAGGCAAGAGTCCAGGATATTTTCAGCCAATTTATCAATAGGCCGGAAAACTCCCAATACTTGCAGCAACTTATTGATGCCCAGCATGCTAATGACCAGAAGGCTTACAGTGATGTCATCAGTGAAATCGAACCGATTATCATGAAGGAACATAAAAATGATTCCTCGTGGATGCTTACTCCAGAACAGATTGAGATATATAAGACCGTTGGCGGTACTCCGTTCCTTGACACACAATATACTGTGTTCGGAGAGGTTATCGAAGGCTTTGATGTCATTGACAAAATAGCTGCAGTACAGACAGACAGAAGTGACAGACCGGTCAAGGATATTAAGATGTGGATGGAAATAGTTAAGAAGTAGATAATACGTAAAGAAATTTAGAAAATATGATTACTGATATTGAACAGATTATCAAAGAGATGCAGGATTTTGCATCCGATAAGTCCGAAGAATTCAAACTTAGGTTTTTAAGTAAAAAAGGCAAAATCCAGGAACTTTTCGATGAATTCCGTAATGTGAGACCGGAAGAAAAAAAGGAGTTGGGACAACGTCTTAATGCTCTCAAAAACATGGCACAGGCTCGTTTTGCCGAGCTTCAAGCTAAAGAACAGCAGACTTTTACCGCTTCAAGAATTGAAGATATGACGAGAGATGTTGCAAGTGAAAGCATAGGCTCCATACATCCTCTCACACTTGTCAGACGTGAGATTTGTGACATTTTTTCAAGGATTGGTTTTACAGTTGCCGAAGGTCCTGAGATAGAAGATGACTGGCATCTGTTCAGCGCATTGAATTTCCCTCCTGAACATCCTGCCCGCGATATGCAGGACACTTTCTTTGTGGAAAAGGACGTGGCTTTGCGTACACATACGTCTTCTGTTCAGATACGTTGCCTCGAAAAGGAAACTGTCCCTGTGAGAAAGATTTTCCCCGGACGCGTCTTCCGTAATGAAGCAATATCAGCCCGTGCCCATTGCATGTTCCATCAGGTGGAAGGCCTTTACGTGGATAAAAATGTGTCATTCAAGGATTTGAAACAGGTACTTCTGTATTTTGCAGAAGAAATGTTCGGCCCTGACACAAAAATCAGACTGAGACCGTCATATTTTCCGTTTACCGAACCTTCAGCCGAAATGGACGTGACATGCTCTATCTGCGGTGGCAAAGGCTGTAATATCTGCAAAAACAGCGGTTGGGTTGAAATCCTCGGCTGCGGTATGGTTGACCCTAATGTGCTGAAAAACTGCAATATAGACCCTTCTGTCTATTCCGGATACGCATTCGGCATGGGTATCGAAAGAATCTCCATGCTTAAATACAACACCAACGATATACGCCTTTACTTCGATAATGACGTCAGGTTCCTGAGTCAGTTTAAGAATGCCTGATGAAACGTGTTGGTAAATTCATAGTGTTGGCGATTTGCCTGCTGGTTGCTGTTGCTGCTGCATTGTACTGCGGCGGTTTCATCAACTGCATGAAACAGACTGCCAAAACAGTGGAACTCAATGGCAACTGGTCATTTTCATTCGATGACAGGTGGCTTGATGCCCATGTCCCTGGCTGTATCCACTTGGATTTGCTTGACAACAAACTCATTCCTAACCCATTCTGGGGAACTAATGAGGATTCAGTGGCTTGGGTCGCTGAAAAGGAATGGACTTACAGAACTAACTTTAACAAGTCGCAACTGAAAGGTTATGACAATGTTTCCCTCATGTTCTACGGCCTTGACACATATTCACAGGTGTTTCTGAACGGCAGTCTGCTTGGTGAAACCGACAATATGTACATAAGATGGGAATTCCCAATCGAGACGGAGTCATTGAAAGATGGTGAAAATGAACTTATTGTGAAGTTTTTCCCGTCGAGGAAAATAGAACAGCTTAAAGCAGCTGAAAACGGTTATCCTCTTCCGGAACTTTATGCTTTTTCCCGTAAGGCACCATACCAGTATGGCTGGGACTGGGGACCTAAACTCACCACTTGTGGAATCTGGCAGCCTGTTTGCTTTGAATTGTGGAATGACTTCAAAATAAGTGATTTGCAAATTTTCCAAAACAGTTTGTCCGATAGTCTCGCAAATGTGACATTTCAGGTCAGAATACTTTCCGATTGTAACACTACAGCTGATGTCGTATGCAAAATCAACGGAAAGAAGGTTAATACCGGTAAGATTAATCTCTCATCCGGCATAAACAATTTCATTGTGAAATGCGATATCGAAAATCCTATCCGCTGGTGGCCTAATGGACTTGGCAAACAGACAATGTATGATGCGGAAGTTGTGGTCAGTGACAAAAAACATAAGGACAAAGGTGTTTCCCGTTTCGGATTGAGAACGATTGAGCTCAGCAGGGAAAAGGATTCTGTAGGTTCGGAATTCAAGTTCATCGTCAATGGTGTTCCGGTCTTTATGAAAGGCGCCAATTACATTCCACCTGAGAGTTTCATTACGAGGATGACTGACGAAAGATATCGCGAATTGATACAAGACTGCAAGGATGCCAATATGAATATGCTGAGGATGTGGGGTGGCGGACAGTATGAAAATGATTTCTTTTATCGTTGCTGCGATGAGGCGGGAATACTTGTATGGCAGGATTTTATGTTTTGCGGTTCTTTGTATCCTACTGACTCTGCGATGCTTAAATCTGTCAAGGAAGAGGCTGTATATCAAATATGCAGGTTGAGAAATCATCCATGTATTGCCTTGTGGTGTGGTAACAATGAGGTGAAAAACGGTTGGGAAGACTGGGGTTGGAAAAATTCTTATACTGATACTCAATGTGACAGTCTTTCAGCAGGTTATGATATTATTTTCAAACAGATTCTGCCAAATATGGTGAATTTGTTTGACAAAGGGCGTCCTTACGTTCACACATCTCCCGAATGGGGTTGGGGGCATCCTGAGTGTGTCACGGACGGCGACTCGCATTACTGGGGCGTATGGTGGGGTGAACAGCCTTTTGAAGTTTGGAGTGAGAAAACCGGCAGATTTATGTCGGAATATGGCTTCCAGTCCTATCCACAGTTGTCAACAATCCAGTCGTTCACCAATGTGGAAGACAGATATGTAGGTTCGGCAACGATGAACAAACATCAGAAACATGTTCGCGGTACAAAAATTATCAACGACATGATGGACATGTATTTCGGTATTCCTGATGGTTTTGACAACTACTTATATGTCAGTCAGTTGACTCAGGCATACGGTATCGGGAATGCTCTTGAAATCCATAGAATGAAGATGCCTTATTGCATGGGTACTCTTTTTTGGCAGTTAAACGACTGTTGGCCTGTGGTCTCGTGGAGCAGTGTGGATTATTATGGCAACTGGAAGGCTTTACAATACAAGGCAAAGAAAGTTTTCGAACCTCTGATTATTGCCACTGAAATGCACCACGATAGCGTATATATCTATCTCGTTTCCGATTTGCTTGAGGATACAATCGGTACGGTTGACATAAACATCTGCAATTTCAGTGGTGAAGTTCTTCGCCATGACATGGTTGGAAATCGTGTGGCTCAAGCAAACACCTCTTCTTTGGTTGTGATTTATCCAATAAGAACTGACTTGATGGCACATAAGGACGATATTTATGTGCATATATCGTATCTTAATGACAATAAGACTATTACAGACAAAATATTATATCTTGACTACCCGAAAAATCTTTCTCTGCCTCAGCCACATGTCAATATTGAAATAATGCCTGACGGGGAAATCTGCAATATCGACATAACTGCAAGGACATTCGTAAAAGATTTGTATATCTATACTGACCCATACGTAAAAGGAAGATTTTCAGATAACTACTTTGATATGGAGCCGGATGCAAAGAAAAAAATAGTTTTCATACCATCGGAAGGACAGCATTTCGACAAGGTTTCATTCAAAGTAAAGGCCTATAACAGCATTAACAACGATTCAGGGGAAGGAGTAAAGTGATGTTCTTCAAGGATATATATGGAAATACGGCTGTTAAGCATCATTTGGTCAGGATGGTGGAAGACAACAGGTTAAGTCATGCCATTTTGTTTTCCGGTCAGGAAGGAGATGCCAAACTGCAGCTTGCGATTGCATTTGCGGCTTACCTTAACTGTGAAAACCCTCATGACGGTGATGCCTGTGGCAAATGTCCGTCCTGTATTCAAATGGAAAAACTATCTCATCCCGAACTGCATTTTATCTTTCCTATTGCGGGTTCCGTAAAGAAATCATCGGAACCGTCCAGCAGTGACTATATTGAGGAATGGCGGGATTTCATCACCAAAACTGATGGTCTCGGGACCCTCAGCGACTGGTATGACTCCATTGGGGTTACTACAGGTCAGGGTATAATCAATGCCAATGATTGCAATAACATTATCAGAACTTTGAGTTATACATCTTATCAGTCGAAATATAAAGTGGTGATTATGTGGATGATAGAGCGCTTGTTCCATGCTGCGGCACCAAAATTGCTGAAGATACTGGAAGAACCGCCTGAGGATACTTTGTTTATATTGATCTCTGAAGATAGAAGTGCAATACTCGACACGATTCTGTCGAGAACGCAGACTCTTAGCATTCCTGCATTTACTGCGAATGATGTCAGCAGTTATCTGCAGGCAAGATTTAACATTCCTGCTGAAGAAGCCGCCAAGTTTGCAGAGTTTTCAGACGGAAATGCTGCTATGGCAGTCAACATGGTGCTGTCACCTGAGTCCAACAGCAATTTCTTCGATGAATTTATCCAATGGATGAGAATATGTCTTCAGGCCGACATGCTGAAGATTCTTCCGTTCGTGGATGATTTTTCTAAAAATAATCGTGAAAAAGTGTTGATGTTTCTGAGAAGTTCACTTTCACTGCTGAGACAAGCTCTTTATCTGAACACAACAGGTAAGATGTCAATTCCTATACCTGAAAGTCAGATGGCGACTTTTACAAAGTTCGCGCAGTTTGTATCGCCCTCAAACATAACAATCTTTAATACTGCTATTAACCAGACAATCTACAGAATAGAACGCAATGGCTTGATACCTCTGCTGATGACTAATTTAACCATAAATCTTTGCAGGGCTTTTAAGAAAAAATAAATACAAAACAAATGGATGAAAATAAAGTTGACAGACAAGGAAACGCATTTCTAAGCCGCGGGTTTATAAGAGAACCTGAGGAGATGCAGAACAATTCGCTGTGTTACAGAAGCAGTTGTTCCAAACTTGATGTCTTTGACCTTAACTATGATATTTCAGACCCTATAGGGGTTAAACAGTATCCGATTTGCGAGGTGAGATTTAAAAATTCCACTAAGAATTATTATCATGTCCCTGATGACCTTCATTTGAAAAAAGGTGATATTGTGGCTGTAGAGTCCAATCCAGGACATGACATCGGAGTGGTTTCGGCAGTCGGAAACATAGCTATGATGCTCCTTAAAAAGAGAGGTTTGAATGTTGATTCAGAACAAGTTAGAAAAGTTTATCGTAAAATCAGGAATAATGATATAGAGAAATGGGTCAATGCCGTTCATAAAGAACAGTCAACCCTTGAAGAAACAAAAAAGATTATTGCCGAACTCGGGCTTGAAATGAAACTCAATGATGTTGAGTATCAGGGAGATGGCAATAAAGCTATTTTCTATTATTCAGCTGATGATCGTGTGGATTTCCGTGAGTTGATAAAGATTCTTGCTGATCGTTTCAGAATCAGGGTTGAGATGAAACAGATAGGTATCCGTCAGGAGGCAAGCCGAATTGGTGGTATAGGTTCCTGTGGAAGAGAACTTTGCTGTGCAACGTGGATAACAAAATTCACGTCAGTAACAACGGTATGCGCAAAGGTTCAGCAATTGTCGTTAAATCCTACGAAGCTCGCTGGTCAGTGTGGCAAACTGAAATGTTGCATGAATTTCGAATATGACATGTATGTCGATGCCCTGAAGGAATTCCCTGACAGCAATATAGTCCTGAAAACTCAAGTCGGAGATGCCGCTTTCGTAAAAAGCGATGTCTTCAAAAAATTGATGTGGTATTCATACACCAACTCAAACGACAATTCCATCATGTCAATTCCTATTGATAAGGTAAGGGAAATCATTGAAATGAACAAAAAAGGCAAACTTCCTCCTAACATTGAGGATTATGCTGAGGAAAAAGAGGAGAGAGTTGAAGATGATGGAGTTGTCACCGCTGATGACCTTACTCGTTTTGATGACTGATATTCTGATAGTTGGACTTATGAAAATAAAGAAGCTGATACTTTCATCCGTGGTCATGATGACCGTTATGCTGTTTACTTCCTGCAAACATTATGTATGTGACAAGTATTACTATTTTGAGGAAGGCTGGCCTATTGAAGACACTTTGTGGTACAATTTTAATATTGATGACACGGATGCTCGCTATAAGGTCAAATTCAACCTGCGGGTCAGTGATGAATATAAATACAGAAACATGTTCCTTTTTACTAAGACGATATTTCCTGATAATGTACAAAAGATTGATACTCTGCAATTTATTTTAAGTGATGAGGAGGGCAATTCTTATGGGAAAGGTATGTCGGCGAATAAGGAACTGGAATTTGTCATAGATGAGGCTGCTCAGTTTGTCCAGCATGGCCATTACTCTTTAGAAGTACTTCAGGGGATGCGTGATAATCCGCTTGAGGGTGTAAACAGTCTCGGATTTGTGATTACACAGAATTAATATTAAAATACATTTAATTATGAAAAATTATTTACTCGCAGTTTTGATTGCCATGGCAACATTAACTGTCAATGCACAGGGAGTCAGGACAGTCAGTGACCCTGATAAGGGCCAGTTTATGGAATATGGTCAGACGACCGTTTCCCCTTCCAAGTTTATAGCTGATGATCCAAGTGTCATGTGGGTCAACAATCAACAATATTCAATTGGTGGACAAGTGTTTATGCCAAATAACCACAACGTACTTACTTGTTGGGCTACCAATTCGTCAAGGTTGTCATATTATCATGGCATATCTGGCACTATCTTTTGGGAAATGACTTCCGAAGCCAATACTATGAATGGTATCTGCAGTACCAACAAGGCAGGTACTGCTATGATTGTTCCTGATGGTTCAACACTTTATGTGGTTGACCCTTCGACTGGAATGTCAACCAATGAAATCGCTTTTCCTGGAAGCATCAACAGATGTCTTGTTGACGAGGCCGGAACCTGTTTGTTCGTTGCATATACCAGTGGGTCATCATATTTTATTACGAGATATGAACTGAATGCCAGTCAGCCAACATGGACGATAGAGACCACCTGCAACGTTGTGGGATTGTCGATACCTGCTGACGGATGCCGTCTTGCAATCAGCTTTGCACAGGGTTATAGGACCATCTGGATTGTCGATCCTGAAACTGGTGATGTAATCCAGGACAACATCGGCTATTATGACAATTCTCCCACACAGTATCCTGCGATGAGTGCCGACGGTGAATTTCTGACATTTGGCGATTTTACAGGTAAAGCATATCTGTACAGATGGAACGGGGAACAATATTATATGGTATGGAAGGCAAACATAGCAGGTGAAAGTGCAAGCTCAACATGGGGTTGTGCAAACGCTATTTCTGATGATGGCAGCACTATTGCAATAGGGACTCTCGACTTTGTGCCATCTGGCTACAATGGCTGCATCTATGTATTCAACAATTATTCTCCTGAACCGGTATGGGTTTATACCAATGTGGGCGATGAGGTGGAACAGATAGCCATAAGTGACAACGGTGATGTCATCGCTTGTGCTTCTGCGGGTCCTTTGAATCATTCATCTGCCGATTTGTTCGTTTTCCGTAAACAATCGAATGTGCCTCTTGCTGCCATCAACACTCCGGGTTCATTTGAGTATGTAGCAATTTCCGGTGACGGCAATTTTTGTGTTGCCACAGGCAAGGCCGTTCACATTCGTGAAATGGGCTACGGCGGCATGATTTATTATCTGAACTGTGTCCCTCAAAATACCGGAACACTTGCCGGTACAGTAACCCTTGAAGGTGAAGAAGAGTACAGTGATGTCAAAGTCATGATAGCAGATGATGATTCATATTATACAAGCACATTAGCAGACGGCAGTTTCAGCATCCGTTTCATTCCTGCTGGCACATATACCGTTACATTCAGCAAGCCTGGTTTCTTTTCACAGACTCTCACCAATGTCCAGATTGCAAGTGGTGAGACAACATCCTGCAATGTTGAGCTCGAGCCTGCCGGTCAGCCTATAGAAGACCTGCTGGCATCAAAGGGCGCATACTCTTATGTCAATCTCCTATGGAGTGGGCAATCCAATGCAGTTGCCTATAATGTCTATCGTAAGAGCGTGGATTTTGCTCCGTTTACTGAACTGATTGCAACCGTTGAAAATGCTTATGAATACATTGATGACACTGCAGAGCCTAAAAAGATTTATTATTATGCGGTTACGGCAGTTCTGTCCGATGGCTCTGAAACAGCTTTTTCAAACGTTTGTGAAGGATATGTTGCCACTACAAAAATAACTGCCGAGATAGATGTTTATCGTGGCACAGCTCCTACAATCGACGGTATCATGTCTGATGGTGAATGGGATGATGCCTATACGGTTGATGTGTCAAATTATGTTGGCATAACCACTTTGGGCAACGTTATACTTCATTTCAAGATGGATTCCGATTATCTCTACGTTTGCAGTGAAAACCATTGCGATATCGAACTCAATAACAATGATGGGGTTGCATTCTACATAGATGATAACAATGATGGTGTTTTTGCTGATGATGACAGTGAAGGCAACTATTGGATGTATTACGGCACTCCTTGTACAGTGCGCTATCGTCCAATCCATTCCAACGGAGGTGTCGGAACTACTATCAATCTTCCAGAAGAAATCATTGCCACGTCGTTGTCAACCGGATATGAGATTATCGAATTCGCCCTGCCTTTCGGTGATTCTGAAACATGGATGATAAATCCTGGTGAAAACAACAATAGCGGAATGTATCTTTTCGTCCGTGATGCTGCAACTTCAACAATGTTCGGGAAATGGCCTGCAGAAAATGACAACACATTCTCTCCTGTCGATTACGGTGTAATCAATTATGACGTTGATAATACAGTCCCTGCTCCACCGACAAATCTTACCGTTGACAGGGAAGTCCTCAGAAGACTCGTATATGCTCCAGTTTCATGGGATATGCCGGCGATACACGATTTCGGTCATTTCAACGTATATGTAAATTCCGATGAGCCTACTGCCCAGGTTGAGGGAACTGAAATAATCCTTGATATTGAACAGTATAATGACTACAGTATTTACGTTACCACAGTGGATGCTTCGGGTCAGGAATCGGAACATTCCGAAACTTTGACATTCAATACCGATGGTATTAATGAAATCACAAGCTGTTTTACTGTTTATCCAAACCCTGCAAGTACCGACATTACCGTTTCTTCCGATATTACAACTGGTGGAGCAATAAAAATAGTTGATATGTCGGGAAGAATAGTCAAATCATTGAATAGCAGTGATTTGAGTCTGGTAAGGATTTCGGTTGACGATTTAAGCCGCGGTGTTTATCTTACAGTTATAAGTTATGATAATACTGTCGTAGTAAGGAAATTTATTGTAAAATAATTTGAATAATATCTCGTTAACTACTTGTCAAGCAATTTAAAAGGGATAAATGAGTAAATCAGGAAGAAGCCCGTTAAGAACTTTTACAATCTGGTTCTGGGGAATAATATTAGTAGGGATACTATTGGTATCCCTGCTATTTATGTTGATTTCAAAAGGCAAGCTCGGTTTTATGCCTTCGTTCGATGAATTGGAAAACAAGAAATCGAGCCTTGCAACTGAAATTATTTCAGCGGATAATGTCGTCATAGGGAAGTTTTATTATGAGAACAGGTCCAATGTGACTTATTCGGAGATTTCGCCTAATCTTGTCAATGCACTGATTTCCACCGAAGATGTACGTTACCGCGAGCATTGCGGCATTGATTTCAAGTCGTTGGGGCGTGTTATCTTTGGTATAGTTACGGGCAACAGCAAAGGTGGCGGCAGTACAATTACCCAGCAGCTTGCAAAGAACTTGTTTCCGCGTGAAAATAACAACAAACTTCAGCTTGTTCTTGTGAAATTCAAGGAATGGGTTGTTGCCGTGAAACTTGAGCACAATTACAGTAAAGATGAAATCATTGCCATGTATTTCAATACTATGTTTTTCGGTAACAATGCATACGGAATCAAGGCTGCTTCCAATATCTATTTCGATAAGGAACCGATTGACTTGAATGTTGAGGAATCGGCGCTTCTTGTCGGAATGCTCAAAGCTCCGTCATCGTATAATCCTCGAACTAACAGCGAAAGGGCAACTGCGCGTCGAAATACTGTTCTGAAGCAGATGCAGAAAAATTATCACCTCTCTGCTATGGAATACGATTCAATATCGCAGATTCCTATTGACCTGACTCATTTCAGACGTCAGGATCATACTACTGGTATTGCCAAACATTTCCGCGAAATGATACGCAGAAAGATGACCGAATGGTGCAAGACTCATTACAAGTCTGACGGAAGCAATTATAATCTTTATTCCGACGGACTTAAGATTTATGTCACCATTGATTCAAGATACCAGAAATATGCCGAGGAGGCTATTGAGGAATATATCAATGGCACGTTGCAGCCTGCATTCGACAAACAGTGGAAAGATGACAAGAACGCTCCGTTTGTGTTTCCTGCTTCCGAGGCTGAGAAAGGCATATCAAAGCTGATGACTGCTGCCATGAAACGCAGTGACAGGTACAGGTCCATGCGTGATGGCGGCTGCAGCAATGATTCAATTGAAAAGGCATTTCATACGGAAGTCCCAATGACCGTTTACTCCTTGCACGGAGATATAGATACGGTCATGACACCATGGGATTCCATACGATATTTCAAGATGTTTCTGCGGACAGGCCTTGTATCGGTCGAACCTGGTACAGGATATGTGAAGGCGTATGCCTGCGGGCCTGATTATAACTATTTCCAGTATGACAATGTTACGCAGATGCAGCGTCAGGTCGGTTCCACATTCAAACCCATTCTATATACCCTTGCCATGCAGGAAGGTGAATTTACTCCATGCAGCACGTTGCCAAATATTCAGGTCAGCATTGACGTACCCGGAAGCAAGACATGGGAGCCACGTAATGACAGCAAGTCAAGAATAGGCGAGGAAGTGACCCTTAAATGGGCACTTGCACAGTCAAACAACTGGATTTCTGCGGCTCTCATAAAACGCTACGGACCAGAACCGGTTATAGCTATGGCGCGTAAAATGGGCATTACGGCCGATATTCCGCCTGTTTATTCCATCGCACTCGGGACTGCAGACATATCTTTGATGGAAATGGTAGGAGCCATGAACACTTTCGCAAGCAAAGGGGTTTACATCGAACCTGTCTTCATCACAAAGATTTGTGACATGGATGACAATCTGATTGAAAGTTTTGTGGCACGTCAGGAAGAGGCTATTGATGAGCAGACTGCCTATCTTATGATTGAACTCATGAAAGGCGTGGTGCAGTCTGGTACCGGTGTTCGTCTGCGTTCCCAGTATGGGCTGACCAACCCAATCGCCGGAAAGACCGGGACTACACAGAACAATTCCGACGGATGGTTTATGGGACTTACCCCTGACCTTGTCTCAGGTGTTTGGACCGGCTGCGAAGACCGTGCCTGCCATTTCAAGTCCATGGCTATGGGACAAGGAGCAAGAATGGCTATGCCTATCTGGGCCATCTATATGAAAAAATTATATGGCGACCCGTCCATCAAATTGTCACGCGGCGATTTCGACAAACCTAACCAACCACTGTCAGTCGAGTTTGATTGTGACAAGTATGACAGTAAAAACGAAGATGAAGATTTCAATGAAAACTTTTGATATTATTGAACACGATCCGTATCTTAAGGATTTTGAAGATGAGTTCAATGATCGTTTCAATGCATACTATAATACGAGAAATGCTATAGCCCCGGATGGCAATATAGCGAATTTTGCCAACGGTTATAATTTTTTCGGCTGTCATAAATCGCTTGCAGGTTGGATTTTCAGGGAGTGGGCTCCCAATGCTACAGAGATTTTCCTTATCGGCGAACATTCTGACTGGAAGCCTAAGGAAGAATTTGCATTTAAGAATTTTGGTGATTATTGGGAACTCCATGTCGCTGAAAAAGTCCTTCATAAGGGAAGTCTTTATCGTCTTCTGATGCGGTGGAATGGCGGCGAAGGCGAACGAATTCCCGCATACGCTACACGTACCGTCCAGGATGATGTCACCAAAATATTCAGCGCTCAGATTTGGAATGAGGTGACTACATACGAGTGGAAATATCCGGCACCAAGCAAACGCAATGACCATCCGATAATCTATGAGGCCCATATAGGCATGGCTCAAGAGTCTCCACGTGTCAGCACTTACAGGGAATTCAAAGTCAATGTTCTGCCCAGAATCGTGGCTGGTGGCTATAACACTCTTCAACTGATGGCTGTTCAGGAGCATCCTTATTACGGCTCCTTCGGATATCATGTCTCCAGTTTTTTTGCTGCTTCCTCACGTTTTGGAACCCCTGAAGAATTGAAGGAAATTATCGATGAGGCTCATAAGAATAACTTGTATGTTGTTATGGATATTGTTCATTCTCATGCAGTTAAGAATGAAATTGAGGGCTTGGCCAAATATGACGGTACATCCTACCAGTTCTTCCATGAAGGGGAAAAAGGCAATCATCCGGCATGGGATTCGAAATGCTTCAATTACGGCAAACACGATGTTCTGAATTTCCTGCTTTCCAACTGCAAATATTGGCTTATGGAGTATCATTTCGACGGATTCCGTTTCGATGGTGTGACAAGTATGCTGTATTGGAATCATGGATTGAATCGTAATTTCACTTCGTATAATTTGTATTTTGAAGAATTGGACCTCGATGCAAGTGTCTATATGATGCTTGCCAACAGTCTGATACACAGCATAAATCCAAATGCTATCACCATTGCTGAGGATATGAGCGGCATGCCAGGAATCGCTGTCCCGTTGAAAAAAGGCGGTTTTGGATTTGATTTCCGTCTCGCTATGGGGGTCCCTGATTTCTGGATAAAAACTATAAAGGAAGTTCAAGATGAGGACTGGGACGTCGGTACAATTTATTATGAACTGAATAACAGACGAAGTGATGAGGATTCCATTTCTTATGTGGAATCGCATGACCAGGCTCTTGTAGGAGATAAAACGTTGTCTTTCAGACTGATGGATAGCAATATGTACACCTCCATGTCACTTGATAGCAAAGACCTTGTAATAGACAGAGGTGTGGCTTTGCATAAGATGATTCGACTCTTTACTCTGGCCACCGCCGGTTCGGGATACCTTAATTTTATGGGCAATGAGTTCGGTCATCCGGAATGGATTGACTTTCCGCGTGAAGGCAATAACTGGTCGTATAAGTATTGCCGTCGTCAGTGGTCACTCGTTGACAATCATTCACTCAGATATTATAAATTGGCGGAGTTCGACAAGGCTATGATTAGGACGGTTGTAGGGTATGACTGTTTTTCCGAGAAGTTCCCTTGTAAAGTTTATGAACACAGTCAGAATCATGTGGTCGCATTCCTGAGAAACAAGTTGCTGTTTGTTTTCAACTTCCATCCGACCAATTCATACAGCGATTATTGTGTGGATGCGCCTGCCGGCGAGTATGTGACTGTTCTTGACACCGACAGTTTGGATTTCGACGGATTCGGTCGCAATGATCCTGCCCTCCATCATTTTACAATTTACGACGGTTCCCGTAATTATCTGAAACTGTATCTTCCTGCCCGTACCGCCTTATGCTTGGCGACTATTCAGTAACTTCGACGATAAAAGCATCCTTATAGCCCATCTTTTTAACGGATTTCAGATATTCCTGGGCCTCAGACTTGCTCTTGAATTTGCCGGTAGTGTATTTGTATTTGTTGTCAACTTTCGTATATGAAATGGTTTTCATCTTTGAAAACTTCTTTTCTTTAGTGTTGATTTTGCTTGAAGTTGTCATGAACTGTATCTTGTAGTAAGTTGCAGGTTTGGCTTCTTTTTTCTTTTCTGTTGCAACTTTCTTTTCTGTTGTAACTTGCTTTTCGACAGCTACTTGCTTTGTCTTGACTTCAGCAGGGGCAGTGTATGTCTTTCCGTAGCTTTGAGTGTCATCGGGAAGTCCTTCCACGTTACGCTTGTATTGTCTGAATGCCTCAAAGATGTTTTGAGCAATCTCATCTTGTCCGCTTGAGCTAATCAAATATGCCCGCTCCTCTGCGTTGCTGATGAATCCGACTTCTGTCAGAATACTCGGCATTGATGCTGTGTAAAGTACAAGGAATCCTGCTTGCTTGACACCGCGGTTATGCCTCCCTCTTGCCTCGTACCTGTCTTGTATGTTCTTCGCAAGTGTCAGACTTTGATCGAGATGCACGTTCTGAAGAAGTGTGAATATTATGTTGCTTTCATCGGAATTTGGATCGTAGCCGTCATAATTTTCCTGATAATTGTCCTCTAAAAGAATTGAAGCATTCTCACGCTTTGACACTTCAAAATTTTCCTTTGACTTGTGAAGTCCCATGACGAATGTCTCGGAGCCGTATGGTGCCGTCTTTTTGTTGGCATTGCAGTGAACTGAAATGAATAGGTCTGCGTGGTTCCTGTTGGCTATGGCGGTACGTTCCCTAAGTTCAAGGAAAACATCGGAGTCACGTGTGTATATGACATTGACATCTGGAAATTCTTTCTTTATTTTGGCTCCTAAGAGCTTAACAATCTTAAGGGTCACATCTTTTTCATTATAACCATTTGACTGTGCCCCCGGGTCCTTACCTCCGTGTCCTGCATCCAAGACTACAGTTTTGATTTCGTATCCGTTTCCTTCGGTAGCAATGGAATCCTGCGCCCAGACATTAAAAAAAGACGTTAGTGTAATAATAATAACTAAAAAACGTTTCATATTTAATCCTAAGTTTAGCTTTAAATTTTTACCTTTGCAATTTTAGCATTTAACGGCGATAAAATTAGTTTTATTTTGACGAGCCAGGGAAAACATATATTTTTTTTTATTATCAACATGATGTTGATAACTTTCTGTATGTTTGAAAGTGGAAAAATATATGCACAAGCTCCGGATTCTGACTCCCTGCCTGCTATTACAATCACTTCCACTGACACAATCAGTCTCAGGAAAAGCCCTCAGAAAAAAACTGTCCTTGATGAGATTATTAAAACCACTTCGTCAGACAGTGTCGTTTATGACCTCACCAACAAGAAAATTATTATGCTCAACAAATGTGTAATAGATTATGGGACAATACATCTCGAAACAGGATATGCTGAAATGGATTTGACTACCAATATGCTGATTGCCAAAGGATTGCCTGATTCGGTGGGGAATATCACACAAAAACCCGTATATAAGGATGGTGACCAGCAATATAACTGTGAAACTATCAAATATAATTTCAATACAGGCAAAGGCTACATTACCAATGTCATAACCCAGCAGGATGGCGGCTATTACCTTCATGGCGAGAAAATAAAGAAGTTTGAAAACAATATCACCAATCTGAAAAATGGTTCATTTACCACCTGTGACTTGGAACATCCGCATTTCCAGTTCAGGTTCACGAAAGGCAAACTTATTCCTAATGATAAGATAGTCACTGGGCTTACTTATTTGGAGATTCAGGATATTCCTCTGCCTGTCGGCATACCTTTCGGGATATTTCCACTCATCAAAGGTGGAACTTCCGGCATTGTAATTCCAGGTTACGGCAGTTCCAATGAACGTGGGTTCTTCCTCGAAAATGGCGGTTATTATTGGCATATAAATGACAAATATACTCTGAAGGTGCTCGGTGATATTTATTCGCGTGGCAGTTGGGCCATAAAACCTACTCTTCAGTATAAAGTCAGATACAAATTCAGCGGTTCGTTCAGTTTCAGTTTTGCACAGAACAAATCCGGAATAAGAGGCTCTTCCAATTATACATCACGCAACGACTTCAAAATCAGCTGGCAGCATACTCAGGACCCAAAAGCCAACCCGAACCATTCCTTTAGTGCCAACGTCAATTTTGTGACAAGCAAATACAATAGGCTGAATCCTTCAACCACAACTGACTACCTTTCCAACACTTTCAATTCGAGTATAGCCTATCAGACTTCCTTTTTTAAAAAGAAGATGAATTTTTCCATCAATGCCGGCCATACCCAGAACACTCTTGACGGCTCAATGACTTTTACCTTGCCTGACTTTTCGCTGTCAACTACAAAGCTCTATCCTTTCAAACGAAGGGTTGTGGTAGGGAAAGAAAGATGGTATGAAAAAATTTTCTTCTCGTACTCAATGGTAGGTAAGAATGAGTTGACTTCCATAGATTCGCTTCTCTTTACTGAACCTATTCTCGACAAGCTGAAAAATGGTATTAAACATACTATTCCAATCGGATTTACATCCAAGGTTTTCAATGTGATGCAACTTAATATCAGTGCAAATTATACCGAACGCTGGTACTCGAAATATTACGATATCTACTACGAAGGAGATACCACATACGTTGACGGTGAGCCAGTGGCACCGCACCTCGTAGAAAATCCAATATATGCTTTCAAGACTGCCCGCGACTTTAATTTCAATGCATCCTTGAATACCACACTTTATGGCCTGGTACAGTTCAGGAAATTTTTCATAAGGGCTATACGCCATGTTTTCACCCCTGCATTATCATTCAATTATACTCCTGATTTTGGCACGAGCTTCTGGAAATACTACGATACTTATACGGATGCCAGCGGCAACGAAGTGAAATATTCCATCTTCAAGGCAAGTGACTATACGCCCCTGTATGGGTATCCGAGTGACGGGGAATCGGGAAGGGTAAGTTTCTCTTTAGGCAACTCTTTGGAAATAAAAGTCAGAAACAAACATGACACAATAACTGGCACAAAGAAGATAAAGTTGATAGAAAGTTTAACATTGTCAGGCGGTTACGATTTTGCAAAGGATTCTTTGAATTGGAGCAATCTGAGCATAAGCGGTCGTACACAATTGATAAAAGGACTGGCGCTTGAATATTCCACTTCCTTGTGTCCTTATAAAGTGACTTCCGATGGCGTGATGATAAATCAGTTTCTGTGGAAGACTGACGGACGCTTGTTCGCACCACCTTCGCAGGTGTGGCGTCTCGGCTTCACTTATACTTTGAATCAGGATACTTTCAAGGGACAGAACGGGAAAAAACTTGCTTCGTATATTCCTCAGGGGTTGGTGCCTTTGTCTGATGCACTGTCAACCCGCGACATTTATATTGACTGGGACAACACTTGGAATGTGAATATTTCCTATAACTTTAATTATCAGATAATCCAGTCGATGGGCAAAGACGGTGAATATGTCAAGACTACCAGTATTGTGAATGCTGCATCGTTTTCCGGAGATGTCAATATTACAAAAAAATGGAAGATAGGCTATAATCTGAAATTCGACCTTACCACGATGGATTTGACATACGCCAATTTATCGGTTTACAGGGACTTGCACTGTTGGGAAATGCGTTTCAACTGGGTGCCTTTCGGCAGTGCCAAGAGCTGGATGTTCACCATAAACATCAAGTCTGCCGCCCTAAGTTCAATAAAATACGAAAAACAGAAATATGATTATTCATATTAGGTAACAAAACAGGTCTTTTTGCAATATTAAAAAAAGGCGTGATTATGTTACATGAGATTTATAATCTGTTTTTTCCGCGGCTGTGTCTCGGTTGCGGATGTCCGCTTAATGAGTGTGAAGAGTTTCTGTGTGAGCATTGCAAGTTTGATTTGCCGTTTACCAACTATCATAGTGTCAGGGACAATCCCGTTGAGCAGTGCTTTTGGGGCAAAGTGCCTGTTGAGCGTGCAACATCTATGCTTTACTATCACAAAAAGGGGATAGTGCAGTCGGTAATTCATTCCTTAAAATACCGGCAGTGTCCCGAAGTCGGTAATTATCTTGGAGTCATGGCAGCACATTGTTGTGGTGATTTCTTCTGTGGTATGGATTATCTGATGCCGGTTCCGCTTCATAAGAAAAAAATCAGGCAGCGCGGTTATAATCAGAGCCATAGAATTGCTGAAGGCATTGCTTCGGTGGCGGGAATTGCCATTTCCGAAGATTTGAAAAGGGTTGTATATACTGCCACCCAGACCCATAAGGACAAGTTTGAGAGGTATGAAAACACACTTCACAGTTTCTGTTTGGAAAATCCGCAGATATATGATGGGAAGCATATCCTTCTCATCGATGATGTGCTGACCACAGGTTCCACGTTGGAATCGTGTGTCAGGGCGGTGTTGCAGGTGCAACCGAATGTCAGAATCAGTGTGTTTACATTGGGATATGCAAAATAACCGATAGACAATGCAGAATCACTTTTCTGTAAATAATAATTGAAAAGTTTACCACTTTAGACTGAGATCGCTTGAGAAGGTTTCAGTAGAAATCGGACTGGTCCCCTCTTTTTGATGTCCTAAAGTTAGTAAGTCAAGCCAAAATGCCAAAGCGGGATGGTAATGCTGTGGCCAAATTCAATTTCATCCTTTACAACAATGCCATTGGGGATGTCCTGGATTTGCTTCTTCCCTTTCTTGCGCCCACCGAGTTCAAAAGTGTAATCGCCGATAATAAAATCCGACTCCCTTGATGCAAGCACCTTGTGCATCACTCGCATCTGATTGTAGAAAAAGGTCTCACGCAGATTGCCTATTTCGGGTTTCCCATTGGCTAAAACCGTCATCAAACTCGGATTGTCGACATACACCTTTTCCACTTTTCCCAAACCGCGCAAGCCACCGGTATTGTCACGCAACATACCAATCATTCCCGCCTTTTCGAGATAAGTTAAATAATTGGGCACATTGTTCTTGCTAACATGCAACTCTGTTGCAAGACTGTCAACATTTGGCTTGTAGGGTGCCAATTCAGCAATCACCGCCAGCATTTGTTTCAGTTTTCGCGCTGTGGAAGCCAGCATGTCGGCATATTGCGGAATATCAGAGTCAATCGTTTGCGAAATAATCTGTTCCATCTTGATTGCAAATCCGCTTTCCTTTGCGAAAGGATAGTATCCAAAAGCCAGATAGTCGCGGAACAAGGGCAAAGGATGTGGAATAGGCAGTTCAACTTCGTGCGAAAGTATTTCCTTCAAGGAATATGTTTTTGTCTTCACACCATGGAACAACTCAAGATACTCCCGAAACGACAACCCCTGCATGGAATACATTAAAGCACGACGGCTCAAGTCAGCTTCGCCTTTGGTAATATCGAGTACGGAAGAGCCTGTGAAGACGACATGCAAATCAGGATGCACATCGTAAATCTGTTTCAACTCTCGCGACCAGTTGTGGTATTTATGCGCTTCGTCAATAAATAAATGAGTGCCGCCCTCTTTTACGAAATCGTCAGCCAAATCAACCAGACTATGGTTGGCGAAATAAGTATGGTCAGCCGAAACATAGAGCCAAAAACCATCGTTCCGATTCGTCTTGATGCGTTGCAGCAGCATGGTCGATTTACCCACGCCACGTTGTCCAACAATACCAATCAAGCGGCTGTCCCAATCGATACTGTCAGCCATATAGCGCACAAAGTCAATTGGAGTTTGGCGCAGCATTTCCTCCATATAGGCGATTAAGGTGTTATCAATCATATCTTTCTCTTTATTTTTCGGCAAAAATAGTAAAAATCCCTCATATAGGGATAAATTTTATAAAAAAAGCACTGTTATAGGGATAATTAGTGATGTTTTTAGCACTTATTGAGGGATTTTTCCGAAAACACTAACTTTCCACTGAAAAATATATGTGGACAACAGCATTATAAAAGCAGCTTAAAAAATGATGAGTAACCTAACTATTCTTCTTCGGGCTATCATGCTTGAAACCGCAGGCTTTATAAATCTTAATGGTTCCTTTCGATAATCAAATCATGGTATTTGTCTGCAATGTTAGAAGCGATGGCAATAGGATCGCCTGAAGCTACAGGGTTGAACTGGCCGATGCGGTTCTTATACCATTGAGTTTCAAATCCATACTTTGGAATAGTGTCAAGTCCGGTCATAATTTGACGGAAATAATGCTCGTCGAAATCCTTTCCTTCATTAAAACAATAATTTGCATAATCAAAAAATTTCAGCCAACGTCCTTTGTAGTAGGAATCGACAAGTCCGGCCCAGGTCCGGCTTCCGTAGTCGTTGAGAAGATTGTCGCGTCCTGCCCACATTGTGATAAGGTCACGGGCATTGCTTTCGTAATAATTTTTCTCGGCATCATCCTTGCCGAAAGCACGCGAGTCATCAATCCATTTCCCGAGGAGAAATGCACTCTGAGTGTTCAATATGTCATCCAAGTCAGTGAGAACATCAATCATAATCTTCTCGGTTTCAGCACATTTTGCAATATCTTTAGCCTCATGGAATTTGCAGTAGTCTTTATACAAATCGGTAAAGAAATTGCTGAGCAACTGACGTGTGACATTTGCCACATCAAAGCCATGAGCGCGTGTGTTGCTTTCAGCTTTAAGCAGCAGCTCAAGGGCATTGAGCAGGTTAATGTTGTTATATTTTATTGTTGTGCCGATGTAATATTGATAAGGTTTGAGAGTGGGACGTCCATTGAGCATTGAGGCCTGACCTGGGGATGCAGGGGACTGATAAACCGTGTCTGCAAGCAGTTTCCAGGCTGCACGGTTGTTTTCATCCACTTTGCCTGCATGCCTGTCGGCAAGACTTTCAATCCATTGCCCAACGTTTTTATGCAAATCGAAGTCCCATGCCTTTTCGAAAATATATTCATACATGAACGGATTACAATCGAGCCCTTCGAGAGTTGAACCTAAACCGACAAAATTGTAACCGCCGTTTCTGACAGTGTTTTCGATTCTGGCGTTGACAGTGTCGATATTGCCTGCCAGACGAGAGTTCCCACCGAAATTGCCAAGGTAGCACCAGATATATGGCACACCGAAATATTTGTTTGTACGCTGCCAAACTTCCGTTCTTTCGCAGTAATAGTCAAGGAGAATCTGTTTGTCTTTCGGGAAGGAGGTGATATAAGGTTCAACACGTTCATTGGTCCAGAAATAGCGTTCGTTCCAGAAGAGCCACGTCATCTGAAGCCATATTGCGTCAGGGTCAGCAGCTGCAAGCGACTCATAAACCTGACGGCTTACGCGCCCCAGATACAGTGGGTCATCGGAAGGAGGTGTCATTTCATTGAAAAGGTCAATGCCGTAAATATGGTCGGTACCATAAAGATTCGTTTCTTCAGTGATGAATTTCTGCTGAATGAAAGTGAACAATGTGTCCATCGGGTCAAGGAAGCTGCACCAGCAAGCGGTGTCAAAATCACACCAGTTGCCGAGTGAAGACAGTGGTGCATTCGGAAATATTCTTTTGATTTCAGGAGGGACATGACCGGCGAAACCTGGCAATACGGGCCGCATGTTGAGTTCACGTTCACGAGTGACTATCTGTTTCTGAAGAGCTTCCTGGTCTTCGAGCCATGACATTGGGAGCGGTCCGTCATGACGGTCTATATTCTGCATCCTGTGCCAAGGAAGATGAGCAGGTCCGGTAAAATAGCTTCTGATCTCTTCATCAGTCAGGCCTAAATCAGTCCACACCCTGTACCATATAGCTTCCTGACCTGTAATTGCAAGAGGAAGGTTGACACCGTTGAGAGCCATCCAGTCGATGAAATGCTCCCAGTCGTCCCATCTCCACCATGGCATAGTGTAGCCGAAAGTGCAATAATTGAGGAAAAACCTGTTTTTTACGCGGGCGTCAATGCTGATTTTTTCCGGCACTTCTGGCAGGTGGGACGGCATGTCCGTCTTGTCATTGGCAAACCATGAAACCTCTGTTTTGCAATAATATTTCAGATAATGGTTGAGGCCGACGGCCATACTGTTGGCATTATTGCCGCTAATGATTATTTTACCGTTTTTCGACTCAATCTCGAAACGGTCAACTGAGTCGGCATCCAATTTCTTGAATGAAAATGATTTGGCGTGTTCAGGAATGATTCGTGACGTAAGATTTTTTGCGGCAGTGATATCTTTGTCGGTTTTGCCGCAACTACTTGACATAACTGCTATCAAAGGCAATAGCAGGACAAAAAAGTATTTTTTCATTTTTTAGGATTGAAATAACGTTGCAAAGGTATTGAATTTTATATACCTTTGCATTTTTATTGAAAATTAAAAAATGGAACATAATCTTTATATCACAAATTCCTTGTCAGGAAAGAAGGAAAAATTCGAACCTGTCGCTCCGCCTCATGTCGGAATGTATGTCTGCGGACCTACCGTTTATGGCGACGCCCATCTCGGTCATGCCCGTCCGGCAATCACTTTTGACCTGTTGTATAGATACTTGATTCATTTAGGCTATAAAGTGCGTTATGTCAGGAACATAACTGATGTCGGCCATCTTGAACATGATATGGACGAGGGCGAAGACAAGATTGCCAAGAAGGCCCGTCTCGAACAGCTTGAACCAATGGAAGTTGCACAGCATTATTCCAATTCGTACCATCGCGATATGCATCGTCTGAATGTGCTGGACCCATCCATAGAACCGTTGGCATCAGGACATATTTCAGACCAGATTGACATGATCCAGAAGATAATCGACAACGGTTACGCTTACGTTTCCAACGGCTCAGTCTATTTTGACGTTCCCAAATATTCGAAGGACAATCCATACGGCATTCTTTCAGGACGTAAATATGAGGATATGATAAACAATACCCGTGAGCTTGCCGGTCAGGATGAAAAACATAATCCGGTTGACTTTGCTCTCTGGAAAAAGGCTGCTCCGGAGCATATCATGAAATGGAACTCCCCATGGAGCGTCGGATTCCCTGGATGGCATGCCGAATGCTCGGCCATGAGTGCCAAATATCTTGGTATGCCTTTTGATATCCACGGCGGCGGCATGGACCTCAAATTCCCTCATCATGAGTCGGAAATTGCGCAGTCGGTAGCAGCTTATGGAGTGATGCCAGTCAAATATTGGATGCACAACAACATGATTACCATCAACGGGCAGAAAATGGGCAAGTCACTTGGTAATTTCATCATCCTCGATGACTTCTTCAAAGGTAACAGCACGCTTCTTGCACAGCCGTATTCCCCGATGACAATCCGTTTCTTCATCCTCCAGGCCCATTATCGTTCCGAACTCGACTTCTCCAACGATGCATTGCAGGCTGCTGAAAAAGGCATGAAACGTCTGCTCGTGGCAATAAAAACCCTCAGCCGCCTGAAACCCGGTAAGACGTCCGACTTCAACGTTGGCGAATTTGAAAAGAAATGCTTCGAAGCCCTCGATGATGACCTGAATACTCCAATCCTGATTGCTTATCTGTTTGATGCTGTGAAAGCAATCAACTCCGTTGCCGACAACAAGATGTCGATTACTGCGGATGATTTGGAAAAGCTCAAATCGTTGATGCATACCATCGTATTCGACATCCTCGGATTGATTGACGAGGTGGAAGGCAACAACAACAAGCTGATTGATGACTTGATGAGCCTGATTCTCGATTTGCGCGCCAAATCACGCCAGAATAAAGATTGGGCTACATCCGACCAAATACGTGATGCCTTAAAGGCGGCTAATGTGATTGTCAAAGACGGTAAGGACGGTACAACTTGGGAAATATAAATGAGCAAAGAAATAGTCATAGGAAATTTGCGTCTTGGTGGCAGTAACCCTGTGAGGATCCAGTCAATGACTAATACTCCGACTGATGATGTGAAGGCTACTGTCAATCAGACTATTGAGTTATGCGACAATGGTTGCGAACTTGTCAGGATAACCACACGCAATATCCGTGATGTCAATTGCCTTTCTGAAATCAAGGAAGAACTTGTCAGAAGAAACTGTTTGGTGCCTGTCATCGCTGATGTGCACTTCAATCCCAAGGTGGCAGAGCTATCTGCATCTGTTGTCGAAAAGGTAAGGATAAATCCTGGAAACTATATTGACAAGAAGGCAGGAAAAACAACATTTACTGACGAAGATACTGTCAATGCAATCAATGCGGCTAAAGGCAACCTCATACCTTTAATCAATATCTGCAAGAAACACGACACTGCAATCCGTATCGGAAGCAACCAGGGCTCATTGTCCGATAGAATTGTTTTCAAATATGGAGATACAGCAAAAGGTATGGTGGAGGCTGTCATGGAATTTCTCCAGATATTCGAAGAGCTTGATTTTCATAACATTGTAATTTCATTGAAATCAAGCAATCCTATGGTTATGATTGAAGCCAACCGTCTCATGGTTGAACGCATGAATCAGATTGGCGTTGACTATCCGTTACATCTTGGAGTAACCGAAGCCGGCAACGGCCAGGAGGCGCGAATCAAATCCGCAATAGGCATTGGCACTCTTCTCTGCGAAGGTATTGGCGATACTATCAGAGTGTCACTGTCGGAGCCGCCTGTGGAGGAAATCCAACCTGCCAAGGAGATTGCCCGATATAAGAATAATATTCATGTAAAGAAATTTGATGTGGGCAAACGTCCGATTTTGCAGGATTCACAACATCCTTTGTCTGTCATTGTTTCGGATAATATCGCAAGGTTAAGTAATGACGGATATAAACTTGCCGATTTCATAATCAAGGATGTTGGCAGTCATAATGATTTCATACTCTTCAATGACAATGATTTCCCTAATGCCAAAGTTATGGAAGTTACAGGAGCGTCTTTGAAGGATATTTGCGAACACCTTGACTGCTATTTCTCTGAAGAGCCTTACAGACCGTTGGTTGTCAAAAAATATTATAACAGGGACATTCCTTATGAGCGTCTGATGATAGAGGCTGCAATAGAAATTGGCTTTATCATCACTAATTATCCTGTCTCGGGAATATGGACCAATGTCAGGGAATCCATATTGGCTGACATATTGCAGGCCACACGTAACAGACTTTCAAAACCTGAGTTTATTAGTTGCCCTACTTGTGGCCGTACTGAATATGATCTGATTTCAGTAGCTGATGAAGTTAAACGTAAAACCTCTCACCTTAAGGACATTACGATTGGCGTGATGGGATGTGTTGTCAATGGCCCCGGTGAAATGCGTGGCGCGGACTATGGTGTGGTGGGTTTTGGTAAAAACAAAGTCATTCTTTACAGAGGCTGTGAGGCTGTTGGCCAGCCATTTCCTGCTTCTGAAGCTGCCGACCGTCTTCTTGAACTTATAAATAATGATAAACATATTAAATAATCATATTATGAAAAAATTATTACTCATGGTATTGCTGTCATTATGTTGGATATTCCTTCCGGCAGCGTATATTGTTGACTATCCAGTGACTCTTCATCAGCCTGACGGCACTGAAATTCACTGCTTTGCATCAGGTGATGAATATTACAACTGGTATCATGATGCAAACCATTTCACCATTATTGCCAACAGCGAAGGCTATTATTGCTACGCTGTGCTGTCGGGTGACAAGGTTGTTGCATCACAGTATGTGGTCGGTTCCGTTGACCCTGCGTCAGTCGGCATCAAACCGGGAGTTAGTATCTCCGCCGAGGCCAAGAACGCCATCAGAGATTCCTTCGTGAAAAACACCCCTCCGAAAACTCCGATTCCGGGGTATGATGTGAGCAAGGGCAAACTTGACAATTTCGGAGAGATGAATAATCTTGTGGTATATATCTATTTCAAGGATCAGACCCCATTCCCTGAAGACACTGCTTATTATTGGGGTATGTTCAATGGTAGCGGAGATGTGTCGAATCAGACTTTGCAGAATTATTTTGAGACCGTGTCTTATAATCAGTTCTCAATCCAGTCATATTTTTTCCCTCTAACGGAAACAACTGAGATTCTTGCTTATCAGGACAGTCATATCAGGGAATATTATATGCCTTATGACCCTGTGACAGCTCCGTCCGGATATCAAGAAAACGAAAGGGCTGACAGGGAATTCCAGCTGCTGCACGATGCAATAGAATTTATTGCCGATGAGGTTCCGGAAAACATTAACCTTGACCATAACCACGATGGCTATGTTGACAATGTGGTGTTTATTGTCAGAGGCGATGTAACCGCATGGTCAACACTTCTGTGGCCTCATCGCTGGTCATTGTATTCGCATTATGCCTATATTCACGGCCTGAGAGTTTATGACTTCAATTTCCAGATTGAAACCCACCTCAACAGCTCTGAAGCCAGTGTGCTCTGTCATGAAATGTTCCATTCGCTTGGCGCTCCGGACCTGTACAGATATTCCGACAATACCATCGCTCCGATAGGTAATTGGGATGTCATGTCGGGCAATCTGCATCCGGCACAATCAATGTCTGCCTATATGAAATACAAATATGGAGGCTGGATTGATGAAATTCCTGAAATTACCGAAGGTGGTGTGTATTATCTTAATACACCTTATTCTTCTGAAAACTGTGTTTATAAGATTGCTTCACCGAATTCTTCCGCCGAATATTTTGTGTTGGAATATAGAAACAAAACTCATCCGTTTGAAACTAAAATGCCGGGAGAGGGATTGCTTATTTTCAGAGCATATCCAAGCATAAACGGCAATGCAGGCGGACCACCGGATGAACTCTACGTGTTTCGCTATGGTGGAACCAACACTTTGACCAACGGCAATATCAATAATGCCAATTTCAATTCTGCTGTCGGCAGAACGGAATTCGATGACAATACTAATCCGCCATGTTTCCTGAAAGACAATACCCCAGGTGGCATATTCATCAAAAATGTCGGCTCTGTTAGTACCCAGATATCATTTGAAGTCTGGTTCGATGTAGTACCGACTGCTGAATTTGAAGCTTCATCAACTGAGGTAACAGTTGGCTGTCCTGTTGATTTTAGCGCCACTTCATATAATTTCGTTGACAATTGGTTTTGGGATTTCGAGGATGCTACTCCGAGTTCTTCAGAAGAACAGAATCCAACCGGAATTGTCTTTAATTCCCCCGGATATAAGACTGTAACGCTGACAGTTATGAACGAACATGGTGACGGTACCATTACAAAGGAAGGATATATCTATGTCAATGACACAGACGGACCTTCTGTAAGTTTCAGTTCTGACAGACAAACTGTGTGCCTCGATGGTCAGGCTATTCATTTTTATGGTGATGGCGATTTGTGCCCTACTTCGTGGCAATGGTCTTTCTCACCAAATACTGTCACTTTCATTGAAGGTACTGATGCAAATTCGCAGAATCCCGTGGTTTCATTCGATGTCGCTGGCGACTATGATGTGACTCTCTCAGTATCAAATGCCAACAAAACCAATACATTGACAGTTGAGAACTATGTTTCAATGTCCGGAATCAGTATCCATGATTATCATGAGGATTTTGAAAACATCAACAATATTCAGGAAGCAGGCTGGTTGGTTGAGAATCCTGACAATAAGCTTACATGGGAGCTTGCTGAAACTCTTGAAAACAACGGTGTCAATCATGCCCCATACGTCAATTTCTTCAAATATAACGGTGTCGATAAAAAAGATTATCTGATTTCTCCATATTTCAAACTTGATGGAAGATATCAGCTTCATTTCAGACATGCATACAGAATGAAGAATAGTGCTGTTTCTGATACTTTAAATGTGAGCATATCAACTGATTGCGGGGACACATGGCAACTTTTGGAATCTTTCTATGAGGATGGTTCAAACAACTTTGTAACTGGACCGGCAGTCAATTATGATTTCATTCCGCAGGATGTTACCGATTGGTGCGGCAACATGTCCGACTATGCAGATTGTCTGACTGTGGATTTGAGCGATTATGCTGGTTATGAAAACGTTATGATTAGATTTGAAGCCGTGAAATTGGTCGGAAATAATCTGTTTATCGACGATATTTATTTCGAATCTCTTGACGGAATCAACGATTATGCAGATATGGAATCGTTTACTCTGTTCCCTAACCCGAATAATGGTATTTTCACTCTCCGTTGTGACGGAAATTATAGTAATGTTAAGGTTGATGTGTTCAATATTACCGGAACAAGAGTACTGTCGAAGAATTTTATTGGCTCCAACTCTGTAATTGACCTTTCAGACTGTCCCGACGGATTGTATATTGTCAATATAACCACAAACAATTACTCTCAAAAGCTGAAGTTAATCAAACAATAGCATGAAACGATTCTGTTCATCTTTTTGTCTGATATTCTGTATTTTATCGCTCTCTGCTCAAAATGACATGCTGTCGTTCAACATGTACAATACAGGTGTGTCGTATCTGAAAAACAATAATGTTGACTCCGCTTTGTACTATTTTTCGATGTCTCTTTCCGTTAATCCAGAACTGAGCAAAGCTTATTATAATTCGGCATATTGCTATTATATTCTCAGGGATTATGGCAATTGTCTGAGGAATATAGACATGTTCATGAAAAATAATATCACAGCCGACTGCGTCTATTTACGCGGACGCTGTAATCATCACCTTGGCAATCTTGAAAGTGCTACGGCTGATTATTACAATGCGACTATTATAGATGGCAATATGGATATGGCTTATTATTATAGTGGTGTCATCAATTTTGAAAGCGGTGATTATGCAAAGGCGATATCCAACTTTTCCAAAGCATTGAATATCAATGGCAAAAAGAATGTTTACTATTATAATCGTGGCTGTTGTTATAAGCGTATGGGCGAATATGAACTTGCAATTAACGATTTCATCAAGGCGCTGAGTCTTGGCGATAACAGTTCCCGACTGAAGAATAATCTTGCCTTCTGTTATATGAAAACCAGAAATGTCCGCAATGCGGTTAAAAATGTCAATGAGGCTCTGGCTGCTGATTCGGCATTTATTGAAACATATAACACCAATGGGCTTGTTTCATATTTGATGAGTAATATGAAACAGATGATTATCCAACTTACTGACGGATTGGCTCGTAATCCTAATGATATCGTGTTGCTGAACAATAGGGGGGTGGCTTATTTTGAACTTGGTAATTATGAGTCTGCTCTTGCCGATTTTGATAAAGTGCTTCGTCTTAATCCTGATGATGCAGAAGCATATTTCAATAGAGGCAACACCAAGATGATGCTGCGGGATGTGTATGGCGCCTGTAGTGACTGGCATCAGGCTCAAAGCCGTGGAATTGAACTGCAGGAATGGATAATAGAGGAGTGTGAACCATGAGGAAGTTGCTGATAATATTATTGTTAAGCGTTTGTGGATCAACAGTTGCGGTTGGCCAGAACTTGGAATTTGTGAAATACAATTTCCATAATAAGAAGGCATTCAAAGAAGCCATGAAAAACCTTAAACAGGGTGATAAGCTGTTCTTTGCGAAAAATCCTGAGTACAGTCAGGCTTTGAATTATTATTATGTCGCACAGAATATTAACCCGTATAATGCGAAACTCAACTACAAAATTGGCAAATGTCTTTATTATGTGAACAAAGACAAGGCAAAACCTTATCTTTTCGCTGCTGACGGCCTGTGGAATGACCTTACACACGATTCACTTATGGTTTCTGAAAGCAGTTATATGCTCGCAGATGTCTATAAATCGGAACTCATTTTCGATTCTGCTGTCTATTACTTCAGAAAAGCTGCCGCATATGATTATACTCATAGTATCAATACATTGATTGACAAGGAAATACGGCAATGTTTGAATAACGATACCATTATCCGCCACCCTGAAAAGGTGTTTGTGGATTTGCTCCCTGTTGCCATAAATTCCGATGACAATGATTATTTGCCTGTATTGATAAATTATTACAGAGGTTTTGTGTTCAATTCCGACAGGAAGAATGATGCTCCGAAAAAATCGAAACTTTTCAACTTCAATAAAAACAAAAAGCCAGTAAACAAGTTTTATTACTGTGATATTATCAGTAAAAATGATTATGGTACTGTTAACGAGTATGCTTTATTGGGGTCATTAAAGGATGAAGATATTGTCACGGATATATCAGCTGACGGCAAATTCTGCCTTATCATCCGTAATGGTGACATCTATGTTTCATCAATTAACGGGACGGAACTGTCAAGACCCAAAAAACTGCCTCAGCCGGTCAATAGCAAAGATGAGGAATCGTTTGCCTGCTTTAATAAAAATATGCATTACATATATTTTGTAAGCGACCGTTCAGGTGGCAAGGGTGGCAAGGATATTTATCGTGTCAGCTTCATTATCTATAAGGAAGACAATTTCCGTTTCTCGGATAAAGTCGAGAATTTGGGAGAAAATGTCAATACCGAATATGATGAAATATCTGTGTCACTTCTGCCTTTCGACAATGCAATGTATTTCTGTTCAAACAGAATGGATGCTCTCGGCGGATTTGATGTGTTTGTCTCATTGCCTGACGAATATGGTTGGCTGCCGGCTAAAAATCTGGGGTATCCTCTCAATACTCCTGACGATGAATTGTATTACTATCCCGTAAGAGACTCCCGTCATGGCTATCTGACAAGAAGGGTCGATTATAATGATGCGAATATCTATCGTGCTGAATTTGTTGATTTTGATAATAAAATGCTGATAAAGAGCTATGATGACAAATTATTTGCCCTTTCAGATGAAGATGACTTGAAAACAGTTTCATACGAACCTGAGCTTGTTGTAAGTGAGAATGTTATAGTTTCAGTATCCGGTCGTTTTATCGACAAGGATACACATGAACCTGTCGGTGTCAGTGTCAGAGTCTATGATCTCAATACGATGAGAATTAAAGCGTCTTTTGTTACACATGCGCAATCCGGTCGCTACCGTATTCCGCTGCCTTCAGGTGCTGATTATCTGCTTGCCCTTTCCGGCAATGATGATTATCTCTTTTGTCAAAAAATACTGCATGTTGAAGGTACTACCACACCACAGAGTTATGAACTGGACATCGAACTGCAGAAAACATCCGATGAAGCGCTTATTAATCTCGAAAACCTTGCTTTTGTCCCAGGTACAGTCGAAGGAGAAGTTGTCATTGATGAAGAAGCATCTTTTCCGACTATAGCCCTGATAGTAATGATGCTACAAGGAAACAATAATGTTTCATTGGTGATTGTCGGTAATGAGAGTAAAGCTGTACAGTTTGGTAAACAGTTGGTAATTAATGGAATCAGCATCGACAAACTTTCATATCAGTTTGTCGATGAGCTTGATTCCAATGTTTCGATAAAAATAATAAAAGAGGAAATATTGAAAGAAAATGTTGGCGGTGAATGATTGCCTTGTATCCGATAAGGTTGGGGAGGTGTGTTTCTGCTGCAATCTTGAAAATTGCAAAGGATGCTGCTGTGTGGAGGGGGACCTTGGTGCCCCGCTTGAACCTGATGAAATATCACTCATCGAGGATTACAAGGAGGAGATATATGAATATATGACAGATGCCGGAATTGAAGTTGTCAGGAATAATGGGGTCTTTGCCCCTGGTTTGGGCAATGATTTTGTCACGCCATTGATTGATGACCGAGACTGTGCATTTCTCTATTATGATGAAAAAAAAATAGCCAGATGTGCGATTGAGACCGCATATCGTGACGGAAAAATTCCTTTTAACAAGCCGATTTCGTGTCATTTGTATCCCATAAGACTGAATATATATGGAGATGTTACTGCCGTAAATTATGATTATTGGGATATCTGTGACGATGCCCTGAAACTTGGTAAGGAAAGGAACATCAGACTTTATCAGTTTCTAAAGGAACCCCTCATCCGCCGTTTCGGAGAGGAGTGGTATTCAAAATTATGCGATGAAATTGAAAGACATTAGAATTATTTTGTATTTTTGCAACTTCAATAAAATGAAAGGACAATAACAGTCAACGGAAAGCTGCCGGAGTGGTCGAACGGGGCAGACTCGAAATCTGTTATACCCTTTATGGGTATCGGGGGTTCGAATCCCTCGCTTTCCGCATTCTTTAAATTCCGTTTGTTATGAAAAGATTGTTTGTGATTTGCGCAATACTCCTTGCAAGTGTTTCATTACATGCACAGGTTAACGATATGTTAGGCGATTGGTACACGGTTGATGACAAATCCGGTGAGAAATTGTCTGTCGTAAATATTTATAAAGGCGACAACGGCCTGTATTATGGAAAAATCGAGAAATTACTCAAACCTGATGCTAAAACTGTCTGCACCGAATGTCCAGGTGAAGACAAGGGCAAAAGTAAAATAGGATTGGTAATAATCAGAGATATGAAAGCCGATAAGGACAAACTTACTGGCGGTCGTGTCCTTGATCCTGATACCGGTAAATTCTATTATGCAAAGATCTCCCTTAAGGACGGTCAACTTGTACTTCGCGGTTCTCTTGATAAAAAAGGTCTTCTCGGACGAAGTCAGACTTGGGTAAGGAAATAGTACTGGGTTCTTGGCATTGTCTGCTACAAATAAATCTTTTGTTGACGAATCTGTGTGCAGTGTGAATATTAATTGATTAGAAATATGGAAAAATTTTTACTTTCTTTGAATGAAGTAGAGAATATCTTATACGAAAATCATAAGCTCAGTGTCTCAGATGGGGTGTTGCAAAAGGTGGATGAATGCTACAACTTCTTAAATGATTTTTGTAGGGGGAAGGTGATTTACGGCATCAATACTGGCTTTGGCCCTATGGCTCAGTGGCGTGTTGATGATGAGTATCTTACAAATCTGCAATATAATATAATCCGCAGCCATTCCACCGGAGTGGGTGAACCTCTGTCCGATATTTATGTCAAATCGGCAATGATTGCCCGTCTTGGCACCTTTTTGCAGGCGCATTCAGGTGTGCATGTCGATGTCATCAAACTTCTCATCGAATTTATTAATCGTGATATTATTCCTTTCATTCCACGGCATGGCAGTGTTGGCGCCAGCGGTGACCTCGTACAACTAGCACATCTGGCTCTCACGCTTATCGGTGAAGGGAAAGTCCATTATAAAGGCGAATGGCGTAATGCGTCAGACGTATTGGATGAAAACCATCTTAAACCGTTTGAAATCCATATACGCGAAGGCCTCTCTATAACTAACGGAACCTCTGTGATGACAGGCATAGGAATTGTCAACCAGTTCAATGCTGAATATCTGCTCGATTGGGCTACACTTGCAGCAGTCTGGGTTAATGAAATAGCTTCCTCATTCGATGACCTGATGTCAAAGGAACTCAATGAATGTCGTCACCATGAGGGACAGCAGATAATTGCCCGCCGTATGCGTAATCTTGCTGAAGGCAGTAAATGTCTGCAACAGCGTGAACACGAACTTTATGATGGAAACAATACTGACAAGATTTTCGAACATAAAGTTCAGGCATATTATTCTTTGCGCTGTGTACCTCAAGTCTTAGGCCCTGTGTATGAGACGCTTGCAAATAGCAGACGCATCCTCGAAGAAGAAATTAATTCTGCATGCGATAATCCTATCGTTGATCCGGCTTCCAATAATGTTTATCATGGCGGCAATTTCCATGGTGACTATGTCTCTCTTGAAGAAGACAAAGTGAAGATTGCAATGACAAGGGTGGCCATGACTGCTGAGCGTCAGCTCAACTATCTGTTCCATGACCGCATTAACGGTATCCTCCCTCCATTCCTGAATATGGGTACTCTCGGACTCAATTATGGTATGCAGGCGTGCCAGTTTACGGCAACATCCACTACAGCCGAATGCCAGACCCTTTCAATGCCCAACTATGTCCATAGTATCCCTAATAACAACGATAATCAAGATATTGTGAGCATGGGTACAAATTCTGCCCTGCTGTGCTCAAATGTCATCGAAAATGTTTATCAGGTGATGGCTGTTCACTATATTGCCCTCGCACAGGCAGTTGACTGCCTGAATATCCAGGACAAATTGTCTTTTTCTTCCCGACGTGTCTATGACGATATCAGAAAACTGGTGGCTGCAAGAATTGAAGATCAGCCTTTTTATGAGGATATTGCTAAAGTTGAAACTTACCTTAAGAATAATCCTCTTAGACTGAAATAAATGCCTGAAATCAAACATAACCTTTGGAAAGGAAAAACTGATGGAACCCCATGGATGCACAAGACGTTGATTTGGCTTATGCGTTGGATAAACCTGAATGTTTTCTACGGCATTATGGCTTTAGTTGTTCCTTTTTACATGATTTTCAATAGGCAAGGTTATCGTTCAACATACAACTTCTTTCGTAACAGAATAGGATATCCGCCTCTGAAAAGCTTTTTCAGCGTCTATGCCAACCATTTCAGGTTCGGACAGGTAATTCTTGATAGATTTGCTGTCTTTGCAGGCAAATCTTTTCATTTTGATATAGAAAATTTTAACCTTTATGAAAGTCTTTCCAATTCAGACAAAGGGTTTATCATGCTCGGCTCCCATGTCGGAAATTATGAGATGGCGGGCTATTCATTGGTTGCAGAAAAAACCATCAATGCACTGCATTTCGATGGTGAAGCAAAGTCGATTATGGAAAACAGAAGTCATCAGCTTGGCGGGAATAATATAAAATTGATTCCAGTGCTGGATGACATGTCACATATCTTCTTGTTAAACAACGCTTTAAGCGATGGGCAGATAGTCAGCATCCCAAACGACAGAATGTTGGGTTCGTCAAAACATGTTGATTGTGTGTTCTTTGGTGAAAAAGCAAAATTTCCAACCGGTGCATATATTATGTCAATCAATCGCGAAGTTCCGATGATTGCGGTATTTGTAATGAAACTTTCGGGTAGAAAATATAAAATCCTGGTTCGTAAAATTGAGGCTCAGCAGGAACAGATTATTTCCAAACAGGAAAAGATTTACATGCTCGCCTCATGTTTTGCATCGAATCTTGAGGATGTGGTCAGGGAATATCCTACCCAGTGGTTTAACTATTTTGATTTTTGGAAACAATAAAATCTGTAGGTCATGAAAGTGATATTCAAAATAGCTGATAACATTGTCTCACCGCTTGGTTTTACTACTGCTGAGAACTTCAATGCAGTGAGGACGGGCAGGTCTGCCATCAGACGTTATGAAGATAAATGGGAAATCCCTGACCCTTTCATGGCTTCACTTATTGACAGAGATGCTCTTGACCATGAATGCGGTTCGTTACCATTGAAGCAGCATTATACCTGCTTCGAAAAGATGGTTCTGTTGTCTGTTTCCAAAGCTTTGGAAAACAGTGGGGTGCAGCCTGATTCCGATAGAGTTCTGTTTGTGGTTTCCACCACAAAAGGAAATGTTGATTTACTCTATGAAAACAAATACAACCTTCCGTCCGACAGAATCCTTTGTGGAGTAACTGCAAGAGTTATCTGTGATTATTTTCATAATCCAAATCCGCCAATTGTTGTGTCGAATGCTTGTATATCAGGGGTGTGTGCCCAAATTGCTGCTATGAGGAACCTCTTTGGCGGCAAATATGATTACGTGATTGTCACTGGTGCTGACTGCCAGTCAAGATTTATAGTTACAGGTTTCCAGTCGCTGAAGGCTTTGTCGCCTGATTTGTGCCGCCCTTTCGACAAAGACAGAAAGGGTTTGAACCTCGGTGATGCCGCTGCGACCATTATCTATTCCGTAAAGGATGAATGTGACACGGAGCCGGATGACTGGATAGCCGTTGACGGCTCCATCAGAAACGACGCAAACCACATTTCCGGACCGTCACGTACAGGTGAAGGCAGTTACAGAACTCTTGTCAATGTGCTTCATGATACTAATCCTGACGATATTGCCTTCGTTAATGTTCATGGCACTGCAACGGTTTACAATGATGAAATGGAATCAATAGCCTTGTATCGTGCCGGATTGCAGGCAGTTCCGGTAAACGGACTTAAGGGCTATTATGGTCATACAATGGGTGCCGCAGGTGTTATTGAAACGATACTTTCAATGTGTGCCGTTGACAACAATGTCATCCTTGCCACTCGCGGCTATGAAACTTGCGGAGTGTCATATCCTTTGTCATTGTCAAATGAAATTCGTCATACCGACAAACGGTCCTTTATAAAACTTCTTTCCGGTTTTGGAGGCTGTAATGCGGCAATTCTTTTTAAGAAAGGAGGTGCGTTATGATAAAGTCATGGATTAAAATTACTGACAGGTCCGTGTCGCTCAATGGGCAAATAATGGATTTCCCTTCATACGGAAATGCTTTGCTTACCGAAATATACAGAAGCAAAGTTAAGGATTATCCCAAGTTCTTCAAAATGGATGCCTTGTGCAAGTTGGGATTTCTCGGTTCTGAACTTGTTATTCAGGATGAAAACACCAACCGCTTTGTCCCTCGTGAAGACAGAGCTGTAATCTTGTTTAACAGAAGTGGATCGTTGAACGCTGATGTTAACTTTCAAGCAACTCTGCAACCTGATGATTTTTTCCCGAGTCCTGCTCTTTTTGTCTATACTCTTCCGAATATTATCACTGGTGAGATAGCAATCCGAAATAAGTATTTGGGCGAAACCTCTTTCTATGTTTTGGAGAAAAAAGACCCTGAAACCATTGCCTCTCAAATAGTTGAATCTTTTCAGGATAACATTACAAAATCGGTAATTGGTGGTTGGGTTGACTGTGTTGATGAAAACAACTTCGAGGCAGTCATGTTTCTGTGTTATAAGGATGAAAATGACAAATTACATGAGGAAATCAAAAATATTTTATCTAAATGATTAAAAACTAAAAATATGGATGAACTGATATTAGAATTGAAAAATGAGATAATAGAAACTCTCAATCTTGAGGATATGCAACCGGAAGACATCGACACTGATGCTCCTCTTTTCGGTGAAGGCCTCGGTCTGGATTCGATTGATGCTTTGGAACTTATAGTTCTGATGGAAAAGAATTACGGTATTAAACTTAGAGATGCGTCCAAAGGCAAGGAGATTTTCAAATCAGTAAGGGTAATGGCTGATTATATCGAAAAGAACAGAACAAAATAACTGATGGGGAAGCCGATTTTCATAACGGGAGCTGGCATAGTTTCAGCAATAGGACTCAACAAGCAGGAGGTGTTGTCTTCTCTGCTTGCTGGGAAATCCGGTATTGCTGATGTACGATACTTGGACACCGAGCATCGGGAATTTCCGGTCGGAGAAGTCAAGCTTACCAATGAACAGATGATTCAAATGCTTGACATTAAGCCTGATGCCGTTACTACAAGAACTTCCCTTATGGGTATGCTTGCAATGAAGGAGGCTTTGGATGATGCCAATCTCACACGTGAGGATATTCATCGTGCAGCATTCGTTTCCGGTACTACTGTCGGCGGAATGGATAAAACCGAACATTATTATCTTGATTTTATCAACAATGACAAAAAAAACAAATACATCGTTGTTCATGATTGCGGAACGTGTTCGGAAATGATTTGTGACTATTTCGGCGATTTCGCTTTCGTCACTTCAGTCTCTACAGCTTGTTCTTCGGCTGCAAATGCCATTATCAGAGGTGCTGCTATGATACGTGCCGGTTTGTTCGATATTGCAGTTGTCGGTGGTAGCGAGTGTCTTACGAAATTCCATCTCAACGGTTTCAACTCCTTGAAAATTCTTGACACTGAACTGTGCCGTCCTTTCGATGAAACCCGTTCAGGCTTGAATCTTGGTGAAGGTGCCGCATATCTTGTGCTTGAGTCTTATGATTCAATGAGAAGAAGAAATGTAAAGCCTTTGTCGGTACTTGCAGGGTATGGTAACGTTTGTGATGCCTATCACCAGACCGCATCGTCTCCGGAAGGTGAAGGTCCGTACCTGGCAATGAAGGAAGCCTTGGAAGATGCCGGATTGAATGTTTCGGATATCGACTACATCAACGCACACGGAACCGCAACCCCTAATAACGATCTTACGGAAAGTATGGCGTTGAAACGACTTTTCTCAGACAGAATCCCTCCTGTTTCCTCAACTAAAGCCTTCACGGGACATACTACAAGCGCCACCGGCTCCATTGAAGCTGTAATCTGTATTCTTGCTATACGTAATCAATTTCTTCCTGTTAACCTGAACTGGAAAAATCAAATGGAAAATGGCATAACTCCGGTGACCGATTTGCATCCTGACAAACCTGTGACCAATGTGTTGTGTAATTCGTTCGGATTCGGTGGCAATGATTCATCACTTCTTTTATGCTCTTCTGAAATTTATGACAAGGAATAGTTTTTACATAAAGTCAACTGCTCAGATTTCGATTCAACAGCCGTTGTGTGAGGACTGGATGGAAAATCCTATATGGTATGATTCCAATTATGTCCGCTCTTTGGAGCCCGACTACAAACAATATATTCCGCCTATGGAAGCTCGCAGAATGACCAGAATCATGAAACGTTCCCTGACCACTTCCAATGTTGCTATTAAAAAGTCGGGACTTGTGCTTCCTGACGCCATCATTACTGGCACAGGATGGGGATGTATGGATAATACCGAACAGTTCTTGGAGATTTTGTGTAATGAAGGGGAACAACTGCTGAAACCCACTTTGTTTATACAGTCAACGCATAATACCATCAGTTCACATATAGCCATCAATACCTGTAACAACGGTTACAACATCACTTATTCGCACAGATGCGTCTCTTTTGATATGGCATTGTTCGATGCGTATTTGCAGTATAAGTTCGGTAAGATTGATTCAGCTCTTGTAGGAAGCCATGACGAAGTGACACCGACATCTTTCGTTTTGCTTAAAAAAATGGGACTCGTTGGCTGTGATGACGAAATCTGCGGTGAGGCTTCAGTGTCAACTGTTTTGTCTTCCACTCCGTCTGACGCGCATAGTGCAGTTGCGGCAATAAGAATTATTTATAAACCCTCTGTGTCTGAAATACATTCTACAGTAAACCAATTGCTTGCGGATGCTGAAATGTGTACGGAGGATATTTCTGCTGTAATGGTCGGAATAAGTGGCAACAAAACTACTGACAACCTTTACTATGATATTGTTGACAACTGTTTCAGAGATAAAACAATACTTCACTATAAACATGTTTTCGGTGAATGCTTTTCAGCATCCGCTTTCGGCTTCTACGCTGCTGACTGCTGTTTGAAACATGGATATATCCCTGACTTTCTGTATGTTGATAAATCACAGGGAATGATTGGAACTCCCAAAACCATTCTCCTAATTAACCATTCTGACGGCAAAACCTTTTCATTTATTCTTCTGAGATCAGTTTAATCAAATAAAATGAAACAGCCTGATAATCTTTGTGTTGTGATGCCAACATACAATAACGGCAACACCATAATCAACATTTTGGAGCGGGTGCTCCAATTTTGCGAAAATGTAATTGTGGTTGATGATGGCTGCACCGATGACACATATAAATTGTTGCAGCAGGCTGCTCTTCCGGTAACCATATTACGGCATGAAAGAAATAAAGGCAAAGGCGCGGCGTTAAAGACTGGTTTTAAAAAGGCTATTGATTTGGGATTCCTTTATGCAATAACAATTGATTCCGATGGCCAGCATTATCCGGAGGATATCCCATTGCTCGTTGAAGCTCATCAGCAGAATAAAGATGCTATCATTGTTGGAAGTAGAAACCTTAGGAGTGACAATATGCCGTCAAGCAGTTCCTTTGCAAACAGGTTTTCAAATTTCTGGTTCCGCTTGCAAACAGCTCAGAATGTGCCGGATACGCAGACAGGATTTCGTCTTTATCCACTGAAGAAGATAAAAGGCCTAAATATACTCACCTCACGATATGAGGCCGAATTGGAACTACTTGTCTTATCTGCCTGGAATAATGTTAAAATAATATCTGTTCCTATAAAAGTATATTATCCGCCTGAAAATGAACGCATTACTCATTATAGGCCATTTATGGATTTTTTCAGGATATCTCTCGTGAACATTGTATTCTGTCTTGGTGCACTCTTCTATGCTTTGCCTCTTTCCATAATGCGTCATCTGCATATCGTTTCTATGTTTGTCTTGCTGTTGTTGCTGAGCAATAGCCTTATATCACAGGAAGTGATTAAAATATGGAAAGGGACTCAGATACATGCCGATTATGTGAAGATGTCTGCTTATCAGCTGGAAAATGACGATAATGTTTCTGATGATTTGAAAGGGACTGCTGTTATAGTCTGTCCGGGAGGAAGTTATTTTTGGCATGATAAGAACAATGAAAACATTAAGGTTGCCAATTGGCTGAACGACAATGGAATAACGGCATTTGTTCTGAATTATACAACTGCCGGTTTTATTGCTTATGCAACGTATTACCGTTATCTGTTTCCTGTCCGCCAGTATCCTGATATGATTATGGACATACAGCGTGCGATTCAGCTCGTTAGAGAAAACGCTGATTATTACCATATAAACCCCAATAAGATAGGAGTGATGGGCTTTTCGGCAGGCGGTCATCTCGTTATGCTGTCAGGTGTATTCTCAGAGCACGACTTCTTGTCTGATATGGGCATCGGGGTGGATGTTTCGCTCGTCCCTGATTTTATTGCTTCTGTCTATCCTGTCGTCACTATGTCTAAGGAATGCACCCATCAGCGTTCAAGACGTGGCCTCCTTGGGGAAAGGAATAAATCTGACATCACAATGAGAGATTCGTTGTCGCTTGAGGAACATATTCCTCGGAATTGTCCTCCGGTGTTCCTTGTAAATTGTACCGATGACCCTGTTGTGGACTATCATAACTCCATTCTTCTTGACTCGGCGTTGATAGCACAAAACATTGAACATAGATATATCAGATATGATACTGGTGGCCATGGCTTCGGAGCAAGCGATACAAGCGGTTCCGAGGAATGTCATGCCTGGAAAGGTGAATTTGTCAAATGGCTGAAAAGTGTAATTAAAAATAATTCATGATGAAAAATAATATAACGGACATTGAATACAAATCTCCAGAGGAGATAAAATCATTTCAGGAGAAGCTCCTTAATAAGGCTCTTGTCTATCTTAATGAGCATTCCCGCTATTATCAGCGGCTTTTTGCCAAATATGAAATCGACATCAATAAAATAGTTTCTTTGGAAGATCTCATAAGAATCCCTTTTACTGAAAAGAAAGATTTGCAGCTTTTCAATGATGATTTCCTCTGCTGTCCCAAGGATAAGATTATAGATTATATAACCACATCAGGAACATTGGGGGATCCTGTCACTTTCGGCTGTACGGAGAAGGATTTGCAGCGTCTTGCCTACAACGAAAAGAAATCTTTTGAATGTGCTGGTATCCGCCCAGGCAATATAGTCCAACTGATGACTACTCTTGATAAAAGATTTATGGCTGGAATGGCTTATTTCTTGGGCCTTCGTGAGCTTGGTGCCGGAATAGTGAGAGTTGGAAACGGAATACCTGAACTTCAGTGGGATACTATAAAACGTATTAAACCTGACACTATCATGTGCGTCCCTTCCTTTATTCTCAGACTTATCCAGTATGCAGAGGAACACAATATTGATTATAAAAACAGCAGTATCAGACGCATTATAGGCATTGGTGAGGGACTTAGGGAACAGGATTTTTCTCTTAATCTGCTCGGCCAGCGAATCAGGGAAAAATGGGATGTGCAACTTTTTGCAACTTATTCATCTACCGAAATGTCTGCCACTTTCTCGGAATGTGAATATGGACTTGGAGGTCATTGCCATCCGGAACTCATAATTGTGGAAATCATTGGTGATGATGATTTGCCTGTCCCTGACGGTGAGGTCGGCGAAGTTGTAGTAACAACTCTTGGTGTTGAGGCTATGCCTTTACTGAGATTCCGTACCGGTGACATGGCCGCAAAGCATGTCGAACAGTGCAAGTGTGGCAGAAATTCCTACAGGCTCTCTCCTTTGGTGGGTCGTAAAAACAATATGATTAAACTCAAAGGAACAACTCTTTATCCGCCTGCAATCAATGATGTCCTTGATGATACAAACTATGTCGAAAATTATGTTATCATCGTTGATAACAGTGATGCCGGTACTGATGATGTGAAAGTTTATGTCGGTCTTAAATATATGCCTGATTTTGACCCTGTTAAAGACCTCAAAGATCATTTCAGGTCAAGAATCAGAGTCGCTCCCACTGTCGAAATCCATACAGTTGAAGAGATTTATTCAATTAACTATCCTGCAAAAAGCAGAAAACCTATCAAGTTTATAGATAATAGAAAAAAATGAAATGATAGACCCTCGATTTGATGACATAAGACCTTATTACGACAGCGAAATTCCTGCTTCCATGCAGCGAATTGCCACATGTCCTTATTTCGATAAGATTGCATCGTTCGTTTTTCCTGATGAAGATACGGAAACAGTCAGAAAAAAAATTATTAATATCAGTACTGTAAACGAATTTCAGAAAAAGGTCATGAGCCCGATGAATGAACAGGTTATCAAACGTACTATGACAGACCTCACTTATGTAGGTATTGGGAATATTTCCAAGGACAAAAGTTATATGTATGTTTCCAACCATCGTGACATCGTACTGGATGCCAGTCTGTTGCAGCAGATATTGTTTTATAACGGCTTTGAAACAACTCAAATTACCCTTGGGGCAAATTTAATGGAAAACCCGGTTGTCACCGATGTTTTCAAATCTAATAAGATGTTTGTGATTGAACGTGGTGGCAGCTTGAAAGAGTTCTATTTCAGCTCTTATCATGTTTCCGATTATATGAGATATATGATAACCCAACGTCATGAATCCGTTTGGATTGCACAACGCAACGGCCGTACCAAGGACGGTAAGGATGTTACTGATAGGGGAGTTATCAAGATGTTTGGCATGAGCAGTTCTGAAAATAAGGTTGATGCTCTTGCCGAGCTTAACATCCTGCCAGTCTCTGTCTCATACGAATGGGAGCCATGCGATGTGCTCAAGGCTGTTGAACTTTACCATCGCCGACGCGGAAAATATGTGAAAAAACATGGTGAAGATGTCAACAGCATTCTAACCGGTATTCTGCAACCCAAAGGCAGGGTTAATTTTCATTTCTGTGATGTTGTTAGCTATGATGACCTTATGAGATACAATGACTGCAACAAAAATGAATTTGAACATAAGGTCGCTGAACTCATTACTAATCGCATTTGTCGGAATTATATGCTGTTCCCGAATAATTATATTGCTCACGACCTTCAACATAACAATCAGCAGTTTGCCGATCGTTATACTGAAGAACAGAAACAAACATTTGTTAAGCATCTGGATGTCCTTAAGGAATATACTGAATATAATCAGGATGAACTTCTGGAGATATTCCTCGGCATATATGCATCACCAGTTGATAATTTATAAACATCTATAATTCATTGCATTATGGACGACAAGAAAATTATTTTCTCAATGATTGGCGTGGGTAAAGTCTATCCGCCGTCTCATCAGGTTTTACAGGATATTTACCTGTCATTTTACTATGGTGCTAAAATAGGCATTATTGGTTTGAATGGTTCAGGTAAATCCACATTGCTGAAAATCATTGCCGGTCGTGATACTTCTTTTAACGGAGAGGTGGTGTTTTCCGGCAAATATTCAATCGGTTACCTTGAGCAGGAGCCGCAACTGGATGATAATAAGACAGTTAAAGAGGTTGTCCAAGAGGCCGTCCAGCCGGTTGTGGATTTGCTCGCTGAATATGAAGAGGTCAACAATAGATTTGCAGAGCCTATGTCCGATGATGAAATGAATGCCCTCATCGAACGTCAGGGGGAACTGACCGAAAAACTTGACCAGTGTGATGCATGGGATCTTGACAATAAACTTGAACGTGCTATGGACGCTCTTCGCTGTCCTGATGACGATGCGCCTGTTAAAAACCTTTCCGTTGGTGAACGCCGAAGGGTGGCTCTCTGCCGCCTGTTATTGCAGGAACCTGATATCCTTCTGCTTGATGAACCCACCAACCATCTTGACGCCGAGTCTATAGAATGGCTTGAACTCCATCTTCAGCAATTTAAAGGCACTGTAATTGCAGTAACTCATGACCGTTACTTCCTTGACCATGTGGCAGGTTGGATTCTTGAACTTGACCGCGGACATGGCATACCATGGCAAGGCAATTATTCTTCGTGGCTTGAACAGAAGAAGAGGCGTCTTGAAATGGAAGAGAAACAGGAATCACGCCGGCAGAAGACACTCCAGCATGAACTCGAATGGATACACATGGCTCCCAAGGCACGACAGGCAAAAGGCAAGGCACGTCTCAATGCTTATGAGAAATTGGCGAAAGAGGATGTCGTTCAGAAAGAACAGAAACTCGAAATATTTATCCCTAACGGCCCGCGTCTTGGCTCCGAAGTTATCGAAGCTGTCAATGTCTCCAAAAGCTTCGGTGATAGAATCTTGTTCGAGAACCTCAATTTCAGACTTCCGCCTGCTGGCATTGTCGGTATAATCGGTCCAAACGGTTGCGGTAAAACAACTCTTTTCAGAATGATAATGGGACTTGAACAGCCTTCTTCTGGAAGTTTCAGAATCGGCTCTACTGTTAAACTCGGCTATGTTGACCAACGGCATGAGTTTATCAATCCCGAAGATACGGTATGGGAGGCGATTTCAGAAGGCAATGAGCAGATTTTGCTCGGAGGACGTATGATAAATTCGAGAGCTTACGTAGCCCGTTTCAATTTTTCAGGCACCGACCAAAGCAAAAAGGTTCGTATGCTCTCCGGTGGTGAAAGAAACAGACTTCATCTTGCTTTGACTCTAAAAAGCGAAGCTAATGTCCTTCTTCTCGATGAACCTACTAACGATATAGATATCAACACATTACGCGCATTGGAAGACGGTCTTGAAGATTTTGCCGGATGTGCTGTCGTAATATCCCATGACCGTTGGTTCCTCGACAGAATCGCCACACATATCCTCGCTTTTGAGGGTGATTCCAAGGTTGCTTTCTTTGAAGGAAGCTATTCCGATTATGAGGAAAACAGACGAAAACTCAACGGAGACGTTGCCCCACACAGACCCAAATACAGAAAATTAATCCTCTGATTATTTTTTTCTTGACATTTTTTTATTTTTTTATTTTTTTTGCGAGTTCAAAAAATTAAAATGTTCTTATTATGTGTGGAATTGTAGGTTATATAGGAGACCGTAAGGCATATCCTATTCTGATGAAAGGTCTGTATAGGCTTGAATATCGTGGTTATGACAGTGCTGGCATAGCCCTTGTTAACGACAATGGTAATCTTTCTGTCTATAAGGCGAAAGGTAAAGTTTCAGCGCTCGAAGCGACAGTTCAGGACAAGGATATCAGCGGTACTGTGGGAATAGCTCACACACGCTGGGCAACTCACGGTGAACCTAACGTGGTTAATGCCCATCCACACTATAGCAAAAGTAGAAACCTTGCTTTAGTCCACAATGGCATAATAGAAAATTTCAAGATTCTTCGCAGCCAACTTGAAAAGAATGATTTTCATTGTATTAGTGAAACTGATACCGAGGTGCTGGTCCAGTTCATCGAATACATGCAGGATATTCATAAATGCTCCTTGTTCAAAGCCGTTCAACTTGCACTGAAAAACGTCACCGGCGCTTATGCAATAGCTGTTATAGACAAACAAAACCCCGATCAAATGGTCGTTGCCCGTAAGGGAAGTCCGCTTGTAATTGGTGTGGGCAAAAGTGAAAATGGCAATCCTGAATTTATAGTGGGCAGTGATGCAACCCCTATCGTTGAATTCACCCAGGAAGTGATTTATCTTAACGATGAGGAAATTGCTTATTTGGACCGTAGCGGCAAAATAGATATCATTACGCTTTCAAATGTAAAGCAGACCCCACAGGTGCAACAAATTTCCATTGATATAAATGAATTGGAAAAGGGTGGCTATCCTCACTTCATGCTTAAGGAGATATATGAACAGCCGGATGCTATACTCAACTGCATACGCGGCCGACTTGATACTGAAAACAAAGATGTTTTTCTCAGTGGTGTCATTGACAATAAGAATGTTTTCAAAAACGCCCGTCGCATAATCATCTGCGCATGTGGTACTTCCTGGCACAGTGCCCTTATTGCAAAGTATTTCATAGAGGAATTGTGCAAGATTCCTGTCGAAGTCGAATATGCCAGTGAGTTCCGTTACCGTAATCCTGTTGTCTTCCCTGAAGACGTTGTCATTGCCGTAAGCCAGAGCGGTGAAACGGCTGACACTCTTGCAGCAATACAGCTGGCAAAAAGCAAAGGGGCTTTTCTTTATGGTATCTGTAATGTTATCGGCTCTTCAATTCCTCGTGCCACCGACAGCGGTACGTATCTTCATGTCGGACCGGAGATAGGAGTTGCCTCCACAAAGGCTTTCACAGGTCAGGTCATTACTCTCATGATGCTGGGACTCAGCATTGCCAAGGTAAAGAAGACTATTACTGATGAAAAACTGCATTTCCTTGTTGGAGAGTTGATCAACATACCCGATAAAATGCGCTGGACCCTTGAACACAACAAGTCTATCCCTGAGTTCGCACAGATGTTCACATACGCCCGTAACTGCATATTTTTGGGTCGTGGCTATAATTATCCTGTCGCTCTTGAAGGTGCGTTGAAGTTGAAGGAGATATCTTATATTCATGCGGAAGGCTATCCGGCAGCAGAAATGAAACACGGCCCTATTGCCCTTATCGATGAGGAAATGCCTGTGTTTTTTATCGCTCCTAAGCATGGAATGTATGATAAGGTTATCAGCAATATCCAGGAAATCAAATCAAGAAATGGCCGTATCGTCAGTATTGTCACCGAAGGCGATACAGTCGTCGGAAACATTAGCGACCGCATTTTTTCAATACCCGATACGCTTGATTGTTTCGTTCCGTTGTTGTCAGTTCTTCCTCTTCAGCTGTTGAGTTATTACGTTGCCTGTGCCAAAGGCCGTAATGTTGACCAGCCGCGTAATCTGGCCAAGAGTGTGACCGTGGAATAGCCATTAGTTCTTGGCTCTTATCTCGGCGGCTGCGTAAATGCTTGCATTCAAATCAAAGCCTGTAAGCAGGAACAGCGAGTTGAGATATATGTAAAAGGTAAGTATCAGTATTGTTCCCAATGACCCGTATAGGATATTGTATCGGGTAAAATTGTCAATGTATATTTGAAATAGTTTTGTGGTAAGCAATAGAAGCACTGTGGTGATGATTCCGCCTATTGAAAAAAACGGGAAACCCTTGCGTTGCTTTATCACAGCTCTGTAAAGCGTTGATATTGCTATGAGTACTATTAGAATCGGTATTAATTTACTGCCGATAGAGATAAGAATCCTCAGAAATTTCGTGATGCCATGATGAACACTGATATATTTTATTATTCTCGCAGATCCTCCAAAAATCGTAATGGAAAGGATAAGAAGAAATCCTATGTATAAAATATAGAATATTGATATCAGTCTTCGTTGAAATGGTGTGAACGGTACAAAACCTGATTGTAATGTCCTTGATGGTGTTTTTGTGAAGGCACGGAGGAGACAGTTTATTCCGTTGGAACCAAGGTATAATGTGATTATAATACTGATTGACAGAATATTGCCGTGTTTCTTGTCGACAATAAAATATATGGTGTCTTTTATTATATCCCATATTGCCGGTGGAAGAACATTGATAAGCAGAGTGATTATTTTCTCCTGGAAGTTGGCAATGGGAATGTAAGGTATTATGGAGAAGGCAAAAAGCAATAAAGGAAATAAAGTGGTGAACAGGTTAAAAGACACTGCTGCCGCTCTATCCACAAGATCACCGTTTTGCAAACCCTTGAGATATATTTTGCCTACACTTAATATCGATTTGCCCTGTAATCCGGGTAAAGTGTGAGACTGTAAAAAAGTTTCTGCCTTATTGACTTGTTTTCTGATTTTATTAGAAAAAGGCAGAAAAAACTTACTTTGCATAGTTTACTGCTCGCGTTTCTCTGATTACCAATACTTTGACTTGACCTGGGTAAGTCATTTCACTTTGAATTCTCTTTGACAGGTCAAGGGAAATCTGTTGTGCATCGTTATCAGATACCTTGTCAGCGTTTACTATGACTCTCAGTTCTCTGCCGGCTTGGATGGCATAGCAGTTGAGGACACCGGAATATGATGATGCCATGCTCTCAAGTTTGTTGAGACGTGCAATATAGTCTTCAACGATTTCGCGACGTGCACCGGGTCTTGCTCCGGAAATGCTGTCGCAAACCTGTACTATCGGTGAAATCATGGATGACATCTCAATTTCGTCATGGTGTGCTCCGATGGCATTGCAGATGTCTGGTTTTTCTTTGTATTTCTCGGCCAGTTTCATGCCATAAAGTGCGTGTGGAAGATCCGGCTCCTGATCTGGAACTTTGCCTATATCATGCAGTAATCCTGCTCTTTTGGCTTTCTTTGGATTCAGACCTAATTCAGCAGCCATGGTGGCACACAGATTTGCCACCTCTATTGAGTGTTGAAGAAGATTCTGCCCGTATGATGAACGGTATCTCATCTTGCCGACCAGCCTGATAAGCTCAATGTTGATACCATGAATGCCGAGGTCAATACAAGTCCTTTTCCCTATTTCAAGTATCTCCTGCTCAATCTGTTTCTCTGTCTTTGCCACCACTTCCTCAATTCTTGCAGGATGTATTCTGCCATCTGTGACCAATTTGTGAAGTGAAAGTCTTGCTATCTCTCTTCTGACAGGATCAAAACCGGAAAGAATAATGGTTTCAGGGGAGTCGTCAATAATTATCTCAACGCCGGTCAATGACTCAAGAGCTTTGATGTTTCTGCCTTCACGTCCGATGATACGTCCCTTGACCTCATCATTGTCTATGTGAAATACCGATACTGAATTTTCTATTGCATTTTCAGTTGCAGTCCTCTGGATGGTCTCTATCACTATTTTCTTGGCTTCAGCATTTGCTGACAACTTTGCTTCGTCAATAATCTCTCTTGAAGTGACAGCTGCTTCTGCCATGGCTTCTTCTTTCATGCTGTCGATGAGTTGTTTTTTTGCCTGTTCGGCAGTCATGCCCGATATTTTTTCAAGTTGTTCGACAGATTTGCTGAGGTTGATTTCAACTTCTTTTCTTTTTTTGTCCAATGCTGACATCTGCCCCTTCAAGGTGTCATTGAGCTGATTGTTTTCATTCTCTTTCTTTGCAACTTCTTCAAGTCTCTGATTCAGAACCTGCTCTTTTTGCTTCAGGCGATTTTCGTTTTTAGCCACTACGCTGTTGCGTTCCTGGATGTTCTTTTCATATTCTGAATTTAACTGAAGAAATTTTTCCTTTGCCTGAAGAATTTTTTCTTTCTTGATGATTTCACCCTTTTCTTCGGCATCTTTCAATAGTTGCTGACTTCTCTTGGTCAGCGCATTTTTTAAGATAGTATTCGCGATTAGGATTCCGATACCTATTCCGACTACAGCTGCGATTAAGATATATACTGTTGTCATAAATTAATTTTTTAGGTCGGAGAGAAATTTAAAAAAACGCCCCGCATATGTCTCGGAGTTGAAAAAACCCCGTTAGTTATGGTTGGGGTCGCTGGAATATCACGAGGGTCTCGGTACAAGCCGGGCATGCTCTTATATATTCGCGGGCTTTCCCCATTTGTTATGATGTTAGGTTTTTAAACTGTGAACAAATGCGGGCGTTATTTCAAAGAACGTTAGACTGTCTCAAACAGCCTGTCTATTTCGTCTATCTTTTTCTTAATGTTTGTCGATAAATTCTTCGACTCCTGCTCAAAGAAAACAGCTTTTGATGCAAATTGTATAACTGCCATCGCCAGTAAATCCTTGTCGTCCTTATATGCATACGACCCCTTGAACTGGTCTATCAAGTATTTTATGGTCTCCTCCACCTCACGAATGTCTTTCTCCTCCGACTCATCGTTTACTGAAATTGGATAAACCCGTCCTAATATGTTGATTTCTACCGACTTTGACTCTTCTGACATTTAATTATATGTTTTCTTCGTTAGGTTTCTCTTCATTAAAAATTTCCAAACATTCATCAACTTCACGAATAAGCTCCTGTAGCGTTTCTTTGTCTTGCTGGCGCTTCTCCATTTCCTCCGATAACTGGTTGTTTATATTTTCTTTTTCTTCTTCTAATAATTTTATCTTGTTTTCATAGTCAACTTGCAATTCGGCATTAAAATCCTTTAAGTCTTTATTCTTTTGTATTAAAGCCTTGACTTTCTCCGCCAAAGTTCCTAATGTTATATCAATTTCATTCATCTTCTTTTCGTCTTTTAATGTTTAATTACAAATCTTTTGCAAAGATACGCTTTATTTTGTTCTTTTCATATTATATTTTGAATTTTTTTGTGGACATTTTACTTTTCCCGACATCTCTTTTCTGTTTTCCGCGATTTCCAGTTGAGGCTTTTTGACTTATTTGCTTCTCCAGTCTGGATACACCAACACCCAACTTTTGCGCATGTATGAGGAGCAACAAGTGCTATATGACATTGTCACTTTCCACTCAAAATGCTAAAAGTTGGGTGTTCCAAATGCGGAAAACGGGAAGAAATGAAGTCTTGCGTGCAGCTATTACACTACACTCGCTTCATGGCATTTTAGTTCTGTATCACCACTTTCCGTGTTACTACTTTTCCGCCGACGATGTGGACAAAATAAATGCCCGATGGCAGGTCGCTTATGTCGATGGTGGCCGAGCCTCTCACGCTGAAGCCGCGCACCTTTACACCTTGCGGATTGATGATGACGACGCTGGCTGCACCCTTGTCGTAGTCCGTTGTGATGGTCATCTTACCTCTTGCGGGGTTGGGCTTGATGTTCACCGAGAATGGTTCAGCATCGACATTGTACAGTTCGGGTACATCCAAAAAGATGTCTGTATTGTGGCTATAGGTGACCAATTTGCCTGAGACTTTCAGGATTGGGTTGCTCGAATTGTTGCAGTCGGGGCAGCTGTTTTGGCCGCTCACGCAGTCAGGATAGTTGGGGTGGCATTGGTCGATGTATGTCGGGTCGAACTCATAGAGCAGGTTGGCCTGGCCGTCTTGGAGGTATTCGTCGAGGCTGTAGTTCCACACCATTGTCATGCTGCCGGGGCACCAACCGGCGCGATTGTAAGTCCAGGTGCCGTTCTGCGGCTGGCATCCGCCCGGATTGGGGTTGCAGGTCTGCCAGAGGTCTTGCGTATAGACCGTGCCACCGTTGATGTTGATGTTGTGGACGGCGTGGTAGAATTCGGCGGCGTTGCCCGTGTTGAAGGCACCGTTGTCGACGTCGCTCCAGTTGTGGCCCGAAGTGGTGATTTGCAGCTTGGCCTTCTCTACACAGGGGTCAAACTCGACATTGCGAGTGGGGATGGGGCATGGGTTTTCGTAGTCGCCGAAGGCATAGTTGCCGTACCACAGCTCCTGCAAGTCGATGTAAGGATATTCTGGTGTGCCCTTGGTGTATTCGAAGATGGCAGTGGGGCAATAGCCTTCGCCGGTCGAATATTGTTCGCTGTAATACTCAAACTCGACGAGGCCTTGCAGCACGCTGGTGAAGTCGGTCACGTCGAGGTCATCGACGCACTCTACGCCAAACGGGGTGATGTAGCGGCAGAGTTCGACCCATTCGCCACGGTAGTTCTTTACACGGAGGTAGCTCTGGTGGTCATAGGTGTTGCAGTTGCCGTTCACGCAGTTGTGCAGGTAATGCAAGTTGATGGCATTGAAGGCGTTGACGTGGGTCGGGAAAGGATATTCGCCGTATGCGGTAAACACAGTTGTGTTCACCACCACCTCGCCGTTGAGGGCCGAGACGTTCATGTCGTTGATGTCGGTGGTCACGTTGAAGCTATTGGAGGCCGTTGTGACTTTGCCGCCGGTCTGCGTAATGCTTACGGTCATATCGTATGAGCCGGTGCCCGAAGGGGTCCAAGTGGTGTACCAATAGCCGTTGTCGGGGTCGTTTGGATAGTCGGTATTGAGGGTCAGTTCCAGTCCGTCGACGTTGCATTTCACCTCTTCGAACTTCAGCACGGAAGCATGGTCGATGTGGGCACTGAGAACAATCATCACGGGATTCTCGAAATTGGGCATATATACCTGTGTGCCTTCATAGGGACGGCGGATGGTGATAGTCGGCTCATAGTTTTCGGGGTCAACGACATAGAATGAGCGTGTCACTGAAGGGGCTGGTTGCCACTGGGTGCCGTCGCCGGGTTGCGAGGCACGCACTTTTACGCTACCTTCTTCGCCCGTGAGGGTGAGGATGTTGCCATCGACGGTGGCGGGGCCTTGGATGACCTCGAAGGTCACGGGCAGACCAGAAGTGGCTGTGGCATGCAAGGTGATGGGTTCGTTATATACAAGCTGGTCGGGGATTTCGGTGAAGTCGATGAACTGCGCTGCCAAGCCACCAGGGAAATGGCGGATGACCAAGTTGTCGAAGCCGCACCAGCCGCTATTGAGCATGAAGATGTGGTGCCATGTGGCCGGGTCGAACTTGTCGCCGCTGCCCGGGGTCAATCCGATGTTGATGCCTTGGCATTCCGGCACCGATTCCCACTCGCCGTTAGGCACGTTTTCATACATCCCGAAAAGGGTGACGGCACCAGCACCGTCGTTGGCGTCGAGGTCGATGGAAACCTTCCAACGAACCCATTCCTTTTCTGGTACGGGAACAGGGAAGTTGCAAGCCGCTGTGTTGTTGGGCAGGACCACGCCTTTGATGAAGAGCGGGTCAGTGTCGCTGCCCGTGAGTAGCATGTAGATGCCGCCATCGGGGGTGGTGCTGTTGGGGTTGGGTGTGATAGGTTCGTAGGGGGCATGACCTGGAGCCGCTATGATGGGAGGCAGCACAGAGCCGTCGCCGTCGCCATCGTATCCGATGCCGAAGAGGGTGCCCCACCATTCGCGAAGCTGGTCGCACTCAATCTCAATTACGCCGCCTTCTGAGAAGTCGAAGCCGTATTGTGTGATGTCGTGCGTGGCGATATCGCCGAAGCTGGTGCCGGAGGCATGCGAGAACACGCCGAGAGTCTCGTCGGCGGTAGGCGTTTCGGGCGTGGTGCCCCAGAAGTGGCCGAGGTAGTCGGTGTACATGGGACCCATGCTGCCGTTGCCCGCGCTGTGTATGCGGACGTACCAGCCGTCCTGGCCGTTAAGGATTTGGCCTTCGCCGTAGTTGTTGAAGTCGAAGATCTTTTCGACTTGGGCCATCAGCCCGATGCTCGCGAAGAGCAACATCGTAAAAAGTAATAATGGTTTTTTCATTGTATTAGGGGATTAATTTCAAGATTTCAGATTTCAAGATTCGGGTGGTTTTGAGAGATGTAACTATCATGGTGCAAAGTTAGCGAAAAAATTTTTTCCTCAAATATTTTTCAAAAATCGTGAATCGCATTTATCTGTCCATCCACCAAACTTTGGTTTGCCTCGTGTCGCCGTGCGACATACGAGCGAGCTGGGCGGTGTAGTTGTCGTAGTTGTACTCAATCTCCATCTGCGGGTATTCCATGCGGAACGAAGTCAGCTTGGCGTGGTTGGTGGTGGTGGGCGTTGCCATCGTGCGGCGCGCCAAAGCCCAGGCTTCCCACGGCTGGCGGAACAGGTTGAGCCAACGCTGCTGGTAGATCATGTTCAGGTAGGCCTCATCGGTATAGTCGAAGTTTGGGTTCATATATACGGCGTAGTTCATCACGTTGGCTGCCATGTTGTTGCAGTAGGACCAGATGTCCAAGCTACCGATGTAGTTGGTGTATTGCGGATATAAATACTGCCAACGGCTGGTCTGGGTGGGGATGTGGGTCCAGAAGAGGAACGACTGATAGATACCTGAGCGAATGGATTCGTCGGCGTTGAGCGGTGGCGTGATGCCCCCGATGTGTCGCACCTCGATTTCGGCCTTCATGAAGAGCACGTCGGCGTAGGTGACGAGAATCTGAGGAACGTATTTCTCATCGCGAGTGAGGTAGTAGTTGAACGGCGAATAGAGGCACGATGGGCCTTTGAAGGTGTAACTGCCATCGCGGCTTTGGGCGTAGGGCGAGCCGCCCTCGGTGGGAGTATCGGTGGTGCGGATTTGCGGATAGGCGTGCCAGGCGCCATCGGGGAAGCTGTCGGTCTTGTGATTCGTGTCGAAGAAGATGAAGGTGCGGTAGTCGAAGATGCCGCTGCCGTCCATGTCATCGGTCGAAGAGAGGACACTCCAGACAGTCTCGCCCATGCGCAGGTGACGGTGCTCACGGAACGACCAGTTGACATCCCAATTCGTACCCAATACACTGGGCCACAAGCAGATACCTCCTCCCGTGGCTACGCCGCCCGAACTGCTCATCTTGGAGTAGATGAAGTTGTAGGCCTCCACCAACAACGGTGTGGCGTAGTCGGGTTCCTTGTCATACATGCGCAGGCCGTGGCGCAGGATGAGCGAGTTTGCGAACTCGGCCCAAAGCGTGTAGTCGTTGTTGAGCAGCACATCGTATGGCAGCTTGTAGTATTCGTTGCCGTTGGCGGTGGTGGAGGAGTAGGCGTGAAGCACATCGCGCGACCACACTAATTCTTCCAGCAGCGACTTGTAGATGCTCTCTTGGGTGTCCCATTCGGGTTTCATCATGGCCTGCGAGGAGGCATTCTCCCAGATGCGGCCGGCCTGTGAGTAAGGCATGTCGCCAAAGATGTCGGTGACCTTGAAGGTCTGGTAGGCCTTCAGGATATTGAGTTGGGCGCGGACCTTGTCGCAAACTGACGAGTCGGACTGCACCTCGTCGTATGCATCGAAGCGTTTCTCGATTTCACGGATGTTGGCCAACATGAGATAATAGTCCGACCAGACGTTGGAGGTCCCGATTTGGGAGTTGCCCCACGACTCGGATGTGAGTGCGCCGAGTTCCGTTTCGGGATACCAGATCTCGTTTTGCAGGTAGAACTGTTCGTTCATGCTTTGTTGTAACGAGCTGACTACGCCATTAAACAATGCCTCGATGGTCGTACCCGTCGGCGAGAACGGGTCTTGGTTCATATCTTCAAAGTTCTTTGTACATGATGCCAGAATGAAGGCTGTACTAATAAGTATAATGATATTCTTTTTCATAAAGCTATATTTTTTTGACGCAGGACACGGTCTCTTCGATAAGCTCAGGAACCCTAAGGTCGTTGATCCTGTCGAAACGCTGCAGTCTCGTGTCACATTGTTATTCATATAATTAGAAGTTGACGTTTAGCGTTAGCATAAATGACCGCGTTCCTGGGTAGGAGGCGTATTCGAGGCCTTGGGCGTTGCCGGAGCCTTGGGTGCCTTCGGGGTCTATGTTGTCGGGCAGGGTCTTGTAGAGATAAAATAGGTCGCGGCCCACGAGCGAGATGGAGATCTGCTTGAAGATGTTTTGCTTGTCGAGCAACTTGCGCGGGAAGTGGTAGGTGAGTGAAAGCTCACGCAGCTTAATCCAGGTGTTGTTGACGATGCCGGGCGTACTGAGGAGATTGCCCCAGCCGCCGAAGTTGGGCATGTATTTGTAAAGGTAATGCACCACATGCTCGTTCTCGACAGCCTCGCCGGTCTCCGTGTTGATGCAATAGCCTGGCAAGATGACACCATAGTTACCAAGGAACTCGCCGTTTTCGTAATACGGCAGACCGTTGCCATCGCGTTCGTAAAGCGTTTCGAGGCTCTGTCCGGTCTGCATGTTCACCACGTATGAAGCACAATAAATCTGTCCACCCAGCTTGGCATCGATCAAGGTGTAGAGCGACCAGTTCTTATAAGAAGCCCTCAGGTTGATGCCGCCCGTCACAAAAGGTGCACAGTTGCCCACCGGCACGCGGTTGCTGGTTTTGAGGTAGGTGGTGCCAGTCTCGTTGAGCAGTGGCAAAGGATTGCCGTTTTCGTCGTAGAACGGCCCGACAGTGGTGCCGTCCGCCATCGTGTATTCATAGACGTAGTCCCATCCGTATATGGTGCCGTAGTCCTCGCCTTCCTTCACGGCGATGGCGGGACCGTTCGAGCCCCAAATCTCGGAGAGGAGATACATCTCGGAGCCGCCCAAGTCAACAATCTTGTTCTTGTTGCGTGCGAGGTTGAGGCCGACCTGGATGCCGTAGTCTTTGCCTTGTGCGATGTCGTAGGTCATAATGGCCTCGATACCCTTGTTGGTCACGATGCCCGTATTGATGGTCACGTTGTTGGCACCTGACGAGGGGGCGACGGGCGACGAGAGAATTTGATTCCAGCTGTAGATGTCGTAGTAGGTGAAGTCCATGTTGAACCTTGTACCCAAGCCAATGTCGAAGCCGAGTTCATAGCTGCGCTGACGCTGGGGCATCAGGTCCAGTGGCGGGACGACAGTGGGTAGAGTGGCCGAAAGCTGGTTGCCAAATGAGTTGGTATTGTAGGTGTATGTCAGTTGGTACGGCTCGGTGTCGCTGGCTGTCTGTGCCCACGAAGCCCTCAGTTTCAGGAAGTCGACTGGACCCCAGTTCCAGTTCTTGAAGGCCGATGTCGGGACGAAGCTCAAGGTGGTCGAGGGATAGAAGTAGCTGTTGTTGGTGATGGACAAGGTCGACGACCAGTCGTTGCGACCAGTCATATCGAGGAAGAGCCAGTCGCTGTAGCTAAGGTTGAAAAAGGCAAAAAGCGAGTTGACCTGCTTCTCCCACATCGACTCGCCGAAGTTGCGCTCGTTGGCGTTGGAATAGTTGTAGATGGTGTAAAGGTTGGCGTAGGCCCATATTCCGGAGGTGCCGTCCAAGCCGTCGCGGAAGCCGTAGTATTGCTCGCCACCCGCCGAGAAACTCACGTTGAATTTCGTGCCAAAAATCTTGTCCTTGTAAGCCGTCAGCAGGAAGTCCATGTCGCGGGTCACCGAGTTCGACTTGCTCTTCGAGTAGTAGCCGCCCGTCATGCCGTCGCTGGTGGTGGGCTTGTGCTTGGTGGTGTAGCTGTCGGCGGTCCAGTCCAAAGCCACTTTTGCGCTGGCACTCAGCCACGGCGTGATGTCGTACATCAAGCGGACGGAGCCGTACATCTTGTCTCGGTCGAGGGTCGTATTGTTGTTGTAGAACGTCCAGAACGTGGTGGGAGAGATGTACATGTAGGGATAACCGTCAAACTGGTTCATCGTGCCGTCCTCGTTCTCGTAGGTTGTGGTCTCGATTCCTTTCCAACTGCGCGGCCAGCTGTAGAGCAAGCCTTTGTTGAAGTTGGTGTTCGACTCACCGATTTCAGGTGAGTTGAGGCGGTAGTAATCCAAATAGTTGAACGCCACGTCAATCTTGATTTCTTCTGACACATTAATTAATGTACCCACATTGACCGTTGTTTGCCGCAGGTTGCAGTTGTCGATGATGGCATCGGTACGCGAGTCGGTGAACGAGACGCGGACGCTGCCGAAGTCGCCGGCGTTCTGGAAGGCCACGTTATGGTTCATAGTGTGGCCGTTCTTGAAGAGCATATTCAAGTTGTCGGGCTGGGGTGAGTAGTCGCGTACTTGGCCATCCCACCATAGGACGCTCTCGCCATTCATCACCGGACCCCAGCTTTGGGCGCCGCCGTAGTAGCCGAAGGTGGTGTTGGTGGGTTCACCCGCCGGACCGTTATCGACGCTGTAGATGCCAGGATATTCATACACTTGGTTGCCGTTTTCGTCGGTCATGCCGTTAATAGGCGTCAGCGTCGGCGTGTGGAAGGTGATGGGACCGCCAGCACCGTATTTGTTCTGCACCGTGCGATACATATAAGGCGTGGTAATCTTAAAACTAGTGGAATAGCTGATGCCGAGGCCTCTCTGCTTTGATCCTTTCTTGGTCGTGATGAGAACCACGCCGTTGCCGCCGCGCGAGCCGTAAAGAGCCGCCGCCGTGGGACCTTTCAGGATGTCGATGCTCTCGATGTCCTCTTGGTTGATGTTGTTGAGGGCCGTACCCCAGTCGCGACCGCCACTCCACGAGGTGACACCGCCTTCGTTGGTCATCGGCACGCCGTCAACCACGATGAGGGGCTGATTGTCACCGAAGATGCTGTTATTGCCACGTATGGTGATACGCGACGAGGAGCCGTCAATGCCATTTGGATTAATAATTTGCACACCTGCCGAGCGTCCGCTCAACGCGTTGATGACGCTGCCCGAGCCTGACTTTGCAATCAGTTCGCCGCCAATCTCCTCGGTGGCGTAGCCCAATTCGCGTTTCTGTCGTTTGATGCCGAGGGCAGTGATTACCACGTCGTTGAGGGTTTGTGTGTCTATTTCAAGCGTCACATCGATTTTGGTTTTTCCTTTGATGGCGATTTCTTTTGTCTTATAGCCAACAAAGCTGAAAACCAACACATCAAGACCATCGGCCTTCACAATATAATTACCGTTCAAATCAGTCACGGTACCACTTGAAGTGCCTTTCACATGCACTGTCACACCAGGCAAACCGTAGCCGTCGTCGCTCGAAACGACCTTACCACTCACCGTGATGTTTTGCGCAAGGGCAGCAAAAGGCGAAACCATCAAAGCAAGAAAGAAAAAGAGTAGCGTTTTCTTGTTCATATTAAATTGTATTAAATTTTTAGCAAAGATAAGGTTTTTCAGAAATTCCTTGATTTTTTTTGTGGACATTTTGCCTTTTTGGGCATTAATGGTAAAACATACATTATTATCTGATAATCTTGATGCTATGATTAACGAAATGCTCATATCTTTTATCTGGAGACAACGTCTGCTCCCGACATCTCTTTTCACTGTCGATAACAAAAAAGTGGATGTCCTTTCTCCAGGTACCCTAAACTCGGACCAGGGCCCTGATTTTATTGGCTCTGAATTGTATTTTGACAATACCCTGTGGTCCGGTAATGTGGAAATACATGTCAAGTCTTCCGACTGGCTCGTCCATTGTCACCAGCTTGACAGAAACTATGATAACGTGATATGCCATGTCGTGTGGAATTACGATGCTGACGTCTATTCCTTCCTAGGTGACAAAATTCCCACAATAGAACTCTCGTCTCAGATTCCTTCGCATTTGTTGTCTAATTATGAATATCTTATGCAGAACCAGTCCTCAATCCCTTGTGCGAACCTGATTGGTGATGTGCCGCGTCATATTGTCTTCAATATGCTCGAAACCTGTTTCTTCGAATCTCTTGGAACTAAAATGAAATATGTTGATACTATGTGCCGCAAAACCTGTTCCAATCTGGATGATGCTTCCTATTGTCTCATCTCAAGGTCTTTCGGGGTTAAGGTTAACAATGACCCTTTTGAGGCTACAGCCTTATCCTTGCCTCTTAATATCCTTATGAGATATTACGGGTCACCGACTACTGTCGAATCCTTGTTGTTCGGCCAGGCTAATCTGTTGAGCGACAAATATTCGGATGACTATCCCAGACTTCTTCTGTCTGAATATTCCTTTTATGCCAAAAAACACAATCTTACTCCGCAGATGTCTGCTTCATGGAAATTGCTTCGCCTTCATCCTGCCAACTTCCCGTGTGTCCGTATGGCTCAGCTCGCTGTGTTTCTCAACAATGATTTCAAAGGCTTGGATTCACTGCTCTCCTTATCTTCCGTCAGAGATGTCTATTCATCGTTTATGGTCGGTATCAATGACTATTGGAGCAATCATGTAATATTTGATAAGACAACTGTCCCTAAAAACCGTACTATAGGCTGCTTTTCAGTTGATATTATTATAATCAATGCCATTGTCCCAATATTGTACTATTATGGCAAAACCCATCATCTGAGTTTGATTTGTGACAAAGCCCTCGATTTGATTGAGAACGTATCGGCTGAAAACAATAAGATGGTGAGACTTTGGAAATCTTTAGGGATAACTCCTTTGAATGCTGTTCACTCTCAGGCACTTATATGGCTCAAACGTGAATATTGCGATAAACGCAGATGTCTTCAGTGTAAAATCGGCTCAAAAATTATTTCCTCTTCTTAATGTTTTTTTATGAGCTTCCTTAAACAGTTTCTCTTTTTTTCCAAAGCTGATAAAATAGGCATTTTCTCGCTTTCTGCAATAGTGTTCACTCTGTTGATTCTAAATGTGACGCTTCCACGACTGCATGAAATTAATGATGGCCGTTTGCCGTATCAGCCTGAGCATGGTTCTGTCATAAGCAATGATACTGTTGCTGTTCTCACAGCAGATGTTGATGATCTTCGACAGCGAGATAAAGTTGCGCTGCCGCTTGCAGTTCCTGTTCCTACAGCTGATGTTGATGATACAATACTTGCAGTTGCTGATACTGTTGTGGTTAAGAAAACTTCAGGCGAGAAAAATCCGCCCCGTCAGAAAATAAATCTTAACACTGCCGACTCCATGGCTCTCATGACTTTGCGTGGCATCGGGGCTGTATATGCTTCACGCATCATCAAATACCGAAATCTTCTTGGCGGTTATTACGACAAAAGTCAGATACTTGAGGTGTATGGCATCACTAAGGAAACATATAGCCTTTTCTGTGATGATATTACGGCTTCAGCGGATGATATTGTGAAAATTCCTGTAAATACAGCTTCTTTCAAAGAAATACTTCATCATCCTTATTTTGATTATGATATGGTTGTCAAAATAGTCCGGGCGAGAGAAGTTACCCCGTTTACTTCTAAAGAGGATTTTATTGCCCGCACTGGTTTGTCCGACAGACGATTTACGGTTTACCTGTCGTTTTAATTTTGTGAAAAAAAAGTTATTTTTGCGGCATGGAAGAACAATTCATAGAAATAAAAGGTGCTCGGGTTAACAATCTGAAAAACATCAATGTTACAATTCCACGTAACCAACTCGTTGTCATTACGGGAGTCTCGGGCTCGGGTAAATCATCACTTGCTTTCGACACTTTGTATGCTGAAGGACAGAGACGGTATATGGAAAGCCTTAGCGCATACGCACGCCAGTTTCTTGGCCGCATAAGCAAACCTGATGTGGACATGATTACCGGTATCTCGCCAAGTATAGCCATAAGACAGAAGGTCTATAATTCAAACCAACGTTCAACAGTTGGAACCTCTACTGAAATATATGAATACCTCAAACTTCTGTTTGCCCGTTTGGGAAAAACTTACTCACCTGTGTCGGGCAGGGAAGTGATGCATTATACTCTGGACGATATAATCAATGTCATCGTCAAAAGCCCCGAAAATACTCGTTATTATATCTGCTTTACTCAGAAAACGGATTCCGAAACGGTGGTCAGTCAGCTTAATACGTTCATCGAACAGGGATATTCGCGTATCGTTATGAAACAAAATGACGAAATGACCCTGATGCAACTGCAGAATGTTATCACTCAACAGGATATTATCAAACAGATTGCCAGTGAAAAACAAATTGTTGTCCTTGTGGATCGTATTGTGGTCCATGAAGGAATGGAAAATCTGTCAGGTGACAGTCTCCAGCATCTTAGTGATTCCGTTGAAACTGCTCTGTATGAAGGCAGCGGATATTGTCTCCTCATAGATGTCACTGACAAAAATAATCCTAAAAGCGAGTCTTACTCCAATAAATTCGAGGCTGATGGCCTTTCATTTGAGGAACCTTCACCAAACTTGTTCTCTTTTAACAACCCATACGGTGCTTGTCCGACTTGCAACGGCTTGGGCTCTATAATCGGAATTGATGAGGATTTGGTTATCCCGGATAAAAACCTTTCGGTTTATGAAGGGGCTGTGGCTTGCTGGAAAGGGGAAAAAATGCAGGAATGGAAGAATGCCCTCATCGCAAATGCCGCCAGATGCGACTTTCCGATACATACTCCTATAAATCAGCTTACCGAAAAGGAATATGAAATGCTTTGGGAGGGAACTCCTTATTTCCAAGGTATAAACGATTTCTTCGATTACGTTGAAGCCCATATCTTCAAGATTCAGTATCGCGTGATGAAAAGCCGTTTCCAAGGCAAGACAAAATGTCCTGACTGCAAGGGGAAACGTCTCAGAAAAGAAGCTTTGTATGTCAAGTTCAGAGGTAAAACCATCACCGAACTGTCGGATATGCAGATTGGGGATTTGCGCGATTTTTTCAATAACATCCAACTTACCGAACAAGAAAACTCCGTGGCGGAACGTGTTCTCAATGAAATCCGCCAAAGGTTGGATTTCCTTTATGAAGTGGGGCTTCACTATATAACTCTTAACCGGTCGTCTTCAACTCTTTCAGGCGGTGAATCCCAGAGAATCAATCTTGCCACATCTCTTGGAAGCAATCTCACGAATTCAATGTATATCCTTGATGAACCGAGCGTGGGCCTTCATCATCAGGATGTCACCAGGCTGATAAAAATGCTCAGGAAACTTCGTGATTTGGGCAATACCGTTATCGTGGTCGAACATGACGAGGATATCATCCGGTCAGCAGATTATATAGTTGATATAGGCCCGCTTGCCGGTCGTCTCGGCGGTGAGGTGGTGTTCCAGGGTACAGTTGATAAAATGCTTCAAGCAGATACTTTGACTGCAAAATATCTGCGAGGAGACCTTAAGATTAAATTGCCTGTAAATCATCGTAAAGTCAAGGACTTTATAACCCTTAAAGGAGCTTCGCAATTCAACTTGAAGAATATTGACGTCGATTTTCCGCTTAATATGATTACTGTTGTAACCGGTGTTAGCGGCTCAGGCAAAACTACACTTATCGATGGGATCTTATATCCGGCTCTTAAAAGGCAATTGACTGAAACCACTTTAAAACCAGGGAAATACAAATCTCTTTCAGGAGACGTTATGGCTCTTTCTGATGTTGATCTGGTTGACCAGAATCCTATAGGACGTTCCACACGTTCCAACTCAGTAACTTATATAGGAGCTTATGACGATATCCGCACCCTCTTTGCACAACAGAAACTTTCTGTTACAAGAGGCTATAAACCTACAACTTTTTCCTTCAATACCAAGGGTGGACGTTGTGAAACGTGTCAGGGAGATGGTTATATAACCATCGAAATGCAGTTCCTTGCCGATGTTACACTTGTCTGTGATGAATGTGGTGGGAAACGCTTCAAACCTGAAATCCTTGAAGTCAAATATAAAGGATATTCTATTTATGATATTCTTGAAATGACAATAAATCAAGCGGTTGAATTATTCTCGGCAGGGGATACCCCTTTGGAACAGAATATCAATAAAAAATTGGTCCCTTTGCAGAATGTAGGTCTCGGTTATCTCAAAATGGGACAGTCAACAAGCACTCTCTCAGGCGGTGAGGCGCAACGTATAAAACTTGCCTCTTATCTGCTTGACAATGACAATTCCCAGCATAAGCTTTTGATTTTTGATGAACCTACGACAGGTCTTCATTTTCATGATATCAGCAAACTTATGACATCTTTAAATTCACTCGTCGAGAAAGGTAACTCTATAATCGTAATTGAACACAACAAAGAAGTGATCAGATGTGCTGATTATATAATTGAACTTGGTCCGGAGGGCGGTGAAAACGGCGGATATGTTATGTCGGCAGGTCCTAATAATGATATTTGAATTAATTTTTTTTCAAATTATCATTGTATATGAAAATTTGTATTACTTTTGCAACCACAAAAACGGCGGGGTAGCTCAGTTGGTTAGAGCGTCGGATTCATAACCCGGAGGTCACGAGTTCAATTCTCGTCCCCGCTACTACTTCCAACATTTCCCATTACATTTTCTTCCCCATCTCCTCTCTCATTGTCATCGTTATCGTTATCGTCATCGTTATCGTCATCTCCCCAGTCCCATTCTATTCTTTGGGGACCTCTGTCTCTGAAATATATCGCAGCGACTACTCCTGCCATGGCTCCCGACAAGTGCGACTGCCAGCTGATGGCTCTCCCGGGGAAAAAGTCTGGAAAGAACCCCCATATAAAACCTCCATATAATAGTATGATAATAAGGGAATAAGCTTCAAGATCACGCCTTTGCCTTATTGTGGCGCTCAGAAGATGAAAGGTGATAAGTGAATCCACAAGTCCGCTCGCCCCTATGTGTATCCCTGTGCCCTTCCCCATGAACCATGTCCATATCCCAGTCAACAGATAACAGAATATGCTGATTTTAACTGCATCATACCTGTAAAAGAAAAATAATCCTGTCCCTAAAACAAACAATGGAACAATATTTGATAGTAAATGTTCAAAGTCTGAATGTAACAATGGTTCGGTGATAATGCCTATCAGACCCTCTGCCGTGAACGGTCTCATGCCGTAACGCCCCAGACCTAACTCAAAATAGGTGTCAACAAACCATATTATTGTCAGCAGCAGAATGAAAAGGGTGGGATATACCATTGCCGTTGTCAGCTTCTTCAGTTCTGGTTTCATCTGTTCTTTTTTTCTGCAAAGTAATGGATTTTTTTTAAATATGTAATTAGGAAAATAATTGTAATTTTGCACACTATTAAATTGCAGGACAATTAATGAAAAAACTATCAAAATATCTGTGGGCTGTTTGCATTTTTGGCGCTTTCTTCTGTCGTCCCTACACGTCTTTTTCTCAGAGCGTGGAACTGAAGAGTAACGTCAACAAACTTGCCACCGTTTTTCAATGCATAGATTATTTCTATACTGATACTGTTGATATTGAGGGTATTACTGAAACAGCCATTAAAGCTGCACTTAAGGAACTTGACCCACACTCCGTATATATGGATAAGGAAGAGACAAAGGAAGCCAATGAACCTCTCAATGGCAACTTTGAAGGTATAGGGGTGCAATATCAGTTGAACCACGACACTATTGTGGTGATTTCGCCTGTCTCAGGCGGCCCTTCTGAAAAGGTCGGCATTATTGCTGGTGACAAAATAGTCGAGGTTAACGGGGAAAATGCTACTGGTAAATCTGTTACAATCAACTGGGTTCAGAAACATCTCAGAGGTCCTAAAGGCTCCCCTGTAAATATTAAGGTGGTTCGCCAAAATGTTCCGGAACTGCTCGATTTTACAATCATCAGGGATGTGATTCCTCTGTATAGCGTTGACGCACATTATATGGTGGATAAAAATATTGGTTATATAAAACTCAGTAAATTTGCCCGTACCTCCATTGAAGAAATAGCGGATGCACTTAATGATTTGCGCTCTCAGGGTATGAAAAAACTTATCTTCGACTTGCGCAACAACTCCGGTGGCTATCTTGATGTGGCAGTTTCTGTCGCTGATCAGTTTCTGCCTATTGGCAAACTCATTGTTTACACACAAGGCCGCATGAGTCCGAAGAAAGATGCTGTCGCTACCGCTGACGGCATTTTTGAAGATGGCGATCTCGTGATTCTAATCAATGAGGGCTCTGCTTCCGCCAGCGAAATTGTGTCGGGTGCAGTCCAGGATTGGGACCGTGGTACTCTGGTGGGTCGTCGTTCTTTTGGCAAAGGCCTTGTCCAGCGCCCATTCTCACTTGCCGACAGTTCCCAGATTCGACTTACTATTGCCCGTTATTATACCCCAAGCGGACGCTGCATACAGAAACCATACGATGGCGGCAGCGAAGATTATTTCAAGGAACTCTCTGAACGTCTCAAACATGGTGAATTTGTTAATCAGGACAGCATTTCCTTCCCGGATTCCCTTAAATATACCACCGCTTCCGGCAGAACAGTCTATGGCGGCGGCGGTATCATGCCGGACGTTTTCGTCCCACTTGATACCACGGCCTTCTCCTCTTATTATAAAAGCTTGAATGTCAAAGGTCTGCAGGCTAAATTCTGTATCGACTATGTGAACAGTCATAGAAAAGAATTGAATAAAAAATATCCGGACAGCAAAACATATATCGATAAATTCAAGGTCACTGATGACATAGTCAATGATTTTATCAGTTTTGTCGAAAAAAATGATATCGAAAAGGATATGGATGGATATAATCAGTCGAAGAATATTATTGATACCCAACTCAAAGCCTTGATTGGCAGAGATTTGTTCGATATGAACACTTATTATCAGATTGCCAATCCGCTATCTGACGAGTTTAATATAGCTATTGAATTGTTAAACAAATAATAAAACTTATTATCATGAAAAAACTAATTGTAATCTTATCATTTGTTATGGCTGCAACATCTGTGGCTTTTGCCCAGGATGCTACTGCCGTAAAAACTGATTCTCAGGCCGCAAAGGAAACCATTAAAAATTCTCATGCACCTTATATGGAATTTGACAAAATGGTCCATGACTATGGTGTAATAATGGAAAATGGCGATGGCGGCTGTGAATTCACTCTCACCAATACCGGCAAGGAACCGCTCATCCTTTCCGATTGCAAGTCGTCCTGCGGATGTACAGTCCCTGAATGGACAAAAGCTCCAGTCCTTCCTGGTCAGTCAACTGTAATCAAAGTTCAGTACAAGACTTCAAGAATAGGTCCGATCAATAAGTCTATCACCATTACTTCCAATGCTTCCAATAGTCCACAGACTGTCAGAATCAAAGGCGAAGTAAGGAAAAATTCCGACAACCAGGCTGTTAAAAATAATGTTGAGGGCGGTGCTTCTCCAGTGGCTGCCCCTAATAAATAATCAGTTATTAAATAAAATATCAAATGCCAAAAATTTCTCAAAAAGCCCAGGACATGCCTGCTTCTCCAATAAGGAAACTTGTTCCTTATGCTGATGCAGCTAAAAGTAGAGGCATAAAAGTTTATCACCTCAATATCGGTCAACCTGATATACAGACTCCTCAGGTTATGCTCGATGCTCTGAAAAATTATGATGAAAAAGTAATCGCTTATAGCCATTCAGCCGGTTATATCGAATATCGTAAGGTTTTGGTCGATTACTACAAATCAATTAATATTGACATCACTCCTGATAATATTATAGTTACAAACGGTGCCTCCGAAGCCATTATGTTTGCCATGCAGGTGTGTATGGATGATGATGACGAAATAATCATTCCGGAGCCATTCTATGCCAACTATAACGGATTTGCTAAATCTTCCGGCATAAAGGTTGTACCTATCAACTCTCATATCGAAGACGGTTTTGCCTTACCTCCGATATCTGAATTCGAAAAGGTGATAACCCCTCATACTAAGGCCATCATGATTTGTAATCCTAATAACCCGACCGGTTATCTGTACAGCAAGGAAGAACTGCTTACTCTGCGTGACATTGCTGTCAAATATGACCTCTTTATTTTTGCAGATGAGGTCTATAGGGAATTCTGCTATGATGGTAACAAACACTTCTCGGTAATGCATCTTGAAGGTTTGGATAACAATGTCGTTCTTTTCGACAGTGTGTCAAAACGTTACTCTGCTTGCGGTTTCCGTGTTGGCTGCATGATTTCCAAAAACAAGGAGCTTATGGCTGCTGCAATGAAATTCGCTCAGGCTCGTCTTAGTCCTCCTTCATTCGGTCAGATTGCAGCTGAGGCTTCAAATAAGGTGCCCAAGGAATATTTCCAGGAGGTCCTCGAAGAATATGACGAACGCCGTATGATTATCTATAACGAAATCAATAAGATGGAAGGTGCTTTCTGTCCTAAACCTAAAGGCGCTTTCTATATTGTTGCCCATCTTCCTATAGATGATGCTGACAAATTCTGCAAATGGCTTCTCGAAGACTTCTCAGCTGACGGCGAAACCGTCATGCTGGCTCCCGCTACAGGTTTCTATTCAACTCCAGGCTCCGGCAAACAAGAAGTGCGTATTAGCTATGTCCTTAAATGTGAGGACCTTAAAAAAGCAATGCACTGCCTTGATGAAGCCCTTAAGGTTTACCCTGGTCGTACATTATAAATAAAACAAAATGATGATAATAATAGAGACGGCAACCCGTCTCTATTATTTTTATCACCCCGTCGTCTCTTTATTGTTTTTTTTCTTTTTATGCATCACCTTCTCTTTATATTTCTCTTTTTCCTCAATGTGGGATGCTCTTCATATTTTGAATCGGCATCAGATAAGGTGACTGACCCAAGTTCACCGACATATAATGAATCGGCTTCAGAAAAGATGATTGACCCAGGTTCCCCGACAGATGTCATTGTTGGTGCAGAAAGACCTGAATTGTATCTTGACAAATGCAAAGGTAAAAATGTCGGTGTGGTAGCCAACCAGACTTCAATAGTCAATGGTGTCCATCTTGTGGATTTTCTTGTCGCCAATGGTGTTAGTGTTAGGGCTATTTTTTGTCCTGAACATGGTTTTCGCGGAAATGCCGGGGCAGGCGAGCACATTGACGATTCAATTGATCCCGGAACTGGTATCCCTGTTATTTCACTTTATGGAAATCATCGGAAACCTACTGCTGCAGATTTGAAAAATTTAGACTTGGTTCTCTTTGATCTTCAGGATGTGGGTGTAAGGTTTTATACTTATATTTCAACTCTGACATACGTCATGGAGGCTTGTGCCGATTATAATGTCCCTGTTATTATTCTTGACCGGCCTAACCCTAATGCACATTATGTCGATGGTCCTGTCTTAAAATCAGGGTATGAGTCTTTTGTCGGCTTGCACCATGTGCCTGTAGTCTATGGCATGACTATTGGTGAATATGGCTTAATGGTCAATGGAGAAGGCTGGCTGTCCACTTCGTCTCACTCCGGCAAATGTAATCTGACAGTCATTCCTATAGATAATTACACACACGCAACAATATACCGACTTCCAGTCAACCCTTCACCCAACTTGCAGACAATGAATGCAATATGGCTTTATCCGACTGTCTGCCTTTTCGAAGGTACAGTGGTTTCTGTCGGACGAGGTACCAACCACCCTTTTGAAATAGTCGGCCATCCTGATCTTAAAACAGGCGACACTATATTTACTCCTGTTACAATACCTGGAGTTGTGACCAACCCTAAGTTTGAAAATACTCCATGTAAAGGCTATTCCCTAGTCAACGAAGGGATATCAATGCGTGATTCCAGTGTTTCTTTTGTTGATATTCAATTGGTTATTAAATTATATAATGAACTCAAGGTAGGTGAGTCGTTTTTCACCCCTTATTTTAAAAAACTTGTCGGCAGCGATGAACTCCAACGTCAGATAATGTCAGGGATGTCCGCGGAGAAAATAAGATCCGGCTGGCAGTCCGAACTTGACAGTTTTAAGGCTATCCGGTCAAAATATCTGATTTACCAATAATTTCGGCTTTTAATTTCAACTTTATTTCTTTTCTGTGAAAGCATCCTTTTTCATATCAAAGAAAATACTGAGAGGCAGCAAGTCCGATTATTCCAGGAATATAGTGGCCATATCCGTCGGAACCATAGCCCTCTGCGTTGCTGTCATGCTTTTGTCGGTCTTTATTGTGCTTGGCTTTAAGCATGAAGTTGAAAGAAAAGTGGTTGGTTTTATCGGTCATGCGCGGGTTTTGCCTATCACAAACAATGAATCGCTTGAATCTCCACCGTTCTCTCTCAAACCTGAGTCAGTGTTTCTTTTGGCAAAAGACAAGCATGTTGTTTCATTAAGTGGATATGCATATAAGGGTGGCATAATAAAAACACCTGACATGATTGAAGGTGTTGTTCTCTATGGCATCGGTCCCGATTTCAACACGTCTTGTTTTTCTGGAGAATTTGTCAAAGGCTCCTTTCCCGCTTTCAATGATACAGTACTTAATGATTCAGTTGTAATATCGAAAGTCCTTGCCGATAAGTTGCTGCTTGACGTCAATGACAAGATATCCATGTACTTTATGAGGGAAGACAAACCGAGCATCAGACGCTTTGTGATTGCAGGTATCTATGAATCCGGCTTCAGCACTTATGATAAATTGTATGTTGTTGGCGATATTAACCACGTCAGAAAACTAAATGGTTGGAATAATAATGAAGTCACCGGATATCAGGTGTTTCTCAAATCATCAAAAAATACCGATGAATATGTGGATTATGCCAATTCCTTCTTGGATTACAACAGCATGGTTTTCCCATATTATAAGATTAACCAGCAGGTCTTTGACTGGTTGAATCTTCAGGATACGAATGTAATACTGCTTATAACCCTGATGGCTGTGGTTTGCGCGATAACAGTTATCTCTATAATGATTATCATTATCATTGAGAAATCCTCGATGATAGGTGTCTTAAAAGCTTTGGGGATGGATAATCGTTCCGTCAGAATCGTTTTTATGACAAAATCGTTGTATCTTTCTGCTTTAGGAGTGATTATAGGCGATGTGCTTGCCATAACCCTGTCTGTGTTGCAGAAATATTTTTCAATAATCAAACTTTCTCAGGAATCATATTATATGTCAACAGTTCCTGTAGAGATTAACGTTGCTGCGATAATTACAGTGAATATTTCGGCTTTGCTCCTGTGTCTGTTAGCCTCTGTCATTCCTTCGTACATGATTGGCAGAATATCACCATTTTCAGCGATACAAAGTGAATAAACTTGTTGATTTTTTTTATGCAAAGAATAATTAATGTTGAAAAAATGTATTATTTTTGCAGATGTTAGAATAAAAATTGCGTTATTTGAGTTATTAAAACAATTGTTTAACCAAAAAAGGAGGATATATCGACTGATGTTACAATTTTAAATCAAATTGTAATAACATGAAAGAAGTAGCAAAATATTCTGATAATGAATTGATTAGCCGCTATGTGAACGGTGATATTCGTAGTATTGAAATCCTTGTTGCCCGCTATAAGGCGAAGGTGTATTCTTATATCAGAACGTTAGTGGATGATTATGCCTTGGTGGATGATATTTTTCAGGAAACTTTTATAAAGGCTATCCAAATGTTTAGGAATGGTACCTATAAGGACGAGGGAAAATTCAACCAGTGGATAACCACTATAGCACATAATCTAATAATTGATTCTTTCAGAAAGTCAAAGCGTGATGCTTGCGTACCTTATGATTTGAATCGCCTTGCTGACGATCATACAACGTATGAAATGTCTGCTGAGGATAAGCTGATTGCAGATTATAACAGGCAACAACTGAATATGTTGATTGACATGCTGCCACCAGAACAAAGTGAAGTTCTTAAACTCAGATTGTATTGTGATCTCTGTTTCAAAGACATTGCTGCTCTTACAGGTGTCAGTATTAATACAGCTTTAGGAAGAATGAGATACGCTCTCATCAACATCAGAAAATTATTAAAAGAAAAAAATATCGTTCTTCAACAATATTAGAGGCAGTGGTTCGTTTATTAGTTGATATTTTATTAACTAAATTTGAACGAATGAATAAAAATTTACCCTCCTCTAATAATATTAATGAAAGTACTAAGAGTAACGATTCCTCCAGTGAATCTTACCAGGCTGCTGTTAATTCGGTACCACGTTCGTATTCACTGATTATCAATGGTGATGCATTATCAAACATTATGCTCTACGCACATTGTCAGATAGTAATCGATAATTCATATAAATCTCGTGCTTATTTGTTTAATTGATTATGTATCAAAGACGATTTGACAAACAGTCCTTAGAATACCTTATTAATTATTTTAAGACCGTTTCGCCAAATCCACGTTCTGAACTCGTTTTTGAGAATAACTATCAACTCCTCGTTTCAGTTGTTCTTTCTGCTCAGTGTACAGATTCCAGAGTAAATCTTATTACTCCTGATTTGTTTTCTAAATTTCCTGACTTTGAATCCCTCGCCGCTGCTTCGTTCGACGAGGTTTTTAATTGTATTAAATCCTGCACTTATCCTAATAGCAAAACAAATCACCTTATCTCTCTTTCCAAAATTATAGTCGAAGATTATAACGGTATGATGCCGGAAACCCGCGAACAGCTTATGACTCTGCCGGGAGTTGGACGTAAAACCGCCAATGTTGTCATGTCTGTCGCTTTCAACAAACCCTTTTTTGCCGTCGATACCCATGTCTTCAGAGTCGCCAACCGCATAGGCCTTGCAAGTGCATCCACTCCTCTTGAAACTGAAAACCAACTTACTGAATTGTTTCCTGCTGAATTAATTCCTGATGCACATCATTGGCTCCTGCTTCACGGCCGGTATGTTTGCAAGTCACAGCGTCCTCTTTGCAACAAGTGCGCCCTTACTTCTATCTGCACTTTCCATAATAATTAAAGCCCTTTCGCACGGTCAATTTGAAAATTTTACGTACATTTGTAAAAATTTTCATTTTTGATGTGGACATTTTCCATCTTCTGCTATTAAAAAGTAAATAAATCAATTTAAATATGACAGAAACTGCTCAAAATGAGAAACTGAAGTCCCTTCAGCTTACTCTCGACCGTCTTGAAAAAACTTACGGTAAAGGTACCGTAATGAAACTCGGTAGTTCCGAGATTGAAACTATCCCTGTTATTCCGACCGGTTCCATTGGACTTGATCTTGCACTTGGTGTAAAAGGTTATCCTCGTGGCAGGATAGTCGAAATCTACGGTCCTGAATCTTCCGGTAAAACAACTCTTGCCCTGCACGCAATCGCTCAGGCTCAAAAAGCTGGCGGCATTGCTGCGTTTATCGATGCGGAACATGCATTTGACAGGTTCTACGCAGGCAAACTTGGCGTCGATATAGAGAACCTTCTCGTATCACAGCCTGACTGCGGTGAACAGGCTCTCGAAATTGCAGATGCTCTTATTCGTTCCGGTTCCATCGATATCATTGTAATTGACTCTGTCGCTGCACTTACCCCTAAAAGTGAAATTGAAGGTGAAATGGGGGATAATAAGGTGGGGCTTCAGGCACGCCTTATGTCTCAGGCTCTCAGAAAATTAACAGCTAATATTTCCAAGACCGGCTGTTGTTGTATATTCATCAATCAGCTACGTGAAAAAATAGGTATACTTTTCGGAAATCCTGAAACCACTACCGGCGGTAATGCACTGAAATTTTATTCTTCCATCCGACTTGATATTCGCAGGATGTCCCAAATCAAGGATGGTGATACTGTCATCGGAAACCATGTTAAGGTTAAAGTTGTGAAGAATAAGGTTGCTCCTCCTTTTAAAGTTACTGAATTTGATATTCTTTTCGGGAAAGGTATCAATCGTATGGGTGAAATTGTGGATATTTGCGCTGAAAACAATATCATCAAAAAGAGCGGCTCATGGTACAGCTACGGCGAAACAAAGCTTGCGCAGGGGCGTGATGCGGTTATGAACCTGTTACAAGACAACCCGGATCTTGTTGCTGAACTCGAACATAAAATCAATGATTTGAAAGTTGATTTGGTTGAAGAACATGATTGATTATTTAAACAGGGGCTTTTTAGCCCCTTTCTTCATTTTGGCATTTGCTCTGCTGGTTTCTTGTAAATGCAACACAAACCAGCCAAGTGGAAAAGACAGTGGGGATGTCGATATTTGTAATAATCTTGACACTTTGAATGTTATACTCGCTTATGATACAACCAACGGTGAACTTTACTCCTGCAGGGCTGAACTGCTTTATGAAAAGAACGATTATGTGAATGCTCTTTATGACATCCAAATGGCTATGCAGCTGAAAGGCAACAATGTCGAAGATCTTCTGCTGCTCGCCGATGTGTATTGGGGACTTGGTAATCCGAATCAGGCAAGACTCTCTCTCAACTATGCCGAATCCCTTGACAATACCAATTATGAGGTTTACTATGCCTTGGGTAAGCATTTTTATCTTCTTGATAATTATGAACTTAGCAAAAATTACCTTCTTAAGTCAATACAGTTGGAGCCGGTGAACCCTTATTCCTACAGTTTGCTTGGGGAGATTGACTTGAGTAAGGGAGATACAACTTCTGCCATTAATAATTTTTATAGGGCGGTTCAGGTTGACAACAGTTTCTTCCCTGCATATATGCAGCTTGCAACAGTCAACCTTGTGCAGAATACTCCTTTGACTCCGCGATACCTTGAAAATGCTCTGAGCATTAACGACAAAAGCAATGATGCCTACTATATGTTGGGGGTCTATTATCAGCAGAATGGCCAGTTCAGAAAAGCTGTCGAGAATTACAGCAAACTTTATGAGCTTAATCCTGAGTATGTGCTCGCATCCTATAACGCAGGATATATATATTTGGCGGAACTCAATGTCTTTGACACTGCTATAATCTGGTTTGACAGAGCCATAGCTGTTGACTCCAATTATTACGATGCAATATATAACCGTTCATATTCGTATGAATTGCTCGGAAATACTGCCAAGGCCGACTCGGGTTACAGATATCTGTTGAAAATCAAGCCTGATTATGAATTGGCAAAACAACGGTTGAAACGTTGATATTTGTTTGTCGCGGATTCGGTGAGGCATTGTAGAGACGCAATATGATCACGTCTCCACGGTGATTTATTTGATGATTTCGCTGCGATAGAATTTAATCTTTGGCTCAGTGCCTGACGGACGAACGGAAATCTTCGTTCCGTTTTTGAGATAAAACTGCAGCACGTTCGACTGCGGGATATCTGCTATGTCCTTTACGCTGCCATCCAACATGTTTGTGATTTTAAGTGTCTGATAATCTCTTATTTCCACAACCTTTGAACCTTCTATTTCCTTGGGCGGATTGCTGCGAAAATCAATCATCATCTGCTTTATCTCCTCAGCACCGTGCTGGCCCTTTCTCACTTCACTTCTCAATGATTCCTGATAGTGACCGTATTCCTTCCATATATGTTGGAGCAGCTGATACATGGTCATGCCGTTTTCTTTTGCCCATGTTGCTGCTTCGGCTATAAGGCAGCTTGACATGACTGAATCCTTGTCCCTTACGAAATCACCGCACAGGTAGCCGTAGCTTTCCTCTCCGCCAACAAGAAACTGTTTCTTGCCTTCATTTTTACGGATTACAGAAGCAATATGTTTGAATCCGGTGAGACATTCGAACACTTCCACATCTTCCTTTTCGGCCATCCTGTTGAGTATGTCACTGGTAACTATAGTCTTTACTATATAATAAGGTAATGTCGAAGGCTTCCTGCATTTGATAAGGTAATAGAATAGGATGGAGGCTGTTTGGTTGCCGTTGAGAAGCATGTATTGGCCTTTGTCGTCTTTTACTGCAATTCCTATTCTGTCGGCGTCCGGATCTGTGGCGAGAACTAATTCTGCATTGACTTTCTCTGCCAGTTCGATAGCAAGCTTAAATGCAGAGCCTTCTTCCGGATTTGGTGATTGCACCGTAGGGAAATTACCATCGGGTACACATTGGGGCTCCACTTTATGGACATTGGCAAACCCGTACATCTCTAATGCTTTAGGTACAAGTTTCATACCTGTACCATGAAGTGGGGTATATACTATTGAAATGTCTTTATGGCGGTTGACAATGTCATGGTTCAGTGACAAAGCAAGAACCTTGTTCAGATATATATCATCAATTTCTTTACCTATTATATTAATAAGATTGGGTTTGGGGGTTGTTTTGACTTCCTTCATCGACTTGATGTTTGATACCTCTTTAATAATAAGGACATCATGAGGGTCGATAATCTGGGCGCCGTCATTCCAGTAGGCTTTGTACCCGTTGTATTCCTTTGGGTTGTGAGATGCCGTGATAACGATACCGGTGTTGCATTTCAGTTCTCTTACTGCAAATGACAGTTCAGGTGTCGGGCGCATATCGTCAAAAAGATATACCTTTATATTATTGGCAGATAACACTTCGGCTGTTTTGGTGGCAAACAGGCGACTGTTGTTGCGGCAGTCGTATGCAATTGCAGCAGACAGTTCCTCGTCAGGGAAGCATTTTTTCAGATAGTTGGCAAGTCCCTGCGTTGCCATTGATACTGTATAAATATTCATCCTGTTGGTGCCCGGCCCCATTATGCCACGTAGTCCGCCGGTGCCGAATTCTAGATTCTTGTAAAATGCATCATTCAGTTCATCGTCGTTTTTTTCGATTAATTCTGCAACCTGACGACGGGTTTCAGGGTCGAAATCTTCTGACAACCACTCCTTTGCTCTGTCTATTATCGTTTCCATATCTTGTTTTTTTGCAAAAGTATAAATAATTTAGGTATAAAAGGCGTTTTAACTGATATTTTGATAAATAAACAATTCTTTTTGTTGAAAAGTTCGGACTATTTTTTTTAATTTGTTGATTCATAATATTTTATAATAATAAGAGATACTGTTTGATAACTTAAAATTGTTAACAAAGTTTTAGGGATGCAAATTGTAACATGTTGAATTTCAACGATTTGTAAAAATTACAAAAAACAGCCGAAAATTTCATAGAAAAAAAAATTTGATTTGTATTGTACATAAAAAAAAAAGAGTTATTTTTGTGAGTTGAAAAATAACGCAAAATGTAAATCTAACAACAGTTCTTGGTAACTGATTCTTAAATAGTTGACTCGTTGAAGGGAATATTGGAAATTCAAAAACCACTATTCATTTAGTGTTTTAACTATGCCGATTGTCCTCATGTTCCAAAAAATATGGGGACATGATAAACAAAAAACTAAAAAACAAACAGGCTGAAGCGGAAAGTCGCCAGGCCCAAAAACCAAAAAAAATTATTGAAAGTAAAAATTTGAAATAGAATTAATTAAATCAATAAACAAAAAAATTTAAAAAAATTATGAAGATGAAAAATTTACTGAATTCGTTGACCCGCCTTGCATGCGCTATTATTTTGGTGGGTTTGAGTTTAAGCTCATTTGCACAAAGCAATGGTTTCAATTACCAGGCTGCAATTGATCCTTCCATTACTTCAGATGTTACCATCGAATGGACAGTAGGTGCATACACAGGTACTGTTGTTGCAACTCCAACTGAAGGTATCATCAGTGCTGTTATTTGCGAGGGTGTTGATTTCTCACAAATGGCTCAGCCAACTCTCGAAATCACTCTTTATGCAGAGGATGAAGTTATAGCTACTTCGTCACAGGTAATCAACGCTGTTCCATACGCAGATAAGGCTACGAATGCTGATTACGCTTTGAATGCATATAATGCTGAAACTGCTAACTATGCAGATTATGCTGCTGAAGCTGGTTATGCTGCTGAAGCTGGTCATGCTTTGACTGCTGATGTTGCAAACAACGTTTACGTTAATGAAAATGGTGAACTCGTTGTTAATGGTGTTGTTATTGAATTTAACCTTCCTACATCACCTACATTCACCAACATTAATGTTACCAACCAGGCTATTTTCTCAGGTGTTGGTCCTGCTTTAATCGGTGATTTTGGTGTGGATCAGTGGAGTGTTGAAAGCAGTAGTGCTTCAATAGCTACCAGAGGTGGTATCTATGCTGCAGGTACTTCTTATTTCAATGGTATTCTTGGTGCTCAGTCATTCAAGATTTACAACACTACTTTTACAAATGCTAATACTATTCTTGGTATAGATGACGATTATCCATTGAGTGCTGGTCAGCCATTAGAACAGTATATCCCTTCATACGCTGCATTGGAAGCTTTCAAGGCTTCTTTAGACGATGTTGACACAGTTCTTTTTGCATGGAATGCTGGTAACGCTGAAACTGCTGATTATGCTGAAAATGCTAATATCGCAATGAGCGCTTATGAAGCTCTTTATGCTGATGTTGCTGGTGAGGCTGACGAAGCTAATCACGCTCTTACTGCTGACAATGCTGACGAAGCTGCTCATGCTCTTGTAGCTGACAATGCTGCTGAAGCTGCTCATGCTCTTATAGCTGACAATGCTGATGAAGCTGCTTATGCTGTTAACGCTCACCACGCTGTTATCGCTGATACAGCTCTCTATTACAGAATGCCTAACACTGCTACTTTCACAAATATCACAGTTAACAATAAGGCTACTGTTTTAGGTACTGGTGATGCTGAAGTAACTGATGAAAATGCTGATGACAGCAACGCTTCAATCGCTACTGACGGTGGTATTTATGCTGGTGGTAATAACTATTTCAGCGGTCGTACTTCCCTCCATACACTCCAGATTTGGAATGCTCTGACTCCTTCAAGCTTAATCCTCGGTTTTGATGTTGATTATCCATTGGATGAAGGTAAGGGTGAAGCTAACTATGTTCCAACATACGCTGCATTGAATCAAATGTACGATGTTCTTTATGATGATGTATATGATGACATCATGGATGTAATTGATGATTTGGCTAATATTTATCTGCCTATCGATCCTTGGCAGGCAATAATAGAAGGTGCTGTTGCTGACATCGCTGACTTACAGGATGCTGTTGACGATATCTATTATCAGATTGATCTTATTCATGGTACCCTCACTGACTATGGTAATAAAATCGCTGAATTAAGAGATGATGTTGATAACTTGCTGGCTTGGGATGCTGAAGGTTTACAGCATGCTTATGATATGGGTAGAGAAATCAATACCACTCCAACAACTAAAGCTGACTATGCTCCTATTTATATTGAGGGTCCTATGGGCATTATGTCAAGAGCAACTGGCGTTGATGGCCTCGATTTATATGCTTTGGTAGGTGGTCTTGCTGATGACGCATATGGTGTTTTAGGTGCACGCATAAGCGACCATCCATGGGCTGGCTATTTCGTTGGTGATGTTAATATCAGTGATGAATTATATGTTGGTGGTGAAGCTCACTTCGGCGATGCTGAATTCTATGACCTCCATGTTCAACATAACGCAAACATCTCTAATGCTCTTACAGCAAATCAGGCTACAATACAGACTTTAGATGCTGCTACTGGTGCATTCGGTTCTATCGAAGCTAACACAGCTGAATACAATTCAGAATATACCAATATGATTACTGTTGGTCAATACCATGGTGCTCCATTGGCAATGCAGGGAACTGCTGAAGGTGGTTTCGACTTCTACAAACCAGTTAGATTCCACGATTTGGTTACTTTCACTAACCTTATAGCTGATTCAATCACAGCTGATTATGCTAATATTGATAAGGTTGAGACTGCTGATTTAACTTTCGGCAATGCTACAGGTGATTCAATAGATGCTAACTATATTTTCGCTGATAAGATCGTTTCTGACCTCTTTGAAGGTGGTGATATCACTGCAGATAATATCGCAGCTGATGCTATTGAAGCTACAACTGGCGAATTCGATGATCTTACAGTTCGTCATATGGAACTTTCAGATACTATTAAGGACGCTTCTGAATTCACAAAGAAGGTTATGAAGGTTCAACTGAGAGATGAAGTTACTGACATTTACACTGTTCAGGGCTTACTTGGCGCTTCAACAGATGAATTCAATGCTTATGGTGTTAATCACATTACATCTGCAGTTGTTGGTCACAACAATCTTGATGGTGTTGGTTCTTTAGGTTCAGTTCTGTTTGAAGTTACTAATGCTGATCTTATCACTGCATTTGGTCTTACAACAGGTGACAATCTCGTTTTAGCTGGTTTCTTCCACGGTAATGTTGCTGTTACAGGTACTGCTGCTGCTGACAGACTCGTTTCTCATACAGCTTTATTCCAAACTACAGCTGTAGACGAAATGGAATATAAGATGGTTGATGCTGACTATACTATTCAGCTTGGTGGTGATGTTACTGGTTTCACAGGTATTTTAGGTGGTACTGCTCCAACAGGTTATGGCTGGACAAGTGCTCATGCTGCTGTTACCGGTTATGAGAAGCTCGCTTCTGATCCTTCAGTTAGAAATGGTATCGGTGCTTTAGGTGCTAAAATATATGGTATTACTGAAGAACTCGTTTGCAATCCATGGGATGTAGCAAGCGGTGATAATAAGGTATTTGCTGGTTTCTTCGTAGGTGATGTTCACGTTCAGGGCAAGTTGGCTGTTAGCCGTGATGCTGGTACAGCAACAACTGCTTGGACAACCAACACTACTTTCAAAGCTGCTTCAGGTAGAATCTACAAGGCATTCCAAGGTGCTGCTACTCCTGCTGTTATCACTTCAGAATGGGAACAGACTGAAGCTGCTTTGGCAACAGATATCCCTTCATTGGAAGTTATTACTGGTTTAAGTACAATTGTTTACAATATTACCACAACTGGTAAGTTATATGATGCATTTGGCCCTGCAGGTTGGAACAGACTCCAAGATTTAAACGGCGACGGTAATGTAAATGATAAGGCATTTGCTGGCTTCTTCGTAGGCGATGTTGCTATCGATGGTAACTTGGCTGTTAACGGTAATGTTAAGATTAACGGTACTCTTGATACTACTTCAAGTGGTATTTCTATCCCTTACTATCCAGCTACTTTAGGCTTGAATTATGTAACTGATTTGAATACAAGCTATCCTCCATCACAGGAAGGTCAGATTTGTGTTGCTTATTTGACTTCAACCGGTAAGAACGTTATGTACATTGCTTACGATAACGGTTCAGGTTTACAGTGGAATGCTGTTGCAGGTACTTCCAAGTAAAAATTTAATTAAAAGTTAAGAGTTGAAATATACTCTTAACTTTTGATAAACAAACAAATTATTAAATTTCAGAAAGTTTTTATAATGAAGAAATTATTAATCATATTAATCAGTTGTTGTTTCCTAAGTGGTGCTTTTGCTCAGGGCATTACAAGACAAGTCGTTTCCCCTGCTGGTGGTAACGGCACTTCCGGAAGCAGTCTGCTGAGCTGGACCATTGGTGAGACAGTTGCTAACTTGGGTACTTCCTATACTGCAACTCCTTTCTTCCAAGGCTTCCAAATGCCAACTGGCTATAATGATACCATTCAGTATGTCACTTTACACAGAGGATGGAACTACCTGTCAACTTTCATCAATACAAAGAAGACTGTAGATGCTATTTTTGACGATAGCGGCCTTCCTTGGTCCAATGCTAGTGGTATTTCTGTAGTTAATAGAATTCAAGGCGGTTATAACCCAACTCCTGCTTTCCCGGATCCTGAAGAAACTGCTTTCAAATGGGATGTATATAGCGGCTATCAGGCTTATGTTCACCAAACTAATCCTGTAACCCTCACTTTCAAGGGTACTGTCGTTAATCCTGCTGAAAAGACATTCCCAGAAGGTTGGAGTATGATTCCTATGCTTATTCCTGACAAGAATATGTGGACTTCCGATTTCTTTGCTGCTGCTTCAGTTGAAGACAAAGCTTTACTTATTAGAAGTATCGACGGCCACGCTGCCATTTATATGGCTGGTATGACAATGGGTAACTTCTTAATGGAAGTTGGTGGTGCATACGATGTATTCTTTAACGAGGCTCCTTCAGCAGCAGTTGATTTCACTGAAATCGCTGGTGTTGCAGCTAAAGCCGGTAATGCTTTCTCATATCCTGAAACCCCATGGAATATTCCTGTAGCAAATATCAATCCTCATACAATAGGTGTTCCTGCTGAAGCTCTTGCTTCACTTCAATACGGCGATGTAATCGGTGCTTTCACAGCTGACGGTTTCTGCGCTGGTATGGGCGGTTATTATGGCCAGGGATTCGCATTCCTCGTTTACGGTATGAATGAAGCATACGGAATTGACGGCTTCAATGAAGATGAGCAGATGAACTTCAGAGTTTATCGCCCTTCAACAAATGAAGTTTTCAATCTCGATGTTGATTTCGAATCTTCATACGACGATGACATCTTCGCTGAAAATGGCATCTCCATTGTCAAGGGTGTTATGGTTGTTGAAGGTATCGATGATTATATCACAAGTGTTGATCTCTATCCAAACCCTGCAACTACTGTTGTTAACTTGACAGTTAAAGGCACCTTCTCAGAAGATGCTGTGGCTTATGTTTTCAGTCTCGAAGACGGTAAGCTTCACAGTCAGACTCCTGTCATAGCTAATACTGTTATCAATGTTTCCAATTTGAAGTCAGGCGTTTATTCAGTTAAGATTGTTGATGCTGATCAGGTTATCGTAAAGAAATTCGTTAAGAAATAAGCATTACAATTTTACCCCAAAAAAGAGCCTCTTTTGCAGCCGCAGAAGAGGCTCTTTTTTTGTGAATATTTTGTTGAAAAATTCTCTTCATTAAGGTTAAAAAGTCTGTTAAAAAAAAATTATAAATCTAAGATAGATTGGATTATTTTAGTTATATTTGCAAGGTAAAATATAATGCGATAACTAGTTATGAATAATAGCAGGTTTGCGTATTGTAATGTGTTGATATTTAAATAAATATGATAAAAAAAAGTAATAATCAATAAAATTAAAATTATGAAGAAATTTTTATTAATTCTTAGTCTTGTGTGCCTATTGCCTACAGCAATCAAGGCGCAGAGTGACATGCCTGCATCTTTTGAGATTTCAGGTTATGTTACTACCGGGTCTAACAGTCCAGTCGAGGATGCTATTGTGAGTTTTTACAGACTTAACTCAGCAGTAGCATTGACTACTACTACTGATGTTGACGGTTTGTATGAATTCACTGTACAGGAAGGCTGTGCAGGTATCATAACTGTTTATTATCCAGAGTATAGCTTTGTTCCTCAAACTGTTAGTCCAGTATATGCTGATGAGGCTGGAATAAATTTCGCTGGTGCTGCTTTCGCATGTCCTTGGGAATATACCCCGACACCACAGATGCACATCATTTATGGCGGTTTTATTCCATCTGAGATCGATTTCTGGCCTACTATCGCTGGAATTTCCATTAATCTTGGTGATTGGATTGGAGTTTTCGATGGAGATCAATGTTTAGGTGCAAAACAGTTCAACGGCAATATTGACGATAACTTTTATATCACAGCTTTTGGTAATGATGACGGTTCAACTATCGGACATCAGTTGACTTATGTCATTTATTCAAACATTACCGGTGCAGCTGCTGAATATTATGTTCCTGCAGCTAACGTTGCTTATCAGCCTGCAGGTTCTATTATCACTGATCCTGACCATCCTTTCCCAAATTCTGATAACGGTCTGTTCGCATATAATGGCACGTCAGTTATCACTACCATGGAAGCTGAAGCTGATGTGGTGACTGTTTCAGGTACTGTCACAATGGGACGTGAGGACGGAGATCCAGTTGCTGACGTTGTATTAATGTCAACAAATTATTCATTCACTTCTACAGATGTAAACGGTGAATATATCCTTTCCTTCATTTCCGGCACTACGGATGTTACAATAACCCCTTATAAGTTTAATTACACATTCGAGCCTGAATCTGCTACGTATTTGACACTTACAGAAAACAAGACCCTCAATTTCATAGCTCATACAGATTTATATACCATCAGTGGTATAATTACAGATGAGCTTGGTCTTCCGATGGCAAATACCACTGTAAGAATTTATAAAGGCAGTGATTTGATTTCCAATGTCTATACAGATGCTAATGGCTATTATGAATATGTTGTTCAGGACTATCCTTTCAATGGAAGAGTTCTTCCAAAGAAGGAAGGTTATTATTTTGCCCCTTATTCATATAAGATTTTAGACACAAATACTGAGGACGTTACAGCTGACTTTACAGGCATTTTACAGCATTGCCCTTGGGAATTTGAGATTTCAAGCCAGATGCAGAATTTATTCGGATTCTATACATATCCTTATGATTCTGATATCCACAGATTCGAACCTAAACTTAACGGTATAGACCTTAATGACGGTGACTGGATTGGCGTATTTTACTTTGACGGTACAGATTACAGATGCGCAGGTGCTGCTCAATGGTTCAGAGAAGAACCGATGTTCAGTCTGTTTGCATACGGTAGAGATGCATACGTTCCTGGTTTCAACGATGGTCAGCAAATCTATTTCGCAATCTATTCCAATCAGTTTGAAGCCACTTCTATAGGTGAATACGATGACGTTGAATCATATCCGGAAGAAGAATCAGTATTCTATGGTATGCCTATCACATATAACGAAGAATTCGTATTCCATGCCAACACTGTTACCGAACTCAAATCATTATCTATTCAGGATGACAATCTGATGCTTGCCATTTATGGTGTTGTAACAGATACAAACGGTAATCCGCTTTCAGGAGTTCTGATATACAGTGATACTCATGAAGTTCTTGCAACTACAGATGCAACAGGTGCATATTATGTTGAAAACTTCATAGTTTATGGTGCAACTGAACCAAAGACTATAATTCCTGCTTTCGAGTGTTATGCATTCGATCCTCTTTCATATACAACTGAATTAATGCCAATTAATAACATTGAAAAGAATTTTGTTGGGACATACATTCCTGTACCATGGGAGATTGATCCTCTCCACGGTAATTTAGGTCATGTTACAATTATTCCTAACGATGCTGAAATACTTGTAAACGGTGAGCCTCTTAATTATGGTAATTATGTTGGTATATTCTATAATGACTTTGATGGCGTTCCAAGATGCGGCGGCTATATCAGCTGGATAGGTATTAACAATACAATAGTTGTATATAGTGACAATGTCGAATATACTCCTGATGTAAAAGATGGTTTTGCAGACGGTGAATCATTCCAGTGGTTCGTATATTCATATCAGGAAGATTCAACAAGACGTGCTTCCGTAACATATAGCATAGGTGAGATAATCGGTATGCAAGTAACCATCGACGGACTCTTCACATCAAACGGCCTGTCAAAGGTTACAGATATCCATGCTGATGATTATATCGAATCCAACATAGTTGCTTCCACACCGGAAGGTACCTATTGCGGTACTGAAGGATATCTCCCTCTGACATTCACAATGGTTCCTTTGTATTATACTTACGATGATATCACATACAACTGGGTAGTTGTTGAAGGTGATATTACTTCTTACTACACTGGCAACCCATTGGTAGTTGATGAAATCGCATACAATACGAGACTTACAGTAAGCGGTTACATCACAAAGGGTGATAATATTTATGCAAGCAATGATACTTTGAATTATAAGTTCATCAATCCTATAGATATCGCTTTATCAGTCTCTCCAACACCTACTTGCGCAGGTAATGAAGTCACTCTTACAGCTGAAGTCTCCGGTGGTGATGAGCTCACTTACACATACTTGTGGACAGCTGATCCTGAATGTGTAATAACAGATGCTAACCTTCCGGTCGCTACTGCAATTGTAAATCAAACTACAACATTCACCTTCACTGTTACTTCAAGTGTTTGCGAATCACAGGCAACTGCTACTGTTGTAGTTTACGATGCCATAGATGATGCAGTCATTACTCCTGTTGAACAACATCTCTGTTCAGGCGAAACAGCTGGTGTACTTACTGTAAATGGTACAACAGGCGGTTCCGGTAATTATATCTATACTTGGATGTATAAAGAGGCTGCTGATGCAGATTGGACTGAAGATGTAGTTACAGAAGATAATTTCTATCAGCCAGCATCACCTAATTCAACAGATAATTTAGTTTATTATTATAAGGCTATTGTCGGTGATGTTGATTGTCCTAATTATTATTTCGAGACAAATATCGTAACAATCGAATGGTATCAGTTGTTGACAGTAGATTTGACAGCAGATCCTGCTATTGTATGTAACGGCAGTGATATCGACCTCTTGGCTACAGCACAGGGTGGTCATGGTGCATATACCTACACATTCTATTTGGGTGAAACAGTTCTTTACTCAGGTGCAAATAATTATTACACATACGTAGTTGCATCAGGTATTTACGGACAACTTGATTTCTCAGTATCAGTAAGTGATGAATTCGGATGCGACCCTGCAGTTGATGCTATTGTTGTTGACGTTCCTGGTGAAATTACTGGTCTGAAGGTTGTTAATGAAACTGGTGAAGACGTTTCAAATCAGATTGTTGCAACTTGCGAGGACACCTATTATCTTAGAGCTGAAATTGAAAACGAGTTTACCGCTTTGAATTATGCTGCATACAAATGGCAGGTTCGTGGCGAAGGTGATAACGAATGGTATTCAATCTATGGTGCAACTACAGCTGAATATACTGCTGCAGCAGAAGGTACAGTATCATATTACAGAGTAGTCGTTTATATTCCTAATTGTCCTACTCAGAGAGACACTGTTGCAGTTACTATTTCATGGGACAATTATGAAATAGAAGTTTCAATTTCCGATGATCAGACTATATGTGAAGGCGGTGACTTTGAACCTCTTACTTCAGTAGTCAGTGAAACTCCTGCAACTTATCAGTGGTATCACAACAATTTCCCAATTGATGGTGCAGATGCTCCTTACTACCAACCTGTTGAAGGTGGCGTTTATAATCTGATAGTTACCAATGCTTGTGGAGAATCATTCATAAGTAATGTTGTAACACTTACTGTTAAGAATGCTCCAGTTGTTTATGCAGGTGAAGATTTCATTATTTGCCGCAAACTTGCTCAATATCCGCTTGCAGAAGCAACAGCTGAAAATTGTGATTGGGTATATTGGACTATTCTTTCCGGTGAAGGTAATATCAGCAATCCATCTGATGTAAATCCTATTTTCTATCCATCTCTCAGTTATGACGGTGAGGTTGTACTTGCAATGGTAGGTTATTCTGAGGCTCCATGTGAGCTCTATTCCTATGATTACATTACAATCACTTGCCTTGGAACACCTGATTTAACAGGTTCAATCATGGGTGATGAATTTGTATGTGATGCAGCAGAAAGCACTTATGTGCTTGAAACAACAGAAGATTCACCTTATTTGGAATATGATTGGAAAATAACTCCAAGAGATGCTGGTACATTGACATTTGTTGATGATATAGCTACAGTCGTTTGGGCTGAGGGTTATGTGGGATATGCTCAGGTTAATGCTTCTATCCGTGTGTGCGAAGGTAAAGTCAAAAACTATTCATTAAACGTTTTACTCAACAACACACCTGAACTCGATGAAATACAAGGTCCTGCTTTGGTTTCAATGTTAATGGAAAGAACAAGATATTATGTTGATGTTGATTTCAAGGTAGATTCCTACAATTGGACAGTATCACCAGCATCAGCAGGTACTCTTGAAGTTGAAGAGAACTCAATGTTTATCACTTGGGCACCTTCATTTGAAGGTGAGGCTGTGATTTCAGTAATTGCATCCAACGGTTGTGGTGCAGATGAAGTCGAACTTGATGTATTACGTTCCGGCTACTTCTCACCTGATGGACTTGATGGTACTGAAATCGATATGACTGTATATCCAAATCCTAATGATGGTACTTTCAAACTTGCTGCTGTAAATACAGATGGTGAATATGACGTTGAGGTTTACAATTATGTAGGTCAGCTCGTTTATAAGACAACTGACAGTGCTAATGTTACCGAAATAACTATTCCATCAGCTACTTCCGGTATTTACTTCGTAAGACTGAGAAATAACGGTAATACGGTTGTACAACGTGTTGTTATCAAATAGTTTAACATATTAATTATCAAAAAGCACCCGAAAGGGTGCTTTTTTTTTATCATGAAGAAGTTTTTAATTTTATTGACGATTGCTGTTGCATTGGTATCCTGCGGCAAAAAGAGTTCTGATTATGCCAGATATGTTAATCCCATGATTGGAACTGATTTCCATGGACATACATTCCCAGGGGCAACTGCTCCTTTCGGGATGATACAGCTCAGCCCTGATTCACGTATAGGTATGACTTGGGATGGATGCTCAGGTTATCATTATTCCGACAGCGTCATATATGGTTTCACTCATACCCATCTTAATGGAACTGGCTGCTTTGACCTGTGTGATATTCTGTTTATGCCTACTGTTGGTGATATTTGCTATTCCAATGATATTTCCAACGGAACTCAGAATAGTTATGTTTCTCGTTTCAGTCATGACAATGAACATGCAGAAGCCGGCTATTATTCTGTGATTCTTGATGACTACAATATTAAGGTTGAACTTACTGCTACTGAAAGAGTCGCTTTTCATAAATATACGTATCCAAAAGGGGGCGGTAATGTGATAATTGACCTTACACATCAGGATGATGTCATTAATTCTTCATTATCGATTGTCGGTGATAATGAAATAGTGGGAGAAAGACGTTCGAGATATTGGGCTCGGGATGAGGAACTTTTCTTCGTGGCACGTTTTTCCGAACCTTTTACTTCCAGCAGTTTGATATTTAACGATTCCTTAGTCGCTGCTACTTCTGTGGAAGGTGAAAATGTAAAAGGATATGTCTCATTTGATGGCCTTAACAAGCCTTTATATATTACCGTCGGAATTTCTGCCAACAGTATTGAAAATGCCCGTAAAAACATAAGTGACGCGCCTTCTTTTGATGAGGCCCGCAGCAATACAAGAAAACTTTGGAATAATGAACTCGGTAAGATTAAGGTTGAGTCGATGAATGATGATGATAAGGTCGTTTTCTATACCGCTCTTTATCATTCAATGATTGCGCCAAACCTTTATTCTGATGTTAATGGTGAATATAGAGGAAGAGATTTTAAAACACATCATGCTGACCATGATTATTATACTGTATTTTCATTATGGGATACATATCGTGCTTTGCACCCTTTGCTTTCAATTATTGACCAGAAACGCACCAATGATTTTGTCAATACAATGCTTCTTCAATATCAGCAGGGTGGACGTCTTCCGGTATGGGAACTTGCTGCAAATGAGACTAATTGTATGATAGGTAACCATGCCATTCCGGTTATCTATGATGCGTTTGCAAAGAGAATCTTGAACTATGACAAGCAGTTGGCTCTCAATGCAATGGTACATTCTGCCGATTTGGATTATTTTGGTCTTAAGGCATATAAGGAATATGGTTTTATCCCTTCAGAAATAGAACATGAGTCGGTTTCCAAGACTTTGGAATATGCGTATGATGACTGGTGTATTGCCCAGATGGCTTATCAGATGGGCGATAATGAAAAATATGAAAGATTCATCAAACGTGCTCAAAGTTATAAGAATATTTTTGACCCGATAACAGGATTTCATCGCGCTAAAGCTAATAATATGTGGTTTGTGCCTTTCGATCCGACAGAGGTCAATTTCAACTATACCGAAGCAAACTGCTGGCAGTATAATTTCCATGTTCAGCAGGATGTCACTGCTTTGATGAACATGTATGGCAGTGCTGAGGCGTTTGCTGCCAAATTGGACAAACTGTTTACTGAGTCTTCATCAATGACCGGTAGAGACCAGGTTGATATTTCAGGTGTCATAGGACAATATGCGCAGGGTAATGAGCCGAGTCATCATGTCGCATATCTTTTCAATTATGCAGGTCAACCTTACAAGACTCAGAAAATAGTCCGTCAGATTATGAGCGAATTGTTTGAGAATGCCCCTGACGGTCTCTGCGGTAATGATGACTGCGGTCAGATGTCGGCGTGGTATGTTTTCAGCTCTCTCGGCTTCTATCCTGTATGTCCAGGTGACAACAAATTCATTCTCGGTTCTCCTTATGTGAAGAAAGCCGACATCTCTCTTGAGAATGGCTCTCATTTTACTGTTTCTGCTGAAAATCAGTCGGAAAAAAATATTTACGTTGACAGAGTGGAGTTAAATGGCTACGAATATACAAAATCGTATATTACATACGGAGATATTGCAAATGGTGGCAACCTTGTGTTTTATATGTCGGATGAACCTAACAAGTCATTTGGAAATGCTGAGGAAGACCGCCCGAGGAATTTGATTTCGGACTATTTAATTAATCCTGTACCGTATTTTACCAATGAGTCGGCTATATTCACCGACAAGGTCATGGTTGGAATTGCTGCCCCAGTTGACGGATGCAAAATATACTATACGATTGACGGGAAGACTCCTACAAAGCACTCGATTGAATATACAGAGCCTTTTGAACTTACAAAAACAACTACTGTAAAGGCTGTCAGCATCAATGATGAAGGTGTAGAAAGTAATGTGATTTCCACCGAGTTCTCAAAAATACTTGACAATCGTAAGATAAAACTTGTTTCGAAATATGAAAGTCAATATTCAGCCGGAGGCAACAATGCTTTGATTGACCGCGTTAGAGGTGGTATCAATTTCAGAACAGGCGGATGGCAGGGATATCAGGGCCAGGATATTGTTGCAGTAGTTGATTTGAATGAATTTAAACGGGTCAGGAAAATAAGTATGGGTTTCTTGCAGGATGTGGACTCATGGATTTTCTATCCTACTAAAGTAACATTTTATATTTCTGAAGATGGCCAGAATTTTATTGAATATGAAAGTGTGGAAAATACTATCTCAGAAAGAGACATTGAACCTTCAATACATGAGTTTGTCGTAAGAGGCGACAAGAATGCCAAGTATGTCAAAGTTGTTGCCAAATCTATTATATCTTGTCCGCCATGGCACGATGGTGCGGGTGGTATGGCTTGGCTTTTTGCTGATGAGATTACAGTTGAATAATTTTTATAAGTACAATTAATAATATTTTTATGGAACCTACAAAGAAACTTTTAGATGAATTGAAAAAACTTCCTAATGTCCATGTTGACATGAGAAGAAGCGATATGATTTCCCAAGCAGTTAATAATCATGAATGTATAGTTTGCGAAAGCGGTGCCCTTGCCACATGGTCAAGACCTGAATCAACAGGAAGAAGTCCTAAGGATACTGTTATAGTCAAAAGAGCTTGTTCAGAAAAGAATATTGACTGGACGTCACCTAACAATCTGCCAATAGATGAGAAGGTGTTTGACATGGTATATGAGGATGCCCTTAAGTTTTTGAAAACCAAGAAGAATGTGTATGTCACCCATCGCGTAATCGGGGCAGATCCGGACTATGCGCTCCCTGTGACAACTGTTACTTCCACAGCGATACATTCTGTATTCGCAGATAATATGTTTCGTCCTGTGCCTAAGAACATAAAGAAGAGTATTTTCTATGGAAAAGACTTTTCGGTTCTCTGTATGCCTTATGACAAACTTGACAAGAAGAAATATGACGGACTGCTTCGCAGAATGCCTGATGGCACTTCATCGGATATGATAGTTGCGATGGACTTTGACCGTCGCTGCGGTGTGATAGTAGGCTCGGCTTATATGGGTTCACTCAAGAAAATGATGTTTACAGTGATGAACTATTATTTGCCTCTGTTCGGAATACTTCCTCTTCATTGCTCTGCAAATGAAGGTAAGAAGGGCGATTCCGCATTGCTGCTTGGACTTTCCGGTACTGGTAAAACCACGTTGTCGGCTGACCCTAACAGGGCTCTGCTCGGTGATGACGAACATGGTTGGAATGACAATGGTATAGCTAACTTTGAGAATGGTTGCTTTGCCAAAATGATTGACATTAATCCTAAGAAGGAACCGGATATTTACGATGCAGTCATGCATGAGGCTCCTTATAGACGTCATGGCGCAATTCTTGAAAATACTATGGTTTATCCTAATGGAACTGTCGATTATTACGACAACCGTCTTACTGAAAATTCGAGAGCGTCATATCCTCTTACTTTTCTGAAAAATATCAAAAAAAGTTCGACAAGCGGTCATCCTACAACTATTTTGTTCCTTACAGCTGACGCTTACGGCGTTCTTCCCCCTGTATCAGTATTGAATAAAGAACAGGCTATGCTTTGGTTCCTGATGGGCTATACAAGCAAGCTCGCCGGTACTGAAACAGGCATTGTGGAACCACAGGCAACTTTCAGCCGTTTCTTCGGAGCTCCTTTCATGCCATTCAACCCGGATGTGTATTCAAGGCTTCTTGGTGAAAAGATGGAGAAACACAACACGCAGGTTTATCTTATAAACACAGGATGGACAGGAGGCGGTTATGGCGTCGGAAAACGTTTTGATTTGGTATATACCCGTAAGATGGTTGATGCCGCACTCAATGGCTCTTTAATCAGCAAAACCAATGATTATTATGTTGACAAGGTGTTCCATCTGAATATTCCTAAGCATGTAAAGGGTGTTCCTGATGATATTCTTGTCCCTGAAAACACATGGGCTGACAAGAAAGCGTACGCAGTTGCTGCAAAGAAACTTGCGGAACAGTTTGCCGCTTCTTACAAGAAATCGTATGGTGACAAGAATCTCGGAAAGGATATTGAGAAATATTGCCCTGGATTTTAGGTTAAAGTAAGAAGTAAAATAAAAGAGATGCAATGTGAGTTGCATCTCTTTTATTTTATACGATTTCCGATAATTCTAACCAGCGGTCTTCCAGTGAGGCAATTTCGTTTTCGATTTCAGCGAAACGGCTGCTCATTGTTTGCAGTTTGTCAATAGGCATATCGGGAATATTCAGTTTAGCCAGAAGGTCCTCTTTTTCTTGTTCGAGTTCTTCAAGTTTGGTGTTTATCTGCTCGTATTCCTTCTTCTCCTTATAAGTGGCTTTGCGGACTTTTTCTTCACGTTGTGGCTTATATGATTTGCTGTCAGTGGTTTTGTCCTTTTGCATTTCAATTCTGTGAATAGCGATATCCATGCGTTTACGCCATTCCGTGTATTCTGTATAGTTTCCGGGATAATCCTTTATGACGCCATTGCCTTCAAAAGCGAAGATGTGTCCAGAGAGTTTGTCGAGAAAAAGTCGGTCATGAGAGGCAATCAGAAGTACTCCGTTGTATGTGCTCAGGAAATCTTCCAACAGATTAAGTGTCTGAATGTCAAGGTCATTGGTGGGCTCGTCAAGAATGAGAAAATTAGGACTTTGAAGCAAAATGAGAAGGAGATAGAATCTTCTTTTTTCACCGCCACTGAGTTTCCCGAATTTGTTATGCTGGACTGCAGGCGGGAAGTTGAAGTGTGTCAGGAATTGCGAGACACCCATTTCGCGACTGTCAATGTTGACCATTTCGGTATATTCCTTTACGATTTCAAGAATCGTCTTGTTGTCATTAAGCTGTAACCCTTGTTGCCCGAAATAACCGAATCGAATGGTGCTGCCGATTATGACTTTGCCTGAATCGGGAGCAAGTTGTTGGGTGATCAGGTTAAAAAACGTTGATTTTCCTATGCCGTTTTTTCCAACAACACCGATATGGTCGTTTTTGAGGAAGGTGTATGAAAAGTCACTGATGATTTTTTTGTCGCCGAAAGATTTCGTCAAATCATATATTTCCATGATTTTCTTGCCAAGGCGTGAGGCCTGGACATTGAAACTGTTTTGTTCATCATTGTCAATACGTTGTTTGGCAATTTTTTCTATATCGTAGAATGCTTCTTCTCTTTTTTTCGACTTGTGTTGTCGTGCCTGAGGCTGACGGCGCATCCATTCGAGTTCAATGCGGTATTTGCTTCTTGCGTGTTCTATATTGCGGACTTCGAGTTCTTCACGTTCGGCTTTCTTTATCAAAAAGTTGCTATAATTCCCTTTGTATCGGTAAAGAGAGCAGTCATCAAGTTCCAAGATAGTATCACATACGTTGTCAATAAAATATCTGTCGTGGGAGATAAGAAACAGTGTGACTTTTTCTCTTTTGAGATATTTTTCAAGCCATTCAATCATAGCAATATCAAGATGATTGGTGGGCTCGTCAAGAAACAGCATGTCGCTTTTATCGATGAGGACTTTTGCAAGGGCAAGCCGTTTCTGTTGTCCGCCTGACAGATTGCCGACTGTTTCGTTGAGGTCAGGAATTTCAAATACTTGTAGGATTTCCTGTATTTTGTTTTCGTATGTCCATGCGTCAAATGAATCCATGAGACTGATTGCTTTGTCGAGATTTTCTATATCCTGGCGGTTATGTGAGGCGGCGTTTATGACGCATTGGTTGTAGTTCTTGATGCAGCGGATGAATTGGTTGTCGGATTGGAAGATGGTATCAAGTATGGTGTCATTTGGACTCAAATCATTGTCTTGATTCAAGTAGTTGATATGTATGTCGTTACGAAGTTCAATCTTACCGGAATCTGGGAGTTCGATACCAAGTATTATATTGATGAGGGTGGTTTTCCCGGAACCGTTTTTAGCTATCAAGGCAATTTTTTCGCCCTGTTCGATTTTGAAGGAGATGTCTTCGAAGAGTACTTTTTCAGCAAAAGACTTATATAAATTGTTGACTTCAACGTAGTTCATTATGCAGGCTCAATTATGCGTGGTGGTATGGTTCGTTATTGAGGATTGTAAAAGCGCGGTAAAGCTGTTCGAGGAAGATAAGTCTAACAATTTGGTGCGAAAAAGTCATGGGTGAGAGTGATATTTTGTCGTTGGCACGTTCATACACTTTTTTGGAGAAACCATAAGGGCCACCGATGACGAAAAAGATATTTTTGCGACCGGAGTTCATCAGTTTCTGAATGTCTGATGCGAAGTCAACCGAGGACAAGCTTCTGCCGTTTTCGTCTAATAGGATGACGAAGTCAGAAGGAGTCATGGCATTCAGAATCTTTTGGCCTTCAGCGGTTTTAATTTCATCTGCTGAAAGGTTGGCTGTGTTTTTCAGGTCGGGAAGAACCTTTATGTCGAAAGGCACGTAATTTTTTATCCTTTTTGAATAGATGTCCATGCCTGTTGCCGTCCATGGGAAATCGGTTTTGCCACATAATAGGAGATTGAGCTTCATCGTTTTTTTTGCAAAGATACATAAGAATAAAATTAATTGAAAAATATTTTGAAAATTGAAAAATAAGAGCAACCTTTGCAAAACAGAATTTACAAACCAAGGAAAATAAAATTAATCAATTAACTTATTAATTACAAGTTATTTAAGTAATAAATAAAATTATGAAAGTAGAAAAAATCATGCAAGACTTAACAGCAAAGCACCCAGGAGAGAATGAGTACTTACAGGCTGTTAAAGAAGTGTTGGAATCAATTGAAGAAGTTTACAACCAACATCCAGAATTTGAAAAAGCAAAGATTGTTGAACGTTTAGTTGAACCTGATCGTATCTTCACATTCAGAGTTACATGGGTAGATGACAAGGGTGAAGTTCAGACAAATCTCGGTTATCGTGTACAGTTTAATGCAGCATTAGGTGCATACAAAGGTGGTTTGCGTTTCCACAAGGCAGTTAATGTTTCAATGCTGAAGTTCTTAGGTTTTGAACAGATCTTCAAAAATTCATTAACCAACCTTCCACTTGGTGGCGGTAAAGGTGGTTCAGACTTCGACCCAGTAGGCAAGTCGAATGAAGAAATTATGCGTTTCTGCCAAGCTTTCATGTATGAACTTTGGAGAAACATTGGTCCTGATCAGGATTCACCAGCTGGTGACGTTGGCGTTGGTGGCCGTGAAATAGGTTATCTTTATGGCGCTTACAAGAAACTCGCTCGTGAACACAGTACTGGTGCGTTGACAGGCAAGAGCTATGGTTGGGGTGGTTCACTCATCCGTCCGGAAGCTACCGGTTTTGGCGCAATATACTATGTTGAACGCATGGTAAAGGAAAGAGGCGACAAGATGGAAGGAAAACGTATTGCTCTCTCCGGCTTCGGTAACGTAGCATGGGGTGCAGCTATCAAGGCTACCGAACTCGGTGCTAAGGTTGTTGCTCTTTCAGGACCTGATGGCGTTTGCGAACTTCCTGATGGTATTACAAAGGAAATGATTGACTATATGCTTGATATGCGTGCTTCAAACCGCAACAAAGTTCAGGATATGGCCGACAAATTCCCAGGCAAGGCTAAGTTCACAGCTGGTAAGAAGGCTTGGATGGTTAAGTGCGACATCGCTTGCCCATGCGCTTTCCAGAATGAACTTGCTGAAGCTGATGCAAAAGAACTTATCGCCAATGGCGTGAAGTACGTTGCTGAGGTTTCCAACATGGGTTGCCAACCTGCTGCTATAGCTGCATTCCAAGACGCTAAGATTCCTTTCGGTCCTGGTAAGGCTGTTAACGCTGGTGGTGTTGCAACTTCAGGTCTCGAAATCTGCCAGAACGCAGGTCACATCAACTGGACTGCTCCAGAAGTTGACCAGAAGCTCCACAAGATCATGAACGACATTTATGACATGTGCGTGAAATATGGTAAACAGGCTGATGGTACTATTAACTATGTTAAGGGTGCAAACATCGCTGGTTTCATGCGTGTTGCAAATGCTATGTTAGCTCAAGGTATCATTTAATCTTGAATTAGACATAATTTAAATATTGAGCGTGAAGTCATTGTATGATTTCACGCTTTTTTATTTTATCAATTGATGAACATATATCTTGATGTCTTCCTCACATTCTCGAAAATTGGTGCGTTTACATTGGGTGGAGGGTATGCCATGTTACCTCTTATTGAGCGTGAGGTGGTTGATAACAAACATTGGCTTCAGAAAGAGGAATTTCTCGATGTGATTGCCGTTGCACAGTCACTCCCTGGCGTTATGGCAGTCAATACTTCCATTTTCATTGGTTACAGGCTAAAGGGGGTCTTGGGCAGTATTGTGAGTCTTCTTGCTACTGTGTTGCCATCTTTCGTGATAATACTCCTGATTGCAATGTTTTTCACGCATTTTAAGGATAATGCTGTGGTTGCAGCCATATTTAAAGGCATCCGTCCTGCTGTGGTTGCCCTGATAGCCGTACCTGTTTTCACTACCGCCAAATCAGCTGGCATAACGTGGAAGACAGTCGTAATACCAATAATTGCCGCCATATTGATCAGCTTTCTTGGCGTTTCACCAATTTGGATAGTGCTTGTTGCCGGCTTGGGCGGCTTAATTTATGGCAAATTTACCGGAAATACTAAACAAGCTGAAGAATGATTTACCTCCAATTATTTCTGACATACCTTAAAATTGGTCTTTTTGGTTTCGGCGGAGGCTATGCCATGCTTTCTTTTATCCAAGATGAAATCGTTGTCAAGCACCAATGGATTTCAGTCAATGATTTTACGGATATTGTGGCTGTTTCTCAAATGACCCCAGGGCCAATTGGAATCAACACGGCCACTTATGTCGGATATACAGTTACAGGCAGCGTTTGGGGCTCGGTTGTGGCTACAACGGCAATATGCATCCCATCTCTTGTCCTCGTACTTCTGATTTCGTATTTTTATGAAAAATTCAGGAACAATAAAACGATTGCTTCAATATTTTCCGGAATCAGAACTGTTGTTGTCGGACTTATCGCAGCAGCGGCAATTTCTCTGATAACCCCCGAAACATTCATAGATTATTACAGCTGGATTTTTTTCATTGTTTCGTTTGTCCTTGTTAGAGTCTTAAAATTAAATCCGATCCTGTTGATTATCATAGCTGGAGGGGCAGGATGGTTGTTATATGGATAAAAATCGCTAAATTTGCAATGTTAATCTTATAAATCATGAATACAATTAATCCCAGAATAGACAGTTCGTGGCTTGCAGTGTTGAACAATGAATTCCAGTCGGATTATTTCGCTCAATTGAAGTCATTTTTGGTTGACGAAAAGCTCAAATATAATGTGTTTCCTCCAGGCAGCAAAATTTTTGCCGCATACGATACAACCCCTTTTGATAAAGTCAAGGTTGTGATTATCGGTCAGGATCCTTATCATGAGAAGGGACAGGCAAATGGTCTGTGCTTTTCGGTTAACCCAACTGTGAGAATTCCTCCTTCTCTTGTAAACATCTTCAAGGAATTGCATGATGATTTGGGATATGATGCTCCTGCCTCAGGAGATTTGAGCAAATGGGCGCGAGAAGGTGTTTTACTGCTCAATGCCATTCTCACTGTTCGTGAAAATTATGCCGGTTCACACCGTGACAAGGGATGGGAGTTGTTCACGAATTCAACAATAAAGGCTGTATCCGACAAAAAACAAAATGTCGTTTTTATCCTGTGGGGCAATTATGCCAAGGAAAAGCGATATCTTATTGATGAGAGCAAGCATCTCATCCTTACAGCGGCCCATCCTTCACCTTTGTCGGCCAGCAAAGGCGGCTTTTTCGGATGCCGTCATTTTTCCAAAACCAATTCCTATCTTCAGAGTCATGGTATTGCCCCAATTGATTGGAACTTAAATGATTGATGAAATGAAAATAAGACCTGTATTTATCGTGATTGTATTGTTATTTGTAACAATAGCATGTACCAAAACTGTCGTATATACTGATGATTTCGGACATAAGACCTCTCAAGTTGAAATGAAAGGAGGCGTGCCTCACGGTAAGACCATATTGTATTTCAATGATGGAGAAAACATACTTCAGGAGACGAATTATAAAAATGGCAAGATGAATGGTTATTCAACTCGTTGGTTTTTCAATGGCGGGAAGGAATATGAGGAATACTATGTTGATAATGTTCTTGAAGGTCAGAAAAACACATGGGATAGAACCGGTCTTTTGAGAGTGTCTGATAATTATTGCCATGGCTTGTTAAATGGAAATTGCAGCAAATGGTATGATAACGGCCAGATACAGATAGAGTCGTATTATAAAATGGGAATGCCCGACAGTATATGGTATTACTATGATTACTATGGTTTGGAGGTCGGAAGAGCGAATTTCCATGACGGAGACGGAACCCAAATTGCCATCTCTCCCAATAATGAGATAAAAATTACTGAGTACAAGAAGGGAGAACCCGTTAGAGATTCAGTTATAGTATTTGAATCTACAGCGCAATATAATGAATTGGTTAAAAGACTATTATATCAATAGTGCTCGTTCCCGTTTCTTTTTTTGGTTTGTTGGATATACAAAAATCACATATATAGACGTTATAAATACAAATTTGTATTAATTTTGTAAAATATTGAGTCGATATGAAAAAATTAATGATTGCAATAACGGTTTTGTTGCTTGCAGTATTTGTCAGTTCCTGTGCGGTGCAACAGTCCTGTCCTGCATATGGTGAGACGCAGAAATTTCAGAGAGACAAATAGTTTATAATGAAAAGAAAGTTCTTTTGCGGCATTATGTTGTTCGTTGGATTATGCGGGGTTTTGCATGGTCAGGACGGGTTGTTTGATGATGCTTCGGAGGCGAATATTGTCTACTCAAAAGAATCTTGTGCTATAATTAATGTCAATTCCTCTGGTTTTGGTGCATATTTCAGACAGGGGAACAATAAGGATGCCTTCAGAACGAGTTTTTTTGAGATAGGTTTCAGCACTTACCGTGACCCGAAACAGGAGACTTTCCCTGCAATGTACCGTGGTTATTCAAGTTATGTGATGGGAAAGATTAATTGGGTGTTGTTGTTGAGAGGTGATTTTGGGATGGTGTATAATATTTCCAGAAAGCCTTATTGGGGTGGTGTTGATGTAAACTTGGTATATGCTGCAGGTTTATCTTTGGCGTTGGCAAAGCCTGTATATGTTTATGTTATTGATATAAAAGATGGTGAGTACGTTGAACTTCTTGAAAGATATGATCCGGATGTCCATACAGATGTTAATATTTTAGGTAGGGGGCCATTTTTCAAGGGTATATGGAAGACCATCCCTTATCCCGGTATTAACGGCAAATTGGGGTTTAATTTTGAATATGGAGAATACACCAACGTTGTTAAGTCGTTGGAATTGGGAGCTGTATTGGATTATTTTCCTATTGGAGTCCCAATAATGGCCTACAATGATCCAAAGAATTTGTTTTTCTCTTTTTATTTATCGGTCATTTTCGGCAAGAGATATAACCAATAAAAAAAGGCATCCAAACGGGTGCCTTTTTTATCTGTTCAATCAACTGATATTATTGAATTGTGATTTTCTTGTTGGATTTTACTCCGTTGTTGTTGACTTCGAGGATATATAAGCCGTTGTCAAGAGCTACGCTGATTTCACGACTGATGCCGTTGAAGTCAATATATTCACTGAATCTAACCTTTCCCACCATATCATAAATGGTCACCAGGGCAGATTGGACATTGTTGTCAACTTCAATGGTAATGTTTCCATGGCTTGGGTTAGGATAAACGGAGAGTTTCAAAGGATTGTAGTCTTTAATACCTGTTGGATTATAAACGAAATTTCTCGTTTCACTCCATTCTGTATTTTCGGTTTCACCTTTGAAATTCTTTTGAGAGCCCATTACTTTCCAGTAGTAAGTTCCTGCAGCATTTACAATGCTTGAAGCTTTTGCAAGGCTGAAAGACTGGATATTGGTCGTTACAGGCTTGTATTCATAGATACGTGTAAGGGTGTCAACGTTAGGAAAATCACTGCTTGTGGATATTGCCACATAGTAAACGTCGCATGTGGAGATTTTGTTCCATGTCAGAGCACCGTTAGCGCCAACTGCCACACCATTTTTAGGCGCTTTAAGTTCTGGCTGGGAGATTACTTGGAACCACCATACCTGATTATCAGTATATGACCAATCGGATACAGCATTTTCGTAAGAATGACGTGCTCTCCAATAGTATGTCTCACCGAATTCCAAAACTGGAGCAGTATAAGACTTGGATGATGACAATTCATCTACAACGAGGCTTGTGCTGGTGAACAACGAATCATAAGCGATTTGGAATTCATACTTGACCGGTATGTATTCGTTTTTCAGTTCGAGGGTTACATCCGGGTCAACATCAACATTTTTCTTCAAGGTAGGTTTGTTGAGTGTAGGCTCATTTATTACGATGAATTTATAAGGTGAATTTGTCCAGTCTGATACGGACTCAAAATCGCCTTCAGCATTATTATATGCTCTTACATCCCAATAGTAAATCTGACCGAAAGTCAAATTGAACAATGTATCCTGAGCAGTAATAGAGGTATTGTTCTTATTGGAATAGTCAACGAATTTGGTAACAGCATCCGACATGTCTTCATTGGTGGAATATTTGATTTCGAATTTTTCTATTCCACGGAAGTTTTCATTGGTATTGATGGTTTTCCATTTAAGGATTGGACGAGGTGATTGAGCTGCATTAAAGTTGTTTTGAGGAGATGACAGCATCACTGTTGCGAATGTGGTGAAAGACCATACATCGCTCCAGTCACTGACAGGAGTTGCCGGGTCATCATCTATGGCTCTTACTCTCCAATAATAGGTTGTATTGAATTTTAGAGTTGGGGTATAAACTGCAGATGCAACACTTTCGATAACGACAGGGTTGTTGAAGTTTGTGTTGTCGGCAATTTGAAGTTCATAATGGATATTAAGATAACCTGCGATTGGATTCCAGTCGAGAAGGGTAACAATCATCATATCCGTAGATTCATCTGCCGGTGAATTTAGTTCCGGTTTGTATGCACGATTTTGAGCGATAAGAGACACGCTTAATAAAAAAGCGCAGAATAATGTAATTATATTTTTCATTTTCAACTACTTAATTAATTATTTAACGACAATGAATTTTGATGATGTAGTACCATTGACTGTATTGACTTTAACAATGTAAGTACCCATTGGGAAGTCAGCAGTGTTAATTTGGCAGTTGATTATGCCATTGCTGCTGTAGCGTATGAATGATTCAATGAGAGAACCGTTCATATTGTAAATACTGATTTCAACATTTATGTCAGCAGCTGTGGAGATATTTATATTAGCATAGTCGGATACAGGGTTTGGAAAAACAGATACACTGTTTTTGGGAGTCTCTGAATAGTCATTGATGCCTGTTGGGGTATCAATGTTTTTGTTTTGTTCGTTGAATGTGGTGCATTCAAAGAGACCTCCGCCGTATGTGGCTGCGTAGATGTTACGATAAGAAGTGATATAAACTGTATCAGTTTCTTCTGTATCGAAATCAATGTAATATGTTGGCCTGTAATTGCCGTTTGCGTCTTTAGGTGTAATGACATTCTGTTGTCTGATCATGAACACAGGAACTTCACCCATACCGTTATCCTGTTTTACGAATTCGCCGCCATTTACAACATCAGTGTTTTGGAAGATACCGAAATCAGTGCCTATGAGGAGGTAGTTAGGAAGGTCTTCATTATTTTCAATGAAAGTTGCTGTATAAACAGGTGAATCTACTGAGAATGGAACTTGTGTGAAAGTAGGATTCTGGGAGCGTGCATTTGTTGTCATGTAGATGTAGTCGTTATATCCATAGTTTCCTAAGGTTACTACAACTATATCAGGATTTACAGGATTTACTGTTATTGAAGTTATTGTACGTCCGTTTGTTGGGATATTGAGTTCTGTAGTATTGACAACGCAATAAGGATTAGGTGTGCAGGTTGAGAATGATGCATTGTAGGTGCATACACGAGCTGTGGTCTCATTTTGTGCGTACGCAAGATTTGAAATCTTGAAAAGTCTGCCTTCTTGGGTACCAACGTACAGATAGTTGCAGTCTTTAGATACAGCCATACACTGTGGAGTGCCTGTGACACCGTTGACGTCTCTTGCGGAGATGATCCACCAAGGACTGCTTGTTTTGAAGTCAATATTGAAGTTTGAAGCGTACTTTGTCATGAATATCAAGTTCTTCACACCCACGAAAAATCTTGATGCAACATGGTCTTCTATCACGATTTTGCTACCTGTTGGGAGGTCTTGGTCAAGTACGTAAGGGATAGGGTAGTTAGCATTGTTACTTGCTGCATATATTGTATCGCCTGCATAATGATACATGGTGTCTGAATAAGTTACCACATCTGTGTTATATTCCCAATCAAAGTCTTCCCATAGGATAGATGGAGCGATGTAGCCTGCACTGTCTTCTATTGCTTTGTAGTAGTCATCACTTTGCCAATAGGAGATATCCTGCGGATACTGACCATCGTGACGATAGAGGATGAGCGTTTGGACACCGCTGAAATCTGAATAAGCGGTTTGTGATTCGTCCTTAAGATCGATGTTTCCATTGATGGAAACGTATTTTGCATTCGGATAGATTAATGAATAATGACAATATCCGCCTATATTATTAAAGGTATAATCATTACCAGTGAGTTCTCCGAGTAATATATGGTAGTTGCTGCCGGATTTGCCGGTGTAGCTTGATTTGTTGATAACAACGGTACCGTTGCCCTGGCTGCCGCCCATTGTTGCTCCTGCATAGTCAGCAGCGACAGTGTAGAACTGGCTGGTGATGAGGTTGATATTGCAAGAAGCACTTCTTGAGATAGCACCGAGTCTGTAAGAGAGGTAAATACCGTTTTCACAAGCGATAACTATAGTTTCACCATATCCGACAATAGAAGGAACAAACATGTATTGGAAATGGTTCTGAGGAACGTAAGCCTGAGATGTGGAATTCTCTGCTGAAGTTCTCTGAGTCCATTGGAATATGTTGTTACCAGGAACTTTGGTGCCTTCCCAAAGGTCCATACCACCAATGAACACTCTGTCCGGATTTGTCGGGTCAATAGTCATTGCTGTTGCGTACAGACCGTTGCCGTTAAAAACGTAGAACATTGTCCATCCGTCGCCTGAACCGATGACGTGCCATGTGCTGCCGCCATCTTCGGAACGGTAGATGTTGTACAGAGTGCCATATTCGTTGTATGTTTTGGTTTCTACAAAGTCAACTCCATATATTGCAGTCGCATAAATGATGTTGTTGTCAGATGGAGCGATTGCGAAAGTGATTCTTCCTACGTATGTGTCGGAAGGGAGTTTGTTATCTTCATCGGTGGAAATGTTTGTAAAATTGGTGCCATCGGTTGAGAGGTATGCACTGCCGTTAACATAAGCAAGAACTCTGCTGTTTGATGCTGTAACATCCTTGCAGTTGCCTTCAATGACAGTTGTCCATGTCGAGCCGTCTGTTGATTTCATGAGGCCGTCAGATGTTGCAACATAGACAGTGGAACCCATAACAGCAATCTTGCTGATATAGAACCATCCGTCAGTGCCATCAACTAAGGTGAATGATGTACCATCGGTGGTTTTGTAGAGTCCTGTACCCTTGAATCCAGGAAGAAGATTGAATTCTTCTGAATTGAAGTTTTCACCTGTTCCAACGTAAAGAGTATTGCCGTCAACATACATGCAACTGACGTTGTAAACATCAGTGACGATCTTTGTCCAAACAAAATTGTTGGAAGATGAGGCGCTGAACGGGGTTCTCCAAATGCCGCCGTCAGGGCTGCCTGCATACCAGTACCCCTTATAGGTAACGATGGATCTCATTCTGCCTGCGAGATCGTCCGGACCGCATGACTCCCATGTCAAGTCAGCAGCCGCGCCTTTCAGCGATGACTCTTTGCCGAGTCTTCTCGCTTCCTTCAGAGCCCTCTGATAATCGGCAGCATCTATGGTGCCTGTAGCAGGGTTTACTCTTAGTGAAGCCAAATACTCATTCTCCGCCTTCGTGTTGTTGACGGATTTGTTACCAAATGTGTTTCTTGCGTTGCCTACAATGAATGCAGTCGATGAAAGAAACAATGCAATTACAGCTGTAATTGCCAATGGTTTTAAGTGTAACTTTCTGTTTTTCATAAGCTATTTTAATATTTCAATGATTCCAAATAATATATTTCTTGAAAATACAAATGTACAACAAATTTTTATAATAAAACGGTCAATTTTAATTTAAATTTACAAAAATTCTAATTTGTTGCTTAAAACATTGATATTCAGATTATTAACAATGTTTAACGCTTTTTATAAATAGTTAATTTTTTCTTGCTCTATCTTTGCAAACTGAAAAATATTTCATATAATATCATGAACGAAAACATTAGAGAACTTAATGGATTAATTGCAGAAAAGAGTGCATTGGTCAATTCTGTGATGATTGAAATGAGTAAGGTAATAATCGGTCAGCGACAGATGATAGAACGTCTGATGATAGGTCTGTTGGCCGACGGTCATATTCTGCTCGAAGGTGTCCCTGGCCTGGCAAAAACTCTTGCCATCAAGTCGCTTGCTGACACAATAGATGCGTCTTTCAGCAGGATACAGTTCACTCCGGACCTTCTTCCGGCCGACCTTATCGGTACTATGATTTACAGCCCAAAGAATGAATCATTTGAAGTCCGCAAAGGACCTATTTTCGCAAACTTCATTCTTGCCGATGAAATCAACCGTGCTCCGGCAAAGGTGCAGAGCGCTCTGCTTGAAACCATGCAGGAACGCCAAGTGACTATAGGCACTAACACCTACAAACTCGATGAACCATTTCTGGTACTTGCAACTCAGAATCCTATAGAACAGGAGGGCACATATCCGTTGCCTGAGGCACAAGTTGACCGTTTTCTGCTTAAGGTTATCGTTGGATATCCGACCAAAGAGGAGGAAAAACTGATAATTCGCGCAAATATTTTGAACAGTTATGCTAAATGTTCTAAAATATTAAAACCGGCTGACATCGTAGAACTCAAGGAGCTTGTCAGGTCTGTTTATCTTGATGAAAAGATTGAAACTTATATCACAAATATTGTTTTCGCTTCTCGTGAACCCGAACAATATAGTCTTCCAAATTTCAAGTCTATGATTGGTTTTGGCGCTTCACCACGTGCCTCAATAGGCTTGGCACTTGCTGCCAAAGCATACGCTTTCATGAGATGCAGAAGCTATGTCATCCCTGAAGATGTCCGCGCCATAGCACATGATGTGCTGCGCCATCGTATCGGACTGACATACGAGGCGGAGGCTGAGAACATCAAATCCGATGATGTGATTAATGAAATTCTCA
>JAEEQW010000019.1 GCA_016285515.1 Bacteroidales bacterium
TTTCTGAAACGACAGAAAACATTTTCTCCACCAATATTGAGACGTTCAACACTCTCGGCAATGTCAACTTTGTCCATGAGGTTTCTTCTTTCTATAGTATGCGTCATCAATATCAAGAAGACCTATTGGCTACAATTAAGAAAGAGGCGACGGGGTCACGATTCACGGAGTCTATAGAAAATATCTTAAAATTCGACTTTATAGAGCATTATTACACAAACTGGGTTTATTTGAACGCCCTGAAAAGTAAACGAGACCTTTGCATGAAAATGATGAAGGTCAGCGAGGATGAAATGAAAGAATTCAGCACCCTACGCATGGTGAATGAAGATCATGGCGAAGGGTATAAATACTTTAATGAACAGATGATGAAAGATATGTTTGAGGAAGAGGAAATAATACAAGAAGCCAGAGAGAAGTTTGGAATAGTAGAATAGACAAACAGATATGAACATCAGATTAGAGCAGCCTAAGGATTATCGGGAGGTGGAGAGCCTCACGCGCGAGGCGTTTTGGAACGTCTATCGTCCCGGATGCACCGAGCATTATGTGCTCAACCAATACAGGACCAACCCCGACTTCATCCCAGAGCTCGATTTCGTGATGGAGGAAGACGGCAAGATTATAGGCCACATCATGTTTTCAAAAGCCGAGCTTGTACTGGATGATGGCACCAAGAAACCCTCGTGGACTTTCGGTCCCATCAGCATCCATCCCGATTATAAGCGCAAGGGTTATGGTTTGAAGCTGTTGAACTATGCGTTGGAGAAGGCTAAAGAATTGGGCGTCGGTTTCCTCTGCATGGAGGGTAATATCGAGTTCTACAAACACGCCGGTTTTGATTTTGCCAGCAAGAAGAAGATTCATTATCATGCCGAGCCGCGCGATGCTGAGGTGCCTTATTTCCTTGCTCAAGAGCTTATCCCAGATTGGCTGAATGGCATCGAGGCCACCTATTGCCCACCGAAAGGATACTTTATCGCGGATGAGAATCCAGAAGCGTTTGAAGCTTATGAGGCGACCTTCCCGAAAAAGGAAAAACTTCGTCTACCCGGACAGTTAGGATACGAACAAGAGCTATGAAATTGTTAAGCAAATACAGATTCGGTTTTGATGTCTGGGGCTTGATTTTTGCGGTTGTGAATTTTATAGAATAAAAGATGATAAAACTCGAAAAGATACTAACCCTATTCATCGGCATTGGCGCTGTGGCTGGTGCGGTGATGATGTGGATTGACCCTACTGGCGCGACATGGGGCGGCGAGCCGCTTTTGGAGATGTTGCGAGCAAAGATGCCTTGGCCGGATGTTTTTTTCAAGAATTTCGTCCCATCGGGTTTTGTACTGTTAGGCTTGAATGGCATCACCCAGTTTGTGGCGGCCTACTTGTTGTTCAAAAAGAATCGTTTGGCACAGCACACCGTCCTTGCCTGCGGCATCATCCTGATGCTTTGGATTGTCTTGGAATGGTGGGTGTGGGGCTTCAACGCCTTGAGCAACATCTTTTTCGTGCTTGGACTGGTGGAGACTATCACCGCTGTAATTATGTTATTACAAACAAGAAACAATCATGAATAGACCCGATCCAAACGAGGCTTTCCCGAATCCGAAGATTACGAGCTTGTGCTATATCAAGAATGTGATAAAAAATCCGAACATTATTGTCGGCGACTATACTTATTACGACGATGTGAATGGTGCCGACCAGTTTGAGAAGCATGTCACCCATTTCTACAACTTCATCGGTGACAAACTAATCATCGGAAAGTTCTGTGCCATCGCCAAAGGTGTGGAGTTTGTGATGAACGGTGCCAATCACAGAATGGATTGCGTAACGACTTATCCATTTTACATCATGGGTGGAGATTGGGGAAGTGCCATTGCTCCAGTAAAAAACGAATTACCGCTCAAAGGTGACACCATCGTTGGTAATGATGTATGGATTGGTCAGCATGTGACAATTATGCCAGGTGTTCATATTGGCGACGGAGCCATCATAGGAGCAAATTCGGTTGTGGCTTCGGATATTCCCCCATACACTATTGCAGTCGGTAATCCTTGCCATGTCGTTAAGAAACGCTTTGACGATGAACTGATCGAATTGCTGCTCAAGTTCAAGTGGTGGGATAAACCCATTGAGGAGATTGAAAACCTTATGCCCATACTCTCTTGTGGCGATTTAGAAAAGGTTAGAAAGGAGATAAAGGCAAGGCTATGATTGTTCTGATCACAGGCGCATCACACACGGGGAAAACGCTTCTGGCACAACGAATGCTGGAAAAGTACAAAATTCCGTACCTTTCCATTGACCACCTGAAAATGGGGTTGATTCGTAGCGGCCAGACCGAACTGACGCCTGAAGACGATGAGGCGCTTACGGGATACTTGTGGCCGATTGTTCGGGAAATGATAAAGACAGTTATCGAAAACAAACAGAACCTAATCGTTGAGGGTTGCTATATTCCGTTTGATTGGAGAAAAGACTTTGATGAACAGTATTTGCAATCCATTCGGTTTATTTGTCTTGCCATGACAGAAGCCTATATTGACGCTCATTTTGCGGAAATAAAGGCGCATAGTTCAGATATTGAGGTCAGGTTGGATGATGCTGATTGTACGATTCAAGGTCTTAAGGAAGACAATTGTGCCTATATTGAAGGTTGTCGGAAATACGGTGAGCAGGTCGTAATGATTGATTCAAATTATCAGCGAACAATAAACAAACCGATAGATCAAGAATTGGTATTTGTATAGGGAACGCACAAGAAGGTAATCAGATAGACAATAGGGATATGAAAGAAGAACTATGGAGAACGGTAAAGCTGTTCCTGCTTTGGTGGCTTTTGTTTTTGGTGCCGTTAATTATTGGCATTGTCATTAGTCTTATCATTTCGAGCCATTTGGATTATGGTATCCTGGGTTGGTCGATGCTGGCGGGCAACTTTCTCATTGTTGTTGTGTTTCTAAGCAAACGCTATGTTAAGCTGTCGTTTGGCCGTATTGAGCGGCGTATGATTTGGCCAGCGGTCGGTATGTCTGTCTTGATTGCTGCGGCTTATTTGTTTGTTGAAGAGTCGATTTGCCAATTTTTTTCCCCTGAAGCACTACAGGAGATGGCTGAAGACAATTCTATGATTTCCGGAATTAGCGGAATCCTCTATGGTTGCTTTTTCGGTCCAATAGCCGAAGAGATCGGTTTCCGAGGCGTTCTTCTTGGTGGACTGCTTAAGACCCGATGCCGACCTTGGCTGGCCATTCTGATTTCCGCTATTGCTTTCGGTTTGCTTCACAAATTCCCGCTGGCATTTTTTGGCAGTATTGTGTTCGGAATCATTGTCGGCTGGCTTTACTGGCGTACGGGCAGCATCATTCCATGTATCATCGTTCACATCGTCAATAATTCGCTCACTGCCATCGATTCAACGGGATGGAACAACACAACCTTTATCATCATCCTTGTCGTCAGCCTCCTTTTGCTGGCTTTTGGTCTTTGGTGGTTTTGGAAAAAGTGTACTTTTGCAGACGAATTCAATTACAAAATATAGACGCATCACAAAACAATAAATATAAACATGAAAGACAAGAAAACAAAAAAACACATCGTGCGCTGGATATTGCTTGCGCTGTTTGTAGTGGTGCTTGTGATTGCATGTATTTTCTCGCATTTCGGAGGTTTTGGTACGGGAAAATGCGCCGACACTGAAGAGTTTGCGAAATATGCCGGAAAGATTTCGGACATATCAGTTCCCGCACAGGCACGTGTCATTGGGCTGGGAGAGGCCACACACGGCAACGTCGAATTTCAGCAACTCAAATTGGAGGTTTTCAAGGTGATGGTCGAAAAATACGGTGTGCGTGCCTTTGCCCTTGAAGGCGACTACGGCGGTTGCGAGGCAGTGAACCGGTATATCCATGGTGGAAGTGGAACGGCACAGGAAGCGGCGGCGGCCATCGGTTTCCCCATCTACCAGACTGAGCAAATGGAACAACTGATTTCATGGATGCGCGAGTACAACACAAAGGCAAGTGCGGACGACCAGCTTTGCTTCTACGGCTTTGATATGCAGCGCTACGAAAAGAACTGCCATTTTATGCTTGAAGTCGCAAAAGAACTTGGCGTGTCCGTTTCTGAATTGGAGCAAATCTGGGACGATGAAAAGGGGTGTTTTTCCGAGACATACAATCCTGAGCTGTGGACAAAAGTCATAGAGGATGTAAAACGTGAATTGCAGCAATGCGATGTCCCAAAAGCCGTTCAGGCCGTTCATTTTGCCGACATCCTGCTCCAAAACCATGAAATCGGCAAGGTGATGGATTCCACGGTTAATGGGATTGTGCTGCGCGACAGGTACATGGCCGACAATGTGTATTGGATTCTTGACCAGGAAGAGGTACGCGGCAATCATCGCATTTTCGTTTCCGCCCACAATGGCCATATCGAGAAGCGTCACGAATATGGGACCTCTGGAAAAGCCATGGGAAACCTGCTTGCCAACGAACTTGGCGAGGGCTATTTTGCCATCGGCACCGATTTCTTCAAAGCACGAGTTAGTTTGCCCAAAGGTGAAAGTCATACTAACAGAAGCAATCATACCTTTTATTCCTACAATCCGTTGGCCAAGGCCTCAAAAAAATGCGGTTACGAGATGAGCTGGCTCGATTTCTCGAGAATTCCAAACGATTCCCCACTCAAACAAAATGTCACGGGTTACATTTGGATGGGTTCTGTTGGCGAAGGTTACTCCCCGCTCATGGCCATCATGCCGATGGCTTACCGCGTTTGGGATTCGCCTGCGGTGCTTTACGACGGGATGATATTCGTTTCAAAAGCTCAGCCGATAGAGGTACACAAAGAATATTAAGAGTACAAGGACATGATTAGGCAGTATTTCCCAATGCTTAAACGCTGGAAACAATGAGTAAAATGGTTTCCTCGCGCCTAATCTGGTGAAACAGCGTATTAGGTCCTACACTGTTACTGGGTTTGGAACCAAAGCGTAACCTTGCAGACCACCCTGCCAAAAGAAAAATATCCATCAACTAAAAAGACATAATATTGTATCTTTGCAGCCTCTAAACTAAATTATTATGAAAAAATATTTACATCTGTTTTTGTTATTATTCGTTTTTACTGGGTTAGTCAACGCACAGTCAGGGACCACTTTCACAGTAGGTGATTTGAACTATCGTGTGAATGATGACCAAGTTTCCGTAACGGTTATTGGCCATGTTAATGGTTACAATGCACAAGGTGCATTGAATATCCCAGAATCGGTGAATTTCGAAGGAGATAATTATGCCGTGACCGTCATTGGCAACACCGCATTTATGTATTGTTTCTATTTGAATAGCTTGACTATCCCGAGTTCAGTGACCACCATCGAGGAGGGTGCCTTTGAGTATGCTTTGATCTGACGGGTGACTTGGTGATTCCGAATTCGGTGATAACCATTGGAGAGAGCGCATTTTTCCAATGCGAAGGATTAAATGGAAGACTGATTATAGGTGAATCCGTTTCTTACATCGGCGACTGGGCATTCAGGAAATGCTCACATATTTCTGAAGCAGTGTCTTTGGCTACCACACCTCCTGCTCTTGGAAATAATTTGGGAGGCATGGCGTTTGCCGAATTTGGTGTCCAAACGCTCACCGTTCCTTGTGGATGCATCGGAGTTTATCAAAACTCCGCTTGGTACGATCCCTACGGAATGGCTGGTTCCACATCAAAGGGGCGCTCATTGGGATGCTCTTGGGCATTCCCGCTGCGTTGGTTGCTGGAGGAATTGTAAGTTTTTAAGTAGATTATCAATGAAACACAGTATTTTCACTTTTCTGTGCATCGCCCTCATCGGCTGTGCCAGTCCTCAAAAACAGGAACAAAACGATTCAAACATGAATAATGAAAACAACAACGAACTAACCGCTTTCGACGTTCAGAAGGAGTTCCAGAAGAATGGCTTTGACTGGTTCACCGAGAACCTCATCCTATGCTCGGGCGATACCACGAAGAGCAATGCCATGACCATCGGTTGGGGCGGCATCGGCAACTACCTCGGCCACAACCGTCCGGCAGTGACCGTATATGTGGCTCCTGGACGTTACACTTGGGAGTTTATGGAGAAATACCCGCGCTTCACCATTATGCAATTCGACGACCCAGAGATTTGGAAATACCTTGGTTCATGCAGCGGTCGCGATGGCGACAAAGCCGCCGCCCTTGGCTTGCATGTGGCCTACACAGAGCACGGCACACCTTATTACGAGGAAGCCAACCTGGTCATCGAATGCGAGACCATGACGGCCTGGCACCAGACGGAGCAGGATTTCCGCAACGACACCCCGAAGAAATGGTACGACGGCTTTGATGCTGGCATCCACACGGTGTATGTCGGTGAGGTGATTGGGGCTTGGAAGAGATAAGAGTTTTGGTGAAACGGGGCATGTCGCATTGAAAGGGATTGACTAACCTAATCGTGATAGTCACTGTCTTTCCATTGGAATTTCACGGTCTCAGGCACTAAGTAATTGCCTATCTTGTAGTCGATGTTGGCCTTGTGGGCCTGACTGAGCTGGTAGCATCGTGGTACACGATACATCTTGCCGTCCTTGATGAAATGGGCGCCCGTCTGATGGAAACGGAAGGCAACGTCTTTTGAAATGCATTGTTCCCTGAGGGCGAGTATCCAGTCGTAGTCGCAAGGTCTTGCATCAACGCCCGACTCTCCGCCTACGGATACTTCTTCTATCGTTTCATTCAGAAAAGGGGAGAGGTCCATGGCCGTGAGCAATGGAGATGCGATGATGTTCTTGTGTTTGATGGGGAGCGACAGGAAGATTGGCAAACGATAATCTGCCATTTCCTGATTTTCGACAGTACATCCCACTATGACATTGTCGTAACCGTCGCCCCAATCGTCAGGCACACATTCCATAAATCGGTCGATGCGTTTGGTGAAAAAGAAGAACCAGAGGTCGCTTCTGTATTTCATCATCTGCCAGCATTCGGGTCGCCACGGGTCGGCGTCTTTCAGCAGGAAATCGGAGGTAAAGCAGGTGAACACGATTTTGCCGCTCTCAATCTTCCATGACTTGTCGCGTTTCCGCTTGAGAGGAAGGTTAAAGTTACCTGTCTTTCGGCATTCGCTGCTGGAAATCTCGCTGCCATACATTTTATCCTGACGATAGACATAGCAGTACTTGCATCCAGGGCTAATCTTGGTGCAACCGTGCCATGGATTCCAATCAGCGTATATCTGCCAATGCTCGGACATGATGCAAAGATATTTATTTTCTCCTTATTTATCGCAGTCGAGGTACTGACTGTAGTTGGTTGATATAATCTCGCGATATTCTTCCGTTTTTGTTCCGCCAATGATTTACTCGAAATACACTTGCTTAATTACTTAAGGTAAAGCGTGTTGTCCTTGTTTAGGTGTTTTCTTGTCTGCTGTATTTTATGGTTCGTTATTGTATTTAAACCTTTCTGCCGCTATTCGCAGTTCTTCGCTTTCTTCTACTGGGTTGTAGGGAACTGTTTCGTGGTGCATCGGTGTGACTTCTGTTCTATCTTCGCTGGTGCCCAAGAACCGTTGCAGGTAGGCTTTCAGCTTCTCTAATACGGTTTGCTTTTTCTCTATACTGCTTGGGTCAAAAGGACTGCTTGGCGGCAAAATTTGTATGATACCGGTACCTGTTTCGGTTACATAGCCATCGTTGAAGGTACGGCTCATAAAGTCGTAGGTTTTTTTATCATTTAGATTCTCTTCTTCTATGATGGCATCCAGTTGCTCGCGTTTTTCTTTCTCGATAAATTGTTCCCATTCCGTTCCAATGTCAATGTTGCTTTCCGGATTGACACTGTCGATGAACATCTCAATCAGTTCGCGCTTGTCACGCATATCCGGGCTGGCATCCATCAATTTTTTGATTTGAACAATGATTTCCTTGTCTTTACAATTCGTATCGTGATACTTTTGTACTAACGCTAGGATATAGTGGATGTTAATCTGTACTTGCTTGACAAGTTCCATCTCAAACACCAAATCGTCTGAAATGTCCTCTTTCTCTGTGCCGTGATTTGCAATACGGAACTCATCGTAAAAATTGTTATACCAACCTAAATAATCTTGCCAACTCATTTCATCCACCACTTTGGCCTTTTCAGTAAAGTCATCGAACGAAGCCAATATGTTGCGTACACGAAGTATCTCGCTCATTAGGCGGACAAAGGCCTTTTTTTCTTCCTCGTCAAAAATGTTGGCCAGCGTTTCAACGGGGAACACGGTCTGCAGTCTGTCTATTAGTTCCAGATAGGATGCATGATGGTTGCCTTTGTCATCGTCGTAGCCTAATTTATAGTATTCGGCAAAGGTCTTCATCAGCACCAAGCCTGCCGCATTTTCGTCACCAAAAATGGAGAGGCTTTGGTTGGTAGCCTCTTCCAGATTGCGGAAGCAGACAATGTTGCCGCAATTCTTCACGACATTCAAAATACGGTTGGTGCGGCTGTAGGCTTGCAACAGTCCGTGAAGTTTCAGGTTCTTGTCAACCCACAGCGTGTTGAGCGTCTTTGCGTCGAAACCAGTGAGGAACATGCCTACAACGATAAGGATATCTATCTCCTTGTTCTTCATCCGTTGCGACACATCTTTGTAGTAACTTTGGAAGCTGTCGCCATCGGTGGAGTAGTTGCAGCCAAACATATTGTTGTAGTCTTTGATGGCTTGCTCCAGTGCGTCACGGCTCTGCACATCGGGGGCGGTGCCCACATTTTCAGGGTTTTCGTCGCTCTCGAAGCCCCATTCATCAATCTCTTCTTCGTTGGCATTGAAGGTGAAGATGGTGGCTACTCGAAGTCGTGGAACATTAGGCTCAGCCAGCTGCCGCTTGAACTCGTTATAGTAGAGGATGGCAGATTTCACCGAATCAACAGCGAAGAGACTGTTGAAGCCACGGGTCTTTACTGTTATTTTTTCCTCATTGGCTTTTCGTCCCTTTCTGACCACCTCGCTCACATTCGTCAACTTGTTCATTGTATAGGCATCAGCACCCTGTTTGGTTTTTTCTGCAAAGCGGTTGATGATGTAGCGTGTGACGATGCTGATACGACGTGAGTCATGCAATGCCTCATCGGTATCGATACCCCACACTTGTTTGCTTTCCACATCGTCTTTCATACGCATCGTGGAATTGTAGTCAACGTGGAATGGTAGCACATTCTTGTCACGGATGGCGTTGATGATGGTGTAAGTGTGTAATTGGGTGCCGAAGAGTTGGTCAGTAGTAGAGTATTTGCTGCCTGCTCCTGCATTGATGGCAAAGATAGGTGTTCCTGTGAAGCCGAACATCAGATATTTCTTCACCCGTTTCCTGATAATCTTGTGCATGTCGCCAAACTGAGAGCGGTGGCACTCGTCAAATATCAGCACGATGTTATCATTGTTCAGCATTTCGCGCAGTCGCTCATCGGTGTCGTAGACACCAGGCTTCATAAGGTTTGAAAGCTTCTGAATGGTGGTTATGATGATACGGGCGTTGTCGTCCTTCATCTGTTTTAGCAGAATTTTAGCAGAGCTGTTGGAGTTGGCGCAGTTAGGTTCAAAGTGGTCATATTCTTTCATCGTCTGATAGTCCAAATCTTTGCGGTCAACCACAAAAAGCACTTTTTTGATACCATCCATTTTTGATGCTAATTGCGCCGTCTTGAACGAAGTCAATGTCTTTCCCGATCCTGTAGTGTGCCATATATAGCCTCCCGCCCGTACAGTTCCTTGCCAATGATTGAACAGGGCAGTTTGTATGCGCAACAGTATCTTTTCAGTGGCGGCAATCTGGTAAGGGCGCATCACCAACAATTGTTTGTCAACGTTGAACACGCAGTATTTGGTTAGGATGTTCAAAAGTGTGTGCTTCGCAAAGAATGTGGAAGTAAAATCACGAAGGTCAGCGAGCAGTGTGTTCTCTTGGTCAGTCCAATAGCTGGTAAACTCAAAGGTGTTGCCGTCGGTCTTGTGCTTGCGGGAAGCGCCTGCGGTTTCCTGTTCTTTTGCGTAACGTGTGGTGTTGCTGTAGTATTTTGTTTCTGTTCCGTTGCTGATAACGAAGATTTGAACGAAATCGAACATCGCTCGACCAGCCCAAAAGGAATCACGCTGGTAGCGGTTGATTTGATTGAACGCTTCCTTGATGGGAACGCCCCTGCGTTTCAATTCAATCTGCACCATAGGAATACCGTTCACGAGAATGGTAACGTCGTAGCGGTTTTTGAAAGTCCCTTTGTTCTCCTCAAACTGGTGGGTGACCTGAAGACGGTTATTGAAGACGTTGGTTTTGTCAATGAGTTTGATGTTCTTGGTAAGGCCGTTATCCATAAGCAATGCCAGGATATAGCCCTTGCCCTGAATCATTTCCGTTTTATCCTGAATGGTCATCTGCTCATTTGAAATCATAGGCAGCAGGCGTTTCCATTCGCTTTCGCTCAGCGTGATGTCGTTGAGCAGTTGCAGCTGTTGGCGCAGGTTGCGCAGCAAGCCATCTTCGTTTTTCAGCTGAACATACTCATAACCTTGGCTTTGCAGTTGCCGAATGAGTGTTTTCTCCAGTTTTTCTTCACTCTGGTAGCCCTCGGCAGGTTTGGCTTCCACCTCATAGTGGGCCATCACCGTCTGGTGGTCTTGTTCTACTATGATTTTATAGTCGTCCATTAATTTTAAATAACGTTATTCAAAATCAGTTTTAAAGTACAATCCAGCTTTCGCTTCTTCGTCACTGGTAACCTTTTTCTTAAAAATATAATAAAACCAACTATTATGGTCTAACACAAACACATTATCAAGCTCCCACCCCCTTTTTGACATATAATTCATCACATCGGCCATATTATCAAGCCACAAATCTCTTCCATTTTCGTCCGTTAACACCATTTCCTTCTTTTCACCACTCCATATAATTTTGCTAGGTTCTATTCTACCGCTAATTTGCATAACGCCTCGAACCTGGCAATAGAAATAATATGGTTCCACTGTTTTGATTGTATCTTGAGCTTTAACAAATATGCTAGCCAAAAGAAGTGCTAAAAAAAATAATAGTTTCTTCATAATTAGTCAAATTTCAAAAGTTTGTTTCTATAATATTCATATTGTTTCTCCCGCTGCGCCAGCTGCTGCTCCAAATTGGCGATGCTGGCCTCAAAGGTGTCGAGGATGGAAACGATGCGCTGCTGCTCTTCAAAAGAAGGGCTTGGAAATGAAACTTTTCCAAATCTTGCCTTTGAAATATTAAATCTTGTAACACCACTGGCAGATTTAGCGATACCCTTCCTTACATTATCTGAACGTAATATATGCTTTAAATAACCTAAATTTAATTGCTCTAGATGGTTAAGGTGTATCCCAAAGCAGAAGCTATTCAAATAGTAATCGTTCTCTAATTCATCCATAACAACACAAGACATGCCTGCTTCTTCTGGAGTTTCTGATGATCCAGTAAAAAGAATATCTCCCTTTTGTACTTTGTTTTGCTTTTCTCCTTCGTTGATTTTTACTGTACCAGTTTTTGTTATATCCAATGCGGGGTTTGCAAAGACATTCATATATGTAATAAACTTTGCGTTGCCTTCAACAAAATCTTCTTTGGTTTTACCAGTAAGTCCACCAAAGTAAGGTCCTAAATCACCCAGCATCTTCATCTCCACTCCCTCTTTCCCTTCCAAATCAAGCAGTTGGTCGCGGTAATGCTCATATTGTTTGCGGCGTTGCGCAATTTGTTGTTTCAGGTTCTCGATAGAAGCAGTGAAAGTATCGAGGATGCCGACAATGCGGGTTTGCTCGGAGATGGAGGGGACGGGGATGTCTAGTTTATAAAGGTTTTTCCTATTCAATCCAGGAATTCCAGCACCTTGTTTTGATGCCATAAGTTCATGTTCACTATTTTTCAAAAAGTGATACACATAACGTTTACTGGTATCGTCCAAACACTCTACTACATAACAATGTGCACCAGCCCAAAAATCACAATCAATCCAATTAACAAAACCTGCCGATTCTCCTCCTTGAGAAATTGTTATGCTATTGCCATTCTCATTCGGCTCATTGGTGTATCCCGATGGAGTTCTTCCCCCGTTTATTACAGGACAAATACCTTGTTCAAGCATATCATTGCGGTTCAACTGCGAACCAGTATGAACCGATATTACTTCACCTAATCTCTTCCACTCCACCATCATCACATCTTTTTAACGTTATTCATCCCTCTTATTAATTCAAACTGGCGCATCATGATCTTCCAAGTAAAAGAATTTTTGTATTGAACATTTTTCCCAATCTTCTCAATCTTATTCTCAAGCCTGGCAATTTCTTTAGTGTCAGGATTCTCCTCCTGCCGAAGCAAATTCATTTCTTCGCGTAAAGCATGTAATTCGCTAGCATCTTCTTCCTTGCCTAAACTATACTTGTAAAGTTCCATTTCTAACATATCAAGAGTGTTGGAAATCTGCATTATACATAGGTTTTTTAAACCATCAAGTTGCTTTTTAGTATCCTTTGCATTTTTTTGGTTTACCCATACTGCAATAAGCACTGCAATAATCGGACTCAATATCGTTGCCCATTGAACTATTATTTCCATCATACTATTCTCCCAATTTTTCAATTTAACCAGATTCTTAATTAATTATGTTTATTATTCCAATAATCTGTTCGGGCGGATTTGCAATCCGCCCGTCGCAAATATAAGGATTTGCAATCCGCTAAGCCATTCATACCCATCATACCATTCATATCTTATTGTGCAACAATAACATTCAATAGTCCATCCATTCCAGCATAATTCCTGGCCGAACTATACAAATAATCCTCCGCCTTTTCCACAATTTCTTGCCTAACAGGATTTTGGTGTATATAATCAAGCTTCTGCTTGAAAAAATCATAGGAATAAATGGTTTCCACATGATTATCTTCCTGCCAGAACTTATAGTTCGCTACCTTCTTGTCATTGGCAGCCCGAAACCTAAAGCGGTTCATCAACCACTCTTGCCGGCTTTCCTGCTCGTTCTCTTGAATCGCCTTTACAATACTCTTACTGGTGAATTTCTTGAAATCACGCAACACATCGCCAATTGAGTCAGGTCCGCTTGTGTCCACTATCATGTGCAAATGATTGGTCATTAGAACCCATGCATAAATATCAAGGCCCTTGTTGACCTGGCAATACTCCAAAGACTCCAACAAGATATGTTTATAGATTGGGCGTGTAAAGACATCCAACCAATCAACAACGGTTGAAGTAGTGAAATACAATTCGTGTGTCAACGCTTTTACTGCCATTGTTTTGTTATTTACGCATTACAAATGCTCATATTAGCTGCGGGCGGATTGCAAATCCGCCCGAACGGCAGGCCAAACCGTTTTTATCTGCTATGCTTGTCCTTTTATCTTTCATGATTCTTTATCTTCACGTTCTAACTTGTTATAGGTCTTTTTTCAGGTTAATTCGATGTGCGCACTGGGATCAAAACCATTCAAAACATGTTCGTCATTGAACACATATCCCAACTGATTGCTTACTATTAAAGTTTCACCTATCACCTTATTGATGTTCGTATGAGAATGCCCGTAAATCCATGCATCTATTCGATTATCAGCAATAAAATCCCCTAATTCAGTTGCAAAAGCCCCATTGAGCAGAGAACCTTTGTGCTGGTCAGCAACCACGGCTTGTGTCGGCAGATGATGTGTAACCACAACAACATGCTTTGCTGTACTCTCTTTCACCGCTTTCTTAAGAAATGCAAGGCATTTTTCATGTTCAAGGTTAAAGTCTTCCGTTGTGAAACGGCGGCCTTTATACATAATTTGTCGAAAATCGTTCATTCCTCGCCAAACAAAATACTCGTCTTGTTCGGGAATCCTCGACCATAGCGTAGTAAGAATGAAATCCACGTCATCAATTCTAAGCACTTTGTTATAGTAATAACCGATATTTTTGCGAAACATGATTTGCCAGCTATCACCATGCTCCGCCACATCTCCATTGCCATAGAACTCGTGGTTGCCTGGAATAAGCATCACATGCCGGAAATTCTTCGAAGCCCAATTCCAAAACTTCATCCGAGGCATTACATTGTCCTTCAAGTACATGGTATCTCCTGCCAATACCAACACATCGCCTGTTACTTCAAAGTCATTCGACTTGACATAATCCAGGTTGTCTCTAAACTCCAAATGGAAATCGCTCATATATTGAATCTTCAATCCCATTGCCTTGATATTTACCTACAAAGATAACGATTTTAGCCCAATTCCTTAATAATTTCAGCTATCTTCTTGTTCAGCTCATCCCCTTCGGCAACGAGCTTCTCCAAAGTGGCGTTCACCTCCACAATGTCAATCACCTCGCGGGTGTCTTCCTGCTCCACATAGGATGAAACGCTGAGGTTGGCATCGTTCTCCAACAGTTTGTCATTTTTCACCAACTTGGCCAGATACTGTTTGTCCTTGCGGTTCTGGAAAAGTTCCATGATTTTGTCCTGATGCTCAGGCAGTAATATGTTCTTGTTGCCGTTCTTCTGGAAGAGTTTGCTGGCATCAATAAAGAGGACACTGCTGTCAGTCTTGGCGCTCTTCTTTAACACGATGATGCAGGTAGCGATACCTACGCCAAAGAAGAGATTGGCTGGCAATTGGATTACAGTGTCCACAAAGTTGTTCTTGATGAGATAATGGCGGATGCGCTTCTCGTCGCCACCACGATAGAGCACGCCGGGGAACTCGACGATGGCGGCTGTGCCTTGCTCAGAGAGGTGCCACAGCATGTGCATGGTGAAAGCCAGGTCGGCGGCATTCTTGGGAGCCAACACTCCCGCGGGGGCATAACGTTCGTCGTTAATCAGTACTGGATTGTCCTTCCCTGCCCATTTCAGCGAATAGGGCGGATTGCTCACGATGGCATCGAAAGGTGCATCGTCCATGTGTTGCGGTTTAAGCAACGTGTCCTCCAAGCGGATGTCGAAGTTATCGAAGTTCACGTTGTGGAGGAACATATTGATGCGGCAGAGGTTGTAGGTGGTGGGATTGACCTCCTGCCCGAAGTATTTCAGGTTAGGATTTTGCTTGCCGATAGTTTTGGCAAATTTCAGCAGCAGTGAGCCGCTGCCGCAAGCAGGGTCATAGACTTTCTGGATATTATGGTTGTTCCACGATGCCAAACGAGCCAACAACTCGCTTACCTGTTGCGGGGTGAAAAATTCGCCTCCGCTCTTACCAGCCTCGGAAGCGTACATCTGCATCAGGAACTCGTATGTGTCGCCCACGGTGTCGTTATCGGTATCATCGTACTTGGAGCCGAGCTTCATCTGCCCCACGGTCTTCAGTACCTTGGCCAACAGCTGGTTGCGCTTGATGACGGTGCTGCCGAGAGCCTGGCTGTCAACAGAGAAGTCACTGAACAAGCCTCTCAGGTCGTCTTCAGAGTCGGTACCTTGAGCTGATGCCTCAATGGAACGGAAGATGGTGGTGAGGTGCTCGTTGAGGTTATCGTCGTTATCGGCTTTCTTCACTACATTCTGGAACAACTGTGAGGGGAGGATAAAGAACCCTTTTGCCTGAACGGCATCCATCTTGCCGCCTTTAGCCTGTTCGTCGGGCATGTCGGCATAGTTGAAATCCTTCTGCCCATAGTCGTGCATGCGCTTGTTGAAATAGTCGCAGATATACTCCGAAATGAAGCGGTAGAAGATGGAGCCCAGCACGTAGGCTTTGAACTCCCAACCATCGACGCTGCCGCGCAAGTCATTGGCTATCTTCCATATTGTTTTGTGCAGTTCAGCACGTTCTTGTTGAGTGGCCATATTGTAATGTTTGAAAGGCGCTATGCTATTTATATGTTATTCAATCAGTTGATTTTTCTTTTTTTATTGCAATTTGGTCTCGCTTTCACAATATTGTTGGAGCGAGCTGTTACGAAAGGCAAAGATAGAGAAAATATGTGATTTTTAACCACGCAAAAGTATCCATGTCAAGAAAAAAAATTACTTTTTACAATCGAAACGGAAAGTTCCGAACCGGCGAGTTAAGAGACCTCTCGCACAATGCGGCTCAGTTTACGGTGCTGACAGGACGCAGGCAGGTTCGCCATACCTCGCTGAAGGCACGGAGTTCATCAAGGCAGGCGCAAAAATTGGAGTTTTTTGCCCAGTTGATGCCTTCTTCTGCAAAAACCGTGACAGCGGCGGCTTGGTCGGTAGATGTCTAATGATGGAAGTTTGGAATTAGAAGTTTGCAATTATGGGACAGCAGGGGATGCGCCCAAATAATCTTTTATTATTCTAACTTTTCATACTGACCGACAGCGTTCATAGTCTTACCATCAATGTCATCATGATGCTTTTTAAGGAATGCTGCCCACATTTTTTCGGGTTTTTTTGCGTCCTCTAACGGAAGGATTCTACCAGAAGAACCACCAGACCATTTGAATTCTGGGATTTCATTTTCAAGTTCTTCAGTAGTGATCATCGGGGCTTTGTCAGGATTAAGAATAACGTTGGGTATCATTTCCATATAAAAGGTCCTACGACCTCTGCCGCTCCAATCACCGGCCTCGTATGGATGGGATTCTTAGATAGTCTTGAAGACGGTCTATATCTTCTGCTATTAACTCGTTTTCCCAATGAATGTCAAAACCATTGAGGAGACGAGGACCAATACAAAATGTTGAAAATCAAGCCCTATAAATGTTCCCATATTATTTCAGCGTCCAAATTACATTCACATTATCTGATACCACCAAGTCATCAGGTGTGATATCGAGGCTGTCTGGAGTGCTTGCCGAGGCTTCTTCATTGCTGTGAATCGAACGTGCTTGTGAATAGATGTGGACATCCATTTCACCATACTCAATCTCTTTGACTTCTCCAAGTTCGCGGCCTACAGCTTTTGCCATTATTGTGGCTTTGTCGCGAGCGTCTGTGACAGCACGTTCCAGCATCTTAAGTTGCGTGGGTCGCGGATCTTTTTGAGTGTAACCTATGCTGATTTGAGCACCAGGAATGAATTTGCCAACTCCTTTGACAATATTGTTCACAAGAACATTATCCATGCCAAGGTCAATCTTAATGCGTTGAGTCAGGTCGTATCCATCTTTCTTCGACCCAACATAATTGCCATTTTTGTAGATGCCTTCGCTGTGTTCGGAAATGTCCATCCGGATGGTTTTGGCAAGTTTGCCGGATTGGTGATTATACTCCAGTATCTTCACCATCCACGCACTGTTCTCCTTTGCACAGGCATAGGCATATTCGTATGTCTTAAATACACGGTTGATGCTTATTTCCAATCGTGTAACATCGGGCACCACGTGAATGCTACCAGTGCCCACCACTTTGATTGTTGATTCCATAATTATTTGCGTTTTCTTGTAGTTTTGTTTGTTGTTTCTTCTTCGTCGCGGCGACGGATTTTAATCGTCAAATGCACCTGCTGCTCAGGATGCGCCTTCTCGTTGATTTGGTTGATGCGGCACTCGAAGATGTCACTATAACCCATGTCCATCAGCAGGGCGATGGTGTCGTTTTGTTCTCTCGGGATGTAACCGAGACATACTTGCTCGTCGTTCTCCTCGTTGTTGTAGCAAACCATCACTGCTTGTGGGTCGTAGCGGTTGTCCTCTTCACGTACCAGTTCAACTTTCGTTCCTACCTTCAGCATGTCCCAAACCTCATCGGCTTCGTGATACATTCTTCCAGCCAGATGGCAATCCATGAAATATTTCTTCTTTGCATTCATAATCGTTTAGTTTTAAGGGTTAAACATTGAATCACGATGCAAAAATAGACACCCACTGCGCCAAAAAACGGACCAGTTGAAAATTATTTGTAATTTTCTTGTGCGGCCTGTAACATTTGCTCGATTTCCGATACTATATCTTGGGGAGAAATAACCTGAAGCCACCCACCTCGTGAAAGGATGTGAGCCAAAAAGTCGCGGGTTGGATGCAGGGTTACTTCAAAATCGGTGTAGTCTTTTGTGACCGCGATTTCCTTTTGTGAAGGATGCAGCGGCAAGTCACGAAGGTAATAAGGTTCGTTGCCATAGGCACGTAACACTATGGGCTGCACCGGCACACGGTCATCGGTCATTACACCGAAGTAGTCGCTGAAGAAGGTTTGCGCATCAAAGTTGCGGTCCAACTTGAAAATCTCTTCAGTGACGTTGATTTCCATCATACGGTCAAATGAAAGAGTGATGAAGCCGGCATCGCTGATGCGACCAAGCAAGTACCAGCGACGACGGAAGAGCTTGATGCAATACGGTTCAAGTTTCCAGACTGAGGGCTTGGCATCACCATAACGACGGTATGTGACGCTGATGCGGTGTGAGTTGCGCATGGCCTCGATAACAAGTTGCAGGTATTCGCTTTCGCTGGGGATGCTTTCCAGAAGGATGCGGTCGTGCAAGCCACGAGCTTCGCTGACGATGTTGCTCACGGCAAGAGTACTGAGCATCCAACGAGGCACACTGTCATTGCTCATCAACGAGGGGTCGTCGATATAGTAGCGGTTCTCGTTGTCGCAATCGATGACGATGCCGAACATTTCCTCCACCTCTTCACGATGGCGGCGGAATGTGGTACGGCTGTAAGGTATGCCGTCGCTCATCTCGGTACGGAGCCAGCGGTCGTTAATCTCTCGTAGCGTGATGCGACCTGCTCTGCGGATGGTATCAACGAGCCAGACGTATTGTTTGAATAGAACAGACGCTTTCATAAAGCTAATGGTAATGATTTGCAAAGGTAATGCTTTTTATATGTTTATCAACAATTGTCATCAAGTCATATTTAGGGGAAATGTTCCAATCACTTCAATTAGCCTGATGCAACTTTCTATGTGAATTTTCACCACGCAAAAGTATCCATGTCAAAAAAAATTTTTATTTTTGCAATCGAAACGGAGAGTTCCGAACTGATGAGTTCGGATGTAAAGGATAAAAAATCAATGATTTAATTGTTTAAGTTATGAAATTCTTCGATAGGGAATACGAAATTAGAAAACTGCGGGAAATAAGAGATCTCTCGCACAATGTGGCTCAGTTCACGGTGCTGACAGGACGAAGGCGCATCGGTAAGACATCGCTGGTGATGAAGGCTTACGAGGACGAGACCATCCTGTATTTTTTCGTCACAAGAAGCACGGAGAGTGTGCTTTGCGAGGAGTTTGTGGAGGAGCTTGCCGAAAAGCTGCAAATTCCCATATTAGGAAAGGTTGATCGGTTTGCCGACATCTTTGACTATGTGATGGAACTGTCGAAGACTCGCCCCCTGACACTGATGATAGATGAATTCCAGGATTTCAGCCGCGTGAATGGAGCCATATTCTCGCAGATGCAGAAAATATGGGACAAGAAGAAAGGGGAAGCGAAGATTAACTTGATTGTGTGCGGTTCGGTGTACTCTATGATGACCAAACTGTTCCGCAACAAAAAAGAACCTCTCTACGGACGCCAGACTGAATTCCTTAAGATTGAGCCCTTCACGCCTTCGGTGATAAAGGAGATTCTTGGGTATTACCACCCTGAATATAACAAGGAAGACTTATTGGCACTGTACACATACACAGGAGGCGTGGCGAAATATGTTGAGCTGCTGATGGATGTCGGAGCCACTTCGTCAGAAAAAATGCTGGAACGCATTATCGCCAAAAACTCCTACTTCATCTATGAGGGAAAGAACATGCTGATTGAGGAGTTCGGACGTGACTACGGACGGTATTTTGACATCCTAAGGCTGATTGCTACAGGGCATAACGCACGTGGTGACATTGAGGGTATTCTGCACGCGGAAGTGTCGGGCTACATGACCAGGTTAGAGAACGACTATGGGCTGATTGCGAAGAACAGACCCATGTTCCAGAAATCACCCAACAAGAACATAGTCTATTCGGTGAGCGATTTGTTCCTGCAGTTTTGGTTCCGGTTTATTTACAAGCACAACTATTTCATCGAGGCGAATGCCTACGGGAAACTGGCAGAGATTGTGAAGCGCGACTACAATACATACACTGGAAAAGTGTTGGAGCATTGGTTTAAAGCCGTGATGAAGGAGAGCGAGCAATTTACGCACATCGACAGCTGGTGGGACCGCAAGGGCGAAAACGAAATCGACATCATTGCAGCGGACGATTTGGAAAAACGGGTCACTTTCTATGAGGTGAAACGGCAGCGCAGCGAGATAGACCTGAAAATATTGGTGGAGAAAGTCCAACGGTTTAAGGAAGTGACTGGAGAGTTCAACAAGTACGCGTTGGACTTGGCTGGTTTGAGTATGGAGGATATGTAAACCTATCCCCATGACTTTCCCTGAACAGGTTGTCACCTTCTTTTTTATGTCATGATGGTTATTGCTCCCAAAAGTGTCACCTTTTTTCAGTTTAAGACACCTTAAATCACGTTAAATCACGGCCTCTTGGAACGCAGAAAACGTAGAGCTTTGGTGATGCGCCTTGGCAGCGGCTTGTCATCGTCCTTGTTTTCCAGATGGAGGTAAATGCCGAATTTTTTCAGAATAGGGATTTTGCGGGTTTCGACAAATTCAATCAGAGTGCCGTCAGGGTCTTCGATATATGTGAACCAACCATCGGCATCGCCCATTCCAAAGTCGGAACCGCTGTCACAAACAAATGGATGCCCCATGGCTATGCAGTCTTCTTCTATGCATTTCATGTTTCTGACATCAAAACACAAATGAATAAATCCGGGGTCTCCCCAGTATCTGCCTTCATACAGTTTCTTTGCAGGTTCCGACAGGTTCTGAACCAGTTCGATGTATGCCGGTCCCATGATTTCACTCAAAGGTCCGCTCATAGGCTTTGTCCTGCCTAACAGAACACGTCTTACATTGTTGTCGCCGTGAGGCAGACATTTCAGGTCGTCAAACACTCCGCTGACATCGTACTCCACCTTGTCAAAACCTAACACCTTGCCATAGAACACAATGGATTTGTCCATGTTGGAAACACCCACTATTGCACCATTGGTGCCACCGTTGGTTTTTTTCTCGTCAACGAACTTGTAGTCGCTCTGTTCTATTTCAAAGATATTGTCGTATGGGTCTTTGAGGAAGAAATGGAGTCTCCCGGAAGGTGCCGTCATCGGTTTGCACAGACAGTTTACTTTTCTTGCCAGCAGAGCCTTGTAAGCCTCATCCACGTCGCCGCTTTTGATTTTACAGGCAAATATCCCATAGTCGCCGACATTGGCCTCTGATGTCAGATAATTGAGCTTTCTGCCTTTTGGCTGCCAGATTTCGAGACCGCCGCCGCCCTGCAGGTTGACTGCGAGGATGGCACGGCGAGGCTGCGGTTTGTTGCCTGTGTAAGGAAGCATACGCTCTGCAACGCCTTCATCATCAAGTATTTTAATGTCAAAGCCGAAATTGTCATAATACCATCTCCAAGCTTCGATTACATCGGGAATGCCAACACCTACCTGCTGCATGCCGCAAATCACTTTATGTTTCTGAGTCATTTTTATATTCTTTTTTATACGTCTATGGTTTGTTTTTTATGTAATATGTTCCATCCGCATCTTCCCATATCAAACTGCTGACACTTTTCGTGCGAGTTTGTAGTATAGTCCCAAAAAATATTTGTGAATGTAAACCATCAGGAGTTCGGTGCTGCCGAGAAGCTTGCGGTGTTTGCCTTTTGCAATCGCTTTGACAGCTTTTTCAGCACATTTGTTGACATCAATGCCGTGAGCCTGTCCCGGATCCATCTTGTCGTATTTTTCGCCGTTGCCGAGCATGGCACTTTTGCTTATCTGGGTGTTGACTCTTCCAGGTATCATGAATGTTACATGCAGATTCGGATTCTCGAGTTCCAAGGATTCGAAGAAACCGAACAGGGCATGTTTCGAGGCACAATATGCAGAGCGAAGCGGATAGCCAAAAAGTCCTGATATTGAAACTGTTACACCTATAGCGGTATATTTCGACGCCATAAGCATGTCCTTGAATTTTTTGATGAGATATACCGAACCGAAATAATCGATATCCATAATTTTTTTGTCAACGCTGAAATCGGTTTCAAAGACTTTGGCACGTTGTGAAATGCCGGCATTGAGTATGAATATGTCGATGTTGACATGCAGCGAGTTGACAAAGTCAAAGAGATTGTCGAGGGTTGAAGTGTCAGCGAGGTTGATTTCCATGGATTCGGCCTTGACGCCATATTCTGTAATACATTTGTTTTTTACCTTGTCAAGAGCTTCGGGGCCGAGTCCCGTAAGAATCACGTTGGTTCCACGTTTGGCGAGTTGGTAGGAGATTGCTTCACCGATGCCGGAAGCGGCTCCCGTTATCAATGCAGTTTTACCTTTGAATTCCATATAAGTTTACATTTTCTGCAAAAATATATTTTTTTTGTGTCTTCTCGGCAAAAATTCTATATCGTGTGTTTCATCACCGTTGGCGGTACGACGCGGAAATTCGTGTTGGAATAAACCGTGTCCATTGTAAGGCTGTCACATTGTGGCAGCCGTGGTAGGCGAATTGATAATGCGGCTGCCGTGGTACGACAGCCCTACAGGTGAATCGATGTGTGGCAGCCGCCACAGGTTGGCAATTTAATACCAAAAAATTAAGATAAACACCGATTTAATACCGATTAATAAACTATATTTGCATTACATAAAAATAGAGAGTTAAAAAGTATATTGCAGAAACGAATATGAAAAGAATCTCATTGCTGCTTTGTTTGATACTACAGACAAGCCTTGTGTCATTTGCGCAGAATGCAAAACAATTTCCTTTCAGAGATGAAAGTCTTCCGGTTAATGACAGGATTGAAGACCTGCTTGTCAGGCTGACTTTGGAGCAGAAAATTTCGCTGATGGTTCACGATAATCCTGAGATAGAGGTACTTGGTATAAAATCTTATAATTGGTGGAATGAGGCTCTTCATGGTGTTGCACGAAAAGGGCTGGCTACGGTTTTTCCGCAGGCAATAGCTCTTGCCGCCACGTTCGATGATGTGGCGGTGGAGGAAACTTTTTCGATGGTTTCGGATGAAGGCCGTGCGAAATTCAATGAATACAGAAAAAATGGTGACTATAATATCGGACTGTCATTTTTTACTCCTAACATCAACATTTTCCGTGACCCGCGCTGGGGAAGGGGTATGGAGACTTACGGTGAAGACCCGTTTCTGACATCAAGGATGGGTGTTGCATGCGTAAGGGGACTTCAGGGCAATGACAGCAAGCATCTGAAAAGTCTCGCATGTGCAAAGCATCTGGCCGTCCATAGCGGTCCGGAAGGTGTCAGGCACGAATTTGACGTGTCGGTTTCGCCGTATGATTTATATATGACTTATCTTCCTGCCTTCAAGGCTTTGATTAAAGAGGCTGATGTTCAGCAGGTTATGTGCGGCTACAATCGTCTTGAAGGTGATCCTTGCTGCACCAATGAGGAACTGCTTGTCAACATATTGCGCAATGAGTGGAAATATGACAATATTGTCGTCACGGACTGTTGGGCGCTGAATGACTGTTGGGAGCGTGACACTGTAATTCCGCGTCATAAGACGCACGAAACTGCTGCCCTGGCTGCTGCGGATGCTTTTTCCAATGCGGTGGATTTAGAGTGTGGCAGCGGAAAACAAGCTCTGCTTGACGCTTTGAAACAGAATTTGATTTCTGAGGACATCATAGACGAACATCTGAGAAGAATTCTCAGGGCCCAGTTCAAACTCGGTATCTTCAATGAAAAATCTCCATATTCCGATTATTCAGAAGATATGATAAGCAGTGAATCTCATGTGAATCAAGCACTTAAGATGGCCGAGGAAAGCATCGTGCTTCTGAAGAACGATGGGGTGCTTCCACTGAAAAAATACGTGAAGATAGCTGTGATAGGCCCTAATGCGTATGATTCAACTATGCTTCTTGCCAATTACAACGGCACGCCAAATCATTCCATTACAATCCTTGAAGGCATCTATCGTCATTTGGGAGGTGCCGGTGAACTGCACATCAAATCCGATGACACTCTGCTGAATACACCAGCAGGAGTTCAGATTTATTACAATAAGGCCTGCAATCTTGTCGATGACAAGTATGTGCCGTCAGAGGATTTTTACAGGAATATTGGTGAATCAAAGGTTACGATTTTTGTTGGCGGACTGTCGCCTGAAGTGGAAGGGGAGGAGTTGAGCGTAAGGGCCGATGGTTTCGAAAGAGGTGACAGGACGAGGATAGAACTTCCTAAGGCACAGACTGAGATGTTGCAGTATCTGAGGCTTGACGGACATGATCCGATATTTGTGATTTGCACTGGAAGTGCTATCGCGTTGGAAAATGTCAAAGATTATCCGGAGGCTATACTTTGTGCATGGTATGGCGGTCAGGAGGCAGGTACGGCAGTGGCAAAAGTTCTGTTCGGAGATTATAATCCGGCCGGTCGTCTGCCTGTGACTTTCTATAGTTCGACGTCGCAACTTCCTGACTTTAAGGATTACAGCATGAAAGGCAGAACGTATCGCTATATGACAGGAAAACCTGCATACGCTTTTGGTTACGGATTAAGTTATACTGAATTTGTCTATGACAGACCAATGTACAACAAGGCTAAGAGAGTATTGTCGTTCAGGGTTCGCAATGTCGGTGCCGTTGACGGCGATGAGGTGGCTCAGGTCTATCTGACGGTTAAAGATGAGGCTCATGGTTTGAAGAAGCAGCTTGTGGGTTTCAAGCGGGTTCACATCAAGGCGGGGAAATCCGCACGTGTTAAAATACAAATTCCCGAAGAGGCTTTTTATTACTATGACGATAGTAATGGTGAAAACAATTCCGCCCCTGTATTCAAAAAATATAAGAATGTCAGTCTGATGTATGGCAGTTCGTCACGTGACAGGGATTTGAAACTGATAAAGGTTATGTAATCCTGAACTGATTATCAATGTAGCCCTGATTATCGGCGGATGCTATATTAATCTTCCATTGTGGAGGAATCCTCGTAGCCGTTCTGCATGTTTTCTGGGTTGTCCCTGTTGTTGCGGTTGCCTTTCATGTTCATATTGCCGAAACCGTATGTCACGGTAAGTCCTACCATCCAGCCACCGCGCCAGCCCGTGTTGTCTTGTATGAAGCCGGTGCCTTCGGTTACCGTATGGAATTTACGGGAGTTGAGTATGTCCCTTCCCGTCAGTGCAAAACTGAACTTGCCGACAGTCTTTCTAACGCCTAAGTCAATTGAATAGCCTGGAGCACGGTAGCCTTGAGCAACGACTCTTTTTGCATTGTATCTGCCTGTAAGCTGCACGGAAACTATTTTTGGAATGTTGAGGTTGGCTATCATGCGGATATTCCATGAAAAGTCGCTTTCGGCATCACCAGTCACATATTGGTCGATTTTTGGAATATAGTAGTTGAAACTGTCGAGTTCGTAGTAGAACAGATTGACAGTTGTGGTTATGTCAAAGACTCTGGAAAAACTGTTTTTTACAACGATTTCAGTACCTGCCGAACGGTCGTGTGCAACATTTTCCCAAGTGGAATTCATAACGTTGCCGTCAAGGAATTTTATACGTTCTCTCACTCCGTCAGTGGTTCTGTAATATGCTGATACTGAGAGCATGTGACTGAGCCAATTTTTCATATAGTTCAATTCGAAGGCGTTTGAATACGATGGTGCCAGGTCAGGATTACCATAGGAGATGTTTAGCGGGTCGCTGATATCGACGAAGGAGTTAAGCTGACCGCCGAACGGACGTGAAATACGGCGTGTATAGTTGAGTTGAAGTTCGTTCTGATTCGGCAGTTGGTAAGAGAGAAATGCACTTGGGAACAGGTCGAAACAGGAGGTGTTATATGGTTCAACATCATCGGCTGATTGTCCATAAGCAAGTGATTTTGTGCTGACTTTTGTGTTTTCGCCTCTCAATCCTACCTGAAAACCGAAATTGTTGATTTTGCCTGTGAAAGTGGCATATAAAGCATGAATGTCACGGTTATAGATGAATTCATTCCAGAGCTTTTCGGCGATAACTGCTTCCTCCTCGTTGGCTCCGGCGTAAACTTTGACAGGACTGTCCTCGCGTTCTATGGTGCCTTTATAACCGGCTTCGAGTCTAAAATTGTCGTTGAACGCATTGGTGTAGTCGGCTTGGAAATTCCAGTGATTAGGACTTATGTGGCTTTCCTGTCTTTGAAAAGTCGAAGCTATGGAATCATCGAAATAGTAATCCTCATAATATTTTCTGACATTATTCATGTTCCAATTGTTGTAGGAAGCGGATATGTCAATGTTATGGTTTTTGCCGAATTCGTGTTTGTAACCCAGTTCCACGTTACCGCCCATATCTTTGGAAGAACTTCTCGATTCCCTATGGCTTGTGCTGTAAGTCATTGCATCGGTGAGGTAATAGCTGGTATCGAGACTGCTGTTGTTGCCGAACATGCCGAAAGCTGAGAGATAAATGTCGTCCTTGTCGGTAGCATGATATGTGACTCCGCCTCTTCCGAAGAAGTTGTTGCCGGTGTTGCGGCTTGCTCCATATCTGTTGAGATACGTGCCGTCACTGTTGGTTCTCAGGGATGTGTTGCCACCAACGTGGGCACGGCGGCGGTAGCCAAATCCTATGTATGTGTCAAATTTTCCGGCGTTTAAGTTGACATTGGCGCTTGCATTGTAGCCTCCATGTGTGTTTACGCCTGCCTGTACGCTGCCATAGTAGCCGAGTGCACGGTTTTTCTTAAGCACTATGTTGATGATACCGGTGGTGCCTTCAGGACTGTATTTTGCGGAAGGGTTGGTGATGACCTCGATTTTTTCGATGGTTTCAGCAGGAAGTTGTTCGAGAATTGCTGCCCTGTTGTCGGATGTCAAACCTGATGCTTTGCCGTTAATCCAGATGGTGACATCGGTGCTTCCGCGCAGTGAAATCTCACCTTCGTTGTCAACTTCAACCGATGGAATGTTGTCAAGGATATCACTTGCCGACCCCCCTGTGGATGATATGTTCTGGTCAACATTGAAGACTTTCTTGTCAACCTCGAACTGCATTTGCGTTGTGGTTGATGTTACATGGACCGCATCAAGCATTTCGGAGTTTTCCTCAAGGAATATTCTGCCTAAATTCACCTCTTGTCCGCTGTTTTTGATTTCAAAAGGAACCTCAGATGTTTTGAATCCTACAAAAGATACTGTTGCAATATATTTGCCGACTTGAAGATTGTCCACCATGAAGTAACCCTCCTGATCGGATATGGTGCCTGTAACAAAAGTTTTGTCTCCAGCCTTGTTGATGCTTATATTTACGAAATCAACGGGAGCATTGGTCTTTTTGTTGAGGATTTTGCCTTTGACTGAACCTGTGGGAGCAGCGTGGAGAGTGCCCGTTAAAAGCAGAAAAATGGATATAATCAATGTTGTATGAAAAGTTTGGAAAAGTCTCATAGTATTAAGGATATGTTTTTTGTTACCAAACTGCAAATATCGTATTAATGTACGATTATAAAACGTTAATAATTATTAATGGGCTTGATGTCCGTGGAAGTAAAATTTTTTGTTAACTTTGCGGTTCAAAACAAATAATCATGGGACTGAATAATTTGTTTACTCGGACGAAAGGTGAGACCCCCTTTTTCCACACATATATAAAACAGGCTGAAACTTCGGTGGTGGCCTCCAAATATCTTCAGGAGCTTGTCAACACTGAAGATATTGAGGAACGGAAGCACATTTCAAGACTTATCAAAAAGCAGGAAATTGCCGGTGATGAACTCATTCATGACTTCTACATAGAACTCGGTGAGGCTTTCGTAACTCCATTTGACCGCGAGGATATGAATGACATTGCCATGTCGCTTGACACTTTTCTTGACTTTCTGAACCGTAGTGCAAAGACGATAATAATGTATGAACCGGAGAAGATTGATGATCACATAAAAGACATAATTGATGCCATTGTTGAGGATTCCAATCTGCTGGTTGAATTGTTCAAGCTTGTGGAAAATCTGAAGAAAAATGCTGCAAACATTACTGAAATATGCAGGAAGATAGTTCATATAGAACATGAAGTTGACAGTATTTTCGGTGATTATATAATATATCTTTTCAGCAATGTGAAAGACGGAATACAGTTGCTGAAATACAAGGAAATAGCCCAGGTGGTTGAAGATGCCACCGACCGTTGCAAGGATGTTTCATCCACTGTTATGTGCGTTTTGCTGAAACAATCGTAGAATTATGCTGACATTCAGTTTGCTGTTATCGATAGTCATTGCATTTGTTTTTAATTTCCTCAACGGGATGAACGATGCGGCTAATTCCATATCCACAATAATTTCGACGAAAGTGCTGACTCCGATGCAGGCGATTATCTATGCCGCATTTTGGGAATTTGTAGCCTTCTTCCTGTGTAAGTTCATCATTGGTTTTGCAGTGGCAGGAACGATGGGTGCGGGAATTGCAAATCAGGATTATATGAATTCCTATGTCATACTTTCAGCACTTGTAGGTGCAGCGATATGGGTTGCAGTCTGCACCCGAACCGGTATGCCCATCTCCACGTCACATGCCCTTATTGGCGGAATAATTGGCGCGGTATGGTTTGTGTATGGTTCCAAGGCTTTGATTGCCAAAGGCATAATCCAGACATTGTCGTTCATCGTGCTGTCGCCTCTCATAGGGTTCATTTTCAGTTTCCTGTTGTTGTGTTTTTTCAGATGGATACTGAAGAACAGCCAGAGGAAGAAGGTGGAGAGGACATTTAAAAGACTTCAGCTTTTTTCAACTGCCGCATTCTGCGTGGGACACGGTTCCAATGATGCTCAGAAGACAATGGGTATCATAGCGGTACTTATGTATTCCGTACTGAATAATCCGGAGGTGTCTTCCGGTGTGCAAAATGTGATAGCTGCTTTTTATGATGTGGGAAAAGGCTTCTATATTCCTGACGGACTGGCATTAATATGTTATGTGGTCATGTCGCTGGGAATCGCCATCGGAGGCAAGCATGTGATAAAGACCTTGGGAGGCGGACTTTCAAAGATAACTCCAATAAAAGGTTTTACGTCAGAGATATCCGGAGCCACAACTCTTATTCTCACATCAATACTCGGTATTCCTGTGAGCACCACTCATACTATAACTGGCGGTATTATCGGCGTTGGCATAATCGACGGTGTGAAGAATGTGAAATGGGTTACGGCAAAGCGTATAATCCTTGCTTGGATTCTCACTATCCCGGTACCTATGGTCATCAGTGGGTTGATTCATGTATTTCTGAACTTTTTAATTGCATAAAACCATGACTTTCAATCAGTTTCTTCAAAAATTCGTTGCAAAGGAGGAAAGGTTTTTCCCTCTGTTTATCCGACAGGCTGAACTGGCGGTAAAAGCATCGGAATATCTTAGAGCCATGCTTGATGCTGAAGATCAGGAAACACGTGAGGATTTGAGAAAGAAGATAAAACAGCAGGAAAAATCAGGCGATGATATACTTCTGGAATTCAACCACCAGCTTACGATAAGGACTTTGACACCGTTTGACAGAGACGACATGCACGAACTTGCCCAGAGTATGGATGATTTGCTCGACCGCATTGATGATTCTGCCAATGTGGTGGCGACACATGCCTTCGAATCATTTGGCGATAACATTAAAAACATGACAGACAACATCGTCAGGGAATGCGGTTATCTGCTTGAAATAATGAACAAAATGCCTGATATGCTTACGAAGGCGGATGAAATTTATCAGCTGTGCATCAAAATAAAGGAAATAGAGCACGAGAATGATGACCATCATGATGAATACATGAACCAACTTTTCAAACGCGGACTGGACCTTATCGGTATCATCAAGCGCAAGGACATGGTTCACATAATTGAAAAAACTACTGATTTCGGAAAATACTGCGCTGACAAAGTCCGCAGCATTATGACAAAACAATAAGAAACAATATGAAAATATCTACAATTTTTAAATCAGTCAAACTGACTTCCCTGCTTGTCATTCTGATGATGTTAAGTGTCACGGGCTTTGGCAAACAGGTTGAACAAAATGAGGCGACAACGGTTGCATCGTCATTCTGGAATTCATTATATCCGTCAAAGGATATTTCTGATTTCAGCGTGTGTTATACATTTGGCATGACTGTCCTCAATGGGCAGCATCTTCCTGCCATATACGTGGTCGAAGTTGATGGAGGCGGTATCGTTTATGTCGCTGGTGACGATAATGTCATGCCGATTTTGGGATATTCCGAAAAGGGCTCTTTCAATCCCAAGGATATGCCTGTCAATTTCAGAAAATGGATGGACAACTACAAAAAGCAGATAGCATTTGTGGTTGAAAATAATCTGTCTGCTGATGAGGCTATTGCAGACCAGTGGAGACAGTATCGTACAAATGATGTAAGAAAGCCTGTTTCGACTAAGGCTGTCAATGCGCTTTTGGAGACAAAGTGGAATCAGGACACTTATTACAACTGCATGTGTCCGACCGACTATTCAGGCCCTGGTGGTCACGTCTATGCCGGCTGCGTGTCATGTGCCATGGCACAGGTGATGAATTTCTGGGAATATCCTGAACATGGTACGGGGTTCCATTCATACAATCATTCAAACTACGGCACTTTGTCGGCAAGTTTCGGTCAGACGACATACAACTGGGATAACATGCCCAATTCACTTACTGGTTCCAGTTCGGCAACCCAGAAGCAGGCAATAGGAACCCTGATGTATCAGTGTGGTGTCGGCGTTGAAATGGATTACAGCGGCAGCGGCAGCGGTGCCTATATCATTGAATCCGGTAACAATGCCTGCGCCGAAGCGGCTTTGAAATCATATTTCGGCTATTCATCCTCGTTACACGGTGAACAGAAATCATATTATTCCAATTCAGGATGGATAAATCTTTTGAAATCCGACCTTGACGCATCACACCCAATCATTTATGGCGGTTACGGAAATGACGGCGGACACTGTTTTGTTTGCGATGGATACAATTCCAATGACTACTTCCACTTTAACTGGGGCTGGAGCGGCAATTATGACGGTTATTTCTCACTTACCAATCTGAATCCTGGCACCATGTCATTCACTTACGGACAGCAGGCCATCATCGGTGTCGTACCAGGTGATGGCAGCGGTGGCGGTGGAGGCGGCGGTGGAGGCGGCTCTACTGGAGATGAAGACTTGCGTCTTTATTCCAGCATCAACATGTCGGAGACGGAAATATGGTTCGGTGACGAAATAAGCGCTACGGTTTCCATTGCCAATTACGGGGAATCGGACTATACCGGATATTTCGGTGCAGCTGTCTTCAATGAGGAAGGTGCTTTTGTCGATTTCATAGAATATGGCAATTATTCCTTGCCAAGCGGCTACTATAACACATATACCTTCAGAGTTTCAGGTTCGACAATTTTTGTACCGGGACAATATTATCTTGCAATTTTTAGTGCTCCTTCAGTTGACAACACATGGTCGCAGATTAATGGCGGCAACTATACCAATCTTGTACAGTTTGAAATTTATTATTATGCTGGAATCGAGACTTATTCCGATTTCACTGTAACAACCAATAACGGTTCGCTTATCCAAGGCAAATCCGCCACTATAAATGTTGATTTTCTGAATTATGAGAGTGAAACTTTCTACGGATATGTACGTGTCAGTCTGTCAGTTCCAGGTGGTGGCTGGTCTCAGAACGTGGGCATTGTGGAGGTTTCAAACGGACTTCCATACGGCTATCATTACACCGATGGCGTGAATTTTACAGGCAATATAACTGTGGAGCCTGGAACTTATCTTCTGGAACTTGCCTACATGTACCCAAACTCTTCAGTATGGTATTATGCGGGAAGCCGTTATAATTCGAATCCTGTTTACGTTATCGTTGAAGCTGCCCCTTACACTCCTGATTCATACGAATCCAACAACACTGTCAGTACTGCTTCCGTTCTGTCGCTGTCGTTCTCAAACAACAGCGCAACGGTTTCAACTACAGGCTCCAACCTCCATAATTCAAGCGATATTGACTATTATAAGATAGCTTTGCCTTCAGGATATGATTATCTTGTTGTTCCGCGTCTGTATGACTCGTATAACAGCGGCAGCGGCTCTTATACCGTTGATGCTTTGTTCTCATATTCAACCGATAATGGCTCCACATGGTCTGATGCCGTTGATGATGAGATGCCAGGCAGTATTCTCAATGAAAATGGCGGTACCGTATATTTCAAAGTATCCTCTTACAATGACGGCGGTGTTGGCACGTATCTGCTGAGTATCAATGTGTCAAGAGCCACGCACGACTCTTCCAGACACAGTATATCCGCTTCGTGCAGTTCCAATGGCTCAATTTCCCCTTCGGGTTTGGTGAAGGTTACCAATGGCGGCAGCCAGAAGTTTACCATTTCGCCCAATAAAGGCTATCTCATCGGTGACGTGCTGGTAGATAATGTCAGCGTAGGTGCTGTATCTACATATACTTTCAACAATGTGACCACAAGTCATACAATTTACGCTTCATTTGTTTTGAATGAAGGAATTGATGACAACGAAGATGATGCCGTTAAGGTATATCCTAACCCTGCGAACGATGTTCTCAGGATAGACTGCAGGAATATGGTCAGCTTGACAGTTTCTAATCCATCCGGACAGATTATGATCAGTGAAGGGAATTTTTCTGGATATAAGGAGTTGAATGTCAGCGGCTTTAAGGCTGGTGTTTACATACTTCGGATGAAATTGAAGGATGGATGTACCATAACAAAGGAAATAGTGGTGACACATTGATGAATATGAAGAAGGTCATTAAAGTTGTCCTTGGTTTGATTTTCATCTTTTCTGCAGTGATGAAAATCATAGGTATGGATAACTTTGAACTTTATATTTACAGTTATCATTTTTTCAGTCTTAATTTCACGTTCCTTGTAGCACGTGCTGCCATCATAATTGAATTGGTTCTTGGCCTTTTACTGGTCCTTGACTATTTCCATAAGTTGACGTGGTGGGGTTGTGTGACTATGCTGGCGGGCTATACTTTTTTCCTTCTTTATGCTCAGTTAATCGGGCGTACTGACAGCTGTCACTGTTTCGGTGATATCTTGCAGTTTAATCCTTGGCAGTCAATAATCAAGAATGCGGTACTTATAATGCTTTTCCTGTTTGTTTATAATGTCAGGGATACCAAGTTCAGATATCAGTGGCTGGCATTCATCGGAATTGTCATTACTGTTTCAGCTGCAGTTTTTGTCATATCTCCTCCCGATAACTACACATCAAACTACAAATCTCATGAGTTGTTGCATCAGGATTTGTTTCAAGACGCTTTGCATCGGCCCCCACTTGATTCGTTACCATTATGTGAGGGCAGAAAGGTTGTCTGTTTATTCTCATCTGCCTGCAAATATTGTCAGATGACGGCACGTAAATTGTCAATTATGCAGCAGATCCATAGTTTTCCAGGTGACGACATCTATTACGTGTTTATGGGAAACAAGGAAGGAGTAGATAAATTTTATGCGGAATCGGAATCGTTGAGGTATCATGATGTCATTTATGATGATGTCATCGGGTTGTTAAAAATCAATGATGGCGTTTTCCCTGTTGTGATACTGATGGAGGAAGGCCGGATTGTGCAGGAATATGATTTCCGAAACATGAATGAAGGTCAGATTGAGGCTTTCTTTAAACAAAATGAGGCGACTCCGTAAGGGAATCGCCTCATTTAATGGCATATTAGCTGAATTATTCAGCTGTACATTTAACAGTATATGTAACACCACTTACATCTGTGGTGGTTTCTGCTATGCATTCACTTTTGTTAACAGTTGTTGTGGTGGTAAGACCAGGAACTTCAACACCTAACAAATAGTATTTGCAGGTGCATTCAACTTTCTTGTTGCAGCTTGCAAAAGCTAATGCAACAAGAGCAATAGCAGCGATAGTTAATAAAGCTTTTTTCATTTTTTCAATGATTATGTTTTGCCTACTCTGTTTGGTTTTCGGCTTCTCCAGTTTGATTCTGCAAAAGTACAGTTATTTATTCATAAAAACAAATCAATATGCCATGAAGAAATTATTGTTATTATTTGCCATTGCAGCAACAATCCTGATGACAGGCTGCACAAAAGATGACGAACAGCAAACGCCAACAGGAAACGATGTTCGGTACTATGTCAGATACGAGGTGTCAGCGTCAGCGTCAAGCCTCTATACGTTTTCGATGTATGTCAACGTGAACACTGAAAAAGGCTCACAGTCATTCCGAAAGACACTCTGATGTTTCAATACATGGAGATTTTTCGTAGTCAATTGAGAGAACCCGAATTTCAATTGTTCAAGACGCAAAACATGTGGACTTTCTTGAAATTGAACACGAGAACCGGGCAGATTTGGCAAGTGCAATGGAGTACAGAGCCTGAAAATAGAGGTGTAATGAGGATTTATTAATAATCAAAATTTGAAATTCCACCATGAAAAAATTATTGTTATTCAGCCTTATGGCAATTGTGTTTTTGCAAGGCTGCAAACAAGAAGTCAAACAAGAAGGGCTTTCGGGAAAGGACACGTTGATGTTTTAATACATGGAAACATACATGACGATTACAGTGGCTGCCGTGGTACGACAGCCCTACAACGCTACGAACCACGATGAGAACGGAATACATACGTTCACACTAACTCCTGGCCTCTACTTCGTCAAATCTGGCGAAGGAGCGGTGAAGAAGGTTGTGGTGGAATAACCGTTTGTTAGTCTTTCAGACAGCCTATTGGAACTACATAGATTCCGTCCTCACGCCGATAGGCGAACTTACCGACCGCGGTCAGCACCATTCTGAAAGCAGGCGCCTTCATCTTCGTGGTGTCAATCTTGCCAGTCAGTTCTGTGAGTGCATCCACTCCTTCTTGTATCAGTTTCTCCCCACCCAGCTTTATCTCTATCAAGCCATACGAACCATTCCTTAAATGCACCACCGTGTCACATTCCAGGCCGTTTTTGTCGCGGTAATGATAGACTTGCCCGTCAAGCGCATCGGCAAACACTCTTAAGTCGCGCACGCACAATGTCTCAAAGAACAATCCAAACGTTTTCAAGTCATTAATCAAGTCGTTCGGTCCTAAGCCTAATGCTGCAGTGGCAATTGACGGATCCACAAAATAGCGGTTGTCTGACGTGCGGATGGCCGTCTTGGAACGCAGATTGGGGTTCCAGGCTTCCATATCCTCAATCACGAAAATCTTCTTCAATGCGGCAATGTAAGCATAGATGGTCTTGTTGTCCACGCTGTCCGCGTCATTGGCACGGACATCAGCGGCAATTGTGCTGATGGGTGTTTGAGAACCCTGGTTCCTGGCATACGACCGCATCAGCCTTTTTGTCCTCTCGGCATCCCGTTTCACACCGTCAGCACGTGAGATGTCCTTTTTTACCACTGCATCATAATAGTCAAAGGCCCTGCCAAGCGCCACATCCTTCTTTTGCATAGTCGCCCTTGGCCATCCGCCACGGCAAGTCAGATACGCAACATCCTCTATCTTCAGTTTGTTCTCCACAAACAACTGCTCAGGTGCTTCGAACAACGCTTTCAAGCTAACACCACCGTTGGACTCACCGGATTCCCAAAGACTCATGGGGCGCATCATAAGCCACGAAACACGTCCTGTTCCCGAGTGCTTCATTTTATCGTCATCCACAGGAACAGCCGATCCTGTGAGGATAAACTGTCCATCGTCATCCCTATGGTCCACTTCAAATCTCATGGTATCCCATAGGGTCGGGACATTTTGCCATTCGTCAATCAATCTGGGCGTTTTTCCAGCCAAAACTCCTTTTGGATTAATTACAGCCAATTGTTGCCAGTTTGTCCCCTCTTCGGTGTCGTCCATGTAAACCACACTCATGGCCTGCTGCTCAGCAGTAGTGGTCTTTCCACACCATTTGGGGCCTTCTATCAAGACTGCACCCACACCTTCCAACTTTCTTTTCAGAAGTATATCGGCAATTCTTGGTTTATAATTCTTCATAATGCAATATTTTTTATGCCGCAAAACTACAAATTATTTTGCACAAAATCAGCGTTTTTTAGATTTTTATTTCCAAAGTTGGCCGATTTTCACTTCCAAAGTTGGCTGGTTTTTACTTCCAAAGTTGGCAAAATTAAACCAAGTTTTTTTTCAAATCAAAACAGATTTTAAATTATATGGCAATACCAGTCTGCATCACATTGTCATAGAGTGGCGACCAACAGTCTTCGGTCTTGGCACCATGATTAGCTATTCGGCGATTAGGATGCTGGATTTGCCGATTGCGGCACGCAAACAATGATGCTGTAGGGCTGTCACATCGTGGCAGCCGCTGTTTGCGAAACGATTACAGCGGCATATCCCAGTTATTATACTGACTCGCTGGTTTCCTTGGTGAGCGACCAGGCGGTCGCATCGGCATGAAAGGCGACGATATTCGCAACTTCGAGGCTGGCATACTCACCGAAAATCCCGAGCTGGTCGAGCAAGCCATGAACCAATTCGATGCCGTCTGGATAGGCAAACACTGCAAATCCTGCAAACGGAAAGCCTTTTGCGGGGATCCGATTGGGTTAGTGTCCAATAATAACAACACGCATCTTTTGCGTGTTAATAGTGGTAGGTGTAAAATTTGCGCATACCACTATAAGCAATGTATAAAAAATGCATATTGCAATTCAAAAGAGGCATGTGTGCAAAAAATGCACCTGTGGTAGTATTATGCAGGTTATGCATATTACTGTTGAAATGGAATAACGTGCAAAAAATGCACTTTAGTTTAGCCTGTGCTTCAATTTGGCACAGTCATTTTTTTTCTTTGCAGCGAAGACTGAGAGAAAAAAAATCATCGCCCGTGGTTGAATAAACACAGTTTTTCTTCTATAAAGAAAAGGTTGAACAATTTAGTAAAAAGCTATGGAGACAAAGAAAATGAGAGACGTAGTTTTCGACAAGGAATTGTTTGAAAACTTCCAATCCGGCACAATACTCGACACGCTTCTGTGCAGCTATAAAGGTCTGCCCAAAGGGGTCAACTACATGATAATCGGCGACCCCGGTGTGGGCAAAACCACAATCATTCTTGACCTTATTGCCAACATATCTCGTCATTCTCCAAACTCCAGAGTATTGTTTATCAGTGCCGAAATGAACGAGATAGACCTTGCCATTTATGTTCAGCGCTACCCAAAATTCAGCAATATCGACATCCTTTTTGTTGAAGCCGATTTTGACAACGGCATTCACCATCTCATGGAAATAGAAGATGTTTTACAACAGGGCTGGGATATTGTAGCCATCGACTCATTCTACGAACTACAAGGTATCATCAAGGAAGAAGAAAACATCACATTGCGCCTGGCTGAAGCCAAACTACTCAGCCTTATCAAGCGCCACAACAAAGCCGACAACATTGCCGGTATACACACCACTTTCCTAACCATCCAGCAAGTGACTAAAAGCGGCGTGTTTGTCGGCTCCAACCGCCTCAAGCACATGATCACCGCCATGATGGAGCTGAGGCTCGACAACCCAAAAAATATCTACAGCGACCGCTTCGTGGTGTTCACGAAACACCGCCGTGGCGACGTGGGGGTGAAACTCTACTACAGCCTAAGCTCGACAGGCGACGTCACTTTCGACGAGGAACGCTTCATCAGCGACAGGAAACTGCGAAAAGTGCAAAGCGAGGTCTCCTCACAGTTGCGCGATTTCGCCTCACAATTCGACCAACTATTCAACAAAACCCAAACAGACTAACTATGGATTACCAATCATTTCAACAAGAAAAGCAGAACTTCATGGCGCAGCCCATCGGATACAGGGAGGCCGCCATCAACGAGCTGACGGCCATCAACGACACCCATTACAGCATCGGCGGCACCATCGTGGAGTTGTCGGAGTCCGTCGCCGACGACATGGACCACCATTATGGGATCATGCCCCAACAAAGCAAGAACGCCAGAAAGACATTTGGCGACGTGGGCATCACGCATCTTCGCAACTTCTTGGGTCAGGCAGGCAAACAAGACAAACGCCGTCTCGTGCTTGTCGCCGACACTTCACAACGCCAAGTGACGCGCGTTCTCCAGACGAAAGAGCACCTCATTCCGCCGACGTCGTTCTTCGACTTCGCCGAGTTGTTTATGGACAAAAACGGCTACGAGCCCGAAGCGTTAGAATACGACACGGGCCCCGAGATCTCCTTGCGTATGAGGCCCAACAACCCAACCTATCTGCCTTTTGCCCCCGATGACGAATTCATGTCGAACGGTTTGTGGCTGCGCTGGAATCCC
>JAEEQW010000009.1 GCA_016285515.1 Bacteroidales bacterium
CCATACCGAGACCGTACTCGGCGTTGTCCTCAAACAGGGAGTTGGCCCATGCCACACCCTTGCCACTGCGGTAGTTCTTGCAGTAAGGCGTTGCAGGAGCGGAACCGCCATAGATGGACGAGCAACCCGTGGCGTTAGCCACCATCATGCTCTCACCGAAGAGCTGTGTGATGGTCTTGATATAAGGTGTTTCACCGCAGCCTGCGCAAGCGCCAGAGAACTCGAACAACGGCTGTGCGAACTGGCTGTTCTTGGTGCTGGCGTATTTGTCTATGAGGTTGTCTTTGTAGGTGACTTTCTTCTGACCGTAGTCCCAGTTCTTGGCTTCGTTAAGTTGGCTCTCGAACGGTTTCATCACCAATGCTTTCTCCTTAGCAGGGCAGACGTCGGCGCAATTGCCGCAGCCTGTGCAGTCCATGACTGAAACCTGCATTCTGAAGTGCATGCCTGCCAATTCTTTCGGAGCCTTCATATCGATAGCTGCCATACCCTTTGGAGCCTTCTTCATCTCGGCGTCGGTCATTACGACTGGACGGATTGCTGCGTGAGGGCAGACCAATGCGCACTGGTTGCACTGGATACAGTTGGCTGGGTTCCATTCAGGAACGACGGTGGCAACGCCACGTTTCTCATAGGCTGTTGTACCTGCTGGGAATGTACCGTCAACGATGTCTTTGAACGCGCTCAATGGGAGGTCGTTACCGCACTGGGCGACCATCGGACGCATCACCTTGTTGATGAATTCAGGATCATCAGCGTTGTGCTCGAATACGAAGTCGGTTGTGCAGTCGAGTTCTGCCCATTCGGCTGGGATTTCAACTTTCTGGATCTCACCACCGCGGTCAACGGCTGCGTAGTTCATGTTGACAACGTCTTCACCCTTCTTGCCGTAACTCTTCACGATGAACTTCTTCATCTGCTCCACAGCGAGGTCGTAAGGGATAACGCCTGAAATCTTGAAGAATGCGCTCTGAAGGATGGTGTTGGTACGGTTGCCGAGACCGATCTCAGCAGCGATCTTCGTAGCGTCGATGATGTACATATTAATATTGTTGAGAGCGAGATATTTCTTCACATAGTCAGGAAGATGCTTCTTTGTCTCAGCAACGCTCCATGGCGAGTTGTAGAGGAATGTTCCATTCTTCTTCAAACCGCGGAGGCAGTCGTATTTCTTAAGATATGACGGAACGTGTACTGCCACGAAGTCAGGTGTGCCGACGAGATAAGGAGCCAAGATTGGCTGGTCGCCGAAACGGAGGTGTGAGCAGGTGTAACCGCCTGATTTCTTTGAGTCGTAGTCGAAATAGGCTTGGCTGTACTTGTTTGTGTTGTCGCCGATAATCTTGATAGAATTCTTGTTGGCGCCTACAGTACCGTCAGCGCCGAGGCCGTAGAACTTGGCTTCGAATGTGCCCTTTGGAAGGATAGAAATCTCTTTGCCGACCTTGAGTGAACGGTGTGTCACGTCGTCTTTGATACCGACAGTGAACTGGTTCATCGGTTTGTCTGAAGCGAGGTTCTTGTAAACAGCAAGGATTTGAGCTGGTGTTGTATCCTTTGAAGAGAGACCATAACGGCCACCGATAATCATAGGCTTTTTCTCTGCAGGGATGTCTTTGCAGTTGGCGAAAGCCTCAACAACGTCGAGATAGAGTGGGTCACCGTTTGCGCCTGGCTCTTTTGTGCGGTCGAGCACGCAGATGCGCTTGATTGTTTCAGGAAGCACAGCACCGAGATATTTCACGCTGAACGGACGATAGAGGTGAACTGTCACGAGGCCGAGTTTCTTGCCTGCTTTGTTCTCCTTGTCGATGACGGTCTTGATGACGTCGTTGACTGAACCCATAGCGATGATGACGTCTGTTGCGTCTGGTGCACCGTAATATACGAATGGAGCATATTCACGACCTGTGATCTTGCTCATCTGTTTCATATATTTTGCCACGATATCAGGAAGAGCGTCGTAGTATTTGTTCTGCAACTCTCTTGTCTGGAAGTAGATGTCAGGGTTCTGAGCTGTACCGCGTGTCACAGGGTGCTCTGGGTTAAGAGCTCTGTCGCGATAAGCCTTCAAAGCCTTGTAGTTGACGAGCTTACGGAGTTTCTCCATGTCAGCTGCTTCAACCTTCTGGATTTCGTGGGATGTACGGAAACCATCGAAGAAGTGCACGAACGGCACGCGGCCTTCGATTGCTGCAAGGTGTGCCACAGGAGCGAGGTCCATGATTTCCTGCACTGAGCTTGTTGCCAACATTGCGAAACCTGTCTGGCGGGTACTCATAACGTCGGCGTGGTCACCGAAAATTGACAATGCCTGTGCTGCCAAAGCACGTGCTGATACGTGGAACACGCCTGGAAGCAACTCACCGGCGATCTTGTACATGTTAGGGATCATAAGGAGCAATCCCTGTGATGCTGTGTAGGTTGTGGTGAGAGCACCAGCCTGCAATGAGCCGTGTACAGCGCCTGCTGCACCTGCTTCTGACTGCATTTCAACGACTTTCACAGTGTCGCCGAAGATATTTTTCTGACCTTTTGCTGCCCATTCGTCGATATACTCTGCCATCGGTGATGACGGAGTGATAGGATAAATGGCGGCAACTTCACTGAACATGTAAGCAACATGGGCTGCAGCCTGGTTACCATCACATGTCATAAATTTCTTTTCTGCCATAATTAAATTATTGTTACTTAATGTTTTATATTATTAATCGTTCTATAACACAATATTTGCAAAGATACAATTATTTTTGGTTATAAAATAAATAAGGCCGCTAAATAATTAGCGACCTTATTATTATATTAATGTTTGAAAATTATTTTTTTTCAACTGGCTTTTCACCGCCTTTGCAGCACTCGCCACCTTTTTCCTCGCCGCCCTTGCAGCAGTGACCTTTGCATTGGAAAAGACTTTCAATGAGAGCTTTCTGCTCATCTAATGTGAGAGTTGAAAAATCAGCCCATTTCTTGTCAAATTCGGCTTTCTTGGCTTCCATTTCAGCTTTCATGGCTTCTATCTGCTCTTCTGTAAGTTCTGGTTTTCCTTCATGTTTGCATTCCGGGTTTCCTTCATGTTTGCATTCTGGCTTGCATTCCGGCTTTCCTTCTGGTTTGCATTCCGGTTTCATCTCATCTTTCTTTGCGATGAAATCATCAGCAATCTTCTTAGCCTCTGCTATTGCAGCTGATTTTTCTGCATCAGTCTTTGTCTCCCATGACTCGAAAATATCATGGATCTGCTTTGCTTCAGGCATTTCCATGTGATGGCATTTTGGCTGCTCCATCTGTTCTTTCGGTTGTGAAACTTGTTCGGCGTTTTTCTTTTTGTTTCCACAAGATGTTGCTATCAAACATAAAGCAACTAATAACAATACGTAAACTTTTTTCATAATTGATTTGATTAAAACTTTGATTATTAATATTTTTAGTGAATAAATTTCCATCCATTCAAAACTGCAAAAATAATATTTTTTTAAATAAAGTATATAAAAATAAGTTAAGGAAATATATTAATTTTGCAATCAAAAATAATAACTTAGCAAACGGATGAATTCAATAAAGGAAATTTTCAAAATAGGTTTCGGTCCTTCAAGTTCACATACGATGGGACCGGCAAAGGCAGCCGAGGAGTTCCTCAAACTTGTCCCGGCGGCTGAAAAATACAAGGTGATTCTGTATGGGAGTCTTGCCGCTACTGGAAAAGGTCACTTTACCGATGTGGCCATAAGGAAAAAATTTTCACCCAAGGATATTGATATCGAATGGCAGCCGAATGTTTTCCTGCCTGAACACCCCAATGGAATGGAGTTTTTTGCCTGTCACACCGATGGTTCGCTTATCCGAAGCCAGAAATATTTCAGTATCGGTGGCGGTGACATTTCCGTTGATGGCAAACGTAAGGACGACAGGATGGTTTACCCTTTGTCAACTATGAAAGACATACTTGACTATTTGGGCTCGATGAGATTATGGGAGTATGTCAATGAATGCGAAGGTGAGGATATATGGGATTATCTTCATGTTGTATGGGAAAAGATGCAGCAGTCAATCAAGGATGGTTTGGAGCATGAAAGCACTTTGCCGGGCAGCATCAAGCTGCCACGCAGGGCCTCCACTGTACACAGCAGACTTGCGGGAATGGACTCCTCAATCAAAAGACGTTTTTCAGCTATGGTTTACGCTTTTGCTGTGGCTGAAGAAAATGCAAGTTGCCACGAAGTGGTTACCGCACCGACCTGCGGCTCCTGCGGCATTCTGCCTGCCGTACTTCAAACTTACGCCAACTATTATAATGCAGGTGAGAAGAAGATTCTTCACGCTATTGCCACTGCCGGTCTCATAGGTAATCTGATTAAGACAAATGCATCGATAAGTGGTGCGGAAGTGGGGTGCCAGGGTGAAGTCGGCTCTGCCTGCTCCATGGCTTCCGGTGCTGCAGCCCAACTGCTCGGTGGCTCGGCTTACCAAATCGAATATGCTGCCGAAATGGGACTTGAACACCACCTCGGACTTACATGTGACCCGGTATGCGGACTGGTTCAGGTGCCTTGCATCGAACGCAACGCTTTTGCTGCCTGCCGCGCCGTTGATGCCGCAATGTATGCACTCACAACCGATGGGCAACACATGATAAGTTTCGATAGGGTGGTCAAGGTGATGATGGCTACCGGACACGATTTGCCATCGCTTTACAAGGAGACTTCCGAAGGCGGTCTGGCATTGTGACATTTGGCTTGAAGTCATGAAGGTTAGAAACAATGAACAAGGGAAACTGGAGGTTTTTGACCCAGTCCGCAGATTATTTGTCGCATTGACTCCAGAAGAGGAAGTCCGCCAGCGACTTATCTGCTATTTCCATGAAATAAAGCATGTTCCCTTCTCCCTTATGGGTGTTGAAAAGAAAATCATTGTCAATGGGCTTGCCAAACGACCTGACATAATCGTTTTTAACAGGAATGCTCATACGGTGCTGATTGCCGAATGCAAGGCACCGTCCGTAAAACTGTCAGAAGATGTGATTGACCAGATTGTCAGATATAACATGACTCTGAGAGCCGATTATCTGCTGGTTACAAACGGTGAAATGTTGTTCTGTTTCAACTGTACCGGAACTTCTCCGGAAATGATTGATATAAATAATTGGAAATTTGAAATTTAAATATTGACAATTGTTGATATTTTATTTTTATGTTTTCTTAAAAAACTATCAAAAAAAATTATACCTTTGCAGTTCATAAAATTGCATTTAATTATTTGTAAATATGAACAAGACAGTTAGAGCTATTATCGAAATTATCCTGGCCTTAGTAATAGTAGGCTTAATCATCCTCATTTTCCGCAGTGTCATGGCACCTGTTAAATTCCAGAATGAGAAGAATTTCCGTTATGAAAACACTATCCAGCGTCTTAAGGATATCAGAGATGCAGAAGGTGCTTACCGTACAATCAACAAACATTATACTGCTGATTTTGATTCACTTATCAATTTCGTGAAAACTGGTGACCTTTACATAGTCAAGATGGTTCCGGATCCTACGGACACCACTTTCAGAAGAAGTATTCTTGACACAATAGGTATGGTTAGTGTACTCGACACAATCTTCAAGAACCGCACTGATTTCAATCCTGACAATATGAAATATATTCCTCACTCAGGAGGTCAGATATTCAAACTTGAAGCAGGTCATGTTGAGAAGAGTAAAATTCAAATACCAGTATTCCAATGCTCTGCTCTCAATACACAGATCCTTCTCGGTATGGATGAACAGTCCATTATTAACGAAGACGCAAAACTGACAGTCAATGACAAGTTCCCAGGACTGATGGTTGGCTCAATGGAAGAACCTTCAACTGATGGAAACTGGGAATAATTTGCCTTTCAGCAAACCATATTCCGAATGTAAAATATCCGTCTTTTTTTCAAAAGACGGATATTCTTTTATTGTGTCGGATCTGAATGACGGCTCCACTCTTTATGAGAGTCAGTATATTGCCTTCAAAAAGAATTCTTCCTATCAGCTTTCTTTTGAGGAGTCGCTGATGTCATATCCTTATCTTAGAAATGAATTCGGTGATGAGGAACTGATACTCAACGTTGAGAGATACACTTTTGTTCCAAGCGAGTTTTTCTCCGTTGATATGGTCAACAAATATTATACGTTCAATCTCGGTGAACCTGACAGCAAGGAGGGGGTGTTCTACTCTTTGGTCGATTCTCTCCAGATGTACGTCATATTCGCTTACGACAAAGCTTTTATCGACCTTTTGGAAAATATCTTTCCTCAGGCTCAGTTTACGCCAGGAATATCGTTGCTCATCGACAGGTGCGATGAAAAAGGCAGGGAGTTGATGAATGCTGTTTTTGCAAGGATAAAGAAAAATGTCCTTGAGGTGGTTGTCTATAAATCAACAAAATTCGCAATGGCAAACACTTTCCGTTTCGTCAATGTGAAAGATGCCGAATATTTTCTTTTGAGAGCATATTATAATTTCGGATTCGACAATTCCATAGTCCCTGTTTATCTTGAATCTGACATGGAACTTCCTGATATTGGGGATTTTGTAAAAACGATTAATTTTGAAAGATGAGAATTATAAGCGGTTATTATAGAGGTCGCCGGATTCTGCCGCCGACCAATTTGCCTGTGAGACCGACTACCGATATGGCAAAAGAGGCACTGTTCAATATACTTACCAACACTGTTGATTATGAGTCAACGAGAGCGTTGGACTTGTTCGCGGGGGTGGGTAACATTTCGTTTGAACTGATTTCGCGAGGCTGTCCGTATGTTCTGGCAATTGACCATAATTTGGACTGCATAAAATTCATCAAGGAGACTGCCAAAAAATTTGATATGTCAGGACTTCTGGCAATGAAGGCAGATGTTTTCAAGTTTCTTGACCAGAGCAAGGCAAAATTCGATTTGATTTTTGCGGATCCGCCATACGACAATCCTGACATTTCAAAGATACCAGGTCTGGTGTTTGAGAAGGGACTTCTTAACGAAGGCGGTATCTTCATCCTTGAGCATCCCAAGGAATGCCATTTTGAGGCTGACCCGCTTTGTTATGATCATAGGGTTTATTCAAGGGTTAATTTTTCCTTTTTCAAGCAATAAATTGCTGAAAGGGTGGCAAAAAAGCAATTTCAAAGTCGGTTATGTTAAACCCCTATAGGGGTTGTGTAGGGCTGTCGTACTACGGCAGCCGCTGTAAGCGTTTCGCGCAAACATCGGGTGTCCGATGAAATGCGTTCCTTTACCCATCGTTATTCCTGTTTCTTCACGTATCACCATCGCCAGCTCCACTATCCGTATAAACAACCTATTAATTGCGGGCATGGCGAGGGTAGGGATTGTCGTTAGCTTTCTTTGCTGAAAATTAGATTAATGATGACAACAATATCCAGAGCATTGACAGCTCCGTCTCCGTTTACATCGGCGTTGTCAAAGAAAAATTCTTCTGGGGTTTCACCGAAGATGTAATTGACAATGATGACGATGTCAAGTGCATTCACCATTCCGTCGCCATTGGCATCACCAGGCACGCCTTCAAAGTTGGCCACATAACTTGCGTTTTCGGTCACAGTGAAACTGTATGTCGGATTGGTTGAGACGATTGAGCCGTTCTTTGTCCAGTTGATGAAGGTGTAGCCGGTGTTGGTTGTTGCCGTCAATGTTGCTGTTGTACCGTGATTGTAGGTTCCGCCACCTGTTACAGTTCCACCTTCTGTCGGGTTGGCAGTGGCTGTGATGGTGTAGTTGTTCAACTCGAAGTTGGCCACATAACTTGCGTTTTCGGTCACGGTGAAACTGTATGTCGGGTTGGTTGAGACGACTGTGCCGTTCTTTGTCCAGTTGATGAATGTGTAGCCGGTGTTGGCAGTCGCTGTCAATGTTGCTGTTGCACCATGGTTGTAGGTGCCTGCGCCTGTAACAGTACCGCCTTGTGTCGGGTTGGCAGTGGCTGTGATGGTGTAGCTGTTCAACTCAAAGTTGGCTACATAATTTGCGTCCTCAGTCACTGTGAAACTGTATGTCGGATTGGTCGAGACGACTGAGCCGTTCTTTGTCCAGTTGATGAAGGTGTAGCCGGTGTTGGCAGTGGCGGTCAGGGTTGCTGTCGCGCCGTGATTGTAGGTTCCTGCTCCTGTAACAGTACCGCCTTGTGTCGGGTTGGCAGTGGCTGTGATGGTGTAGCTGTTCAGGCTAAAGTTGGCAACATAACTTGCGTTTTCGGTCACTGTGAAACTGTATGTAGGGTTGGTCGAGACAACTGTACCGTTCTTTGTCCAGTTGATGAAGGTGTATCCGGTGTTGGCTGTTGCGGTCAGGGTTGCTGTTGCACCATGGTTGTAGGTTCCGCCACCTGTAACAATACCACCTGCAGCTGGATTTGCTGACACTGTGACAGTGTGTGTTCCGCCACCACCTATTACAACTGTAGCAGTATTGGATGCTCCTGACTCTCCGCCATAGAAGTTTGTGGTCGCGTAATAAATATATGAACCGGAGGACAGACCGGAATCTGTGTAAGCTGTGGTTGATATACTGCTTGCTATTTTAACACTGTTCCTGTAAATATTATATGTGTAATCACCGCTTTTCACAAATAATTTTATTAGCCATGAATATGTAGCCCCGTCTCCATTATATGTGAACCAGCTCGTACCATTATTTGAGGCATAACAAGCTTCCTCACTGTCAGCATATTCGCATAAAACAATCTGATAAATGTTTGACGGTGCCTTAATATAAACCATTAATGGTAATGATGGATCGTAGTAAGCCGGCTCGCTGAGGGTTATCTCTTTCCAGCCTTGTGAGGTGACAGCAAAATCAATTGTGCTGCATATACTTGTTCCTGGAAAATCATCGCCTTGTGTCAGAAACAGTTGATAGCTACCTGTTTGGTAGAAATATACGGATACTTTATAAACAGCCATACCTGCATATTGTTCGAGCATTGAAACAGGGAATTTCTCTCCGAAATATTGGATTGTGGTTAAATATTGAAGAGTTGTCCCGTAGTTCAACTGACCTTCTCCACCTGTCGGAGCTGTCCATGAGAGAACGGCGCTTGAACCTGATGCTGAACCTGTAAAATTCTGAGGTACAGGTCCCCAAAAAATGACATCAGCCGAGGCGATGTTTGAACGAACAGATGTTCCGCTTGAATTCACGGCTTTCACAAAATAATAATGACTGCCATAACTGACGTCAGAATCAGTATAATCCAGGTCGGTTACATTTGAAGCAATAAGCACATTGTCTCTGTAAACCTTATATGACGTGGCAGCGCTGACACCTGTCCAGGATAATGACACTTCCTTTCCATTGACTTCTGCCATCAGGTTGGTCGGAGCATCTATGATTTCTGAAACAGGCTCAATTAAAATCGCAGCATTGTCTGAATTAAACGGATAGTTGTTCGGATTAAGATTGCCTATGGCAAAATATCCGTTGGCATTGCCACTCCATCCCCAGTTGAAATGGAATTTGTTGTCTGAATCATAACCATCGCATACAAATGCATGACCGCCGTAAATTCCTGAGCCACAGTAATAAATCGGACGATACGCATCAAGTTCGCTTTTTAGTAAAGAAATCCATGCAGAATTGCTATAATTGCTTTTATATAAGATATTGCTTGCGTTGTAGCCGAAATAAGACTCTATTGCATAAGGAACATCTTCTGAATATGCACTACTTGCCTCAGTGCCGTAAATCATATTTACTGAGACACCACAATGAAACATCAGTGTTGCCACTGCAAGTTGTTCGGCATACGGGCTGGCAACAGTAACAGTTCCATGCATGTTGTCCCAATCGTATGTGGTGTTGCCAAAATTGGCTGATAATGTACCGTATGTCGGGTGGATATAGGAATGTGAACCTGTACCGTGAACCGGATGTTCCCAGTATTTCATAATCTGTGCCATTGCCGTTGCAACACAACCGGTTAAAGTTCCAGACGGACATAGATTGTTGTAAGGTGCATGTTGGTCCCATTTGGTTGATAATAATTCTGGAATCACAACATTTTTCTGCTGCGGAAGATTGCCTTCCAACATTTCCTGCCATTGCCGCACTATCTCTTCTGATGGGTCAGCCTGCTCGTCAATTATTGCCTGGATAGCTTGCTCATAACCGCTTAACCAGTATGCAAGATTTTCAGGAATGCTTTCTGATTCAAAGGTCCCCTCTGTGGAATATGCAAGAATAGGAATAGTTCTGTCGTCAGCTGAAACAATTACAAACCCTTCATCATTTTTAAAGATGTAGAAATTGTTGTAAAGCGGTTGCTTTGAATAATCAAGCAGTAATTCCAGTGAATAACCGCCTTTGCCGATGAGGCTTTCATAAAAGTTGTTCGCAACTTTCTGGGCATCATTTTGTCCGACATGTTTGCCAAAGCTAATGAAACACAATGTCATTAGAATAACTGACAATGACAATTTTTGGACTAATCCTGAATTCGTATATCTTCTCATGATTCTTTTGAAAAATTAATCTATAACCTTACCTTGTCCGTCAATAGTGACGACAAAAGGATATTCTCTGATATTAAGCTCTTTATGAAGCTGATATGTATTGACTGCGTGAAATTTGGCTTTCCTGTGACTCTCCGCATCATCACTTATTTCAATAGGTATCAGTGTCAGATGATGACGATGCAGATATGTGTTGTTTTCAAGGGTGTCAAGTGCGTACAGATTCTGACTTATGCAGCTTTTATAGAAAAACAGGTACTTTGCATTGTTGTCAATCGATTGAATATCAACCAGATTACCGTCTTTGTCGCTTATTTCTATGTCTGGGAAAACTGTGCCTGCAGCGAGCAACATTTCAGAATTGAGCAGATTGTTACAGATGTTTCTGACATCGGGTGAACTGGCTGCATCGGCAGCTTTTTTCAATATTGCTACTGCATAGTCATGGCTGTATATTCCTGCACTGATTTGAGATGCTATGTTAATAATTGAAACAAGCTCAATAAGTTCCACGTTCTTTGTGTCTTTGGCTGTAGGTGAGAAACCGGTCTTTTCTGCAAATTCCATCAGGAACTCCATGTACATCGGATTTCGCATTTCAATATTGTTATCGAATATGTATGTGTCGGCGAGTGCTTGTTTGGATTTTGACAGAAATGACAGTTCGGTGAGTGCAAAACTGTATCTTATGTATGTTTCGAGAAATGGGTTGTGATATTTTTTGATTCCATTCAATACGCTGGTTTTGAAGTTGTTGTGTATGGCATGATTTCCCCTTATGATGCTGCCTGAATTGGCATACAGGAAATCGTCATACGACCCGTTGAAATCCGATATTGTCTGGTTTATATCGTCAATATCCGAGGATGTGATGTCAACATTAAGATACTGTATATTGGTGAATGGATTCTGAGTCGGATCAGATTCCGGCACCGTAACGAATATGTCGTATATGACATCGGGTGACAGATAAATTGTGCTCTTTGCAAAATTTACGTATAGAGTGTATTCTTCAGTTTCCTTTTCACTGAAAGTGAAGTTAATGGAATTTGTGACAGGAATGTAATCCGCGAAAACGACTTCATCTGCATTTGACACATAATCTGATTTCCTTTCGAGTCGGAGATATTTGCCGTAACCGTTTTTGACTGTGCAGTTTACGGTAATAGTCTGAGCTGAAATACTACCGATAATCAGACATAGTATCAATGTAATTGAAAGGCGTTTCATAAAGTTATAATTTTATGTCAAGCTTGGACGGGACGAACTGCGACACGTCACCGCCGTTGCTGAGCAGATCTCTGACAATCGATGAATTGAGGGATGAATATTCGTTGGCAGATAGAAGGTAAATGGTTTCTATTTCCGGATAGAGCTGTTTGTTAACCTGCCCTATAATCCTTTCGAACTCGAAATCGGCAGAGGTGCGTAACCCTCTGATAATGAATTTTGCACCAACATTTCTGCATAAATCTACGGTCAGTCCCTTGTAACCTACCACTTCGATGTTTTTGTATTCTTTGAACACCTGCTGAATCCATTTTACACGTTGTTCCAAGGTGAACATATATTTTTTGTCGATGTTGACACCTACACCTATATAAAGTTTGTCGAAGAAAGGAAGTGCACGGGTTATAATATCCTGATGTCCTAATGTGATAGGATCGAAAGAACCAGGAAAAACTGCTATTTTGCTCATAGTTTTTTTGAATTGTTCAGGTAAATAAAATTTCAAACCACAAATATATTAAATATTTAATTACCTTTGCAACCTGCAAAAAAATCATTTTAATTAATTATAAGACATTGATAATCAAAAGCGTATAACGATGGCTCAGAATATTTCAAAACTTCGGAACATAGGAATAGCAGCACATATAGATGCTGGAAAGACTACGGTATCGGAAAGAATATTATATTTTACAGGAGTGAACAGAAAGGTGGGAGAGACTCATGACGGTCAGGCCACCATGGATTTCATGAAGCAGGAACAGGAGAGGGGTATCACCATTGCATCAGCTGCAATAACGACCCATTGGAAAGATCATCAGATAAATTTGATTGACACTCCGGGACACGTTGATTTCACCATAGAAGTGGAGCGTTCCCTTAGGGTAATTGACGGCATGGTTGCTGTGTTCTGTGCTGTTGGCGGAGTCGAGCCACAGAGTGAGACAGTATGGAATCAGGCTGACAAGTACCGTGTCCCGCGTATTGCCTTTGTCAACAAAATGGATCGTGTGGGTGCCGATTTCAATGAGGTTGTCTCACAGATGAACAAGTATCTTGGCGCTAACGCTGTTCCAATACAACTGCCTGTCGGTGTGGAGGATAGTTTCCAGGGCATGATTGACCTTGTGAATATGAAGTCGGTGATGTTTAAGGACAAGGAGAGAATAGTCGGTGACATTCCTGAAGATTTGCGGGAACCGGCTGAGGCTGCAAGACGCTATATGATTGAGAAAATTGCTGATGTTGACGATGATATCGCGACTCTTTATCTCGAAGATGCTGAAATTTCAGAGGAACAGATTATGACAGCCATCAGAAAGGCCACCATTCATCTGCTTATGACACCTGTCCTGTGTGGTGCGGCTTATAAGAATAAAGGTATCCAGTTGGTTCTTGATGCCATAGTGAATTATCTGCCTTCTCCTCTTGATATTGGTGCAGTGATTGCCCACGACCCAAGCAACGAAGAAAAGACTTATCAGCGTAATCCGAGCAATAACGAGACTTTCACGGCACTTGCCTTCAAACTTATTAATGACCCGTTTGTCGGACAGCAGACTTTTATCCGTATATTCAGCGGAAAGCTCACCAGCAACATGAGTCTGTATAACTCCAATAAAGGAAAGTATGAGAGGGCAGGACGAATTTATCGTATTAAAGCCAAGGAACGTGAGGAAATATCGGAGGCTGGTGCAGGTGAAATCGTGGCACTTATAGGTATGAAATATACACGTACCGGAGATACGCTGTGTGATGAAAAACAGCCTGTTCTGTTGGAGTCCATCAACGTTCCGCCGGCTGTGATTGAAATGAAGGTCATGCTTGATGACCGCAAGAATAGGGACAAACTCGGAGAGGCACTTGCAAAATTGTGTAACGAGGACCCGTCATTCCATGCTCATTACGATGATGAAACTGAAGAAACAATAATTGCCGGTATGGGCGAACTTCATCTTGAAATAATAGTTGACAGGCTGAAGGACGAATTCAAAGTGCCTGTTTCTGTTGGGAAACCGTCTGTTTCCTTCAGGGAAACCATCACCTCAGCATTCGAGTGCAATTATAAATATGTGAAGCAGACTGGCGGTAAGGGACAGTACGCACAAACAGTCATCCGTTTCGAACCGAATCCAGGCAAGGGCTTTGAGTTTGTTGATGTCACGAAGGGTGGCGTGATACCAAAGGAATTTATCCCTTCCGTTGAAAAGGGATTGCGCAAGGCTATGGACAAGGGACCACTGGCAGGCTATCCTGTCCTGGATGTCAAATGTGTTCTTGTTGACGGTAGTCATCACCCGGTCGATTCCAGTGACATGGCATTCCAGGTTTGTGCCCAGATGTGCTTCAAGCAGGCTTTCATGAAGGCTGATCCTATCCTTCTTGAGCCTGTAATGAAAGTTGAAATCAACACTCCTGATGAATACATCGGCAATGTGACAGGCGACTTGAACAAGCGTAGAGGCAGGATAGAAGACATGAGACGTTTTAGAAAGGGCTCACAGAAACTTGACTCATTCATTCCGCTTGCTGAGATGTTTGGCTATGCCACCGCCTTGAGAAACATCACCAGCGGTAGGGCAAACTATTCCATGGAGTTCAGCCAATATTCGCCTATGTCGGCTGCAAGCCAGGAGGAAATTCTCAAATTAACATCCCATTGTTAATATGTCTCCTGAAATAATATGTGATATTAATAATTTTTGCCATTATTTTTGCGTTCTAGTATAGAATTGTATAAATCAATAAATTATGAAAAAGTTAACCAGCATATTTTTATGTGCTTTGCTTTTGGTGTTAAGCACATTCAATAGTCTCAATGCACAGACTAAGTCTATATCATCCTTGAAAGGCGACCTCAATAACGATGGGATGGTTAATACTCTTGATGTCGTCATGCTTATTAATATTATTTTTGGTGGGGACCAAGGTATTATGTACGCTGATGTCAACGGAGATGGTGTGGTAAACACTCTTGATCTCGTCATGACTGTAAACATTATTTTCTACGGACAGCCATCGGAATTGACTGTTTCTACCAGTGAAGTAAGCGGCATTACTTATTTCTCCGCTTTCTGTGGCGGAAATGTTTCAGATGATGGCGGACTGGATTTGGTGTCACGCGGTATATGCTGGAGCACTTCCGAATCCCCGACAGTGTTTGACAACGTAATATCCAATGGCAGTGAAACCGGTGAGTTTGCCTGTGTTATGACTGACCTTGCGAGTGCAACAACTTATTATGTCCGTGCGTTTGCAATCAATACCGCTGACACTGCATACGGTGAACAGAGGGTTTATACCACTGATGTATATAATGCTACTGGACAAAGCGTGGATTTGGGACTGCCTTCAGGAACTAAGTGGGCTGACCGCAATATCGGCGCTTCTCTGGCTTCTGAATATGGCAGCTATTATTCATGGGGAGAGACAGCAACAAAGGTGGATTATTCATGGAACACTTATCTCTGTACCCAGGACCAGTGCGATACCTCTGAAGATCCAATATTTGCTGCTGGCCTTACTAATATTGCCGGAACAGATTTTGATGCTGCCCATGTGATTTGGGGTGGAACATGGCAGATGCCAACTGATGAACAACTGAGTGAATTGTTGGACAATTGTACGTGGATTTGGAGTACACAAGGTGGGGTTGACGGTTATTTCGTTATTGGCCCTAACGGTAATTGCATATTCCTTCCTTCAACAGGTTGCTTTGACGGCACAGAGTTAACCTTCTGCGGGTTTATGGGCTTTTATTGGACATCAACTCATTGCATTTATAATACAACGAATGCAAACCATCTGCTATTCAATCTATTACACTCATTCGAAAATTTCCTCTACCGTTACTACGGACAAACTATACGTCCTATTACATTCTAAAGGATAGATTTTACCATAACCGACCGACCATATAGGGTCGGCGGTTATTTGATTGTCATAGTCAATTGTCTGTTAAAACAGTGAAGTCTGCCCGTCAGACTCAACGTTGTTTGTAACATCGTCTCCGCCATTGTTTTCTTCATTTTCAGCGGTGACTGTCATTTCGCTTTGAATTTCATTATTGTCTTGATTCTCATTGCTTTGGCTTTCGCCATTATTCTGACTTTCTTCCTTTGTTTCTTCAGCATTGTATTCTTTGTCGGGATAATATGGCTGTAGGATCAGGATTTCATCAAAACTCTTGGTGGTAAGTCGTTTTCCTTTGGCGGTGATGCCCTTGGAATCTATGAAAGAATCAAGTTCCACCATTTCATAATAGGTTGGTATGTCGTTCTTGTCAGGATATGCCAAAGCAATTCGCGGATGGTCCTCGATAAAGATGTTCACCAGTTTCGAGCCGGGATCTTTGTCGAGCATGGTGCCGAAGAATTCGTTGTTGTCGAGCTGGAAGCGTTTCACGTAGTATTGCCCCTTGTCGCCTGCATAATAAATTACGCTGTAAATCCTGTCTGTGTAATGTTTGCAGATGACAACGGGGTCGTTTTCAAAATGGTTTGACAGGTCAAAGTTTATGACATGGCAGTTGCCGTCAGGAGTTGCATAGAATATTTTGTCATCGGCTTCAAAAGCACCCAGAAGCGTGCCTCTGCCTTCGGTGTTTAGCCGTCTTACAGTTTCATCGTACCATATTTTGCGTGCTGCCAGCGTTGAAACCCCTTCGTCTTTGAGAGTTATCCTGTTAATCGGGTTTTTGGTGAGCAGATTGCCTTTTGAATTTCTACCCTTGATGGTCAGTTTGCTGAAATCGTATTCTATTGACTGATTTTTCATTTTCGGACGAGGACGCAGGAAGACCTTTATAGTCTCAGCTTCACCGTTAGGCCGTACATTCAGATAAATTATTTTTGAGTCAGGCTTTCCGTTTGTTATGTCATATTCCTTGTCAAGCACGATGCCTGAAATAGAGAAGCGTTTCACATAGTATGCGCCGCCTCTTCCATCTTGATATACAACATTATAGATGGTCCTGTCATCGTTTTTGCGGAAGACGTTGATATACTTCACGTCATTGCCGACGAAGAACTTGTCGCTCACTTTTCGGATTTCGTATTTTCCTGATTTGTGTATCGTGAGAATCTGGTCGATGTCGGAGCAGTCGCAAACATACTCGTCTTTCTTCAGCGCTGTTCCTGCAAAGCCTTCGGCTCTGTTGATGTAAAGTTTTGACGACTGTGCAACGGCCTTGATGGCATCTATGTCATCAAGTGAAACTATTTCTGTCTTGCGTTCCTTGCCTTTGCCGTATTTTTCCTGTATGTGCAGGAAGTATTTTATGGCATAGCCGACTATGTCGTTCATATTGGCTTCGACCTGTTTCAGCTCATTCTCCAACCCTCTTGCTTTTTCCTCCTCGCGGTTCAGGTCGTATTTTGAGATTTTCTTGATCTTTATTTCTGTAAGTTTGATGATGTCATCGGTGGTGATTTCGCGGTAAAATGACGATTTGAATGGCTCAAGTCCTTTGTCGATGGTCGAAAGCACCGATTCCCACGTTTTGCATTCCTCTATCTTGCGGTAAATTCTATTCTCGATGAAAATGCGCTCGAGCGACATGTAAAGAATTTGTTCGAGAAGTTCCGCTTTGCGTATAAGTTGCTCTTTATAAAGTAGTTCCACTGTGTTGTCGGTGGAAATCTTTAGGATGTCAGAAACGCCGATGATTTCAGGCTTTTCGTTGTGGATGACACAGGTGTTTGGAGATATTGTTGACTGGCATTCGGTGAAGGCGTACAGTCCGTCGATGGTTTTGTCCGGACTGACACCTGATGCGAGTTGTATGATTATTTCAACGTTGCTTGCGGTGTTGTCGTCAATTTTTTTGATTTTGATTTTTCCCTTGTTGTTGGCATCGACGATGCTGTCTATCAGTTTGTCGGTTGTGGTGCCCCAAGGTATCTCACTAATGACGAGAGTCCTGTTGTCGAGTTTGGATATTTTGGCACGGATTTTCAGTTTGCCTCCGCGCTTGCCGTCGTTGTATTTTGAGACATCGATTTTGCCTCCGGTAGGAAAGTCTGGATATAGGACGAAGTCTTCTTTTTTCAGATAAGCTATGGAAGCGTTGATGAGTTCGTTGAAGTTGTGAGGCATGATGTCGCAGGCGAGACCTACTGCAATGCCCTTTGCGCCTTGTGCGAGCAGCAGTGGAAACTTCACAGGCAGTGTTACCGGCTCCTTGTTTCTTCCATCGTAAGATGGCGTCCATTCGGTGGTTTTGGGGTTGAACACCACTTCCTTTGCAAAAGGAGTGAGGCGGGCTTCAATGTAACGCGGAGCTGCTGCACCGTCTCCTGTGAGAATATTGCCCCAGTTTCCTTGAGTGTCAATGAGCAACTCCTTCTGTCCGAGCTGGACTATCGCATTGCCAATGGCGGCATCACCATGAGGGTGGTATTTCATGGTGTTGCCAACAATGTTGGCAACCTTGTTATACCTTCCGTCATCCAGTTCATACATTGAGTGGAGAATGCGCCTCTGTACCGGCTTCAATCCGTCAATTACCTCTGGCACTGCCCTGTCGAGAATTACGTACGAAGCGTAATCAAGAAACCAGTTTTCGTACATGTCGGCTATGTGCAGCGTTTTCTGAGTCTTTTCTTCTTTGTTTTGTTCTTCCTGTTCCATCTGTCAATTTTGATTCTGCAAAAATAATCAAATCATGACGAATGAGCACTATATTATATTTTAAATAATCTCAACAGCACCATTTCACAAATCAAGAGACATAGTGCTATTATCAGGAATGTTTTCCACAATTCTTTGTTGTTGAGAGTTGAAGCAAGCGTCTTCTCGAAATCCTTGTTGTCGGCCTGAATTATGGAAACATCCTCCGCTCCGTCTATCAACTTTTCAATATCATCCTTGGTGTAAAAATCCAGCTCGGATTCTTCCCTGTCATTGTTGACAGAGAAACCGTCGACTACTTTTGAATTGCTGATTACTGAATAGTTTCCAGCAACAGGTTCGTTGAAACTGCCAAGTATTGCGTATGTTTTGCCATTGATGTATTCAAAGGAATAGTCGCTGTAAGTGGAGTCCTCCGAACAACTCAGACTTAAATTCTCCAGATTTGTATTTGGGACCGAAAGCGGTATCATTTTCTGTGACGATGTGTAGTTCAAGTTATTGGCAGTCTGTCCGTAAAGAACTATCCTGTACATGATAGGAACAAACAATGCGTTGAACTGTAAGTCCGAATAGTCACTGTCGAGTATTGTGGTGAGAATGAATGCGTTGCCGCTGCCTGCTGATGACCGGCTGAGAATAGAGGAACGTGAATCAGTGAGCCTGATGAGGGGTGTAGAAACCGGCATAATGGGATAGTAACTCTTTATGGTTGGAAGTTCTATGTTGTCTTTGGCAGGGTCGGGTGTGTCTGAAAAAACCCCGTCAAAAAACGATGACGTAAACGCAAAACTGACGTTTTTGTCCTCTGTAGGTATCATTTCCGATATTTTTCCGCAGTTTATCATCGGTAAGAAATCATTGTATGATTGAAGGTCAATGTTTTCCGGAGTAAGTATCAGACAGTTTTTGCCGCTGTTGATGAAATTGACGATTTCATTGCTGATGCCGCTTGAAATGGATTCAATATTATCAAGAATGATTAAATCATAATTGCCAAGTTCATCATATCTTATTGACTTATAGTTGGTTGTTCTGAATTGGAAAAGCGAGTCATTGCCGAACAACGCTTTTATGTACTTGTTAGGCTGTCCGCTGTTGATGTCAAGAATCTTTATGTTGTCGTTAATTCTGTACGTAAAGAAAAACTTGTTATCGAAAGTTATGGGTCGGTCATCAACTTCAACATATCCGTGCTTGAATCCCGGTTCATTGTCAGGGAAAAACAGCGAAATTGTCTGGGATGATTTTCCGGGAAAGTTGAATGACGAGGATGATATCAGTTTTTTTGACAGAAGCAGATTAACCGGAACTTTGTCATAATCGACTGCAGATTCGTTGACAATGTTGATGTTTATTTTGTGTAATTCGTTGATTAGGTTTACGGGAGTTTCGAAGGATGCATCGGAAATGTTGAGGTTATCGCTCATGTCATTTGCGAGAGGAATCAGCAAGGTCTTGTGATTCAGCTGTTTGAATCCGTTTGTGTCTATGTTGTATTTCTGGAAATCTGACAGATAGTAGTTGGTTACAGTGAAGTCTGTTGCTTCATCGGTATTGGTGTTGAATGACGAGATTATTGACTTTGAGTTTCTTTTGCTGAATGAGGTTGCAATCTGGTTGACTGCGGTTATTGCATCGTCTTTGTTTAGCAACGGCGGATTAATCGGCGAGTTGTTGGAGAAGATTCTGTACAGGGTGTTGTCATCGTAGAAGTAAATGATTTGTTTTGCGCGGTTTTTCGCATCGTCGGACAAGGTTAGGGAGCCGTTTTTGCCTTCCATGCTCGGCGAGTTGTCAATGTATATGTTGATCAGGTTGCTGCCGGAAGTGTTTATGACGTTGTCTTTGGGTATGTATGGACATGCAAATACAAAGACAAGGGCGATGATGGCCAATATCCTTAAACACAAAATAATAAGCTGTTTTAACCGTGATACTTTTCTGCGTTCGACATTCAGTTCCTTCAACAAATCAACGTTGGTGAAATAGGTGTTTTTCAGTTTCCTGAACTGAAATATATGTACAATGATTGGTATCAGTATGGCTGATAAAGCCCATAAATAATTAGGATTTGCAAACTGCATCTTTGTTTTTTTTGTTAGTTGTGTTAATCCGTCTTTAAGGCTGTTTCAATGCTGTTAAGAAGAGTGTCAATTCCGGACTTCCTCTCGGCGGAGGTTGGGATTATCTCCGGTTTGTCGGAAACGGATGTTTCACCTCTGCCGTTAAACAGTCTTGTCAGCGACTTCTGAAATGATGCGACACTGCGGTCAACAGCGGCATTGGATATCTTGTCGCATTTGGTCAGTACGAAGGCAACCGGCAGGTTAAGGTCAAGGACATTGTCAATGAATATTGAATCTATTTTCATCATTTCGTGTCGGGAATCGAGGAGAATGAACAGTTTTCTCAGTTGTTTTCGGCCGATTATGTAAGAGGAAATCATCCGTTCGATTTTATTTCTTTCACTCTGTGGCACTTTGGCAAAGCCATATCCGGGAAGATCGACGATATACCATTCTTTGTTGATGAGAAAATGATTTATGAGTCGTGTCTTTCCGGGAGTGGAAGATGTCTTGCAGAGGTTTTTGTTGTTGACTAATGCATTGATTAATGACGATTTGCCCACATTTGACCTTCCGATGAAGGCGAATTCGGGAAGATTGTCGTCAGGACACTGCGACACCTTGTCGGAACTACGGGAAAACTCAGCTTGCTTGATGGTCATCGTTGGATTGAAGACTGCTTGTTATGTACCTGTCATACATTTTTTGGGATATGTCGTCAATGGTAATCAATATACCTGACTCTTCAACATCACCAAACCCCGGGTTAAGAGAGGTTCCGAAGTATTTCATGGTCGGAGAGAGATTGGCATATGAGCTGACAAGAGGAGGGATGTTTTCGTTCTGTTGTTTGCACAGTCCTATCAACGTTTTGAAGTCCTCGTTAAAGTTGTCCCCTTTGAAATGCTGGTCAAGCATCTCGTTAGGATATTGACGGCATATGGATTCTTTCGGAGTGCATAAATGCTCAGTGTCAGGGAAATATATTTCGAGCAGACGGAGAATAAGGTCACGTGCATAGGTGTTGTATGACCTGTACATGGTGAATTTTCCGAACAGATATTTGATTTGCTCTAAATTTTCTGCAATTATGCTTCCGATGCCGACCCATAGGCTGTTGAGTGCGCTTATGCCTTTGCGGACATTGCCTGTCGCCTGATATTCTGGAATCACGAAAGACCTGCCGAGTTCTATCATGTGGGGCGTGTATTTTTCATGGAACTGTGGAGAGAAGTTGAAGAGTTCTCCTGCCGGGGTGAGCAGCTCACCATTGTCTCTGACAATTATGTCTTTTCCAAGTTGGTATCTGTATCCGCCGATGATTTCCTCAGTTACGGGATTCCATATTATCAACTGTTTGAAAGGTTTCTCGCACAGGTCGAAATAGTCTAAGTCGCAGGAAAGCCCCGTGCCACCGCCAGATGCGCGAAAAGTCTTTTCACGCAAACGTCCGACTTCCTTCATGAGTTCAGGAGAATCCTGGTTTTCAAATTCATATATCTCATTCTTGACGTAGTCGGTTGTCCTTATAAATCTGATTTTGCTTAATTCCGACTTCAATGTCGGAATGTCCAAAGGTTTAATTAATTCTTGCATTCTTAAAACTCATTATTGGGATTGTCTCTGAGAGTGTATATGAACTCTCTGACTGCATCCGCCCATTGCTGATGGTTCTTCGAATCGTCGAAACGCTCCCAGCTGATGGGCTTTCCGAATGTGATGTTAAGTATTTTGCTCTTTTGTCTGAACATTTCTCTCGGAAGCATCGTCATTTCAAAGTTGAATTTCATCTTCAGAAACTTGCGAATGTTAGCAATGTTGTAGAAAGAATTTGAATTGCGACCATCGATGTAGGTCGGAATGACAGTCCTTTCATTTTTCACAGCCTGCTTTATAAAGGTTTTTTTCCATGGCAAATCCACAATTTTACCATTAATTTTCCTTGAACACAAGCCGGCAGGAAAATATAGCAGAGCATTGTCGGCAGCAAATGTGGTTTCAAGCGTCTTGGCATATTCCCTGCTGTTTGCTCCCACTTTGTTGATCGGAATGAACAGGTCTTTGAAATTTGGAATATATGTCAGAAAGTCATTGACCGGGAAAATGATGTCTTTGCGGCTTCTTCCGGCAGCGGATATCAGTGCGATTCCATCGAAACCACCAAGAGGATGATTGCTTGCGATGGTTATTTTTCCACTTTTGGGTATGTTTTCTCCACCAATTACATTCACCGTCATGTGCGAATGGTCGTAAAGAAAAGCTTCTGCAAATTCAATCCCCGTCTTGTCCTCATATTTTGCGAGCACTTCGTTTATTTCATCGACACACAACCACCTGTGTGCAATCTTATAGACGAATCCGGGTATTTTGTCTGCTGTCTCCTGAGATTTTGAAGCTATTATTTCCTTTAAATCTATTTGAAACATTTGCTCAACTTTTATCAAACTGCAAAGATAATATTTTTTACCAAAATGTTAAAAACTTGTTCCTGATTCTGACTCTTGTAAAATTATTTCGCATTTAAGATGTTGTTAAGATATTGTTTGTCAATGTGTTAGAAGGATTGTTAATAAAATGTGGGAATTTGGGTAAATTTTGTGTCTATTTTGTGTAGAAATGTGGGAAAATTTAATTACTTTAGCGAAAAATTTTACAGGCGATGTTTTTGGGCTTTGAAACATATAATTGCAAACTGGACAACAAGTTCAGAATCCTTGTCCCTACAAAGTTTCGCAAGGACAATGAGGAGCTGATACGTGAAGGTTTTGTGATTAAGAGAAGTTTGTCATTCCAATGCCTTGAACTGTATCCTTATTCCGAATGGAAGAATCAGGTTGCTATGTTGAACAGACTTAATCCATTTGACAAGCGTGCCACTGATTTCAAGATACTTTATACAGCAGGCGTGAGGACAGTGGAACTTGACGGAAGCAACAGAATCCTGATTCCGAAGGAACTGGTTAACGCAGGCAATTTGCAGAAAGAGGTGTATCTCATCCCTTTAGGCACTTATTATCAGATATGGGATAAGGATGCTTATGAACAGCATCTTGCCGGTAACAAGGGTGTTAACCTCAACGATGCATACAGTGATGTGATTAGTGAATTGGGCGCAATAAACGATAATCTCAACAACAAATAAATTCACTTTAATGGAGAAGCAGGCTGCAAATATTGAATTTGATGACGGAATGACATATCACAATCCGGTAATGCTCAGTGAAAGCATTGACTATCTTATCACTGATCCGGATGGGATATATGTTGATGTCACATACGGCGGAGGCGGACACTCACGTGAGATCCTCAAAAGACTCGGAGAAAATGGCCGTCTTATAGTCTTCGATATTGACAGTGACGCTTTTATGAACCGTCCTGACGACAGCCGGCTGACCTTCGTAAATCAGAACTATCGCTATCTTTGGAATTATCTCAAATATTATGATGCGATTCCGGTCAACGGTGTCCTCGCTGACCTCGGCGTTTCATCACACCAGATTGACGATTATGAACGCGGTTTTGCAATTCGCAAGGACGGCGAGCTTGACATGAGAATGAACAACCAGTCTGGCAAAACTGCAAAAGATATACTTAACACATATTCCGAAGAGGAACTGACACACATCTTCAAGGATTATGGTGAAATAGAAAAACCTTATTTTCTCATAAGAGACATATTGAATTTCAGGGAAGACAACTTTTTTGAAACTACTGCCGACCTCAAGGCGGTAGCTATGAAATCGGCGCCCCGTAACAAGGAATTCAAATATCTGTCACAGGTTTTCCAGGCAGTAAGAATAGAGGTCAACTCCGAACTTGATGCTTTGGGTGAAATGTTGCGGCAGATAGCCGTCATTTTGAAATCAGGTGGCAGGGTGGCTGTCATCAGCTATCATTCACTTGAGGACAGAATGGTCAAAAACCTTTTCAAGACCGGTAATATAGAAGGTGTGGAACAGAAGGATTTCTATGGAAACAAGATAACCCCATTTGAGGTCATCACCCGCAAACCTGTTGTTCCTTCCGATGACGAAATAACTTTAAATGGCAGGGCAAGAAGCGCAAAACTGCGCGTTGCACAAAAAATATAGTATCATGGCTAATAAACTGAAAGAACAGAAGACAGAACAGCCCGAACGTAAGGCTCCTTCACCAAAGAAAGCGTCTAACGGCCGTGCCAACAAAATCGCCAAATCATTCTTCTCCGGCGATTTTCTGTTCTCCGGTAATTTCAGAAGAAGTCCGATTTGGTTCATTTTGTACTGCGTACTGCTTATACTTATATATATAGGTATGCGCTATGAACCGGTGAAGAGATATAACACCATGGTAAGGCTTAACAAGGAACTTGACAAGTGCAATTACAGAAATAATGATGTAAAGGCACAACTTCAAAAGTATCAGAGTTCCAGTGTTCTAATGAAACAGCTGTCACCGCAGGGCTTCCAACAAACCCTTGAACAGCCTCACGTAATTATCGTAGAAAAAAATGGGAGACATTAACAAGAGAATGATTATCATGTGCCTTGTCGCATTCGTGGTGGTGATTGCCGCAATGCTCAAACTGTGCTTTATTTCTCTTGCGCATGGTCAGAAGATACGTGAGGCCGTTGACAATAAAGCGTATATCACCGATGTCGTAACCGCTTTCGGTGGCAACCTTCTCGGTGATAATGCCAATGACCTTCTGGCCTATTGCTATCCTTCATGTGACATAAGATGGAATGCTGTTACGGCAAAGAAGAATATTCCCAATCTCACTCTTGACACACTTAAATATTTAGCCGATGATTTCGACAAATATTTCCTCGAAAAGAATGGCGGCAAGTCATATTATCCGCTTTTTAAGAAGGCTTATCAGAATGGTCTTACCAATCAGCTGATAATGAGGGATGTGCACAAGGAAGAGGAGACAAGGGTGTCACATTTCAGAATCCTGCGTGAATCCAAAGGCGGTCTTGTCATTGACCATCATACGGATATGATTTTCACAAGTGACAAGATAAGTACGAGAACACTTGGGAAGACCAATCTTGACGATGAATCCAATAAAGTTGGAATTATTGGGGCTTACAGGGACACTCTGATGGGCAAGACAATGAAACGCGATATGTTTCATGGTAACGTCCTTCCTGCTGAGATTAGCGACCAGATATTTCCTGACAAGGGAAGGGATGTGGTGTCCACCATCAATTACAATCTTAGCGAGAGTGTCTATGATGCTTTGTATGCTGAGATGAAACGCGTGAAGGCTGGAAAAGGTTGCGCTATAGTGATGGATGTAGAAACCGGTGATGTGAAGGCTATGATAAACCTGACGAAAAGTTATCGTAGTGACACCGTTTTCAGCGAACAGACAAACATAGCTTTTGCTAACACATACGAACCGGGCTCCGTTTTCAAACTCGCTTCGTTTGTGGTGGCTCTTAAGGATGGGGTTATCAATCTTGATGACGAAATGTCGATAGGCACCGGCAGGATGCATTTCCCGGGCAAGGATGTCGTTGATTCCCACATATACAGTTCAGAACAAGTATGGTCGCTGCGCAAGATATTCGCAATGTCATCGAATATTGGTGCAGCCAAAGTGGTTTATAACAATTACAAGTCGAATCCACAGAAATTCGTTGACGGGCTTCATGCTCTTCATCTTGATGATTATGTGAAAACCGACATACTGAGTTCCTCAAGGTCTCAGATAAAAAACACAGACAGTGAAAACTGGTGGCAGACGAGTTTGTATCAGATGGCTCAAGGATACGAAGTTATGATTACTCCTATCAACCTGGCAATGTTTTACAATGCCATTGCCAACGGAGGAGTAATGATGAGACCGCGTTTCGTGAGCTGTATTATTGATAATGAACATGATAAGGTGATAAACTTTGACCCTGTGGTTGTCGATACCATCTGCAACGATTCCATTGCGCGGCTGGCAAAAAGTATTCTCAGGGAGGTGGTAACAACAGGTACTGCTGCCAATGTCTTTAAAAATGCTAAGTATGCTTTCTGTGGGAAGACAGGTACTGCCCAGATTAGGGCCAGCAAAGTTTACAGTGCGACATTCATCGGTTTCTTCCCGGAAGAAAAGCCGAAATATACAATCTATGTCATGCTGAGTGATTTATATGGCGAATATTATGCTGCCTCAGTTGCCGCTCCGGTAGTAAGAAGGATTGCCGATGTTTTGTATGAGACGACTCCGTGTTTTTATGAAACCATGATGGTTGACATTAAGACACCTAACGTATGGAATGAGCTAAGTAAAAAATAAAAAATTAGTTATGATTGATGTTTTGTTAAACGGTGTAAAGGTGGTAGAGATTGCTGGTAAGATGCCTTCAAAAGTTTCTGCGGTGTGCATTGATTCCAGACAAGTCACGAAGGGTTCGCTGTTTGTAGCTATTAAGGGCTATTTGCAGGATGGTCATTCGTTTATCAGAAATGCTGTTAATTTGGGTAGTGCTGTGATTGTCTGCGAAGTCTTGCCTTCTGACATGGCTGATGACGTATGTTATGTCAAAGTGAAGGACTCCGCAGCCGCAGCATCTATTATCGCTTCGAATTTCTATGACAATCCGTCTTCAAAGATGAAGCTTGTAGGTGTTACCGGCACTAACGGAAAAACCACGACAGTCACACTCCTCTATAATCTTTTCACTTCGCTTGGCTATTGCTGCGGACTTCTTTCTACTGTGCAGAACATCATCGGGAAAAGGGTGCTTGAGACCGACCACACAACTCCCGATCCAATCACTCTAAATCGTCTTATGTCGGAAATGGTTGACTGCGGATGCGAATTCTGCTTTATGGAAGTGAGTTCCCATGCCGCTGACCAGAAACGAATTGCCGGACTGACTTTCGCTGGCGGAATCTTTTCCAATATTACTCACGACCATCTTGATTATCATGGGACTTTTGTCAACTATATAGCTGCGAAAAAGAGTTTCTTCACATTGTTGCCTCCGGAATCATTCGCACTGACTAATGTTGATGACCGCAATGGAATGGTTATGGTGGAGAACACTAAAGCAAAGATATATACATACGGAGTCAAGGAAATGGCTGATTTCCATGCCAAGATACTTGAATTCAAGATATATGGAACTCTGATAAAAATCAATAATGAGGACGATTTCTGGCTTCCGCTGCCTTGCATGTACAATGTGTATAATCAACTTGCGGTATATGCTGCTGCCGTCCTTTTAGGTGCCGACAAGGAAGAGATGAAGGTTGCCCTCAGTGCTGTAAAAGGTGCAAAAGGCAGATTCCAGCTTGTCCCGAACAATGACGGAAAGAATGTCATTGTGGATTATGCCCATACTCCTGATGCTCTTGAAAATGTGCTTTCGGCAGTCAAGGAGCTTACTGAAGACGACAGACGTGTGATATGCGTTTTCGGTGCCGGTGGCGACAGAGATACCACAAAACGTCCTGAAATGGGGGCTGTGAGCGTGAAATATTCCGATTTGGTAATCATCACTTCTGACAACCCACGTTCCGAGGAGCCCAACTCTATAATTGACCAGATTGCTGCCGGTATTGATGAGGCCAATATGAAAAAGGTAATGCGCATACCTGACAGAAAGGAAGCCATCAATGTGGCCATCAATCTGATGCAGCCTGATGACGTGCTCGTTATTGCTGGCAAAGGCCATGAGAATTATCAGGAGATAAAAGGTGTAAAACATCATTTCGATGATGTTGAAATTGTTAAAGAACTCATTAACAGATAAATGATATGTTATACTATTTGGCGAAATATTTGGACAATGTTTATGATTTTCCTGGAGCAGGTGTCTTTAACTACATTTCTTTCAGGTCAGCGATGACATTCATCACATCGTTGATAATATCATTGATATTCGGTAAAAATATCATCAAAAAGTTGAGAGAAAAACAAATAGGGGAGACGGTCAGGAATCTCGGACTTCCTGGTCAGAAGGAAAAAGAGGGCACTCCAACCATGGGTGGTATCATCATAATCTTGTCAATAATCGTTCCCACATTACTTTTCGCCGATATAGCCAACATATACATAATTGTCCTGCTAATCACCACTATGTGGCTTGGCACCATGGGCTTTCTGGACGATTACATCAAGGTTTTCAAAAAGAACAAGAATGGTCTTGCTGGCAAGTTTAAAATCATGGGGCAGATTATACTTGGAATTTTTGTCGGAGTGATAATGTGCTGTCATCCTGATGTGGTCATTAGGGAAAAAACCTCGGAGCACAATTCAATAACAATTGATTCTGAAATCAATGCTGCAAATCAGGCAGTTACATATTACAAATATTCCTCACCAGAACAGTCTTTGAAGACTACTATTCCATTTTTGAAACATCATCAGCTTGATTACGGCAAAATAATACCGGAAAACATGAAAAACCACAGGTTATGGACTTGTGTGATTTTCATTGTAATAGTCACTTTCATAATAACTGCTGTGTCGAACTGCTGCAATCTGACAGACGGCATGGATGGGTTGGCCACGGGCACGTCTTCCTCAGTCGGTGCGGTATTGGCCATTTTCTCCTGGGTATCCGGCAACATCATTTTTGCCGACTATCTGAACATTATGATGATACCGTCGGTAGGCGAGCTGACAGTTTTTATAATGGCGTTTGTCGGTGCCTGCGTAGGGTTTATGTGGTATAACACATTTCCGGCTCAGATATTCATGGGAGATACCGGCAGTCTTACAATCGGTGGCATCATTGCGGTTTATGCCATAATGATTCGCAAGGAACTGCTTCTCCCTGTGCTTTGTGGAATTTTCCTGGTTGAAGGTTGCTCCGTAATCATTCAGAGAGTATGGTTCAAAATCACGAAGAAAATATACGGCGAAGGGCGAAGAGTATTTCTGATGGCTCCTTTGCATCATCATTATCAGATACTTGAAGGGAGAAAATATACTACTGAAGAAGGCAAGAAACGCAGTGAGGCAAAAATCGTCACCCGTTTCATCATCGTCAGCATTCTGCTCGCCTTCATATCAATCGTAACATTGAAACTTAGATAGTCTTAAACTTAAAATATAGAACGAACAAAAAACTTAAAATCATGAACTTAGAAAAATTAGCAACACAGGGAAGGACAAAGGTTCCAAGGTCAACTGCCGCATCAATACTCAGTCAGCAGCTTCTTGAAATGAGAAAAGAATCATTAAAGACCTGTTTCGAAAACTTTTTCAGCCGCGATCACAGACTTGAGACAGTCGCTTCAATTCACAACGTTGAATTCATCGATGATTCAAAAGCTGAAAATGTAAATGCAACCTGGTATTCTCTGGAGTCTTTCAACGATCCTGTCATCTGGATTGTCGCAGCAAACAAGGATGACTCAGGATTTGAAAAGATTACTGAGTTAATCATGAAAAAAGTCAAATCGATTATCTGCGTGGGAAACGACTGCAGCGTAATGCGTGACACCTTAAGTGGATATGTCAAGACTTTTATAGAGGCATCCACTATAAACGATGCCGTATTATATGCATTCAACATCAGCAGAAGAGGGGACAAAGTACTGTTTTCACCGGCAGGATTATTGGGAAACAAAACGTATGCTGAAGCAGGTGATGAATTTAAGAGAGCTGTAAACAGAATATGATCAGAAAGCTTTTCATAGGAGACAAGGGGTTGTATGCAATATTGACGATATTGTTTCTGTTGTCATTGATTGCCACTTTTTCCACTATTCCGTATAAGGAAGTTGTCGGAAATGGCGGAACCATATCCCATCTTATGAAACAACTGCTATTTATAGTAATAGGTGTATTCTTGATATTCATTGTCGGAAGAATTGATTATCAGGGACGGTTCTTTAAGATTGGTGCTATAACAATCTATGTCCTGTCAGTTGTCCTTTGTGTGATAATGCTGGCAAAAGGAGTTTCAAGCAATCAGTCAATAAGGGATCTCAGATTATTGGGTGTTTCGATACAGCCGTTTGAGTTTGTGAAAGTCACGTTCGTTCTGTATCTGTGTATGGCTTTATCGAAAGGTTATGAGCTGCTCAATTCTTCATTGAAATACTTCATTCTGTATTTGGGATTACCTATTATAATTACTTGCGGACTATGCTTTACCCAGAAGTTGTCATCAGCGTTTATCATGCTGGTGATTGCTTTGATTTTACTGTTTGTTGTAAAGATGAACTGGAAGTATGTTCTCGGACTGGTTGGCGTAATTGTAGCTGCAGCCGTGCTGTATATGGCTATTGACAGAGTCTCGAGAGTCAATACGACTGGAAAGAGCAGAATCAAGACATACGTTGAGAATTTGTTTTCAGGCAGCGAACAATACCATGAAATTGACAGTCCGATGATAGCCATTGGCAATGGTGGATTAATCGGCACATTCCCGGGTAATAGCGAAGTGAAATATTATCTGATTAATTCCGAGTCGGATTTCATTTTCTCCATTCTTGTAGAGGAGGGTGGAATGCTGACAGGATTGTTTATAATCATAGTATATACGTTGTTTTTCCTCAGGGTTATGGTTATAGCCTTGAAGAGTGACAACATATTGGGTAGGGTGCTCGCTTTCGGTTTGGGCTCAGTTGTTTTGGTGCAGGCACTTGTGCATATTTCCGTGGCAGTAGGCCTTATGCCTATTACGGGCGAACAGTTGCCGTTTGTAAGCAAAGGTGGCTCTTCGCTAATTGCGTACTGTTTCCTGTCCGGAATAGTTCAAAGCATTGCATCGCATCATGTTACAATAAAAGAGGAGGCTGCTTATGAAGAATAATGATACTATTAAGGTTATTGTCAGTGGGGGAGGAACAGGAGGGCATATATTTCCGGCAATAGCAATTGCAAATGGAATAAGGGACAGATATCCGAATTCCGACATTCTCTTCATAGGTGCCAACGGAAGAATGGAAATGGAAAAAGTCCCTAAGGCCGGGTATAAGATTATCGGGCTTAATGTGCAGGGACTTAGCAGAAAATCTATGCTGAAAAACATACCTATCCTTGTAAAGTTCTTCTTGAGCATGAAGAAGGCAAAAAAGATTATTAAGAACTTTAAGCCTGATTTTGTTGTCGGAGTCGGTGGGTATGCAAGTGGTGCCGTTTTGAAAGCGGCAGTTTCGCAACATATTCCTGCCATAATACAGGAACAGAATTCGTTTCCTGGCAAAACCAATATAATGCTGAGCAAGAATGTGGATGCTATATGTGTGGCTTACAGTGGTTTGGAAAAATATTTCCCTAAGGAGAAAATAGTCATGACCGGTAATCCAATCAGAAAAGAATTTCTGAATATAACACCGAAAGCTGATGAGGCATTCGAGTATTTCGGAATTAAAGACAGAAGCAAACCTGTTGTGCTCATTGTCGGCGGAAGTCAGGGAGCTCTTGCAATTAACAATGCGATTGCCAAGGACTTGCAGAAGTATGTGGATGCAGGGTGTTTTGTGATTTGGCAGGTTGGAAAAACCTATTTGCCCACTGCCAAAGAACAGTTGAATGATAACTATGGGGATTCTGTCTGGTGTTCTGATTTCATATATAGAATGGACTTGGCATACAGTGTTGCCGACATGGTGATTTCGAGAGCTGGTGCCATAGCCATTTCCGAACTCTGTGCAGTCGGACTTCCTGCGATTCTGATACCGCTGCCGACTGCTGCTGAAAATCATCAGATGAAAAATGCCCAGGCACTTGCTGACAAGGGAGCGGCATTGATTGTTGAAAATGACAAAGCAGAACAGGAGCTTTCAAATGTCGCAATCAGCTTGTTGAATGACGGGGAAAAGCTCCAGTCGCTTGGAACAAATATCAAGAAATTGGCTATTACTGATGCTGTTGATAGAATATTGAATATAATAGAAACTAAAATTTTGAATAAATAATAAACAATTAATGAGTGAAGATGTCTGAAGGGATAAACATAAATAAACTTAAAAAGCTGTATTTCATAGGAATAGGTGGTATTGGGATGAGCTCTCTTGCCCAGTATTTCTATAATCGCGGCTGCAAGGTTTCGGGATATGACAAAGCTCACTCTGCTGTTACTGAAATGCTCGAAAATATCGGGATAGTTGTCAACTATTTTGAGAATGAGGCTAATATAAGCGATGATACTGATTTGGTCGTTTATACTCCAGCTATAAATATAACCAACAAGGAACTTGCATACGCCATGAATAATGGCTTCAATGTTGTTAAACGTTCGGATCTTCTGGCAGCCGTTTGCGAGGGCAAATATTGCATTGCAGCTGCCGGAACCCACGGCAAGACTACCGTTACTGCAATGATTGCCAATATCTTCGATGGATGCGGTATCCCCATGGAGGCTTTCGTCGGCGGTATTTGCAAATCAACGGGCAGCAATCTTTATTCCTCAAATGGCGCAAGAATAGTTGTGGTCGAGGCAGATGAATATGACAGATCATTCCTTAAACTCAAGCCGGATATCTCAGTGGTCACTTCCGTGGAAATCGACCATCTCGATATATATGGTGAAAAGGTACAACTGGTCGATGCTTTCAGGGAGTTTTCATCGATCGCCAAACCTTCTAACAGAATAGTAAATTACAAGTATAAAGATATACTTCCAACATACAATACTTATGGTTTCGATAAGAATGCAAAATGCAGAATTGTTGAGTATTCTTATCATAACGGATTGGCTGACATCATAATAAATGATGGCAATAGAGATGTGAAGTTTACCGATATGCCTATTCGCGGAAGATTCAATATGGAAAACTTCTGTGCTGCCTTTTCAGTAGCTGCCTTGCTTAAACTCGATTATAGCAAGGTTGAATTGGCAATGAGAAACTATAAGGGTGTTTCCCGCAGGTTCGATGTTCTTTATCAGGATGACAAAGTGGTTTACATTGATGACTATGCTCACCATCCGGAGCAGGTTGAAACTCTTCTTGATGCAATTCATGAAGTGTATCCTGGCAAGAAGATATGCGGATTCTTCCAGCCGCATCTCTATTCGAGGACTAAATTGTTTATGGACCAGTTTGCAGATGTCCTTTCCAAATTCGATGAGATGTATTTGCTTGACATATATCCTGCTCGTGAACTGCCTATTGAAGGCGTAACTTCGCATGAGTTGTTCTTTAGGATGAATGTCAGTAAGGGCAGTGTCATTTTGAGAAACACTATCGCACAGGTTGCAAGGAAAACAGATGCCGAAATTATCGTAACTATAGGTGCAGGCAATATTGATAGGAGTTGCAATGAAATTGTTGAAATGTTAAAGGAGAAACGCAATGAGTAAAGCAGGCAACATAATAATAACTGTTCTGATATGGCTGTTCGTGGCATCAGCTGTTGTTGCGTCTGTATTCTGCATTCGCTATTACAACAGAAAGACTGTTAATGGTGTGGAAGTCAAGGTACTTGTCCCTGAAGGTAAGGAAATGCTTACCGACAGTATCATAAAAGATTTCATTTCAAGCGAAATCAACTCTGTTAAATCGAAGAAATTCAGCAGTGTCAATGATTCACTTTTCACCACAAAACTTATGAGGATACATTCGGTAAAGTCTGTGAGAGTCACTCCGTTGGTCAACGGCAACATATTGTTGTCGGTGGTGCAGAAGGACCCGGTGGCAAAGGTGAATATTAAGGACAATAATAATTTATATATGACATTGGAGGGTGACATATTCTATTCAGACAGATATGATGGCAGCTATAAATTATTAACAGTCAATGGATTGAAAGAACTGGATATAAATAAGCATTCCACAAGAACCGATAATTTGTCGGCTGTTGTTTCATATATTCTCAATGAGAGTAAGCATTTTCTTTACGACATTACAGAATCGGTCAGTGTGGTGGGAAAGGATGAAATGATAGAGTTGCAGAGCAGGTATGGAGTGAAGCGGATAATAATCGGCACACCAGAGAATCTGGAAGTCAAGTCATTCAATCTGAGAATGTTCTGTGAGGCAATGCATGAGCGTGACTTGTCGGTGTATGAGGCTTTGAATCTTAATTTTGAAAATCAGGTAATAGCAATAACAAAAAATTAATTATTATGACAGATTACATTGTTGGACTCGATATAGGAACTACTAAAATAGCAGTGGTGGTTGGCAGGAGAGCTGAATCCGGTAAGATTGAGATTGCAGGATATGGCAAAACAGAATCCTTAGGCGTGAAACGGGGATTCGTCTCCAATATTGAATTAACGATACAATCGATACAGAAGGCGGTAAAGGAGGCCGAGGAAAACTCAAATGTGGAGATAAAGGAGGTTTTTGTTGGCATCGCCGGACAGTATGTGAAAAGTATCCAACAACGTGGGCACTATATGAAGCAAGTGAGGGATGAGGAAATATCTCAGGAGGATATTGACAAGCTAACTGCGAGCATGTATAATCTTGCAATAAATCCGGGAGAACAGATTATTGCCGTCATTCCGCAGGAATATACCATTGATGGCGAACCGGGTATAAAGGAGCCGGTAGGCATGGTCGGCACTCTGATAGAAACCAACTTCCATGTTATTACTGCACAGATAGCGGCTGTAAGGAATATAAAGAAATGTGTCGAGAGAGCCGGATTGGAGCTTAAGGGTCTTATACTCGAGCCTATTGCATCTTCAAGCGCAGCGGTAAGCGAAGAGGAAAAAGAGGCAGGTGTTGCGCTTGTGGATATAGGTGGCGGCACCACTGATATTGCTATTTTCCAGGATGGATTTCTCAGACATTCTTCCGTGATACCTTTCGGCGGCGAAGTTATAACAGAAGACATTAAGGAAGGATGCACAATCATAAAGAAATATGCTGAAGACCTGAAGGTGAAGTTTGGCTCGGCAATGGCTGTAAAGAACAAGGCAGAGGAAATAGTTTCCATCCCTGGTCTTCGCGGACGTCCGCCAAGAGAAATATCGTTGAAGAATCTTGCTTCCATCATTCAGGCAAGAATGGAAGAAATCCTTGAACAGGTTAATTTCAATATCAGAAATTCGGGCTATGAGAAGAAACTTATTGCAGGAATAATCATAACTGGCGGTGGCTCTTTGCTGAATCATGTTATTCAGCTTACTGAATATGTCACCGGCAAAGAGACACGCATTGGCTATCCTAACGAATTTCTGGAAAACGGTACAGACAGAGAATTGTCAAACCCGATATATTCCACGGCTGTGGGACTTCTTAAGATAGGTATTGAGAAAGCCGAGGAGGAAGAATTGGAGGCAACACAATCAGATAAGGACAATCCTGAGGAAGAACTGAAACCAGAAGTCAAGGATAAAAAGAAGAGAAGACTGCTGGATATGTTCGAATCATTTTTGACATCAGAATAAGAGAAAATATAGTAATTATAAATAACTAAACACAAACGAATAAATAACTAAATACAAACGATTATGGTAGGGAATATAGACTTTAATTTACCAAAGGACAAATCATCGATTATTAAGGTGATAGGAGTAGGCGGCGGCGGCTGCAACGCAGTAAACTATATGTACAGTCAGGGTATCACTGATGTTGACTTTGTAGTTTGTAATACTGATAATCAGGCACTTGACTCAAGTGATGTTCCTGTCAAAATACGTCTTGGCAGTACCGGTCTTGGTGCGGGATCAATACCTGAGGTCGGACGTCAGCTTGCGATTGAAAGCAAGGAACAGCTTGTCGATGCGATACAGGCAAACACCAAGATGCTGTTCATAACGGCAGGAATGGGCGGTGGCACAGGAACGGGTGCGGCTCCTGTAATAGCCCAATTGGCTAGGGAACATGGAATCCTTACGGTTGCTATTGTCACTACTCCTTTTAAATGGGAAGGCAAAAAAAGAGAAAATCAGGCCAAAGAAGGTATTGCCAGATTAAGAGAAAACGTCGATACAATGATTGTTGTCGCAAACCAGAAACTCAAGGAATCATACGGGACATTAGGCCTGAAGGATTCTTTCGCCATGGCTGATAAAGTGCTTGCAACGGCGGCCAAAAGCATTTCCGAAATGATTACAAAATCCGGATATGTGAATGTTGACTTTCAGGATGTGAGAACCGTTCTCTCCAACAGCGGAACATCACTTGTAGGTTATGGCATTGCTGAAGGTGAAAACAGAGCAAAGGATGCTGTTGATGCAGCTTTGGATTCCCCTCTGCTCAATGACGGCGACATCAAAGGCGCAAGCAACATATTGCTCAATATCGTCAGCGGCAGCGAACAGATTACCACCGATGAACTTGATGAACTTGCTGAATATGTTCAGGTATTTGCCGGCGGCGATGCCGACATCATATTCGGTCAAAGTTTTGATGAGTCTCTTGGAAACCAGTTGTCTGTAACCATCATTGCTACGGGATTTCCATCAACAAGTGTGCAGCCGGAAAAGAAGGTTATCAATCTGGGTGATGTAAACAGTGATATGGGCTCGACTAACTCTGTGAAAACCAATAATGATTCCGAAACCGGCGAGATTATCCTCAACACTAATAACTCCGGAAGAATTATACGTACTCTGTACGATGAAGATAGCAGACACAACAGTGCAGACACCGAATCTCTGGGAAGCAGTGAGCCGTATGCTGGTTACCAAGATGAACCTTTGGGAAGTGAAGAGATGGATAAGAAGCATGAGGAACGTTACAAAAACATACGCAGCTTCTCTCTTAATCTTTCGTCAAGCGAACAGGTCGAAAGAATGGAAAAAGAACCTGCTTACATGAGAAAGGAAGTTGAATTTGCGGATGTTCCATCTTCTGCTGAGCCTATCATGTCTTCGTCTTCAGTCAACTGCAATACCTATGTGTTGAGACGTAATAACAATAGGTTCCTTAATCCCAACGTTGACTGATTTAGTTTGAATTTGTAGGAGCGAACAATTATTCGCCCCTACAATCGTCACATATCGTACAGATTAGAGATCTGATTTAACTTGATGTCGTTTAGCTCGTGTTCGGCGGCGATGCGATCAATCAGTCGCTTAAGAATTGTATCTAAAGTCTTTCCCTCCCTGTAGTCGGCAGGAGCTATGTAATCGGCACGGTTATCCTTAATCAGTTCCAGGCATATTTCTCTCGAAGTGGATGTGCCGCTTCCTGAATGCTTGGTTTCTGGATTGTACACGGCAATGGCCGTACCTTCGCGGTATTTTATCATTTTCATTGCTGGCACGTCGGTCTCACCATCACCGATATAAATCATGTCGGAAAACGGTATGGGACGAAGATGGTCAGGAACGTATTTGTTGATGAGTGTGTCATCCCAGCTGTTGTAAATACCTTTGTTGATACGATAAAGATACTGTGTCTTGTTAGTGTAGTTGATGGCTACGGCAGGCCATTCAGCGATTCCTTCGTCATTGTACTTGAACCCTGAGGCAAATATTCTCTTGAAATATTTGGCGATGCTTGTTCCGCTGACAAATTCCCTCAACCCTGAAGAAATGATGTAATGCTCGATAATCAGATTCTTTGCTCTTGCGTATTCGTTTATTCTGTCGAAATAACTTTCAACGCCGTCGAAAAACCTTATCGATTTGCCGTAGTTCTCAAATGACTCACGTTTGATGGATATGTGTGCCTCCCTGGCCTTGTTGAGCATAAGCTGCATGTAGGCGAGGATGCCGTCCATATCGTTTTTGGCGGCTAACTGGTTGGCTTCCATCCAGAATTCCTTGTTGCCGATGCCGAGTTCAGGAATGAATTCGTGTTCCTGCATGTTTCCTGGCGCAAGCGTACCATCGAAGTCATACGCTATTGCCATCTTAGAAGGTTTCATTGACATGAATTATATTTTTAAGATGTTGGCTATCCATTCCTTTGCGCTTACAAAGGCGAGGAACCACGGTGTGATTTCGTCATTGTTGCGGTTGTAGTAAGGCCATTGCCACGGCAGGAATGATCTTTCAAGATGAGGCATCATTGCGAGATGACGGCCATCCTTTGAACAGATACCGGCTGCATCGTAACTGGAACCGTTTGGATTGCCCGGATATTCCGAATATGAATATTTAAGAGGGATATAATAAGCCTTTTCCTCTTCGCTGAGCATAAACTTGCCTTCTCCATGTGCAATCCATACGCCGAGTCTGCATCCTGCAAGGGCACGCAGCATTATTGAGTTGTTCGGCTGAATGGTGACATTTACGAAACCTGATTCAAATTTCTGGGAATCGTTAGGCAACATCTTAGGCTTGTTTTCCATTTCCGGGTAGATGAGCCCAAGTTCCACCATAACCTGACATCCGTTGCATACACCTAAACTCAGAGTGTCGTCGCGCTTGTAGAAATTCTGAAGTGCAGTCCTTGCCTTTTCGTTGTATTTCAGGGCACCAGCCCAGCCTTTTGCTGAACCGAGTACGTCAGAATTGGAGAATCCGCCGACAAATACAATCATGTTGACATCTTCGAGATTTTCCCTGCCCGACATGAGGTCGGTGGTATGGATGTCCTTCACATCGAAATCGGCAAGATAAAGTGCGTATGCCATTTCGCGGTCGCACTGACAACCTTTTTCACGTATGATGGCCGCTTTTATTCCTGAAGGTTTGCGACGGTGAGGGTCAATTCCATAGCTTGAGAACTTGCCTGTGAACACTTGTCCGAACCTGTATTTCAGAGGCTGTTCAAAGACATTCATATATCTTTCGCTTGCCAAGTCACCGGCTATCTGCTCCATGTTGAAAAGCAGTGACGGATGGTTCCAGATATCTCTGAAATCAGCAATGTCTAGTTTGAAAGTCTCCCCTTCGTAATTGATTTTTACTGTATCTGATTCCACCACATCACCGAGGATGTAAAATTCTATTCCCCTGTCGAACAGATAGGAGGCAATTTTGTTGTAATCAGTGACTTGAATGACAAGTCCCGGTTTTTCACTGAAAGCCGAGTTGAACAGATAAACCCCTTCGAACACATCGAAAAGCAGTTCCATTCCGAGACCTTCCGTGCTGAAAGTCATCTCTAACAGTGTGGTTATCAGACCACCTGAGGAAACATCATGACCAGCGAGAATATAACCTTTGTTGATTAAATCCTGAATGGCATTGAAAGTCTTTTTGACGTATTCAGCTGATTGCACGGTAGGAGTTTTGTCACCCAATGAGTTCAGTGTCTGTGCAAAGGCACTTCCGCCAAGGTTGAAGTCCGATTTTGCAAAATCGATGTATATCAGTTTGCTGTCTTCTGCGTATTTCACAACTGGGGTAACTGCTTTCTTGACGTCGGTGACCTCGCCTGCGGCTGAAACGATAACAGTACCTGGGGCGTAAACCATATCGCCATTAGGATATTTTTGTGTCATGGAGAGAGAGTCCTTGCCGGTCGGGATGTTTATACCGAGTTCAATGCAGAAGTCGCTAATAGCTTTCACTGCTGAGTAAAGTCTTGCATTTTCGCCTTCCACCTTGGCGGGCCACATCCAGTTTGCACTCAATGAAACGCCTTTCAGACCGTCTTTTATCGGTGCCCAGATGATATTTGTCAGTGCTTCACATACGGAAAGTCTTGACGCTTCAGCAGGGTCTAGCAGTCCGGCTATAGGGGCATGACCTATTGCTGATGCGACACCGGTGGTGCCAGTATAGTCTAATGCCATGATACCCAAGTCGTTGAGGGGCAGTTGGTAGATGCCTGTACATTGCTGCATTGCGACTTTGCCAGTTACGGAGCGGTCCACTTTGTTGGTCAGCCAGTCCTTGCTGCCGACTGATTCGAGCGACAGGACGTTTTCAACGTGAGTCTCGAAATCGTCAAGCGACAGGTCAATGTTTTCGTCCTGTTCCACTATGGATTTGCCCACTGTATATTCCTTGGTGTCGGTGAGGATGGTCTTCGGAGGATTGCCAAAGAAGTCGTTAAGCCTCATGTCTATTGGCTTTATTCCGCTCTTTCTGTCAATAACTTCAAATTTCATGTCATCTGTGACTTCACCGACAACATAGAACGGAGCTCTTTCTCTTTTGGCGATTTTCTGCAACAATGGAAGATGTTCGCTTTTGATGACAATTCCCATTCGTTCCTGAGATTCGTTTCCGATTATTTCCTTGATTGAAAGGGTAGGGTCTCCGATAGGCAATGTGTCGAGATATATTATTCCGCCGTTTTTTTCGACTAATTCGGAGAAGCAGTTGAGGTGGCCGCCAGCGCCATGGTCGTGTATGGAAATTATCGGGTTGTCGGTCATTTCCACGAATGCACGGATAACGTTCGACACTCTTTTCTGCATTTCCGGGTTGGAACGCTGAACGGCGTTGAGTTCAATGGCATTTTCGTATTCGCCTGTATTTACGGAAGATACTGATGCACCGCCGAGACCGATTCTGTAGTTGTCGCCGCCGAGCAGAACTATCATGTCACCTTTTTGTGGAATGGCTTTTTTGCTTTCATTTTCCTTTGCGAAGCCTATACCTCCGGCAAGCATGATAACCTTGTCGTAGCCGTATTTTCTGTCTTCGGTGAAATGTTCGAAAGTGAGCAGGCTGCCGTTAATCAGCGGCTGACCGAATTTGTTGCCAAAATCACTTGCGCCGTTTGAGGCCTTGATGAGAATGTCGTTTGGGGTCTGATAGAGCCAAGGTCTTTCAGGCAGGTTCTTTTCCCAGTTTTTGAGTTCACCGTGGCGCGGATAAGAGGTCATATAGACAGCTGTACCTGCTAGTGGCAAAGAGCCTCTGCCTCCGCCGAGACGGTCTCTGATTTCGCCACCGCTGCCTGTGGCAGCTCCGTTAAACGGTTCGACTGTAGTTGGAAAATTGTGAGTTTCGGCTTTAAGTGAAATGACAGACTGAATGTCATCAACCCTGAAAAATGACGCTTCATCCTGTCTCTCAGGTGCAAACTGCTCAATGACCGGGCCTTCGATGAAGGCTACGTTGTCTTTGTATGCCGATACTATGCCATTGGGATTTTCTTTGGATGTTTTCTTTATCATTCCGAACAGTGAAGATGGCATTTCCTTGCCGTCAATAATGAAAGTGCCGTTGAAGATTTTATGACGGCAGTGTTCCGAGTTGATTTCAGAGAATCCGAAGACTTCACTGTCAGTGAGTTTTCTGCCAAGGTTTTTGCTCAGGTCCTTGAGGTAAGTGATTTCCTCTTTACTGAGTGCGAGACCTTCTTCTATATTGTATGCTTCGAGGTCGTCAATGTAACGTATTTCTTCAGGTTTGCGGTCGATGAAAAACACATTTTGGTCAAGACCGTCATACACCTGTTGAAGCATCTTGTCATATTTTTCTTTTTTAACCGAGTAAATTTCGGTGAACATTTCAATACGTCTGATGCCACTAATCCCCATGTTTTGGGTTATCTCCACCGCATTGGTGCTCCATGGGGTTATCATTTCTTTTCTTGGGCCGATGAAAGTGCCGTCAAGTTTGTCGGCATCTTCATATTTGGCGTTTCCGAAAAGCCATATCAGCTTTTCTATTGTGTCTTTTGACAGTGGTTCTATGCTGTCAACGGCATAAATAATTCTCTCTTTTTTGAAAAAAGCTGTCATTGCTTGAGGAATTTTTCGAGTTCGATTGCTGCCATGCAGCCTGTGCCGGCAGCGGTGATGGCCTGTTTGAATCTTGTATCTTGAACGTCACCTGCGGCAAAGATGCCAGGAATGTTTGTCTGGGTTGTGCCAGGCTTGGTGATGATATAACCTTCTTTGTCACATTCGATGAAATCCTTGAAGACTTCTGTGTTTGGATGATGTCCTATTGCAACGAAGAAACCTGAAATGTCGTATTTTTCTTTCTGATTGGTTTTCAAGTTGTTGAGGATAATCCCTGTGACACCGTCATCATCTCCTACTATTTCATCGGTGGTGCGGCTCCATAGGATTTCTATGTTTGGGGTTTTGAAAACTCTTTCTTGCATTGCCTTTGAAGCGCGGAGTTCGTCTCTGCGGTGGATGAGATATACCTTTTTGGCGATGCCGGCGAGATATACTGCCTCTTCGCATGCTGTGTCGCCGCCGCCGGCAACTGCAACAATCTGATTGCGGTAGAAAAATCCGTCACAAGTGGCACATGCTGAAACTCCCATGCCTTTGAATCTTTCTTCAGATTCAAGTCCGAGGTAGCGTGCTGAAGCACCGGTGGCTATGATTACTGCATCGGCAATGATTTCTTTGCCGTCATCGGCCCATGCTTTGAATGGACGTGAGCTGAAATCGACTTTCTCTACGATTCCCTGACGGATGTCAGCACCGAAACGGGCAGCCTGTAATTCCATGTCCTCCATGAGTTTAGGCCCCTGGATTCCGTTCGGATGTCCTGGAAAATTGTCGATTGCAGTGGTTATTGTAAGTTGACCGCCTCTTTGAATACCTGTATAAACGACAGGATGGAGGTTGGCTCTTGAAGTGTATATTGCTGCAGTGTATCCTGCAGGACCTGAACCTATAATCAGGCATTGAATCTTTTCTGTCATGATTTTTCTGTTAAAACTACAAAGATATAAAAAATAGTTGATAATTGGTATTTGATTTTTTGTAGATATTTGCGGATAGTTTTCAAGAGTTGGTTTTTATGGATGTGGCAAGAGCTAATCGGATGTTTTCACGTCTCTTGTCTTCTATTTCTTGGAAACTTTTGTCTTCTTCAAATCAACCAGATTGATAGGATTGCTGCCTAATCCGCTAACATTTTTGCTGACGAAACGCAAAACCTTGTCATAGAACAACACTATGCATGGCGGCTCAGTCATGATAAGACTGTCCATTTGCGAATACAATTCCATACGCCTGTCGTTGTCGGTTTCCGAAATGGCCATCTCGTACATGGCATCGAATTTGTCATTCTTCCAATGAAAATAATTCGGTCCCGTCGGACAGAAATTCTTGCTGTAGAATAGTGACAGATAATTTTCGGCATCGGAATAGTCGGCCACCCATGACCCTCTGAAACACTGTAATTTGGATGTCGAACGCATGTCCTTTATAACTGCTGCTGAATATACGTCAACTTTTACTGGTATGCCGATAAATGACAGTCTGCTTTGGATGTAATTGCACAGGTCCGAATATTCCATCGTTGTGGCTATTCTTATTTCCGGGAAATTGCCGTTGTTGTAGAATTTTGATTTTTTGATCAGTTCGGCAGCCTTAATCGGGTCATATTCGTACTGTGGGGTGGTGATATGTCCTGGAAGTGCGGTTGGGATGAATCCGTATATGCCTGGAGTGCCGACATTGGAGCGCAAATGACGCAACATCTTAGGCTTGTCTATTGCATAGTTGACTGCTTGACGTACAATTGGATCCGAAAGCGGACTCGTTTCGTCTTCAACATTGAAACCTATATATTCGGTGTTAAGATATGGCTCGGAAATGAGCTCAAATTTGTCGCGGTATTTTTCATTCAGTGTCCCTTCAGGGGTTATCAATTCCCGCATGTATGCAGGGTCAACGCCTGACATGTAATCGAAATTGTCTTTGACAAATTCGAGGAAGACAGTCTGTTTGTCCTTTATGAATGAAATCGCCACATAGTCAAGATATGGGTATCTGTTGCCGGCTGAATCTGTCTCGAAATAGTTTTCATTTCTTTCAAGGACCAATTTTTCATCTTCTTTCCAGTATTTGAATTTGAAGGGACCGGTGCCGATAGGATTTTTCCTGAAGTCCTTGCCGTAGTGTTCAACCACTTCGCGGGGAACTACGGAGCAGTATTTCATGGCGAGTATGCTCAGAAACGGGGAGAATGGCTGTGACAACTCTATTTGCAGGGTTGTGTCGTTTAATGCTGTAACAGCAAGTGGTATGAAGTCTTTGTCTGCTGGCTGTTTGTCCATACGTTTGACATTGGCCATAATCCATCCGCCAGGTGAAGCACATGCCGGGTCAATGACGCGGTTGAGGCTATATACAAAATCATCGGCTATGACTTTGCGGGTGCTGTCGCTGCCGAACAGTTCGGATTTATGGAAATACACATCGTTGCGCAGTGTGAAAGTATAGGTGAGCGCATCATCGCTTATAGTCCAACTCTTTGCAATGCAAGGTGTTACGTTCATCTTGTCATCGTACTGAACCAGGCCGTTGAACAGCTGGTTGCATCCGTTGATGTTTGAAAGGTTGCGGGAATAAATAGGGTCGAGGGAGTTTATTCCATCGACCTCATTATAACGAAAAACAGAATGACCATTGCTATGGTCATCTGTTTTGCAGCTTACGAGAAGCAATAATATTATTGTTGGTATGATGAGTCGGAAACGCATCATTCTAAAGCGATATTCATGATGTCACGCATTTCATCGATGTATATGAAATTCAGCCCTTCGATGTATTCAGGCTTGATTTCGTCAATATCGCCCTTGTTGAATTTCGAAAGGACGATGGTGTCGATGTGGGAACGCTTTGCTGCCAATATCTTTTCTTTTATTCCTCCTACCGGAAGGACTTTGCCTCGCAGTGTGATTTCACCTGTCATGGCGATGTTGTTCTTCACTTTTTTGTTGGTGATGATTGAAACGAGGGCTGTGAATATGGTGATGCCTGCAGACGGTCCGTCCTTTGGTGTTGCCCCTTCCGGAACGTGGATGTGAATGTTGTGTTTCTTGATGATTTTTTCATCAATACCCAAAGATTTGGCATGGGACTTTATGTATTCGAAGGCAAGTGTTGCCGATTCTTTCATGACATCACCGAGGTTGCCTGTCATGGTGAATTTTCCGTCTCCTGGTGAGAGGCTGGTTTCTGTGAACAGCATTTCTCCGCCGACAGCAGTCCATGCAAGTCCTGTTACCACGCCCACGGTAGGCTCAGGCAATGCGTCCTCTCGCATGAACTTCGGTTGGCCGAGCATGTTCACGAGGTCTTTCTTGGTGATACGTTTGGAGAACGGTTCCTCCATGACTATCTGTTTTGCCCTGTTGCGTATGATGGTGGCAATGTTTTTTTCGAGGACTCTCACGCCGGATTCGCGGGTGTATTCGTTGATGATTTGATTGATGATATCATCGGTTAATTCAACCTGTGAAGCCTTGACGCCATGTTCCTGACGTTGTTTGGGGATAAGATGCCGTTTGGCAATTTCGCGTTTTTCGTCAATAAGATAGCCGCTTATGTCGATGATTTCCATTCTGTCGCGCAAGGCAGGATGTACCGATTGCAGCGAATTGGCGGTAGCGACAAACAACACTTTCGACAGGTCGAATTCTATTTCAACGTAGTTGTCGTAGAATGTGTTGTTCTGTTCAGGGTCAAGGAGTTCCAGAAGAGCTGCCGACGGGTCGCCGTTGACGCTCATTCCACCTACTTTGTCTATTTCATCAAGGATGAAGACAGGGTTGGCTGACTTTGCCTTGATGAGGCTTTGGATGACACGGCCCGGCATTGCGCCTATGTATGTCTTTCTGTGTCCTCTGATTTCGGATTCATCGTGCAGACCGCCCAATGACATGCGGACATATTTTCGTCCAATTGCCTTGGCGATGGATTTGCCCAATGAAGTCTTGCCGACTCCCGGAGGACCGACGAGACAGATGATGGGCGAACGCATGTTCTTCTTCAACTTCAGTACCGAGATGAATTCTATGATTCTTTTCTTCACGGTTTCAAGTCCGTAGTGGTCGGCATCAATTATCTTCTGTGCCTTGTGCGGGTCGAAATCGTCTTCAGTATATTCGTTCCATGGTATATCAACGAGAGTGTCGAGATATGTCTTCTGGATGCTGTATTCCATAGACATCGGATTGAGTCTCTGTAACTTGCCGAGTTCTTTCTCGAAAGCATCTTTTACGTTGTCAGCCCATTTTTTCTTGCTGGCCTTCTTTTTCAGATCATCGATATCCTGTGCGTTCGAATTGTCGCCCAGCTCCTCCTGAATGGTTTTAAGTTGCTGGTTCAGGATGTAATCGCGCTGCTGTTTGTCGATGTCAACTTTAACCTTCTTTTCGATTTGTTTCTTGACTTCAAGGACTTTAAGTTCATTGGTCAAGTATTCCATGAGGGCATTGGCCTGGTCTGTGATATCCTTCATCTCAAGCAATTTCTGCTTGTCTTCAACGCTGATGTCCAAGTAGTTGGATATGTAGTTGATGATGAATTTGGGCTGGTCGATGTTTTGAAGGGCGAAATTAGTCTCGTTAGGGATATTCGGAGATTTCTCGATAACCTGCTCTGCGAGGCTCTTCAGTGTGCTTATCTGAGCGTTGAGTTCAGTGTTTTTCTTCAGGGAAGTCTTTTGTACGATAGGTGTTATTCTTGCTACAAAATACGGTTCACTTTGAATCAGTTCCTCGAGATGGAATTTCGATTTGCCTTGTATGATGGCAGTGATGCTTCCATCAGGCATGTTGAGAACCTTTAGGATTACAGCCACAGTACCTATTTCATATAGATCTTTGAATGTCGGTGACGCTTCATCCCCGTTCATCTGGGTTACAACGCCGAGCATCTTGCTGGTTTTGTTGATATCCTCAATAAGTTTCAGGGATTTTTCCCTTCCGACTGCTATCGGTATTATGACGTCAGGGAAAAGGACAGTGTTCCTGAGCGGTAAAATTGGCAGAGAATCCGGAATTTTTGTGTCTTCCTTCAAATTACCAACAATATCAATCACTGGAAATATGTCATTATTGTCATTTGACGTGTTTTCGGAGATTAGAACGTCTTTGTTTATTTCATCAAATTTACTCATATATCTGACAATTTGTCAAAAAGTCCACTTTAAATAATTTAAGGTACACTATGGACAATAACCATGCCACAAATAAAAAAAGCTGCTTGACAGCAGCCTTTTTTTTATTCATGTTTTTGATAACGTTTACCGTATTTGCTCATGAACTTGTCAACACGTCCTGCGGTGTCGATAAGTTTAACCTTACCGGTAAAGAACGGGTGCGAAGCACTCGATATTTCAAGTTTGATAAGTGGATATTCTTTACCATCTTCCCAAACGATGGTGTCTTTTGTTTTGGCAGCTGACCTGCACATAAACATATAGTCGTTTGACATATCCTTGAAAACGACGAGTCTGTAATCTTTTGGATGGATATCAGCTTTCATTATTTGTGGTTTTATTAATTATTCATTTTGAGCCTGCAAAAATAGTACATTTTTATTAAAACAAAACATTTTTGGAAAATAATTTTTTATTTGCTATTTATTCGCTAATATCAAAAATAATACGTACTTTTGCTAAATTTAAAAAACTGGAATTATGAAAGTATCACATGTAGTCGCATTCCTTGGCGGAGCCGCAGTTGCAGCTGGAATCACGCTCCTTTTTACAACTGAAAAAGGTGGCGAAATTCGCACAAAAGCACAAAAGTTGTCTAAAGAAGAAATTGACAAGATCATTGCCAAACTGAAAAAGGAGAAGGAAATATTAGAAGAGGAAGAAGCAGCAGCTGAAGAGATTTAGTATGGGCGTGTTTTCAAGATTCGTTGACAATAACGGAAAGATAGCAAAGGACGTCAGGTCGTATTTTTCACAGAGATACGATTTGTTGAAGGTGGAACTGCTTGAAAAGTCCTCAAGGATTCTTGCAGTTTTATTTTCAATGCTGGTAATTCTCGTGTGTGCGCTGGCTGTCCTTATTTATCTTTCGTTTGCCTTTATCTCATGGATTAATGCTTCATTGAACAGCACTGTGGCAGGATATCTTATCGTGGCTTTATTGTTTCTTGTCCTGCTTTTAGTCATAATCGTTTTCAATGAAAAATTGTTCCTCAATCCAATAATAAGAAAATTAGGTAAGATTCTTTATGAGGAAAAGGACGATGATGGTGAAGAGGAGGATGACAATGAAGAGTAAAGGTTTCGAAAATATCGATGAAGTGCTGACTTATAAGGCTTCTCTCAAAAAGAAAGTAAAACGAAAAGAGAAGAAATTCAAAAAGACGATTCAACTTGTCCGCAACGACAGGAACTCATCGAACAACCTGCTGAATATACTTAATTTCAGCAATAAATCAACAAAGGATGACAACAACATATCATTTCGTGAAGTCATCATCTGTTGTGTCGCAGGATATTATATCATATCCAAAATAGTTAAAAAATTGAAAATCAATAAAGTGAAAAAAGATAGTTCACAAAAGTAAAAGTATAATAAATTTAAGAAATGAAAAAGGTACATAATTTTAATGCAGGACCATGTCCTCTTCCAAAACAGGTTGTTGATTCAACAATCGATGCAATTCGTAATTTTGATAACACAGGTGTAGGTTTAATGGAGATTTCACACCGTACTCCGGGTTGGGAACGCACTATGGCTGAAACACGTCAGCTTTGGCGTGACCTTTTCAATATTCCTGCTGAATATGAGATTCTGTTCCTTGGCGGTGGTGCAAGCACCCAGTTCTTCACAATTCCTGCCAACTTCTTGATTCACAAGGCTGCGTATCTGCAGACCGGTGTTTGGGCAAAGAAGGCTGCAAAGGAAGCAAAACTGTTTGGTGAGACCGTTATAGTAGCTTCCAGCGAAGACAAGAATTACACATATATTCCTAAAGGATACACCATCCCTGCTGATGCCGACTATTTCCACATCACAACCAACAACACTATCTATGGTACTGAAATAAAGTACGATATGGACAATGTACCGGTAAAGTTGATTGCTGATATGTCATCTGATATCATGAGCCGTCCGGTCGATGTCAAGAAGTATGCATGCATCTATGGCGGTGCTCAGAAGAACGTCGGCCCTGCCGGTGTCACTTTCGTCATCGTACGCAAGGACCTTCTCGGCAACATTGGTGACCGCGCATATATGAACCCATTGCCAACGATGGTTGACTATCGCACTCACGCTGCAGAAGAAGCCAAGAACATTTCCATGTTCAACACTCCACCTGTACTGCCTATCTTTGTTATGCATGAAACATTGAAATGGGTGAAGGAAACCATAGGCGGTGTGGAAGCTATGCATAAGTTCAATCAGAAAAAGTCAGATATGCTTTACGAAGAAATCGACCGTAACAGCATGTTCGTAGGTACAGCTGTCAAGGAAGACCGTTCCATCATGAACCACTGCTGGGTTATGGCTCCTGGTTATGAGGACAAACAGGATGCTTTCATGGCTTACGCTAAAGAATGCGGCATGGTCGGAATCAAGGGCCATCGTTCAGTCGGCGGTTTCCGCGCATCTCTTTACAACGCTGTCACTCTCGAAGATGTTGAAGCTCTCGTTGACTGCATGCAGAAATTTGAAAAACTTAATAAATAATCTAAAAACTAATTAATATATGAAAGTATTAATTGCAACAGAAAAACCTTTCGCAAAAGTTGCTGTTGACGGCATTCGCGAAGTTGTTGAAAAGAACGGCTATGAACTTGCCCTTCTTGAAAAATATACCGATGTCAACCAGTTTTATGATGCAGTGGCTGATGCTGATGCATTGATAGTGCGTTCCGACAAAGTCACAAAGGAAGTCATCGACCATGCTAAGAATCTTAAGATAGTTGTCCGCGCAGGTGCGGGTTTCGACAATCTCGACCTTGCAGCATGCACTGCTCGCGGCATAGTTGCAATGAACACACCAGGACAAAACTCCAACGCTGTCGCAGAACTCGTCATGGGTATGCTCGTTTATGCTGTTCGTAATTTCTATAACGGCAAGTCAGGTTCAGAACTCAAGGGCAAGAAGCTTGGTCTTCTCGCATACGGTAACGTGGGCCGTAACGTGGCTCGTATCGCCAAAGGTTTCGGCATGGACATCTACGCTTTCGACGAATTCCTCACAAAGGAAATGATTGAAGCTGACGGTGTGGCACACGCAGTTGCCAATCGTGACGCACTCTTTGAAACTTGTGATATCGTTTCCCTTCACATCCCGGCAACACCGGAGACAAAGCAGAGCATTAACTATGCTGTGGTCAACAAACTGCACAAGAACGGTATCCTCATCAATACAGCCCGCAAGGAAGTCATCAATGAACCTGAACTCCTCAAATTGCTGGCTGACCGTACCGACCTTAAATATATCACTGACATCATGCCTGATGCTCACGATGAATTTGCCAAATTAGAAGGCCGCTACTTCGCAACACCTAAGAAAATGGGCGCACAGACAGAAGAAGCTAATATCAATGCCGGAATCGCTGCTGCTAACCAGATAGCTGATTTCTTCAAAACAGGTAACAAGAGATTCCAAGTCAACAAATAATACTAAATATTATGGCAATTATAAAACCATTCAAAGGCTTACGCCCTCCAGTAGAACTTATTGAAAAGGTCGCTTCAAGACCTTACGATGTTCTCAATACCGAAGAGGCAAGAAAGGAATGCGAAGGCAACCCTTACTCACTTCTCCATATTACCAAAGCCGAAATCGACCTCCCGGAAGGCATCAGCGACCATGATCCTCTCGTATATCTCAAAGTGGTTGAAAACTTCAACAAATTCAAGGATTACGGATGGCTTGTTCCCGACAAGGAAGAGAAACTCTATATCTATGCCCAGAGCATGGACCTCAAGAAATGGCAGTATGGCATAGTGGCTTGCGCTTGGAGCGAAGACTATGTCAACAAAGTCATCAAGAAACACGAACTTACTCGTAAGGACAAAGAGGAAGACCGCATGAAACACGTTCGCATCACTAATGCCAATGTGGAACCTGTATTCTTCGCTTATCCTGCAAACAGGAAGATCGATGACATCGTTGCTAAAATCATCAAGGAAAAACCATTATATGATTTTGTGGCCAAGGAAGACGGCTTCGGCCATCGTTTCTGGGTTATCGATGACAAGAAAACCATTGATGAAATTGTCAGGATATTCAAGGAAGAAATTCCTTCAATGTACATCGCTGACGGTCATCACCGTAGCGCTGCCGCTGCACTCGTGGGACAAGAAAAGAAAGAAAACAATCCTCACCATACTGGAAAAGAGGAATATAACTATTTCATGACAGTGATATTCCCTGACAATCAGCTCAATGTAATCGATTACAACAGAGTGGTGAAAGACTTGAACGGACTTTCCAAGGAACAGTTCCTCGATGCACTGAAGGATTCCTTCGAAGTCAAGGATATGGGCACTGAAATATTTAAGCCATCAAAACTGCACGAATTCAGCGTATATCTTGACGGTCACTGGTACAAACTCAATGCTAAGAATGGTACTTACAACGACAGTGATCCAATAGGTGTACTCGATGTCACCATCCTTTCAAACCTTGTTCTTGACAAAATATTGGGAATAAAGGATTTGCGTACAGACAAACGAATTGATTTCGTTGGCGGCATACGTGGTCTCGGCGAACTGAAACGTCGTGTTGATAACGGTGAAATGAAGGTTGCATTTGCACTCTATCCTGTTTCAATGCAGCAGATTATCAATATTGCCGACACAGGCAACATCATGCCTCCAAAGACAACTTGGTTTGAACCTAAGTTGCGCAGCGGACTTGTCATTCACACATTGGAGAACTATTAATTTCAAACACTAAATATTATGGTAAGTTACAAAGAATTAGGGTTGGTAAACTCAAGGGAGATTTTCAAGAAAGCTATGGCTGGCGGTTATGCCATTCCTGCTTTCAATTTTAATAACATGGAACAGATGCAGGCAATCATCCAGGCTTGCGTTGAGATGAAATCACCTGTAATCCTTCAGGTTTCAAGTGGTGCAAGAAAGTATGCTAATCAAACGCTCCTCCGCTATATGGCTCAGGGTGCTGTTGAATATGCAAAGGAACTTGGCTGCAATATTCCTATCGTTCTTCACCTTGACCACGGTGACACATTCGAACTCTGCAAATCCTGCATCGAACTCGGATTTTCATCTGTTATGATTGACGGTTCAGCACTTCCTTACGATGAGAACGTCGCTCTGACAAAGAAAGTGGTTGACTATGCTCATCAGTATGATGTTACAGTTGAAGGTGAATTGGGCGTTCTTGCAGGCATCGAAGATGATGTTCACGCTGAGACACACACCTACACACGTCCTGAAGATGTTGAGGATTTCGTGAAGAAAACCGGTGTTGATTCATTGGCTATCAGTATCGGCACCTCTCACGGTGCAAACAAGTTCAAACCTGAACAGTGCCAGAGAAATGCTGACGGCATTCTTGTACCACCACCACTTAGATTTGACATCCTCGAAGAAATCCAGAAACGTATTCCTGGTTTCCCGATAGTTCTTCATGGCTCATCATCCGTACCACAAGATCTCGTAAAGATAATCAACACCCACGGTGGCAAACTGAAAGATGCTGTCGGAATTCCTGAAGAACAGCTTCGTCAGGCAGCAAAGACCAATGTTTGCAAGGTCAATATCGACTCCGACGGACGTCTTGCCATGACAGCTGCTATCCGAAAGGTTTTCGTTGACTCACCAGAGGTGTTTGACCCTCGTAAATATCTGGGCCCGGCACGTGATTCCCTGAGAGAACTCTACAAACATAAAATTAAAGAGGTATTAGGCAGCGATAATAAAGCGTAATTGAAAGTTATATTATTGTTAAAGGCGGGAGCAATCCCGCCTTTTTTTATATAAAATTTTTATCTTTGCAACATGAAAATTGCAGTGAATACACGATTGCTTCTTCATGGACGTCTTGAGGGTATCGGCTGGGTTTCCTATGAAATCCTCAGCAGAATCACGAAAGCACATCCCGAACACCAGTTCTACTTCCTCTTCGACAGGAAATATTCAGATGAATTCGTGTTCTCCGACAATGTGACGCCTGTGGTGGTTCACCCGCAATCACGACTTCCGGTACTCTGGTATCTGTTTTTCGAATGGGGAATACCTCACGCCGTCAGAAAGATTCAAGCTGACTTGCTGGTTTCCCCCGACGGCTGGACCTCTTTGCGTGCAAAAATTCCAAAACTGACTGTCTTCCATGATTTGAATTTCGAGTATTATCCGCAGTTCATGCCTAAACGAAATCTCAGGTATGTCCGTCATTATGTCCCCAAATATGCGGAACAGTCTGACAGGATAATTGCAGTCTCGCAATTTACCAAGGATGATATTGTTAAATTGTATAATGTTGATAGTGAGAAGATTGATGTTGTATATAATGCTGCTAATCCGATATATAAGCCTTTAAGTGAGGTTGAAAGGACATCTGTGAGAGATAAGTATTCTGAAGGTTGCGAGTACTTTCTTTTCGTGGGGTCACTCCACAAACGCAAGAATCTGATTAATTTGCTTATGGCATTTGACAAATTCAAGGAGCATGACAAAAATAAAGTGAAGATGTTGATAGTCGGTACAAAGATGTGGCGCCGTCCCGATTTCGAAGACACATATAATGCTATGAAACACAAGGATGACGTGAAATTCATCGGATACCTTTCATCCGAAGAATTGTCAAAGGTCATGGCGTCATCGTTGGCATTGACATACGTGTCTGTTTTTGAAGGATTTGGCATACCTATAGTGGAGGCATTTGAATCTGATACCGCAGTCATTACATCCAACACGAGCTCTATGCCCGAAATAGCCGGTGATGCCGCCCTGTTGGTTGACCCGTTCAGCATTGATGATATTGCCGAGGCGATGGAAAAAGTTGCCATCAATCCGGAACTGCGTAAATCGTTGATAGAAAAGGGAAGAGTCAGACGTAAGATGTTCAATTGGGACAAAAGTGCTGATGAATTCTGGAAAATAATAGAAAAAATGATTAAAAACCATAACTATGAATAAGAAGATATACCTTTTAATTTGTGTCATACTAATGTCACAATCCCTTAAGGCTCAATACATTGCTGAGGGAGGTGCACAGTTCAGGAACTATGGTTTCGAAAACTGGGAATATTTCGACACATCAGATACCAACAGTTTGGAACCTGTATTTTGGCACGCATGGATGTCGGCGTATGGTGCGTATAATCCATTGCAGAATGCCAAGTATCAACAGATATGGAAGTCGCCGCATACCCGTCCTGGTTCAGATGGAAATGTAAGTGTGAAGTTAACTGCCCGCGATGTTTTGGGACTGATAACCGCAAACGGTGGAATCACCAACGGCAGGATTCATGTGGGAAGCACTTCAGTGACAGATACCACAAATTTTAACATTACGCTTCGTGAGTACGACTCATTCAACACTCCGCTTGGAATGTATCCCGATTCTCTGACTGTATGGGTCGCTTTCGTGTGCGAGTATTCGAACCAGTTAGCGCGCGTGAGAGCTATTGTACACGGTGACGACAATTTCTGTGAACGTGCCAACGGTACATTCAACCATCCTGACATGTACTGTGGTGAGGCCGTGCAGGTATTTCCAAGAACCAATAACATTTATGACACGCTCAATTATCATTGGACGCGTTTTTCAATACCTTTTAATTATACAGGTCCGTGTGATAATCCGGCATACGTGCTTTTTACAGCTGGGACGAATCAGTTTCCCGGGCAGGGTGCAGGCAACGAATATGTTTTGATTGATGATATTCTGCTGATATATAACCCTACGCTAACACTTGGTCAGATACCGGTTTCAAAGATAAATGTTCCGGAAGAGGGCTATCCAATCGATATTCCTTTTATTGTGGAAGGTACAATGTCACCATCGAACCTTTCGGCTGAACCGAACGTTGTAATCGCCCAGTTGTCAGACAAATACGGCAGTTTTGCCAATCCTGTCACAATCGGAACCCTGACCACGGATGTAAGCGGAACAATTAACGCTGTGATTCCTTATTCAACTCCTTCAGGAAGCAAGTATAGAATCAGAGTCGTATCGACAAATTATCCGCTTGTTTCGGAGGATAACGGCAGCAACATTATCATTGTTCCGGAGGAGGGAATTGATGAACATGACGACCTGTTGAAATTGTATCCTACTGTTTCGGATGATTTTGTGAGGATTGAGGCAGATGATGTTGTCAAATGCGTTATGCTGTTTTCGGCAGATGGCAGACTTGTAAGAAAGATTGACTATAATGGCAGTGAAAAGAGTATCGTTTTGCATATAGGTGATTTGCATAGCGGTCATTACAGTGTTTTGGTTAATACCGAACATAACTTATATAAGTCGGCACTTATAAAAAAATAAAAAATAGTTCTAGTATTTGAAAAAAATAATATACTTTTGTAAGATTAAGATATTTAGATGAATTTCAAGAGAAGAACAATAATAGTAATGTTTAACTAATTAAAAATCAAGCTTATGAAAAAATTTTTCAAATTATTCTCATTAGTGCTTTTTGTAACCGTATTATTTGGCGGTTCATACGCACTTAATGCTCAAAAATCCGTCATTGCTGAATCACAGGACATTGAAGACGTTCAGATCAGCGGTGTAAAGGACGGATGGATGACATGGTATCTGGAGGATGGCGACGGTCATGTTCTCGGTAATACCAGTTCCGGTGATAAAGAGTGGGGAATTTACAATCGTTTCACTCCATCAGATTTCGCACAGTTTGACGCAGTAGGCAAACAGATTACTCAGATTAAATGTTATCCTTACAGCCATTCCTCATCACCTTCAGTGATAACAGGCCTTACAGCTGTTGTTTATCAAGGTGGTTCAGTATCAGGTTCCACATTTAATCCTGGTACATTGGTATCAAGTCAGGTATATCCATGGGATAATGTCTATAATGAAGAAAAGGTCATCGATCTCGACAACCCTGTAACCATTGACGGCACACAGGAAATTTGGATTGGTGTTGTAATCAACTTCACATCAGGTTATGTTGCAGTGACAGATGCAGGTACAGTATATCAATCAGACAAGGGCGACATCATGTCCATGACTTCTAATGGTACAACTGAATTCTTCAAGGCAGCTGATGCATTATCATCAGGCGAATGGCCATATAACTGGTTCGTACAAGCATACGTTGAAGAAGGCGGTTCTTCTTCTTCAGAACTCATCAATGCTGATTTCGAAATTGGTAGAGATGGTGCAAAGGTAGCTCAGACTTACGCAGCAGCTGGTTATGATTTCTTCACAACATGGAGCAGCGCTCCAGGTGGAGCTGAAGATGCTGCGTTCTCTAATGAACAGGCTTACGAAGGCTCACTTTCAGCTAAATTAACCTATGACAATGACTTTGTAATGCTTCTCGGTGACAAGACATCAGGTCACTATGGCATAGACTTCAAAGCTTATGTTCCAGCAGGCAAAGATGCTTATTTCAATGTTCTTCATGTATTTGCAAATACAAGCAGTGAATGGGCTTGCGAAGTTTATATCAACCATTCAACCAGCGGCACATCAATCAATGTAGCTGGTGTGGCTTATGATTTCACATGGCCTATGGACGCTTGGAATGATGTTTATTTTGATATTGACCTTGACAATGACGTTATGACTTTCTACGTTAACAGCGAACAGATTTATGAAGGCCAGTTCAGTCTCGATGCTTCAAAGGGTACACGTCAGCTTGCAGCTATGGACTTCTTTCCTCCAACAAGTGCAGCCAAGTCACAATATTATGTGGATAATATAGTGGTTACAGATCTCAATGCAGGTGGCGGTACAATTTTCGGAACCGACTTTGACGATGTTGCAGTTGGCAGCCGCGTTGCCGCATCATATCCTGATTATTGGACAACATGGAGCAGCCAACCAGGCGGTTCAGAAGATGGTACCATCTCCAATGAACAGGCTTTATCAGGCAGACAGTCAGCAAAATTCTCATACGGCAATGACTGTGTTTTCCTCGCAGGTGACAAGACATCAGGTGAATACACTATTGACTTCAACATCTATGTCGCTAACGGTATGGATGCTTATTTCAATGTTCTTCACGTGTTTGCAGGTACAAGCAGTGAATGGGCTTGCGAAATTTACATCAACCATTCAACCAATGGTACGTCAATTAACGTAGCCGGTGAAGCATATACATTCTCTTACAATGCAGATGCATGGAACAGTGTTCATTTTGATATTGACCTTGACAATGACCTTGCTGATTTCTATTTCAATGATGTATTGGTTCACGAGTGGCAGTTCAGCCTTGATGCTTCAAAGGGCAGAGGCACTCGCCAATTGGCAGCTATGGACTTCTACCCACCAACAAGTGCAGCAAAGTCAACATTCTATATTGATGACTTTGTATATGCAGAAGTTGGCGGCGGTGCAACGTATCCTATCATGAACGTTGACGTAACATCAATTTCAGAAACACTTAACCATGACCAGACTGCAAGCGAAGACGTAACAATTTCCAATACCGGTACAAGTATTGGTGACTATTCAGCTTGGGTTAGTTACACTTCCGCAAAGGGTGGTGATGAAAACTTCATCTTCTCATACTGTGGTGAGAATAAAACTGGTGTTGGTTTCTCAAGTGGAACTCCATTAGTTGAATGTGGTGCAAGATTCCCATTTGACTACTATTCATCATTCTTGGGCACCCAACTTACTCAGGTGACTTATTATTGTGGTGCTTACGATGTTATTGACAATAGCATCACCATGAGAGTTTATGGTCAGGGTACTTCTCAAACCCCAGGTGCATTATTGGCAGAAAAGACTATTACATATCAGCAGAGTTATTGGGTTACAGCTACTTTTGACACACCCGTACAGTTAAACGGTGGTGACATTTGGATCACAGCTGAATTTACTCAGACTGAAGGATCATATCCAATCTCATTCGACGGTGGCAATGCTCCTTACAATGAAGACGGTGACTGGTTCCGCACTAACGGTGGCGCATGGCAGCGTTTTGAAAACAGCGAATATGGTAACATTTGCATTAGAGCATACGCTTCAGGTACTCCTGCTCCTGCATGGGTATATCTGTCAGGCGCAACAGAAGGCTCACTTAAGGGCGGTGAATCAGAAGGATTCACAGTCATGATTGATCCTTCCGTATTCAATGCTCATTCAGATTTCGGCACATATAATGCTAATCTCTTTATCGCTACAAACGATGACAAGAACCCATTATTCACAATTCCTGTAACATTGAATTATTTTGATGGTATTGAAAACAATGAAGCTGCTTTCACAATGTATCCTAATCCTGCTGCTGGTACTGTCAATGTAAAGGCAGAGACAGCAATCAACAATGTGGTTGTTTACAATGAAATCGGTCAGGTTGTTTATTCTGCAAAGGCTAATGGCAATACCGCTTCCTTCTCAGTTGATGGTTTCGGCTCAGGAGTCTATTTCGTTAGAATTGACACTGCAAACGGTATCAATATCTCAAAACTCATAGTTAGATAATTTATTTTAAAACCAATGATAAAGACTGCCTTCCCAAAGGCAGTCTTTTTTATATGATTATGGCAAACAAAACATTAAGTGAATTTAAGCAATTCATTCTAAAGGGCAACGTCCTTGACATGGCTGTTGGTATCATCGTTGGCGGTGCATTCAACAAGATAGTCAGTTCATTAGTCAATGATATTATCATGCCGCCGATAGGATATCTTATTGGTGGAGTTAACTTCACGGAACTTAAGGCGCGCGTAGGCGGTCCGGAATCTGAGGTATTCATTAATTATGGAAACTTTATTCAGGAGATAATTAATTTCCTGATAATAGCCCTCACAGTCTTCATTGTTGTAAAGGCTGTAACGAAGATGTCAAAGCTGAGAAATGGCGAAGCAGTGGAAGGTGACGCGAAGAAATAGTTAAAGAGCTATTTCCATCTCATCTTCGATGGCTATTGTGTTTTCAAACACTTCCTTAGCCTCGTTGACAAGTACGGAGGGGTCGTTAAACCTCTTTGAAAAATGACCAATCAGAAGTCTTTCTGCATTGGTCATTTTTGCTATATTAGCAGCATCCTTTGCAGTGGAATGAAATTTCTCTATGGCCTGTTTTCTGAACTCTTCAGTGAATGTTGCCTCATGATATATGAGGGTGGCATCTTTAATGACAGGTATTATGTCGGGTTTGTATATTGTGTCTGAAATGAAAGCGTAGCGGAAAGGCTTGTTCCTCATCGTGGATTTGAAGAAGAAACCTGTAGTTGGGATTCTATGGCTGAGCGGTACGGAATACACTTCAAAGTCTTGTGCTTTTGTGAGGAGCCGGGATTCATTGGGGTCGGTCAATGTGTAACTGCATTCGAACTGCAGTTCGGTGAGAGATGCCTCAAGCTGCATCTCAATAATTTCCTTCAGCTTGTCGGGACAATATATGTGCAGGGGCTGGTGACGGCTCTGCATGTTCATGGTGGAAATCAGCCCAACCAGTCCGAAGAAGTGATCACCATGCAGATGACTTATATAGATGTTGTCTATTGAGTTAATCTTTATGCCTTTGGACTGCATTCTTATCTGAGCCCCTTCGCCGCAGTCGATAAGGTTATTTATACCGTTGATGTTGATAACCTGTGAAGTGGTGAATCTGTGTATATTAGGTATTGCGGAATTGGATCCTAAGATTAGTAAACTGTTTGTATTCATGGTATTAGTTGTTAAAAAAAAGGCGGAATCGCTTCCGCCTTTTTTAGAGTGTTTTTATTGTTTTTTATTCGGTCTTAACTTCTTCAGTTGCTTGATTTTCCAGGTTTTTGTTGTTTTCTTCCATTTCATTTTTCAGGTCAACAAGTTCCTGGAGGTCGCCTAAAGTGGCAACTTCGTTACTTTCGTTAAGTTCCTGTATTGGGGATTTAGCTTTGGTCTTAGCCTTGTTCATTTCGTATTCCTTAGCTTTTTCTGCTGCAGCTATATCCTGGAAAATCTTGGAGTGTGAGACCACGATACGTTTGTTGGACTTATTGAATTCAATGACTTTGAATTCGAGGGTTTCACCTACCTGGGCAGTGGTTCCGTCTTCCTTTTGAGCATGGCGGGAAGGACAGAAACTTTCAACATCACCATCGAGGTTGACGATGTAGCCTTTGTCTTTAGCTGCTGTGATGGTACCAGTGTGGATGGAGCCTTCGTAATAAGTTGTGGCGTAGGTTTCCCAAGGATTTTCTTCAAGCTGTTTGTGACCCAAGCTGAAGCGGCGGTTTTCGGTGTCAACATCGAGAACGACAACTTCGAGAGGTTCGCCTATCTTGGTGAATTCAGCAGGGTGTTTGATTTTCTTTGACCATGAGAGGTCTGAAATGTGAACGAGGCCGTCAACTCCTTCTTCAAGTTCGACGAAAATGCCGAATGAAGTGAAGTTTCTGACGATAGCAGTATGTTTGGATCCGATAGGATATTTTTCAACGATGTTGAGCCATGGATCCGGAACAAGTTGTTTCATGCCGAGAGACATCTTGCGGTTTTCCTTGTCGAATTTAAGGATGACAGCTTCCACTTCGTCACCTACCTTAAGGAAATCCTGAGCGGTGCGGAGATGCTGTGACCAGCTCATTTCTGAAACGTGGATAAGACCTTCGACACCAGGAGCGATTTCGATGAATGCACCGTAGTCGGCGATGACAACGACTTTACCTTTAACCTTGTCGCCAACCTTAAGGTTAGGATCAAGTGAATCCCACGGATGTGGGGTGAGTTGTTTGAGACCGAGGGCAATGCGTTTTTTGTTGTCATCGAAGTCGAGGATAACCACCTGAATCTTTTGGTCAAGCTGAACGACTTCTGTAGGATTTGAAATTCTGCCCCAACTTAAGTCTGTGATGTGAATCAAACCGTCAACACCGCCCAAGTCAACGAATACGCCATAAGGGGTGATGTTCTTGACGATACCTTCGAGTACTTGTCCTTTTTCGAGGTGAGAGATGATTTCAACCTTCTGTGCTTCAAGTTCGTCTTCAATAAGAGCCTTATGGGATACAACCACGTTCTTGTAGGTCTGGTTGATTTTCACAACCTTGAATTCCATGGTCTTGTCGACGAATACATCATAGTCTCTGATAGGTTTGACATCGATTTGTGAGCCCGGAAGGAAAGATTCTATTCCGAAAACGTCAACTATGAGACCGCCTTTTGTGCGACATTTGACATAACCTTTGACGATTTCACCTGTGTTGTAAGCTTCGTTGACTCTGTCCCAAGCCTTGAGTAATTTTGCTTTTTTATGTGACAAAATCAGCTGGCCGGAAGAATCTTCCTGGCTTTCCACATAAACTTCGACAGAATCGCCAATCTGAGGCTGTGTTTCATATCTGAATTCTGACAATGGAACAACGCCGTCGGATTTGAAACCTATGTTGATTATGACTTCGCGGGAGTTGATTCCGACTACAGTACCCTGAATTACATCGTGGTCTGTAATCTGATTTAATGTGTTACCATAGAGATTTTCCAGGTTTTCACGCTCTTCTTTTGAATAAATGTCTTTGCCTGAACCTAAAGTATTCCAATCAACTCTTGGCTTCTCAACTGATTCTGCAGCAAAATTTTTGTTTTCTTCTGACATAATAATACTTTGCGACTGATTGGCAACAGTCATGTTAAACTTTATAAGTTATTAATAATCACGTTAATAAAAAGAGCAGACGCCAATAAATCCACTCTTTCTAAAAACGGTTGCAAAATTACAATAATTTTTTTGATTTTCAGCTATTTGCAGAAATTATTTTGTCTAAAATTTTTAGCAGTTCATCTACACTCATAGCCTTCATCAATTCCATCTTGAAGGGCTTGAAATTTCTGATTGCCCGGAAGTAACATCCGTAGTGGTGCCTCATTTCGAGAATGGAGCGTTTTTCACCCTTGTAATCCACTGACATCAGGATATGGCGGCGGCACATTTCCACTCTTTGCTCTATTGATGGAGGGGCGATGATGCTTCCGTCTTTCAGGTAGGCCTTTATTTGATTGAAAATCCACGGGTTGCCTATTGCTGCACGTCCTATCATCAGACCGTCAACGTGGCTCATGTCGAGACATTGTTTTGCCTTTTCACCGCTGTCAATGTCGCCATTGCCTATTATCGGAATGGTTATGGCAGGATTGTTCTTCACTGAGGCTATGACGTTCCAGTCGGCTGCACCTGTGTACATCTGACAGCGCGTGCGACCATGAATGGTAAGAGCGGAGATCCCGACATCCTGCAGCCGCAGGGCTATGTCCATGATGTTGATTGAATCCTGGTCCCATCCGATGCGGGTTTTCACGGTGACGGGAATATCGCCGCATACCTTGACGATTTCTCCAGCGGCTTTGACCATCTTGTCGGGATTGCGCAGCATGGCGGCGCCACCGCCTTTGTTCACCACTTTCTTTACAGGACATCCGCAGTTGAGGTCAATGATGTCGGGATTGCTTTCAAGCGCTTTTTCGGCGGCTTTGACCAACGAATCTGTTTCCCCGCCGAATATCTGAATCGCTATGGGACGTTCCTTTTCGGAAATTCTGAGTTTGATGATGCTTTTTTCAGCATCACGTATCAGCCCTTCCGAGGCAATGAACTCCGAAAACACGAGGTCGGCACCCATTTCCTTGCATAATATCCTGAAAGGCAACTCGCTGACATCCTCCATAGGAGCCAGTATTACCGGCACTCCGTCGAATGTAATCTTACCTGTTTTCATGTTGTTTGCAAAAGTAGATTATTTTTTTAAAAAATTGTATCAGTTATCAAAAATGTTGTATCTTTGCAGGCTGAAAACAATTGATATTGTTTTTGGGCCCATAGCTCAGTTGGTTAGAGCATCTGACTCATAATCAGAGGGTCCCTGGTTCGAGCCCAGGTGGGCCCACAAAAATATATTTAATTTGTGACTTTTGTAGTTTGGGATGGTTTTCTTGCCGTCCCTTTTTTCTAATATTGAGATTATGGAATATGTAATATCAACAAATCTTCTCACGATAGATGACATTGACTCTATCATTACTGAACATAAAACTCTTAAACTGTCGGATGAATGCATCAGCCTTGTCAACAAGTGCAGGGAATATCTTGACCGAAAACTGAAAACGAGGAAAGAGCCTGTTTACGGACTTAACACAGGATTCGGTTCGTTATGTGACAAACGCATCAGCAATGATGATTTGTCAACCTTGCAGACCAACCTTGTGATGTCGCACGCATGCGGCTGTGGTGCAGAGGTCGAACCCGAGGTGGTGAAAATAATGCTGCTTCTCAAAGCAAAATCACTGTCGTTCGGACATTCGGGAGTGCAACTCGCCACTGTCCAGCGACTTATTGATTTTTTCAACAACGATATATTGCCAGTGGTCTATAAGCAGGGTTCACTCGGCGCATCGGGCGACCTGGCTCCATTGGCTCATCTGTCACTTCCTATACTTGGACTCGGTGAGGTATATTATAAAGGTATAAGGAGAGATTCAGCGTCGGTACTTGCGGAATTGGGCTGGAAACCTTTGACATTGCAGTCAAAGGAGGGACTCGCATTGCTCAACGGCACTCAGTTCATGCAGTCATACGGTGTGTATAGTCTCATCAAGGGCCGTAAACTGAGCCGCCTTGCTGATGAAATAGCGTGTGTCTCCCTCGAAGGCTTTGACGGGCTCGCCGAACCGTTTGACCACCTGCTTCATGATATCCGCCATCATAACGGCCAGATTGAAACAGCAGAACACATCAGCAGAATCATCAGCGACAGCGGCATTGTCAATCGTCCCAAGTCGCAGGTTCAGGACCCATATTCCTTCAGATGTATCCCTCAGGTTCACGGCGCATCGAAGGATGCCATTGATTACGTGCTGAAGGTTTTCACAGAGGAAATCAATGCTGTTACTGATAATCCCACTATTTTCCCTGATGAGGATAAAATCTTGTCAGGCGGTAACTTCCACGGTCAGCCGATTGCCATTGCCATGGACTTTCTTGCAATTGCACTCGCTGAACTTGCAAATATTTCAGAGAGAAGGACCTATCAGCTCATTTCAGGCAAGAGGGGACTGCCGAGTTTCTTGGTGATGAATCCGGGATTGAATTCCGGTTTCATGATCCCTCAATATGCGGCTGCATCCATCGTAAGCCAGAACAAGCAATTGTGTACGCCTGCATCCGTTGATTCCATCGAGTCATCACAAGGTCAGGAGGACCATGTGAGCATGGGTGCCAATGCGGCAACAAAGCTGTTTCAGGTGGTCAATAATGTCGAGACTGTTCTCGCAATTGAGCTGTTCAATGCAGCTCAGGCATGGGACATCCGTCTGCATGACGGGGCAAAGCCGAGTTCGTTCACGGCTTCATTCATGAAGGATTACCGCAAGGTCGTTCCGTTTGTGGATAACGACAAGTATATGCACCCTGAAATCATGAAGTCTGTCGAATTCTTGAGAATGCGATAGTTGTTTTATTTTTTTCCCATTTTTATTTTTTTTCCATTTAAGAAATAAAAAATGATTATATTTGCAGGTTGATAATAAATGGGCTATTTGTAAATCAATTAAGAAATAAAGGTTTATTAATCAAAATTTTATATTAATTAAAAATTTAAATTAACGACTATGAAGAAATTATTACTTCTTGCAGCAGCATTCGCAGTAACATTTGCTGCTGTTGCTCAAAAGCCGGTTGTAAAAACACAGGACTATAAGTCAGTTGTTGCAACTGCAAACATGAATCAGGATCTTAGGGGCGACAATGCACCTGCATTACCAGTAAAGGTATCCAAAGGTATGACAGCTCCTGCATACGATCAGGAAATGGAAGTCATGCATACTTATTATGATCTCCAGTCCAACAGTGGTTTGTCAAGCAGATTCTATCGTTTTAGCTCTCCAGAATCAAAGTCAGGTCACATTGGCGCTACATGTACAGGCGGTATTCAAAATCCAGGTGCTAGTGGTTTCCCAGACCGTGGCTCTTTCTACAACTATTTCAATGGTTCCGAATGGGTAATTAATCCAGCAGATGTAGTTAGAATTGAAGAGCAAAGACGTGGTTGGCCTACATACACAGGTGACAATAACGGCGGTGAATGGCTTGCTTCCCACTCTGCAGGTATTGACCTCTATCACAGAGAAGTTGCAGGTCAGGGTGACTGGAGAGAGGTTGCATATCCTGTGTCAAGTGCTGAAAACACATGGCCTCGTATATGCATTAATCCTGAAACAGGTACTATCCATCTTATTGAATGTGAACAAAGAGTTGGAGATCAGAATGAAAACTACATTTATTATTCAAGATCAACAGATGGCGGTAAGACATGGGATCCACAGGGAGAACAATTTGCTCAAATCGAAGGTCACTATTCCACAGTAGCATACGCAGCTGATGATTATATTTGGGCTACACCAAGAGCTGGTGTTATTGCTTTTGCATTACTTTCTTCGACAGCTGATGCTATCATCATGAAATCAACAGATGATGGTAACACATGGGAAAAGATTACAGTTTGGGAACACCCTGTTCCAATGTTTGACTATTACACAATGACAATGGATGACACATGTTTTGCTCCAACAGGTGCAGGTGGTCTTGCAATTGATGAGAACGGAATGTGCCATATCATGTTCGGTGTCTGCGCAGTCCTTTACGATGAACAAGGTGGCTCATACCATTATTTCCCAAAGTGGGGTGGTATGCGTTACTGGAATGAAGATATGGATACATACTCTGGTTATGACGGTCTTAGAATGTCAGAAGACTTCGAAACATTTCTTGCTGAATTAAAGTGCGAAATGCCTATGGCATACGGTTTCTGCTTTGACGGTGATGCTGATGCAGTTCACGGTGGTGATATCGCTGTCTGCGCTTATTACAGAACATTTGGTCCTGCAAAATTTGTTGACATTGAAATGGCTGGTCCTAACAGACTGCTTTGCGCTGTTTCTTCATGGGATGAAAGACGTGATTCTCCAAAAGGTTTCGTTATGACTCAGATTTACCTCACTTCATACATTTTCAGCGATGAAGATGACAGATGGGAACAGGATACTACATGGGTTATTGATCGTAATATGGCTGGTTATATCTGTGGTTGGACAGCAGGCGGTGAAGCTATTGAAACAGATTGGGCTGGCTGGTTCAGAATGAATAGCAGCTATTTGCATGAATATGATGAATGTATCTATCCACAGATTCTTACTCAATATTCAGATAATGAATCGGCTAACTTCTATGTGTTCTATCAGATGGATGAAGCTTGCGGTCTTGCTATGGATACTGAAGCCGGAGATCAGACAGAGTTTACCGACAACACAATAATGATGTATTACAACGACAGACAATTCAATGGCGGTAATATCCCAGAGATATATCTCGGTATCAACGACCCAGTTGAAGAAGAAGTTGCTTCTATGACAGTATATCCAAATCCTGCTTCAGACATGATTACAATTGAACTCAAAGACGCTTCAAACGTAAGAGTTTACAATGTTCTCGGTCAGGTAATGGATTCATTCAAGGTTAACGGAAGACATACTCTCAATGTTGCTTCCTACAAACCTGGTGTATATTTCGTTTCAACTGAAAATGGTCTTACACAGAAGTTTATTGTTAAATAATTGACATAAATACTTCGATAAAAAAAAGCTGTCCTTGCGGGCAGCTTTTTTTTTTATGCTATGTGCATGGGGCGGAACAGATCGTTCACCGTTTTCACGGGATTGAAGGTTTCAGCGGGCACTTCCACGAAAAGCGTTATCCATCCGCTCATGGCACCGTTCCAAAGTCCAGGCAACTCAAGAACTTTAATTGGCTTGCCGTTTTTCGATTTGTTGGAAATGAAGGATGTGGCTTTGTCAATGTATTTGGTGAGGTCGTACCTGTTCCCATTCAAGTCCTTTGTCATGCAGACTATGTCAACTGGATTGAAATGAGTGGAGGAGCGGAAGATTTTTTCCTGCTGCTCGTCATTGTGATTGATTTGTGAACTTTCGACAATCTGTTTTGACAGGTTGCCTTTCTCATCTTTTACTATGAAAGGTCCGCCACCGGGCTCACCGGAGTTTTTCACCATGCCGCAGATTCTTATCGGTCTGTCGAGCGTTTCTTTGATTATGTTGGTTTTATCAGCCTTCGAAAGATTTTTGAAATCTTGGTCTATGTTGAGATTTAATTCATCTTTAATGAAAGTTACAGCTTCGTCAATGAGTTTGTCGTCTTCAGAACCTGTATTGATTTTCCTAAGAATATCGTTGCGCTTTTCAAAGAGATATTTAATGTGGCTGATGAATTTCTTGCGGCATTCGACAATTGTGTCCCTTTTGCTTTGCGGTACAACATTGTCGATGTTTTTTATGAGAATGATGTCGGAGTCAATGTTGTTCAGGTTGTATATAAGTGAGCCATGACCGCCCGGACGGAAAAGAATGCTTCCATCATCGTTGCGGAAAAGTGTGTTGTCCGGATTTACTGCAATAGTGTCAGTCGATGGTGACTGTATTGAAGTGGAAATGTGAATCTTGCAGCCGTATTTTGATTCGAATTCCGGAATGACTTTTTTTGCTGCTTCTAAAAATCTGTCGATATGTTCGGGTGACAAAGTGTAATGGAGATAGACATTTTTGTTGTCAGTGTAGTTTATTGCTTCGCTGATATGCTCCTCGAAGGCATAGTGATAACCGTCGGTGTCATGGTGGAATTCTATAAGGGCCTTAGGTGTATTGCCAAAGTTGAGTCCCTTGTCGGTCAGAAGGTATTCCAGAATTGTTTTATAGTCTTTGTTGCCAAGCAGCCAATCAAGATTCAGACCGTCTTTCTCAAGTGCTTGCTGAAGAGAATGGCATAGTGCGAGTTCTTTCAGATGACTGAAGAAATATGCGGGTGATTGGAAAGTTCCATCGTCCGGGAGGACATAGTCGGCATTACTGTTTATTCTGTCGAGTGTTTCGAAAAGTGATTTGAACATTCTTGATGCTGCCCCGCTGGCAGGAATGAAACTGTACAGTTTATATTGCTTATTGTCAGTGTGTTCTGTGTGTAATGATGAAATATCGATAATGTCATCGGGTTTTGTTGCCGCTTTATACAGATTTATGAATTTACTGCCTTGCTGGAAGGTGTTTATTTGTGATTCAACGGCTTCAATGCTTGAGCCATGTTCCTGAATCTGTTTCAAGTCTTGAGCGTTCATGGTGATTGTCTTTAAGTTAAACTATAATGAGGTATAAGAGTCTGATAAGGGTAGATGGCTATTTTGACATTATCCTTAAAAGATTTTTCGATTTTAAAAGGAAGGTTGTCAAAATAGGTGTTTGATGAAATATAGTCTTTGCGTGACATGATTATTATAATGATGTCATTTTCAGTGATTTGGCTTTCGATATAAGTGTAGTTGCCCCAATCTTTGAATTCGTGCAGTCTCATGAAACTGACTTTACGTCCGTTGTTGACGGATTTCAGCATGCTGTCGTATTCGGAACTTGTGCAATATACATCGATTGGAATGGAAAGTTCCTGTGACAGGGTTACAACTTTCTTGAGCCACAATTCAAAGCCCAGCTCGAGGTTGCAGAGCGGAGGAGCGAACAGCTTGATGCTTTTGCTGCCGATGAGCTGGTGTTCAAGATAGCATACATAGACTGATTTGTCAACTGAGGCGGTGACATCTCTGATGCGTTCTTCGCGCAGAGTTGCGAGTGAAAATGTCTTTTCCCAAGGAATGATGATGGGGTAGGCGGATTTTTCAAGCGAAGTCCTCGCCAGAGCTGAAACCACATTGTTGTCGATGGCATAGATTTCTTCAATATCCAATTCGGAATCGGAGCCGAGCGACATTATGTTTTTGGTGTTGTTTTTTATTGAGGAGATGTTTTGTTCGGCATATTTGTTATTTGGTATAACATACAGAACGCTTACGGGGTTAGGAGATTTTCTGTTCTTGATCAGGGAGACAAACTTCACTTGTTTTGAAAACAGGTCGGTGTTTATGAAAGGTATGAGAAAATGTTCTTCAGGGAGTTTCTGGCTGTCTTTGCGGGTGTTATCTGAATCTTTGTTGATGATTGCGACCTGCTTTGAAGCGTGATGAGTTATCAGTGAGGATATTATGCAGGAAAGAAGCATGAAAATTATTGTTGCGTTCAGGAGGGTGTTGTTGACGAGTCCGATTCTTTGTCCTGCGAGTATGATTGCGAGTGTTCCGGCTGTGTGGGATGAACTGAGGCCTGTCATCAGTTGTCCCTGAAATCTGTTGAACCCGCATATCCATTGTGTCGTCTTGGCCGCTAACCATTTTGCAGAAGTGCCTGCCACAGTGAATATTATAGCCATAATTATGATGCTGTACCCTTTGAAAATCACTTGGACGTCAAAGAGCATACCTACCGAAATAAGGAATATCGGAATGAACAGGGAATTACCAACGAATTCGATTTTGTTCATCAGATTGGAGGATTTCGGGATGAATTTGTTCAGTGCAATACCGGAAATGAACGCGCCTATTATTGCTTCCATACCAAGTGCTTCGGCAAGCCATGACGATAAAAACAGTACCGACAGAACAAAGATATAGTGGGAATATCGTTCACCTGCGAATTTTCTGAAAAACCATTTGGCGATAATCGGCACAATGAGAAATTCCAACAGGAGAAATCCTGTCACTGACAAACTGAGGCGTATCCATAAATCGGTGTTAATGCCTAACTGTACATTGTTGACAATTACTGCCAACAGCGTCAGGGCGGCAATGTCGGAAATAATGGTTGCGCCTATGGTTATGGGTATTGAGTGGTCATTCGTGATATTGCGTTTTGTGACAATAGGGTAGGTCACTAAGGTATGTGTGCTGAAAGTTGAGGCGAACAGGATGCTTCTGTCAAAATTAAAGTGAAATATGTAGCGGAATAGGAAATAACCTATGAGTAGCGGAATAGTAAATGTAAGAAATCCGAACAGAAGGCTTTTGTATTTGTAGGCCTGAAATTCCTCGAGGTTGAGATCCAATGCGGTAAGGAACATGAGATACAGCAGCCCTATGGTGGACAGAAGTTCAAAAGTGGCATTGTTTTCGACTATATTGAAGCCATAAGGACCGATGATTATGCCGCAGATAATCAGTCCGATGACACTTGGAATGTTCAGTTTGTCGAACAGTATGGGCATTATGAGAATAATCAAAAGTATTACGGCGAACAGCAATACGGGATTCGTTATGGCCATTGACAAAAGCATGCGGCGAATGAAATTTCTTATTTGCGAAATAATGTACAAAGTTAATTAAAAAAATTGATATATCTTTGCAAGATTATTAAAGTAATTAGGAATAATGAGTTACAATACCTCAAGGGAAAAGATTGCCCTGCCTGAATTTGGCCGCAATTTTCAGAGCATGGTAGAATATATCAATACGATAGAAGACAAGACATTAAGGACCAAAGCTGCATACAGATTGGTGGAAGTCATGTCGAACATGACTACTGCCGCAAAAGAAGGTGATTTCAACAGAAAGTTGTGGGATCAGATGTTCATCATGTCGGATTACAAGCTTGATGTGGATTCCCCTTATCCTATGCCGGAACGCGAAGAGGTTAACAAAAAGCCTATGACTGTAAATTATAATGTCAACAATATACATTTTCGTCACTATGGAAATTTGATACATTCGCTTATCAATAAGGCTTCGGAAATGGAGGACGGTGAAGAGAAGGACAAGGTGGTTTCTGACATTGCGCTTCAGATGAAGAAACTTTATCTGCAGTGGAGCCTTGACAATGTTGAGGATTTGCAGATTTTCCAGGATCTTCAGATTCTTTCTGGTGGTAAGGTTAAGGTTAATCCGGAATTGGTATTACCCTCATCGGAGGAACTGCTGGAGAAAGAACGCGATAGAAACAGCAGGAATCAGTTCAATAATCGCAAGGGCAAGAAACAGAACAAGAAGAAAAAAAACCGTGATTATCAGAAACAATAGTTATGGCTACAGTTTTTAAGATAAAAGGCGGAAGAAAACTTTCAGGTGAGATAGTGCCTCAAGGCGCGAAGAATGAAGCGTTGCAGGTGTTGTGTGCTTCGTTGCTCACAACGGAACGTGTTGATTATTATAACGTTCCGGATATTTTGGATGTCAACAGGCTGCTGAAGCTGATAGAATTGCTCGGGGCGGAAGTCGTGCGTGACGGACATCATGTAAGCATTACAGCCAAAAATATTGACATCAGCAAGGCGATGACTGAGGAATATTCGCAACTTTCGGGCGTGTTCAGAGGTTCGGTAATGCTTGTAGGACCGATGCTTTCACGTTTCAGGAAGGCGTATATCTATAAACCTGGCGGTGATAAGATAGGCCGTAGGCGTCTCGACACTCATTACTTCGGCCTCAACAAACTTGGAGCCGAGCTTCATGTTGAGGACAATTCACCGTATATCACTATTACCGCAGACCGACTTCAGGGAACTTACATGCTGCTTGACGAGGCGTCAGTTACCGGTACCGCCAATATCATAATGGCGTCGGTTTTTGCAGAAGGCAAGACAACTATTTTCAATGCTGCGTGTGAACCATACATTGTGCAGCTTTGCACTTTGTTGAATAATATGGGGGCAAATATTAAAGGTGTTCGCTCGAATCTTCTTACTATTGAAGGCGTTACGTCACTTAACGGAGCAACACACACAATACTTCCTGATATGATTGAAATTGGCTCGTTCATTGGAATGGCTGCGATGACTGCTTCGGAAATACGCATCAAAGACGTGTGTTTAAGCGAGTTGGGGCTTATCCCTACGGTTTTTTCCCGTCTTGGCATCGAACCGTATATCGATAATAATGACCTTGTTGTCCCTGCATTGCAACATTACGAGATCAAGCCTTTCGATGACGGCTCTCTGATGACGATATCGGACGCCCCGTGGCCTGGTTTCTCCCCTGACCTTATCAGTATTGCCCTTGTGACTGCTATTCAGGCAAAAGGCAGCGTTCTCATCCATCAGAAGATGTTTGAAAGCCGATTGTTTTTTGTGGACAAGCTGATAGACATGGGAGCTCAGATTATTCTGTGTGACCCGCACAGAGCAACAGTAATCGGACTTGATCACAGCATTCCGTTGAGGGGTATTTCACTTACCTCTCCTGATATACGTGCAGGAGTGGCACTGCTTATCGCCGCTTTATCGGCTGAAGGTACAAGCGTTATCCATAATATTGATCAGATAGATCGCGGATATCAGGACATTGATGGCCGTTTGAGGGCAATAGGTGCTGATATTCAACGTGTTGAAGAATAATTTTTAATTCTGTAAAATTTATAAACTATGAAAAAATTTATTATCGTTGCAGTCATGTTACTGTCAGTTGTAACCTGTTTCGGTCAGGATGATAAAACCGAGACTAAGAATTGGGACAAAGGAGTAACTACATCGTTGAACTTTTCGCAGGTAGCATTCTCCAATTGGGCTGCAGGTGGAGTCAACTCCATTTCATTCAACGGGTTTGTCAAGGCTTTTGCCAATTATAACAAGGACAAATCACATTGGCTCAATAACATCGACCTTGAGTATGGATTGATTCGTACAAGTGATATCGATTATCTTAAGAAATCCAATGATAAGATTTATTTGGAGAGCAAATATGGCTATGATTTGGCAAAAAAATGGAGATTGACTGCTACATTTAATTTTCTTAGCCAACTAACAAACGGTTATGATTATACAATCCTTGATGATAACGGCAATTTCAAGCTCCTTTCAGGTTTCATGTCTCCTGGTTATATTCAGTTTGGTGTCGGCTTTGATTATCTGCCAGTGGATTACTTTACCATCAATTTGTCGCCATTGATGTCAAGGCTGACTATAGTCACAATCCCTGAACTGAGGACCAAATACGGCAATGCTGCCGATCAGGTTGTAAGATGTGGTCTGGGCGCTCAGGTTGGATTTGATTTCAACAAGGAAATCTTTAAGAATGTAACATTGCAGACGAGTGCAAAGGCGTTCTTCGACTATCTTGACAAGCAAGGCTATAATCCTGTTGTAAACTGGGATCTGGCAATTGTGATGCAGATAAACAAATTTATGGCTGCTAACATCGGAACGAGCCTTATATGGGATAAGAATGTCCTTGTCTTAGACACTGATGGTGATGGCGTTTATGACAAGAGTGCTTTACAGTTCAAGGAACTGTTGGGTGTGGGATTCACGTTTTCATTTTAACGGAGGAAGCCATTTTCCCGGAAGAGCTGTTCAGATATGACGAGATGGATTAATGGGATTGAAGTCAATATCCATAATTGAATTCAAAGGTATTTTCTTCCCGTCCTCCATTATCAGCTGATGCTCGTATTCGTCTAATCTTTTCATTATCCCGGTATAAGTTTGATAGGAGCCGCCTGACTTAAAAGCGTCCGGCTGAAAGTATATTATTGTCAATGTTGGCTTTTCGTCAAGTATTTCCATCAGCAATGACATCTTGCGGTTCAACTGCTCATTGGAATATTCTTCCATGTCCATCTTGTCATCGGTATGTCTGCCTGACTCCCTGATGGCAGCATCGTAGCCTGTCAATGCGGAAAACGGAGCAAACTGTGCTGCACGTTCAAGCATTGTCATCCGCTTATGGTTCTTCGGTTCCCAATGCGGTAAATTAATTATGTCGTTATTTGTATCCATGGCTGACTTCAGATTTATGAACTATCATATCTATTCGTGATGACCTCCTATTTGAGCGTTGCGGTCTATTGCGGTGGCTCCTTCCTCAAAATTCAGTCCCTTAAGAATTGCATTCTTGCCGAAACGCTGTTTTATGGCGAGGCGGGCATCCTGTATTTTCCGTTCTTTATCCAATGCCTGCTGCTCTTGCTGTTTCTTGGCCTTCAGTTCCTCGTAATTGGTAAAAAGGTCAAGTTGTTGAATATCAGCATTATGCTTGGCGGAGTCCTCGTCAATCACATGGTTTGTGGCAATGTTCAGTCTTCGGATGAGCAAATCGGGATTGACTATTCGGTCGTAGAGTTCAACGATGGCCTGCGTGATGAGCATCGAAGATGATGTCTGCATTTTGAGGTTGGCTGTTCCTTGTGCATGTTTCGGCACCTGCCGTCCATAGTGGTCAATATGCACTTCTCCATGATATTTGGCTCGAATTTCAGGATTGGTCAGACTTTCGGTATCATAACCTATAGTGAGCACCAGTTGGTCTGTCACCTTGTGTTTTGCAACGAGGTCAAGAGCGATGGCATCGGACATTTCCTGGACTACCACCTTTGCCTTAGTGAAATTGTAAGGGTCCTTCAGTACCTGGCCGCTGCTGAGTGAATTGCTTTCAGGCTTATAAGCTTTTATCATATCCATTGTGCATGGTTCGTAGCCCCATGCATGGTCTATCAGCAATTCTGCGTTCACTCCGAACAGATTGTAAAGGAAATCCTCATGCTGTAGTGATGCCTGAGCAATTTTACCCATTGTGTCGATGCCATACGGAGCCAGTCTTGCAGCAGTGCCTCTGCCCACGCGCCAGAAGCTGGTAATCGGTTTGTAATTCCACAAAAGTCTTCTGTACGACATTTCGTCAAGTTCCGCTATGCGTACTCCGTCTTTGTCAGCCTCTTTGTGCTTGGCTACAATATCCATGGCAACCTTGGCCAAATACAAGTTGGTGCCGATGCCTGCTGTGGCTGTGATTCCGGTTTTGCTTAACACGTCACGTATCACCTTCATGGTGAATTCATAGGCGGTCATTTTGTATGTGCCGAGATATCCGGTTACATCAATAAAAACTTCATCAATGCTATAGACATGTATGTCTTCTGACGAAACGTATTTCAGGTAGGTTTCATAAATTTTGGAACTAACATTTATGTAATGTGCCATGCGAGGCGGCGCGATTATGTAGTCAAGCTCCCAGTCGGGATGAGTGGCCAGCTCATTGGCATTGCAAGATTTCCCGGACATCCTCCATGAAGCCTTTTTTTTCCGTTGGAGGTTGATTTCCTTAACACGCTGTACGACTTCGAAGAGACGTGCCCTTCCGCTGATGCCGTAATCTTTCAGTGCCGGTGACACTGCGAGACAGATGGTTTTCTCAGTCCGGCTCTTGTCGGCAACAACGAGATTGGTGGTCAGAGGATCAAGACCCCTGTCCACACATTCTACCGAAGCGTAGAAGCTTTTCATGTCAATTGCCACGTAAGTGTGACTGTCGTTTCCCATAGAATCAGCTATCTCTCCTGACGATCAATCACCTTTTTCAATTGATAGCGTTCGTCCGTTGATTTCCCAATAGCATTGATAAACTGTTTGTCGTATCCGGGCGTAGAGTAGGGGCCACGAAGCAGTTCACCGTCCTTTGCAGGACGCACCACTTGGTCGTTGTATCTCACAATTAGGAACTTGGCCAGCTTGTCCCAACGTTGCATCATGCGTTCTGCATAGGCTATGCTTTTTCGGTTCAGGAAGCTTTGGCGGTCAACGGGCTGCATATCCTTTATGGAGAGCAATACGCTGTCCTGGTCGGCAAAATAATAGCCTTCCAACTCTTTTTGCGCCTCACGCAGGTCGCCTATCATCATTGAATAGCGCGGATAGACCATATTGGCCACCCAGTTGTTCATCCAGAAGGCGGACTCATAGCTGAACTCGTTGTGAGGATTGTTCTCGGAACGGAAGCAGTCGGGTACTTGGGTTATACAACAATACAGTGGTACGTATGCCACCATGTTGGCATCATCGCAGTTGAACCAAGTGACGCCGCCCACATCATCGGGCAGCCACGAACGCATTTGGCAGGCCATGGTGAAAGCCGTTTGTTGTGTGGCGATGGGACGCTCACGGAAATAATCGATGCTGTCGCTGTCGCTAAAGTGCATTGGCAGTGGACGGATAGGCATTCCCCAAGGACCGGCAGTCATGTCAGCGGTCATATCCAATGGCGTGTCTTCGAAGTGGTCGCGCATATCGGCTTGCAAGTCTTGCATGGAAAGTGGCTTGTCGGGCTTAATCCATAGCGGCAGGTGGTCGCATTGGTCAAAGTGCCCGTTAATGTAGGGAAGGTATTTGTCCATCTCTTCGTGGCTATAGTGATGGCGGAAGAAACTCCACACACGTGCATCGGCATAGCGCACATTTTCGAAGTCAATCGGGCAGTAGGCATCGCGGAACGAGAAGTCCTCGTCATTGCCATTGAAAAAGCCCATTTCCTTGGCAAAACTGATGACATCTTTGGCGTAAACGCATTCAATCTCAGGGTTGTTTATGTTCTTCAGGTTATTACTGCTGATGCTGTATTTCGATTTTTTTTCCAAAGGGAACTGACGGATACGGCTCAGGTTGGCATGGGCGCAGATGCAGTCGTCGGGGATTCGCAAAGCCACCCAAACGGCTCCATTATGCTCAGGCCCTTTGCCTATGATTTCCATAATCCAGGCTTCGTTGGGGTCGCAGACGGTGATGGTTTCCCCACTGCTGTTGTAGCCGTATTCCTCAACCAATTCGGCCATACATTTGATGGCTTCTCGTGCTGTGGAGGAACGTTGCAGAGCCAAATGCATTAAGGAGAAATAGTCCAGCAAGCCTTCGTGGTTGACCAACTCTGTGCGTCCGACAAATGTGGTCTCGACAATGGTCACCTGCCGTTCGTTCATCAGTCCGACGACATTGTAGGTGTATTCCACTTGCTTTACAAAACGGTCTTTGTGAGCAGGGCCCCAGCCGTGGATAGGAATCAGCTCTCCGGCTGCGTGCCTGCCCGAAGGAGTATAAAACAATGAACCGGAATAGCAGAATCCATCGCAGTTGTAAGTACACATCACACTGCCGTCTGTAGAGGCCTTTTTGCCTACTATCAAATTGGTGCATGCCATAGCAGTTTCAAGGCCAAAAATCATCGTTAAAACTATAGAAAACAATCTTTTCATAGCTTAAATATCATTTAATAGATTTTTAGTAGGGGATTATTAATCATGCAAAGATACATCATTTTTCTTTGCAGACAAAACATTTTGCAATTGATGCCTTGCAATTTTTAGGTCTCGTCATTGGCATTTCAGTAATATAGTTCACATAATATGTGTATCTTTGCACTTTACGAATAAAACTTCAATGCCTCCAAATCAGTACTCATGTGAAACCAGATATTGGCCCAAGGTAGCATCCAAATACATAATATAATTATATGAATTATCGAAACCTAATGTAAACTTCAAATTAATAATCTATGAAAAATATTATGACAGCCATTGTAGTTGCAGTCGCCCTGTCGGCCTGCACATCCCAGCAGCCTAAGATGCTGGTGCTTTATTATTCCCAGGAAGGGACAACCCAGAAAGTTGCCGAAGAAATCGCTGCTCAGACTGGGGCGGACATCGAACGCATTGATGTGACAGAACCTTATTCCGGCAATTTCGAGGAAACTATCCAACGCTGCCTCAAGGAGCGTAAAGAGGGAATCTTGCCTCAAGCTAATCCTGTCAAGGCAGACCTTTCCAAGTATGATGTCATTTTCCTCGGTTATCCGATTTGGTTCGGGACATATCCACCTTCAATTGCAGCATTGCTTAATGATTCCAAGTTTGACAACAAGACTGTGGTGCCGTTCTGCACCTTTGGCAGCGGTGGTTTGCAAAGCAGCATAGCCGACCTGAAACAGGTGCTTCCCAATGCTAATATTTGCGAAGGTTTCGGCATCCGCGCTGCCCGTATTGGCAACCTGAAAACTGAATTGGAACGCTTCCTTATTCTTGGTGGATACAAGGAGGGCAAAGTGGAGCAATATCCCGACTATTCAGCGCAGGAACCCGTAACTGAGGAGCAGGCTGCCATCTTTGATGCCGCATGTTCTGGCTACCAGTTCCCGTTGGGAACACCTGTCAGTGTCGGCTCTCGCGAAACTTCCACCAACATGGACTATCTGTTTACGGCCGAGGGTAGCGGTCCTGACGGAAACGTCTCCCGTTCAAAGGTGTATGTCACTGTCCCCAAGGCTGAAGGCTCCAAGCCTGAATTCACGATAGTTGTGCGGTAGGCAATCACAATCCGTAGAATCTTTTAGCTGTAATCTTAACCATTATGGTTTGATATGTTTTTGATAAGCCATTCTCTTGTTGCCGTCAAGAAGGTGGATTATGCCGCAATAATGATAACCATGTCTCTTCAGACCCTTTTGCATGATGACGTTGGCTTCGTGTGTGTCGATACGGATATTAGGTGCGACGGCTTGGCAGTAGTCCAGCACAGCATCTAATACTCCGTGCGAGTCGGGGGTGCTGGCTATTCGGTGGATGACGTGATAAGGTTCGTCGTCAAGCCACTGCCCATCGTAAATGACGTTGTAGGTCACTTCAGGACTGGGTAGCAATGCGAAGGTCCCGACAATCTTTCCCGATGCGTTGAGCATGACATGGCTTCCTCCGAGTTCGATGTCCTTACGGAACTTTTCATCGCGCGGATAGCCGTCGGGCCATTGATTGACATTGCCGTAGCTTCGCATGATTTCGCGTGCTTGGTCGCGGAGATTGAGTATAACTGGCAAATCCTCTTTATTGGATTTTCTGATATAATAACAATGTAAGAAAGCATGTCTGTCGTGCTCCGAGAATTTCTCAATAGCATAGCGAAGCATGGTGCGTGGCATGGACTGGCAACGGGTTGATAGCCAGTCTATCAGGCGTTGCTCGTCGTGTTTGCCCGCTTCGCGGAGCAGCCAACCTACGGCTTTTTGAAGGAGGTCGTGGAGGGGTTGTGGCTTCTGCAAGAAGATTTCGGCGATGGCGTAGGTGTCGTCCAACTGTCCATGGCGAATGAACTGCATGGTGCTGACGATGCCGATGCGTTGCTCCCAGATTGTCTTTCCGTTTCTGGCGAGGTCGTAAAGTAATGTCCGGTCTTTGTCCAACAGCCATGTGCCGAGTATTTCGTAGCAGGATAGGTCCACCAGGTCCCAGTTGTTAATGTATTTGGTATGATTGAGATAGAAGTCAATGCAGTGTTGCCGCAGTGCTTCGTCCTTTTTGGCGTGTTTGAATATTTGCACTACGACTAATAAGGCCGCCAAACGCATTTCGTGGTATTCGGAGCGGATACATTGTTCCAAATCATTGAAAGAGGTTTCTTTCCAGCATTGCTTCACCACCTCGCGCGTCACGGGGACCTTGATGCCGAGGAACTTGTCACCTTCGCCATATTGCCCTTTCCCCGTCTTGAAAAAACGTGATAGACCTTCCGCTTGGGTGGAGTCCTGATGGGCGAGGATTTCGATGTAAAGTCGGTTGTTCATAAACTATGGCAAACCTTAGATTTGCAGCGTGATTTTCTGCAATCTGGTTTGTAAAGGCAAAAATAATAAATTTGTGACACTCAACAGTTGATTATGAATAAAATTGGAATTAGGTCTCTATATGAATGTACCAATGTTTATAAAACAATATTTTGCATTGCACATTAACGATGTGGCGATAGTTGAGCCTACTCGTGGCAGATGATGTGCAAAATATTCGTATCTCCTTGGCAAAAAACGTCAAGTACGCTAATCTGTGTGTTCTGAAAATAAAATTTTTTGATATGGAATATGTTGAAATTCAATATTTTGTAAGAATTTGCAATAAAAACACAATAAAATAACTAAATTTTTAGTTATATATTTAAAAAATTCTATATATTTGCAGTGTCAAAAAATCAAAGAAGGAGAAAAAAATGGCCAAAAAGGAAGATTATTTAGAAGACAACTCCGTTAGAATTAAGGAGTTGACCAAAGCAGAAGAGCAAGTGATGCAAGTCATCTGGAACATAGGGCAGGGTTTCGCCAATGAAATTATGGCGGCCTATCCTGAACCTAAGCCAGCTTACAACACCGTGCTTTCCATTATCAAAATATTGGAGAACAAGGGTTTCGTGAAACATGAGACATTCTGTCGCGCCCATCGCTACAGTCCTGCTATCAGCAAGGAAGAATATTCGCATCGCTACCTTGGTAGCGTGGTGGAACGCTATTTTAACAATTCGTATCTTAATCTTGTCTCGGCTTTTGCCAGAAAGGAAAACTTTAGCGTTGAAGAATTAGAGGAGATACGGAATCTTATTGACGAGGCCATAGCCTCAGAAAGGAGCTAAGTCATGAATGCGAAGGAATTAATAATAGGTCATCTGTTACCCATTGCGGTGGCAATAATGGTGCTTTGGTTGGTGTATCGTCTGTTGTTTCGTAATAGCAACAGGCTGAAATTCAACCGTTTCTATCTGCTTACGGCTATGCTGTTCTCCTTGGCTTTGCCACTCATAGGCTTGCTGATGGGTACGGAATTGCATCAAATGGTCAGCATGAAACAGAACCTGTTTGGTGGCATAATGTTGAACGAAATCACTGTTACGGCCAATGGCACGGTGGTCTTGTCTGAGACAGAACTTGCGACTGCCACACGACTGCACTTCACACTATGGCAGATTCTCTGCGGGATTTATTTAATAGGTGTTGGCGTGATGACGTTACTCTTCCTTTTCAAGGTGGGCAAAATAGTCGCACTCATCCTCCGCTCGCCCAAAGAGAAGCGCGAAGGCTACACAGCTGTGTTTACGGGTCGCGACCATGGTTCCTTCTCTTTCCTCCATTTCTCCTTTTTCCCCAATGAGAACGTGGCACCTGACATCGTCAGACATGAGCTGAGTCACATCCGTCACAACCATTCGGTTGATATCCTTTTTGCCGAGACTATGATGATTATGCAATGGTTTAACCCATTCATCTACCTATACAAGAAGGAGTTGCAGAGTCTTCATGAATATCAGGCGGACCGCGACGTGGTGGCTACAGGTGCCGATAAAAAGAACTACATGATGTTGATTTTGCAGCAGTGCACGGCTGTGGATTTCAGCGGAATGAGCAATAATTTCAGTTTAATACTAACCAAAAAAAGAATTAAGATGATTACAAGAAACGAAAAAAACAAACGCCTCGGCTGGAGGCTCTTGGCTACATTGCCGGTATTGGCTGTCTTATTGATTGCCAACACGAAAGTCTCGGCACAGGAAATGAAATCCGATGAGGGAGACAACACTCCTGTAACTGTTATTCGTGCTGCCACCGATGGCGACATCACGACTTACGACATCAATTCCACCGAGAATTTGCATATCAGAATATCCAACCCCAACAACGACAGCATTTACCAACAGGTGGATGTGATGCCCGAATTTCCAGGCGGTGAGAAAGCAATGATGCAATTTATTGTTGATAACATAACTTATCCGCAAAGTGCTAAAGATAAGAATATTCAAGGGAAGGTATATGTCTCCTTCGTGGTCGAGAAAGACGGCAGTGTCGATCAGGTGAAAGTTATGCGCAGCATTGGCGGTGGTTGTGATGAAGAGGCTGTCCGTGTGGTGAAAGCCATGCCGAAATGGGTGCCGGGCAAGAAGGATGGAAAAAATGTGCGTGTGAATTATGTGTTGCCATTTGTTTTCAAGTTGAATAACGAAGAAAACGTGAACCAGAAAGACGTGAGATGATGAATTGCTTGTAGGGCTGCCATATTATGGCAGCCGCATAACGGAAAAAACCCAATGGGGCTGCCACGGTGTGACAATCGTATAACGGAAATATTCCGATGCGGCTGCCACGGTGTGACAGCCCTACAAGTTTAATAATTCAACCCAAAAGCCCAAAGTGGAATCACGTTACCGTAGCCATATTCTATGTCATCTTTCACCACATAACCCTCTTTTGCATCGGTAAGTTGCTTCTTGCCTTTGCTTTTCCCACCCACTTCGAAGGTCTTGCCTTGAATCTCGAAATCAGAAATTGGTGAAGAAGTTACTTTTTGGTTGACACGCATTTGATTAAAGAAAAATGTCTCACGAACGGTGCCAGAATCCTGTTGTCCGCTGCCCAAGGCAAACATCAGGTTCGTGTTGTCCAAATAGATTTTCTCCACTTTGCCGAGTTCGCCCAAGCCTCCGGTGCCGTCTTTCAGTTGCGCAAGCAGTCCGGCCTTTTCCAAATAAGTCAGATAGTCTTCCACATTGTTGCGGCTGGCCTGAATCTGGCCTCCGAGGCTGGTCATGTTGGGCTTGTAAGGTACCAATCCGGCCAAAATGACCAACAGTTTTTTCAATTTCTTCGCAGTGCCGATGTTCATGTTGGCATACTGCGGAATATCCACCTCGATGGTGCGCGTGATGACTTGGTTCAGTTCCATCTCGAAGTCAGGATCCTGACCAAAAGGATAATAGCCCTCTTTCAGGTATTCCTTGAAATACACCAAAGGATGGCTCACCTCAGGAATTTTCGCCTCATGATTCAGGATTTGCTCCAAACTGAAGACAGGCACTTTTATCTGATGCCGAATAGCCAAAAACTCTCTGAACGAAAGCCCTTGCATAAGATATTTCGGGGCGCGGCGACTGAGGTCGGCCTCGCCTTTCTCAATGTCGAGGATAGACGACCCCGTGAAATAGACGTGCAAGTCTGGGAAGGCATCATACATCAGTTTCAGCTCTTGTGGCCAGTTACTGTATTTGTGTACCTCGTCAATGAAGAAATACTTTCCCCCGTTCTTGTTGAAAGTTTCCGCCGTTTCAAAAAGTGTATGTGTCGTAAAATAAAGGTGGTCTGTAGTGACATAAAGTGTGTCACGGAGCGAATGGTGCCTCTTGATGTGCTGGAGAAACAGGGTAGTCTTTCCCACACCCCGTGGTCCAACTAAGGCCAACATGCGGTTTTGCCAATGAATATCATCGTACTTGTAGCGGATAAACTGGCTCTTTGTCACGTCAAGCTGTTTCTGCATGAATTGATACAAACTTTCCATTTTCTTTCGTTTTGACGCTGCAAAGATAACAAATTTGCACTATATAAGTGCGGTTTTTTTAAAAAAATGCACTATCCAAGTGCGAATTATTCAATAATCAACTGCTCCCAACGAATCTTAGGTACGAACTGCACGCCGTCGGCATCGCGGTAATAGGCGAGACTGTCGCCAGCATCCACAGGCTCCAACCTGATTTTCTCGTTTCCCTTTCCGATGGCTAAAATCAGTAGCGGCTCGTAGGGCAAGGCGAAATGTTCGGTGATTTTCGCCTTATTGAACGCGCCAATCATGATGCCGTTCAAGCCCATCTCGGTGGATTTCAGCAACATGCTTTGTGCTGCAATTCCGAGATCGATGTCCACAAGCTTAGTTTCGGGTACGGTGCTGCAAATGATGATGAACGCCTCTGGCTCCGTACCCTCAAAAGGCAGATGCAACTCGGGTAGCAGTCCGCCGAGTTTCATGTTTTGCAGGATGACATCGGCTCCTGTTTCCTTGGTAACTAACTTGAAACGAAGCACTTGCTGGTTCTTTGCGGAGGCAATCTTGGCATTCACCGCCACGATGCGTTCCAGCATTTCGCGCTTCACAACATAGTCCTTTTGGTAGCCGCGATAGCTGCGGTTTTTTTCCATCAAAGTTTCAATAGAGGTGTGTCTCACTACGGTCTTCTTGGCACCTGCGCCAAAGACCTCTTCGTAACGTTTTTCAAGGTATCCGTCTGCCATGATTTTTGTAATTTAATGTCAATTTGAAATGGTTGGCCATTTATTGGATTGCGAAATTACTGTTTTTCTTTCAATCTTTCTCGTTTTATCGTGCTTTTTCAACATTTCTGCTATCATGTTATTTGCTGCAGCATGTTATTCAGTGAGTTGTTTTTCAATTTGACATGAAGATATTGTTTTATTATTTTTGCATCACAATTCAAAGGCGGTGAATATGAGAAAAACAAATTATTTCAAGATTTTAGGTGCATTAATTACTCTCGGTGCAATTCTTTTTGTCTCATGTAAGGAGGTGACGCGACCTCAGGTCACGCTTTCTGCCAATGATGACTATGCCATCGTGATTTCTGAAATGGCTTCCCATGTTGATTCTACCGTCGCCAAAGAGTTGTGTTTCTTCCTGCAACAGATTTTCGGACACGAGTACAAAATCATTGCCGATGGAGATTATCATGGAAACCATGCCGTATCCATCGGGCGCAACATGCTTTCTGAATCGCTATATCAACAGTACGGTAACGAGATTAAGGATGACGGCTTCTTGCTTCTTACTAAAGATGAAAATTTGTATCTTATTGGTAATGAGGGTAAAGCGGTACTTTATGCGGCTTATCATCTCTTGGAGAAATATCTTGGCTGCACTTACACATGTCAAGACCATATCCACTTTGATGCGCTACCTGATGAGGTGGGCCTCAGCATCCACGACTTGCAAAACCCCTCGTTTCGCTATCGTGAGACTTTGCACCTTATCCCGAATATTGACCAACGTTATGCCGACTGGCATAAATTGCATAACCGCAATGATTTCTATAAAGATTGGGGGCTTTTCGTCCATACTTTCCAACGCTTGATACCAGTGGACACCTATTTTGATGAGCATCCTGAATGGTTTTCTTTAATTCACGGGCAGCGCGTTCGTGACGGACAGCTTTGCCTCAGTAATCCGGAAGTACTCGAAGAACTTTGCAAGAATTTGGAAATCATGATGAAAGCGGAACCTGAAAAACAGATATGGTCGGTGTCGCAGAACGACATTGAGTCATCGTGTACCTGTCCTGACTGCCGCCGCCTTGATTCGATTTTTGGTGGTCCCTCTGGTACCATGCTGTATTTCGTCAATCAAGTGGCTGCGCGTTTCCCTGACAAAATCATCTCTACTTTGGCTTATCAGTATACACGTCGTCCGCCCCAAGGCATCAAGCCCGCCGACAATGTCAATATTATGTTCTGCTCCATTGAGTGCCAACGGCAGATTCCCATTGCCAACAACCAGGCTTGTGCTTCGTTTATGCGCGATATGGAAGGCTGGTGTGCCCTCACCGACAACATTTTCCTTTGGGATTATGTGGTGCAGTTCCGCAATTATATGGACCCATTTCCGAACCTGCATGTCATCGGTCCCAATCTAAAGACCTTCCACGAATTTGACATCCCGATGATGTTTGAACAAGGTTCGAACCAGAACATCACTGAGAACTACGAATGGCGTACCTTCCTCATCGCGCACCTGATGTGGGATGTGAATACAGACACCGACAGTCTCCGCAACCGTTTCATGGATGCTCATTATGGTCCCAATCGTGCTCCATTCATCAAGCAATACCTTGACACTATGCAGCAAGCCCTTCTAGACTCAAAACAGGTGCTGAACATCTACGGCTATCCTATCAATGCCAAAAATGGCTATCTCGCACCTGATAAAATCAAGTTTTATCAAACGCTTTTTGAAAACGCTTGGAAGACAGCCCCTTGCGAAAATATCTCTGAGAAGGAAAGAACTGAATATAACAATCGGCTACGTCTGTTGGAACTTACGCTCGACTTTGCCATCCTCGACCTTTCCATGAGTGAGTTGGCACCTGAACTTTCTTATTTCACCTACGATGAGAAAGGAAACAGAGTGGTTAATCCTGAGATGTTGGCGAAGGCTGACCGGTTTGTGGCCGACTGTGAGCGATTGGGTGTCAAGCGATTGGATGAAGCCAAGGCTACTCCAATACAATTTCGACAGAACATCGACAACTACATCAGCAAATCGATACAGCCTGATATTGCAAGGGGCAAGACGGTGACCTGTTCCACCGAATGGAGTAACAATTACGATGTGGGTGGTCCTAAGGCTCTTACTGACGGCAAGATGGGTATTATGAACTATAACTACAACTGGCTCGGTTTTCAAGGCAACGACATGGATGTGGTTATTGACTTGGACAGCATCCAAGCCGTCAATTTAGTCAGTATTGACTTTTTGCTGTTTCCGCTTGCATGGATTTTTATACCCAAGCGAGTGACCTGCTATCTTTCAAACGATGGCGAGAACTGGAATGAGGTTGGCTCTAAGACCTATCAAAATCCAACTTATCTGTTGGAATGTAAAATTGAGAACTTTTCTTTCACGAACCTGCACGGGCAAGCGCGCTATGTTCGTGTGAAGGCTGAATCGTTACTAACCAATCCTGAATGGCATCGCGGTGTAGGACAATTATGCTGGATTTTCTGCGATGAGGTGATTGTGAGATGATATTTGTCTTGGTTTGTTGGCCGTTTCTTTTTAAATGTTTTTAATTATGTCCCTGAGCAGACGGTTGAAATCAATCTCATGGTCGGGCTTAGGAGAATATCCAAGTATTACGACCACCAGGTCTTTGGATGGTATTATGAAAATCTGCTGACCGTCGTGTCCGACGCAGGAATACATATCCTCCGGAACATCTGGAAAATGCCTGTCTGCATTCAACCAGAAAAAGCTGCCATATTGTTTTGCACTGGCTGATGCAGGTGTGCGGGTATATTTTACCCAGGATTCGGGAAGTATGCGTTGTCCGGCGAACATGCCGTTGTTTAGGTATAGTAGTCCGAAACGGGCGAAATTACGCGCAGTGGTGTACAGGTAGGAAGAACCTACCGGTGTCCCGCTCATATCAGTTTCGAAGTAAACATCTCGGATTCCGAGGGGAGCAAACAGCCTGTTGCCTATATATGCGTAGAAGTCTTCGTCAGAATCGAATTTGCCACGGAGATACCTCATGACTATGTTTGTGCTTCCGGAAGAATAGTACCAGAAGGTTCCAGGCTTGTGTTTCAAGGATTTGCCAATGGCGTAATAGCCCATGTCTTCCTCCCTGTGGAGCATTAAATTCACATCCGAGCGTGCCCCATAGTCTTCGTTCCACTCAAGACCGCTCTGCATTTGCATAATATCGTTCAGTGTGATGTCTTTTCTTTCATCGTTCTGCCATTCGGGAATGTCCATCGGAACGTTGATATCCACAATTCCATCGGAAGCCATGAGACCAACTATGGCATTGGTGAAACTTTTGGCCATACTCCAGGAAAGTAATGGGGTGTTGACATTACAATTGTAACCATAACGCTCTGCCACTATGTTGCCATTATGGAGAACTACGAAGGCAAACGGAGTGCCGTTATAGACCTTGTCATCGACAAGTGCTTTGGAAATTGGCTCAATTTTATGTGTGAGCTGTTGGTCGGCTGAATCAATGTCTGTTGGAATTATGTAGCCCAAAGGCCATAAAATTGTATCGGGGTCGCATGAAACGAACTCCGGAAGTTTAGCTCTGCTATACAGATTTGCTTTATCACCACGCAAAAGAGTCACTCCATAATCAGGTATGTAAACTGCATTCGATTTGCCCCAAAGAAAACGGCTGGTTACAGTTTTGTTTTCATAGTCTATCGTGTTGTGAGTGAACCTGATGAATGAGAAGTTCAAATCCAGATTCTCCACATCATCCTGTTCCCTGCCGGATATGAAAACTGCTGAGGCAAGATTCTTGGCTGCATAGCCGGTTATGATGCACATCAAACTGTTCAGGTAAATAATAACAGCAACAATGGCTGCCAGAACTAAACCCGTCACACTCCAAAGTATGGCTTTTCTTCTCATTTGCTTTTAGAAATTATGATAGTTTGCAAAAATATAAAATCTATTTATGAAACGGCTCTTTATACCAAAATAGTTTCCGATTATTCCTCGCAACTGGAGCAAGTTTACTATAATTTGATTATCTTTGCCTAAAATTCAAAATACTATCCCAATGAAAAAACTGGCCCTAATCTGCATCATGGCGTTGCTTTTCGCCTCCTGCACCAAACAACTTCCTCAAGCCAATTACGATATCATTCCACAACCTAAGGAGTTGTCGATAACGAATGAAAAACCTTTTGTGATTCAGTCGGGCACCATCGTTTACTATGAAGAAGGCTTGCAGCGCGAAGCACAGTTCCTCAGCGAATATGTAAACGACATCATGGGATTTGCCATGAACGTAGAAAAATATCAAGACCAAACGGATGGTATAGTGTTGAAGCTCGTTCCCGATGATTTCAACCAAGCCGAGTCCTACGAAATCAACGTCACACCAACTCAAGTCGCTGTCAAAGGCGCTGATGCAGCTGGCGTGTTCTATGGCGTCCAGACCATTCGTAAGAGCCTCCCTAACTGCCAGCCGCAAACTAACTGTTGCCAACTGTCCACTTGTACTATCCGCGACTGGCCAAACTTTCCCTATCGTGGAATGCATCTCGACCCTTGTCGCCACTTTATGGATTTGGACTCGGTAAAGATATACATTGACATGTTAGCCTTGCACAACATGAACCAGTTTCATTTCCATCTCAGCGAGGACCAAGGCTGGCGTATCGAAATCAAGAAATACCCTGAACTTACCAAGGTGGGCGCTTATCGCAACGGCACTGTTATCGGTCGCAACGGTCGGATTTATGACACCATCCGCTATGGTGGCTTTTATACCCAAGAGCAACTCCGCGACCTTGTGCAATATGCCGCTGAGCGTCATGTTAACATCATCCCTGAAATCGACCTGCCCGGTCACATGCAGGCGGCTTTGGCATCGTATCCTTGGTTGGGTTGCACGGGTGGACCATACGAGGTGTGGCGTCGCTGGGGCGTGTCGGACGATGTGCTCTGCGCCGGTAACGAGGCGACCATGCAGTTCGTTGAGGACGTGCTTAACGAGGTGATGGACATCTTTCCTTCGCCATATATCCATATCGGTGGCGACGAGTGTCCCAAGGTGCGTTGGCAGCAGTGTCCGAAGTGCCAGAAGAAGATTAAAGAGTTAGGCATCAAGTCCGATGGGCGTTTCTCGAAGGAGGACTACCTGCAATCGTATGTGATGAACCGCATGGCGAAGGTGGTGGAAGCCCGTGGCCGTCGTGTCATCGGATGGGATGAGATATTGGATGGCAACGTCTCCGAGACGGCTATCATCATGAGTTGGCGTGGTACGGAAGGCGGCATCGAGGCTGCGCGGAAAGGTCACGATGTGATTATGACTCCCTCATCGCACCTCTATTTCGACTATTACCAAAGCGAGGATCCTTCCACAGAACCTTCGTGTGTGGGCGGCTACCTGCCTGTGTCGAGGGTGTATGACTTCCGTCCGCTGCCGAAAGAGCTGACGGAGGAACAGCAGAAACACATCATCGGTGTGCAGGCCAACATCTGGACGGAGTACATCACTTCGTTCAGGCATGTGGAGTATATGGCCATGCCGCGCATGGATGCCTTGGCAGAACTGCAATGGAACAATCCTAACCCCGAGGACCGCGACTTCGACGCTTTCGTGGAGCGTTGCCGGCGCATGGCACAGCTCTACGACCTTTACCATTATAACTACGCCAAACAGATTTTCTCTCACCAGGTCTATACGGATACGGTGGTACCGAACCTCGCCACCCGCAAGCCCATTTATCTGCGGGAGCAACCCAACGAGAAGTACGCCTCCAAAGGAGCTACTGTCCTCAACGACGGCGAAATGGGACGCATCGCCTATACCTCAGGACGCTGGCTCGGCTTCTGGGGACAGCCACTTGATGCGGTCATCGACTTGGAGCAGCCTGCTACGATGAGTCATGTCCGTTTCCGCTCCTTGGTGGATAAGGGAGCGTGGATTTACAACCCAAGCCATGCGAGTGTGCTCGTATCTGACGACGGAGAAACCTTCCGTGAAGTGGCACAAATGGATATTCCTATCACCACCTGGAACGACAAGGATGGTAACCTTACTTACGAGTTGAACTTTGAACCCGTCACTGCACGTTTTGTGGAAGTCATCGTCAAGGACCATATACTTCCCGAGGACCATGATGGCTTCGGCTATCCCGCCTGGATTTTCGTGGACGAGATTGAAGTGTGGTGAAACAGGCTGCATGAGGATGAACAGGCAGTTATAAGATTGTGTTAAATATTGTTAAAGTCTAAATTATTTCTTGATATTGTCAAATTTTGTTGTACTTTTGCAGTGTTCTAATTTACTAATACACAAACACAAAATAAAATATCATGTTAGAAATCAAGAATTTAGACTTTGGTTACAAAACTCAAGTCGTCTTCAAAAACATCAGTTTGACCTTTGAGAAAGGCAGTATCTATGGTCTTTTGGGAGAAAATGGAGTGGGGAAGACAAGCCTCCTTAAACTTATTAGTGGTCTCCAAAGTCCCTCAGCAGGTACATGTACCGTTGATGGCGTAGCCTCCTTCAACCGTTGGCCAGAAACCTTGCAGAAAATTTTCTTTATTTCCGAGGATTTCGCTGTGCCGGAAGGAACACCTGTTAATTATATTCATGATTTGGGCAGGTTTTACCCAAACTACGATGAGAAGCTTTTCTTCGAGCTCTGCACTGAAATGGAGGTCGATCCTGAGCGCAAGTATGGTGAAATGTCGTTTGGACAACAGAAGAAATGCCTGATTGCCACAGCTTTGTCACTCAACACGGATTATCTCCTTTTGGATGAGCCCACCAATGGTCTCGACATCCCTTCCAAGACCTTATTCCGTCAAATTATCATGAAACATTCCAACGAGGAACGCACCATCATCATCTCCACCCATCAGGTGAAGGATGTGGAAAACCTCATTGATCCCATCATCATCCTCGATCGCGATGAAGTGTTGCTGAAGGCTTCCTTCCGCGAAATCACCGAGAAGCTTTATTTTAACTATACCACAGTGAAAGATGATGAAGCACTTTACAGCGAAATCATGCCTGGCGGTTTCGTAAATATCTGCAGAAATCCTGAGGGTTTGGACAGCCAAGTCAACATTGAGGCGCTGTTCAACACTGTTATGCACAACAAACAAACTATCAAAGATTTATTCAACAAATAACGTTAACAATTACTCATTATGAATAATACATTTTCTTTCAATCGTTTCAAGAATCTTTTGGTGTTAGATTGCAAAAAATATTTCAGGAATTTCAGCACCATGCTCATAGTTTTTTGCAGCCTTCCTGCCGTTTTCTGGATTTTCAACCTGCTTTTCGGCTCCACTACCGATGGTTCTGTCCGTTTCGGCTTCATCTGTATCGTGGTGGCAATCGCCATGTTGCAAGTTCCTTCCAAGGTTTACGGTAAGTCCAACCTCCCGCGTGAGGGCATCGGTTTTGCCATGCTGCCTGCTTCCTCGTTGGAAAAATTCATTAGCATGTTCATCTACTGCGCCATTGTCACGCCTATCCTTGCCTTTTTCGGCAGTTACTTGGTGGATGCGTTTCTGTCCGTATTCCCCTTTGGTGGTTTTGAGAAGCCGATTCACCTTTACACCATAAATGATCTTTTCCGCATGATTAGTGATAGCGAAGGTGCAATCCAGATGGACGATATGGCTTATCCTTTCGAGAAGATTATGCCTGTCGGCATGATGCGTACCTCATTATACCTTAGCATCATCCAGTGGGCTGCCGTTTTCATGCTCGGCAACATGCTCTTCAAGAAGCATAAAGCTGGCAAGACTTTCGCTTGTTATTTGGGTATCAGTTATGTGCTTTCAATGATTGTGGGTGGTGTTGTCTTCGCCAATAGCGATCGTATTGAGCAATGGCTTGATAGATTCTCGGATCTCCCTACGGAAGAAATGATTCACATGTTTCATGTGGCAACCATTTGGGGTATGGTCATCGGCATTGCCATAACGGCTTTGCTGTTGTTTTTCACCTATCGTAAGATTCAGACTCAAAAATACTAAATCATGGAATTTAACGCACACAAACCCATATACTTGCAGATTTGCTCGCAACTTTATGAGCAGATTCTGCGCGGCGAACTGAAGGCTGATGACCGCATCCTTTCAGTGCGTGACCTCGGCATCGAATTGGGCGTGAACCCCAATACCATTATGCGTTCCTACGAAACCATGCAAAATGCAGGAATAATCTATAACAAACGAGGTATTGGCTATTTCATATCTGAAAATGCCAAAGATATCGTGCTGAGCCAAATGAAAGAGGAATTCATGAACAACGAACTGCCTGAGGTGGTTAGGAAGATGAAACTTTTAGGCATTGGCATCGATGATTTGAAACAATACTTCTCGCTTTTTTAAGGAGATGTAGTGAATTTCGGAAATTATTGTTATCTTTGCAAGGTATTTTATTCTGAATTTGCAACTAAACGTTAAAAGAAATGAACAAATTTAAACCAGCTGCGATGCTATTAGGATTGCTTGTTTTGACATCCTTATCTTCATGCACAAAAGAAGGAGTTTACAATCCAAAAATGAAAATTCAAAGAGTGTATTGCTCTTCTACCTACACTGAAAAATATCTTAACCAGTCATGGAATTGGGATGGCAAGTTGCTGAAGTCCATCGACCACTATTGGACAGGTGGAACCCTCAGTTGGACTGAAGATTTCACTTATGATGGTAAACGCCTTGCCCGCGTTGACGATTACATCAGTTCCGAGTATGTGACTTATGCTTATGACGGAAAACTATTGAAGTCTGCCGATTACTACTACAAGGGTAGTTTGGAGTCATCCACGGCTTACACGTATGACGATGGCAAGTTGACCAAGATGGATGTAACGGAGTATGGCGCGAAAAAGTCAAAGACGGAAAGCCATTTGCAAAATGCGATCCTGCCTTTCCAATCTGAAGTGGTTAAGGTTGTTAGCAAATTTATGGCTGAAGCTTCTGCCAGAAGAACAGAAAAAGATGTTTACACCTTTACCTTGCAATTCACGTGGGATGGCGACAACGTCAGCAAGCTTACTGCCACACAAGAAGGCTATTGGGCTACAGCAGCGCTGCAATATGATTCCAAGAATAGCCCGCTGAAAGGTTTCCACAGTCTTTATTCGGATACTGAAGAATTAGAGGGAATGTTTAATTGGTCAAAGAACAATGTCACTAAGATGATTGTTTCCGGATCGGACGGTGAAAACGAAGTGATTGATTACACTTACCAATACAATGACAACGATTACCCGATTATGGTGATAGAGCGGTATGCAGATGAATATGAAGATTATCAGTTTACAACAAATTATGAGTATGAATAATCAGTGATAATCGAAGCAAAGAAAGCCAGAGCCCAAAATCTCTGGCTTTCTTTGTTTCTAAATGAAAGATTATAATGTATTGTTACACAAAATTATACCAACATATCATGAAAAAATCCCTTTTTACCATCCTCTTAGTCTTTTGCCTTGGCACGTTGTTTGGCCAATCCAACAATCTCCAACATGTTATCGTAATTATGACGGAACGTTACGATGACAGTCAACTGTTGCAAAAGACAGCGTTTATGAACAAGGAGCAACGCCGCGACTTCGTTATCGCCGAACGAAAGGCGTTTTGTCAGGCATCGCAAGCCCAAGTGCTTGATTTTCTTGAAGGTTTCAAGAGCCTCGATATGGTCAGCGACTTGAAAGTTTTTTGGTCATTCAACGGCTTCAGTTGCTTGGCCAGCGATGAAGTCATCGCACAATTGGCTGAATGCAAGGATGTTGCCATGGTTATCCCCGATGAGATGCGCCAAATGATTCCTCAAAACGAGAAAATCACCCCCGCCACCACAAAAGCCAATGCTTGGCATGTTGACATGATCAACGCGCCTGCAGTTTGGAACTACAATGGCACAGGCTATACGGGCAACGGCGTCATAGTTGGTCTCATCGATACGGGTGTCAACTATAATCATGTCGACATTACCAACAGCATGTGGGATGGCGGCAGTGAATTTCCGCATCACGGCTATGATATTTTCTACCATGACAATGACCCCATGGACGACCATGGACATGGCACCCATACCGCTGGCATTTTGGCGGGACAAGGAACGGCAGGCACTCAGACGGGCATTGCCCCAGGTGCCAAGATTATGGCCATCAAGATTTTGAGCGAAGATGGAGAAGGCGATGCCTCCCACCTTATCCAAGGCGTTGAGTTTGCTTTGGAACATGGTGCCAACATCCTCAGCCTTTCGCTCAGCGATGTGGGAGCCGGTCCCTGTTACTACTACCGCGATGTCTTTGCCACCTGCCTTGATGCAGGTGTGGCGGCTGCCGTGGCTTGTGGTAACGAGGGCCAAACGCAATACTCATACCCCATTCCATTCAACATCAGTGCTCCGGGCAACTGTCCACCGCCATGGCTTCATCCCGATCAAAGAAACCTTATCGAAGGCGGCTTGACCTCAGTCATTAGTGTGGGGGCCACCGACTCCAACGATGAACACTGTGGATTCTCCTCTGTCGGACCTACCACTTGGGCAGACGGTCCATACGTCGGCGACTACGATGACTATCCATACGAAAACGGTGACGTCAACCAGCCAGGCTTGATTCGTCCTGACATATCTGCACCTGGTGCCAACATCACATCGTTGAACTTCCAGACCTCTAATGGCTACATCGAGATGGACGGTACTTCGATGGCTACGCCATGCGTTGCCGGTGTGTTGGCTATGTTGCTTGAAGCTAACCCCGAACTGAGCCCCGCGGAATTGGACTCCATCGTTGAGTTAACCTCCGTGCGTGTTGGCAACACCATGAAAAACAACCGAGTAGGCACGGGTCGCATTGACGCCTTGGCCGCAATGAATGCCGTATTCCATCACGGTCCGACCAATCTCACCGCCGACTTCGACGGAGAACAGGTCATCCTTAACTGGACAGCTGCACCTGAAGGTATCTCCTACGATGTCTATCGCGACGGCATACGCATTGCCAACAACCTGACGGTGACAACCTTTATAGACTATATCAACTATGCAGGTTCTTACACTTATTATGTTATTGCCCATTTGGAAAACGACATAACCTCGCTCCCTTCCAACTACGTTACCTTGACATTAGCGGTTGAGATTGAAGCCGAAATTATCAACAACTCGCGCGTGTCGTTGTCGTGGAACTTGCCGGCGGGCATTTTCGACGGCTTCGAGTCAGGCGACTTTTACCAAAACATGTGGATTAATGATGGCACCAGTCCTTGGGTCATCACCACCACGCAACCAAACACAGGCACGTATTGCGCTAAATCGACCAATACGAGCATGTTCTCCAACAGCAAGATTTCGTTGGCAGTCAACATACCCACCTCGTGTGTGGTAAGCTACTACGCACGCGTCAGTTGTTTCCCCCTTAACGGTTGCGGATTCTTCATCGATAACGTGCAATATGGTGAGACTTTGAAGGGCGATGTGCCGTGGACGCGCTACACCGTTGCCATAAGTCCGGGTAACCACATTTTGGACTGGAGATACGGTAACCAACTCGCTGAAGGTGAATACGATAACGCTTTTTATATCGATGACATCACTGTGGGTAACACCTTCGACATCTACCGCGCCAACTGCGACGGAAGCAACATTGAACTAATCGCTACAGACGTGGCAAATGCTTATTACGTGGATTACAGTTGGGATACCTTACCGATTGGGAGATACAAATATGGCATCAGCACTGATGACGGAAACACGATTGCATGGTCGGAATGCTTGGATTGGTTGGCCATTGGTGAGAATGATGCAATGGAAGTCAAGGTATATCCTAATCCTACCAAAGGTATTCTGTATGTACAGACGTTGTGCGCAATGTCTCTGCCAACGGAAACCGAATATAGCATCACCAGTCTGACGGGTCAGACGCTGCTGTCAGGACGCATCACTGATGCAATCCAACAGATTGACGTGTCGGGGTTGGATTCGGGAATGTATTTCGTCAGAATTCAGAACGGTAAAGAAGTGATTGCAAAAAAAGTAAACATTATTAAGTAAAGTCATCGTGGCTTTTTGCCATCATGGTTCGTAATGCCATTAAAGCAGCTTTCTTGGGATTGGGGTTCCTCTTGTTCGCCTGTCATCCCGAATCAAAGGATATGCGCCAAGCCGCCCACGAAGCTTTGGAAAACGCCCGCATTCAGTTGGATTCCGGCAACAAGTCGGAGGCCATGCAGTTGTTCAAAGATGCGGAGCATTATGGATTGTTGGCGGACGACACGCTGACGGTGGCCCGTGCGCGGTTCAATATTGCGAAATGCTTGAGCGTTTATGCCGATGAAAAAGAGTTCGTTTCGTTGTTGAAGGCTGCCGACGAGGGCTTTGGCAACCATTACACCGAACGCGCCAAAGTGATGACCGTTTGGGGCGATTATTACCAATTCCATAGGCAATTTGACAGCGCGGAGGTCTATTTGAACCGCGCGATGGACTATGCGGAACGAAGTGGTTCGATGGATGCAAAACGTTGTGTTTTGTCCGCTTTTCATGTGAAGTGTTTCAACGCCGGGGAATACAGAAAGTCAGGCGATTACTTGCAGCAGTACTTCCAAACCTATCCCCCCGATGCCAGCGACAGCCTGCTGATGTATTATTACCACAACATGGGGAACGTCTATTATAAGATGGGCAACATGGATTCGATGGCCTATTGCTACGGTCGCTTGGAGGAACTTGTAACCCAATCAGAAACAGATTGTTGTGAGCCAAATGAAGACACGTGGTATTACTATGGAACGTTGGCCAATTTTGCCGAGATGCGCGGCGATTATGAAACGGCTTGCGAGTACATTTATCAGTATGAAAAAGGCGATACGCATTACGAAATAGAGCGGCGGGAAAACAACCTCGCACTCATCAGCCATAAATATGACAGTGCGGTGATGCAGAACGAGTTGAACGCGAAAATCATTCGGAAACAGCGCGTTATCGTTGTCATCAGTTTGGTGGCGGTTTTGGTTCTGGCGGCATTGTTGGTGTCGCAAATCCGCTTGGCACGGCGGCGTAAGCGCGAAGCCGAAATCAATGCTGAACTTTTCCACTTCAAGCAGCAAAACAAAGCCTTGGCACAAAAAGATGCCGAGCATGAGCAAATCCAGCAGGACTATGCCGACCGCCTTTCTGAGGCTTTGGATAAGGAACAGCAGGTAATGCTTTTGTTGGACAACTATTTGAACAATGATAAGCGAGCTAATCTTCTCAGCGACTTGGGGAAATCTGTTTTTGGCGATAAAGACCATTGGGAGGCCATGCTGGAAGTGGTGGAGCAAAAGTATCCTGACCTTTGGGAAACGCTTCAAAAAAAATATCCCGACTTGGACGAGGACGAGCGGAAATCCTACATCCTTTCGCTTTTCAAGGTCTCGCGACAAGAAGAAGCCGACTACCTTGGAACTACTGTTAATATGGTGGACAAACTTCGCGGGCGGCGGCGGAAGAAGATGGAAGAAGGCTAAGATTATGGAGTTCGAGTCGCTGATGGAGAGCGAAGAGAACGTGGAGAAGATGAAATAATTGTAAGATTTTTCTATCGTAATGGAAAATTCTTATAAGTTTTTTCCATTATATTGTGAAAATATTGTATTTTTGCACTCAATCCGAACTATAAAAGCATGATTGAACGTCGTCTGAAACAACTCATTATTCCTAGACTTTTTAAAGGTAAAGCCATTGTGCTGACGGGCCCGCGTCAGGTGGGCAAAACCACCTTGCTTCGAATGTTGATGGCTGAAACCGACAAAAAAACGTTGTTTTGGAATTGCGACGAGCCAGACATAAGACAAAAACTGTCTAATCCAACTTCAACCCAATTGCAGGCTGATACAGCGCAAGCCGACCTTATTTTAATAGACGAAGCACAGCGCGTCCAGAACATAGGCATTACCCTCAAATTGCTCATTGACAATTTCCCAGAAAAGCAAATTGTTGTCACTGGATCATCGGCATTACGACTCTCCAACACCATCAACGAGCCATTGACAGGAAGGAAATACGAATACAACATGCTCCCGTTTTCTTCAGAGGAACTTATTGACAATCATGGTAATACAGAGGAGAAGAGGCTTTTGGAAAGAAGAATGGTCTATGGTATGTATCCGGAAGTGGTCAATTTGCCAGGAGAGGAACGCGAGACCCTGTCAAATCTCGTCAACAGCTATCTTTATAAGGATGTTTTCGCTTTTCAGGATGTTCGGAAACCTGAGATTGTCGAGCAATTGCTTCAAGCCTTAGCGTTACAAATGGGCAGCGAGGTGTCTTTCAATGAACTTTCCAAGTTATTGGGATTGAATTCGTTAACAGTTCAGCGTTACATTGATTTGTTGGAAAAGTCGTACATCGTTTTTCATTTGCGCTCCTTCAGCCGCAATCTGCGAAACGAACTGAAAAAAAGCCGCAAGATTTATTTCTACGACAACGGCGTGCGTAACGCGATACTTGGCGACTTCAAGCCGCTACAGCTTCGACAAGATGCGGGTGCACTTTGGGAGAACTATCTCGTGAGTGAACGCCTGAAGCACAACTCCTACAGTCTTTTTTATGGGAAAAGTTACTTCTGGCGCACCCAGCAACAGCAAGAAATCGATTATTTGGAAGACATTGACGGACTTTTGCATACTTATGAATTCAAATGGAGTAGCAACAAGCGGTCCAAACTGACCGAAACCTTTGCCAACAGTTATCCCGACCATACTTTCATGGTTGTCAACCCGGAGAATTATCAATACTTTGTGGTGGGGAAAAATTGAGTTAATCAAACATTAAACCGCCAAAATCTTTGGACTTTTCCCAGAAAAAGTTTGGAATTGAAACTGATTCATCTCATTTGTTTTCAGGATATTACATTTTTAAAACCTCGGAATTGTTTGGACTGCCCTTTCGACCGCTTGACAAACAAGGTATTTTTGCTTTCAAATTTCAAAACGCATCCATCTATGAAAACAAAATCCATCATTTTCGCATTGCTGTTCATGGTCAACTTTGCTTTTGGGCAGGAAAACTACCTTTGGCCTGTCGCTCTGTCTTTAGACAAAAAGGCTGGCGACGACATCCTATACCGACCTCAAGACTACATCGGAGTGGCCGATGGCTTAACCCAAGCCGAGTTGAATTTTGATCGTTTGATTATTGGGGCGCCTTTGTGGACGCCCGTGCTTTGCCCCGTGGATGGGAAAATCACTCATGCCAGCATTGGCTATAGCAACAGTTTCAGTTGTTCCGTTGATGTATTCAACCAACAAACGGGAAACTTCGAGCAGGATTCCCTGCTGTTCGTCGAGTGGGGAATGTCGCCGGAAAAGATCCGTTATCTGAACACATGGGTTTCCATTCGCGTTTCCGACGGACGGGAGGTGCACGTGAGCGGTATGCGCCCGCTGCGACTGTTCAAGACGGGCGAAATCGTGCATCGGGGCGATGTGTTGGGCACCGTGGGCTATTATTACAAGCGCATCAAGAAGCCATGCGTTGTGGTCAGCATCTCAAAAAACTCCAAAGCCGACGATCCGATGACACCTTTCGGGCTGAAAACGACTTTTATCCCGCCCAAGGTGAACAACAAGACCCAACTGACCCGCGAGGAGGCACAAGCCGACATCGACGGCATGATAACGGCTCTTGAAGATGCTTTCCCGGGACTGTATGACTACACGCCGAAAGAGGAATTCGATACCTATATCAAAAACAGAATGGCTGCGATAGGCGAAACCATCTCCAGAAGTGATTTTGAGGTATTAGTTTTCAAGTTGCTTGGGAAAATCCACGACAGTCATACGGCCATCATCTCAGAGCCGAAAGTGACGAGTGCAAGTGGGTTGCCTTCCTCAGTGTGTTTAGGTTGGTTCAACGACACGCTACGGGTATGGCGCACCGTTCCAAGATACAAAGACTATCTCGGCAAACCAGTGGTTTCAGTAAATGGCATTCCCGCCGATTCTCTGAAAGACATGGTGTTGGAGTATGCCACCTATTCCGATGGCTATGTGAAGAGCTATGGTGATTATGTGCTTCTGTATGGAATGGATAATTACTACTGCGACCAAATCGCGAAGGATGCCAACTTTATGGTTACTTTTGCTGACGGCGAGACGAAGCGTTTTGAGCAGATGAAACCCAAAGACCCTTACCGCGAACCACAATGGTTAGAATACCAATACCGCCATTTCCATGCAAACGAAAAGACGCATTTCGACTTTGAAAAACTCTCTGACACAGTGGCTTACCTCGCCCTCCATACTTTCGAGTTGGACGATTTGGAAATGGAACAAATCGATGAAATCTTTGCCAATCTCATTGCCGACAGCATTCCCAACCTGATTCTTGACATTCGTTTCAACTATGGCGGACCAGAAGCCACAGTGGAAGGCGTTTATGTGCATCTGGCCCAGAAGCCGTTCTGCACCAGTCTGCGCAAAATCGTGAACAAAAAAGGCGGTTATCAATGCTTCGGCAGTTGTCCTGTGGATGCCAACCAAGAAGACTATTATCCTGATTACAAGCCGCTTCCGAATGGTGAGGGGTTTGTAAAGGACGAGCCGGAATGGAAGTCACCTGATTCTTTAGTCAACTATAAAGGGCGGCTGTATCTGCTCACCAACGAGACTTCGTTTTCGGCTTCCACCATGTTTGCAGGCTGGGTGAAAAAGCAGAACCGTGGTGTCATCGTCGGGCGCGAGACAGGCTCGGCTTACCATCAAATGAAGGCAGAGAATTTTACACAATACCTGTTGTCGAATTCCGATATCGCCATCCAAATCCCAACGATCAAGGTGGTGTTCGACACAGTGGTCAACGAGCGTTTCCCCTACGGTCGCGGTGTGCTTCCCGATTATCCCGTCAACTTCACGCCTGAGGAACTATCCTTTGTCCACGGTGATTCCATCCTGAACTACACCCTGCAACTCATTCAAGATGGCAAATACATCTATTACGTGGAGCCTGAACCAGAGACACCGAGCGTTGAGGAGGACGCGCGTCCCTTTCGTTGGTGGTGGGTCGCTGTAGGAGTGGTGGCTTTGGCGGTGATTGTTGGGGTGGGTTGGAAGAGAAAGAAGAAAGGAGAAGACATTGTCAAAACAAGTCGTCAAGAATAACACATTTGACGATGTGTTCTGAATAGGCATTGCGCTGCAAGCTGAAAGGCGTGATGAAAACTGGGATGATACCTCCAGAATAGTCGGTTTCTTGTTGGAAACGGGCTATGCGGTTTTGGAATTTTAGATGTTCTTCCTTATCAATCAAGTAGTTGTTGGGACTGTATTTTATCTCGCAAATATTTGCCATGTGGTCGGCGCGTTCAATGATGAGGTCGATTTGGGCTTTGCGACCGTTGTCTTCGTTCTCAGCCGTACTTCGCCATGAGTAATAAGTGGTTTTGATGGCCTCAATGCCGAGCGCTTTTTTGATTTTGGGGATATGAGCGAGGCAGATGCGCTCAAAAGCCAAGCCTCTCCATGTATTGACTGATGGCGTGTTCTGGCTTTTGGTCCAGAAATGCTCGTCATTTTCAATACCCTTGACAAATTGCAGATAAAAAGCAGTGTAAAAGTCGGTCAGTTGGTACAGCCCGCTTTGCTTGGAGATTTTCTTTTTCTTGATGTTGTAGAATCTGACCAAATCGCAATCAACGAGATTGTTCAGCATTTTGGTCAGTCTGCCGCTTGACTTTTTCCCAGTGATTTGGGTGATTTCGTCCCGAGAAAGACCTTTCTTTTTGCTGAACAGAGCCTCAATGATGGCGATATACGGTTCATAATTGGTGAAAAGAGTTTTGTAAAGGCGTTGGAATTCGCGCCGCATTTCTCCGTCGGTACGGAAAAACAACCGGTCGATGTTTTGCGCGAGGCTTTCTTCTCTGTTCAAAAGGCTGAGGTAATAAGGTATGCCGCCCAAAGCCATGTAGGTTTGCAGGGTTAGCAACCTGTCCCACGGGAAACCGCCAGTTTTTAGGTATTGCTCGGTTTCACTAAGTGTAAACTCCTTGAGGTGCATCTCGTGCGTGATGCGGTCGTGCAGTCCGCCGTGGCTGTCAATAATGTTTTCCATCATCCATGAGGTGGCCGAGCCGCAAACAATGAGCATGATGTTGTTTTGCAGCGAAGCCCAACTGTTCCAGAAATACCCCAGCGCATTAGCAAAATCCGATTGGCGGGTGTCGAAACAGGGAAGTTCGTCGATGAAAACGATGCATCGTTTGTTTCTGTTCAATTTTTTCATCAAGAAATGGCGCAGCATTTGGAATGCCTCATACCAGTCTTTGGGTTTTTTTTCGAGCGAATTACCGTACAAGTTCATCGCGTCACAGAAAGCGTGTATCTGCGCGGCTTTGTTTCCTTCCATGACACCTGTCATGGAAAAGGTGAATTTTTCTCCGAAAGTTCTGTTTATCAGGAATGTTTTGCCCACACGGCGGCGACCATAAAGGGCCACAAATTCTGCTTTTCCCGATTGGGCGTATTTCTTCAAAAGTTTGGTTTCTTCTTCGCGACCGATGAGTTTGTTCATGGCATTAAGGTTTTTATCGGCTGCAAAAATAATAAAAAGGAATCAAACTCGCGTTCCAAATCGAAGAAATTTTTCGCGATTTGGAAACTTTTCTTAAACTCATGTTCCAAACAGATGATTTTTTAGGTGATTTGGAATCTGAGTTTGAGTATAATCTGTTGCCTCTGACAAACACTTTTCAGTAGAAACTGTTGCCTGTATAACCGCCACCAATGGCAATATTATTGCTGAACGTTTGGTAATCAAATAAAACAAGTGTATCTTTGTGGCATGAAAAGACAGTTTGTCATATTGACACTTCTTACAGCGTTGTTTCTGGTCAGCGCCTGTTCCCAACCTGCTTCCCCTCACGAGGACCTGCTTTATCAGGTGGAGTGCTTCCTGCAAATCATGCCTGACAGTGCCTTGAAAGTGCTTGAAGACCTTGATACCATGCCACTTTCCAAAAAAGAAATAGCTCATCGTAACCTTTTGATGGCGCAGAGCCTGTATTTCCTGAGCCAAACTCCAGAAGTGATAGATTCACTGCTCGATGAAGCAGAAATATACTACGCAAAAAGCGATGACAGGTATCACGAAGCCATGGTATATTGGCAAAAATCGGGCATTGGAACAAAACTTGGCTATGGAGCCCAATACACTTTGGATTATCGGTTGAAAGCCCTGCAGACCATCGAGCAGTGCAAACATGTGGACCCGCGTCTGGTGCAGTATTCCCTCATTCCGTCCGATGAACAGAATGAGATTGATCGCCTGAAATACGCCATTCACCAACGGCTCGGCATGTCCTATACAGCAAGCGGCTATCACCGCGAAGGAATAAAACACCTGCTGCTTTCAGAACAGTATTATGACTGGCAAAAGCGCTATAACCTTCACCTTGGCTCGGCGTATATGCTTGGACACGCCTATAACCTTGTTTCAGAATACGACAGCAGCCTGATGTATTACAAAAAAGGCCTGCAATCCGCCCAAAGCTTGGGTAATGTTGTTGAAACTGCCTATTATTATGACGCTGTAGGAGAAGGGATGCTTTACCGTTATGACGTGCAAACAGATGCCAGCAATGACGAACGTCTGCAAATGCTCCATCAATCGGTTTCGAATAGTCTGAAAGGTTTGGAAATACTTGAAAATGTTAACGATAAAATGGCCAATGCCTATCGTTTGGAAATGTTCGAGAACCTTTCAAGAGCCTATTTCAACCTTCAATACTACGACTCTTGTGTGTTTTATGGCCGTAAAGTGTATGATTTTTACGGAGATAAAACTTCTGAATTTCAACTGAAATACCTTTACGATGCATGTAAGTCGTTGGGCGACAAGGAAAACACCACCTTGTTTGCCGATATTCTGCTTAATTTGCCCAATGACCACGGTCAGGAGCAGAAAGCCATTGCCGAAGTAAAGGATGAATATGAAAAACAATTGGAAATCAACCAATTGCAATCGGAACAGCAAATCAAGCGCTATCGCTTGTATCTATGGATTGCCATTTTGGTCCTTGTGCTGTTGGTGATGTTGTGGATGGTGCTTCGGATGAAATCCAACAAGGAACGCATTAAAATAGAACAGAGCGAAAACCTTGTAAGAAGGGTACTCGTCATATATGCCGACCATCAGAAGGATGCCAGGCAGCGTATCATGAACGAGTTTGGCGCCACTTATCCTCAGGCGCACGAAAAAATCCTTGCTGTTTACCCCGAATTGACCGAACAGGAATACGAAATATGTGTGCTTGGTTATCTGCCGTTTCGTTCCAAAGAAATCGCACAATTGTTCGATGTACAGGAAAACACCATCTATCGTTACCGCACCTCCATACGAAAAAAGGTGGGAACGGATGACTTGGGAACCCTTGTCAGCCGTTTTTTGGCTTAGAAAAACCTTGATTTCAAAAATCATAACTTGTTGATATTCAACAATAGCAATATGAAAAAACCTTGATTCACAGGTTGCTGTTGTTTTTTATGAGATTTTTTGTTATAATTTTGTGGCGTTAACCATTTTCAAAATATAATGAATAATCTCAGATTTGTCACATTACTCGCCATCATTTTTGTGGAAAGTTTAAACCTGTACGCCCAAGAATTGGAACCAGTCGAGATACCCATCGAGATCCTTCCATCACCTACACTTATTGTCTATCACATGGATCAATGGGGCAACAATCAAATCATTCTCAATGCCGTGGAAACAGGCGTTGGATTATACGCTGTAATCATCGACGAGGACGGCAACATCATCAACCAAGAATTGTGGCACAACTACTCCAACACCTGCTATTTCCTCACCGAAAGCAGGTTTTTCAGAAACAGCGACGGAAGCCTTTGTTTCTACTATGTGAAAGGTCCCGACCATCCTATGGTGTATAAGGTCAACATCGCGGAAGATTTTGGGTTAACCACTTTTGAGTTCCCCGAGGCATTTCCTTTCCCCGAAGAAATTTCACACGACGATTGGTGGAATTTCGCATGGCTTCCCAACGAAGACGGAAGCCTGTTCGTTTCGGGCGTTTATATCGACGGCACTCATTGCATGCAGATGCTGGTGCGCTATAATGAGTCGGGCGAGATAACCCATCAATGGGCTGAAGAAACCGACCGTGCCACCACCAGCTTGTTGCCGCCAGAAAAAGGCGCTTTGGGATGTCGACTTGTTATGAACGACCCTGATGCCAAGGATGTCAATTCGGAGTGTGTCGTTTTCGATGACAGCCTGAACGTTGTTGACATCAGGCACAACATCTATTCTGTTGGCATCTACAGACCTCATTATGAGTATTTTGCCGTTCATCCTGAAACCGACATGGTTTATCTGATTTCAGATGTGAGTTTTCCTGCCTTTAATGGCAATCCCGAAATAAAGGCAGATGTTTATATGAGTCAGTTTAATCCTGATTTTACTCAGACCAAGTATAAACTGGGACCTTACACCGTTAATGAATACGACCAAATGGCATTATGCGAAGCCATCGATTTTCAAGGAGAAAATATTTATTTGTGTGGATATATGAATACCATGTGGGGAGGCAGCAATCCCGATTGTGACAACTTCTACGTGGCCATGTTTGACGGCGATATGGACATCATTGGAGAAATCTATTATCACAATGAGATGCGCATGTTGGTGCCTTACAGCATCCACGTCCTTGAGTCGGGCGACTGTTTGGTCTCTACTGCCGGAAAAGATCGAAATACAGGCGAGTTTCAGCATGCTATTTTCAGACTTTCGCAAGGAATCTTCCTTGGTGTCGACGAAGCCCATGCTGCCGGTTTCGCTGTGGCGGTGGCTTATCCCAATCCAGGGAGCAGCACCCTCAACATTCGCACGACCTTGCAAAATGCCCACTTGGAGATCTATGATTTGACTGGAAAATTGATTCACAATCAACAAATCACTGACACCATCACTTCGATAAACGCTGAGAACTGGTGCAATGGCGTTTACGTTTGGAAAGTCATTGCCAATGGCAAAGAAGTCGAATGTGGAAAGTGGATTAAGGAATAGTTAATGTGGTTATCCCAAAACAACATAAAAATGATAAACAAATAAGGCTTGGAACAATGGAAAAAATTCAAACTAAACATTACATTATCTTAATCGTTGTTTTCATGGTTATTGTGGCTGTCGCAATAACACTGACCTTAGGCAAAGATTCAACTGAAAGTGTATTGCCTACAGGAATAATCGGATGTGTTGTCGGTCTTGTTGCCGGACTCATTATTGGCGTTAATGTCAAAAAAAAGAAATAATACAAAATAGCATGATGAAAACAACGAGATTTTATATTTTGCTTTCGCTCCTGCTGATGGCGGGAGTTGCGATGCAAGCGCAAGAACTCAATGAAATTGTTTGGTCACCCGACTCATGGGTATCTAGTATGGTTTTCGAGGATGCACACACTTTTGTCGCCAAAAAAACCGTGGTTGACTTCAATTGGAACGTTGCAGAAATCCAATTTGTCAGGATGAACGACGAAGGCGAGGAACTGGCTTCACAGCAACTGTTTTCAGGAGAAGAATACAACACAGAGGTTGTATGGACTAGCCCTTTGCAACGCCTTTCCAATGGTAATTTGGTGCTATTTTACGCAAAAAGAGTGGTCGACATCGCCACTTTCTATCGGGTGGATTTGAATGACGACCTTTCGTTTTCAACCCTTCAATTGGATTGGGAAACCGATGATTACTATGATGACGACAGGACTTTCTACCCTTATAATACAGGCGTGGTCATAAATAGAGACGGCAACGCTATCATCACCTATCCGCCTCATAGCCAATACCATTTAAACGGTACGGAAGCCATGCAGTTACTCAAATTCGATGCTGAAGGTCAACTTGTTGGCCAGCGGCTGATGGAAGGTTATCGTGGTCAAGACCGCCATCATACGCTGCCGGCACTCGATTCGTTGGGATGCCGCATCATTTTACGGAGTAACGGCTCTCCCAAATTGGATTGCTATACTTTGGATGCCGACTTGAACACGATCGCTGTCAAGGAAAATGTGGAAGAATTGTCGTGGCCATACCAGTGTTGCCGTTTTGCCTATCTGAAAACCAATCCCGCCAATGGCAAGACATACTCGAATAACACCATCAACTATCCAGCATACGGCGGCAATCCTGCTATTGTAGAGGATATCATGATGAGCGTTTTCGATGCTGAAGACTTCCGCCAAACGAATTACACTTGGGGTCTTACCACACAAAGTAATGACGGTGCCGGAATACTTCAATCCATTGGTTTTGACAATGATAACAATGTGTATATGGTTGGCCAGATGGATAATGTTATGGCTAACGAGTTCCTGAACCGCAATCTGTACATTGCCTATTTGGACGAGAACTTGAACAAATTAGGCGAAATCTACCATGTTGATGATTATGTTTATATGGTGAAGTCGATGGCCGCGTGTCCCGAAGGCGGGTGCCTTGTGAGTTGCCATAAAATCCATGAAGCCACTAATGAAGCTGGAAACTGCCTGATAAAAATCACGAAAGAGACTCTTGTCGGCATCGACGAAGCCCATGCTGCCGGTTTCGCCGTGGCGGTGGCTTATCCTAATCCTGGTGGAAATACACTTAATATCCGCACGGGATTGCAGAATGCTTGGGTGGAGGTGTATGACCTCAATGGGAAGTTCTTGCGCTACCAAAGAATCACGGACAATGTGACAACTATTGACGTGTCGTGGTTGGATTCGGGAATGTATGTTTGGAAGGTGATTTCAAATGGCAAGGAAGTGGAGAGTGGAAAATGGATAAAAGAATAATACGATGAAAACAACAAGAATTTACGCCCTGCTTGCGCTTCTGCTGATGGCGGGAGGGGTGACGATGCAAGCGCAAGAACCTCAAAGATTCTTTGAACGTCATTATATCGATGACCTTATTTTCATGAATGAGAACGATTTGCTTGTTCTTGGAGCCGATGAAGCGGCAGATGTTGCCCTTTACAAGGTGGATGAAAACGGAGAACTGATTAATATGGTTGTTCTTCCGAGCATCCAGGACAACAACAGTTTGAGGCATTTGGCACGTTTCCATGACGGTTCGGTCGGGCTATTCGTTACGAAGTACTCGAATGACACTATCAGGCTGCAAAGAATGACAGTCCACGAGGATTTGTCCGTGGACACTATGGATTTCAATTGGGAAGGCTATGATTTCTATAGGTTTATTGCTGGTGGTGAGCAATGGGTTGAGGACGCTTTGGGCAATTATTATTACTCTTATTATGTTGATACCTTGTGGGCAAGCGGCCATCATGGATTAAGGATACTGAAGTTTGACGGAAACGGTGAGTTGCTGACCGAAAGGCTTCTCGATGATCCTGTACCTTCTTCAAGCGGCTGCTATATGTTCCCGACACCCGACATGATGGGATGCCGACTTGTTTTGGCGGGAAATGGCGGGAAAAGTACTATTTACAATTGCTATACCTTGGATGGTGACCTCAATACCATAGCCGTCAAAGAGAATATCGACCAATTGTCTTATCCTTTGCAATGCGGTTGGCAGGCTTGTTTTCGCATGAATCCATACAACGGCAGGACTTATACTATCAATATGGAGGTTGAGGTTATACCTGATCCTAATGACCCATACGGGAATCCACTTGTTGTACACAACCAAGATGTCTTAATGAGCATGTTTGATGCCGACAGTTTTGAGCAAATGGCATACACTTGGGGTATCACTTCCGAAATACCTTGTACACCAGGCCAACCAAACTCTATTGACTTTGGCGAAAATGGCGATGTTTATATGGCCAGCGGCATGGACAAACCCGACAACTGGTACTTTTCCAAAAGTCTTTACATTGTCCATTTGGATGAAGGCCTGAACAAACTTCAAGAGATTTATTATAAGGAAGACGGCACAGAACTGATGTATTTTGGAGGTTTGCGCCTCAATTCCAATGGGGATGTCTTCATCAGTTGTCAAGTTGCAAAACCAAGCATGACTGGTACGACAGGTGCCATCTTCAAAGTACCAAAGGAAGCTTTTGACGGCATAGAGGAAGCCCATGATGCCGGCTTTGCCGTGGCGGTGGCTTATCCCAATCCGGGGAAGAATGTGCTTAATATCCGCACGGCTTTACAGGATGCTCGGGTGGAGGTGTATGATATGAATGGAAGAATGGTTTATAGGCAGGAGATAACGGGAAATGTCACGGCCATCAATACGACGAATTGGAGTGAGGGGACTTATGTTTGGAAGGTGTATGCTTCTGGTGGCGGCCCTTCGACCCTTCGAGGGGCCTCAGGGACCGCAGGCTCAGGGACCTTGGTGGAGACGGGGAAGTGGATTAAGGAGTAATTCCGCGGCTGGGGTAGTTTAGAGTTTAGTGTTTAGTGTTTAGAGTCGGTGGAGAGTTGAGAGTTTTTAGTCGTTTGGTTTCGTTATGCGTGCTTACGTGCTATCGTACTTACGACAATGGGACATATAGGACAGATGGGACTTAGACTCCCCCGCCGCGAAGTGGCACCCACTAATCCCTCTGGCCCCCTTAAAAGGGGGATGAGGGGGAAAGGACTGATAAGACTTATAAAAACCAATAGAACAATGAAAACAATGAGAATTTATGCCATGTTTGCGCTGCTGCTGATGGCGGGAGTTACAATGCACGCCCAGCAATGGGAGTTTGATTTTGGCGATCAGAACGACATCAACCAGTATTCACGCATTGATGCGGGTGTGATTGATGCGGATGGCAATGCCGTTTTGATAGGGCGATTCGGCCGTCGTCACGATTGGAATACATCGCTCTTCAAAGTGCATCCTGACGGCAACTACGAGCACCACATTTGTGAGGATTTGCCGAAAATGCTGCT
>JAEEQW010000020.1 GCA_016285515.1 Bacteroidales bacterium
TACACCGAAAGCGGTGACTACGTGCGCCCATACACAACAGTCCAGGGCTGTGACAGTATCGTGACGCTGCACCTGACAATCAACACCACATATAACAGCGAGTTCTCAGCAGTTGCATGCGGTTCGTACGACTGGGACGGAGTGACGTACACCGAAAGCGGCGACTACGTGCGCCCATACACAACAGTCCAAGGCTGTGACAGTATCGTGACACTGCACCTGACAATCAACAGCACATATAACAGCGAGTTCTCAGCAGTTGCATGCGGCTCGTATGACTGGGACGGAGTCACGTACACGGAAAGCGGCGACTACGTGCGCCCATACACAACAGTCCAGGGCTGTGACAGTATCGTGACGCTGCACCTGACAATCAACACCACATATAACAGCGAGTTCTCAGCAGTTGCATGCGGTTCATACGATTGGGACGGAGTCACGTACACGGAAAGCGGCGACTACGTGCGCCCATACACAACAGTCCAGGGCTGTGACAGTATCGTGACGCTGCACCTGACAATCAACAGCAGCTATGCGAGCGAGTTCTCGGCAGTGGCATGTGATTTGTACGATTGGGACGGAACCACTTACACAGAAAGTGGTGACTACGTCCACACCTACACAACTGCTCAAGGCTGTGACAGTATCGTGACACTGCATCTGACAATCAACAGCAGCTATGCTGGCGAGTTCTCGGCAGAGGCATGCGGCTCGTACGACTGGGACGGATACACCTACACCGAAAGCGGCGACTACGTCCACACCTACACAACCCTCCAGGGCTGTGACAGTATCGTGACGCTGCACCTGACAATCAACAGCAGCTATGTGAGTGAGTTCTCGGCAGTGGCATGTGATTCTTATGACTGGGACGGAGACACTTACACCGAAAGCGGTGACTACGTCCACACCTACACAACAGTCCAAGGCTGTGACAGTATAGTGACACTGCATCTGACAATCAACAGCAGCTATGCAGGCGAGTTCTCGGCAGTTGCATGCGATTCTTACGACTGGGACGGAGACACTTACACCGTAAGCGGCGACTACGTCCACACCTACACAACCATCCAAGGCTGTGACAGTATCGTGACACTGCACCTGACAATCAACAACAGCTATGCGAGCGAGTTCTCGGCAGTTGCATGTGATTCTTACGACTGGGACGGAGACACTTACACCGTAAGCGGCGATTACGTCCACACCTACACAACCGTCCAAGGCTGTGACAGTATCGTGACACTGCACCTGACAGTCAACAGCAGCTATGTTGGCGAGTTCTCAGCAGTTGCATGCGATTCTTACGATTGGGACGGAACCACTTACACAGAAAGCGGTGACTACGTCCACACCTACACAACCGTCCAAGGCTGTGACAGTATCGTGACACTGCACCTGACAATCAACAGCAGCTATGTTGGCGAGTTCTCAGCAGTTGCATGCGATTCGTATGATTGGGACGGAACCACTTACACAGAAAGCGGTGACTACGTCCACACCTACGCAACAGTCCAAGGCTGTGACAGTATCGTGACACTGCACCTGACAATCAACAGCAGCTATGCGAGCGAGTTCTCGGCAGTTGCATGCGGTTCGTACGATTGGGACGGATACACGTACACAGAAAGCGGCGACTACGTCCACACCTACGCAACCGTCCAGGGCTGTGACAGTATCGTGACGCTGCATCTGACAATCAACAACAGTTATGTCAGCGAGTTCTCGGCAGTGGCATGTGATTCTTACGATTGGGACGGAACCACGTACACAGAAAGCGGTGACTACGTTCACACCTACACAACCGTCCAGGGCTGTGACAGTATCGTGACACTGCACCTGACAGTGAACTACAGCGTTGAAAGCAACATTTATGAAACTGTCTGCGACAAGTACTTCTTCAATGGTGAGTTTATCTATGAAAGCGGTATTTATACCAGCTACTTGGAGACAGCCCAGGGCTGTGACAGTATTGTCAACCTCAATTTGACGGTCAACCATTCGTCAGAGCCAGACACCATAGTTGCTTACAGTTGTTATGAATACACTTGGAATGACAGTACATATCACACCAGCGGTTTCTACACACAATTCTTCCAGAATGCTGAAGGATGCGACAGCATCGTACACTTGCGGCTCTTCCTCTACGGAACCGCTTATGCAGAGTTCGAAGAGACGGCTTGCGACAGTTATACTTGGAATGATGAGACCTATATTATGAGTGGAATATACAGACAAACATTCCAGACTGTTCATGGCTGTGACAGTATTGTAACCTTGTATTTAACTATCAATCATTCAGTTGAAACAGAGTTCGATGTACATGCTTGTGGCAGTTACTCATGGGAAGGTGGAACATATTATGAGAGCGGTGATTATGTCAAAGTCTTACAGACGGCTCGTGGTTGCGACAGTATCGTGACGCTGCATCTGACAATAATGGATCAGCCGGTTATAACCGTTGTTAACTATGCTACAGTATGCGGCAACCAAGACGGTTACATCGAGGTCAGAGTCGATGGAGGCAATGCGCCATACATCTATAAGCTCAACAATGGATTTGAAAGCGAACCTCAGACGAGCAACACCTTCCGTTTCGAAGGTCTTGTACCAGGTCTGTACATCATCAATGTTGAAGACAACAGTGAATGTTCCATTGATCGTGAAATAGTCACTTTGCCAACGTTACCTGAAGGACAATTAGAGGTATTCATTAACAGCTATGATCCTGGATGTTCTGCAAATACGGGCTATATCATAGTTAGAGCAATTGGTGGTATGGCACCATACACTTACAAGATTGAACAGGTTGACGGCACATACTATAAGGAAGTGACAAGCACCTACTTTATTAACGTCTTCTCCGACCTCGGAGCAGGAACATACAAGGTAAGTGCAGTTGATGCCTTCGAGTGCGACCGTCAGCCAGAAGAATCGATTATCGTACTGAACCAGCCTGATGAGCACATAGCGATAGTAGATCCTGTTGAAGCCGGAACAGGCTGCCAGAACGGAGAAGGCTGGATAACAGTCCGTATAACTGGAGGTCTTGCGCCATACACCTACATTGCAGGTACCATTTATCAGAGCGCTCCTACAAATGATATGGAATACACATTCACTGACCTGAATTCGGGCAATTACGAAATCACAGTAGTTGATGCGAACGGCTGTCAAAGCGAATCCATGGTGGTTGTTCCTGAAGTTGAGAATGCACTGAATGTTGTTGTGTCATCATTGAGCGGCTGCTACGGAGTTGATGATGGAACTGTAACACTCACAGTCAATGGCGGATATCCACCATATCAGTACTCACTTGATGCGGAACATGTAAGTGGCTGGACAGATGCAACCGAATATGTATTTGAAGGCATTGCAGTCGGCAGTTACATGGCTACAGTAACCGACAGTCATTCGTGTACGACAATTGAGCCGGTTGTCCTTGAAGAAAGCAGACCGATGGAGCTTGTTGTCAACTACAAGATGAATGACAGAGGAGAAGGCGGTGAAGTGTCACTCAGCGTAAAGGGCGGCAGTCCGAAGTACACCTATTCATGGTCAAATGACATTGGTGGCAGTGAAAGTACTGCAGCACAATACGATACAGTTCATGTATTCAAGAAACTCACACCAGCACTGTATGACTTCTACGTTTCTGATGGTACAGGCTGTCAGAAGGCAGTGACATTGGGAATCGGAGAGAACACAGGAATCAGCTTCGAAATCCTCGGTGACACGACATGGTGCGAAGATGAGACAGGAACTCTCTACGTGTCACGTGATGACATGGTTATTTACAGATGGAACAATAAAGAGACGACCCAGACCATCGAAATCAGTGACTATGCCGGCACATACACCTACACAGTATTCTGTGTTGATGGAGACGGCAACAGTGGAACTGCATCGAAGACCGTGACAATCGTTGATTGTGAAGAGATATATAATCAGGTTGCGATAATCGGCGAAGACTATGTATGTTATGGAGACAGCATCACGCTGACAGCTGTAACCGGCCCGTTCGAACATTATTCCTGGAACACCGGAGCGACAACTCAAAGTATAGTGGTCAAGGGTGATGAAGTTGGAACCAAGATATACAGTGTCATGGTTAGCGATGACAGCGGCCATTATGGTTATGCGGACTTTGAGGTTGAAGTCGGATGGTGTAATGACCTCACCATTTATCCTAACCCTGTCAATGATGTATTGCATGTCAACAGTAGTGATGTGATTGGACAATATATTATTGTGAACGATATGAATAATATCGTGATGGAAGGAACCAGAATCGACAAGAAATCATTTGATATTGATACACAGCATTTGAGTTCCGGTCATTATCTAATCAGTATATATCTGCGTGATATGAACAAAATATTGGTATATCCATTGATAGTGCAACATTAATGTCAAAATATCGAATTTGATTGAAAGGGCGGGTTTTTAATCCGCCCTTTTTTATATGGTTATCAATTAGTTTTATAACAGAAAAAAGTATTATCTTTGCTTTTTTGTAAGATAGTATTATAAATTACATAAAATGAAGACTACTCGTAGAGAATTTCTCAAAATTTCGGCTGTTGGTACCAGTGTCATAGCAGGAAATATGATTTTGGGCGGATGTGCAAGGAAAAATGCTGATTCCCAGACAGATGGAAATCTGATAAAAAATGTTCTCGGTGACAATCGACCTGTGAATATGACTGATTATGCTGCACCCAAACTCGACCGTGTGCGCATAGGATTTGTAGGCATTGGTGACCGTGGAAGCGAAGCTGTTGAAAGAATGACACACATAGAGGGTGTTGATATAGTTGCAGCTTGTGATAAACGTCCGGCTGCTATTGAAGGTACTCAGGCCATTCTTCAGAGAGCAGGATTGCCTAAGGCTAAGGAATATGGAGGCTCCGAAGAGGCATGGAAAGGCCTTTGTGAAGACCCTGACGTTGACCTGGTATATATCTGCACAGGCTGGGATCTTCATACACCAGTGGCTGTTTATGCCATGGAACATGGAAAACATGTCGCCGTGGAGGTTCCTGCAGCACGTACGCTTGATGAATGCTGGCAGTTGGTGGAAACATCCGAACGCACCAAAAGACATTGTATGATGCTTGAGAACTGCTGCTACGATTTCTTTGAACTTCTTACCCTCAATATGGCTCGTCAAGGCTATTTCGGCGATATCATCCATGGTGCGGGCGGTTATCTTCACGACCTTATGGGCTTTAATTTCTTCAAACCTATTGATGATGTCCAGGCTGACGGATACGGCTATACCGATTACTGGCGCCTTAAGGAAAATCGCGACCGTAACGGAAACCTTTATCCTACCCACGGACTCGGTCCTATATGCCAAATTATGAATATCAACCGCGGTGACAAAATGGACTATCTCACATCTATGTCATCCAACGATTTCACAATGGAGAAAAAAGCCAATGAAAAAGCTGCCACAGACCCGGATTTCATTCCGTTTGCAAATCACAAATACCGTGGTAATTTCAACGTTACAACCATAAGGACTCATCTCGGACGTACCATTCTCGTTGAACACGATGTCTCAACGCAGCGTCCTTATTCCCGTATTCATCAGATAATCGGAACTAAGGCCATGGCTCAGAAATATCCTGGACCTGAAAGAATATCAAGCAATATAAAAGAAGTATGGCTCAATGGTGAAGAAATGGATGAAATAAAGAAAAAATACACATACAATTTGGTTAATCGTATCGGTGATCTCGCAAGAGAAGTCGGCGGTCATGGAGGAATGGACTTCATAATGGACTGGCGACTTATCGACTGTCTCCGCAATGGACTCCCGCTTGACCAAACTGTCTATGATGCTGCTCTTTGGAGTTGTATCGCACCTCTCAGTGAATGGTCGGTCGCTCACCGCTCCAATTCCATTGATGTCCCCGATTTCACCGGCGGCAACTGGAAAACCAATAAACCTCTTGACTTGACAAATGCATAGAATATTAAAGATTAAATAAAGATTTAAAAATGAGAAAAAACCTATTAATAACCGTATTATTGTTTCTTGGCGTTTTAGCTGTTAACGCCCAACCGATATACAATGCGCAAGGCATTGAACTGAAGCACACTATGACTGCTGAGGAAGCCGAACTTTATAAGACAGTCAGAATGGAAACCATGCCGACAAATCCGCCTACAGGCGATATTCGCCCGATAGCGGAGTACGAGCCTATGGAGGCGGTCATGATAAGATACCCTTTCGGCATTCCTTTCAGCCTCATTAAAGAAATGGCCAAAGACATCAAAGTTATCACCATTGTCCAGAATGCCAGCCAGGCAGCCACCGTCCTCAACCAATATGTCAGCAATCAGGTGGATACAAGCAATTGTGAGTTCCTGTATCATGCTACCGACAGTTATTGGACCCGCGACTACGGTCCTTTCTTCCTCGCCATTGACGATTCTGAGGTTGCAATGTATGACTTCACTTATAACCGTCCGCGTTATAACGACAATCAGGTCAACACCGCTTTGGCGCAGTACCTTTCAATTGACAGATATGCTTCAACGCTTCAGCTCACTGGCGGCAATTATATGAATGACGGCACCTCACAGGCCGCATCCACAACACTTACATATACAGAGAACCCTTCCTGGACACATAATCAGATAGCCCAGCATTTCGAGGATTATCTCGGCATTACTGACTATCATTTTCTCGATGATCCATTAGACGATTATATTGAACATATCGACTGTTGGGGCAAATATCTTGCTCCGGACAAGGTTATGATAGGACAGGTTCCTCCATCTGATTACAGATACCAGCAATATGAAAGCGTTGCGAATGCATTCGCTAATATGACTTCACCTTACGGCACACCTATGCAAGTGTTCCGCGTATTTACACCTGGAAACTACCAGACTACCCCTTATACCAACAGTCTGATTCTCAATAATAAAGTTTTTGTTCCTATTTCCGGCAACTCCAACGATGCCGCCGCAATTGCTTCATATCAGGCTGCAATGCCAGGCTATCAGGTAATCGGAATCAATTATTATGGCTGGGAAAATACAGATGCCCTTCACTGTCGTACCCATGAAATCGCTGACAGAGAAATGCTTTATATCAAGCATCAGCCTCTGCACGACACGGTTGACAGCTATGGTACTGTCACAATCAGCACTGACCTTTATTCTTACGGAAATCATACTATTCTTGCAGACTCGGTTATCGCATACGTCAGAGTCCCTGATGGTGAATATACCGGTTATACCATGACCAACACCGAAGGCAACACATGGTCGGTGAATATCTCAGGCTTGCCTAATGGTGAACTCGAATATTACATTTTCGCAGCCGATGATTCAGGACGCAGGGAATGCCATCCTTACATAGGTGCACCAGACCCTCATCCGTTCATTCTTCGTTATTTGTCAACAGTTCCAGGCGACGCCAATGGTGATAATGTTGTTGACATTACTGACATAACAACAACTATCAGCTATATGATGAACGGCAGTGCCAATCCGTTCATTTTCGAAAATGCTGATGTGAACAATGACGGTGCAGTCAATGTCCTTGATATCATTTTGATGGTCAACATTATTTTCAGCAGCAAATAATCATGAATGATATAGTAATGACTCTCGATGCCGGCGGAACAAACTTCGTTTTTTCGGCTTATCAGAATGCAAAGGAAATCATCGAACATGTGCATCTCAAAACTCCTAAAAAGGAAGACGGTGCAGTGCTTGATGATGTGTTGAACACTATCGTCAAGGGCTTTAGAATGGTGGAGGAAAGACTTCCCGGAAAACCGATGGCAATAAGTTTTTCCTTTCCTGGTCCAGCCGAATACGAACTTGGCATAATCGGTGACTTGCAGAATCTCCCTTTGTTCAGAGGTGGAGTGGCTCTTGGCCCTATGCTTCAGAATATCTTTGGGATACCTGTCTTTATTAACAACGATGGTGACCTTTTCGCATACGGTGAGGCTATGGGTGGTTTCCTGCAGCACATCAATCAGAAACTTGAGGCTGTTGGCAGTCCCAAGAGATTCAAAAATCTTCTGGGTGTAACCTTTGGCAGTGGTTTCGGCGGAGGTATCGTCACTGACGGTAAAATTTATCCCGGCGACAATTCCGCCCAAGGCGAAATAAACCGTTTTTGTGATAAGTTCAACACCAACTTTTCAATAGAGGAAAGTACGTCCATAAAGGCTATAAAACGCATGTATCGGGAATTTTCGGGCTCCCATGATGATTCTCTTGAACCTAAGGATATCTTTGATATTGCCGAGGGTAACAGGCCGGGGAATGTCATTGCGGCCAAAACAACTTTCAAGAAATTCGCGGAAGCAGCTGGTATGGCTCTTGCCAATGCAGCCTCTCTGACCGATGGGCTGATTGTTATTGGTGGTGGCCTTGCCAACGCTTATCCCATCTTTTTGAATGATTTGGTCGCTGAAATGAACAAGCCTTTCCATACCAATGCGGGAGAAGATATAACCCGCATGGAAGTCTCTGTCTTTAATCTCGAAGATGAAGAAGATATGGAGAAATTCCTCAAAGGCGATATCAGAACAGTAAAAGTTCCATTCTCTGATAAAACTATCACTTACGATCCGTTGAAACGTATCGGAGTGGGTGTTACACGTTTGGGTACCGAAAACGCCATTTCTCTCGGAGCCTATTATTATGCTGTTAATAGATTAAATTTGGAATAAACATTATAAAACATTGAAAATGAAAAAATTACTCTTTGCAATTTGTATTATGGCTTCTATGGCCCTCAATGCTCAGGAAGTCGCAAAAACCTATTATTTCAACTCGCCGCAAATAGTTGATCACAATGGGTATATTCTGGTAGAATTTCCTGAAACGATGCAGTCGGCAGTTTTGGGCAATCCTATGATGCCTTACTGTGCTTCACAGCTCTTGCTCCCTCCCGGATATGAGGCTTCTGATGTGGAACTCGAATTCGGCAAACTGATACAGATTGAAGCTAAAGGGGAAATCTTCCCCAAACAGCCTGTACGCCCTTACAGCGCAGATCCTATAACCTATTTTTATAAGAATGAAGATGTTTATAATAGCAAGGCTGCTTATCCGGCTAAGGCTTCAGGTGTCCTCTCTACAGGTTTCTATAAAGGCCATTCCATTGCAAATGTGGCATTTACACCCGTAGTCTATATCCCAGCAGACAACTATATAGCTTATTATGAGTCAGTTACTGTCAAAGTCAGTGCAAAAAGAACTGAAAAGGCTGAAAATGCACTTAAGCTGCTGAAATCCGACAACAATATGGCAAGACTTGTTGACAATGTCGAGGCAGTAAAAGACTATCAGCCGCTGGTTAACAACACCAAGGATGCTTCAGACTATGATATGATAATCATTTCCAAACCACAGTTTGAAAGTAATTTCGACACTTTGATTTCAATGTACAGAGATTATGGCATCTTCGCACAGTTCAAGTCATTGGACGCAATCTATTCTGAAATGACAGGTGTTGACAATCAGGCAAAAATCAGAAACTATATAATTCAGGAATACACTAATCATTCCATTGAATATGTGCTGCTTGGCGGAGATGTGGATGTCTTCCCTTATAGGGGGTTCTACTGCACTGTTCAGTCTTCTTCGGTATATGAAAGCAATGACATTCCTGCCGACATCTATTTCTCAGGTCTTGACGGAACATGGAATTCCGACAATGATTCCCATTGGGGTGAAATAGGTGAGGATGACCTTTATATGGAGGTATCCGTTGCCAGAATGCCTTTCAGCAACAGCACCGAATTGGACAGAATTATACATAAATCCACCAGTTACCAGCTGAATCCTGTTCTCGGTGAACTCCGTAAGCACTCTTTCTTCGGCGAATGGATGTACAGCAATCCTCAGACATACGGCTCCGATTATCTTGACTTGCTTATCGGCCACCATGAGGATAATGGCTATACCACCGATGGTGTTCCTGAAGATTATGATCTTGATTTTCTTTATGCTCAATATACGCCTTTTAACTCCACAGCGGTCAAGGCTCACATCAATGCCGGTCCTAATTTCATTCATCATGCGGGTCATGCGTCTGAAACCACCGTCATGGAACTCTATTCTTCGGATATCAACAACAACGCTATTTATGGTCCTAACGGAATTAACCACAACTACACGTTCGTATATTCTCACGGCTGCGATTGCGGTGCTTTCGATTATAGCGACTGCATTACTGAAAAGATGGTCACCATCGATAATTTTGCAGCTGGAGTGACTGCAAATTCACGTTATGGTTGGTTCAATGAAGGTCAGACTGAAGGTCCTTCAGCTCATCTGAACCGCGAATTTGTCGATGCTCTCTTCAATGACCGTTACAGCAGATACGGCATGGCTCAGAAAGAGTCCAAAACCGCCACTGCTCCTTGGGTGAATGCACCTGGCCAATATGAAGAAGGCGCCCTCAGATGGTGCTTCTACGATAGCAATGTCATGACTGACCCTGCAATTCAGGTCTGGACAGATGAACCATACAACCTCTCCGTCGGACATACCAATTTTATCCATCCGACTGACGAAACCTTCCACGTTGTGGTTTATAATCTGTCAAAAGAGGGATTCGAAGAAGGTGCAAGAATAGTCCTGATGTATGACAATGAAGTTATAGGTAGAGGCATTACTGATGCAGAAGGTGAATGTCAGGTTGCAATAACCGGCACTATTCCTCAGAGTGGCGAAGTTGATATCCTTGTCAGTGGCTATAATACCTTTGTGTGCCGTTATCAAGTTACTATCAATGGCAGCACTCTTGTCGGAGATGCCAATATCGATGGTGTTGTAAGCGTACTTGATATCGCTACAGTGGTTGCTTATATTGCTGAACAGAACCCTAATCCTTTCTGCTTCGACCTCGCTGATGTCAACTCAGATGGACAGATAAATGTTATAGATGTCGTCGGTATCGTCAATGTTATATTCGGAAGATATAACCTCGACGAATGTGAAAACAATACGGCAACATATTCGATAGAGGATGGCTGTCTTGTTATCGATTCACCGGTTGACTTGGCAGGTGTTCAGATTATTCTCTCTGATTCAGCCACTGCTATTGAGGATGTTTTCTCCAATATGATGTTGATTCAGAGAACCATGCACAATGGTAACTATATGTTCATGGCTTACAGCAATGACTGCAGAACAATTGCTGCCGGAAGACATTCTGTATTAAATATCGGTGATTCCGAAATCAGCAAGGTTATTTTGTCTGACAAGTTCGGCTGCGAAGTACCGGCATACGCTTTCGTTGGAATGGACGAACTTGACAAGGCTTCACTTTCAGCTTATCCTAATCCTTTCGATTGTTCGCAGACTGTTTCCTATAAAGTCAACGGTGCTCAAAGTGTGAATTTTGTCGTTGTAAATTCTTTAGGTCAGATTGTTGACCGCTTCAACGGCGATGTTAACGGTTCCTCTGTTACATGGAGACCAAATAACCTCGCTAATGGCCTGTATTTCATCAATATGTATGTTGATGGAACTCTCAGCGAAACCATTAAGGTCGTATATTCGAAATAATATTTCTGAACATGAATATATTCATTGCAGGTGAAGGTGAGGTTGGTGAGTATCTTGCCAAGATGTTGACTGGCAGAGACCATAACATCACCTTCATTTCTTCCAATAAGGAATTCATTGATGCTTTGGATAACAGGTATGATTTATTGACCATTAATGGTAATCCGACATCAATACAGACTCTTCGGGATGCGGAAATCAAAAATGCCGATCTTGTAATCTCTGTCTTTCATGATGAGAAAACCAATCTAATTACCTGTATGTTGGCAAAACAACTCGGAGCAAAAAAAGTTATCTCACGCATAAACAGTATCGAATATCTTGAAGAGAAGAATTTAAATATGTTTGCCAATTTAGGCATCGACAGTATCGTTTGTCCTGAACGAATTGCGGCGGATGAATGTATTGACCTTATTTCTGAAGCCGGTGCCACGGAAGTCTATGATTTTGACGGTGGCAAACTTTCGTTGCAGGTTTTCCAGCTGCACTCCAGAGCCAAGATTGTTGGTAAAACCATAGATGAAGTTGAGGCGAAGGATACCCTCAACGACATAAAAATCCTGGCTTTATGCCGTGACGGACTGGCTTCGGTGCCGGAAGGGAAAGAGACCCTTAAGGAGAATGACTATATCTACTCCATGGCTAAACCTAAAGGTAAGGAAATCATGATGGATGCTACCGGCAATTCAGGACGTCAGATAAGAAATATCATGATTGTTGGCGGTGGTCGTGTGGCTCAGATGGTGGCGCGTGGACTGAGTGGAATAAATATTACCATCATCGAACAGAATGCTGAAATATGCAATCAGATTGCCGGCAGACTTGGGAATCATGTCCTTTGTATTCATGGCGATGCCAGAAATGCCGACCTGCTCGTTGAAGAGGATATTCGTGATATGGATGCTTTTATCGCTATTTCCGATGATTCGGAAACCAATATCATGACGGGTCTGCTCGCTAAACGCCTCGGTGTCAATAAGGTTATCGCCCTTATGGATAACGTTGAATATATTGACCTTGCGCAACGTTTTGGCATTGACAGCATAATCAATAAAAACCTTATTACCGCAAGTTATATGACACGTTTCACTTTCAGCGGCGATGTCTCGGATATCAAATTCCTTAACGGCATTGACGCTGAAATCATTGAAATCAAGGCAAAACACGGCTCTATGGTCACTAAAAGAACTATCGGCAACCTCCCTTTGCCTCTCGGTGTTGTTTTCGGAGGCATAATCAGAGGCTACGAAAGCCATATAGCATCTCCTGATTTTCAGATACGTGAAGACGACAAGGCCATAGTCTTCTGCCTGGAGGGCACAGTGGAACGTATAATCAACTTATTTAACAAACGATTATTATTTTAAGTATATCCTATGAGATTAATTCAAATCACTAGTGAGAACAACAATGTCGTAAAAGATTATCCTGTTGGAATTGACTATATGTCAATAGCTTATGACCAGAACATCAAACTTAAGGGCGGTATTCTCGGGGTTTATGCCACCAACAAAATCCAAGAACTGAATTTCACTCCAATAAGACCGGCAACGGTTCGGTTCTTCGGACTTGATACCGCTGACGGACAGAGCGTCTATGCCCGTACTTTGTTCTTCGTATTGTATGCTGCCATCCATGATTTGTTCCGTGATTATAACGTCACACTTGAATTTCCCGTCTCTTCAGGTTATTTCTGTACGGCGCTGAAAGGGAAAAAACAACTGAATGCGGATGAAATCCAACAGGTTAAAAACAGGATGCTTGAAATAATCAAAGCTGATATTCCTATAACCCGTATCGACATGCTTACTGATGAGGCTATAAAATTGTTTGAAGATCATGGACTTTCTGCCAAAACCAAACTGCTTCGGACTCGTGGCAGTATGTACACTTCTGTATATTCCCTTGGAAGTGCTGTAGATTATTTCTATGGTTATCTTGCCCCTTCCACAGGATGTCTCACTGTCTTCGACATTTTCCCATATAAGAATGGCATGGTCTTGTCGGTTCCTGATGAAGACAATGACTTCAAGACACCAAAAGTGTTTGTTGAGGAGGAGATGATTTTCAACAATTATGCAGAATTCAACCGTTGGCAGGATGCATTTCAGCTTAATACGGTCGGTGAACTCAACGAAGCTATCCTTGACGGACGTGTCAGCGATATCATCAAAGTTGTCGAAACCAGTCAGGAAGTCAGAATCCATCAGGCTGCATATAAGATAGCCCAGATGAAAAAGAAAGTGAAGATTATCCTCATTGCAGGACCATCTTCATCAGGCAAAACCACTTCCGCACAACGACTTGCAATCCATCTCGAAGTGCTTGGCATCAAAAGCTATAAACTCTCACTTGATGACTATTTTGTTGACCGTGAGAATACACCTCGCGATAAAAACGGCAACTATGATTTCGAAACCATCGATGCCATTGACATAAAATTCTTCAATGAACAGCTTAATGATTTGTTGGGCGGCAAGGAGATAGAACTGCCACGCTTTGATTTCCATACGGGAAAACGTGTCTTCAGAGGTGAAAAATTGAAATTGAATGAAAACGACATGGTCGTAATAGAAGGTCTTCACGGATTGAACCCAAATCTTGTGCCGAATGTTGATCCCAAATGTGTTTATAAAATATTCGTTTCCACTCTGACAACCATTTCGATTGATGGTCACAATATTATTCCACCAACAGACAACCGTCTGATTAGAAGAATAGTACGTGATCAAAGGTTCAGAGGCTACTCTGCTGAAGACACTATCAATAGATGGCCTTCCATAAGAGAAGGTGAGAAGAAGTATATCGAGCCTTATCAGGGTAATGCAGATTACACATTCAATTCTGCTATGCTATACGAACTCGGTGTCTTGAAAACGTATGTCAGACCATTGTTGGAACAAGTTCCACAGACAAGCAGGGCTTATTCTGAAGCGCATCGTCTGTCAAAGTTTATGAGTTATTTCGAATCTGTAAGCATTGACGAAATACCGCCTACATCTCTTATGCGTGAATTCCTCGGTGGAAGCAGCTTCAAAGATTAACCGATGACCTTTGAGGCAACAGAATTAGAAATCCAGACTCAACGAAACATTCCAATATCCGTCGTTGATTACTCCGTCCTCCAACCCCCAGCCGTAGTCAACGCGAATAAAATACCCTAAAACAGAGGCTCTTATTCCGGTGCCAAAGCCCACTAAAAATGGTTCACGATGTTCGTTTACAATGATGTACATTGGCGGAACGATGTATCTGCGCCTATACAGGGCATTTTCTTCAGAATAAGGTGTAAGTCCGTTCCATGCAGTCCCTGCGTCACAGAAGCCTATCAGCTGCAGGCTGTTGAGGAATTTCGACCTTAACGGCTTGTTTGCGAAAACCCTAACAAACGGAAACCGCAATTCGGTGTTTAATACCACGAAGTTAGGGCCATTGCGGGCATTCTGCGGAAAACCGCGTAAGTTGGTCGCCAATGTCTGGAATGCATAATTGATGTCAGGCGAGACTTGATTGTCGATGTCAAATACCGGTAATATCCAGTTGTCAACACCTCCCATATAGTATATGAGTTTGTCGGTACCGAATGATGTGCTGCCTGCCAAACGCCACGCAAAAATCAATTCCCTGTATATCCTCTGATAATTTCTGAAATCGAAACCTAACACTACCAAATTTCGGTTTTCCTTGGTAATAAGCTGATTGTATTCTCCAAAAATTTTAAATCGGGTGCCTGACAAAATGTTTTGACAAATGTTGATTGAATTGTCGAACACAAGTTCCCCGCGCAGTCCGACCCAGTTGTATATTGGTGAGTTTTCGCCTATTTTAGTTACATCCAGCAGACTTGTTGTCGTTATTTTGGTGTGTCTCCCGATGGCAGAACCGCTTACGTACAGAAATTCTGTAAACGGCCACGTGAGTTTGTAAATGAGTTCGTGAGTCTGCTGCTTTTCAGTAATATAACCGTATGAATCATGATAATTTATGTCAGTGTATTTGTGAAATACAAACTCCTTGTCCATACGTTTTTTGAGATTTGAGAACATCAATGCGTATTCATTGTTGATGAGATCCGAACTTAGGCTGAAAGCTCCTGTGATGTGATAGTCCTCCATCAGATCTGTAATGCCAACACCGGTCAGAAGATTGAATCCCTTATAAAGATATATTGGAGACGAGCCTCCCGTATATTGTTGATACGAATTGCTCATTGATGTGAAATCAATTTGTGTGATGAGAGAGTTGATGAAAAATTCGGGTTTGTAGTATTTCCATTTGTCTCTATCAATCGTATTGCCATCATGTTTGTAACTCTCTGATGATGAGATAAGAACAGAGGAGTCTGCTTCAATGCCAAGAATGATTCTGCGAGTGGGAAGCCCTTCACTGTAGTCCGGTTCATCCACATCAAAAAACTTGAGAGTCTTTTTTTTGCTTTCACTGTCCATTCCGCTCTTGGCAACAGAATCCTGTGCTATGGCCAATTGTTTGATATAAGTCTTCTGCAACGGCTCATGGTTTGTCAGTGTCTTCTTTTCCGAAAGTGCCGGAACCGTCTGGCGTGTAATATGATATTGGTTTTTATCGGCAGTTATCGTTACCAATTTGTCACCGGCAATGTCATAGTCAATGATGCTTGTGCCATTGTTTGTGACACTGCTTGATTTTATGTGGTAATTGTAGTGTGTTGTGGTATCAATGAAGCTGATGGCACTGTCGAACTTTGCAATGTAAAGATTGTAAATGCCGTTTTCATCTGAAAGGTAAGCAATGTTGTCATTGCTGCATCGGCGTACGTCAATCTCATCGACTAAATCCGATTCGGTCAGTTTGAGAATATACTCTGGGTTGTTGATGTTAACCTTATACAAATCGTTGTCTGACTTGATGTTTTTGTCATCGCAGTATCTGTTGGACGAGAAAACAATGTCTCCATAATTGTTGATGAAACGCGGATTGAAGTCGTTGTATATGTCATTGGTAATCGGTCGTGACACTCCTGAAATGGTATTCCAGATGTATATGTCAGACTGACCGTTTTTTACAGCGGATAGGACTAAATATTTCGCATCTGGTGAATATGCTATGTCGGTGATTTTCTGAAATGATAAACTTGAAAGCTGAATGTTGACCGGAAAGAAGATGTTTCCTTTGTTCACGTCATAGTAGAACAGTTTGGTCCCTCCTGCCTCCTCGGTTGCCACAGCCAGAATATTGCTTTTCGGATGCCATGCCACAACAGGGAAGGTTTCATCTGTCTTGTTGTATGACCTGTAACCGGTTTTGTAAACGCGTTTCTTCTTGCCGTTTTGAAGGTCTTGCACAAATAATTTTTTCAGTCCGCTCTCATTTGTAGTATATGCGACATATCTTCCGTTTGGACTTATTCTTATGTTGCTGATATTCTGTGATTTCCTTTTGTTGCCTGCCAAAATTGTCTCTTTTTCCGATTTGTCTTCAGGATAGGATTCATAAAGGCGGGAATAATAGTTCAGCCATGCTTTGTTAAGGTCGTTGAATTCCAAACCTATTACTGATTTGAAACTGTCGTAATAGTTTTTGCTGCGGACTGCAACTGTAAAGATTTCTAAAGGAATGTTTTTGCCATAGTTGTCGGCAATAAATTTCCAAAGGGAGTGTCCGACTATTGCAGCATATTTTCCATCAATATCCTTGATGTTTTTCAATTGTGTCCCTTCTAAAATGTTGCGAAACTCGTTGTCGGTCTTTGAATCCCATGTTTTTGAAAAGTAAGCAGCAAGTCCGTCTGTGAACCAGTCATTGACTGTTTCTGAATTGTTGAGGATTTCTTCAAACCGACTGCCTTTCATTGCTTCCTGCATAACAATCTTGTAAAGTCCTGCCATTATTTGCTGGTCGAAGTTTGCCATATCACCATTGAAATAGATAAATATCTTGTTTTCAATGATATATGAAATACCGCCAGTGTTATAGAAGGTGTTGGCAAGAGTGCCGAGATTTGACTGGTTGAGGTCGGCAAGAGTGTTATATATGATGAGACGCAACTTGTTGCTGATGCGGATATTGAATTTCTCTTCTATAGGTCGGAGATTGTCTTTGACTATTTTGTTAGCTTCTATGGCAAGATTCTGCCCGTTCTGATAAAAGTATATGTCATAATTGTCGTAAGTGTAGTGATTCCACATGAAATTGCCATATTGTATCTTCTTCTTCCCGAAATCAATCTGTGAACCGTTGTAGAACTGGGAAAACGAAAAAAATGGAGTGAGGATAAACAATAATGCAATGAACAACGGTTTGGCATAAAGCTTCAGAATTTTTATATAATGGTTCACTTCATCAGGAATCTTGTCTTCGACAGATTGGGAATCAGCTATTTTTTTTCTGACTTCCGTGGAGGAAATGTCAAACAGCGGAGCATTGACCATAACTGAGCTTCTGGTGATGCCGTTGCTGTCGGTATGTGAAACTGTTTCGTTGTAATTGTCACCGGTTTTCTTGCTTCTCGGATAAAAGTAGATTTTGAAATTGTCGATTATCTTGTCCCAGTCTTTCCATCCGCTGAATTTTTTTGCCTGGTCGCTGCCGAGCACAATGGAGAATTCCTTCTCTGGGTATTTCTCCTTCAGGGCAAGCAGGGTGTTTATTGTATAGGATGGGGTAGGGAGGAACAGTTCTATGTCACAGACTTTTATATTAGGAAACTCTGCGGTGGCAAGTTTTGCCATTGCTATCCTGTCAATGGCATCAGCTTGGGTGAGTTGCTGTTTGAACGGACTTTGCGGCGATACCACGAGCCACACTTCATCAACAATGTTGTTTTCGACAAAATATTTTGCAAGTCCGATGTGTCCATTGTGTATCGGATTGAAACTGCCAAAGAATAATCCAATGTTGTTGTGTTCGCTCATGTGTGTGACGAAGATTATACTTCGCGATTGTTCAGAAAGTTGGTTACGAGTGTAAGAGCCTCATATTCTGCTGTTTGAAGGTCATCGTTTATTATTATATTGTCGAATTGGTCGCTGAATGACATTTCGAATTTTGCTTTCTGAAGGCGTTGTCTTATATCTTCCTCGCTATTGGTGTTACGGTTTCTGAGGCGTTGTTCGAGAACCTCCAGTGATGGAGGCATTATGAATATCGACAATGCGTTGCTGCCGTATAACTTCTTGATATTCAATGCTCCTAATACATCAACATCAAATGCAATGTATTTGTTGAGGTCCCATATACGTTCTATTTCAGATTTGAGAGTGCCATAATATTTGTTTTCATAGACTTGTTGCCATTCCACGAATTCATCGTTTTGTATTTTGGCTTTGAATTCTTCAATACTCATGAAATAGTAGCTTACGCCATCAATTTCATTTGGGCGTTTTGGTCTGCTGCATGCTGATACCGAAAAAGTGAGATTCGGTATGTTGGCAAGAAGATATTTAACTATCGTTGTTTTTCCGGCTCCCGATGGGGCGGAGACTATTATCATTTTTCTGTTGTTGGCCATGATTATAGGATATTGGCTAATTGTTCTCTTATTTTCTCTAACTCGTCTTTCATTTTTACCACAATCTGCTGGATTTCCATATTGTTGGCCTTGGAACCTATCGTGTTGATTTCCCTGCCTATCTCCTGTGAAATGAATGTCAGCAGTTTTCCTTGTGACTCATTACCCTCCAAGGTTTTTAGAAAATAGTCGCAATGGTTTGCAAGACGGACTTTTTCCTCGGTGATGTCAAGTTTTTCTATATAATATATCATTTCCTGTTCGAAACGATTTTTGTCATAATCGATGTTGACATTTGAAAGATCGGTAACGATGCGGGTTCTGATATTTTCTGTTCTTGCTTTTTCAAAAGGCTCTATCTGAGACAGATAATTGATTATTAGGTTTATTCTTTTGATGAAATCCTGTTCGAGGATTTTTCCTTCATCGCGGCGATATTTGTTGGCATTTTCAACAGCCTCGTTGAGGGCTGACATAATTGCGTCATATTCAGCCTGTTGGACTTCATCTTCCTCCTTTGCATTGACCACTCCCGGCAAATTCATCAGAATGGCAGTGTAATCCTTGCTTCTGATGTCTAAAGATGTTTCGATTTTCTGGATTTCCTCCAGATATTTCCTTGCAGTTTCGATATTGATGGAGAACTCGTTGCTATTGTCGGTTGATTCGACTTTCATGGTCATATCAATTTTGCCGCGTGAAAGGCCTTTTGAAATGATGTTTCTGTAGTCGAGTTCTTTATCTCTGTATCTGTTTGGTATTTTGGTGTTTAGGTCTAATTGCTTGCTGTTGAGCGATTTGATTTCAATGGTGATTTTTTTGTCATTGAAATTAAAAATACCTTTGCCAAAACCTGTCATTGAATATAACATGATAGTAAAATTTTGGCAAAGGTACTATTTTGTTGGAAATTGTGCGATAAATTAATTGCCTTTAAGAGCAGAAATAATTGAATTTAATGAGCTGATTGTCTCTGTGACGGAACTTGTACCGAGGTTAAGACCATTTTTAATGAAGTCGAGCGATTCGCTTGCTTGCTGGCTTTGTGTCTTGGTGAGATTCTTGACCTGTGAATTTGCACCGTCAAATTGTGTTTTGAGTGTTGCAAGACTGTTTTCTGTTGAGTGCAGGGAGGTAATCAGATTCAAAATGTCGTTAAGTGAAATGGATGAGCGTGTGGTCTCATCTTTGTACTTGTTGTAAATTGTTGTGGATTGGTTAAGAAGATCTGTAACGTCATTCAATGAAACCACTGTGTTGTCCTTTATTGCATCGATGTTGAGAATGTTGCAATCTTTTGGGATTTTGCTCAGCAGATTGTTGATTTTGGAAATGTAGGAGTATGCCTTGTTGACAAGATTTGAAACGTTCAAATTGTTCTTTGAACTTGAGCATGATGTGCCGACCAAAGTTATTGCGGCAATGCAGATGATTAATAATTTTTTGATTTTCATTTTGTGAGATTTGAGTAATGTTAAATGATAATGTTTATACAAAAAAAGGCTACTATATTCATAGCAGCCCCTCAGTCTTTGTGGCATCGACTGGAATTGAACCAGTGACACAAGGATTTTCAGTCCTCTGCTCTACCAACTGAGCTACGACGCCTTGACAAATTGTCGCTTGCAAAAGTAGTATTTTTTTATAATTCGTCGCACTTTTTCATGGAAATTTTTTCAAAAAATTTGAAATACTAAGGTCCAATATTGTTAATGTGTTGTAAATCAGTAAAATATATTTTGAAAAGATGTGTGTTTTTCCATTCAGAAAGATAAAAGACAGGCTAAAAAACGATAATTTGAATATTAATGGTTATCTTTGCAGTTTAAATTGTTTATATGACTATACAGATTAAAGAAGTTAATTCGGCAGGTGAATTGAAGAAATTCGTTCATTTTCCGAATGTATTGTATGCCGATAATCAGTATTATGTCCCTCAACTTGAAAGTGCTGACCGAGATACATTGAATCCTAAAAAGAATCGCGCTTTCGAAGTTTGTGAAGCAAAATATTGGCTCGCGTATGATGAGAAAAATAATATAGTGGGACGAATTGCCGGCATCATTAATCATAGGTATAACGATTTTGTTAAAAGTAAAATCTGCAGATTTGGTTTTATTGATTTCATAGATTCACAGGATGTTGTAAATGCTTTGATTCAGACTGTTGAGAATTATGCCAAGGAAAAGGGCATGGAGGAGATAGAAGGTCCTTACGGATTTCTCGAGTTTGATGTCGCAGGTGTGCTTGTTGCGGGTTTCGACAAAATCGCGACCCCGTACGGGAAATACAATTATCCTTATTATGAGCCTTTACTTATTGCTACAGGTTTGGTTCCGACTACCAACTATGTTGAGCGTTTCATAAAAGTCCCTGATAATGTTGATGAACGGATTCTGCGGGCAAATGATTTGGTTGCAGAAAGATATAACCTGCATCATGGGGAATTAAAGAAACATAGTGATATCTTGAGATATGCCGATGGTATTTTTGAGTGCATGAACCGCGCTTATTCCGCTCTGCATGGGTATTCCATACTTTCATCCGGACAATGTGAAGATTTGAAAAACCAGTTTTTCAAGTTTATCGATGTCCAGTATTGTTCCGTGATTCTCGATGCTAATGAGAAGGTTGTAGGTTTTGGAATCTGTGTTCCTGATATCGCCAAGGCTTTGCAGAAAAACCGCGGACGTCTTTTCCCGTTCGGTTTTATCCATATTCTCAAGGCATTGAAACATAACGATATTATGGATTCTCTTCTTGTTGCCGTCAACGAGGAATACAGGAGCAAAGGAGTTACTGCTATGATAGTGGCAAGAATACTTCCAAATATGATAAAAAACGGTTACAAATATGTCGAAAGTACTCGTGAATTGGAAGATAACATACAAATACAGAACTTCTGGAAGACTTATGAATCAGTAGTACACAAACGTGCAAGGACATACTTAAAAAAACTTGACTATGGCTCGTCAAAAATCTGAACACTCCAAAAGAATACAGACTTCTATCCTGAACGGATTAGAACGCAAAGCACTTATATGGATGGCTGAAAGAATGCCGCGATGGGTCAAATCAGACTATCTTACCATTTTGGGAACCATTGGTGCGTTTATAGTGGCTCTCGGATATATACTTACCCATGTCAATATCAATTTTTTATGGCTAAGTTCTTTTGGGCTGATTGTCAATTGGTTTGGCGATTCCCTTGATGGTACTCTCGCACGTGTCCGCCATACTCAACGTCCTATATATGGTTTCTATTTTGACCATACTATGGACATCATCAATGAATGCCTCATGTTTATGGGGGCAGGGTTGTCGGTGCTTATGCGTTTTGATATCACCCTGCTGGCACTGGTTGTCTATCTTATGTTGACTATCAATGTCACAGTCGATGCCCATCTTAAAAATGAATTCAGACTTACATACGCGGGTCTGGGACCTACAGAGTTCAGGTTGATCGTAATATTGGTGAATGCGGCTTTCGCCCTAATCCGTCCTTTGCGCGAATATTCCTCCCCTGTGACCATTTTCGGCAAAACTATGATTTTCACTTTAATGGATTATGTCGTTTCGGCTATCGTGATAATTCTAACTGTCTTTTATGTCTTTACAATTGTAAAAGATGCTATGGAATACAGCAAAATGGACCCTATGCCAAAGGATAAAGATAGTGAAAAAGATAAAAAGAAATGATTTATGCCTGTAATAACTGCCAGACAACTTGCCGAATTTGTTCCGAAAATCAGTGAAAAGACCGCTGAATCTCTCATGAGATTCACAGCACTCGACAAGGTGAACGATATATATGACAGGGGCGGTGAATTGCTGGGTCCTGATTTTGCCCAATTCCTGCTTAATGATATCAATATGGATTATAAGATAGGTAATGCGGAAAGACTTAAAAACCTACCCGATAACTTCATTACCATCAGCAATCATCCGTATGGAAGCCTTGACGGTATTATCCTTGTTGACTTGTTCGGCCATTTACGCAGTGACTATAAAATCATCGTCAATAAGATTATTTCGATGATTGCCAAACTCAGCCCGAGTTTCATCAATGTCATCCCCAATACCAATTCCACGAAGGGTGTGCAGAAGGACAGCATCTCCGGACTATACCAAACTCTGTCCCATCTTAAGGATGGACATCCTCTCGGACTATTCCCCGCAGGCGCGGTTTCCAACCTCAACGTATGGAAACGTGAAATTAAGGACCGACAGTGGCATAATACTATCATCAGAGTGATTCAGAAATCACATTGCCCTGTCATTCCTGTTCGTTTTTTCGACCATAACTCGATGTTTTACTATTGGTTAGGAGTTATCAGTTGGAAAATCAGGGTGTTACGCCTGCCTCGTGAGTTCTTCAACAAAAAAAACAAACAGGAACGTATTGGTATCGGTGAAATCATTTCCGTGGAAGAACAGGCAGAATACAAAAACAGCAAAGACCTCGGTGAATTTCTGCGTCACAGACTTTATGATATGGAAATGCCCGATAATTTCACTTTGCGCCATAATCTTTTCAAATGAAGCATATAATATACCAATTGTTGCCCCGACTCTTCGGCAATATTAATGACCGTAACCATTTCAATGGTTCAATCATTGAAAACGGATGCGGCAAATTCAATGATATTACCAATAAAGCCCTTAAGTCTATCCGCGAATTCGGTGCAACGGATATCTGGCTTACCGGCATAATCCGTCATGCCACTACAACAGGATATGAGGGCTTCCCAGCCAATAATCCTCTGATTGTCAAGGGTAAAGCTGGCTCACCATACGCTATAACCGACTACTTTCAGGTTGACCCCGATCTTGCAGTAAATGCAGATAAAGGCATGATTGAATTCAAACGCCTTGTAAACAGAATCCATGGATTGGAGATGAATGTCATCATCGATTTTGTTCCTAACCACGTCTCACGACAGTATAATATGGAATCTTTTAAAGGCTGTACGGATAGGACGGATTATTTCTTTGAAAAAGATAATATGTTCTATTATATTCAAAATGAGTATCTTACACTTCCGCGCGAGGTCTATGAACAATTCTATGACAAGACTTTGTCATATATGGAATTTCCTGCAAAAGTGACTGGTAATGACCTGATTAGCGCCACGCCTCCAATCGACAGTTGGTATGATACAATAAAATTGAATTACGGAGTCGATATCTCTGACAATTCAAAGCATTTTGTCCCTATTCCCCGGACGTGGTCCAATATGCACAAGGTGCTGAAATTCTGGCTTGACAAGGGGGTTGACGGGTTCAGATGCGATATGGCTGAAATGGTGCCGGTGGAATTTTGGAAATGGGTCATAGCCGAAATAAGAACCGAATACCCCAATGCCGTTTTTATCGCTGAAATATATAAACCTGACTTGTATCAAGAATTTCTGCAGGCAGGATTTGATTACCTCTATGACAAAGTTGACATGTATGACAGCCTTAAGGCGATAATCCGTCATCAGGCTGGTATTGATGCCATAACCCGAAGCTGGCAGCGGACTGGCTGCTGCAATGACAGTATGCTGCGGTTCCTTGAAAATCATGACGAAGTACGCATAGCCTCAGATCAATTTGCCGGAAATCCTTTTAGCGCAATCCCTGCCTTTGTGGTTTCTGCCCTAATGCATAAAGGTCCCATTATGGTTTATTTTGGTCAGGAGTTGGGTGAAAACGCCAACGGAAGCTGCGGCTTCAGCAAAGATGACGGTAAAACCACTATCTTTGACTACTGGTGCATCGATAAAATCAAAAGATGGAACAACGAGGGTAAATTTAACGATAAAAAACTTACTGATTCCGAAAAGTCATTGCGTGCCAAATATTCGGAAATACTTCATTTTGTATCCGACAACGATGAAATCTCCGAAGGCTCTTTCTATGACCTTATGTGGATTAACCGGCATCTGCACGATATGAAGTGTTATGCCTTCCTAAGAAATATCAAAGACAAATTCATACTTGTCGCGGTAAATTTCAACCATTATCCCGTTGACATAACCATCAATCTTACCGGTCATGTATGGGATTTCCTCGGAATCGGAAAAACCGATGATTCGACGGTGACCTGCCACATCAACGGTTACGGGTGGATTTCTGTGTCTTCCAATGAAATAATTAATCAATAATCTGTTACGGATAAATTATTTATTTTATCTATCTTTGCAGGTTAAATTTAAAATAATCATGCTGCAGCTTAATGAAATTTTGAAAAACAGAGATGCCGTAGTGAAGGCACTCGCAAAAAAGCATTTTAAAGCCGACGAAATCGTTGACAAAATCATATTACTTGATAAAGACAGAAGAGAGGCTAAGGCCAAACTCGACAGTACCCTTTCCGAGTCAAACCGTCTTGCCGCTGAAATAGGCAAAATGTACAAAACAGGCAAGCGTGAGGAAGCTGAAGCTCTGAAGGTTAAAACTACAGAGCTTAAGGAACTCAGCAAAGAGCTCAGTGAGAAATTCGACTCATTGCAGGACCAAATCAACAAGCTCATAATTGAGATGCCCAATACACCGTGCGACCTCGTTCCTGAAGGGAAGAATGCTGATGACAATGTTGTTGTAAAAATGGAAGGGGAAATCCCCAATCTTCCGGAAGATGCTCTTCCCCACTGGGATCTTGCCAAGAAATACAACCTCATTGACTTTGAACTCGGCAACAAAGTCACAGGTGCCGGTTTCCCGTTCTATCGCGGCCTTGGCGCTCGTCTTCAAAGGTCTCTTGTGACATTTTTCCTCAATACTGCCATTGAGAATGGTTTTACGGAATATGAAACCCCGCTGGTCGTCAATGAAGCTTCCGGTTTCGGTACCGGTCAGTTGCCCGACAAGGAAGGGCAGATGTATCACTGTGAAATTGATAATCTATATCTTATTCCTACAGCTGAAGTCCCTCTGACCAACATCTTCAGGGATGTCATCGTCAAAGAAGAGGATCTGCCGATAAAGAGAGTTGCTTATTCCGCATGTTTCCGCCGTGAAGCGGGTTCATACGGTAAGGATGTCCGCGGTCTCAATCGTCTGCACCAGTTCGACAAGGTGGAAATCGTTGAAATCAGCCGTCAGGAAGATTCCTACAAAATTCTCGATGAAATGGTTGAACATGTTGCAGGTCTCATCCGCGCGTTGGGTCTGCCGTTCAGAATTGTCAGACTATGTGGTGGTGATATAAGTTTCACTTCTGCACTGACTTACGACTTTGAAGTCTTCTCTGCAGCTCAGAAGAGATGGCTTGAGGTAAGTTCCGTTTCCAATTTCGAATCTTTCCAGGCAAACAGACTTCATTTGCGTTACAGAACCGCTGACAACAAGATTGTTATTGCTCATACGCTTAATGGCAGCGCTCTTGCCCTGCCACGTATTGTCGCCGCTCTTCTCGAAGACAATCAGACACCAGATGGAATCCGCATTCCTGATGTTCTCGTGCCTTACATGGGCTGCAATATGATAAAATAACAATGCTTTTCAAACTGAAGAATTTTCTATATGGATGGTTGGTGGCTTCTCTGACCATCCTTTTACCTCTTCATTCTTTCTGTCAGGACAACAAGAAGAATGATAACAACAAGATTATTGCGCCTGCTGAAATTTACGATCCGCTCGGCACACCGGTGGAGCCTGACAAAACTGATGACGAACTGGCAATACAGTATTATGTCTCAGGAGATTACGTCAAGGCTGCTGAAATGTACAAAAAACTGTACGCCAAAAATCCCAACTATACTAACTACAGGTATTATTTCTATTCCCTCATCGGCTCCGGTGAGTATGATGAAGCTCTCCAACTTGCCAAAAAAGCCGGGAAATCAGCTAAAAAAACCAACCGTCTGAAATATCAGGTCGATGAAGGCTACGTATATATTATCAACGGCAGTCCTAACAAGGGCTACAAAATCTTCGATGATGCATTGAAAAACCTCTCTGCTGATGAAAATGAAATATATGCTCTTGCCAATTCCTTCACCAGCATAAGCGAATATAAATATGCCATCAAGGTTTATCAGAAGGGTAGGGAGCTCTTACAAAGCCCTTCATTTTTCTGTTTCAACATAGCCCATTGCTATTATCTTGACAAAGATTACCCGAACATGGCAAGAGAGATGGTCGATTATATTGTCTATGACCCTAAAAACCTTAACAGGACTTATTCCACGTTTCAGAATTATATGTCAAATGACCCTGACGGCACCATTTCCGATGCCATACGTTCAGAACTGCTTGCACGTACTCAAAAGCATCCTAACATTACTCTGTACAGCGAAATGATGCTTTGGTATTCTGTTCAGGTGAAGGATTTTGAACTCGCTTTCCGTCAGGTCAAGGCACTCGACAGACTCGAAAAGGGCGGTGGTGAGGATGTGCTCGAATTTGCCAACACTTGTTTTTTGAATGACAATTTCAAAATAGCCGAACAGGCTTATAATTACGTTATTGACCAATATAAAAACGACAACCCGGCCATAGTCCGTGAAGCCAAGATAGGTCTTTCGGACATGGCTTTCGAACAACTTAAAACGAGTGAGAATATTACCGAGGAACAGCTGAACCGGCTCGACAAGGAATTTTCCGACATTCTCGCCGAGACTTCGATGTCGGTTGAAATGTTGCCCACCATCATCAATGCAGCAAACCTGAAGGCGTTTTATCTCCATGATTATGATTCCGCCGCTGAAATGCTTGAATCTCTTCTCTCAACCACGAAAAAATCCTTGGAAATTGCAAAAATAAAATTGGCTCTTGGTGACATCAGAATTGCCTCTGGTGACCCGTGGGAAGCCATTCTTTTATATTCGCAGGTTGAAAAATCACTGAAAGAAGAACCCTTGGGGCATGAGGCAAAATATCGCAATGCGTTGGTTTCGTATTATTTGGGAGAATTTGGATGGGCTGAAACCAAACTTGACGTCCTTAAAGCTTCAACGGAAAAACTTATCGCCAATGATGCCATGCAACTCAGTCTGTTCATTAAGGACAACAAAACGGAGGATTCAGTGTCCCTTGCATTGAAATACTTTTCACAAGCCGATTTTGCAGTATTCAACAAAGAATATGACAAGGCTCTCTGCTATCTCGATTCTGCGTCAAATGTCAATGCGTGGAGTCCTGTCGAAGATGATGCTCTCTATAAAAAGGCAGTAATTTATATCGAAAAACACAAATTTGCCGAGGCCGACAGTCTTCTTGGCATCATAGAGGAGAAATATCCGGATGAAATCATAGCAGACGAGGCTCTTTACACACGCGCTTTCATCAATGAACGCTATCTCGACAATAAGGAAAAGGCACAGTCGCTTTATGAAAAAATTGTATTGAACTATTCCGACAGTGTTTTTGCAGTCTCCGCACGCGAAAAGTTCAGAGAATTGCGGGGTGACAAAAGCGTCAATGTCATCGCACCGGAGGATGATATCATCTATGTCCCTATGTTTCATCAGCAGACAAACTGAGATGAATGTTTCACCTAAAAAACGGCTTGGGCAACATTTTCTGACAGACCAGGGTATTGCCCGGAAAATCAGCAACTTGGTTCTGCCAGAATGTCCCAATGTCATCGAAATCGGACCGGGGAAGGGAATCCTGACAAAACAGCTGTTCGACCGCTGTCTCAATCTCAAAGCTGTTGATGTTGACGAAGAGTCAATAGAGTATCTCAACATAATGTACCCCGACCATTCCCATGAATTCATCCTCGGTGACTTTCTCGAAATGGATATATCTGAATTGTTTGACAAAGATGCTCATTTTCAGATAATTGGGAATTATCCTTATAATATATCATCTCAAATTTTGTTCAAGGCTCTGGAATACAAGGATTATGTTGACTGTATTTCAGGAATGTTCCAGAAAGAAGTGGCGCAGCGTATTGTTTCGCCTCCCGGAAGCAAGGTTTATGGCATTCTTAGTGTCCTACTGCAGACATGGTATAAATGCGAATATTGTTTCACCGTCAATGAAGGCAGTTTTTTTCCACCGCCAAAAGTGAAATCCGGCGTCATCAGACTTGTCCGCAATGATGTCAGGGATATCGGTGTTGATGAGGCTTTATATACGGGAATCATAAAAACCGCTTTCAGCCAAAGACGCAAGACATTGCGCAATTCCCTGAAGTGTTACAGTCTGCCTGACATGGAAATCCTTGCCCGTCGTCCTGAAACGTTGTCACCGGAAGAATTTGCTGATATTGCATCACATGTCAAATGACTTTTTTCCGTCATAAGATTTGACATAAATAGCAATTATAACTATCTTTGCAAAATATTAGCAGAAATCTTTTACGACAACAAATAAATGAACAAACATCTGAAAATCCGCGATTTGACACTTCGTGACGGTCAGCAGTCATTGTTTGCTACCCGTATGAACCAATCTCAAGTTGACAGAACACTTGAACTGTTCAAGGAGGCAAAGTTCTACGCAATGGAAGTGTGGGGGGGCGCAGTCCCTGATTCTGTCATGCGTTATCTTCATGAAAACCCATGGCACAGACTCGAAAAAATCAATGAGGTCATTGGCGACAGTTCCAAACTTACGGCATTGTCGCGTGGAAGAAACCTCTTTGGATACAATCCTTATCCTGACAAAATCATTGAGGGCTTTAACCGGAATGCAATAGAAAGCGGCATTGACATAATGCGTATCTTCGACTGCCTTAACGATACCAACAACATGATTTCAACCATAAAGTATGTCAAGGAGAATGGCGGTATTGCCGATTGTTCGATATGCTATACGGTCGATCCGAAATTCACCCGCAAACAACGTTTGCAGGCATATTTCTCACGCAAGAAACTTCCAGGAAAAATATTTACGATAGACTATTTTGTTGAAAAGGCAAAGAAATTGCAAAAACTCGGTGCCGACATGATTACCATAAAGGATATGGCAGGATTGGTTTCGCCGCATGTTGCAGCTGAACTTGTGAAAGCACTCAAGGAAAACTGCCAACTGCCAGTTGACTATCATACCCACTGCACACCGGGATATGGTGTTGCTTCAGCTTTGATGGCCATACTCAACGGTGCTGATATAGTTGATACTGCAGTGACACCTTTCGGTGGCGGCACTGCTGCACCTCCTTATGAATTTGTTTATGTGTTTGCCAAGAAGCTTGGTATCGAAATCGATGGCAATCCTAAGGTTATCTCAAAACTCAGCGATGTGCTTTATGAGATAAGAAGGGAACTTTCTGAATTTGACAACTATAGGGACAAACTTCCTAAAAAGCTGGATATTACCGATTTGTCAAAACTTCCAAAGGAAGTTGACGAATATTTCGACAAGGCGATTGAGGCTGCAAAGAAGAATAATGAGGCTGAATTGCTCGACTATGTTCATAAGATAGAGAACTATTACGATTATCCTGCTCCTAACGAGATGGTAAAAAATGCTGAAATCCCTGGTGGTATGTATTCCAACATGAGAGCCCAACTGAAAACCCTTGGTCTGGACAATCTGCTTGACAAGGTTCTGCTGACAGTTCCGACTGTCCGCATCGCTGCAGGCTGTCCTCCATTGGTAACGCCTACAAGCCAGATTGTTGGTGGAGAGGCTGTAAACTGTGTTGTTGACAAATCGAAGGGACTGTCGTTCTATACCAACAATTCGGTTCAGTATATCAACCTTGTAAAGGGCAAATACGGTGAAACTCCTATTCCTGTGGATCCTGAATTCAGAAAATTGATATGTGGTGACGAAAAGGAGCAGCCTTTTACGGAAGAGGACTATAAGGAACCTGCAAATCCGCCGCTGCCTGAATACGGAGGTGAAAGAGCTGCCCAAAGCGAACGTGACATGCTCCTGCTCCAATTGTTCCCTTCAGTGGCAGAACCTTTCCTCAAAAGCTGGCTTGAAATTAAATATGAAAGGATAAGATCCGAAGAAGCAGAAAGATACCGTAAGGCACGTGAAGAATATGAAGCCATGACTCCTGAACAGAAAACTGCAAGACTTATGCAGGGACTGTACGGTTTTCCATGGTCAAGCGATTTAACGGATGACGAACAAAAGGCAATTAATGAATAATCACTCAAATTATCAAATCTATCATGGAATTAAACGAACAACAGATAATCAGAAGACAAACATTAGATAAATTAAGGGAATTAGGTATAAATCCTTATCCTGCAGAGTTATTCGAAGTAAACTGCAACTCGGCTGAAATAAAGTCGAAATATCCGCAGGACAACACTCTGTTCCAAAATGTGTCCATTGCGGGAAGAATAATGAGCCGCCGTATTATGGGTGCTGCCTCATTTGTAGAACTCCAGGATTCCAAAGGCAGAATCCAGCTTTACATCACACGTGACGAAATCTGCCCGGGTGAAGATAAGACCATGTATAACACCGTCTTCAAAAAACTTACCGACATCGGTGATATCATTGGCGTTAAAGGCTTTGTCTTCATTACCAAAGTTGGCGAAATATCAATTCATGTTAAGGAGTTTAAAATCCTTTCCAAATCACTGACTCCGTTGCCTGTTGTAAAGATGAAGGACGGTGATGTCTTCGATGCTTTCTCTGATCCTGAACTTCGCTATCGCCAGCGTTATATTGACTTGATAGTCAATCCTGAAGTTCGTGACACATTCATTAAAAGAACCGCTTTAATCAACTCGATGCGCAACTTTCTGAACGAGAAAGGATATCTTGAAGTTGAAACCCCTATACTTCAGCCTCTCTATGGCGGTGCCGCTGCCCGTCCTTTCAAAACTCACCACAATACTCTCGACATGACTCTCTATTTGCGTATAGCAAATGAATTGTACCTCAAGAGACTGATAGTCGGAGGCTATGACGGTGTTTATGAATTTTCAAAGGATTTCAGAAATGAGGGTATGGACCGTTTCCATAATCCGGAATTCACACAGATGGAACTCTATGTGGCATATAAGGATTACTATTGGATGATGGACCTTGTGGAACAGATGGTTGAACGTATAGCATTGGACCTTCACGGCACAACTGACATTGAGGTCGATGGAAAGATTATCAGTTTCAAACGCCCTTGGAAGAGATACACCATGTATGAGGCGATACAGCATTTTACAGGTGTGGACATTTCACAGATGGATGAAAAACAATTAGTTGAAGTTGCTAAAAGATTCGGAGTGAAAGTTGACCCTACAATGGGCAAAGGCAAACTCATAGATGAAATCTTCGGGGAGACATGCGAAGGCAAACTCATACAGCCGACATTCATTACTGACTATCCTATCGAAATGTCACCTTTGGCTAAAAAACACCGTTCCAGCGAAGGTCTCGTTGAAAGATTCGAGGCAGTATGCAACTGTAAGGAAATATGCAATGCCTACTCCGAACTCAATGATCCTGTTGACCAGCGTGAACGTCTTGAAGAACAGCTTGATTTGGGTAAACGCGGTGATACAGAAGCTATGGTGGTCGATGAGGATTTCCTCAACGCTCTTGAAATCGGTATGCCGCCAACATCCGGCCTCGGCATCGGAATTGACCGTCTGTGCATGCTTATGACAGACTCCCATTCCATCCAGGATGTCCTGTTGTTCCCGCAGATGAAGCCGAAGGACATCAAGCCGAAGGAAGAGGGGAAATAAAACCAAATTATTTATACATGGAACAAAACCACAAACCATCGAAAAACAACTCTATCAGGATTGGCATCGCACAGGGTGACTATAATGGCATTTCGTATGAAATGATAATCAACACCCTGTCCGATGAATCAATCGGCGAACTCTTTACACCCGTATTATTCGGCTCATCCAAACTTGTCTCGTATTTCAGAAAAATGCTGAAATGCGAAAGCTTTTCCTTCGCATCGGCAAAAAACAATGAAATTACACCCTGCAAAGCTAATCTTATCAATATCAGTTCTGATGAATATAAGGTTACATTGGGTGTGCAGTCTGAGTCAGCAGCCGAGCTTGCCCTTAGGTCGCTGAATGCCTCATACGATGCCATTAAAGCTCATGCGATAGATTCTATTGTGTGCTGCCCGATATCTCAGGGACTGCTTAAGAATACGGCTCCTGATTTCAAAGGCAACAGTTTTTTCTTTGCACAAAAGTCTAATGCCGAGAATTTTTTCAGAATTTATTGCAAAGATGAATATAAGATTGCTTCCGTAACCAGCAACATCCAACTTAGTGATGTCAATAGTCACCTGACTGCTTCGCTCTTATGCAATAAAATACGTCATCTTGACCATATCCTTAAAAACGATTTTATGATAAGCTTCCCGCGTATAGCTGTGATTTCAGTAAATCCGCTTAATGAAATGGGACAGTACATCGGAGGAGACGAGGAACGCATCATCACTGAGGCCATCCAAACTGTCGCTTCTGACAAAATTTTCGCTTACGGACCCTATTCCACCTCATATCTTTTCAATGAAAGTGAATTCAGGCTTTTTGATGCAATTCTTACCATTTATGAGCAGCAGGCGACTACAATCTTTGCCTTCCTGAATGGCCGTGAGGGTGCCGTTTATACGGCAGGACTTCCATTCGTGGTGACAGAACCTTACTGCGAAGCCGATTATGAAAAGGCCGGCAAGAACATAGTCAACACACAACCGTTGCGTTGTGCGATGTACCTTGCAAAAGACTTGACGATAAACCGTCTGGAAAATTATCGTCTTAGAAAGAATTCATTGAAATTCAGTGCAATGGAGCAGGCCAAGAACGAACCTGGCATGTAATTGCCTACATATACTCGCATTTTTTGTTATAGCCTTACGGCTTCTCTCAACATGATGATTTGTAGGGCTGTCGTATCACGGCAACCGTATTGTCAATTCGCCTGTAGGGCTGCCACAATGTGACAGCCCTACAATAGCCTACAACTTCACAAATTTAACCACTGAATCTCCTGATTTCACAAAATAGATACCGGATTTAAGATCTGCTACGTCAATTGATGTACGTGTACCTTCAAATGAAATATCTTTCACGACTTGTCCTAATATATTGGTTATTATGATTTCATACTTATTCCGGCTATCGGAATCCACATATATGTATTTTTCGGCTGGTGACGGATAAACCTTGATTTCTGCCTGCTTTATATCGTTTATTCCGGCGGTGGGCACCCAGAAGCATGTATCAATAATCCCAAAAAAATGTTTCCAGTACGTTTCATTTTCATAGCAGAGTATTGCATTATACATTCCCCACGGGCTGTGATAATAATTCAGAATTGGTGTTATGTTTGATCCAATTCCCTCGATAAATTCAAGATTCATATAATCACCAGGGGCTTCAAACATTGCGGATGTATGTATATGTTTCAATCCATCGGCATAATACACGCTGTCCACCACGGCATACGGAATATCATCATTGTAAACCAAACACTCCCTAAAAAATGGCAGTGGGTCGTCGTCACGGTCATAAACCCGTATGGAATCTCCAACTTTGAGGCTCATGTCAGAAACTATAAACTCTTCCGTATCCGATGAGGTTCTGAGATACAGTCTTCCGGTGGTCTGATCTTCTCTAAGATAATGATTGCTCGCAAGGAAATATCGATCAAAATAGCTGTCATTGACATTTATTGACCAAGTATCCGGAAACATAATTTTAAATACCGCAAGTTTATAATAAGTTACACTATCTAACACTATGGTTGCATCAGGACGTGACGCACACTCCATAGTATAATCAGCATCAATAACTGCAGAAAAGACTGACCATTTAGTGTATTCATTGCCGAAATAAGACCTGTATGGCTGCGCAAATCCGCTGGCTGACAGTAAAACCATCGCCAAG
>JAEEQW010000002.1 GCA_016285515.1 Bacteroidales bacterium
CGGATAGTGCTTTGACGGTGATGTTGAAGTTTGCGGCAAGCCCCGAGGCGGACAGCTTGGATGAGTTTGAGGGGCATTATTGCCAGATGCTGATTTCGGAATTGCTGTATAAAAACTATTATGAGCAGAGTAACCGTGAGGAGCTGCTGAAAGCGGTAGATTATTTTGATTCGATAGTGGCAGCGGATGGATATAAAACTGACGGTCGTAGGGACGCACCGCGTGCGTCCGCCAAAAATGTCCAAAACACTGCGTTTTTGGATGCGCGGGCACATTATATTAATGGTGTGGGGTATTATGAAAAAGACGACGTGGTGAATGCCTGTGCGGAATACCTAAGGACATTGGAGGTGATGGAGGGACATTTTGAGGAAAAGGAATTGGTGGGGCATAAGGCGCAGTTTATGTCCTTAACGTATGGACGTCTCGGTGAAATATTTTCGGCGCAGTATATGATGGAATCTGCCATCACTTGTTATGAATACTCGCTTGTATATTGTAAAATAAAGCCCATTTCTCCTATTGGCGTTCCCAAGATATTATATAGAATCGGCAAGCAATATGACAAGATTAATGAGATAGAAAAAGCGAGATTGTATTATGAGCAGGCTTTGGAAAACATGACAGACACTGACAATTTGGTCTATAGAGATATAGTGTCGAGCAAAGTTATTTCAGATTATCAGTATGGAATTGGGCTTGACCAACTTTTGGATGAACTTAGCCAAATCATCATGCTGGCTGATGATGAAGCAGAGAGATTAAATCGATACTTGATCATTGGGGCTATTTATTATGAAGAGGGCATTTATGATTCAGCACTATATTATTTAACTACTGTTTTTGAAAACACAGATAACACACTATTCCAGATTCAAGCCGCAGAGTATTTGCGCAATATTTATGACAGTATAGAAGAATCTGAGAAAGCCGATGTTTGTGTGCATTTTTTGGTAGAACATAAGAAACCTGAGGGAGAGAATAAGGCTTTGGTCTCGAAACTTGATGACATGTTCAAGAATTACCAGAATCAAAAGCAGGAAAAAGAGGCGGAAGCAGAAAGAGAAAGGTCTATTAAAAAAACAATAAAAATAATCGTGCCTATTGCCGTTGTAGTTGTAATAACCATCATTATTTTAGCAAAGCTAAAGAGCAAGAAGCTATTGAAGGAACAGCAGGAAGAAGCGGACAGGGTGCTTGGTGAGACAGAACAAGAGCATGAAAATGAGTTAAGACAATTGCAAGCGGAAGCAGAACAACAGTTAGCCGATGCCAAGCAAAAACATCAGCAAAAGGTGGAAGAAATAGTGAAAAGGCATGAAGAGGAACTGAAATTACAGAAAGACCAATCGGAGCAAGAAATATCGCAAACGAGGAAGCGGCATGAGGAGGAGTTGGAAACAGAACGGTTAGCCTACCAGAAGGAACAAGAAGCCTTGCGACAAAGCCTTCGGCAGCGTGAAACCCAAGTGAATATCTTGGAAACGGCTTTAACCCAGCAACGCGATGAATCAGAGCGGCAGCGAGAGGCTTTTCTGAAAGAACCGATATGCCAACACATCAATGATCTGCTGCATGGCAAACATATCACTACGCGCGACACATCTTTCAAGCATGAAACCATTGCCCTTAAGGAAGAGGATTTCAAACAACTCAAAGATGCCGTGGAAAGACATTACAAGGGTTTTGACAATGTACTTTTGAGCCGTTACCCTGGTTTGAGGCACACTGACTTGGCACTTTGCCATCTGTATTTGATAGGCTTGGGAGAAAGTGATATAGCGGCGCTGAGAAGCCGAACTTATTCGGGAGTCAGGAAACATGGTGAGAATTTACAGGAAAAACTTGGGCTGGACGAAAGCGTAACGAAGTATGTTATGAGGGTTGCGGAAGGGCTTATAGGCCATCCGGAAAGGGTTTTGAGTGAAGTTGCATTGGACGAAACACAGGGTTATTCACAGAAAAGTTCACAGAAAAGTCAACAAAGAATTGTGGATTTGATTAAGGAGAGGCCAGAAATAACCACCGCTGAAATGGCGGAGATTATTGGCATTACGAGACGGTCTATCGTAAACATTACCAACAGGTTGCAGGAAGAGGGCATTATTCGCCGTGTCGGGCCTGACAAGGGTGGACATTGGGAAGTGATTGAATGATTTTGGCACTTTTTGGTAGCCTTTCGTCTGTTCTGGAAAAATTCCAACATTTTTCCAGCATGGTTTTGTGATTTATGTTTTTGCGATACTCTACTTTTGCATATAAAAGTTTAAGCGAAAAAATTCAACTTTAAAATCACAGAACCATTAAACTAAAACTAAAATGAAAATGAAAAAATTACTTTTATTCTTGGCGATGGTTTTACTGTCAGCCAGCGGATTTGCGCAACCATACAGGTCCTATTTCGGCAGTGAATACACTAAATGGTCAATCTTTTCTGAAGTTATTGATGCCGCTTCTAGCATAGAGTATGCGTTACGTCCTGATGCAACCATAATGATAGATGATGTGACTTATTATAAACTTGCGATAATTTATATGTGGCCGGACACCTGGTCAAAAAATGTCAATGACAGCTATTTTGATGAATATTTCCTTGCGAGCAATCATTATCTTAGAGAAGATCAGACCACCGGAAGACTGTATCTCAGAACCTCATCGGATACGGAAGAGGTTATAGTTTCGGACATGAGTCTCAAAGTGGGAGATTCCATACGACTTTGGGACTATGACGGCTGGCCAATGCCATTTGTTAGGGTGGTTTACGATGATGATATTCCGTATGCCGTGGTGGACAGCGTGTATTATGCCGATGGATTGAAACATATACATACATCCGCAATGTTTGACGCCCCTGGTCCGGATGTGAATCTCGAATTTATTGAGGGAATTGGATCAAACCTAACACCAATTCTGAATTATGATTTTTACTCGACGGAAGGAATGTATTGTGTAATACTCTGCTATGAAAATGAAACATACTGGCAACATTATCCATTCCTTGGGCTTATTGATACATGCTTCATGGAGGTAGTCGGAATAAACGATATAAAGCAGGCAGAAATCAAGGTTTATCCGTCACCGGCCGAAAAATACATATATGTGGATTCCGATAGCTGGAATAAGTCTGAAATCATAATAACCAATATCTTGGGACAAGTCGTGAAAGATATCTCATTTGAAGGCACACGTACATCGATTGACGTCGCTGATCTTAAATCCGGTATTTATTTTGTGAAATCAGGAGACTCAGTGGTTAAATTTGTAAAGTTGTAAGCTATTGTAGGGCTGTCACATGGTTGCTGAGCATATCGAAGCATTGTGGCAGCCATTACAAGGTGGCTGCCGTGATATGAACAATGCGGCTGCCGTGATACAACAGCCCTACAAATCCTCTATGGTTTCACATTTCTCCTGACTTCGTCATTGCGTCACCCAGAAGTTTCCGTCAAATAGTTTTTCGATGGGTTTGTGACACTTCATGACCATTGTTGCGGAAGGCTGGCTCCCTTGCCCCTTGTACTTATTCCCCTCGTGGATGCAGTAGGCCAGCGGGTAACCGTTCAGACTCACCAGCAGACCAAGTGCCGGCTTTTTTGCATACTACGGCTATTCCACCTTATTGCGAATGCGAAAAGTGAATTCCTTGTCAAGTTTTTTGGAGAAAAACAATTTCAGACACAAATAATAAAGTGAAACTGCAGCGATAGTTATCAAGGCTGATATCCATTCCGTCTTGATAGTAGAAAGGGTTATCACAAGCACAACCATAAGAATGACAAAAGGATAGAAATAGCCATAAAGGACGGCTTTTGTTCCCTTTGAGGAACTCATATAAACTTCCACCGACTGTCCGACATGATAATCTGAAGGTTCAATATGCCGGCCGTATTCTCCACCGTTTTTGGTATATATGTCAATGGATTTGTTTTTCATCTCCGACATACCACAGGATGACTTGGCAGCACAACCGCCACATGCCGCATTCGAAGTGATATTCACTTTTATCAGTTCGTTGCTGACATCTACCACTATGCCATCATGGGCAACCTCATCCTCTTTCATTGCACTGTTATCCTTCAATCAATCTAACAATACTATGTGCCAGTTCCTCAGCCTCATCCTGAGACTTGGCCTCGGAATAGACTCTGATGATAGGTTCAGTGTTGGAAGTGCGAAGATGCACCCACGAATTGTCAAAGTCAATCTTCAGACCATCTTCTTCGTTATAGAATCCCTGTACAGTATCTTTCACCTTTTGCTTGACATTTTCGAAATTGATTGAACCGTCAAGCGTTATCTTGTCTTTTGCCATATAGTATTTCGGATATTTTTCACGCAGTTCGGTCATCTTCAATCCGGTTTTTGCCAAATAAGTGAGCAACAGTGCTATGCCAAGCAAGGCATCACGTCCGTAGTGAAGGTCAGGAAGAATAACGCCACCGTTGCCTTCACCACCGATAACTGCATTGGCCTCCTTCATCTTGTGAACCACATTCACTTCACCGACAGGGGAGGCATAATAATTTCCGCCATGCTGAATTGTAACATCCCTCAATGCACGTGATGATGAAAGATTTGACACAGTGTTGCCTTTTTTCATTGAAAGAATATAGTCAGCACAAGCGACAAGAGTATATTCCTCACCGAAATAGACTCCATTTTCACTCATGAAAGCAAGTCTGTCAACGTCAGGATCAACGGCAATGCCGAGATTGCAGTGATGGCTTGTGATAGTTGAACTTAAACCTGTGAGGTTCTTTGCCAAAGGTTCGGGATTATGAGCAAATTCGCCGCATATATCACCATTTTCAACGAAAATGTTTTCTTTCTTTACTCCCAATTTTTCGAGCAAAAGCGGAACTGAAATGGCACCCGTGGAGTTAACGGTATCAGCACCAATTCTGAAATCAGCGGCAGCTATTGCATCTCTGTCAACGTATGGCAGTTCAAGTATCTTATTTATATGATAATCAATCATATCGTTAACAGATTCAACTTTCCCCAGATGAGTGTATTCCTCGTATGTGAAATCTCTGTTTTCGGCAAGAGCCTTTATTCTTTTCCCATCTTCAGCATTGACAAATTCGCCGTTAGGGTCAAAAAGTTTAAGAGCATTCCACTGCATGGGATTGTGGCTCGCAGAAATCATAATTCCACCGTCGGACTTGAATCTGATGATAGCCATTTCGATTGTTGGAGTAGTGGTATAGTCAATGTCAATCACATCCACACCCATCAACTGCAAAGTGCTTATTATTATGTTTTTCACTGTCAGTCCCGTTGACCTTCCGTCTCTGCCGACCACAACTTTAGGACAGGATTTTTTTTCTTTTATTACGGTTGCGTATGCAGATGTATAGTTTACGATATCCTGAGGGGTCAGGTTATCACCGGGCTTTCCGCCAATAGTTCCACGGATTCCGGATATTGATGATATTAATGTCATAGTCTTAAGTTATTTTTCGCAAAAATAAATCAAATAATGGAAAATATCAAAATTTTATTTCATCTCTCTCAAAACCCTCTCATAGAACAGGTCGGCCTGAAGGTGCAGCATTCGAAGTCCGTTTTCCACAACACAGCCTTTTTCCACACCTCTACGCTGAAAAGCCGTTGACGGCGGGTTATACACCAAGTCAAAAAGCAAAGAATGGTCATTATATGACACTTCAGGAACATCCGAACATTCAAAACCTGCAGTACCACAAGGAGTTGCGTTAATAATGATGTTATATTCGTCCATATTGATGTCCTTCAGCCGGTCATAGCAGACAGTCGATTCGTTTTGTTTGGTACGCGAAACAAACATATATGGTATAGACATGGTTTTAAGTGCAAAAGCCACGGCCTTTGCCACACCGCCGGTTCCCAAAATCAGAGCTGACTTGTGCTCCGGTCTGATTATTGTCTGCAACACTTGACGAAACGCAAGATAATCCGTATTGAAGCCATGAAGCAGCGGCCTGTTGTGTTCGCGACTGATAAAAATGCAGTTAACGGCCCCTATTTCAGCCGCATCATCATCAATTTCGTCAAGAAATCCGATAACGGAAGACTTATACGGAATAGTGACATTCAGTCCGCACAAATTACAGTTATTATGGATGATATCCATAATTTTGGCGACATAATCCATCTCAAACAGACGATATTCGGCATCCATGTTGTTTCTCATGAAATAATCGTGAGCATAATCAGCTGAAAATGAATAGCCGAGCTTAGCGCCGACAAGACCAAACAGAAGTGACATTATGATTGGTTTAGATTCATGAAATCGCCGAGGACTTCCCGCATATTCGAATCTTCAAGCAAATCCGGGTAGTAATCACGAATATCCTGGATAATGTTTTTCTTGGCGTTTATGGCGTCAGCGGTGTCGGAATCGAAATTGAAAGTGCTGATGGTGTTGGCAATGCTGACGTATGCCTCCTGTTTTGCACCGCGATAATATTCGGAAATGCCAACCAAAAAATGCAGTCTAGCATCGTTGGGGTTGATTTGTATCGCCTCGTAAAGTGGTTCCATTGATTCCTTTGGCTCTCCTGTTGAAATCAGGAAATGCACGTAATCAATGACATTGTCGGCATTTGAAGGCTGTAGCGAAACCGACTTGCTAAGGTCGATTCTGGCACCGACATTGTCTTCAGCAAGCATACGGAGATTACCACGAAGGTTGTAATAATCAGGATTCGACGAATCTATTCTGATAGCCTTTTCCACATACTGCATTGACTTCTTGTTGTCATACATCACGTAGTAGCACTGTGCCAACCAATAATTTGCCTCAGCAGAGCCCGAATTAAGGAACAGACTTTTATGGAAGCACTTGATTGCATCATTGAGTTTGCCCGCGTAATACAGACTTTCGCCCTTGTAAAGAACAGTCAGCGAATCCTCTCCTTCAAGCCTTATAACCTCATCATACATCTTAGCCGACAAATCGTATTGTCCTGTCTGCGAATAGATATTGCCAAGATTAAAGAATGCCGAAGAGCTGTCGGGATTGATTGCAATAGAAAATTTCAGAGCCCTTTCAGCCTCCTTATAGTTGTTAAGGACCAGGTAATTGACTGCCAGGGAAAACCAAGCTGCAGCTGAAAACGGTTGGCTACCATAAACCAAAGACTGGTAGAAGTTCACCGCATCCTGTGAATTTCCGAGTTTTTCCCAGCATTTGTTCATGTCATAAATAACATCATCAGCTTCCGAAAGTTTTTCTTCCGGAATCATCCTGTAAAAAGTTTTGAAATATTCCAAAGCCTTATCGTAATGGCCAAGAGAATAGTAGCAGTGTGCAAGATGGTATGCTGACATTCTGCTTTCCTCGAAATTCATCGCTTTGCGGTACCATTTTATAGCAGTATCGTAGTGGCGCATCGCACGATAGATGTCACCTTTCAGAGCGCATATCGGCCCTTCGTATTCAGGGGCAATATCAATATTCTTGGAAGAGATTATCCGCATTGACTTCTTGTAGTTTTTTTTCAGGCAGTAATATTTTGACAGATAAATCATTATGGCACAGTCACGAGGATATGTCTCCACTGCCTGTAACATGGCATATCTGAACTTGTTTTCATCATAAGAGGTATAGAAGAAGTGATCAAGAATGACGAGAAATTCATTCTCTGTCCATTCATGATAAGTCTTACTTTCATAACACTTATTGAAATAGCGTATTAATTTTTTCACATAACTCATTGTCAAACTTTTAAACTCAAAGGGTACCCGTCTTCACATTGGCTCTTACATATAGGTTGACAATATTAGGCTGTGCATTGGTAACAACTTTCACCACCTTATTCTGGAATCCGACTACACCTGTAGGGTCAAACGACACATCAATTCTCCCCTCTTCCCCAGGTTTGATGACGCTTTTAGAAATCTTGGCACTGGTGCATTTGCATCCCGATGTCGCTGATGAAATTAGGAGGTCGGATTTGCCTTCATTCTTGAATTTGAAAGCATACATAACCGTTTCTCCCTGTTGCAGTTCCCCGAAATCATGCGATGTGGTGTTGAAAGTGATTACAGGCAATGATGTGGTGTCTCCCAAGCCATTGGCAGTGTTAGGATTGTTGACCAATGACGGGGACAGTTTATCGTTTTTCGGGCCGCAACCGGCAACCAGCAGGCATACGGCAATCAGGACAATAATTTTATATATTTTTCCATTCATAGCAATATCAACAAATTACATCAGGCCACGTCCTGTCTTGCGAATTTCACCTGATTTTGTAAGATCGGAAATCAGCTTATCAAGTACGCCATTTATAAAAATCTTACTTTTAGATGAGCTGAACGCCTTTGACATTTCAATATATTCATTAATCGTAACTTTTACTGGAATCGACGGAAATTCAATAAGTTCGGTAATGGCCATCTGCAGGATTATGACATCTGCCGTAGCGATTCTGTCCATTTCCCAGTTTATAATCTTACCTTTTATAAGTTCCAACGTATGTTCCCTGATTTTAATTGTGTTACGCAAAAGTTCAAGCGCAAAAGCCTTATCTTCCTCATACTGAGTGGATTCCTTCTGCATCATGGAATCTTCTATCTTTGCATCGGTTCCAAAATTTGGCGTAATGTTGTCAAAAAACTTCATCAAAGTGAACTGTGAAAGGAAGAAGTCGGTGTACCAGTAAATATTTTTTGTTTCATATAAATCAACGAGAAAATCGTCCTCGAAGATAAAATTCTGAAAAATGTCAACAACGAATTTTTTGTCATCAGCGTAATCATCGGGTGAGGCGAGATAAGCGGCATAATCCTCTGAAGACTTGATGGCGTTGAAAATACGGCGGATAGCCTCCCCGTGTTCCAGCCATGAAACGTGAAAATCATCAAGCAGCCGTTTATAGTTTCTGTTATCATTCAGCTGAAGGATGACGCGGTTATTCAGGAAACGGAGGTTTGGATTGAGGTCTTCTTCCGTAGGCATAAATTTGTTTTTGGCATCTTCCATACGTCTTTCGGCATGGTAATGGAGTTCCGTAAGAAGGGAGAGCTGCCATATCATGAGCTCGAGGGTTGCATTGATGCACTTCGCAAGATCCTTTTCAGCAACCGCCACATCAGTTTCGCCAGAGCAGAAATATGCGTACAAACATTGAAAAACTTTTATTCTGAGTTGTCTCCTGTTAAGCATAAAGTTTCAAAATTTTATGTTTGGCAAAAGTACAACTTTTTTTCTTTTTTTTTTGTTATTAAATCGAAGTATTATATTTTTGCAGTTGAATAAAAACTTTATACATGTATGGATAATTTTGATAAGTATGAGAAGAGGGATAGTGCCGACAGAGAAGAGGTGTTGTCCATTCCGGTACGTGCCGGCAAAAGAACTTATTTCTTTGACGTAAAGGCCACACGTTCCAATGAGTTTTACCTGACGATAACAGAAAGCAAGAAACATTTCAACAATGATGACGGACGTGTGTCATACGAAAAGCACAAGATTTTTCTTTACAAGGAAGATTTTGAGAAATTCTCTAATGCTCTATCCGACAGCATAACATTCATGGAGACAGGAGAGAAGCCGGATTTGAGCCGTTACGCGTCCAACAGAGAGTACCAAGACTTCGGCCAAGATGTGAATTTTGATGATTTAGGCAACAACTATTAAAACATAATTTTAACATAATCAACAGAATACATTAGAGACAGGCAAAACCTGTCTCTACGTGTTTATTTAAATATGGCAAAGATAATAGCAGTATCAAATCAAAAAGGAGGTGTCGGCAAGACCACCACAGTCCTCAATCTTGGGAGCAGCCTTGCCGTCCTTGAATACAAGACACTTGTAATTGACGCCGACCCACAAGCCAATGCCACTACAGGATTAGGGCTGGATGCACGAACCATTACCAAAAGCATCTATGAATGTATAATTGAGGACATTCAGCCTCAGGACGCCATAGTCCATACTGAAATACCCCTTTTCGACATCATACCTGCCCACATCGACCTGGTAGGCGCTGAAATAGAACTTATTGACCTTGAGGACAGAGAATTCAAGATGAAAAAAGTCATAAACAAAATCAAAGACCAATACGATTTCATCCTCATCGACTGTTCACCTTCACTCGGTCTTATCACCGTCAATGCACTCACCGCAGCCGACTCGGTGATAATCCCAGTCCAGTCGGAATTCTATGCTCTCGAAGGTCTCGGCAAACTCCTCAACACAATAAAAATCATTCAGAACCGTTTAAACAGAGACCTTACCATTGAAGGCATACTCGTTACCATGTACGACAAACGCGAACTCCTTCGACGCAACGTGCTTGAAGAACTGAAGACGCACTTCAAGGATATTGTTTTCAGCACCATCATCAACAGAAACACCAAACTGGGCGAGGCTCCGAGTTTCGGAAAACCTGTCATACTGCACGACGCAAACAGCACAGGCGCAATAAACTATCTGAACCTCGCAAGAGAAATTCTGAAGAAAAACAACATGCTGAGAGATGCAGAGGAGGAAAGTAAAAAGTAAAAGACTATAGAAAATGAGCAAACAGAAGAAAGCATTAGGCAGAGGATTGGACTCAATTCTGGAACGTGAAAGCTATGAAGGCAACGACTACCTTGCAACCAATAACATTTCCGACATACCTGTAGCCCAAATAGACACAAACCCATACCAGCCCCGTAACGAATTCGAGGAGACAGCATTGCAAGAACTTGCAGCATCTATCAAGGAACATGGACTGATACAGCCCGTCACCGTCCGCAAAACCGACACCGGCAAATACCAGCTCATATCCGGAGGAAGACGTCTCAAGGCATCCCAGATGCTCAATCTGGAGACAATTCCGGCATACATCCGCAGCGCAAACGATGAGGAAATGCTCGAAATGGCTTTGGTGGAAAACATACACAGGAGAAACCTCAACCCGATGGAAATAGCATTCAGTTACCAACGCCTGATTGACGAATGCAGTCTGACCCAGGAAGAGGTCAGCAAAAAAGTCAGCATGGACCGCTCCACTATATCCAATTTCCTGAGACTCCTGAAACTTCCGGAAATAGTGCAATGCGCTCTGAAAGAAGGCAAAATCTCGATGGGGCACGCCAAATGCCTGCTTTCAACCGATGATGAGACGAAAATGGTTGACCTGCTACGTACCATCCTCGAGAAAAACCTCTCAGTAAGAGAAACTGAACACCTCGTCTCCAACAACAAGTCAAAAAACACAAAAAAATCCACTAAATCACCGCAAGTGCTGCCAGTGAGAATGGCCAACTTCCGCCAGAACTTTGAAGAAAAAACAGGTTTAAGTCCTAAAATACAACTGGGCAAGAACGGCAAAGGCGTCATCACCATTCCTTTCAATTCCAAGAACAATCTTGACGAATTTTTCAAAATGTTCGAATAATCTTCCATGGCATTGCACCGATATATAACATTCATATTAATCTCATTCGCTGCCCTGTCAAGTCTCAATGCCCAGGAAGTCAATGACAATCCACATGACACATCAACCGTCATCACTAATGACACCATTATCGACAACACCATAATATCCGGCAATATTTTAGTTGCAGATTCAGTACAGAAAGAAACACACTCCCCGAAAAGAGCCGGCATCTATTCTGCCATACTTCCCGGATGGGGTCAGGGATACAACCACAAATATTGGAAAATACCAATAATCTGGACCGGTTTCGCCGCAACTGGATATCTGATTTACAGAAATGCCGTTCCCATGCAGAAGGCATATAACGCCTACATCTGGATTGACCAAGGCTCCGAAGGGACTCCCCCAAACGAATACGCCACACAATACCCTTCTCTCACCAAACTCGAAAGTCTTTACAACCAATACCGCCACAATGTGGAACTGTATGGACTGGTATCCGCAGCATGGTATGTACTCAACATAATCGATGCAATCGTAGATGCACATCTCATGGACTTCGACATCAGTGACGACTTGTCATTAAACATATCTCCCGAGTTCGCTCCGATTACCATAAGCGGAATTCCACAGAACAACTATCCGGGAATCACAATGCATATACATTTCTAACAACAAATAAATTAACGCATGAAATATATTTTGATGGGCTACGGAAAAATGGGCAAAACCATTGAAAAAACGCTCAAAACAGAGGAAAACCAACTCATTGCAACCATTGACAATCATGACGAACTTATCGAGAAAGAAGATTATCTTGACCATGCAGATGTGGCTTTCGAATTTTCCACTCCTGAATCAGCATACGACAACATACTTGCCTGCTTCAAGCACAACCTTCCGGTAGTATGCGGGACGACAGGCTGGACCGACAGGCTTCCTGAAATCGAAACAGTCTGCAAAAATGAAGGCAAAACCATGATGTATGCCCCGAATTATTCCATTGGCATCAATATATTCATTGCTCTCAACAACCAAATTGCCGATATCATCTCCAACCTTAACATGTACAGTATATCCATGTCCGAGACCCATCATGTCCATAAGAAAGATGCACCAAGCGGCACTGCACTGCAAATCAAGAATCAGATTCTCCAGCATTTGTCAAACAGCAGCATGAAAGACGCCAACATACCTATTTTAAGCATAAGAGAAGGTGAAGTGACAGGCATTCATGAAGTAAAGTACACTTCTGATTTAGACACCATCGAACTCAAGCATACCGCAAAGACGAGAGATGCCTTTGCATACGGCGCGATTCTTGCCGCAAAATGGATAAAAGATAAAAAAGGCTGTTTCAAAATGCAGGATATTATAAAATCTTTATATCTTTGTAAGTTTTAATTTTATTGAAATCAAACATGGACAGTGTCATATTATCAGGATTGATTGTAAAATGGTTTATGCCGATATTCGCATTCAAGATTTTTGAGAATGCGGGATACAAATGGTGGCATACACTTATACCTATATACAATTACTACGTTTGGATAAAAATAGTTGGAAAGCCGTGGTGGTGGCTTATAATAGCAGCAATACCATTCATAGGTTATTTCATCATGTTCCTGCTGCTTGTCGAAACTGCCAAGGCTCATGACAAACACGCATTGTGGCAAGAGGCTCTGGCAGCCGTTGTACCTTTTGTCTATCTGCCTTACCTCGGTTATAAGGCCACATATTATCCGCCTGACAAACGACCGGAATTCAAGAAGAGTTCTCTTCGCGAATGGGTTGATGCGATAATTTTCGCTGTTGTCGGCGTGGGTATTCTGAGGATGTTTATGTTTGAAGCCTATACCATTCCTTCATCTTCTATGGAAAAGACTCTGCTTGTGGGTGACTATCTGTTTGTCAACAAGATGACATACGGTTCACGAAGGCCGATGACACCTTTATCCGTGCCTTTCATCCACAACACTCTTCCTCTCAGCAAGCGCAATTCATATTGCGACAAGGTACAGCTCAAATACTACCGCTATCCTGCCCTGAAAAAACTGAAAAACTATTCGCCCATAGTTTTCAACTACCCGGAAGGAGATACCGTATGCACGGCATTCCAGAGCAATGCAAGCTATTATTCGCTTGTACGCAACTATGGAAGAAGAAATGTGATCACAAGGAAGGACATGTTCGGCGACATAATCTACCGCCCCGTAGATAAGAGGGAAAACTACATAAAACGCTGCATCGCCATTCCTGGTGACACCATGCAGGTCATTGACGGATACGCATATATCAACGGCGTAAAGGAAAATCATAAGGGAAAACTACAGTTCACCTACACTGTCAAAACCAATGGCAGCCAATTCAGGCCGGCAATACTCAAGGATGAACTCAAAATCACTGAAAGATACACTTTCAACGCTGCCGACAGCACTTATAACCTTACCCTTACCGATGAAGCAGTTGAAATCCTGAAAAAGAATTCTTCCGTTATCTCCATCACCAAAAACATTCAGCGCAAAGAAGACTATTTTGCCGAGAACTGTAAAATGTATCTGTTTCCGTATGATACCGCATATCAGTGGACTGTAGATAATTACGGACCTTTGTACATTCCAAGGAAAGGTGACACTTTGCACCTTACCTTAAAAAATATCTGTTTGTATGAAAGACTTATTGACGTTTATGAAGACAATGACATTGAAGTCAGAAACGGCAAGATTTACATAAATAACGAACAAACAGACACTTACGTCACAAAAATGGACTATTATTGGATGATGGGCGACAATCGTCACAATTCAGCCGACTCCCGTTTCTGGGGTTTCGTCCCCGAAGACCATATCGTGGGCAAACCAGCCTTCGTATGGATGTCTCTTGACAAAGAGAAAGGACTCTTCAACGGAAAAATCAGATGGAACAAAATGTTCAGAACTATACATTAATTTACAAACAACTTTTTCATAGCCATGGCAGATCAAAAAAAGCAACTGACAGAAGAACAACTAAAATTCCTAAACCTGTTATCCGACAAGTTTCCAACAATACAGGCAGCTTGTACAGAAATAATCAATCTGGAATCAATTCTCAACCTACCTAAGGGAACCGAGCACTTCTTGACCGATATTCACGGAGAATACGACACTTTCAGCCATATTCTCAGAAACGCATCGGGAATGGTAAGGAAAAAAATAGACGATGTTTTCGGCAATACCATAAGTGAGAAATCTAAACGCCAACTGGCGACCTTGATTTATTATCCTGAGCAAAAACTTGAGATAATAATGAAAACCGTTGATGATTTGGAGAACTGGTATTCAGTAACTTTACGCCGTCTTGTTGACGTGTCACGTGCCGCTGCCGACAAATACACAAGGTCGAAGGTACGTAAGGCCATGCCTAAGGATTATGCGTATATCATTGACGAGCTTCTTAACGAAAATCCATCCAAGAAAGAGCCATACTATGACAAGATTATACAGACCATAATTGACATAGGCCGCGCAAATCACTTTATCATTGCCATCAGCTATTTCATCCAGCGTTTGCTCATCGACAAACTGCACATCATAGGAGACATCTATGACAGAGGACCTTATCCCGACAAGGTGATGGACAAGCTCATGGAGTTCCATGATGTTGACATCCAGTGGGGCAACCACGATATCTTATGGATGGGCGCTGCATCAGGCATAAAGGCATGTATTGCGACAGTCGTCAGAATATCAACAAGATATGACAACCTTGACACTCTTGAAGATGTATATGGTATAAATATGCTTCCTCTCGCAACCTTTGCCATGAAATATTACGGCAACGACCCATGTACCGTATTTACCCCTAAGACATCGGGACCGTTGGACAAATACGATTCTTCAAACCTCAATCTCGTAGGCATGATGCACAAGGCCATTTCCATCATACAATTCAAAATCGAAGGTCAGATTATCAAAAGAAATCCCGACTTCAAGATGGAAAGCCGACTGCTGCTTGATAAAATCAACTTCGAGAAAGGAACTGTCATGATTGGTGACAAGGAATATCCGTTGCTTGACACGAATTTCCCGACAGTTGACCCCAAAAACCCATACCAGCTTTCACCTGAGGAAGATGAACTCATGGAAAAATTGAAATTCTCATTCCTCAACAGCCAGTCTTTGCAGCGTCATATCAAATTCTTCTTCTCATCAGGCAGCTTATATCTCAAATGCAATGGCAACCTGCTGTTCCACGGCTGCATACCTCTCAATGAAGACGGTTCGTTCAGAGAGACCGAGCTCGACAACGTAAAATATAAAGGCATGAGCCTTTGCGACAAATTCGAGACTATGACCCGTGCAGCGTACATCAACAGATGGTCGCTCGATGACAACTCCAAGGAATTCGACTACGTATGGTATATGTGGTGCGGTCCGGATTCACCTCTGTTCGGCAAAGACCAGATGACCACATTTGAAAGGTATTTCATCGAAGACAAGGCCACCCACAAGGAACACCTTGACCCATTCTACACTTACCGCAATGACAAGGAAACCTGCATAAATATCCTCAAGGAATTTGGCCTGCCGGTTGAAAACTCACATATTATCACGGGTCACGTACCTGTTAAAGTTATTAAAGGTGAAAGTCCAATCAAAGCCGACGGAATGCTCCTTGTAATAGACGGAGGCATGTCGAAACCTTACCAGAAAGAAACCGGTATTGCAGGATTCACGCTGATGTACGACTCCTACAAACTGACCGTTATCGAACACCATCCTTTCGTCTCACCGCAAAAGGCCATAGAAGAGGAACTCGATATCAAATCCACAAGAGCTCTCGTTGCTCAAAGCGCTTACAGAATAAAAGTTGGAGACACCGACAAAGGCATTGAATTAAAACAACAAATCAAAGACCTTAAAATGCTGCTTGAAGCCTACAAGTCAGGAGAAGTCATCGTTAAAGGTTAATTGAACTGATTTATTAATCACAAATATACCAACATGAAAATCAAATCATTACTCGTCATTGCAATCGCAATATTAGCATCAATGCTCACACAGGCAAAAGATGTAGATATTATCACTGCTGAAAAAGTGGCAAGGAACTACTATTATCAGGAGCAGAACTTTTATGCCACACCTATTGATTTCAGTGAAATAAAAATAATTAACAGGTTTGTTGAATCAAGAAACGGTGCCAATCTTCTGTACATCTTTGAAATACAGGGAGATGGTTTCATTGTCGTTTCTGCAGAGGATGTCATGACTCCTGTCATCGCACACATCACAAAGAACGAACCATGGAATCTGGAGAATGCCAATCCGGAATTCAAATATGTTATGGACGAATATCTCGACATGGTAGAATACACCCGTGAGAATTCGCTGCCTCAGGAAGCCGAAGTGGCAGCTGCATGGGCTTTATACACAACCGATGACGCTGCAACCCTTATCTCCTCAAAAGAAGACAGAGATGAAATCGGTCCGTTACTGCGTACCGTCTGGAATCAAGATTATCCATACAACTATTACTGTCCACCTGCTCCAGGCGGTCCCGGAGGAAGATGTTACGCTGGATGCGTGGCCACCGCAATGTCCGTTCTGATGGAATACTGGAGATGGCCGGAACATGGAAGAGGTTCAACAACTTTCTATTCAACAATCGGCGGTTTTCTTATTGCAGACTACGAGGACACCTATTACGACTGGGATGCAATGCTGACATCAATAAACCAAAACAGTGAGGATTGTGCAATATTTGCCAATGCACTACTTCAATATCATTGTGGTATCGGGGTGCAGATGAATTACGGTCCTGACGGTTCAGGTGCTTACTCATTTACCGTTCCTTATGTTATGAAGACTTTCTTCAGGTATTCGGAAGACATCGATGTGATATCAAAAAGTGACGGTTACACACAAGAGCAATGGAACGAAATAATCTATGATGAACTATCACAGCAGCATGTACTATACTATTCCGGTTGTAGTGAAAGCGGCTGTCATGCCTTCAACTGCGATGGCTGGCGTAACACGTCCGGAACAGATTACCACCATTTCAACTTCAACTGGAGCGGTTCGGGCAACGGCTGGTATGTCTCAACCAATCCAGGCGGGTTCAACACCAGTAACGACCTTGTCATCAACGCCGTACCTGACACCGTCAACGAAACATACCCAATGTATGCATCCGGCCAGAAAGTTCTTACCGACAGAGTAGGCAGAGTCATGGATGGAAGCGGTCCTGTCAACAATTACATTCCTACTGAAGCTTCATGGCTAATCGACCCGGCAAACGACCCTGCCGATTCAGTAGTAAACATCACAGTATCATGGGAATTCTTCAAACTTGCTGCCGGCGACTATGTAAGGATTTATGATGGTGCCACTACCGACGACCAGTTGCTCGGCGAATACACAGGCACATCGCTGCCAAGCTCAGTAACTTCAACAGGCAAACAACTCCTCATAACCTTCTCGGCAGTAGGCTCAGGTGAAGGCTTCACTTTCATATACACTTCAACACGTCCTACATACTGCTCCGGACTGACTCAGATAAATGATGACCCATGTACAATTGAAGTGGCTCCTGAAGGAATGTACTACCAGCCTTTATCATTGTGCAGATACAAAGTGGATTATGGTAAACTTGGAATAAAAATATCATTCGACTACCTCGACACATACGACCAAAACGACTTTCTTCAAATTTATGACAGCAAAACCGATGAACTGTACACATTCTACGGAAGTGAAACCCCTGAAGACCTGTACATTGAAGGCTTCGCTCTCCTGACTTTCAAATCCGACAATTTCAACTCAAGCAATTACGGATTCAGACTTACATGCACCTCATGGGACGGCATTGAAGACTGTGAAGAGCAATCTTCCGATATTGTGCTGTATCCTAACCCCGCTTCCGAGACAGTAAGAATTGAACTGACTGCCGATAACGATTTTGAATGCAAACTAATCAGTCCGCAGGGTGCCGTAGTTTACTCCGAAATGTTTGATGCGTCAACCAGCAATATCAATCTCAACGTCTCAAACCTTCCAAAGGGCGTTTATGTTTTGCAACTAATTAATAATGAGGGTATTTTAACAAAGAAGCTCATTATCGAATAATTTTATAAATTTGCAGATTCTTAATTGAAATTTTTTTTAACCAAAACAATATTAAAATGAAATTCAAATCATTACTCACATTCAGCTTAATTGCGTTGTCGGCAATAGGTATATCAGCAAAAAGCGTTGACAAGACAACAGCCGAAAAAGTCGCAAGAAACTATTATTTTCAGCAGGCACACTATTTCGATACTCCAATATCGATTGATGCCATCAATTTTTCTGATTCATACGTAAAAAGTGTTGATGACATACCTGTCATGTATGTTTTCGACATTGAAGGCGGCGGTTTTGTTCTTGTATCTGCCGATGATGCCATGTATCCTGTATTGGGATATTGTTATGAAGAAGGTGCCAAATTTGACATCGAGTCCCAGGGGCACAATTATAAGTCATTCATCTCCAGCATGATGTATGGAATAAAAGATCTTATAACATCAAAAGCAAAGCAGGAACCTGCAGTTGCTGAAGAATGGAAAACATACTCGACTGACAATGCAACAGAGTTAATTACTGCAAAAGATGATGTTGAAGTAGGTCCTCTAATCACAGCCGTATGGAATCAGGATTATCCTTACAACTATTACGCTCCATTGTGCAGTGCAGGCGGCTCAGGCGGAAGATGTTACGCAGGCTGTGTGGCTACTGCAATGGCCGTTCAGATGTTCTACTGGGGTTATCCATACGTCGGCGAAGGCTCTTCAAGTTACTATTGCAGCGGTTATGGTATGCAGAGCGCTTACTACAATGAAGCATATTATGACTGGAAAGCGATGCCTACATCAATTACCAAGAACGATGAAACAGATGCAGTGCTGAACATAGCTCTCATACAGTATCACTGCGGTGTTAGTGTAAGAATGCAGTTTGACCCGAATGGTTCAGGTGCTTATTCCGGTGATGTTCCTGCAGCTCTGCACGATCATTTCAAATATCCATACGCAACATACGTCCAAAAATCCAATACAAGCACATGGGAAACCATGCTGATGGGTCAGCTTGATAGCGGCTATCCTTTGTATTACAGCGGCCATAGTCCTACAGAAGGCGGTCACGCATTCAATTGCGACGGATATCGTGTGGTTGGAAACAACAAAACTTTCCACTTCAACTTCAACTGGAGCGGATATAAAAATTCCTGGTACACTTCAAGTTCTCCAGACGGTTTCTCACAGGACCAGGCTGTTGTTAAAGATTTCTACCCTGACCCAACAGATTATCCAACATATTTCGAAAACGTGGAAGTCACATCCAAAGTAGGCAGAATCGATGATGGCTCAGGCCCTGTAGAAGACTATCTCCCAGGAACATACAACACATGGCTCATCAATCCGCAATCAGAATATGACACCATCAAAACCATCACACTGTCATGGGAATCATTCGACATTGCAGAAGGTGATGTGGTAAACGTTTATGATGGCAGCGATACTAACGCTGAACTTCTCGCCTCTTACACAAGCGGTGAGACACCAGGCTCGCTGACTTCAACAGGGAACAAGATGTTCGTTGAATTCTACGGCAATAATTCAGCTCCAGGATTTGTATTCACTTACACTACCTCCAGACAGAAATACTGCAATACCACTAATCCTATAAGTTCAATATACGGTACCATCGTCAGCAATCCTGAAGACAAGCACTACAATCCTAAAACCCTGTGCCGTTGGAACTGTACTTATCCTGAATCAACAGATGGTGGTTATATCAAGTTCAACTACCTTAACACTTACGATGAAAACGATTTCGTAACTATAACCGATTTTGACACAGAAGAGACATACAAATTCTACGGCACTACACCTGATGAAATTATAAACTATGGAAATAAAGGCTTCCAACTGGTATTCAGAACCGACGGCTTCATCGAAGAAGGCAACGGATTCTCAGTTTATTTTGCCGACTGGAGTTACGATGGTATGAGAGAATTCGGGCTTGATGATATCAGAATCTATCCGAATCCTGCAACCGACAAACTATACATCACCATGCCGAATATAGAGGCACAGGACATCAAATACCAGATAGCCAACTCCAATGGCATGATAGTTGCTGAAGACACTATGTGCAGCTCTGACATTACAAGCAGCATAAATATCAGTTCATTACCGGCTGGTGTTTATGTCGTCAGATTCACCAGCAACACTGGTGTGGCCACAAAGAAATTTGTTGTAGAATGAAAAAAGCATTAATAACACTTGTTACAGTTTTCGTATGTCTGACATCAAACATTGCCTTCGGGCAGGATGCCAAAGACGTTGAAATAGTGCATCTCACAAAAGAGATGTTTCTGAAGGAGATATGGAATTTTGAGAAGAATCCACAGGAATTCATATATGAAGGCAAAAAACCATGCATCATAGATTTCTATGCTTCGTGGTGCGGCCCGTGCCGTATGTTTTCAACCACCCTTCAGCAAATAGCCAATGAATACAAAGGCAAAGTGATTTGTTATAAAGTCAACACCGAAGAGCAAAAAGAACTATCCGCCATATTCGGTGTGAGAAGCATTCCGGCTATTCTATTCGTCCCCAAAAAGGGCAAACCGCAGATGGGCATGGGCAATCTCCCAAAAGAAACTGTAATTAAAGCCATTGACGAAATCCTACTGACTGATAACAAAAAATAATTGTGACTATCTTACCGGTTACATATTTTGGACCTGTCGGCTGGTGGAACAAACTCGATGTCTCAGACTCAACAGTATTCGACATCAACGAAAACTACATCAAACAAACATACCGCAACCGTTGCAGAATTCTTTCCTGCAACGGTTTGCTTACTTTATCAATACCAGTAAAGAAAGTTGACGGAAACCACACACTGCTGAAAAACATGCGCATCGACAACAACCAGAACTGGCAGATACGGCACTACAGAGCAGTGTTAAGCGCATACAAGGCTTCCGCCTTCTTCGATTACTATATTGACGACATCATACACATCTGGCAGAAACATTACGATTTTCTTGCAGATGTATGCATCGACTCCTACGAGACCATCTGCAATATCATGGACAAACATTATGAAGCGACTTTTTCCTCATCATATATAATTCCTGATGAAACAGATATGGATTTACGCAAAGACGAGGAATTTGATTTCGGACCATTTGACGAATATTGTCAGGTTTTTTCTGACAGATTCAGTTTCTTCCCAAACTTAAGCATTATTGACTTATTATTTAACAATGGAACCTCAAAATAACAACAGCACAACTCACAACGACACAGAAAAGTCGGAATCATCATGGAATGATTTCCGCGACAAAATGCAAACCGGAAATTTAGGTCTGGTCGTCAGAACCATAATACTTCTGACCATAATAGCCATTGCGATGAACGTTATTCCAGACATAACCACATTCAATTACAAATATGAAATCGGCAGCACATGGAATTATCCGACTCTCGAAGCACCCATAAGTTTCCCGTTATACAAGTCAAGCGAACAACTGATAAGGGAAAAGAAAGAAATTTCAAAAAACGTCAAACCTTTCTATATTTTTGATGAAAATCTGACAAACCAACAAATAAACAATTTCAGAAACGCCATCAGGACGGTTGACAAAAACAGCCATCACACCAGCCAAATTGACAATATTATATCAACTTTCACTGACATACTGAATACAGGTGTGATAAAACTGGATGATGAAATAACCAACAAAGACTCGGCTTATATAATCTGTCTTGAAAAAGGCAAATACGTATCTTACTCATTCTTAGGTCAATTATACACTACCGAAAGAGCATACTCATATATCCAATCCAAAGCTAAAAACCTTCCAAATGACATTGCACTGTCGATTGAAAAGATAATCCTTGAAAACCTCCGTGAAAATATAACTCTTGACAAAAACAAGACGGATGCCATTATAAATGAAAGATATAAAAATCTTTCCGAGACCTACGGATTAGTGTCGAGAGGTTCCCTGATTGTCACAGAAGACGAAATTATAACGTACGACACATACAACAAGCTCAATTCCCTTAAGACCTATTACGAAAATAATCACAGAAAAAACGATTCTATAAATGTCCGTATAGCCAACTTTCTGTTTTTTTGCATCATCATCCTGGCATTCTACCTATACCTGTACATCTACGAGAAGAATTTGCTGTTAAACTGGCAAAACTTTCATCTGATCACCATCGTAATAGGTGTAACTGTATTTCTCGCAGTCTTACTACAATGGCTCAATCACAAGTATGTGTATATAGTCCCGATATGTATCATACCAATCATATTACGAGCGTTTTATGACAACAAGGTCGCCTTATGGGGACTTTTATTGACGACTTTGCTGATAGCGGTTGTGACCTCAGGCGGATTCAATTACATAATAGTGACCATAGTCACAGGAATCATCACGATTGCATGCATTTCCAAAATCGAAAGACGCGGACAATATTTCGCCATAATCTTTCCAATTGTCATATCATACGTTGGATTGACAATCCTCAGCGAAATCGTTACAACAGGCAAAATCATACATCTCGACACCCCTGTTCTTCTCTACTATATCATAAATGCTGGGTTGACACTGACGGCAATGCCGCTCGTTTTTCTCATCGAAAAACTGTCGGGAAAAACCACCGACATAAGTCTCATAGAGTATGCCAACACCAACAACAAGCTATTACGGCAGTTCAGTGAAGTGGCTCCAGGCACGTTTGAGCACAGCATACAAGTTGCAAACCTCTCAGAAAGAGCCGCACGCAAAATAGGCGCTAATGTCCTTATGGTTCGCACAGGCGCATTGTATCATGATATAGGCAAAATGTCCTGTCCGAACTATTTTACAGAAAATCAAGCCAAAAGCAGTAATCCGCACGATGAGCTCAATGACCCTAAGAAAAGCGCAGACATCATATTCAAACACGTATCCGATGGAGTTGAAATGGCTAAAAGGAACCGCATTCCAAAAGACATCGCAGGTTTTATTTCCACACACCACGGAACACGCCTGCACCGCTTCTTCTACAATAAAGCAGTTGAAATGTACGGAAAGGAAAATGTGAACGAAAACGATTACCGTTATCCTGGCAACAATAAGCCAAACTCTCGCGAGACGGCTATCGTAATGATGGCTGATTCAGTTCAGGCAGCATCGAAATCCTGGGACGACATAGCCGACACCAATGCCGCCATACAGCGGATCAAAAACACCGTCAATTCAATCATTGACTCTCAAATTGCCGAGAACCAATTCATCAACACCAATCTCACATTCAAGGACATCAATGAGATAAAAGCCACATTCATTGATTATCTGATAGATATTATGCACAAAAGAATTAGATATTGAACAAAAAAATGTTAGGAATATCACTTCTCCCACAAATACCAATGCGCGCAGAAAAATCACATCGCGCAGAAATGGTCTCACAGATTCTCTTCGGTGAAACATACGAAGTCATTGAATACAGCGAAGGCTGGATGCATGTCAAAACCGATTTCGACTCATATAAAGGCTGGATAGATGCAAGACAGTTCACCAATTATACCGGCAACCGACAAGAATCCATGACCATCAAAGACAAGATGATAACTGTTGCTGATGAAAACAACAATGAGTTCATAATATCTGCCGGCAGCATAATTACAGTCCCTGACAAAAACGGACGCTTCAATGTCAACGGACAAAATTTTACTGTCAAAGGTACCTTTGGCACCACATCGGGGACAATTCTGGAAACGGCAAAAAAATTCATCGGTTGCCCATATCTTTGGGGCGGTAAAACATTCATGGGATTCGACTGTTCAGGTTTCGTTCAGACTGTCTTTAAACTGTGTGACATAAATCTCCCGAGAGATGCATCCCAACAAGTCAACATAGGTGAAACTCTAAGCATAGTCCAGGAAGCCAAAGGAGGAGAACTCGCATTTTTCGGTGATGAGGAAAACATCACTCATGTTGGCATACTCATGGACTCCGAGAACATAATTCACTGCAGCGGAAAAGTTAAAGTGGAACGCATCGACAACAATGGTATTTTCAATGGCAATGAATACACTCATTTGCTAAGGACCATTAAGGTTATTAACAACTTTATTAACAACTTTATTAACATTTAACCCGTTGTTTCAAATCAATAATCTAACATTCAATGCGTTACAATAAGCGCACCCCTTGTTAATAATGATTTTAAGGCAAAACCACAATTTTTTTGTAAATTTTAACTACTTTAGCGACCGAAGAAATTGGGCTTGAAATAGTTTTCAAAAAAGAGATAAGTAATTCAAAAATAAAGAGTTAGTAAAAAGTTAATGTATTAATCAAATCTTTAAGTATGAAAAGAATTTTACGCTTTGCCCTAGTGGCAATTTCAATGTTGTTAAGTGTTGCAGTAAGTGCACAGGTGACAACATCAGGTATTTCTGGTAAAATCACCGGAAGTGACGGCACATTACCAGGAGCAACAATCGTTGTAAGACATGTTCCTTCAGGAACGACCTATGGAACAACATCCAACAGTGAAGGCCGTTTCAACCTTCAAGGATTACGTTCCGGTGGTCCTTACAGAGTTGATATTACTTTCGTAGGCTATCATCCTGCAACTTTTGAGAACGTAACTCTCAAATTGGGTGAAACTTATGTATTGAATGCAAATCTTAAACCGACAAACGTAAAAATCAATGAAGTTGAAGTCGTTGCTATTCAAGAGAATTCAATTATGAATTCAGAAAAATCAGGTACATCCACCAATATCACCTCCGAGGAAATTGAGATGCTTCCTACCATTGAACGTAGCATTAACGACCTCGTAAAAATGACCCCTCAGTCAACAGGCATGGCTTTCGGCGGTCGTGACAGTCGTTACAACAACTTCACAGTCGATGGTGCAGGTTTCAACAACAATTTTGGTCTGAGCAGCGATCTTCCTGGTGGCAGCAATGGTCCTATAAGCATTGATGCTCTTGAGCAAATCAGTGTCAACATCGCTCCTTATGACGTTCGTCAGTCACGTTTCACAGGTGCTGCCATCAATGCCATCACAAAATCCGGTACAAATGAAATTAAGGGAAGCGTTTACACTTTCCAACAATTCCCTGGCTTACACGGTTACAAGGTTGCTGGCGACTCTGTGGCAAACGCAGTCAACATCAGTTCACAGACATACGGCTTAAGCATTGGCGGTCCTCTCGTTAAGAACAAATTATTCTTCTTCATAAACGGTGAATACTCTCCTATGGTAAATGCAGGTCCATCATGGAAACCATACGAAGGTGACGATCCAAATTTCGACGGTGATCAGACCACCAACACTTCACGTACAACTGTAGCTGACCTTGCAAGGGTTAAACAATATCTTTTGGAAAAATACAACTACGACCCAGGCGAATATGGTCAGGGCGGATGGTCAACTTTCAACGACTACAATTACAAGATTATGGCTCGTTTGGACTGGAATATCAACCGTAACAACAAGTTAATGTTCCGTTTCAACAAGGTTCAGAACTCCGTCATGAACCTCACCAATGCAAGCTCCTGCCCTTCAGGACTTTATCGTGACAGAAACTACAGCCGTATGGGTGTCTATTCAATTGCATTCAGCAATAACTTCTACAGAATGAACAATAACGTCACATCATTTGCATTAGATTGGAACTCACGCATCAGCGACAGAGTTTCCAATCAGTTACTTGCTTCATACAATATGATTGGTGACCAGCGTTCAACCCCATCATCAACAGTTTTCCCACACGTTGATATTTTCAAAGACGGACATCAATACATGTCATTCGGTACTGAACTTTTCTCATATCACAATGAAGTCATCAACAATACTGCTGACATTATCGACAATGTAACCATTGACCTCGGTAATCATACTATTACAGCAGGTTTCGCTTTCGAATGGATGTATGTTCGTAACTCATATATTCGTGAAGGCACATCATACTATCGTTACGCAAGCGTTGACGATTTCCTGAATAATGCAACACCTATAGGAATGGGTATTACCTATGGATACAATGGCAACGATGCTCCTGGCCAGATGCTCACATACGCACAAGAAAGCTTGTATGCACAGGACGAATGGAACATCACCGACAATTTCAAGTTGACATACGGTATTCGTTTAGAACTTCCTAACTATCTTGACAAGGACATGGTTAAGAACAATGTTATTGACAGTATTGCAAGAGCAAATAATTTTGCAGGTGGTGAATGGAACACTGGAACATGGCCAAAATCAAATATTTCAGTCAACCCACGTTTAGGTTTCAACTGGGACATCAATGGTGACCGCAGTCTTCAGCTCCGTGGTGGAACAGGTATCTTCACTGGTGTCAACCCATTTGTATGGTTCACCAACCAGGTTGGTAGTGCGGCATTTGTACAATCTCCTGAAATGAGTTTTGACGAAGCTAAAATCGCATCAGAGCTCCCTGGCATAACATTCTATGAAAACTACAAAGATCTTCTTGCACAATATCCTAACGTCTTCCCAACAACAGCAGATGCTGATTATCTTCCAACCGGCTCAACAATATGTCTTGTTGACAAAAACTTCAAGTTCCCGCAAGTATGGAGAAGCAATCTCGCTCTTGACGTTGAACTCCCATGGAACATGGTTCTCACTCTCGAAGCTCTCTACACTCGTGACGTTGTAGGCGTTAAACAGTTGAATGTCAACCAGACAGATTCCGATCTTAAGATGTTTGGTTCAGACAACCGAACAGTTTGGGAAGGCAGCCCTAATGTATCAAACGATATTGCCGCAGCAATGCTCTTCACCAATACCACAAAGAAAGGCTACTCAACTCAGCTGACAGCTCAACTCACCAAGAACATGACAAAGGGTTTCTCAGGTATGATAGCTTATACCTATTCTATTGCTAAGGACCTCACATCAAATCCTGGTTCAGCTGCTTACTCAGCATGGACATCAAGCACAGCTGTCAATTCTCTTAACGATGAAGAACTCGGATACAGCGTATTCTCTGTTCCTCACCGCGTTGTAGGTGACATTTCCTATCGTATCGACTATGCTAGGCATTTCGCAACAACAATTTCCCTCTACTATGAAGGTCAGCACAACGGTCGTATCAGCTACGTTTACAACGGCGACGTCAACGGCGACGGTATCAGCGCTGATTTGATATATGTTCCTAAGAGTGCTGATGAAATCAATTTCGTTGATATGGTTGACAAAGACGGTAACGTCCTTATGACAGCAAGCGCACAAGCAGATGTCTTCATGAACTATATCAACAACAACAAGTACCTCAAATCACGCATGGGCGACTATGCTGAACGTTTCGGCGGTCTCCAGAGATGGGTCAACGAGTTCAATGTGAAACTTGCTCAAGACATCTACACCACTTCCAGAACTGACCATCGCTATGGCATTCAGATTACAGCCGACATCCTCAACATTGCTAACATGATTAACAGCAATTGGGGTTGCTACTACACCAACAAATGGTTAAACTATCAGAATCTTGCTCTCCTCAATGTGGTTGACAAGGGCACAAGCACAACTGCTCCTACATACACACTGAGAAGCAATGACTTTGAAAAAGATGTTGAATGGACTCCTGCTAAGGTCGCTTCCAACTGCTGGGGCATCTTATTAGGTCTTCGTCTGATATTCTAACTTTTATCATTGCATTATGAAAACGTGGGGATGATTATTCATCCCCACGTTTTTTTTTGCTCAAAAATCAATTCATTAACGTAATTATTTTTATTTTCGCAGTTCGTTTAATTTCAAATATAATTTCAAAATGAAAAAGATAATTCTTACAGTTCTTGCAATACTCATATACAATATCGGCTTTGCGCAATATCCGTCTGTTTATGCAGTTACCACCTATGAATTGATTTTTTCATCAGCCCAATATAATGTTTTTGACAGCAAAAGCGGCAACGTCCTGCGATTCTCCCCATGGTTCAATCTGGAGGAATCAGTGAACTTCGACATAAGGCGTGTTGTCGGATTCACCGCCGGAATATCAGTGAAAAACCTTGGTATCATCCATAAACTGAGTGACCCTTCCGCAATTGACCCGGAATTTGGAAACAAACCCATCAAGAAAGAATTCCGCTCATATAATATAGGTATCCCTGTAAGTTTCAAAATCGGCAACCTATCACAATTTTTCTTATACGGAGGTTATGAGTTCGAAATCCCAATCAACTTCAGGGAAAAAACTAATATAGATGGGGCTAAGACCAAATACGAAAGCGAATGGTTCAGCAACAAAACACCGAGATACATGCAATCGCTGTTTCTTGGTCTGAAGTTCCCGTATAATTTAGGTATAAAAGCCAAATACTACCTCACCAACTTCTTCGCAAACGATTGTGAGGACTATGTACATGACTATCCTGCAATTCAATACAAAGATTTTGAGGCACGGCCTTTCTACTTGAGTCTGACCATTGATTTGTTCAACAAAATGGATACAAGAATTTCTATTCCATCACTGAACAGCAAAAGCAAAAAAAACAGTGAGCCGCAGTATTATTACGATTAATAATGACAACACACAACAACAGTAAATTAGGCACCACATCAGGAGTATTTCTTCCATCGCTTCTGACCATCGTCGGGGCAATTATGTTCCTGCGATTGGGTTGGATAATCCAGCATGGCGGGCTGATGCAGTCAATTTGGATAGTCATCACTGTCTTCGCAATATCCCTGATTACAGGATGTTGCCTTTCGTCAATTGCAACCGACAAGAAGATACAGAATGACGGCATATATCATATACTTTCGAGAAGTCTTGGGCTGCCGATGGGAAGCACCATCTGCATTATGATGACACTTGCCTTGATTTTCAGTGCCGCATTGCAGATAATAGGCATATCAGAATCCCTGCTCGACATTTCCAAAGCAAGCAATTTCCTTCATATTGCACCATCAGCCGCATCATACAGAATTATCGGTTCGATATTGTTACTACCTGTCTTCGCATTGGTGATGATATCCCGTAAATCCACATTCATTCAGAAATTCAAATATGTGGTCGGCCTCACCATCATCCTTGCAACCATTTCCGTCATAGCCGGTTTATTTACAAAAGAAGACATTCATCCTCTTGTACCAAGTACAGGAACCGCATCCGACGGTCACTCATGGATTTATATTTTCAGCATATTTTTCCCTGCATTATCAGGTTTTGCCACCGGTCTCGCCAATTCAACAGGTTTGAAGAACGCAAAGAAATCCATTCCGAGAGGGATTATTTTCGCAATAATCACAAGTACCGTCATATATCTTTCAGTAATAATACTGCTTGCGTATGAAGTCAAACCCGACATCCTCAAGACAACCAATTATCTTCCTTCGATATCATGGAATGCCACGATAACATTTATATGCTGCTGGATATCACTTGTTTTCATAGCCATAAATGCTCTTACAATCGGATCCGACATAATTCTATCCATGGCTCGTGACAAGGTGCTGCCAGAGTTCTTCGCCCATTCCTCTGACCATTCTGACAAGCCGGTCATCCACATAGCAATCATATTTGTCCTCACCGAATGTGCAATACTCATCGGTGATTTCAACACCTTGGCACGAATAACATCATTTTTCCTGCTTGTTTCATACGCGCTCATCAATCTTGCGCTGATGCTTGAGAAATGGACGAACCCGGATTTCCGTCCCACATTCAATGTCAGCAAATATATAGGTCTCATCGGATTGTTTATATGCAGTATTGCCTTATACGACATTAATCGCTACGGGATGTTAGGAACAGTAATTGCCGTAATTCTGCTCTACTTTTTCATCAGACGCAAAAAACTTCTGCTCGAATATGATGATATATGGCAAAACGTACTTCTCGCCATCACAAAAACATCTATTTCAAGAATAAACAAAAGAAAACTCGAAAACAGAACGTGGCAGCCCAATATCATCGTTTTCAGCGGTGACAAAGACCAGCGGCCGTATCTTGTAGATTTCGGAAAATGGATTGCAGGCAAACATGGATTTGTAAGCAACTTCAACATCACAACATCAAAAGAAAAAAAGAACGCATACAAAAACTCACGTCGTGACAGCAATGTCATTGAAAACAAAATATTTCCGTCAAACGACATATACAGCGGAATAGAGACCGTGGCAAGTGTATATGGATTTGCCGGGATCGAACCCAACACCGTATTGTTAGGGTTCAACAGCACCGCCAAGAATCGCGAGAGATACATAACCCTGCTTGCCAACATATCCAAACTCGACAAAAATATCCTTCTCATCCATTACAACGAAGACAACGGCTATGGAAACAAGAAGAATTTCGACGTTTGGGTTACTCCGGGAGAAAGAGACAGCCTGTTCGCGCTCAATGTAATCAAGCTTATTAGCAATTCAACCGAATGGTCACAATGCTCGCTCAGAATCAAAGTGGTGAACAGCAACAATTCCTCATACAATCTTGTGTATAACAAAGTTGAGGAAATAATGGCACAACTTCGAATAAGCGGTGAAATCCTAATCATCAACAACGAACTTGAAGACAAGCCGGTAAAAGACTTAATCGCCTCACATTCGACCGATGCAGATGTCATCTTCATTGCCGTACCCCCTAACGGAAACTATAACGAGAAATACGACTACATGTCCAACCTCTCGCAAATCGACAAGACTATCATATTCGTCAAGGCCTCAACCGAGTTCCAGTCAATAGGTAACCTCGACATCATCACCAAACAGCTGTTGCAACCCGAACAGACAACAATCACAGAACAGGATGTCGAACTGCAACTGCCTATACGTCAGGAAGCCGCATCATTCTTCGTTGACCTTGACAAACAGGTCCAAACAGCCATAGACAAATCATTGAACAACCGTTTTGACCTGATTTCCAAATATTTCAAAACCAATATCGAGTACATACTCCAAACTGTAAAAAACAACTACGTTCAGACAAATTCCCCGGGGAGATTCCGTCACATCGCACATATATCAGGAAAAACCATCAAACAAAAGTTTGTGGAATTCATCAAAAACATACTGCCCGAAATACACAATCTTATTTTAGGCAGCAGTAGGGATTTCCTCAACGAAATGTCAACAATATGTGCTTCTGTACCTAAAACATTCACAGTATTTTACGAAGAAAATCTATCATATCCTTCCAATAACGACACTCACGACATCATCAAATTCAAGAAGAAACTCGCACGTTATTTCAAACACAACAGAGAAGGATTCTACCCTTACGAAGTCAAAATCGACAAGTTCATAACCAACAGGTTGGATGCCATGTACAACGAAATGATGACCAAAGCATTCGACCAATTCAAGGATTATTGTCTTTCGTATTATTTCAATGTCAACAACATAATCAATTCCATTGATGACGCCAATGCAATAATAAACGGTTCCTGCAACCTTGAAGGCTTCAATTTCGATGAGGCAGTTGAGAACATATATTCTCACATTGAGACATCCAATGACAAAAACAACAAGACAGTCAATGAGATAAAGAACACTCTTAAGGCTATAAAGAACAAATATTTTGATGAAATACGCAATTATTTTGACGTTCTCAACTTCGGTGAAATCAAAGTCAAATCCAATGCTGTTAACTGTAACAGCTGTTCAGACGCAGTAACTGACAAATTCGACAGCCTCAGCACAATACTGCCGGCATTGTTTAACAGACTGGTACTCAACGCCGACCTCACAATCTTCAAAATAAAACTCAAGAGCTATTGTTCTGAAACGCTATCCATCATAACTGATTTCATCAACAACAAAGTCATCCCGTTCCATGAGGCATTCATCAGCGAAATCCAGGAAAACAAAAACTTAGAGCTCGTTGAGACGTCCTCCGAATATGACATGAAATCTGACATGTTCTCACATCTCAGTGAAATCAACGACAAAATAAACAAGAGTATTCTTCGTTTTCCATCCGAAATAACAATTCTCGACAATCAGGCAGTGGCATGCCTTGGGGATGAAAACATTCACTCAGTGCATTCATCCAACTTCGCTGCATCGCGACTGCTTGACAATTCAGTGCTCTACTATTATTCCAACAACTTAAAGAAACAGCTCAACCTCCTCAGTTCCAAAGTTGACATTTCACTCGACAAGCACAAAGACATCATCACACAGCTGTCATTCACCAACGAAGACAATGAAGAGCAGAAAGATGCCATCATTCTTAACATCTACAATCTGATAATTGACCTCAAAAAATCGCTGAACGAAACATGCCACGAAATACAGTCAACTGAAACCATTACTGACGAACAACTGCAAATCGAACAGTTCATTGACTCTTCCCACAATCTGCACAACATCATCAGCACTAACATCAACGATAAGAAAAAGGAGACAATTCTTTCACTGCGTGAAAAGATATCCGTTTCATTCCACAAGACACTGTCGAAAATCTTCTATCGCCAGAACTCAAGCCTCAAATTTGCCAAGAATCTCCAGCAGAGAAATTCCGACAATGAACTTCTGAAACTTTATATCAATGCAACCAACAAAATATCGCTGAAGCCTGAAGTTGACCAGACACTCCCATACTCCTACAAACAGTTATTCATCAATAACCAGCAGTACAACAAGGAATTATGGGTCGGAAGAGTCAGGGAAACAAACGACTTCAACGTTCTGCTGAGTCAGTACAACAGTCTGAAAGCAGGAGCGATTATGGTTACTGGAGGCATAGGCTCAGGCAAAACCTTCTTCTCTTATCACGTTGCCAAGACAGCATTTCCGGACCAGCAGATATTCACCATAAAATCCGTCACCGGCGGAAGTGCATCTGTCAGCAAGTTCGAGACTTCATTCCTCAGAGCCATCGAAATGCAGAATATATCTTTATTCAAGGCTATCCGCGAAATTCCTAAAGGCTCCATTTTCATCCTCGACAATATCGAACAATGGTGGCACCGCGGTGACAAAGGCAATGATGTGATAAAACTAATCATCGACTTGGTAAACAAATACAGTGAAAACTATCTGTTTATTTTGAATTCAAACACTGAAGGCCTTAACGCTCTGCAACTTACCACCAACATACGAGATATAATAATCGGTACTGTCCATCTGCTTCCGTTCAGCGCTGAAGAAATCGAAGCCATCATCACAAGACGTCATAAGGCAGGAAACATGCATATATGCATTGACAACAAGAATGAAAAACTTCTGCGTCCATGGCACTATGCACAACTGTTCCTGCAATATGACAAATTAACGGCTGGCAACATCAAATCAGCCTTGAGCACATGGCTCGCATGTATCGACAAAGTTGAAAACGATACCATATTCATACATCATCCTGAGGCTCCGAACTCATTGCCGTTCAATGAATTAACAAAACAACAGATTATATTTCTCGTACAGTTCATAATACATAACAATATGTCATACGAAAGGATGCAGGCAATTTACAATCGCCCGATATCAAGTCTGAAACAGGATGTCAACGTGCTTATTAGGTTAAGGCTTCTTGAAAAGAAGAGCGAAAATGTTATCGGAATAAACAATATCCTATATCCATTTATTATTGAGGAACTTAACAACATAGAAATGATTTAACGTTATGGAAGGGACTGAAATTCAATACAATCTGACGCAAACGATAATCATTATAATCGTTGTCACACTGATTCTTTTGCTCATACTGAGGCTGCTGAAATACATATTCCCGCTGCTTCCGCGTAAAGAACGCACCAGAGAATGGATAAAAAAGAATTTCGTTTATGCCGAAAGTATCATTTGGATGATTTACATCGCCATCATCATTCCCTACCTGCACAAGACCAATATCATTTTTGAAATAATTGCAGTCTCCATCATCCTGATTGCAATCATATTGATAGGATATTATTTCGGAAGGGATTTCTTTGCCGGAATTGTGTTCAAGTTTGCCTATAAAATAAAGGAAGGTGACTTCATACAATACAAAGACACAGTCGGAAAAGTCAAAAAACTCGGAATGCAGAACATTGAAATGGAATCAGATGACAACCGACTGATATTCATCCCATACACATCAGCCAAACGCGGTATCCTCAGCAAGATATTCAACAATGAACAAAGTCTGACCTGCACTTTTTCATTCACCATTAACTCTCCAACCGTCAGCAAGGAAACGATTTCATCAATCAAAACGTATCTGTTATCCCACCCTTCTGTCTCCACGCAATACGAACCGATAATAAAATTCAATCAGGACGAAAAAATGAACACTTTGGTAACTGTTTCATTTACAACGCTTGACGAATCAATGGATGACACCATAATAGAAAATGTTAAAAACAAATTCAAATAATTCAGGTTTTCAAAACATATTAGCACGATTTTTGAGAAAAGAATTTACAAAGACAAGATATTATTAACAATTAATCTATTTATATCACTATGAAAAGAATCGCTTTATTAGTATCGGTGTTGATTTTTTCAACATTTATGGTATCAGCACAATCAATTAACGATGCAGGTGCAAAATTCAACGAAGCCAATGAATCTTTCAAAGCCAAAGATTACGCCAAAGCAATAGAGAGTTATACTGAAGCTCTGAACATGTGCGAAGCTCTCGGTGAAGAAGGGGCAGAATTGGGAGAAAAAATCAAGAAACAGATCCCAAACGCATACGTGAATCAAGGTAAAACTCAAATGCAGAGCAAGGATCTTGACGGAGCAATCGCCACTCTGACCACTGCTATAGCAGAGTCACAGAAATACAATAATGTGAAGGCCGAGAAGAGTGCCAACAAACTCCTGAGCAATGCATATCTTGCAAAGGCCGGCAACGCATATCAGGCAAAGGACTTTGACAATGCCCTTGACTTGTGTGGAAAGGCAATTGCAAGCAACGAAGCAGCCACAAAGGCATATCTTTATGAAACCCTCATTTACAGCGAACAGAATGATGAAGAAAAGATGATTGAAGCTGCCAACCTGACAATCAAATATGCAATGGAAGCCAAAGAACCAGACGAAAAAACAGCATCACAAGCCAAATCAACAGCTTACACATATTTCATCAACAAAGCTCAAGAAGCATTTGGAAAGAAGAAATATGCTGATGCCGTTACCGATCTTGACAAAGCATTACAATTCGACGAACAAAGTCAGACTGCCCTTTACCTCAAAGCTTCCAGCCTCAACTTCCAAGGGAAAAACGATGATGCCATCAAAACAGCACTGCTCGGTCTCGAAGCACCGGACAACGACCATACACAGTTCCTCGGCATCAACCTCGAACTTGCAAGGGCTTACGAAGCCAAAGGTGACACCGAAAACGCTTGCAAATACTACAAGATTGCTGCACAGTCTCCTAACTTCAAAGCTGAAGCTGAAGGTAAGATGAAAGATGTTCTCAAATGTAACTAACATACTATCAAAGGAATAAATGCGCAAGCTTTTAAATTCCGAACTGAACCGAATCGATATTAAAACCTTCAAGAGTGCCGAGAAGACTCCTGTCGCAGTAGTCCTCGACAACATAAGAAGCCTCAATAATATCGGTTCGGTTTTTCGTTCGTCAGATGCCTTCCTTATTTCAAAAGTATATCTGTGCGGCATCACCTGCTGTCCGCCTCACCGCGATATCCAAAAGACAGCATTAGGGGCAACGGAATCAGTGGACTGGGAATACTTTCCCACTACCATTGAATGCATAAAAAAACTCAAATCAGAAGGCGCTTTGATAGCTTCCATTGAACAAACCGATGAAAGCGTAACTCTGCAAAATTTCATCCCCGACAGGGACAGGCTTACTGCCGTGGTCATGGGCAACGAAGTGAAAGGCGTTGAAGATGAGGTAATCAGCCTCTCAGATGTCTGCATCGAAATACCTCAAGCCGGCACGAAACATTCGCTGAATGTTGCAGTCTGCACCGGCATCGTTCTGTACGATTTGTACAATAAATTGAAAGACTGACATTAATTGAAAAACTAACTTCCACAAAAAAAGAAGGGTTCCAAGGAATCCTTCTTTTTTTTGCAAAGTCGGGATGAGAGGACTTGAACCTCCGGCCTCTTCGTCCCGAACGAAGCGCGCTAGCCAACTGCGCCACATCCCGATTATTTACGCTGCAAAATTACTCTTTTTTTTCATTTATTTCCATTTCATTTTTTATTTTTGTAACCATTTGAGAAAAATGCGTCAAAAGGTAATGGACAGTATTAATGAAAACGATATCATTGAAAGAATAATCGGCGGTGACACCGAAGCTTTCTCATATATAGTTGACAAATATAAAGATATGGTTTTCAATATTGTACACAAGATTATACCAGACTGTCAGGACGCTGAGGACATCACCCAGGACGTATTCATCAAGGTGTTCCAGAAACTTGACAGTTTCAAATCCAAGTCGAAACTGACGACATGGATTTACACTATAGCTTACAATGAAGCCATAACCGCAACTCGCAAAAAGACACACGATTTCATCGCAATACCCGACAACTTTGACATTAAGGACGATGACACAATTGAGGAAGTCACATATTCCGATGAACTGCTTGAACTTCTGAAAAAGGAAATGGAAAATCTCGACCCGCTCGACAACCTGATCCTTACTCTTTACTACAACATGGAAAACTCTATTGAAGAAATAGCTGAAATCACAGGATTGACCCAGGCCAACGTGAAAGTCAAACTCTTCAGGACAAGAAAAAAACTATTGTATAAATTAAAAGATAAAACTCATTAAAAATGCAGAACGACATAAATAACCAGAGTGAGAAAGATCCATTAAAAGAATTCTTTCAACATATTGAACTTGAAAAACTGCCTGACAGTTTCACCGAAAATGTCATGCTAAAAGTCAGAGAGGAAGAAAGCCTGTCTGTAAGCCGTAAAAAATCATTACTCGTTTTGTTATTGGGTGCAGCAGTCATGTCACTGTTACCTGTAATCGTTCTTGTTATAATCTTACATACAAACATAGCCCCATTTTTCAATTCGTTGGCTATAAACATGTTAATGCAAATATCAAAGCTTCTAAGACCTAATTTCCTAATCCCGTTCATATATATATCCGGCACTTTCATTAGCGGAACATTGCTCTACGCCATCCTGAAGGATTTGAATTATTCGAACAGAGAAAGCACAGTCTGACCTTAGTATGGGTACATCTGAAACCTGCCCCTACTCATATACGTGTTATTCCCAAAGGCCATTCATGCGAAATGATATCTAACATGTAACGATAATCCCCATCATTATTCACAAAATCAAGAGAACTGGTGTTTACAATCACTATTCGTTTCCCGCTTTCCTGACGGAAATAATCCATATACCCATCCTGTATCGACTGCAGATAGTCATCGGATATGTTAATCTCATAGCTGCGGCCGCGTTTTCTGATGTTACTCTGCAATTTTTCAACCGGCAGATGAAGATATACCAACAAATCGGGTTCCGGCAATTTTGTCTTTATGATATTGAACAGCACGGAATAAAGACGAAAGAGGTCATCAGACAAAGTCTTTCCGGCAAAAATATACGATTTGGACAAAAAATAATCCGATACCACGAGGTTATGGAATAAGTCCATATTTATCAGGTTATCAGTCAATTGTCTGTATCTCGCAGCAAGAAATGAGAGTTCCACAGGAAAAGCGTACTTGTCTTTATCGGCATAAAACATTGGGAGAAACGGATTGTCGGCAAACTGTTCGAGAATCAATTTTGCATTGAGGTCTTTTGCAATACGAGTTGAAAGCGATGTTTTTCCTGCGCCTATGCAGCCTTCTATGGCAATATAAGAATAAGCAGGTTCGATATTATGCTGTAAATCAGCACCATAATTATCGCGGTCTATTTTTTTGACTTTCAGTGAATCAGTGCATTCAAGATAAATCTGACTGACAGTTTTATGAAGTACAGGGTGCATGAAATCAGGGATGAGGTCATTAAGCGGTTCCAATACAAACCTGCGTTCTGTAAGCTGGTGATGCGGAATTTGCAGATACAGTTCATTTACGACCAATTCGCCGTATAGGATTATATCCACATCAATTATTCTGTTCTCATACCTGCGGTCGAAAGTCTTCCTGCGTCCCATTTCAATCTCCACAGACTTGCATACATGCAGAATCTCAAAAGGCAGCAGGTCGGTGGTGTAAACTACCGCACGATTATAGAACATTTTGTCGGTGTCATATCCCCAAGGTTCCGTTTCATATATGGCACCCATCAGCTTGGGTGAGCCGAAAAAAGCATTCAGGCGATGAATGGCAGTGCTTATATTTGACTCCCTGTCGCCGAGATTTGTTCCAATCATTAAAACTAAGTCTCTCATTTTCAAAAAAATTCTTTTTACGGAAATATTTTAGCAATATTACAAAAAAAATATATATCTTTGTGGTTTGAATCAAAACTTTATAAACAAAAAATAGTATTTCTGATTATGAAAGGATTTTGGAAGTATGTTCTTGCTACGATAGTGGGAATAATCATTTTGTGTATTATCTCCACAATAATGTTCTCACTCATAGCATCGTCCGCAATGAAAAGAAGCAACAAGTCAGCAGAAGTCAAGCCGAATTCAGTGCTATATCTCAATTTCGACAAGACGATGTATGACAAAGCCCCATCTGACCTCATGTCCATTCTCAACAACAAGTCCCAAGACATACAAGGCATGAACACCGTCCTTGAATGCATTGAAAAAGCTGGAAGAGATTCAAATATAGACGGTATATTTATAGAAACGCAGACATTCAACGGAGGTATCGCATTAAACGAGGAAATCAGGGAAGAACTTCTGAAGTTCAAGAAGGACCATCCTGAAAAGTTCATTGTAACTTACTCGAAGTCAATGACAACAAGCGCATACTATCTTGCAAGCGTATCCGACAAGATTTTCCTGAATCCGGCAGGGTCCATAACCCTCCAGGGACTCAGCGCATCAATAATGTTTTACAAAAACCTTCTTGATAAATATGATATAGAAGTTGATGTCTTCCGTCCTGAAGGATGCAAGTTCAAAAGCGCCGTGGAGCCTTATATCCTGGACAAAATGAGCGATGCCAACAAAGAACAGATGAACAGATATGTCTTCAACATCTGGAACAGAATAGTTGACGGCATCTCTGCCCAGCGCAACATTTCCACTGAAAAGCTCAATGAAATAGCTGACAACCTGCTTTTAGGCAATGCCGAGAATGCAAAGCAATACGGATTAATTGACGAGGTTGCACCATACGATGTGGCAATCGATTATATGAAAACTCTCACATCAACCGAATCGGACAAAAAACTCAAAACGATAAATGTTGAGAACTATAAAAACAATGATGTCGATGATGGGAAGAGTTTTACAAAAGACAGAATAGCAGTCATTTATGCTATCGGTCAAATATCGGATGGCAAAGGCACCGACACACAGATTGGTGATCAGACACTGGTGAAGTCAATAAGAAAAGCCCGTGAAGACAAGAATATCAAAGCTGTCGTTTTCAGGGTAAACAGTCCTGGTGGCAGTGCACTTGCTTCAGAAGTCATTCTCAGAGAGATAGAACTCCTCAAGAAGGAAAAACCTGTTGTAGCATCATACGGAAACTACGCAGCATCAGGCGGATATTATATTTCTTGTCTCTGTGACAAGATTATATGCAACCCATTATGCCTTACCGGTTCCATCGGCGTTTTCGGAATGTTCCCGAACTTCCAGAATTTTCTCAACAAAAGAATCGGCATAACCACCGACAATGTTCAGACCAACAAGAACGCCATGGGTGTAAACCTGACAAATGAACTTACTGATGACACCAAGAACTATTGGACCAATCAGGTCAACGACATATACAAGACATTCATAGGCCACGTTTCCGAAGGCCGCAATATGACCACCGGGGCAGTTGATTCCATCGGCCAAGGAAGAGTTTGGACCGGTGATGACGCCATAAAAATAGGACTTGTTGATGAACTTGGAGGTTTAAACAGAGCTATTGAGGTTGCTGCCGAAATGGCAAAGCTTGACAATTACAGAATCACCAATTTCCCAAAAGAGAAAGATATGACAACCATATTCGCCGAGTTAATCTCCAACAACTCTGATGACGAAATATTTTTAACTTCATCACAACTTGGCATACTTTTTGAACCATATAATGCGTTAAAAACATTAAGTGAGATGGACGGTGTGCAGGCAAGAATGCCATTCGAAATCTCAATTAATTATTAATAAGGCAATTAACAATTTTGATTTAATAACTTAAAAAAAAGAAAAAATGAAAAAATTAAGTTCCTTGCTGTTAGTAGCAGCAGCAGCTGTATTTTCTTTTACAAGCTGCAACCATGATCCATTGGTAACGATTGTTCCTAATGAAAATCCATTAACCTACACTATCGGTGAAAGCAACTCCATGACAGGTACAATCACAGCAGATTACGATGTTATTCTGTCAGAAACCTTCACATTGTTATTCACAGAACCAATTGAAACTATCGGAAACGTAGATACATACGATTTCAAGACTGTTACTTATACCGAAGCAGAGGGCATCGTCTCCGACTTATACAAAATTGATTTTGATGATTACAAATGGCTTACAGCAAGCGTAGCAAGACTCATCAAGAGTGTTAAAATCACAGTAGCAGGCAAAGAATACGGTTCAACATTCATTGAAATTCCTGTAACTCTTGTTGACGAATCACTCGCAAAGAACACATTCACATGGGAAAGAACAGGCAGCACACAAGGAACCGGTCTGTCTCAATTCGGTCTGGAATGGAAACAGAATGTTAAGGATATCAATTGTATAATTACTCCTATGGCAGGTACAAAATTAGTTGATATTACAGGTACAGCCAACTTCAATGACTTCGCAACATATACACAAGTCAAGAATGCTATTGACAATGCACCATCACTTGATGAATACAAGAAGATCTCTGCAACCAGATCAAATACTTACGATGAAGTTATCGGTACTTACTACAATGGTGTTTATTATCTTTTAAACATCACAAAGGGAACCGTTGAAAGTACTGACGCTGGAACTCATATCACAATCACCGGTGATTATGTATCAGGTTATTTAACAAAGTAACATATTATCAATCAATTAATAGCAAAAGCCGAATCATCTGATTCGGCTTTTTTTTAAAATTATCATACAATGAAAAAAGTATTATCATCAATAATTATAATACTGGCTGCAGTATTGTGCATAACAGGCTGTTCAAAACCATCCATCAGCATTTCTGCAGATCAAGAGAAAGTGGAAATCAATCCTGTCGATTATTCAACTCAATTCCTTTCAGGTGAAGTCACATCTAAAAATGACGACATAAGCAAACTTACAGCAAAATTTGACCTTCAAGGTGCAGATCTCAGCAGTTTTTCACTGGTGCTTTCATTTACCAGCGCAAGTGTCAGCAGTTATTTTTATGGATATTCGATAAACTCTCTTAAGTCAACCAACTTCGATTACACCTCATACGTTCCTTACATCAAGAGAATAACACTGAAAGCAGAAAGCGTAAGTGGTGCAACTGATGAGAAGGCATTTGATGTGACAATATTACAGTAACATTATGAACAGAGTAATGCTGGTCACAGGCGGTGGTGACTGTCCTGGACTGAATGCAGTAATCAGAGCCGTTGTCAACAGAGCCAGTCAGGAGAAAAACTGGGAAGTGATAGGCTCAATAGAAGCCTTTAACGGGGTGCTGCGCGAACCGACAGAAATAGTAGTCCTCGATTCAGCAAAAGTCGCAGGAATACATTATCTCGGCGGTACAATTCTACAGACGACCAATAAGGGAGGTCCTTTTTCATGGCCTGTCAAAAACAATGACGGGACATGGAGCTGCGTTGACCGTTCCGATGAGATGATACGCAAGCTCAGCTATCTGGGCGTAGATGCGGTCATAAACATCGGGGGAGACGGCTCACAGCGCATTTCGCAGAAACTTTTCGAAAAAGGCCTGAACATCATCGGTGTTCCTAAGACCATCGACAACGACCTTTCTGCAACCGAATCGACATTCGGTTTCCAGACGGCTGTTCAGATTGCTACGGAAGCTGTTGACAAGCTCGTAACCACAGCCCAAAGTCACAACCGGGTGCAGATTCTTGAAGTCATGGGACGCGATGCCGGATGGATTGCTCTTCATTCAGCCATCGCCGGCGGTGCTGAGATATGCCTGCTTCCTGAATTTCCGTATGACATCAACAAGGTGATGGAAAAGATTGAAAGCCGCTTCCACAAAGGAAGAGGGTTTGTCAACATCGTGATTTCCGAAGGTGCAAGAAGCATCAACGGCTACAACGTTGCACAGCTCAGCACGGAACCGGGCTATGAAAACAGGGTTCTCGGCGGAATCGGATTCCAGCTTGAAAAGGAATTGAAAGCGGCAGGCTGCGAATACAGCATCCGTACAACAGTCCTTGGACACTTGCAACGCGGAGGCATTCCAAACGCTTACGACCGAATACTCGCCTCACGTTTCGGTGTCAAAGCTTTCGAACTTGTTCTCGAAAAGAAATTCGGCAACATGGTTTCGTACAAGCACAACGAAGTCACTTATGTCCCAATTAAGGAAGCCATTGAGAAGCTCAATAGGGTGACCCCAGATACGGACTTGCTGAAAACAGCATTGGGACTGGGTATCTGTATAGGCATATAGACAATAATTTTATTTGTCGTTACGCCATACACCGTAACCATCATCGGTGGAATAAATTATATAAGCCGTCATCTCCGGGTGACGGCTTAATATTTTTTTAGCCTCATCCAAACCGACAACCATGAAAGTAGTAGCCCAAGCGTCAGCGTATGCCGGATCATCGTGAATGACCGTAGCGCTCAACACTCCGTTGTCGGCAGGATAGCCTGTCCGCGGATCAATAGTATGCGAATAACGTTTGCCGTCAAGGATGTAATATTTGCGGTAATTGCCAGAAGTCACCACCGATTTGTCGGTTATTTCAATAACCTCGTTGAAATTTCGTGTGCTTTCAGAAGAATCAGCAGGCTGTTCTATGCCAACACGCCACATCCTGCCGGAAGCATTCTTTCCCTTGGCATAGACCTCACCACCAATTTCAACCAAATAATTGTCAATACATTTAGAATCAAGGAATCTACAAACGACACCAACCGAATACCCTTGAGCTATTGCATTGAAATTCAGTCTCATGCCAGGTTGGGCAAAATCGACTCTCCCTGTAACAGTATCATAACTCACCTTATCAAATCCGATTACATCAAGCAGTTTTCTCACTTCCTCATCCTGTTCCTGAGGATTTGCCACTTTCGTCATAAAGTCCGAATTGCCGGAACCAAATCCCCAGAAATCGAACAGCGGGGCACCTGACACATCAAAAGCTCCACCCGTTTCATGATACATATAATCGGAAAGTCTGAGATTATCCAACAAATATTTATCAGCCACTGCAGTAGTATCACCTGAATTGATGCGTGACACCAACGACTTAGGATTATAGACTGACATTGACATATCAAAGTCACTCAAAATGCTGTCTATTTCGGCTTTATAATTGGTGGCATCAGGAGTGTAATATATTATAGAATAATAAGTTCCCTGAGCCCTGCCTTTTAGTTCGACACGTTTGGGGCTATGTCCGCAAGAAGTGAAAACGGATGCAATCAGGACAGCCAACGCCAATTGGGCCAATGAATTACGTTTGATACACATTGATTGAGACCATTAATAATATTCTATGCAAAAATATACATTTCCCTTGTCTTTACAAACAAACGAAAACACAAAAACTCAGACGGCAACAAAAAAACAAAAAAAGTGGATTATTAATAAAAGAAAAAGAGAAAAAAAGATTATTTTTGCAGATAAGAGTTGATTTTATAACTAAAATATAACAAATAACAAATCAAAACATCATGACAACTCTAAATTGGGTAATGCTTATTGTCGCTATAATAGTTATAGTGGCAGTAATTCTCTATGTCAGAGAGGCTAAAAACGGGCATCCTAAAGGGCTTATTGCAGCTGCATTAAGCAACATGGGAGAGCGTTTCGGCTACTACATCATGAATGCTGTACTGGTACTGTTCATCTGTTCGAAATTTGGTATTCCGGACCATGTGGCAGGTATCATTTACAGTATTTTTTATTTCTCCATCTACGTGTTAAGTCTGCCGGGAGGTATCATTGCCGACCGTTTGCAGAACTACAAAGGCACGATTCAAGCCGGTCTGCTTACGATGGCAGCCGGTTACATCATTCTGTCCATCCCAATCATGGCAACAAGCGGAAGCAAGGGATGGATACTTGGTTTGACATGTTTTGCTTTATTTGTAATCGCATTTGGTAACGGTCTTTTCAAAGGCAACCTTCAGGCAATTGTAGGACAGCTTTATGACAATTTTGAAGCTGAAGCAGCAAAGAAGGGTCCTGAAGCCCTCAAGGCAGCACAGGCAAAACGTGATCCGGGATTTCAGATTTTCTATGTATTCATCAACATAGGCGGTGTTGTAGCACCATTTATCGCTCCGGTACTGCGTCAGTGGTGGCTCGGTGTTAAGGGGATGACATACAATGCAGGTCTTCCTGCACTCTGTCATCAGTTCCTTGATGGTACAATAAACGCAACTCCACAGGCAATGGACAACCTCAACACATTGATGGCTCAATGCAATCCAAGTGGAATGTCAGACATGGCTACTGCATGTACAAATTATCTGACAACATTCAACACAGGTGTCCATTTCTCATTTATCGCATCGGTTTGCGCAATGCTCATTTCATTCATCATCTTTGTCAGCACAAAGAATGTGATGCCTGATCCTGTAAAGAAGGCTGCTGCAAAAGATGTGGCAGTTACATACACAGCAGCTGAAAAAGCAGCTATGGCAAAGGATATCAAACAGCGTATGGCAGGTCTGTATGCAGTTCTCGGCGTTTGCGTGTTCTTCTGGATGTCATTCCACCAGAACGGTGAATCACTGTCATTCTTTGCACGTGACTTCGTCAACTCCGAAGCAATAGCACCGGAAATCTGGCAATGTGTCAATCCATGCCTCGTCATTCTTCTGACACCATTAATCATGTGGATATTCGGGACAAAGAGAGGCAGCAAGATTTCAACACCTCGCAAGATAGCCCTCGGCATGGGAATCACAGCATGTGCATATCTGTTCCTTACTGTTCTCAGTTCCATCCACGGTTATCCTTCAGGGGATTCATTCCGCGCCCTCAGCACTGCAGAGCAAACTGCAATGAAGACAGGACCATGGGTAATGCTCGTGGTGTATTTCTTCCTCACAGTTGCAGAATTATTCATTTCCCCATTGGGACTTTCATTTGTATCAAAGATTGCTCCAAAGCACATTCAGGGTATTTGCCAAGGATTGTGGCTCAGTGCCACGGCAATAGGCAACCTGCTCATCATGCTGGGACCTATCTTCTACAACAAGTTACCACAACTGTGGCAATGCTGGGCTGTATTCTTGGTCATCTGCGTAATAGCCATGTGTATCATGTTCGGTATGGTCAGATGGCTCGAAAAGGTTACTAACCAATAAAAACCAAACACTTGCACTATTGTTCTTATCCCGATTATTTACGTAATCTTTTAGGAGAACGAGTGCAAAAGCTATCTATCAACGCCGGATTTACCTGTCCAAACCGTGACGGTACTTCCGGTGTTGGTGGATGTAGCTTCTGCAACGGACTGGCTTTCAATCCCGCCTACTGCAACAACAAAACCTCAATAACACAACAGATTGATGACGGGATAGCATTCCATAAAAACCGCTCGCACAAAAACAATTCCAACACAAAGTATCTCGCCTACTTTCAAACTTTTTCAAACACTTATCAGCACATTGACAACCTGAAAAAAATCTATTCGGAGGCACTTAGCCATCCTGACATAACAGGAATCATCATTGCCACGCGACCCGACTGCATCGATAACGAAAAACTCGACTACCTGCAACAACTGTCTGAATCCTACTTCGTTAAGATAGAATACGGAATAGAATCAACCTATAATTCAACACTGCAAAAGATAAACAGAGGCCATGACTTCGAAACCACTGCCACAGCCTTTGAAGAAACAGCAAAACGTAATATTCATTCGGGCGGACATCTGATATTCGGACTTCCGGGAGAAACGCCCGAAATGATGACAGATGAGGCCAAGGTAATTTCCGCCCTGCCAATAGAATCCATCAAACTTCACCAACTGCAGATAATGCGTGGGACCAGATTGGCTGACGAATACAAATCAAATCCCGATATTGTCCACCTGTTCAGCCTTAACGAATACATCGACACTGTAACCAAATTCATAGAACGGCTTCGACCCGACATAGCCATAGAGCGTATCGCCAGCGAAGTGCCGCAAAGGTTTCTCGCTGTTCCATCGCAATGGGGGTTCATAAAATATGACACCGTTCTGCAGAAATTCGAAAAACACCTTGCCGACACAGGGTCATTCCAAGGAAAACACTTCAACTGACCTGCCATGAAATACGCCACCTTATTCTTTGATCTCGACAATACGATATGGAACTTCAGCGAAAGTTCCGAGCTCGCGATAGCTGACATCTACAACATCTACAATATCAAAGAATTATGCGGCTGCTCTTACCAACGGTTTCATGACATTTACGAAAAAAACAACACGCTGGCATGGGACAAATTCGAACTGGGACTGACATCCATTTCAGAACTGAAAATTTCACGTTTCAAAAACACTTTCCACGAACTTGGCCTCGAAATCGATGATAATAAAAGTCTTGAAATCAACGATCGGTACCTTGAAATTCTGCCTACCAAGGCCATTACTTTTCCCGAAACTCACGAAGTGCTCGAAAAACTGAAAAATCGCTTCAAAATGCACATCCTGTCGAATGGATTTCAGAAAACGCAAATCAAAAAGCTCAAATTATCAGGACTTTACGACTATTTCGACAAGATAATCACCTCCGAAAATGCCAATGTTCAGAAACCGAATCCAGGCATCATAGAATTTGCCCTCAATCTGACAAACTCCAAGCCGTTTGAAAGCGTCTATATCGGCGACAATTTCAACAATGATGTCGTTTGCGCCTTCAATGCAGGCATTGACAGCATTTGGGTAAACAGAAAAATGCAGCCGGTTCCCGACAGCTATGCACGACCGACGTATATTATCAGTTCACTTACCGAACTTATGTCCATATTAGAACCATGATACAGATTTATTGCAAAAATACCAAGACAACCAAGAATTTCACCGAAGGCACCTCTCTGCAGGAGATGCTCCCCCATTTCACGTTTGACCAGCCATTTCAAATTATCTCCGCCAAGGTCAACAACGTGTCTCAGGGACTTAAATTCCGCGTTTTCACCAATAAGGACGTGGAGTTTCTTGATGCACGCGAGGCAAGCGGTCTGCGAGTCTATTGCAGGTCGCTGTGTTTCCTTCTCTACAAAGCTGCAAACGACATCTTCCCCAACTGCAGACTCTTCGTTGAACTACAAATATCAGGAGGATTATTTTGTAATCTTCACAAGGCTGATGGCAGTCCCCTGACCAAACAGGACATCAAAAAACTGAGCAGCCGTATGACTGAAATAGTCAACAAGGACATGGTTTTCCACCGTTATCAGGTTCAGAGAGAAGAAGCCTTGAGGATATTTCGTGACAGAGGTTATGATGACAAGGTCAAGTTGTTGGAAACCAGCGGACAAGTATATACCGATTACTACACTTTGGGTGATACGGTAGATTACTACTACGGACGTCTTGTTCCATCAGCAAACTATCTGAAAGTATGGAAATTGCAACCATTTCACAATGGATTTCTGCTCCGCATCCCCGACAAGCATAACCCCAACCGACTATCACCCTTCATCAGACAGCCAAAGGGTTTCTCTATGTTTACAGAGAATCTGCGATGGAATATCATCATGGGGCTGAACACTGTTGGGGATGTTAATCACTCTTGTCAGGCAGGTCATGCAAGGGAGCTGATACAGGTTGCTGAAGCCTTGCAGGAAAAGAAGATAGTTCAGATAGCCGAATCCATCGACAGACGGTTCCACTCCGAAAAGCCTGTAAGACTGGTTCTGATTACAGGCCCGAGCAGCAGCGGCAAGACGACATTCTGCCGCCGCCTCAGCATACAGCTTAAAGCCTGCGGTTTACGACCGCTGTCGTTATCCACCGATGACTATTTCGTCAACAGAGTGGAAACCCCACGTCTGCCGAATGGCCAATACGATTTCGACAATTTCGACACCGTGGACCACGAGAAATTACAGGAGGACCTGGTTGCACTGATGCACGGAGCAACCGTTGAAGTTCCGGAATACAACTTCACAACCGGAAAGCGTGAATACAACGGAAAGCGACTCAACATAGAAGGAAGCACTGTCATTCTGCTTGAAGGTCTTCACGCCCTAAACCCTGAACTCACATCAAAAATTCCGGATGAATACAAATACAGAATATTCATCAACACACTGACAAACAACGCATTGGACAATCATAACTGGATACCAACAAGTGACAACCGACTATTGAGACGTATTGTCCGCGACTACAATAACAATTCGTTTACAGCAACAGAAACGATAAGACAATGGCCAAGTGTACTTGACGCTGAAGAAAAGTGGATATATCCATACATGGAGAATGCCGATGCCATGTTCAACTCCGCATATCTGCTTGAATTTGCAGTATTGCGTTCTCACGCCGAACCGATTCTGGCAACAGTTCCGCAGAATTGTCCGGAATACAGCGAAGCACACCGACTATTAACATTCATACATTATTTCACAGCCGTCTCAGACAAAGAAATACCATCAACATCGTTGCTCAGGGAATTTCTTGGCGGAAGCAGTTTCAATATTTAACAAACCACATCATGGAAGGAAATCTGGAATTAGTTTACGACCTCGCCGTAATATTCATCACAGCAGGCATCACAACGCTGATATTCAAAATCCTAAAGCAGCCTCTCATTTTGGGATATATAGTTGCCGGTTTGCTTGTGGGCCCTCACCTCGGTTTGTTCCCTCATGCAATCGGAGCTGAATCCGTGGAACAATGGTCAGAGATAGGCATAATATTCCTGCTCTTCGGGCTTGGGTTGGAATTCAGTTTCAAAAAACTTCTCAACGTGGGAAGCAGCGCACTGATAACCGCAGGAACCATCTTTATCGGAATGTTCGTCACAAGCATAGGATTGGGCAAGCTGATAGGCTGGACCAACATGGAATGTATTTTTCTCGGAGGCATGCTGTCTATGTCTTCCACCACAATCATCATCAAGGCATTTGACGACCTCGGCATGAAAAAACTGCCGTTCACGGAAGTCGTCTTCGGAACGCTGGTTGTGGAAGACCTGCTCGCTGTCATCCTGATGGTCCTGTTGTCAACGATGGCAGTAAGTCAGAAATTTGCCGGCGGAGAAATGTTGTGGGCGTTACTTAAACTGTTGTTTTTCATCGTACTTTGGTTTTTGGTCGGGATGTTTGTCATTCCGTTATTACTCAAATGGGGACGAAAATTCTTCAATGATGAGATGCTGACGGTGTTGTCGATAGGACTGTGTTTCGGTATGGCAATTATTGCGAACTCTGTGGGATTTTCATCTGCACTCGGAGCTTTCATCATGGGTTCAATGTTATCGGAAACCATTGAAGGTGAACGTATTGAGAGACTGACAAGCAGCATTAAGGACTTGTTTGGAGCGGTATTTTTCATTTCAGTAGGTATGCTCGTTGATCCACAGATAATAATCGAATTCTGGAAGCCAATCCTCATACTGATACTGGTTGTATTGACCATACTTCCATTTTTTGCCACTACGGGTGTGCTGCTTTCTGGCAAAGGATTGCATTCGGCAATACGAGCAGGCTTCAGCTTTGCTCAAATCGGTGAATTTGCATTCATCATAGCCTCACTCGGCTCATCACTCGGCGTCATCTCCCATTTTATTTATCCGGTTATAGTTTCTGTATCGGTAATCACCACATTCACAACCCCTTACTATATGAAAATGGCAGAACCGCTCAGTATCTGGCTGTCGAAAAAGCTACCACAGAACATTTTAAGCCGCCTCACACCTGCTGCCAGCACAAACAAGACTCCAGCAAAGAAAAGCGAATGGAAGCAACTTCTTACGATGTATGGCATACGTATCGTCACATATTCGGTACTTCTGATTGCAATATACATAGTATCAGACATTTATCTCAGGAACTTTATTACAGAACATCTTACCGCAGCTAACAAGCTGACAATAGATTTTATATGTGCGGGCATAACCCTCGCTGTCATGTCGCCTTTCATAATTGGACTGATAATGTCAACAGGCAAGCAACAGGAACTGTTCCAGACATTGTGGAACAACGACCAGCCCAACAAAGGCATTCTCGTTGCTCTCATACTGCTGAGGATATTTATTGCCGTGACATTCGTTCTGAGCGTCATTTTCCATTATTTCCATCTGTCATGGTGGATAATTCTTCTGCTCATAATCGGCATCAGCACATTACTGATTCTGGCGCGCAAAAACATCCAAAAGATGAACAGAATGGAACAGCGTTTTCTTGAAAATTTGAGCGAAAAAGAGAAATATGAAAGAATGCAGAAACCTATGACTTCTTCCATAAAAGACAAACTTGAAGGCTATGATATTCATATTGAACAGGTTACAGTATCACAGAATTCAATGCACATGGGCAAGCAGCTTAAAGATATTCCTATCAGAAGCAAATACGGGGTCAACATTATCAAGATAACCCGAGGCAACAAAATTATCAACATACCATCGGCTAACGACTATCTTTATCCTGGCGACCAAATATTAGTAGTTGGGACAGAAAATCAGATAAAATCATTCATGAGCGCTTTGGAGGCTTCCAAAGAAGAGGAGACACCACGCAACAAAGACGCAACTAAAGTACAGCAGGCGGTATTAACTGCGGATTCTCTGCTGACCAACAAGTCGCTGAAGATGGTTGACATGCGCAACTCAGGCTGTATGCTGATAGGTATAGAGCGTGGCGGTGAAGCTTTCATGAATCCAAGTCCGGATTTCATCATGATAGAAGGCGACACCGTGTGGATTATCGGTGAAGAGAATGCGGTGAAATCGTACGTATAATTACAAATTTCTGTCAGGATACATAGACTGCCACCAGGAGTCGTCGTCCTGCAGCCATTTGGCAAACCACGCCAATATTGTCCGATGCCACTGGAGGTGATTCTCATATTTGTTGATATGATGGTCCTCACCGTCAACAAGAATCAGTTCAACTGGACGGCCTAATATTTTCAATGCACTGTAAAGCTGGATGCTGTTGCCGACAGGGACATTGGTATCTGAATTTCCATGCAGCAAAAGCAGAGGGGTAGTTATCTTGTCGGCATTGTAAAGCGGACTGTGTCCGATGAAGAATTCCGGGTCATTCCAAGGATACGTGCCCGCATTTGCCACAGAGCAATAGCCTGTACCCCAGTTTCCTATGCCCCAGTAATTTGCAAGATCACTGATACCGGCATGACTTACAGCGGCAGCAAAGAAATCTGTCTTAGTCTGCAAATACTGTGTCATGAAACCTCCGTAACTTGCACCTATACAGCCCACCTTGGTGGAATCCACGAAACTGTGCTGACGGCAGAACAGCTTGGAGCCGTAAATTATTTCATCGGCAGTAGGGTCTCCCCACGCATTAACGTGCCGTGCGCTGAATTCCTGTCCGTAACCCACGGTACCGCTCGGATTCAAGGCATAGACCACATACCCCTGTGCCGCAAACATCTGCACGGAATATCTCAGTTCAAGTTTCCGCTGCGTAGGGGTTGTCCCGCCATAATAATACACTATAAGCGGATATTTCCTTGAATTGTCGAAATCAGGTGGAAGGCAGTAGAATCCGGTGATTTCAGTGCCGTCGGTATAATTGAAGTTCCAATCCTTCACCTCTCCCAATTCCACATCTTCAAGTTTTTCAGCCGAAAGGTCAAGGACACATAACGCCTTCTGTTTCTTTGCATTATAATAATATACCCTGTCGGCATTCGTCAGACTCTGTCCCGCACATACCAGTTCGGAACTGTTTTTGGCAACAGACATTCTCGCTATCATATCCTCCGGAATATCAAGCATGACATATTTGCCGTTCTCCGGATTCATCCTGAAAATATGCTGACAGTCCTTGTCTGTGGCCAACACATACAGCATATTGTCACTTCCGTTCCAAACAGCGGAGCCTACCGAAGGGTTAAAGTGCTTTGTAATCGGATTGATTTCCTTATTTGCTATATCATAGATGAAAATCTGCGTATCGTAATCATTTCCAACAGGTTCATCTCCAGCATCAAATCCGATTTTACCGAAAGCCTCAGGTCCACCGAAAATCAGCAATTTGCTGTCATCAGGAGAAAACTCGACATCCTTCAGATACGGTTCATCGTAAAATATTGTATCTATGGCACTTGTCTGCAAATCCATTATGAAAACATTTGTAAATGAAAACGGATAAAGTGTGTCATTATCAACGCTGTAAGTGAGTATTAAATAACGTCCGTCATGGCTGATAGAGTTAACCGACATATTTCTGTTGCCATACGTCAACCTTTCATAATTACCCGAAGTCAAATCGAATCTGAAGATATTATAACGGTTTCTCCATCCTTTGATAATATCATCATGATTGGCAAAACGTTTCAATGACTTATCAGCGTCCGGGCCTTTTTCCATAATTGAATACAGCAGGTTTTTTTCATCGGGCGAGACCACAAAATGTCCCTCCGGAATATTTTCACAGACAGTTTCCTTGACCATAGTCACAGGGTCAATTGTCACGAAAGCCCGTTTATCATTATTTTTAGTGACATAATACAATTTGTTGCTTACAGGCATCCAATGCGCATTTCTGAGCCAGTCACTGTTGCCGGACAGCAATTTGCCATTCGATGATTCCACCAGCATTGTGTATCTCTCGGTATTGCCTTCCTTGGAATCAGAAATCCTAATCAAGGAATATTTGCCGTTATTCGACATGGAGACATCATACACACTCTTGCCGTTAAGCATATTGAGAATGGTATAACGCATCTTCAAATCAGCACCTGCAGTAATTACAGCATTTTTGTTGTCTGCCATGACCGTTGCCGACAAAGTCGGCTCCAGGGTATCCTTTGATGAAAGCAGGCATTTTATCTGTACTTCACAACGCTGAGGCAGCAGTTCCAAATCAGTTTTGACTGCATAGACAGTGTCAGACACATTCTTTTCAGATTTCATCTTCTCCCCGTCAACATAAACATGAAACATAAACGGTGCGGAGACTTCCAGTTTACCTGTGGAATAATGGTCGGAATTGATGTAAAACGACACTATGGAAATAGAATATTCGCCTTCTGAATCAAGGTGAATCCTTCCATCTTCGTCAGCATCGGCAACAACCGAAGCCGGTATTTCATTCATTGACATATTATTCTGCAATAGGTTTTTGACATCGTATTTTTTATTGTTCACATCCGAGCTGTCGGACATAAAAGGTGTATTAACCTTATAAGGAGCAGAAACGAGAAACTGCCTTACGGTTGTCTGTGAAAATGCGCTGCCATAAAACACAAGCAGGCTTATTACCATTATTAGTCTTTTCATTATCAAATATTTAATATTGTTTCCAAAGTGTTGACACCACACAACTTGCATTCTGAAGGGCCTCTTAAAGCTGAAATCAGTCAGAAAGCAAGTTTTGCAAAAATAAGAAATTTTCAATTCAGAATTATTTTCTTTTTGCAAAAACAAATTCTGTAACAGCGATACAAAAAAAGACGCCCCATGCAGATGAAGCGTCTAAATGAAAAAAACAACTAAAAAATTTATCCCATACAGGAATAAAAAATTATCTCATATATGGATAATCAAAATATGTAGGCGGGACGAATGTTTCCTTGATGGATCTTGTATTAATCCAACGATAAAGGTTCAGGCTGCTGCCTGCCTTATCGTTTGTGCCGGAAGCTCTTCCACCACCGAATGGCTGCCAGCCGACTGTTGCACCTGTCGGCTTGTCATTGATATAGAAGTTACCTGAAGCATAACGCAGACAATTGAAAGCTTTGTCGATAGCTTTTCTGTCGCTTGCGAAGATTGAACCCGTAAGTGCGTACGGTGATGTGGTGTCGCACAGATGCAATGTTTCCTCATACTTGTTGTCATCATATACATAAACTGTAATGACCGGGCCAAACAGTTCGGTGAACATAGTCGGTGACTGCGGATTGGTAGTCTTGATGACCGTCGGTTCAATGAAAAAGCCCTTTGTCTTGTCGCCGTTGCCGCCGCAAACGATTTCGCAATCCTTGTCGGTTTTAGCCTCATTGACATATTTCATAATCTTGTCGAATGAAGCCTCATCAATGACAGCATTCATCAAGTTGCTGAAGTCCTTCACATCACCCATTTTTATGTTGGAAACCTGACGTTCAATTTCTTTTCTGATTTCTTTCCACAATGACTGAGGAATATAAGCACGAGAAGCTGCAGAGCATTTCTGTCCCTGATATTCGAAGGCGCCACGAACGATAGCTGTAGCGACTTCTATCGGATTAGCCGAATTATGGACAAAGATGAAGTCCTTGCCGCCTGTTTCGCCGACAATTCTTGGATAAGTTGCATATTTGTCGATATTGTTTGCCATTATTTTCCAGAAGTTTCTGAAAGTGGAGGTTGAGCCTGTGAAGTGAACACCTGCAAAAGCCTTATGGTTGAAAGCAACATCACTGATGACGCTGCCGGAACCTGGCAGGAAGTTGAACACACCGGCAGGAACTCCAGCCTCAATGTATATCTGAGCTATGATGTAGTTGGAAAGGACAGCCGTTGAAGCCGGTTTCCAAATTGTGGTGTTACCCATGAGAGCAGGTGACATATTCAGGTTGGAAGCGATAGAAGTGAAATTAAATGGAGTGATTGCATATACGAAACCTTCCAAAGCCCTGTATTCGTTATAGTTAAGTTGTCCGTGGTCGGATTTGGGCTGCTGAGCATATATTGTCCCTGCATAATATGCATTATATCTCAAAAAGTCAACGAGTTCGCAGGCAGAATCGATTTCAGCCTGGAACGGGTTTTTGCTCTGGCCAAGCATAGTGGCTGCATTGACTTTCGCACGATACTTTTTTGAAATAAGTTCTGCTGCACGAAGAAGAATGGATGCTCTCTCAATCCACGGCATGTTCTCCCACTCTATTTTTGCCTTCAAGGCTGCATCAATAGCCTGTTTCACAGTTTCAGTGGTTGCGCACTGATAAACAGCAAGCAGTTGATTGCGGTCATGAGGACATCTTATTTCTTTGGTAACACCTGTCTCTACAGGCTTTCCGTCAATAATCAAAGGGATCTGTTCTACAGTTTTAGTCTGTCTGTCGAGTTCTGCAACGAGTTCTTCACGCTCAGGACTTCCTTTCAAATAACCTTTAATCGGTTCATTTTCAGGATTAGGAAAATTGAATAATAAGTTGTTCATAGCGTTCTATTATTTTTTTTGCAAAAATAATCATTTTTTCAATCATTTTCAATTACTTTTGCAATAAATTGGATATTAAAATTTCATCATCATGAAAAAATTTTTGTCAGTATTTTTGATAGTATTAGCTGCAATTGCGTTATCTTTAACATCTTGCAGAAAGGGCTCCAATGCAGTCACATTGACGATTCCTGACACTGGAGCGTCAACAGATGCCAACTATTTCGGAATAATCTCAGGATACACCTGCGGTTTTATTTCAGAAGGGACACCTTTACAGGTTCAGTTTACACCTGGAGTGAAATTTAAAATCAATTACAACGAAAAACTTCCTAAAAACACTTTCACGATTTCACCTAACGTTGCCGGCAATGCATATTGGATTGACGAAAACACTATCGGCTACCAGTTCACTGAGAGTCCAAAAGAGAAGACCAAATATGATGTAAAATTCAATGTGGACAACTTCATCAGTATGCCAAACGAATCGAAGACACTTGATTTCTGCTTCATGATTAATGCGCAGGATTTCAACATTGTCAACACTTTATACCGTGCGGCAGACAACAAGTCCTGCTCATACAACTTCGACCTGTCTTTTGTCAACCCGGTTAATCCGGATGCGACATTAGCAATGCTCGACAAATCGATAACCGACAACTATCACGTATCGGCAACCGCCCTGTCACCAAACAAAGTCAGAATTTCCGTCAACGATATTCCCCGTTCCGGCAATTCAGAAAAAATGAAGGTGACTTTCGATGGAAGCAAAATGTCGATTAAGAAAAATCTGTCAACCGATGTCGTAATACCTTCCTCAAATGATTTTTCAATTGTAGGCTACAATATCAACCAATCAGAAAAGTCTATCGATGTCCAGTTCTCCAATCCGCTTAAAGCCAATCAGATACTCTCAGATTTCACACTGCCTAACAATATCAAATACAACATAGACATTGTCGGCAGTTCGGCTCTCATCTATCTTGACCCACAAAACGACTATGATGACGATTTCAACGTAACAATCGAGAGCAACTCAACTATAGACAATTACGGCAACACTCTGAAGAAAGGGCTGACAATCGATAATATTCAAATAAACAGGTTGATTCCTGAAGTCCAATGGGTAGAAGACGGTACAATAATTCCTAATACCGAAAACACAACCATTTATTTCAAGTCAATATGCCTCAACAGCGTAATTGTCAAGATTGTAAGGATTTACGACAACAACATCATACATTTCCTTCAAGACAACGAGATTTCCTCCGCAAATATGTATGATATTAAGAAGGTAGGACGTCTGGAAAAGAAATTCAGGCTTCAACTTACTGCTGGAAACAAAGAGGATTGGAACACTTACGGCATTAAGCTCGCCGATTACATCGAAGTCAAACCAGGCGACATGTTCAATATCACCCTGGATTTCGACCTAAGCGACTATGCTTTTGCAAAAGAATACTCTCAAAGCATGCCATTAACCGATGATTCAGAATATTGGGACAATGACAGCTACAGCTACAAGACATACTATTACGATGACGATTACGACTGGTATTATTACAGTGACCCGAATTCAAAATCATTCTACAACTATGTTGAAATCAAGAAAAATTTCTTAGTGTCAAATGTTGCTCTTATAACAAAATCTGACAATGGCAAGGATGTAAGCGTTTTCGCAAGAAACATAAAAACAGCCGGACCGGTTGCAAAAGCTGATGTTACAGCATACAACTACCAGCTGCAGCCTGTTGGAACCGCAACCACTGATGCCAACGGCTACTGCCTGTTGAAATGTACCGCAAAACCTTACATCGTCACCGCAAAAGACCAAAACGGCAACGAAGCGTACATAAAGACCGACAAGAGTCTGTCACTTTCACTCAGCAAATTTGACGTCAGCGGCAACATAATAAACAACAACATCGACGGGTTCATATACAGCAACAGAGATTTATGGCGTCCCGGCGATTCCATCGTCATCAACTTCATGCTCGCCGACAAGGACAATGTGCTTCCGGAAAACTTCCCTGTAATTTTCGAACTTAACGACATCAACGGAATCACTCGTGACAAACAGATAAACAATGAGCCTATAGGTCGCATTTACAGTTTCTCTACTGCAACAGGCGTCACCGATGAAACAGGCTTATGGTCAGCAAACATCAGAGTTGGTAACACCACTTTTTCAAAACAGCTGCGTATCGAGACAATGAAACCCAACAAGCTTGAAATCAATTTCAAGACTCCTAAGATAATCTATCTGTCAAAGAATGAACCTATTACACTTTCATCAAAATGGCTCAACGGCATGGCTGCCTCCAACCTGTCAGCCAATATTGATGTCAAGCTGATGCCGACAGAAACAACATTCAGTTCCTTCCCGGAATATACATTTGAAGATGCGACAAAGAACACGTATTCTACCGAAGTGTCACTGTACAACTCATCACTTGACGCATCAGGCAATAGAAATATTTCCATGAGTCCAATCAAAGACATTGATGCAAGCGGATTTATGAGAGCCTTGTTCACCATCAAGGTTTTCGAGCCAAGCGGTGACTTCAGCATAACATCAAGAAGTGCAGAAATTTCCCCCAATGAACGTTACGTGGGCGTTTCCCTTCCTGAACCTGCTTCAAGATGGGGCAACTATTATTTCACAAACAGAGAATGGAAATTCCCTATCGTCATAGTCAACGAAAGCGGAAGTCTTTGCAAAGCCACAACGACATTAAACTACAAGCTCTTCAAACTCGACTCATATTGGTGGTGGTCGAGTAATGAAGACTTATCATCCTATACATCAAGCAATTACTACAAACCTGTTATGGCAGGCGATTTCACTGTAAGCAATGGGAAATACACTCTTCCAATAAAGATTGAAGACGAGGATTGGGGTGCATATCTTCTTGTAGTACAGGACAAACAATCCGGTAGCACATTTGCAAAGGTCATATACTTTGACTGGGAATATGGTGCAAGGTCGTCATCTTTGGCACAGGCTCCGGCAATTGTCAATCTTTCAAGTGACAAAGACACATATAAAGTAGGTGAAACCGTCAACATTTCCTTCGCAGCAAATGATAAAGCCAAAGGAATTGTCACCATTGAATCAGCCTCAAAGGTTCTTCAGATAATCAATGCCGACAATCTGAGCAACAACTCAAATGTTTCCTTCAAGATTACGGAAGACATGGTTCCTAACGTATATGTTTATCTGTCACTTATCCAGCCGTATGCTGCCGAAAATGACTTGCCGCTCAGGATGTATGGTGTTTTGCCGTTAAAGGTTGAATCACCAAATTCTGTGCTGAATCCTGTAATCAAGATGGCCGACAATGCCAACTCGAACCAAAAATTCGACATCACCGTTTCAGAAAGTTCCGGCAAACCGATGTATTACACACTCGCCTTCGTTGATGAGGGAATCCTTGGAATCACCGGATACAGGACTGCTAATCCGTATGACCATTTCTACGCAAAACAGGCTCTCAACATACGCACATGGGATAACTACAAAGACGTGATAGATGCCTACACAGGAGAAATGCTTTCAGTCATGGCCGCCGGTGGTGACGGTATGCTTTTCAACCAGGAATCACTGCTGAATGAAAGATTCTCATCTATAGCCTACTCTCTCGGTCCGTTCAAACTTGATGCCGGCAAGTCAGCGACACACAGTGTCGAAATCAACGACTATATCGGTGCTTTACGCGCCATGGTTGTTGCCTGCGATGACAACAACGCATACGGCTCCACACAACAGACAGTGAAAGTAAAGAATCCTCTTATGCTCATTCCTGCCGCTCCGAGAATCGTATCCCCAGGCGACAAATTCACAATTCCTGTTCAAGTGCTTTCACCTGACAATTCAGGAAAAGACGTGAAAGTCTCAATCTCCTGCAAGAACCTCAATACCACAAAGACCGATGCCAACGTGACTTTGAGCAAATCAGACGAAGGCATGGCCGAATTCGATGTAACAGTACCTAACGTTTCAGGCAATGCAGAAATAACCGTCAACGCATCAATAGGTTCACACAAGGCCACTTCGAATATCAAGATACCTATCAGGACCCCGTTCACATCCAAACACGAAAAAATCGTTCAGGAAATCGGTCCTGGCAAGAGCTACAACGGCACCGTTGAATGCAATGCAATAGAGGGAACATCCATAGGCAATGTCACCATCAACTCACTGATACCTATTGATATTGATTCCCGCATCAAATATCTTGACTCCTATCCTTACGGATGCCTCGAGCAGATAACGTCCAAAGGTATGGCCAAACTGTATCTTGAAACATTGACAAGCCTGACCGATGATGAAAAAGCCAAAGTCAAAGACGACATTGAATCAGTCATATCTTCATTCAATGGTTATCTCAAGTCGGATTACTCACTTACCAACTGGAAATCAGGCACATACGTTAATTCATGGACTGAATTGTATGCAGCACATTTCCTCATTGAAGCCAAAAACCGCGGCTACAATGTCCCTGACGACATGCTCAAAGGCATCATCAAACATCAAACATCAATAGCAAAATCATGGAGAGACTTATACGACAACAAGGGCGGCGATGTGATCCAGGCTTATAGGCTTTTTGTCCTTGCTCTCAACAACTCACCTGAGACAGGTGCCATGAACAAACTGAAGAATTCGGAGAACATGATGCCTCTGTCAAAAGCACTGCTCGCCTCATCATACGCACTCGCAGGAAAGACGTCAGTTGCCAAGGATATTCTTCCAACAATTGACTACTCTTCAAACGATATGTTGTCGAATTATTACACCTGCTATGGTTCAAGATACCGTGACTTTGCATTCCTAACTCTTGCTGAAATGCTCTGCAAGGTGGATGACGCAACTGTCAGAAACCACATCGATATCATTGCGAAAATCTATGAATCAGACCGTTGGATAAGCACTCAGACAACTGCATTCACATTGTTTGTACTTGGCAAATATGCCGATATTAAAGGCTTCAACAACGCGCCTATCAATGCCATCATCAAAATCAACAATGACGAAAAGGCATATACGACCAACAAACTTTCCGTTGTGGATAATTTCATTCCAGAGAAGAGCAACAACATTTCCGTCACCAACAAGTCTGATGGTCTTGTATATGCAACCATCTACACCAAGTACATGACTCCGGAATACAACTACAAGGAAGAAGGTAACGGTTACAAGATGACCGTCAAATATTTCGACAAAAACGGCAAAGCCATCGATGTTGCAAGTCTTAACAGAAACACCGATTTCAAGGCTGAAATCACCGTCACGAACACTTACACTACATATCCTATCACCGACAATGCACTGACATACTGCGTGCCGGCTGGCTGGGAAATCATCAACGACCGTATGCTCAACAATTTCAGCGACAATGGTTGCAGCCATATTGATGTCAGAGACGACAGAGTTTACTTCTTCTTTGACCTGGATCCTTCAGAATCAAAGACTTTCAAAGTCAATCTGACAGCCACATACAAGGGAAGCTACACCATCCCGTCAGTAACGGTTGAAGATATGTACAACTCCGATATTTTCTACAACATTCCAGCTAAAAATGTCGTCGTTAAATAACGATGAAAACCAAAACAAAGAAAACTCTCACAATAATACTTGCTGCAATTGCAGCAAGTATTATTGTCTTTTTAATCATACCTGTTCCCAAATTTCATGATTCATATTCAACTGTTCTGACCGCAGAAAACGGCGAATTGCTCGGTGCAAGAATTGCAGAGGACGGACAATGGAGATTTCCTGCAACCAACACATTTTCCGACAAATACATGCGATGTGTGGTCGAATATGAAGACAAATATTTCTTCCGGCACTGTGGAATAAATCCTATTTCCTTTATTGACGCCGCCATAGACAATATCAAGGCCGGAGAAGTGGTGCGTGGTGGAAGCACTCTGTCGATGCAGGTGGTGAGACTTGCCCGCAAAGGCAAAAACAGAACGTACAAAGAGAAAATCATCGAGATTATTCTTGCTTTAAGACTCGAAATGCGTTACTCCAAAAGGGAAATATTCGAGCTTTATGCAGCACATGCGCCATTCGGCGGAAACGTTGTAGGCATTGATGCGGCAGCATGGCGGTATTTCAACACCACTCCCGACAACCTCACGTGGAGCGAAGCTGCAACTCTCGCGGTCCTGCCCAATACCCCGTCACTCATCAATCTCGACAAAAATCGTCAAAGACTCCTCGACAAACGCAACAAACTTCTTTCACAACTACCCGATTCCAAAAACAGACTTCCCCGCAAATATCGCAAAAACACCTCTTTCAACGATGAAGACTTGGAACTGTCGCTTATGGAAACCCTCCCCGACAGCCCCTACCAAATGCCCCAACTCGCATACCACTACCTATCGGATATTGACCTGACCAAACACGGAGAATTAGTCCATTCCCATATTGACTGCAATCTTCAGAAATCGGTTATCGAAATACTCAACCGCCACTACAGGCACAACAGCCCCAATGGAATAGAGAACAGCGCTGTATATATTTACAACTACAAGGACGAGCAGATAATAGCATACGTGGGGAATCTTATGCAGTCGAAAGATGCAGCGATGGTTGACATGGTTAAGGCACAACGTTCCACTGGCAGCATTCTGAAGCCGTTTCTGTATGCAGCCATGCTTGATGACGGTGAACTGTTGCCAGAAATGATACTTCCGGATATTCCAATGAACATCTCCGGATATGCTCCAAAAAACTACTCCGGCGAATTCTGCGGTGCAGTCAAGGCCAACTACGCACTCGCCAAATCACTGAATGCACCGTTTGTGTATCTTCTGCGAAAATACGGAATCAACAAGTTTTATAACGTGCTCAAAGACTTGAAATTATCCGGTCTCGTATTTCCGGCCGACCACTATGGATTGTCGCTCATCCTAGGTGGAGCCGAAGCCTCACTCTATGATATTGTCAATGCCTATTCACACATGGCTCAAATCATGAAATTCACCGATGGGGAGGGATCCACTACCGTCAAAAATCCAGTGTTCTCGCCTGCTGCCGTTTACCTCACCTTCCAAGCCATGAACGAACTGACACGGCCGAGCGAACAACAGGCTGGTTGGCACAATTTATCGTCATCACGGACAGTGGCATGGAAAACCGGCACCAGTTTCGGATTCAAAGACGCCTGGTCGGTAGGTATTGTTGACGACTATGTAATAGGTGTGTGGGTCGGTAATTCCGATGGCGAAGGACGGACAGGGCTCACCGGCATCAATTCCGCAGCACCAATCCTCTTCGACATCCTCAACGTAATGAATGCCAACCTGACTCTTCAAGACTACAACTGCGACTTCATCGAAGTGGAAGTCTGCGAAGAATCAGGACTCCCGAAATCCCAAGTATGCAATCACACCAAAACAATTCGCGTCCCCAACCACGAAACTATGACTGGCGTATGCAGGTATCACAAGAAAATATTCCTTGACGAAACAAGGCAATTCCGCGTCCTGCCCGACTGCTACAATATTGACATTGACAATTACGACATATATTTTGTACTGCCGCCAACAATGGAATGGTTCTATAAAAAAAACAACCCTACCTACCGTCGGCTACCTCCTCTATATCACGGCTGCCGCAATGACAAAGATGACAGAATCATGTCGTTCATTTATCCGGAAGAATCCATGACGCTTATCATTCCAACAGGAATTGAAGGGACGAAGCAGTCGATAGTTTTTGAAATAGCGCACCGTAACCCGGAAAAGACAATCTACTGGAACCTGAACGACAAATATCTGGGTGCCACGACAAGTATTCACCAGATGCCAATCCAAGAGAAAAAAGGAAAATACCTGCTACGCTGCATCGACGAGGACGGTAATGAAATCACCCGTAGGTTTGAAATCGCAGAATGAATTGGCCGTGTAACCGGTAATTTCGCGTCGTCAATTTTTGGCAGACAAGAATCGACAAAGATGTATCATTACGTTGACTCGGAAGGGGCAACGGAGTGCATCCGTAGAGACGCACGGCCGTGCGTCTCTACATGACAGAAACAAAGGTTAGTTCTGACGGACAGGTCGTACACTGTAGCCACGGTTGCGGAAGTTGAAGTAGTACAAGTAGCAATTTTTGCCCACCTCGAAGTAGAGGTCCCACGCGTTGCCCGGATTGTCGGTGTAGAGCGAACTCGACCAGTAGTAGCCGTTGGAACAATCATTGATGAGCTTACTATCCGAACGGTAGCCGGCAGCAGGCAGGAAAAGCATTTGGCCGTTCTTCGCCGTGAACAGCCTGCCCTGCACCCCATTCTGCGTTGTCCACTTGTTTGTAGTGTTCTGCAACAGCTCATCCCATTGCTCTTTAGTGGGCATACACCAGCCAAGGCCCCTGTTGGCTGTAGCCGCATCATCACTCGACTGGAGGACAGTCTGGTTATCGGTGAAACTGTAGGTAGTCTTGCTGTAGGTGGTCTTGGGTTGGGTCTCACCCCAAGCGAAATAGTCGCCATACTCCTCTGGAGAGTTTGCACCAACATTACACGTCGCCCACAAGGTACCGCTCGGCAGACCGAGGTCAACGTAGGCATGCTCCTCCAACTCGACCTTTTTTGCCTTCACCTCGGTGACATAGCGGCCTTGAGGATAGATTTTCAAATAACTGACGCAGCCAGAAATGGTAGTACATTGCTTGTAGGCAGCATCCTCCTTATCATTATCATTGAGTAACAGGACAGGACGCACTGAGAAGCCATTGTTTCGAATGGATCTGGCCATGTAGCAGCTGCCCGCCATGAAGTAGAGATACTGTGCGTAGGGCGGATCGTAGATGTCAAGCGATCGAGACCAGTAGTAGCCATGATATCCTGCATATTTCCTGCACATAGGGTCAGCGTTTGTAGCGGCAGGCAGGAAAAGAGCCAGACCATTCTTCGCCGTGAACAGCCAGCCATACACACCATTCTGTTTCGACCACTTGTTCGTAGTGTTCTGCAGTAGCTCTTCCCATTGCTCCTTTGTAGGCATGCACCAGCCGCTACCCCACGAAGTGGCGGGGTCATCATCCGCCTGCAACTCAGTCAGTTTGTCAGTAAAGCGGTTCTTGCCATAGTTGCGATCAATGCAGTACTTGGTCAACTGTCTATCATTACCATTTTCACAATACTTGTAGGTGTCCCAGTTGTAAATGGTCTTCGGTTGGGTCTCGCCCCAAGCATAATAGTTGCCATACTCCTCTGGAGAGTTTGCACCAACGTTACACGTAGCCCACAAGGTACCGCTCGGCAGGCCAAGGTCAACATATTCGTGGTTGTTTTGAGCAAAACTCCGAAATCCGGCCATCAACAATGCGGCCATTACAAACAGATTAATGATTTTCTTCATGATAAATTTACTTAATAATCTCAATCGGTGGATTCCCCACACCGTTTGTGCATATGTTTATACATAAATATGTTTGTCACCCACCTGATTCAAATGGACTTCGGGCGAGTGACAGGGCAAAAGTAAGAAAAAAAACGTTATTGCTTCCAAAAGCGTCAGCTTTTTTTCAGGTTAAGACAAAATAAGTTAACCTAGAAAGTATCAGTGTTTTTTTCAAACAATAGTTGTAGGTATCGAAAATAATACCTATCTTTGCGGCAAGAAAAAATCAAAAAAATAATATGCCAGAATTATTTCGTTTTTCAGGTTTTTCGTTCTTCTTCTACAGCAGGGAACATGAACCATTACATATCCACGTTGAGGGCAATGGTGGCATGGCAAAGTTCATTTGGAACGGAACCGAGTTTGAACTGTTTGAGAAACAGGGTATCAAAGCCAATGATTACAAGAAAATAAAGAAAATCATTGACGAAAATGCCGATATTATCATTAACCGTTGGAAGGAATACTTTGAAAAATAAAGGAAGAAGCCCTATGAAAATTACAGAAATTTGGTTTGATGCCGATTACATTTACGGCAAAGATGAGGCAGGGAAAGAATACAAACAATCGTTACTTTGGTATCCCAAACTACGTGAAGCAAGTGATGATGAACGTAGCCAATACACATTTGGCATGGGAGGAATTCATTGGCGCAGACTTGACGAAGACATCAGTTTCGAAAGTTTTGGGTATGACGATGCCGAGCCAAGTGCCATGCAACGTTTCTTTCTGGTACATAAGGAAATCAATGTGGCAGAATTTGCACGACTGATAGGATTGAACCCAACACTGCTCCGCAATTACATCAACGGTTTCAAGAAGCCCTCAAAAGAACGCGAGCAGGAAATCATAGACTTCATCCACAAGTTAGGCAAAGAAATGGCGGTATATTAAGCCCCATTAGTCAACCTGACTCAGCTCGTGTGGACGAAAAAGTTGTCGGACGGGGTTGAGTGGCGCACTCCCGTGCGCACCCCGCCCTACAACTTTTTAGCTCCTGCCCGTCCTGCCTGTAGGTGAACAGAACAAAAGGTTATTTCTGACTCGCTGAACGCACTGCCCGGACGGATAAACCGCTATCGCGATCGATGTAGTCCACGACGTAGTAGTCCGAACCGAAGCCGAAACCCCACGCGCTGAACGGGTAGTCCGTGTTGAGCGAACTCGACAAGTAGCCGCAATCCGAGCCAACGTATCTGATCTCGTCGCACCAACGGAAGCCCGCAGCGGGCAGGAAGAGACTGTTACCGTTGCTCGCGGTGAAGAGCCTGCCGTTCACACCATTTTGGGTAGTCCATACACTATTGGTATTGTCCCGCAATTCTTCCCATTGGTCAGCTGAGGGCATGCACCAGTCGCTGCCCCAGTTGGCTGTGGCCGCATCGTCACTCGGCACCAAGGTGGTCAGGTTGTCGGTGAAGCCGTTGTTGCCATAATCAGACTTGTTGCAATACTTCGTGAGCTTGGCATAACCACCGTTGCAGTACTTGTAGGTAGTCCAGATGTAATCATCTTTCGGTGCAGTTTCACCCCATGCAAAATAGTCGCCATACTCCTCTGGAGAGTTGGCCCCAACGTTGCAGGTGGCCCACAGCGTGCCGCTCGGCAGACCGAGGTCAACGTAGTCGTGGTCATCGTTTTCCTCTGTGGGTTTGCATCCCGCGGCGAACACCATTGCTGCTGTAATTAGCATGATGATTGATAACTTTTGAAACTTTTTCATATTCATTTACTCTTTTCTCGCCAACACCCCAAATCTTGCGAAGTTCGTTAGACAAAACCTGTGATGTTGACAATGCAAAGTTACATTTTATTTTCTCATTTCCAACAGTTTAATGATATTTTTTTTGCGGTGTGAGTGGAAATAATATATTGATATTCAATATATTGTGATTAAAATTTATACCTAATCCGCTCCACATCACATGCAGGCATTAAGAAAAAACGTAATTGCAGATGCGGTTACTATCGGAAATGCCCAGGAAAGCTCCAAAGTTTGTTCCATATCAAATCTTTCCCACAGCATATAGCGGCACAATGCGCACATGGCGGATTTCACTACGGTCTTGCAAGTCGGAATATTTGAATTCACCAAAGTTCTCCAACGAACAACGAACAGCTTCATGCAAATGCTTTTCCCTCATGAATGTCCAAAGGCTTTTCATCCCGCCTTGAGTGCTGGATTTTACTTCGACAGGCAGCACTGCCATATCCTTGATTTGCAGGTAATCCACCTCGGCCGTGCTGTTGCCTGTCTTTTCCCAATAGAACAGTTTCTCCCTTTGGATAGGGTTTTTGTATCGAACTATCTCAAGTCCGGCAACCATTTCCGTAATCGCGCCTTTGTTGACAAGGTCGTGGGGCGAACCAACCATGATGAGCTCTATTAGTTGACGTGATTCTGCAAGGTCGAGTTGCAGCACAGATAGTAGCAGTCCTGGGTCAAGGAAAAGGTACTTAGCCCGATGGGATTTGGATTCGGCGTCCAAAGGAATGTCGTTGGCTGCGGTTGCAATCACGGGAGTGATAATGCCAGCATGTGTCAATTGTCGCAAGGCTTCCCTGATGTTTTGGCTTCTTACATCTCGGGCAATTCCCGTTAAAGAAATGGGGTTGCCGATTTGATGACAAACACCGCGCATAACGACACGAAGCAGGTCGGGATTGGCGTTCTTCTTGTATTTGTTGAAGTCGTCCTCGTATGTGAGAATGATGTCGTTTTGAACTTTTTGGCAGCGTAGGAAATCTTGGTTATTTACCCATGCAGCTACGGATTCGGGCATTCCGCCTACCATGAGATAAATGCGGTACAGTTCAACAAGTTTATTATGAAATGGTAAGTCGAGCGGATGTTGGCTGTCGGCCATGTCACGCATGGAGGCAATTCCTTGGTTACCCGTGGCATCAAGGAATTCGTCGAAGGTCATGGGGTACATAAACAATGAATGAATTCTACCCACGCCGAAAGCAGGTAGGTTTTCGAGGGTGAACTCAAGAAGCGAACCTGCGGCAATGACATGCAAATCAGGATAGTCTTCTTTGAAAAAACGTAATGCCATGATTGCCTCTGGACAATCTTGAATTTCATCTAAAAACAACAAAGTTTTGCCCGCCTCAATAGGGACATTGATGTATTTTGAGATTTTGCCGGCAATCAGTTTCACGTCAAGGTCACCGGAAAAAAAAGTCTTAGCCTCTCTTTGACGCTCAAAGTTGATCTCTGCAAAATATTTGAATTGTTTTCCCAAATGTCTTGCAGCGGATGACTTTCCAACCTGACGCGCCCCTCGCAAAAGCAGAGGTTTGTGTGTGGAATCATCCTTCCATTCGATGAGGTATTTGTCTATAATTCTGCTGAAGTATTCTTTCATTGGCTAAAATATTGATTTTGTGCTGCAAAAATACAAAATTTTGCCGAAATCCAAGAAATATTTCTTCAGTTTTTTGTTGAAATCCAAGAAATAATTTACCGTTTTTTTGATGAAATCCAAGAAAAAAGCAGAGAAGTTGTACTGCTTTGTACTGCGTGTGTACTGCTTGCAAAAAGTAGACACAAAATTTTTTTTTCTAACGTTACAAACGTCAGTTCTGACGCGCGGCGCGCACTGCCCGGACGGATCGACCGTCGCAGCGTTTGCTTCGGTACGTGTAGCAGTAGCTGCCCGAATCGAAGTAGAAGCTCCACGCATCGAACGGGTAGCTCGTGCAGAGTGAATTCCACCAATAGTAACCGTTTGAGTTATCGTTGTTGTAGAAATCGTCTTCCCGATAGTATCCAGCTGCAGGCAGGAACAGACTGTTACCGTTGCTCGCGGTGAAGAGTCTGCCGAACACACCATTACTGGTGATCGCCCATACAATATTGGTATTGTTCCACAATTCTATCCATTGGTCACCTGAGGGTATGCACCAGTCGTTGCCCCAGTTGGCTGTGGCCGCATCGTCATCCGACTCCAAGGTGGTCAGGTTGTCGGTGAAGTAGTTGTTGCCATAATCAGACTTGTTGCAATATTTCGTGAGCTTGACAGTATCACCGTTACAGTTACAGTACTTGTAGGTACTCCAATTGTAATAGGACTTCGGTTGGGTCTCGCCCCAAGCGAAATAGTCGCCATAACCTTCGGGAGTGGTCGCACCAACGTTGCAGGTGGCCCACAAAGTGCCACTCGGCAGACCGAGGTCAACATATTCATGGTCGTCGCCGCCACCACCGTTCTCCTTGGTGGTGAAGCTCTTGTCCTCTCCATAGTAATACTCCGAGCCACACAGAGCGTATGCACGGACATGATAGGTCGTTGCGGGCGCAAGTCCCGTAATGACGCAAACGTATGACTCGCTCCAGTTCGAGATGGAAAGATGCGAGTCCTCCACAGTAGGCTCGCTGTCCGTACCCCAACACACTCCAAGTTCAGTCAGCGACAGACCTTGGCTAACAATTACAGCGCCACCACATACTGCGGTCGTGCTTGTAATGTACTGTGGCGTGTGGGTGGTCACCTTCACGTCCGAATCGTTGTCCTCTTTGGGAGTGCATCCCGCAGCGAACACCACCGCTGTCATTAGTATGATGATTGATAACTTTTGAAACTTTTTCATATTCAATTGGTATTAATGAATCGTATATAAAACGTCAGTTCAATATCTTTCTCAATATATTTGTCGCTCACTTGACCCAAATGGACTTTATGCAAGTGACAGGACAAAATTAAGAAAAAAAACGTAATTGCTCCCAAATCTGTCAACAATTTTCAGGAAAAGTCACATCTAAATGTAAGCTGGGGTTAGTTCTGACGCGCGGAGCGCACTGCGCGGACAGACCGACCGTCGCGGCGGATGTCGTTGTACACGATGTAGTAGTCCAAACCGAAGTAGAAGAGCCACGCCCCGTTTGGGGAGTCCGTGCCGAGCGAACTCGACCAGTAGTCGCCGTACGAGCCAACGTCGCCGAGCTCGTCGTCCCAACAGAAGCCCGCTGCGGGCAGGAAGAGACTGTGACCGTTGCTCGCGGTGAAGAGTCTGCCGTTCACACCATTTTGGGTCGTCCATGCAACATTGGTATTGTCCAGCAATTCTCTCCATTGGTCAGCTGATGGCAGGCACCAGTCGCTGCCCCAGTTGGCTGTGGCCGCATCATCACTCGGCTCCAAGGTGGTCAGGTTGTCGTTGAAGCCGTTGTTGCCATAATCAGACTCCTTGCAATATTTCGTGAGCTTGTCATAACCACCGTTGCAGTACTTGTAGGTACTCCAGCTGTAAACGGTCTTCGGTTGGGTCTCGCCCCAAGCGAAATAGTCGCCATAACCTTCGGGAGTTGACGCACCAACATTGCAGGTAGCCCACAAAGTGCCGCTCGGCAGACCGAGGTCAACGTAGTCATGGTCATTGGGACCGCCACCACATCCTGCAGCGAACACCATCGCTGTCATTAGCATGATGAATGCTAACTTTTGAAACTTTCTCATATTCAATTGGCATTAATGCATCGTAGATAAAACGTCAGTTCAATGTCTTTCTCAATATATTTGTCGCTCACCTGACCCAAATGGGCTTTGAGTGAGTAACAGGGCAAAATTAAGAAAAAAACGTGATTGCTCCCGAATCTGTCAGCAATTTTCAGGAAAAGTCACATCGAAAATGTGAGCTGGGGTTGCAAGAAAAAAGAAAATGCGTATTTTTGCAGACATAACACAATGGCATATTGAACCGATGAAACGCCTTATTCCTATATTACTCATTTTCGTGACACTGCTGACAGCCTGCAGACATAATGCCAACAACTACAAGATAAAACTGGCTCCACAGGACATTGTCACCATGCAGGTCAACCGTTATGACATCGACCTGGCAAGTATCGACACCAACGATTTTGTAAACGGACTGATTTCAATTTCCGACAAATATTCTGTCTTTCTTGGGGACGTAAAGAGTGACACCTCTGGAATCCACCACATAAGCGAATTCCTGTCGGACCCTTTCATCGCAAGGATTACAGAAGACAGCCGAAAAGTTTTTCCTCCAAAAAATTCCTTCAGGGAACTGAACGATGCACTCAACCACCTGAAGCACTACTACCCTAATTTGCAAACTCCCACCATCTATACGTACATATCCGGCATAGACTACGAGTACCCGGTCATCTACAACGATGACATGCTTATCATTGCACTTGACATGTACCTTGGAAAAGACTATGAATTATATCGCGAAATAGGTATGCCGATGTATAAGACACGGCGTTACGACCGGGATTATTTAGCCAAGGACTGCATGATGGAAATCGCTGACGCACTAAACATTGACGAATCACATTGTAATAAGCTCATAGACTGGATGATATATTACGGAAAAAATATCGAATTCACAAAAAGGATGATTCCTGATATCGCCGACACAACTTTGCTGGGATACACTTCATCACAGATGGAATGGTGCAAACACAACGAAGCAGCAGTATGGAAATATCTTGTATCAGATGAGAAACTCTTTTCCACCGACATCGTCCTCATACGCAAGTTCATCGATGACGGGCCGTTCACTTCTCTTTTTTCACACGATTCGCCATCCTCGCTTGGAAGGTGGATTGGCTGGAAAATCGTCTCAAATTATTGTAAAAACGAAAACATTGACATTTCTCAGTTGATGCAGCTGTCTGACTCACAAGAGATATTAAACGAATCACATTACAGGCCGAAATAATCAGGAACGCTATGAAAACAGTATTGCTGACTGGTGCGACCGGGACCATGGGGGCTGCCGGACTCAAGGAGTTGCTTAAACAAAACAATTTCAAGATCAAGCTGTTAGTCCGTCCTTCAAAAAAAAACAAGAAGAAGCTTCAATACCTACATAATAATCCTTCAGTGGAAATCATTTGGGGCGACCTCACGAATTACGATGACGTTCTGAAAAGCGTCACAGACTCTGACTATGTTCTGCACGTTGGGGGTATGGTCTCGCCCAACGCCGATTTCCATCCTGAAGAAACTTACAAAGTCAATGTGGGCGCTGCCAAGAATATTGTCGATGCCATATTGTCACAGCCAAATGCTGATGACATAAAATTGGTGTATATAGGTTCTGTTTCTCAAACAGGATTTTACAACTGGCCTAATGTGTATGGGCAAATAGGTGACAGAATAAAAGCCGCTGATTTTGACCAATATGCAGCTTCCAAAGTCGAAGCCGAACGCATTATTGTCGAATCGGGAATTAAGCATTGGGTGAGTCTTCGACAAACCAGCATATTATATCCTGAAATTATCAAAAACGGATACACTCCTACCATTTTTCATGTTCCATTACAGGGATGTCTCGAATGGGTTACAGTAGAGGATTCGGGACGTCTTCTTGCAAATATCTGCCAGGATTCAGTCCCGGACAGTTTTTGGAACAATTTCTACAACGTAAGCAGCGGCAAGGATTTCAGAATGACGAATTATGAATTTGAATGTCGTCTGCTCAAAGCCTTGAGATGTCCGAAACCGGAAGCAATATTCAATGCCAACTGGTTTGCGCTGCAAAATTTCCACGGACAATGGTACAATGATTCCGATGTGCTTGAAGACATCCTTCATTTCAGGAGCAACGTTTCCAAAGATGATTACTTTGAATCAATTGGAAGAAGGGTTCCTTTCATCTTCTCATTGTCGAAAGTATTTCCACACATTGTCAAATTGGCAATGAAACATCTTGCGCATCACAAAATGTTAGGCACTATGACATGGATAATAAACAACGACAAAGAACATATCAAAGCCTATTTCGGAAGTTACAAGGACTGGGAGGAAATACCTTCATGGAAGCAGCTTGATCGCACAAAGTATGTCTGGGCTTCCGGCAAAGCATATAAGACAGAAGATTTACAATATGGCAACACACAGAAATTCAACACCTTAAAGCCTGACGACGAATATGAACTCGCTGATATGCAAGCTATTGCAGAAGAAAGAGGTGGCAGATGTCTTTCCCCAAAAATGACAAAAGGAGACATGGTCACCAAACTGAAGTGGCAATGTGAAAGCGCTCATATCTTTGAGGCATCGCCCAAACTGATAGTAAAAGGCGGACACTGGTGCAAAGAATGCCTAAACCGATAAGGAATAAGGCCACATAAAAGGGCATATTGGTATGATTTTTGATAGGAATACAGAAATGCGCAAAATTGGGGCTGCTCGGTTTTGACAGCAATGATAATGGATTTGTAAGCATGCCGGGTGACGATGATGAATCCCGTAAACAACCTCATCAAAACAATAAACGGCGAATATAACTACGCTCTTGCTGCGTAAGTTGAAGGTTTAGTAAACTTATGCTTAATCGCTGCACAAGGTGCGGCGACGAGACATTCCGCGGATGGAGATGCCTGATTCCGGTCCGGTTACGGGGTGCGCGAAATTTCGGGCTGGCAACAGTGGAGCCTTGACACTGTTGTAAGATTAAGAGGATAAGGAGGAGTTTGGATGTGAGTTTCCGGGCTTTTCCCGACAATCAACAACTTACTAAGCATGTAGAAAGCACTTTTGTTAGTTGTTTGGACGCGGGTTCGACTCCCGCCAGCTCCACTTGGAAAGGGGTAAAATTACCCCGAAATACAAAGAAAGACACCGACAATCTTTTTGATTATCAGTGTCTTTCTCTTTTTTTCACCGTACTGCTTTCCGGGTTACCAGAGTGTCCAAATTAGGATGCGCTGGTTCTTTGCGGCTGCCAAGGTGTGCGGCTGCCGCAATGCGACAGCCGCCATCACGACAACCGCATAGACAATGAACTTACCTTTCCTCATAAACCATCCTAATTATGGATGCAAAAATGCCCTCAATCGGTCTTTTGCTGGTTACTTTTGCCAAAGATACTATCCATACACCGATTTACGGCATTTCTAACGGCAGCAGCATCATTGTCTCCCTCTCCCTCACCTTTGCAAACACAGATTACATCGTTCGTTTGGGCTGAAATAATCTGAATGATTATACCTACTTTGCGGCCAAGATTAATATACCCACTTTCAGTTTCTCCATAATTTACAACTAATGTGCTGCTGGCGGTTTCGAGGTTAATTTCTGGTATTCTCGTATATCCTCTTTCAAGAAAATAACCTGAAATCAAATCTGCCGGGTTAGCACTGTATGATGTAGTAACACCATAAATACCATATCCGCCACTATATACACCAACAACAGATGATTTCTCTGATGTAGGCACTATATAAACATATTTATAGCCTTCAAGTGGTGAATGGAAAGTGACTATCGGAGGTGATAAAGTCATACAACCACTAAAAAACAAAACCACTGATGCAAGGACTACCAAAAACAATCTTTTCATAATTATCAAATAATAATTCATGGCAAAAATACACAAAAAAACAAATAATCAATACTATGTTATTTCATAATATATCAATCACATTTAAATGGTTCTTCTCATACAAAAATTAAATCAATTTGAAATACCAAAATATAATTATACCGATACATCATGGTTTTGAAATATCAACTTGCATCCACAGGGATATGATTGGTGCATCGGTGGTAACTATGGTTATATCCATAATGACGCATCTTCACATCCAAATCATACCCTTCTTTCATAGCCAACACCGCATCCGACAAGCCAATGGACAAAAATAAGGCCTACATCTGCCATTTCGAAAGTGAATGTGTGTTATTTCGGCAATTATTTTAATGAAAATTGAGTAATTTTGTATCCAAATTGAAAGAATAAGATTCTTATGGAACAATTTGAGGAACAACTACACCAAGACTTGCACCAGTTTCTCCTGTCTATGAAAGAAGTTGATGAACGTCTGCCTGAGTGTCCCGATGTTGAAGAGAAATGGGAGCAGATAGCAAAAGCTTACATTCTCGACGGCATCAGGGAGTTCAATGATTTCCCGTCTGCTTCCCTTGGCTGGATGATGTATATTGGTATGGCCATCGCTAAATTCTGGGATGCTGAATGGGAATTATACTCGAAGATAGAAGACCTCTATGCCTACTTGCGAGACAAAAAAGGATATGACAGCATGGACGAATATATCCGTGAAGATGTGCTGTTGTTGAGTGGCATTGAATATACAATGCTGGAAAAACTGGTAGGCGAATGCGCCTCACGAGTCTATAATGCTCTGATGCACCAGCGCATCGAGCCTGGTACCAAAGAGGCTTTCAATGCTTACGTTTCATGTCTGCATCAGCTCTACCTGATGGGAGCCTATATGCAGTTGAAAAGGATGGGCTATCACATGACCCAGATTTAAAAGTGCTGAATGAACGACCAGAACCACCTACATATTGCCATCATCTACCTCGCTGTCATCAACATGGTTGCTTTCTTCATGTACGGTATCGACAAGCGGAAAGCGAAGAAGTCCAAGTGGAGAATCTCAGAGGCAGCTTTATTGATGATGGCGGTTCTTGGCGGTAGCATCGGAGCATGGTTAGGAATGAAAGTCTGGCACCACAAGACCCTGCATAAGAAGTTCAGATACGGCATTCCTCTGATACTCATCGCGCAGATAGTGCTGGTGCTCCTCGTCTTGTGCAGACCAAGACATGCCACTGCGGCAACGCATCACTACCAAACGAAAGACATACCAATACCGGCGCTGAAGGCCTTGACATTCTCCAGCCGGTTCACACTCAACAATGTGGCAACGGACATATTGAGATAAAAAGGTCCAAGGGAAAACCCCAAGGCTGTGCCCAAATTGAACATTTGCCTATAATAATATGTATTGGCTACGACTTCAAACCATCTTGTCGGATTGCAAACATAGGCGACAGAAAAATAAGGATATTGTTGGGTTTCGATGAAGTCAAGCCTTGCAGATGCTGAAATACGGTGAATTTCATTAATATCATAATTGCCCTGAAGCAACACTTTGGAATTTGTATGTGTAGTGTATTTCGGAATTTCCTCAGTCTTGATATTCAAAATCTTGGCAAGCGAATCCAATTCTCCCTGTAAACTTAAATTTTGTTGCAATAAGTCCAGTTCAATGCCTTTGAATGCCACCTCCCCATCAGCCTTAAATTCATAATCGTTTGAATTCCACCAAATTACTCCTAAATCAAGAATACTCGCTCCGATGCTGAATTGGTCATTTATCTTATAAGTGACTCCAAGGTCAAAGGCAAAGCCTCGATTGCCAAAGAATTTGCCGATACCGTTCTTGTTGATGTAATCATACAGGCAACTCGACTTCAACAAAATATCTTCCTTTACCCAAATTGAATCATATTCGGGGGAAGTATAGAATGTCGCATTCAATTTCCTGGTCTCAACATTTGCCAAACCAAGCAAGAACTTAGGTCTGATGCCAACTATGAGTTTATCACTAAAAGTCTGCTGTACTCCTACACCAAATTCAACATAGCTGTTTAAATTGACATACATGTTGTCAAAGACCAAAGTTTCATTTTTGTCGGCATAATAAGCATTCCCATTGACAATCAGACCAACCAGTTCCTTAGGAATCAACATATTGAAATCTGTCTTAAAACTGAGGCCTATATCGAAAAATGTATTATTGACTCTAAAACCGCCACCGATAATTTTATCGTTCACGCTTGCTGAAACCACATTATTCTTTTTCAGCACATTATACATATTTCGTGGAGTGACAGTCAATGAATTGTCATCATTCGTGCGGAACAGATTGTTATACGAGAACGGCATCCTGCCAGTTGCCGAAAAGTTGCCGAGCACAGGGATATTAATATAATAGTTGTGTGTAACCGGATTTGCCGGATTAAAAGCCAGATTTTCAGTATTGTTCTTCATAAGATAAATAGCAGTATTATCCTGTGAATAGGCAATCAGGAAAATCAAAAATAAGGCAGCAGATAATACTATTCGTTTCATAGACCTGTCCTCCTAATTGTTTAATTCAATATCGTTGAATTTTATCCTGGATCTGAGAGATACGTCGAGAGCGCCATCATACCGTATCTTTACATACTCCTCACCTGCGGTAGTGTTAATCCTGCCGACCAAGTATATCATACGCGCGTCATTGATTTCCATGGTCTTTTCAGGAGTCAGGTTCCATGTCAAACTTGAAATCGTAGGTGAAATCACATCATGCGTATCCGAATCCACGACGGCAGATTTGATATTAACCATCTCTCCGAAAGCCGTATCTATCACATTGAGGGTACTGTCAAGAAATACAAACATCATCGACAAATCCATAGGTATTGAATTTTCTATGTCAATAAAGATATCACAGTTATCAATCATATTCATCATCCTTGCTGTCGATTCTTCCAGTCCCAATCCATTAAAAGACAATGTATCAGTGACTTCTGTTTCACCAATTCTGAGTTGCATTGGAACTTCAACAGAAACGCCACTGTAAATCCGGGAGTTACTGGTCATATAGTCCTTGATGTTATCTTCCACCGTTTCGAGTTTAATCGCAAAATCCAGTCTGTTGGCTTCGAATGCAAACAAATCCGGAGGCACATCCAATGAAATCTCGTCAATCACGTATTCTTCGAATTGTGACGGGCATTTGAATTCAAACATCTCACCAGGTTCGATGAGGCTAAGTGTTGCCCCCGAAGCATTCGACAGGTTGAGTTCATCGAAAGTGAGTTTGAAGGCTGAACCCACGTTCGTCACAAGATTAACCAGCAGTTTCGTCCCATAGAATGCCCAATCATCAACTGGTATCTCAAAATCAAAATCCATACTGTTGGCGTATGTATAGCTCAATCCGCTGAAATCGCCAAACATTCTGTCGATGCCAAAACCGGAGAATGAGACATCCATACCGAAACTGACAGTATCAGCAGGACAAGGCCCCACAACAGTAAGCGTAAGGTCAGACACGAAGATCATTTCACTTCCATCGGTAGGAAAAAAACCGAAATCCGCCATAGAGATATTAACTGAATTGGAGTCCTTGCCAAATTTACAGGAAAACCTGTTGCCGTTTATTTTCAGGTTGTCGGAGAACACAACAATACTCCAGTTCCACTCTTCAGGAAGATCAAAATCCACCATACAGCCAAATGCCCCAGCGTTCAAGTAAAGTGAATCAAGTGTAACGTTCAATTCATCGGTAAAATCATTCAGGTTAATCAGCAACGTGTCACGATAATAAAAATTACACGCACCAGTACCCGGAATATCCGGGAAACTTTTCGACGCCGAGATATGAAGTGAGGTGTCAACATTAAGCAGTGAAGATTGTAAGTCATTGAGATCAATGGAACCTAAATTTCTGGAATAGACCAGTTTTACCAGATTAGTGGTGTCATCGCGTTCTAATAACGAAGAATCGATAAAACTATACAGCAGCCGTTCAGTGCTAATACGCGTATGTGCAAGAGGAACAGCCCAAATGCCGTCATATTCCACGTCCCTGATTTCCATTTTTTGGCAGGCAACGAGAGACAGTATTAATAATACGGACAGCAATACCTTATTATAATAACACAAAATACGCTTCATATCAATATATTTAAAATGCAAAGGTAATCCATTTTCAAATACCCTGTGTAAAACTTTTGAAATAAAAAAACATTTTTTTGAAAAAAAATTACGACCTTTGCAAAAAATTCTTTTGTAAAGAATATTTCAATCTAAAACAAGAAAAAAATGGAAAGAAAAGAAATAGAAGAAAAAGTAAAAGCAATGATTATTGACCAATTAGGTGCATCGAAAGATGATGTTACTCTTGAGGCAAGTTTTACTAATGATTTAGGTGCTGATTCATTGGATCAGGTTGACTTAATCATGAATTTTGAAAAGACATTCGGATTGGAGATACCTGATGACATAGCTGGCGAAATCAACACAGTAGGTGATGCCATAAATTACATTGAAAAGCATTTGGCAGAAAAATAAAATCAAACTTCATCATCATACCTAAATTAAAATGACTCAGAGAAGAGTTGTTGTAACGGGGTACGGCGCGCTCACTCCCTTAGGAAACACTGCCGATGAAACATGGGAAAATGTTACTAAGGGAGTTAGTGGCACCAACGAAATCACCCGTTTTGACACAACTAAATTCAAAACGCACATTGCCTGCGAACTTAAAGATTACAACCCCCTAAATTATTTTGACAAGAAAGAAGTACGCAAGTACAATCTGTTTCAGCAGTATGCCCTGGTCGCATCTGACGAAGCCGTCAAAAGGTCAAAGATTGTAATCGACAAACTCGACCGCAGCAGATGCGGAGTCATTTGGGGGTCAACCATAGGCGGTCTGGAAACCCTTATGGTTGAAATCAGCGATTTCAACACGGGTGACGGCACACCGCGTTTCAGCCCTAACCTCTTCACAAAAATCATGTTTGATTCCGTGCCGGGAATGATTGCACAGAAATACAAATTTGAAGGCCCGTCCTACGTAACCGTTTCAGGATGCGCCTCAAGTTCTAATGCAATCATAAACGCATACAGGAAAATCGCCTATAATGTTGCCGACGTGTTTATAGTGGGAGGCTCAGAAGCACCAATTTCCCCAATAGGAATAGGTGCCTTCAGCGCAATGAAAGCATTATCCACACGCAATGACGACTATGCAACGGCATCACGTCCATTTGATACCGACAGAGACGGTTTCGTAATCGGTGAAGGTGCAGGTGCTCTCGTAATTGAAAGCCTTGACCACGCTGTGGCTCGAAATGCCACCATTTATGCGGAAATAGTTGGCACCGGCTACTCCAACGACAATGTCAACACGACAAATCCGGATCCAAAAGGTGAATCTCAATATAATGCCATGAAGTTGGCAATTGCAAGCGCAGGCATGGACATTTCCGACATCAACCACATCAATGCGCACGCCAGCGGCACAAAAGATGGCGATCTCTCCGAAACACGAGCAATAAAGAACCTTTTCGGAGATGTTCTTTCCAAAATTTATGTCACTTCCACCAAGTCAATGACGGGATATCTTCTCGGGGCTTCAGGCGCAGTGGAATCCATAATTTCAATCTTATCACTCTGCAACGCTATAGTTCCCCCTACCATTAACAACACTTCCGTTGACCCCGAAATAGGTGAAGGTTTTTATTTTATTCTCAATAAGGCAAAGAAACGCAAAATAAACTGCGTGATGAACAATTCTTTCGGACTTGGAGGACACAACGCAGCCATAATCTTCAAAAAATTCAAGTAGTGGGTATTTTAAGTCTGTTTCGTCAATTATCCCATTCCTGGACTTCCGACAAAGAATTATATATAGCAATTTACAGCATATTCGGATTCTACCCTTCTAATATTATGCCTTATAAAGTCGCTCTTCATCACAAATCGGCACCATTGGAAATATCAGCAAAACAGCACAATATGGTTTTAAACAACGAACGCCTCGAATTTCTTGGCGACGCCATCATCGGTGCTATAGTCGCTGACATCGTCTTTAAATCCTTCCCTTACAAAAACGAAGGATTTATGTCGGAAATGAGATCCAAGATTGTTAGCCGCTCACAACTGAACAAGCTGTCTATTCACTTGGGAATCGACAAACTCGTTCAGCATCAGCACGATATAAGGTCCAAATCAATCGAAGGCGATGCATTCGAAGCCTTATTTGGTGCAATATACATCGACAAAGGTTTCGAATTCTCAAAAAAAGTCCTCAAACGCATAATAAACCTGAACTTTGACATGCATGAATTGGAAAGCCAAAACAACAACTTCAAAAGCCAGTTGCTCGAATGGTCACAAAAAAACAAGCATGAACTTGATTATAAGGTAATTGACACACAATACGACAAAAAAAGCAAGGTGTATGTGGTGAGAGTGTTTATTGATGGCAAGCCGATGGAAATAGGAAGCGATTACAATATTAAAGGAGCCGAACAGATTGCCTCACAGAAAACGTTGGCAATAATCACAAAAGACGATGAAAACACAAATAACGGTCCCATAGTTTAATGGATAAAATGCAAGATTCCGGTTCTTGAGATGGGAGTTCGATTCTTCTTGGGATCGCAAAAAGCCAGTGGAAACTGGCTTTTTTATTGTGCAAAATAACGCCTGATATCCTCTCTGTCGATCTCAAGCTGTTTCTTTAAATTTTCCAACCCGTTGAATTTGACTTCGTCACGCATTCTTTTGCAGAAAAACACACAGATGTTCTCACCATAAATCTCTTCATCGAAATCAAAAATATTGACTTCAATAGTAACTTCCTTGCCATTGACAGTCGGACGGAAACCAATGTTGCACATACCTATATACATATTGCCATGCCATTTTACACGACAGGCATACACACCATTGGCTGTGATGAGCTTCATGTCATTTTCGAGAAACAGATTTGCAGTAGGAAACCCCATGGTACGCCCTATCTGCTGACCATAGATAACCTGACCATAGATGTTGTACTCGTAACCGAGCATCTTGTTTGCAGTCTCCACATCACCGACATTCAGAGCCTTACGTATCAACGATGAGCTTACAATCTGTCCGTTGTACATGTAAGGAAGCACCTGAATCACTTTGTATCCCCACTTTTTACTTTCAGCGGAAAGCAGCTCCATTGTTGAGAAATCGTCATGCCCGAAATGACAATCGTAACCAACTACAATATGCGACGGATGCAGATGGCTTATGATGTACTCATTCAGAAAATCATACGATGACATCATTGACAGCTTAGGCGTGAAAGGGATGTCAATCAACACGTCAACACCTAAATTCGCCATTATGTGAATCTTGCGTCCTTTGGAATTTATATAATTGAATCTCAACCCATTACCTTCTATTACCTCACGCGGATGAGGATTGAATGTGATAACGACAATTTCACCGCCGCAAGATGCCTTAGTATCATTCATCCTGCTTAGAATAGCACGGTGTCCTAGATGAATGCCATCGAACACGCCTACAGTAACTATTGTGTCACTTAGGTTGACATTGGTTATATCGCTAAAATATTTCATAGCAAAGTCTGAAGAATCTGGACTGCATTAGTGGCAGCACCCTTTCGGAGATTATCAGATACAACCCACATATTCAATGTTTTAGGTTGAAACAAATCTTTTCTGATTCTTCCAACGAAGACATCATTCTTACCTTTAGAAAACAGTGGCATAGGATACTTGTTGTCGGAAGGATTGTCAATCACTGTAACTCCAGGAGTATCGGCAAGCAAGTCGTAAACCAGCTGAATGTCAAAATCATTGTGAAATTCAACATTGACAGATTCCGAATGGCCTCCTGTGACGGGCACACGCGCGGCAGTGGCTGACACCTCTATTGAATAGTCATTTAAAATCTTTTTTGTCTCATTTACAAGTTTCATTTCCTCATCGGTATATCCATTGTCAAGAAACTCGCCCGCATGAGGAATCACATTGCAGAATATCGGATAATGATAAGCCATTTCACGAAATTCGTTTCCATTAATTTCATTCTGCAGCTGGTCAAGACCCTTTTTACCGGAACCTGAGACAGACTGGTATGTTGAAACCACTATTCGTTTTATTTTCAGTCTTTCATGAAGCTTTGACAAGGCAAGCACCATCTGGATAGTTGAACAGTTCGGGTTTGCAATTATGTGACTGTTTCCGATAGCGTAACTGTTGATTTCGGGCACCACAAGCGGAATATCCTTATCCATGCGCCATGCAGATGAATTGTCAATTACGATGGTTCCGACTTCTGCAAAAAGAGGTGCATATTTCTTTGACACAACCTTTCCTGCCGAAAATATTGCAAAATCCGGTTTCATAGCGACAGCGCTGTCGGGATCTGTAACCTGCAGCCTCCTTCCGAAGCATGTGACGTATTTGCCGACCGACTTGGAGGAAGCAACTGGAATAATGGTCTCAAAGTCGAGGTTAAACTCCTCCAACACTTTCAGCACAACAGTGCCAACCACACCGGTAGCACCGACAATTGCAAGAGATTTTTTCATTTTTACAAGGAATTTGTCTCCACATCGCTTTTAATTCTCCTGACCATACCCTGCAAAGCAGTTCCAGGGCCAACTTCTGTAAATGAGCTGGCTCCGGCAGCAAGCATATTCTGAATGGTCTGGGTCCATCGGACTGGAGAGGTGAGCTGTTTAACCAGATTTGATTTGATGATATCAGGATTTCTGACTGGCTGGCCGTTTACATTCTGATATATTGGGCAATTAGGCATATTGACATCTGTTGCCATGATTGCTTCGCTGAGTTCGTCATGGGCAGGCTGCATAAGCGGTGAATGGAAAGCGCCACCGACTTTCAGCGGTAACACACGCCCATTGGCCTTTTTTATCAGCTCCGTAGCCTTTTCTATGCCGGTAATGGTACCTGAGATAACTATCTGTTCCGGAGTGTTATAATTGGCAGCGACAACAGTGTCATCAGTTATAGTCATGAGAATTCTTTCGAGCACGGATGCTTCCATTTTAAGGACTGCAGCCATTGTGGAAGGCTCGGCTTCGCAAGCTTTTTGCATGAGCATTGCACGCTTTGAAACGAGTTTCAGCCCGTCTTCAAAAGAAAGTCCGTCAATAGCTGCCAATGCTGAAAATTCGCCCAAGGAATGACCGGCAACCATATCAGGTTTGAACAAATCTTTTTTAACCTTGGCGAGGATAACAGAATGAATGTATATTGCCGGCTGCGTCACCTTAGTTTGGACAAGTTCCTCCTCAGTTCCTTCAAACATGATTTTTGCAATGTCAAAGTCCAGAACATCATTGGCAGTCTTAAACAACTTTTTGGCAACGGACGAAGACTCATAAAGGTCTTTACCCATTCCTGAATATTGTGCTCCCTGTCCGGGGAAAATATATGCTTTCATTTAATCAAACAATTATAAAGTACGTATCAATGTAATTCAGTTCCAATAAGATGCATAAATTCCTCACGGGTTTCCTTACGGAGGAAGGCTCCCATGAAATCTGAAGTCGTGGTCACGGAATTCTGTTTTTGGATGCCGCGCATAGACATGCAGGTATGCTGTGCTTCAATGACGACGCCAACTCCCAGCGGATCGAGTGTTTCAGCAATCACATTCTTTATCTCTGTGGTAAGTCGTTCCTGAACTTGCAGCCTTCTCGCATAAGCATCCACAACACGTGCGATTTTGCTCAGACCCACAATATGATTTCTCGGAATATAGCCCACATGGGCTTTCCCGATAAACGGCAGCATGTGATGCTCACAGATGGAATATATTTCTATATCCTTGACTATAACCATCTGCTGATAATCTTCCTGAAACATTGCAGAAGCCAGGATCTGCTTAGGTTCGGTATGATATCCGTAAGTGCAGAAAAGCATGGCACGGCTGATTCTTTCAGGGGTTTTAAGAAGTCCTTCCCTTTCAGGATTCTCACCGAGCAGCTTCAGAATTTCCTTATAATGATATTTGAGTTTTTCGATGGTATCTTCATCATAAAGGTTCCTCAAACCTTCATAACCCTTATTTCTTTCTTCTCCCGAGAAATCTTCGGCAACTGTATTTATTGAATCTATATTTTTTATCATTTCATTAAGGATTAGTGTCTTTGCCTGTCATCAACTTATCATTGAAGAAAATCAGGTAAGCCTCAATATTCTTGCTCTTGTAAAACACCGGATAGTTTTCCTGAGATATCACAAAGTGATAATAGTCATCTGGATTAAGTCCGGAATATATATAATTGTTAATCACCGCGTTGTCATAGAATTCCATAGCCTTGTTGCAATCAGGGAACGTTGACACAGTAATCATATCATAATCATCATTGAGCAGTCGTGCGACAGAAGACAGTTGGTCAAGTTTGTGATAACGTATCAGATAGTCGGAGACACGGGTTGAAATAGCCTTCACATTGGCGGAGGACTTCACGAGGAGCACATAGAAGTAATTGGCCTTGCATACGTATTTATACAACGACACTTCTTTTTTGAGGGCTTCCTGCTGGGCTTTTTCCTCAGCAACCTGCGCCATTGTTACAGAATCAAGAACCGGTTCCTCTTCCGGAACGAGATATTTCAAAAGGTCAGCCGCAAGCGTTGACACCTCTTCACCTGAAAAATCCTTGGTAATGGTCTTCAGCTGGCCAATTGCGAGAGTGTCAGTTTCACCATTCTGGATAAGTCGGGAAAGTGATGACAGATACAAGAATCTGGCCATGTGCTTCTTATCTTCGAGTTCAGTGCTTTCCTCCGCGAAAAGATCCACCAAATCGTACATCTTATCATCGAATGCAGAATAAGTGTCACTATAAAGATTGTCCGCAGCCTCAAGTCTGTCAGTCATAACGACAAGATACGAAGGGTCGCGCAAAAGATGGGCAAAATCACTCTCAGGGTATTCGTTCTGAATTGCAGCGCCAAGCTGCGTCATACAGGCTTCATCAGAGGTTTCCCGACAATTCAGATACATCATGATGTAAGCCGTGAGTTTATGATCGGTTTCAGGATATCTTACAACCAACTGGTCGAAACACTCATTCGAAAGTTTGTAGTCGCTCAACTGGTCCATTGCAATAAATCCAGCCTGATACAACGCATCTTCAATCTTCTTGTTCGAAGCCGCCATCTGCTCTTCGGTGAGAGGCAGGTTCTGCAGGTAAAACTGAGGATCCTTCGGGTCAGTGACTATCGAAGCCATAGCTGTAGTATCCACTGAAGTTGTATCGACATTGCCAAGGTCATCCCACGACAGTGCATGTTTATCCCGGAAAACCCACAAGTCCTCATATTTTCTGTCACCCCATTTCTTCTTGAAATCGGAAATACCCGCACTAACAGTCTGAGAACCGTAGAAATACCATGACACGGAAGTTCCCAACCTGTTTTGTGTCTGTTGGTTCTCATACTGTGTCATAAGAGAATTTGAATAAGCCCTCTGACGCTGCATTTCGAGTTCCTTATTGATTCTCTCCTGTTCCTCGATTTCAGCAATTATAGAATCTATCATTGCCCCTCTTTTTGTAGGATCCATTCTGGCAACAAACTGGAGACTGTCTTCAATCTGCACAATCTTCAAGTTTTCAACGAGTTTGTCCAACACAGCCGCCTTTTCCTTAAGTTCCACATAATTTGGATAATCCTGCGGAAGGAATTGGATAGTCGTATCGTAATAAGGCTGCGACTGGATGTATTTTTTTGACTGGAAATACAAATCGGCGAGCTGTTGCGATGACATCGCCTTCTGATAATCGTTTGAAACACTTGTCTGGACACTGAGTGCAAGATTTTCAATCAGTTTGGTAGTATCGCCGTTTCTTCTTGCAATTTCAGCAAGAGCAAAGTAAATCTGGTCCTTGTATTCGGCATATTTGCCCTCCTTCAGCATTTTCTGCAATGAACGGAGCACCTTTGCCGTATTGCCGATATCAGTACATTGTGCCATCCGTATCTTCGAATTGAAAGTGATACGGAAATCAGGTCCCTTCGTGGAATTTTTGTAATAATCCGAAGCCTCAGTATAGTTCTCCAACTCCTGATTTATTTGTCCGAGTATGAAGTTTGCACGTTGTTTTGCCCTACGATTGTACTTGTTGAGAAGAACTGTCTCTTCAAGATAAGGTATGGCCTCACTGTTCTTTTCCTGAAGAATGTAATAATCGGCATAAGCTATGGGATACTGGCGGCGGGTTTCGGTGGATGTAAGCAAATCCTCAACCGGTTTCTGAAGTTCCTCCAAAACATTAGCCGCTTTTTCAAATTCCTTGTTTTGAGTATAAGTCATTGCAAGCCAAAGCTTTGCATCATAAACAATATTGTTCTTTTCGTATGTGGTAATCACATACTGGAAAATACGGCGGGCATTGTTGAAATCCTTTTCATAGAAATAGCACTGACCTATAAGAAAATAACAGTCATCAATCCATTTGACCTTTTCCTCACCGCCGAAAACCATTGAATGCCTGCGAATCATCACATACGCTTTCTCAATTGACTTGTCCATGCTCGATTTCAAACTCTGAGATTCCTTTTTATTACCGTAATAATTGACAGTAAGCGTAGTCAGATAATTATCCGAGCCTGATTTTATCATATTATCAACAGCTGTCTCGACATTTTCCCGGGCATTCCAATAGCCGTTGTAATGCGACGTCATATTGTGGAATCCGCGTCTGAGTGTCGTGTCCTTCTTGGTAGAACAAGATGTAACTATCAGCAGTACAACAAAATATATTATATATTTGAATAAAGTTTTCTTTTCCACTCTATATAAACTTTAAAAAAGCAAATTTATTTTATTTTTTCCAATTTTTGTCGATATTTGCAGCGAAAATCTCAACAAGAAAATAACATTATGTCTGAGAAAACCAAAAAAACACTTAAGATAACAGCCATTGCTGTGGCTGTATTCATCATAAACTTCTTCCTGTCATTTCTGATAATCGGATTCACATCTATCCAGAAACTCCTGCCGGCATCACCATTGGATAAGGAAATCATTCAACTGAGGGAAGAAACCGACAGCCTCAACAAGGTAATAGACAACAACACAAAATATATAGAAAACATAAAAAAAATACTTTCCGGCAACGACAGCCCACAGAATTACAGCATTTCACCGAAGTCAACCAAGAAAAAAGACATTACTGAATTCTACAACGACAGCCTTACAGAGATCGTATTCTCAAAGCCGCAAAAACCGTATCATCAGATACTCTCCAAATCAGGCATAACACTTAGCGAAATCAATTTCTACCCTCCTGTTGAAGGTGTTGTTTCCTCATCCATGGACATTGCAAAAAAACATTACGGAACCGACATCATACCATCTAAAAGTGCCGTTGTAAAGGCTACCCTTGACGGAGTTGTAATTTTTTCAGGCTGGACCGTCGAAACAGGCAATGTAATAATTATCAGCCATTTAAATAATCTAATAAGCATCTATAAACACAATTCTTCAAATCTGAAAAATGTCAACGACTATGTTAGAGCCGGTGAACCTATTGCCATTGCAGGGAACTCTGGAGAGCTGACATCGGGGCAGCATCTTCATTTCGAACTGTGGTTTGAAAACCGTCCAATAAACGCAAGAGAATATATCGCCTTTTAAACAATCTTTTATCAAATTATATTGTATCTTTGCAATCTTAAAATGAAAAGACATTAAAATGCAGAATTCATATTTCAACCTTATAGAGCAGACATATTATTTTCCTCAGGAAGGCTTTGATCTGCGCGGTGAATACCTCACTTTCCACGGAATATCACTGCAATATCTCATCAACAAATACGGAACGCCGTTCAGGCTGGTTTATCTTCCAAAAATTGGTGATCAGATAAAAAAAGCCCGCAATCTGTTTAACAGAGCCATCAACTCATTTAACTATTCCGGCCAGTATCAGTTTTGTTACTGCACAAAATGCTGCCACTTCTACCATGTCGTCAGCGAAGCAGTTAAACATGATGTCAACCTTGAAACATCATCATCCTTCGATATTGACCTCATTCTCAAACTCTATGTTAAGGGCGAACTGAACAAAAACAGGATAATAGTCCATAACGGTTACAAGTCGGAAGAATACCTGTCAAAGATTTTGCGTCTGCAAAAACTCGGCTTCTCAAATTCAATCATAGTGCTTGACAGCGAAAGCGAATTGGACACACTGATAAAACATGATCGCAATCAGAAAGTTAAAATAGGCGTTAGAATGGCTGTTGATGAGGAGCCGCAGTCGGCTTACTATACTTCACGCCTTGGTCTCCCATACCGTGACATCATGCGAGTCTATAACGAAAAAATCAAGCCGAATCCTAACTTGGAGATGAAAATGCTTCATTTTTTCGTTGATTCAGGAATCAAGGACAGCATATACTACTGGGGGGTCTTCAACAAGGCTGTGTCATTGTATGCCGAACTTAAGAAAAACAGCGACACCCTTGAGAATTTTGACATTGGAGGCGGCTTCCCGATACGCAACCATCTTGGTTTCGAATACGATTATGAATACATGATTAAGGAAATCGTCAAAAACATCAAGGAAGTCTGCAACAACGAACATGTTGAGGAGCCGAACATCCTGACTGAATTCGGCAAATTCACTGTCGGTGAAAGTGGTGCCATTATCTTCAAAGTCGTGGAGGTAAAGCAGCAGAACGACAATGAGACATGGTATATCGTCAACAACAGCCTGATGAACACAATACCTGATGCGTGGAGTCTCAACGAGAAGTTCATTCTTCTGCCAATCAACAAATGGTACAACAAGCACAAGAGAATCAACATCGGCGGAATCAGCTGTGACCACTCCGACTACTACAACACTGAAGACTTCAACCAGCAGCTGCTGCTTCCTGACTACAAACTCTCCGACCCTGAACCGTTGTACATTGGTTTCTTCCATACAGGCGCATATCAGGATTCACTGAGCGGTTACGGCGGAATAAAACACTGTCTGATTCCTTCTCCAAAACATGTCATCATCGATCGTGACGAAAAAGGTAATTTCTTCGATTACGAGTTCCGCCACGAGCAGACCGTTGATGAAATGCTCAGCATTCTCGGTTACGAAAGAGGTGAGGAAGAGGAAGTGGAGGAAGAAGGAGAAATCTAAACCAACAATCAGCAAAATGAGAACTGAAAGACTTATTGCTCCATCGCTGCTGTCAGCTGACTTCGGTCATCTTGCCGATGCCATACAATCAGTGGACAATGCCGACTGGCTGCACATTGATGTCATGGACGGCATGTTTGTCCCGAACATCTCATACGGTCAGCCTATTCTGAAATGCATACGCAAAACCACCGACAAACCGCTTGACGTACATCTGATGATAATGCAGCCGGAGCGGTACATTGAATCTTTCAAGGAAGCCGGTGCTGACATCCTGACTGTTCATTATGAAGCATGTACGCATCTCAACCGCACCATTCACGCCATCCGTGAAACAGGTATGAAATCCGGAGTCGCACTCAATCCAGCCACACCGATACATCTTCTTGAAGACATCATCACTGATATTGACATGGTGCTGATAATGTCGGTGAATCCGGGATTCGGCGGTCAGAAGTTCATCGAGAACACATACCGCAAGATAAGTCAGCTCAAGGACATGATGATAAGGCGCAACGCAATGTGTCACATAGAAATTGACGGTGGCGTCAACACCGGAAACGCCTCTCGGCTCTTCGATGCTGGTGCCACCGTATTAGTCGCTGGAAATGCAGTTTTCAAATCAGCTGTTCCCGCTTCAACAATTGATGAATTACGTTCAGAAAAGCCTGTCGAATTCATCGCATAATGCAACGTTTTACGCTGCATAAATAATCTTAAGGAACTTCTCCAAATCCAAGGCAGCTCCGCCAATCAAGCCGCCGTCAACGTCAGGGCAGGCGAACAGTTCAGCCGCATTCTTGTCATTGCAGCTGCCACCATAAAGCAGATATGAATCTTCAGCAATGTCCTTGGAATATCTATCCTTTATCAGACCTCTGATGAATGCCAGCATTTCCTCTGCCTGCTCTGTTGTAGCAGTCTTACCGGTACCTATAGCCCAAACAGGTTCGTAAGCAATGATTACATTGCTGAACTCGGATTCTTTGAGTTTGAATACAACTTCCTCGAGCTGCTTTCTGATGACATCGAAATGGATACCCTTCTCCCTTTCTTCAAGAGATTCACCACAACAGAATATCGGAACAAGCTCATTGTCAAGGGCAAGGTTGACTTTTGCAAACAGTTGTTCAGAACTTTCCTTGAAATATTTGCGTCTTTCGGAGTGACCGATGATAACATGGGTTGCACCTATGGATTCAATCATTCTGGCGCTGACTTCACCTGTATATGCGCCATCTTCAGTAGAGGCACAGTTCTGAGCACCCAGATAGAAATAGTATTCCTCACCATCTTCATCAGTGGCTGCATCATAAGCGAGGTCAAGGAACAGGAACGGAGGACATACAATGACATCAACACCGTCTCTTTGTGGTTTCTCAGTCAAACGGTCCTTAAGACCAAACAACAAATCTTCGGCCTCTGCGTAATCCTTATTCATCTTCCAGTTGCCGGCTACAATTTTCTTTCTCATTTTGATTAATTTTTAAATTTATAGATTTTTTTTTACTCGTATAATTTCACTTTTGGGTCAACCACGGCATATAATATGTCGGATAGTATGTTTAAAATCACCAATATCATGGAAATGAACACGATACAGCCCATCAACACTGGCATATCGTATTTTTCGAGAGCGTCAACTATCAGCGTTCCCATCCCCTTCCAGTCGAAGACATATTCAACGAACACGGTGCCGGCAAGAAGTGATGCCAGCCATCCGGTTGAAGAGGTAATCACAGGGTTGAGGGAATTTTTCAGCGCATGACGGAAAATCACCCTGTTTCGGGTAAGTCCCTTCGCTTTTGCTGTAACTATGTAATCCATCGAAAGCACATCAAGCATTGAAGAGCGCGTAAGTTCTGTTATCACCGCTAACGGCCTTATACTTAACGTTATAACAGGAAGCACCATATTGGCAAGGACTAATTTCTCACCACCACCGTAATCGTCAATTTCAAACAGGCTGCCCGTCATATTGAGTCCTGTGATATCACCGAGCAGAAATGCCAACAACCAAGAAATCAATATTGCGAAAAAAAAGGATGGAAGCGACATTCCCAACATCGAACCCACAAGAAGCCCTCTGTCAACGACAGTATCCTTGAAAATAGCCGAAGATATGCCAAACAGTATTCCCAACATTACAGCAAAAAACATTGAAATTAAAGCTATTACAAGAGTTTTGGGAAACGCCTGCGAAATCATCTCCGTCACAGGACGTTGTGTCTGATAAGACCTTTTAAGATATGGTATCTTCAAAATTACCGAACGTGAATGAAACGGTATAAGTGTAAGATATGACGTGTATTTCGTGTCATCCAAATAGAAAAAATTGTCGGCATCAGTAGTGTTATAAATGGATATTGGTGACATATCGTTCACATAACCAAGCAGTTGAATCATCTTGGGCTGATTAAGTCCCAATTCCTTTCTGATAGTTTCAGTTGTACTTATATCGGTACGTTCACCCATAAGCATTTTCGTGGCATCGCCCGGAAGTATCTGAAACAGGGCAAACACCACAAGGCACACGCCAAGCATTACCAAAATACCATACCAAATTCTATTTAGAATGAAATTAATCACAATTGTCTGTCTGTCAACTAATTAAATAATTCATCCAACTCTTCTGAATCAGGCAGGTTATTGCGACTCCATTTCTTAAGCACATAGCCGTTTTTCATTGCCAAAACGCCTGGATTGGAACGTATCATTGACTTCAGTTCAGTGTCGTCGGCATTATAGAACATAACGTCAAGATCATTTTCCTCTGCAAACTTTTCTATTTCCTCCCACTCGGAGGATGTTATGAATTCAACATCGTAATTGTGTGAATCACAGTATGATATTATATCCTTTATTTCATCGAAATGTTTCATCTTAATATCACTGAGAGCATAGGAAACTATGAAGATATGCGGGTTAGGGTTCGCCAGAATATTGGCAGTGACATTCGAGCCGCTTTCATCAAACAGCATTACATTGTGCGTATATACATTCTTGTCAATAGTACGGGTGTTGACGTAATTCCAATGCGACATCCAAACGGAATCACCATAAGGAATATCTTTCGAAAGCATAGAAACAATTTCTCCGGTACTGTCGTTTGAATAATCCACCCAATATTCAATCGGCAGCGGGTCATCGAGAGTCATCTTCTTGCCGACTTTCCAGTCACGGAAATCCACGACAGGCAGATAAACAAGACAATAAATCTGGAACCCTATTATCAGCAACGACACAACAATAATCGAACCGATTTCAGTTCCGGAATAGACGAATGGTTTCATACGACTGTAAGTGAACCACACAATCACAAGAGCCAAATCTATTGTAAGGTTTTTATAGAAGGTCTGCCAGTTGGACAATTTCACAGCTTCTCCGAAGCAGCCGCAGTCAGGCACCATGTTGTTTATGGCATCGTTAAGCGTCAACAAAGTAAAGCCCGCCATCATGATTGTAGCAATAGGAATTGCAATCTTATGCTTGATGTCGAAAAACAGCATAAAACCAGTCACAAATTCCAAAGCCGAAGCCAATATGACGAGTACAAGGGAGATCGGCTCAAGCCACATAAGATGGTATGCTTCGAGATAGTCGATGAACTTGTATTGGAACCCTATCGGATCCACGGCCTTCACAAAGCCGGAAAACAGGAACAAAGCTCCCACAAGAGTTCTGAAGACTCCACCTAACTGACGCGGTATCTTTGTATTACATACTAATATCAAAATCAATATCAACGCATAAACTCCGAGAAAAATAAGGGAGAAATCCTTTATGAAAAATATTGCAACTGCTGTGCCCATCACAAGCAGAAACAAAATTACAGACATAAAAACCGGTAAATCCCTCTTACTCGCTGTCCTTGATGAATTATATCGTTCCATATCAAACTTATTTATTTAAACCCTTTTCAAATATCTGTATTAACGCGAAAACTGCGTAATTAATTATGTCATAATAGTTGGCTGCAAGGCCTTCCGACACGGAAGTTTTGCCCCCGTTATCCTCTATCTGCTTGACTCTCAGCAATTTCATGAGAATTATATCATCAATTGAGCTGATACGCATATTTCTCCATGCCTCACCATAGTCATGATTTTTATTCATCATAAGGTCTTTCGACTGTCTGACATACTTGTCATATTCTGCCACGAGGTCGTCAAAATTATGGTCAATGGTTTCGGTAGTGCCTTTTTCCAATTGAATCAGAGCCATCACCGAATAATTCACAATTCCAATAAACTCATTTGTGATGCTGTCACTTATTTTTTGTTCGCCGACCATCTGTATATTCCTGATTCTATTGGCTTTGATATATATTTGGTCTGTGAGAGAAGATGTTCTCAAAATTCTCCATGCAGCGCCATAATCCTTCATTTTAGCACAAAACAGCGACTTGCATTGTTCAATTACAGCATCAAATTCTTTCGAAGTGTTGTTCATTTCCATGCAGTTTTTGAAACAACAAAGATAGTCATTTTTTTGCTAATTACACCATTGTTGATTTACATTCTCGAAGGCTCCGAGCATATTAATGTCAGGGGCAAAAAGTCCGATATCGCTAATTCACTGATTGTTTTTGACATACGAAACAATCATCTCCACAAAAAACTGCGGATTGGTTTCAATGATTATTCAATGCAGTAACAATATAATAACAGATATTGCGTTAGATAGATACAGTTTTCAATTAGTAAAAAAGTCGCAATAAAGATATATGATTATGGCAGATAACAACTACGTTAAAATAATGGGCATAATGAATGTGACTCCGGATTCATTCTATGCCGGGAGTCGGTTTCAGTCGGAATATGACATATTGCATCAGGCAGAGAAAATGCTTGAAGAAGGTGCTGACATCATTGACATAGGCGGAGTTTCAACACGCCCTGGCAGTGAGTATGTTTCAGAAAACGAAGAATATCAGAGAGTTATACCTGCAATAAAAATATTGAGACAGACTTTCGGTGATAATATAATCATGTCGCTCGACACTTTCCGGCCATGGATAGCAAAGGCAGGATGTGACGAGGGATGCGCCATAATAAACGACATATCGGGAGGATGCGAAGAGATGTATGAAGTGGCTGCAAAATACGATGTGAACTATATCCTGATGCATTTCATCGGAAAAGAAGGCAAGATGGAAGAGAATCACGTCTATCATGACATGATGCAAGAAATCATGGATTATTTCAATGAAAGGATTTCATTGCTGAAAAGCTGTGGCGTGGAGAAAATAATAATCGATCCGGGCTTCGGTTTCAGCAAGACGGTGGAAGAGAATCATCATCTTCTTGACAATCTTTCGGATTTGAAGGCATTAGGCTACCCCATTTTGGTCGGATTATCACGTAAATCAATGTTATACAAGCCTTTAGGCATTACCCCTGAAGAAGCCTTGGAAGCCACAATCCAGGCCAATCTCACTGCCGTGCAAAACGGCGCCGACATACTGCGGGTGCATGATGTTGCCGAGCACCGAAAGGCTATTACTTTATTGAGCCAGGAAAAAACTCGTTAATCTTCCTGTCGAAGAATTCACGTGTCACATCATTGATCACCTGACCGTCATAGGCTATAGAAACAGTACCACGCTGTTCTGACACGACTATTGCCACCGCATCGGTCTGTTCCGTCACACCAATTGCGGCCCTGTGTCGCAGTCCATATTCCACAGGAAGCTTCATATTGTCAGACACGGGCAGTATGCAACCTGCTGCAACTATTCGGTCATCTGTGATTATCACCGCACCATCGTGCAGAGGGGAATTCTTAAAGAACAGATTCCCGAGAAGTCTCTCGGAAATCTCAGCATCGACATATTCTCCCGACTTCAGTATCTCCCCGAGGTTATTCTGCCGCGTCAGCAAAATGATGGCTCCTGTTCTGTCTTCGGCAAACTGGAAAACAGTATTCGCTATTGGCACATAAATGCCTTTGTCCTCATTTTTTGTATTTTTTTTGAAAATGAGTTTAAAAAACCTGTTATTATGCAACGACCTGCCCATAGTATTAAGAAATTTCCTTATCTCAGGCTGGAACAAGACAATCAGAGCGATAAAACCTACTGAGAACACGGCATCAAAAAGAGACGAAAGCATCTTCATATTCAGTTCTGAGACAACGATTCGCAGCAAAACAACTGCTATTATGCCTATCAGAAGGTTGATTGCCGTGGTTCCTTCCAGCATTTTGAACAGCCAGTACAGAAGAAAGGCTATCAAAACGATATCAATGATATCGTACAGGTTAATAACTATGAAGCCGAGCAACATAACTTAAACTTGACTATTTCCCCTTTCCAAAAATCATTTTGTAGGAATGCTCAACCTTTCCGGAGAGAATCTCGTTCAATTTTTTCTTGATGAGCAGCTTATTTATGCTGCTAAGACGGTCTGTGAAAACTTTGCCTTCAAGATGATCATATTCATGCTGTATGACGCGGGCACAGATACCATCGAACCACTCGTCATGCTCGTTAAAATCAACATCCTGATATTTCAGATGGACACGTTTTTTTCTTGCCACATCCTCATGGATTCCGGGAACACTGAGGCAGCCTTCATTGAAGAACCAGCTCTCACCGTCTTCTTCTATGATCTGAGGATTGACAAACGCTCTTTTGAAGCCTTCACCTTCAGGATACTTTTCCTTGAAATCATCGGCATCAACAACAAACACGCGTATCGACAGATTAATCTGCGGAGCAGCAAGCCCCACGCCCTCAGAATGATACATAGTCTCAAACATATCTTCGACAAGTTGTTTCAGTTCCGGATAATCCGGAGAAATTTCAGCGGCCTTTTTCTTCAAAATCGGATGACCGTAGGCAACAATTGGATATATCATTTTGGTCAATTATTTAACTCCTGTCCTTGTAAAATTGAGGATTTTCCATGAAAGACTGCAAAATGATGGTTGCACTGACTCTGTCAACGAGAGCCTTGTCCTGACGTTTTGTCTTTTTTGCTCCCGACATCAGGATTGCATCATGTGCCAGAACAGAGGTAAATCTCTCATCCACCCTATAGACAGGAATATTAGGATACAATTTCTTTAATTTTTTCACAAACGGTTCGATATACTGCGATGATTCGGACGGTCTTCCAGCCATATCCACAGGAAGTCCTACAACAAAACACTCAACCTCATTTTCGGCAAGATAGCCATTAATGAAGTCGAATATCTGGTGGGCAGGAACGGTTGTAAGTGCATTGGCAATAATCTGTGTTTCATCCGACACCGCAATGCCTATACGCTTACGCCCATAATCAATAGCAAACAATCTTCCCATATTTTTTGCAAAGTTAAAAAAAAATTTCCGTATTTTTGTAAAAAAATTCAGATGAACAAATTAAAGGAAGGCATTGAGTCTGCATGGGAGAACCGTGAACTACTTAAATCGCTGGAATACAGAGAGATAATAACAAAATGCATCAACTGTCTCAACGATGGTGTCATGCGTGTTGCGGAACCTGACTCAGAAGGGAAATGGAAAGTGAACGATTGGTTGAAAAAAGCCATATTGTTGTTTTTTGTCATCTCCGAAAACAAAATGATAAACGCGGGTGACATTTCGTACTATGACAAGATTGAGATAAGGCAAGATTTCGAGAAAGCAAACGTCAGGGCAGTGCCGCCTGCATCAGTTCGGCACGGGGCTTATATCGCGCCGAATGTGGTGCTGATGCCAAGTTTCGTAAACATAGGTGCTTACGTTGATTCAGGCACAATGGTTGACACGTGGGCAACGGTAGGCTCATGCGCACAGATAGGGAAAAATGTCCATCTCAGCGGAGGCGTTGGCATAGGGGGAGTCCTTGAGCCGATTCAGGCACAGCCTGTCATCGTTGAAGACCACTGCTTTATAGGCTCCAGATGCATCATCGTCGAAGGCGTTCACATTCAGCACGATGCCGTACTCGGCGCCAACACTGTCATCACCGCATCAACTCATATCATTGATGTAACCGGAAGCGAGCCAAAGACTTATAAGGGGGTTGTACCAGCTGGTTCAATAGTGATACCCGGAACTCGCGAAAGGAACTTCCCATCAGGCAAATATATGTTGCCTTGCGCCCTCATAATAGGCCACCGCTCCGATACGACAGACAAAAAAATAAGCCTCAACGAAGCATTACGAATAATTGAGAATTAAGACTCGGTCGATATATATGATGAATAAATACAAGGAAATTTTTGACGAACAAGTTGCAAAAACAGTGGATTTCCTGAAAAACGGAAAGACTATTCTCTACCCAACCGACACTATCTGGGGATTAGGATGCGATGCAACAGATGCCAATGCCGTAAATCAGATTTATAAGATCAAGATGAGACCGCCACAAAAAAGCATGATAATCCTTATAGACGTAGTTGACAGACTTTTCGACTACGTGACCAACGTCCCACCAATGGCTGTTGACCTTGTGAATATCGTCAGAAAACCGCTATCGGTCATCTATCCCAATGCCAAAAACCTGCCGAAAAACGTTATTGCCGCTGATGGCTCGATAGCCATCAGAATGGTGAAAACCGATTTCTGCAAGGAAGTCATCAGAATCTTCGGAAAACCTATCGTCTCAACCTCCGCCAACATAACTGGCAACCCGACCCCGATGCACTTCAGCGAAATAAGCCAGACCATCATCAAAAGCGTGGACTTCGTGGTTGACAAAGCAATGGAAACAAGCATCGAACCTAAAGCATCAACTATCGCCCGCTTCAAGGAAGACGGCGAATTTGAAATCATAAGAGCATAACATTATGGAACTTGTATCACTAACAGCCGTATCACCCATCGATGGGAGATACGCTTCAAAAACAGAATCCTTCAGGGACTATTTTTCTGAATATGCCCTGATAAAATATCGAATAAAAACCGAAGTCGAATATTTCATAGCCCTGTGCGAATACCCTCTGCCACAACTGACTTCATTCGACCACTCTTTATTTCCAACACTCCAAAGCATCTACAAGAATCTTTCCTTGGATGACGCTCTGAAAATCAAAGAGATAGAAAAAACGACAAATCACGATGTGAAGGCGGTGGAATATTTCCTGAGAGAAAAAGTCGCTGAACTCGGCATTAACACATACAACGAGTTCATCCATTTCGGACTGACTTCGCAGGACATCAACAACACTGCATTTCCGATGATGCTGCACGACGCCTTCAACAACGTTGTCTTCCCTAAACTATTGGAGATAAGCAACAAACTACTGTCACTTGCCGAAGAATGGAAAGACATACCGATGCTGGCCCATACACACGGTCAGCCGGCATCTCCGACACGTCTCGGAAAAGAATTCTACGTTTTTTATGAACGTATCAAAAATCAGATTGATATGCTGGCAAACTTGCCATTTGAAGGCAAATTCGGCGGTGCAACGGGCAACTTCAATGCACATCACGCTGCATATCCCAACATCGACTGGACATCTTTCGGAAACAGATTTCTGAAAGAAAAACTCAACCTCTCGCGACAGCAGACCACAACTCAGATTGAGCACTACGACATGGTCGCAGCCTTCTGCCAGAACATGACACGCATTAATACCATACTCATCGACCTCGACAGAGATGTGTGGACATATATTTCAATGGAATATTTCAAACAGACGATTAAGAAAAATGAAGTCGGTTCATCTGCCATGCCACACAAAGTCAACCCGATAGATTTTGAAAACTCGGAAGGCAACCTCGGTCTTGCCAACGCAATCTTCAACCATTTGGCCATTAAACTCCCGATATCTCGTATGCAACGCGACCTTACAGACTCCACTGTTATACGCAACATCGGCGTTCCGCTGTCGTATTCTATGATTGCGTATTCATCGCTGCTCAAGGGTTTGGACAAAATATACGTCAACGAGGACAAATTGAGGCTCGACCTTGACAACAACTGGGCGGTGATAGCCGAAGCAATACAAACTATACTCCGTCGCGAATCGTACCCTAATCCTTACGAAGCCCTGAAACAACTGACGAGGAAAAGCACACATGTAACCCGCGAAACGCTTATGGATTTTATCGACAACCTTGATGTCAGGGAATCCGTCAAAGACGAACTGCGTTCACTGTCACCGACCAATTATCTTGGAATCAACACATTTTAAATTAATCCAAGCAGCATAACCAACCTCACGATTAATTATTTATATTTGCACATATCATGCCAACAATAAAAGAAATAGCTGATGCCATAGAGCAGTCAGCACCGAAAGAATATGCCGAATCATGGGACAATCCTGGCTTTCAGGTAGGATTTCCAGAGAAGGATGTCACGAAGATACTTTTGTCGCTTGACTTCAGCGAAGCCGTTTTGGACGAGGCAATCGCAAAAAAAGCCAACATGATAGTCAACCACCACCCCTACCTCTTCCATCCAATAAAGAAAATAGTCTCAACGGAATACAACACAAACCTGATTATCAAGGCTATAAAGAACGATATCACTATATATGCCGCACACACAAACCTCGACAATGTTAGAGACGGCCTCAATTTTGCAGTAGCGGGGGAACTTGGCCTCAACGGCATAGAATTTCTCGAACAAACCACTGAAAATAGCGGCAGCGGTGTGACAGGAACATTTGCGACACCGATGGATGAAACGGATTTCCTTCATTTCGTGAAGGACAAGCTGCAGATTGGTGCCATGCGCTATTCACATCCCACCGGCAAGAAGATACAGCGCGTGTCGATATGTACTGGTGCCGGGGCATTTTTATGCAATAAAGCGTTGGAAATCGGCAGTAATGCCTTCATCACCGGTGATGTCAGACACCACGAATTCTACATTCCCGACAACAAGATGCTTTTGATTGATGCCGGTCATTACGAGACGGAACAATTTTCGCGCCGATGGTTCATGGAAGTCATTAGGAAACGTTTTCCGAATGTTACTGTGGAATACGCGGAATGCGGTGTGAATCCAATTGGTTTCCTGCATTGACATGATTCCGTAATGATTTTGTCTTTTGCTATCTGACGCACATTAATCAATTTATGTATCCTGTATTCCATATTCCGAATTAAATCACTATCTTTGCATTTTCAAAAATTTTAGTTCGATGAACAAATATACTGAATATAAAAAACTTAATCTTACTGATATAGCAGAAAAAATCAGCAATCAGTGGCAATACGACAACACCTTCGAGAAGTCGATGAAGATGAATGAAGGGCACAAACCTTACATCTTCTTCGAAGGACCTCCTTCAGCCAACGGTCAGCCAGGCATCCACCATGTGATGGCACGCACAATTAAAGACATCTTCTGCAGATTCCATTCACAGAAGGGCGAATATGTCAGGAGAAAAGCCGGTTGGGATACCCACGGCCTCCCTGTCGAAATCGGCGTGGAGAAAAAACTCGGAATAACCAAGGAAGACATCGGCAAGAAGATTTCCGTCATCGACTACAACAGGGAATGTCGCGCAGAAGTGATGAAATATAAGGATATGTGGGATGACCTGACCAAGAAGATGGGATATTGGGTTGATCTCAAACATCCGTATATAACCTTTGAAAACAAATACATTGAAACCCTGTGGTATCTCCTCGGACAACTTTACGACAACGGCTACCTGTATAAGGGCTACACCATTCAGCCATATTCGCCAGCAGCAGGTACAGGTCTCAGCTCGCATGAACTGAACCAGCCAGGCTGCTACAGAGATGTCAAGGATACGACTGCCACGGTACAGTTTGAAGTCATCCGGAATGAAAAATCCGAATTCCTCTTCAAAAACACTGCAATGCCGCTATACTTCCTCGCATGGACGACAACTCCGTGGACACTCCCGTCAAATACCGCACTCGCAGTCGGTGCAAATATCACATACTGCGAAGTGGAAACCATAAACCCATACTCGCTGAAGAAAGTCTGCATCATAATGGGCAAACCGCTTATTCCACTCTATTTCAAGCCGGAAGGTGAAAACGGGGATTTCGACAATGTGAAACCGGACGACAAAATAATGCCGTACAGAATCATTGCCGAATACAAAGGCTCAGAACTTAAAGATATAAACTACAAACAGCTGATCCCATGGGTGAAACCGGACGGTGACGCATTCAGAGTCATCCTCGGTGACTTCGTCACGACTGAAGACGGTACCGGCATCGTCCATATCGCTCCGACATTCGGTGCCGATGATGACCGTGCAGGAAAACAGTCAAATATTGCTCCTTTGCTGATGCTCGACAAAGACGGCAACCACCGCCCTATGGTAGATATGACGGGCAAATTTTATCTTGTGGAAGACCTTGATCCTGAATACGTTAAAAAATTTGTCAACGTTGACCTCTACAAGGAATATGCCGGACGTTTCGTAAAGAACGCCTACGACCCGAAACTCACTGAAAAGGACATCACCCTTGACATCGACATCTGCATCATGTTGAAGAACCAGGGCATGGCCTTCAGAATAGAAAAACATGTACACAGCTATCCGCACTGCTGGAGAACCGATAAGCCGGTGCTCTACTACCCTCTTGACTCATGGTTCATCAAAGTCACAAAGTCGAAGGACAGAATGATAGCCCTCAACAACACCATCAACTGGAAACCTGCATCAACAGGTTCCGGACGTTTCGGCAACTGGCTTGAAAACATTCAGGATTGGAATCTCAGCCGCTCACGTTTCTGGGGCACTCCACTCCCTATCTGGGCTACTGAAGACGGCAAGGAAAGAAAGTGCATCCACTCCGTTGCAGAACTTTATGCCGAAATCGAAACGTCAGTCGCCAAAGGCTATATGAAGGATAACCCTTACAAGGACTTCAAAGTCGGCGATTTATCTGATGAAAACTATCATAAAATTGACCTGCACCGTCCGTTCGTTGACCAAATCATCCTCGTGTCGGATTCAGGCAAGCCAATGAAGCGTGAAAGCGACCTGATTGACGTATGGTTCGATTCGGGAGCAATGCCTTACGCACAGTATCACTATCCGTTTGAGCCGATTCCAGGCGGCACCGAGGATAATCCTCTCAAAGAAGTGTTCCCTGCAGATTTCATTGCTGAAGGCGTTGACCAGACACGCGGATGGTTCTACACACTGCATGCAATTGCCACAATGTGCTTTGACTCAGTGGCTTACAGAACATGTGTCTCCAATGGCCTCGTCCTCGACAAAAACGGCAACAAGATGTCGAAACGCTACGGCAACGCAATTGACCCATTTGAGACAATTGCAAAATACGGTCCCGATGCAACACGCTGGTACATGATAACCAACGCACAGCCATGGGACAACATAAAATTCGACGTTGCAGGAGTCGAAGAGGTTCAAAGAAAGTTCTTCGGAACGCTCTACAACACTTATGCATTCTTCGCCCTGTATGCCAACATCGACAAATTCACATACCAAGAAGCCGACATAAAGTTTGAAGATCGTCCTGAAATCGACAGATGGATACTTTCCGAACTGAACTCTCTCGTGAAATCTGTTGAGGACAGCTATAATTCATACGAACCGACCAAGGCTGGCCGAGACATTCAGGATTTCGTGTGCGACATGCTGTCAAACTGGTATGTCCGTCTCTGCAGAAGAAGATTTTGGAAAGGTGAATACAGCAAAGATAAAATTTCCGCTTACCAGACTCTTTACACCTGTCTTGAAACGATAGCAAGAATCGCATGCCCTATCGCTCCGTTCTTCATGGACAATATGTTCTGCGACCTCAACAACGTCACCCGCAAACAAAACGTGACAAGCGTCCATCTGACCTCATTCCCCACTTACAATGAATCATACATTGACCTGAAACTGGAAGAGAGAATGGAACTTGCACAGAACATTTCGTCAATGGTTCTCGCTTTGAGAAAAAGAACCAACAACAGAGTACGCCAGCCATTGGCAAAGCTCATAATTCCAGCTCCGTCAGACGAATTCATCGAACAGGTAAGCAAAGTCAAACATCTTATTCTCAGTGAAGTCAACGTCAAGGAAATCGATTTCGTAAAGGACAGCAACCTTCTCAAAAAGAAAATAAAAGCCAACTTCAAGGTTCTCGGCCCTAAGTGTGGAAAGATGATGAAACAGGTCGCTGCAATAATTGCAGAGCTTGACCAAACCTCAATCAATACACTTGACAACGAGAAGCCGATAACTATCAACATTGACGGCAATGATTTCGAAATCACCAAAAATGATGTGGAAATCACAACCGAAGACATTCCTGGATGGGCTGTTCTGAGCGAAGGCGCCCTAACAGTCGCACTTGACATAGAAATCACCGACGAACTCCTCATCGAAGGCTACGCACGTGAACTCGTCAACAAAATCCAAAACATCAGGAAGGAAAACAATTACGAAGTGACAGACAAAATATCACTTACCATTGAAAAATCCGACACTATCTGCAAAGTAATTGACAAATTCGCCAATTACATTTGCGCCGAAACACTTATTGAACATCTTACAATAGTAGATGCCATCGAAGGGGAAAAGACCTCCCTGGATCTTTCCAACGACCTGATTATCAGCGTTAAGATAGAAAAAATTTAATTATCTCATTATGAAAAAGACTGCAACCAAAAAAGATTCCCAAGAAGAATCTGTAAAAGAAACCAAGAAAACGACAAAGAAAACCATAAAAAAGGCATCGCCTGTAGCTGCTGAAGAACCGGCTCAGGCTGCCGAAGCCAGTCCTGAGGAAGGAAAGGTAGAAATAGTGCAGCGCTATTCAAAAGAAGAACTTGAAGAATTCCGCCAAATCATTGAAAGGAAACTTGCCGATGCAAGGAAAGACCTTGAACTTCTGCAGGAAAACTTCAAAGGCTTCAGCGAAAGCGACACTTCCGACACGTCACCTACCTTCAAAATTCTTGAAGAAGGACAGTCGGCATTATCAAAGGAAGAGAACGGCAGACTTGCGATGCGTCAGGAAAAGTTCATACAATCACTTGAGAATGCGCTAATTAGAATCAACAATGGCACGTATGGAGTATGCCGCGTAACCGGCAAGCTGATTCCTAAAGAAAGACTGAGAGTGGTTCCTCACGCAACATTAAGCGTTGAAGGCAAACTGATGCTACAAGAACGCGAAAAACGCAACAGATAGGTTTACGGCAATTGTGAAGAAACCATTCATAATAATATCATTGATTGTTATAGCTGACCAGATTCTGAAAATCTGGGTAAAGCTAAATATGTGCCTCGGCCAGACCATTCATTTAATCGGTGAAGGCATAAATCTGTATTTCATCGAAAACAACGGAATGGCTTTCGGGTTTCAATTTGCGGGCGATGCAGGCAAACTGATACTCACTTTTTTCCGTATATTGGCTGTTATTGTCGTTTTATGGCTCATGTTCAAAATTGCAAAGAAGCCAGACTACAATAAAGGCTTGATGTGGTGTCTGTCGCTGATTGTGGCAGGTGCCTTGGGAAATATCGTTGACAGCGTATTCTACGGTGTGCTCTTCAGTGAAAGCACCCATGTCAATCCGGCAGTCTTCCTGCCCGAAGGTGGCGGTTATGCTCCGCTGTTTCACGGCAAGGTCGTTGACATGTTTTACTGTCCAATCATAAGGACACACTGGCCCACCTGGGTACCAGGTATAGGAGGAGAACGTCTCGAATTTTTCCGTCCCATTTTCAACATAGCTGATTCAGCTATCACAATTGGCGTTTTCTGGCTCATATTCGGTTATAAACGTTTTTTCCACACAGAAGAAGGCTCAAATGATGTTAAACCTGACCATAATGACATTGACTCTGACCAGGAGCACATCGACTCCGATTACAACAAAAAACAAAATATCACAATAAATTATTAAAAAATGAAGAAATACTTTTGTTCAGCATTGATGATGCTGATATTGGTCTTATCTGCAAATGCGCAGAGCAACAAATTTATAATCCATGCAGGCGGGACACTTCCCATAGCAAAATTCAGTGGAAATTCAATCGATGACTGGGTTCTCTTGAATACGGCATCAACTCCGGAAAAAGGATGCGCATCTGCCGGATTAAGCGGTGGACTACAATTCAACATCGGAATTTCCAGAGGCCTTGACTTTACAATCAGCCTTGATGCATATTATAATAGTCTTAACAAAAAAACTCTTGATGATGCATTGATCACCAGCGTATCAAAGACCCCTAAATACTTCAATATCCCTTTGATGGCAGGAATAAACTATGAATTCTACATAAACAGGAATCTGGAGTTTTACATAGAAGGTGCAGCAGGCGGTGATTTACGTTACACTACTCCTCTCGAGCTTACAATACTCGGTATTACAACCAAATACACTTACCCAGCGACATTAGCATTTGCATGGCGGGCCGGATTTGGGATAGTCGTTGCAGATTTCCTGACATTAGGACTGGACTACAATTCACTCGGAGCCCACAAGGCCACCATGAAATATGGCAACGACACATACACCTCCAGCAACAAACTAAAAATCAGTCTTTTATCGCTAAACGTTGGAATTAGGTTCGGCCACTAAAAACGAGATAAACCATTCTTATCTAATTCAGTTAGAACGTAAAATAAATAAGGCGTCAGTCGGGAAATCCAACTGACGCCTTTTGTTTCTGATTACTTCTTCTTCCTAATACAGGAAACTCAAAAGAATACCAGCTGCAACTGCTGAACCTATGACACCAGCTACGTTTGGAGCCATAGCATGCATGAGAAGATGATTGGAAGGATCATATTTCAGACCTTGAACTTCAGATACACGTGCACTGTCAGGTACTGCAGAAACACCGGCATTGCCTATAAGAGGATTTATCTTGTTGTCGCCTCTGAGGAAGAGGTTCATTATCTTTGCGAACAGAACGCCGCAGGCAGTGGCAACCATGAATGACAAAGCTCCAAGAATGAAAATCTCAATGGATTCAGGTTTCAGGAACTGTGTTGCCTGTGTGGATGCACCAACGGTCATACCTAAGATGATAGTCACTATGTCAATCAGAGCATTGCTTGCAGTGTTGGCAAGACGTTTCGTCACTCCACTCTCTTTCAACAGGTTACCGAAGAAAAGCATACCGAGCAACGGTAATGCCGATGGAGCGATGAAGCATGTAAGGAGAAGACCGATGATAGGGAATAAAATCTTTTCCACCTTTGTGACAGCCCGAGGCGGTTTCATGCGTATGACTCTTTCCTTCTTGGTTGTCAGCAATTTCATAATTGGAGGCTGGATGATAGGGACAAGAGCCATGTAGGAATATGCCGCTATGGCAATGGCTCCCATAAGTTCAGGAGCAAGCTTTGACGACATGAAGATGGCGGTAGGGCCATCAGCACCACCGATGATACCTATTGCACCAGACTGTGTTGGAGTGAATCCAAGTGAAAGTGCCACCCAGAAAGTGATGAAGATACCAATCTGTGCAGCTGCACCGAGGAGCATCAGCTTTGGATTGGATATCAACGACGAAAAGTCAGTCATTGCACCGATTCCGAGGAAAATCAAAGGCGGATAAACACCTTTTTGGACACCAAAATACAAGTAGTTGAGCACACTTCCCTTCTCATAGATACCTATCTGCAATCCGGCTCCCTCAGCAAAAGGAATATTTCCGATGATGATGCCAACACCGATAGGGATGAGAAGCATTGGTTCGAATTCAAAACGTATTGCCAGAAAGATGAAAACAAATGCAACGAGAATCATAATCAAGTGACCTCTCTGACAGTTATAGAAACCGGTATATTGCCAAAATTGCTTGATGCCATCAAAGCCCTTGGGTATTGGTTTTACAGGACGCACAGAAGCGACGTCGCTTGCTGAGGTAACAGGCTGACTGTTACTGACCATCACCTCCGAAGTCTGCTGAACATCGGTAGCAGGTGTCGGAGAATTATTGACAAAAGCAGACCCGAGCAGGACGATGGCCAATACGGCCATTACTGTCAGGAAATGCCTCATCCTTGAATCGACTGATAACTTACTCTTCATGGCTTATTTGATTTCGACTAAGTTAGCACCCTGGATTATGGTGTCACCAACATTGACAAAGATTTTAGTAACAGTGCCGTTTGATTCGGCAAGGATATCATTTTCCATTTTCATTGCCTCGTATGTAAGCAGTTTCTGACCTTTCTGAACAGTATCACCCTGATGTACCAAAATTGAAAGTATGTTTCCTGGCAGAGGCGACTTGATGATGGAAACACTTCCGGAAGGTGACGTTCCCTCCTTAGCAGGAGCCGGAGCAGCGGCACGTACAAGGACAGGAGTCTTTGTAGTAATCCTCTTCGTGGCACCTTTCTCTACTGTAACTTCGTATGGTGTACCATTAACCTCCAACGATATTTTGTTGTCGTCCTGACTTAACAGGTCAACGTTATAGGTGCGTCCTTGAATCTTGAATGTATAATTTTTCATTTGCTATTCTTTTTTAATTGTTAACCCTATATTGATAATGTACCTGTTGTTTGTCGGCCCATGGAGACTGACGTTTAACCTCTCTGTTGATGGTAAGATTGGTGTTCTCAAAGTCATGCATGTCATTGAAGTAAAGATGCAGGGCTGCACCTATTGCAGCATTGACTTCACCCGAAACATCAGTGATTTCACCTTTTTCAGGCTTCCTGCCGTTTTCCTTCTTAAACAAATTCCTAACCCGCATGTTCAAGATTTTAGGTATATTTGTATAAATAATAGCCAATATCAGCAGTGCAAGAAAGACAACACTGACACCGATAGCGGCTAACATCACATGTTCATTGTGAATTCTTCCAAAATCCAATGAAATTCCTAACAACAATGTATTCATAACAGATTGGTTTACAATGGTATATTAGAATGTTTCTTACGAGGCATCGAATCCCTCTTTGTTGATAGGGTTGATAAAGCTCTGATGATTCTGAAACGAGTATTACGAGGTTCAATAACATCGTCAATATAGCCGTATTTTGCTGCCTGGTAAGGATTTGCGAACAGTTCTTTATATTCTAACTCTTTTTCTTTGATGAATTTCATCTTTTGATCAGGGTCGGTAATTTCGCTTATAGCCTTGCCTTCAAGGACTTCAATTGCACCCTTGGCACCCATGACAGCGATTTCAGCGGTTGGCCAAGCATAATTTGCATCGGCTCTAAGCTGCTTGCATCCCATCACATCATGTGCACCACCATACGACTTACGCAATGTAACAGTTATCTTTGGCACTGTTGCCTCACCGTAAGCAAAGAGAAGCTTTGCACCATTGGTAATTATGCCGCCGTATTCCTGCACTGATCCTGGAAGGAAGCCAGGAACATCAACGAAAGTAACAATAGGAATATTGAATGCATCACAGAAACGGACGAAACGTGCACCCTTACGTGATGATTCAATGTCAAGGACACCGGCATAGAACTTAGGCTGGTTGGCAACAATACCTACAGGCATACCGTTGAACTTTGCAAAACCTACAACAATGTTGCAAGCATAGTGGCTGTGAACTTCAAGGAACTCACCATTATCGACCACTGCATAAATGACATCAAGCACATCATACGGTTTGTTAGGATCTTCTGGGATGATTTCATTGAGAGAATCCTCAAGACGGTCGATAGGATCGGTACATGGAGTGACTATCGGGTCTTCCATGTTGTTGTTTGGCAAGTATTCGAGAAGTTTTCTGATAAGCAGAAGACCTTCCTCTTCAGTCGTGACCTTGAAGTGAGCCACACCAGACTTGGAAGTGTGAACGTTGGCACCGCCGAGGTCTTCAGTAGTGATTTCCTCTCCCGTAACAGTCTTTGTTACCTTAGGACCGGTAACAAACATATAGGAGTTCTTTTCACTCATGATAATGAAGTCTGTAAGAGCCGGTGAATAGACAGCACCGCCGGCACAAGGTCCGAAGATGACTGAAATCTGAGGAATCACACCGGATGCCATAATGTTTCTTTCGAAGATTTCGGCATATCCTGCAAGGCTGTTGACACCTTCCTGAATACGCGCACCACCACTATCGTTGATGCCAATAAGTGGAGCACCTACGAGCATCGCCTGATCCATAATCTTGCAAATCTTCTTTGCAAAAGACTCGGAAAGACTGCCGCCCATAACAGTGAAGTCCTGGGAGAACACATAAACTATTCTGCCATCAATGGTACCGCGACCTGTGACGACACCATCGCCGAGGAATACTTGTTTCTCAAGTCCGAAGTTTGTACATCTGTGTGTTACAAACATGTCATACTCTTCGAAACTGCCTTCGTCAAGAAGTAACTGAATTCTTTCTCTTGCCGTCAACTTGCCCTTGCTATGCTGAGAGTCAATACGTTTCTGGCCACCACCGAGAGATGCTTCTGCGCGCTTCTCGATAAGCTGTTTTACTTTTTCTTGATTGTTCATTATTAATTTGTTTGATTATTATTCTTTGTCAGAACTGTCACACTGCTTTGGAACCATGCATAATTCAGTGAGTACGCTGCATGATGACTTCGGATGCAGGAAAGCGATATTCAGGCCCTCTGCACCTTTGCGCGGAGCCTGGTCAATCAGTCTCACTCCCTTTTCCTTGGCTTCGTCAAGACAAGCCTGCACATCGTCAACAAGATAAGCTATATGATGAATGCCTTCACCCTTCTTTTCTATGAATTTCGCAACGGAACTTTCAGGGGATGTTGGTTCAAGCAGTTCAATTTTTGTCTGTCCAATCATTAAAAAAGCCGTTCTCACCTTCTGGTCTTCGACTTCTTCGACGTTGTAACATTTAAGGCCTAATACGCCTTCATAAAAAGGCAGACAGTCTGCTATACTTTTGACTGCTATGCCAATGTGGTCAATGTGATCTAAATTCATAAGAAATATTTTTTTTGCAAAGTTAACAAATTATAAGACTTACAGCCCCAAACACACAAAAGAATTTTATTACCGATTATTTTTGTAACTTTGCAGGGTCAATAAATTAAGAAAATGCAAGTGAACAGACACATAGAACTAATGTCTCCGATAGGCTCTTTTGAAGCCCTGGCTGCAGCAATCCAGGCAGGCGCACAGTCGGTATATTTCGGCATCGACAAACTTAACATGCGTGCCAGAGCCTCATCTCAGAACTTCTCAATTGACGACCTGAAGACGATTTCAGCAATATGCAAAGAACACAACATCAAGACCTATCTCGCCCTCAACATCGTGCTTTACGATGAGGAATTTGAGGAGATGAAACACATCATAGATGCTGCAAAAGAAAACGGCATCACTGCAATCATAGCCACCGACATGGCAGTGATTCTGTACGCTCGCTCAATTGGAATGGAAGTCCATATCTCCACCCAATGCAACGTCTGCAACTTCGAAGCAGTCAAGTTCTTCTCACAATACGCTGATGTCATTGTCCTCGCCCGTGAACTGAACCTCAAACAGATAGAGGAAATCTGCTACAATATTAAAAAACACAACATCACGGGACCTTCAGGAGAACTTGTCAGAATAGAGATTTTTGTCCATGGCGCTCTCTGCATGTCAATTTCGGGAAAATGCTATCTCAGCCTCGACACATACGGAGCCTCTGCATCCGCAAACAGAGGAAGCTGCTATCAGTTGTGCAGGCGTCAATACACGGTTTACGACAAAGACCGTGAAGTTGCCCTCGACATTGATGGCCAGTATATCATGTCGCCAAAAGACCTCAAGACCATCGACTTTCTCGACCAGATTCTCAATGCAGGCGTTTCAGTTCTGAAGATAGAGGGCAGAGGCCGTGGCGCCGATTATGTCAAAACTGTTACAGAGTGTTACCACGAGGCTATAATTGCATACCAGAACAATGATTTCACACAGGAGAAAATCGACAGATGTAACAACCGCCTGAAGGAGGTCTTCAACCGTGATTTCTGCAACGGCTACTATCTCGGAAGAAATTTCATCGAATGGACCGACCTGTATGGCAACAGAGCCAGCAAAGTGAAACAATATATCGGAACTGTCACCAATTATTTTTCAAAAGTTCAAGTGGCTGAGATAACACTTGATGCCGAACAACTTGAAATCGGTGACGAAATCATGGTAATAGGTCCAACCACCGGAGTTGAACAGACAATTGCCAACGAAATCTATTTTGAGGAAAAGCCCGTCAGCATTGCACCTAAGGGATGTGTATGTTCAATAAAATTTCCTGTTTATCTACGAAAAAACGACAAGGTCTATAAACTTGTCCGACCTAATGAATCAGACGGCAAATAATAACGTTAGTAAAATATTATGTTTTATTTGTTAATTAAAAACTAATTCCATCAAATTTGGTATGAATTTTGAATTGACACATTTTTAGAAACAATAAAAGAATAATAATATGAAAAAGTTAACTGTAGTTGCAGCATTAATATTTGCATGCGCTATTTCTTTCGGACAAAAACAGAATCCGACCATCGTCTTTGATGAAAAAACCTACGATTTTGGTGAAATTCTTGCCGGTTCAGGACCTGCAGAACACGTATTCACCTTTACCAACGTCGGCGATGAGCCTTTAATCATTTCCAACTGCAAGGCCTCCTGCGGATGTACAGTTCCAAAGTGGACAAAAGACCCTGTTATGCCGGGACAGAAAGGTTCCATTAATGTGACCTTCACCTCCACAAAAGTTGCATCCCCTAAGGCTTTCTCAAAAAGCATTACTGTTACTTCAAACGGTAATCCCAACACCATGTTGCTGACCATCAAAGGTCATGTTGTAAGCGTATTGACTCCAGCCAGCAAAGCAGTCATAAGCAATTCGTCCATCGACCTTGGAGAATACAACAAAAAGAATGTGAGCACTTCATTTGAAATTTCAAACGAAGGTACTGCCGACCTTGTCATAAAGAATATAGAAGCTCCTGATTTCATCAAGGTGACTCCTAAATGCAGCACCATAGTTGCTGGAAGCAAAACCGAAGTTAACGTGGTGGTTCACACCAAAGGTCTCGATAAAATCAACGAAAACATCGTAATCACTACAGATTCAGAAAAAACCCCGACACTGACAGTCAATGTCCTGGGCAATAGAAAGTAAAACATTTAATTTAAAACATTGATACAATGGATTTTATAAAGAAATATATTAACGACAACAAGCAACGCTTCCTTGATGAGTTGTTCGGACTCATACGCATTCCTTCAATAAGCTCCGAAGCTGCTCACAAGCCTGATATGTACAAAGCTGCTGAGTATTGGAAGAAATCCATGCTGGATGCAGGCGCCGACAAGGCTGAAGTCTTTGAAACTGAAGGCAACCCTATAGTTTACGGTGAAAAGATTATCGACAAGAAGCTGCCAACTGTATTGGTTTACGGTCACATGGACGTAATGCCGGTTGACCCGATAGAATTATGGAACAATCCTCCTTTTGAGCCAGTAGTAAAAGACGGTCTGATTCTTGCCCGCGGTGCTGATGATGACAAAGGACAGAGTTTCATGCATGCCAAGGCTTTCGAGTTATTGGTAAAAACGGGCAAACTGCCGTGCAACGTCAAGTTCCTCATAGAAGGTGAAGAGGAAATCGGGTCCACACACCTTTATCAGTTCTGCAAAGACCATAAAGATATGTTGAAAGCCGATGTATTCATCGTTTCAGACACCGAGATGATTGAAGAGGACATTCCGGCAATAACAGCAGGTCTGAGAGGTCTTGCATATTGGGAAATTGAAGTAACCGGTCCTAACAAGGACCTGCATTCAGGGATCTATGGCGGCGCCGTCGCAAATCCTATCAACGTCCTCTGCAAGATGATTGCTGACGTTCAGGATGAAAACGGACATATCACCATCCCCGGATTCTATGATGACGTGGTAATTGCCTCAGCACGTGAACGGAAACTCATGCGTAAGGCTCCATACGACGAGAAGACCTATAAAGAAGCCATTGACGTAAAGGCACTTAAAGGCGAAAAAGGATATACCACCAATGAACGTACATGGATAAGACCATCATTCGATGTGTGCGGCATTTATGGCGGCTACACAGGCGAAGGGTCCAAGACAGTCCTGCCGTCAAAGGCAACGGCAAAGATTTCATGCCGACTGGTTCCAAACCAGGACAATCACAAGATTTCAAAACTTGTAAAGAAATACTTTGAAAAAATTGCTCCAAGATACGTCAAGGTGAAAGTCACCGAAATGCACGGAGGCATGGCTTATCTCTGTCCTATCGACCTTCCTGCATACAAGGCTGCAGAAAGAGCTTTCAACAAAGTTTATGGCAAAGAGCCTATACCTGTACGCAGCGGCGGCTCAATTCCAATCATCGCAGGTTTCGAAAGCATCCTCGGCGTAAAGAGTATTCTTATGGGATTTGGTCTCGGAAGCGACAACATACATTCGCCAAATGAGAACTACCCTGTAAATAACTTTTATAAAGGAATTGAAACGATAGCAAATTTCTATCTGGAATATGCCAAAGACTCCAAAAAGTAAATTTGGTAACACCAGTATAAAAAACCTATAAAACCTTAATCGAAAAAAAAGTCACCCGTTGAGGTGACTTTTTTTTGCCATATTATCTTTTGCGCTTTGCGTTCTCTCTTGCCTGTTCGCGCTGCATCTTTTGCAACTCCTCAAGTTTCTTTTCCCAGCGCGACTTGCCGCCGTTTGACCTTCCACCTTTCTTGGTGTTTTGGGCAGCATTCAGCAACATCTCGGCACGCAACTTTTCAGTCGGTTTAATTTTGCCTATTATATATGTCTGTAAAAATGATAATAAATTGAATAACAGGTAGTAATAACTCAAGCCAGCCGAATAGCTATTGAACAAACCTAAAAACATTATAGGCATCAGATATGTTATCATTTTCATGCCAGGCTGACCTTCCTGTCCCATACTCCTGTTGGTAATCACAGTGTACAGGATAGTTGATGCAGTCATCAGCAAAGTAAAAAGACTGACATGGTCGCCATACAAAGGAATATTGAAAGGCAAATCTAAAATGGAATCATAGGTTGACAGGTCATGGGCCCATAAGAACGATTTCTGACGAAGCTCAAATGCGACAGGGAAAAACCTGAACATTGACACCAATATCGGGAACTGTATCAGCATAGGCAGACAGCCCGACATAGGACTGACCCCGAACTTTTTGTAAAGTTCCATGGTAGCCTGCTGTTTCTTCATGGCATCTTCAGGATTAGGATATTTTGCATTTAACTCGTCAGTTTCAGGCTTTATGGCACGTATCTTGGCTGTACTCAGATATGACTTGTATGTCACAGGCGACAAAATCAACTTGATGAATATCGTCAACAAAAGAATTATCAAGCCATAATTACCGATAAATTTTTCAAAAAAATGGAAGATAGCCATAATACCTCGGTTTATCCACCTGTTAAGGAAGAAATTACCAATGTTAATCTGGTCATCAAGTCCCAAATCATACTGTTTGAGCAAAGTGAACTTGGCAGGTCCAAAATACATTGACATGCCGAATGATTCGTTTGGTTCACCGTTATAAGGTACAGCAAGAACGGATGACATTGTACGCACATAACGGCTGTCAGATTGTGCTTTCCTGGCATCTTTCTTACTGGAAACGGAACCTGAAAGGAAGCATTCATCGTCCTTTGCAATCAATGTGGATGCAAAGAAACGTTGTTTATATGAAACCCACCGGGTCTTTACCGAGAGATTTTTTTCACTGTCTCTGTTTTGTGCAAGTTTATCACATTTGTCGCCATCGTACTGATAGAACAGGGTTGTTCCGTTCAGACGGTCCTCCTCTTCTTTTTCCTGCTGAAGGATATCCATTGTCCAGTTCAGGTCAATAAAAGAATTACGCGAATAGACATATTTTTCCATGCCGACCAGATTGCAGGACACATCAATCATATAATCATCATAAGGAATATGATATGCAAACTCAATGTAGCTATTATCGGCATTAGAATCACCATTTGAAGGATACAGCCTCATTGAAAAGTCATAACCATCAGGATTAGTGAGATTTACATTTGAAGAAACCGATGGGACAAAATATAAGTCATCGGTATTGATAAGCCGGTTATTTGAGAAGAAACTTAATCCGAAGACATTGTCAGGACCTTCGAATAAGGTCAGCGGGAGAGAATCGAATGTGTGGAATTCCGGCAATGTCACTGACGACATTCTACCACCAAGAGTGGTGAAAGTCACCTCCAGTTTAGGGGTAGAAACAGTTACGAAGGTTTCGCTGCCGTTTACAGACGATGCAAAGACACCAAACTGATTATTAATCTTCGCATTACTGATGCTATCATTTATTGAATCATCAAACTGATTTTCATCGATATAAGTTTGAGCAGCCTGAATTGAGTCATTATGCATCCTTACAAGGTTAAGGGAATCGTTATAACGACGAGTCTGCTCAATTTGTTCCCTGGAAGGTCTCTGCCACCAGAAAAACAATGACAATACGAGGAATATAAGGACTAATCCTATTATGGAATTTTTATCCATGATATTTCTTGTTAACTATTTATGTTATTTTTTACTTTCTTTATTTTTCATTGCAGCTGCAATAAAATTAACGAAGAGAGGATGAGGATGGAGCACCGTGCTTCTATATTCAGGATGGAACTGAACACCTACGAACCAAGGATGGGAAGGCAGTTCTATTATTTCCATAAGATTTTCGTTTTTGTTTACACCGGTGAATTTAACGCCATTAGCCTCATACAGACTAAGATACTTGTTATTGAACTCATATCTGTGACGATGGCGTTCCTGGATTTCATCAGTTCCATAGATATCATATACTCGGGATCCTTTCACCAAAGAGCACTTGTAGTTGCCGAGACGCATGGTTCCGCCCATACCCGAAATTTTCTTCTGGTCTTCCATCAAGTCGATGACAGGATTATCGCAGCCAGGCTCAACTTCAGAGGAATTTGCATCTTTTAGTTTCAATACGTCACGAGCAATTTCAATTACTGCGCACTGCATACCGAGACAAATTCCAAGGAAAGGAATATTGTTTTCACGCGCATAGCGTATCGCCTGTATCTTGCCGTCGATGCCTCTTGAGCCGAAGCCCGGGGCAACAAGGATGGCGTTCATTTCTGAAAGATAATCAGCAACATTGTTCTCATTCAAATCTTCCGAGCTGATACTATGGACTTTGACGGCACAATCGTTGGAAGCCCCACCATGTGATATAGACTCATATATAGACTTATAGGCATCCTTGAGAGCCGTATATTTGCCCACGAGAGCTATGTCAACATTATGTTTCGGATGTTCAAGCTTATAGAGAAAATCCTTCCACCGGGTAAGATCCGGTTCTTTGCATTCTGTTATGCCTGTTGCCTTAAGCACTTGCACATCAAGGCCTTCTTCATGAAGATTGAGAGGAACCTCATAAATTGATTTTGCATCAACACATTGAATGACAGAGTTATATGAAACATTGCAGAACAGTGCTATCTTTTTTCGGATATTCTCACTCAGTTCGTATTCCGTACGACACACGATGATATCCGGCTGGAGTCCCTGCTCAAGCAAATTCTTCACGGAATGCTGCGTAGGTTTTGTTTTCAGTTCACCTGCGGCACGGAGATAAGGCACAAGGGTAAGATGGATGGAAACACACTGGTCACCCAATTCCCATTTCATCTGACGAACGGCCTCAATGTAAGGCAGTGATTCTATATCGCCTACTGTGCCGCCGATTTCGGTTATCACAAAATCATAACTTCCCGACTGGGCGAGTTGTTTAATCCAATGCTGGATCTCATCGGTGATATGAGGGACCACCTGAACAGTTTTTCCCAAGAAATCACCCCTTCTTTCCTTATTGATGACAGCCTGATAGATTTTGCCAGTCGTAACATTATTGGCATGAGAAGTGTGAATATCAAGAAATCTCTCATAATGTCCGAGGTCAAGGTCGGTTTCGGCACCATCGCCCGTAACATAACATTCGCCATGTTCATAAGGATTAAGTGTTCCCGGGTCAATGTTGATATAAGGGTCCAGTTTTTGGATAGTCACCTTAAAGCCGCGGGCTTTAAGCAAGTTGCCAAGGGAGGCTGCCACAATTCCTTTACCCAAGGAAGAGGCAACACCTCCGGTAACAAATACATAACGTGTATTCATGATTTATCCAAGGAAAGGTTTAAGATTATTACATCTGAAACTTGATCTTAGTCTTCTCAAAGCCTTTTCCTTTATCTGGCGGACTCTTTCACGGGTAAGACCGTACTTCGTGCCGATTTCTTCAAGAGTAAGACTATAACCTATGCCTATGCCGAAATGGAGTTTGAGAATTTCTCTTTCCTTTTCAGTAAGCAAAGACAAAGAACGTTCAATTTCCTGTGACAATGACTCGTCCATCAGTTGTGAGTCAGGTTCAGGATTGGAGTTGCTGCTCAAGACATCAAGCAGGCAGTTGCCTTCTTCGTTAGGAAGAGGAGCATCCACCGACACAGTCTTAAGATTCATTCTGAAAGCGGAATCTATCTTATTGTCAGGAATATCAAGACTATCAGCTATCTCAGCTGCCGAAGGGACTCTTTGCAAGTTCTGTTCAAGACGAGAATATTCCTTCTTTATCTTGTTGATGGTGCCAACCTGGTTAAGAGGCAGTCTCACTATTCTGGACTGTTCTGCAAGAGCCTGAAGAATTGACTGACGGATCCACCAAACAGCGTAAGATATAAACTTGAAACCACGAGTTTCATCAAATTTCTTAGCAGCTTTAATCAGACCGACATTGCCTTCATTGATAAGATCAGGAAGACTAAGTCCCTGATTCTGATACTGCTTGGCAACTGAAATCACAAAACGAAGATTTGCCTTTACTAATCTTTCAAGAGCCTTATCATCACCAGCCTTAATCTTTTGGGCAAGTTCCACCTCTTCTTCTGGGGTAATTAACTGTTCCTTGCTAATATCTGACAGATATTTGTCAAGGGCTGCAACCTCTCTATTGGTTATAGACTTAGAAATTTTTAATTGTCGCATTGTTAAATACTTTGTAAAATTTTATCACCTGTTTTTATCTTTACCTTTTAATATACACAAACAAAAGTCACAGTCTGCCAGTCAGCTGACTGACAGACTGTTATTATAAATTATAAATTATTCCTACAAACCAAAGCCGTAATAAGCCTTCATTCCATTTTCATATTTCCCTTCCATCAGGACACCGCCCGATTTACTGTTCAACAATTCGGTCAACTGTTCAACACTCCTTATTGTTACACGGTCAACCTTTGTTATCATAAAACCCTTCTTGATTCCGGCCTCCTTAAGTACGCCATTGCCCACATTCTCTACCAAAACACCGTTCGAAACGTTGTATTTCGACAGTTCCTGGGCAGTCGGATTTGACAAAGAGGCACCTAAAAGGCTATTAAAATTGCTGCCTTTTGCAGCAAAATTTGTACCATTGACATCATCTTTACTTGTCAACGTAACATAGAATGTTTTTGTAACACCCGAACGATTAACCGACACCGCGACCTTATCGCCAGGATGATGCTGACTAATCTTTTCAATAAGCTCGGATGTTGATGTTATGTTCTTGTCATCAACCTTGGTGATGACATCACCAACCTCAATGCCTGACTTTGCGGCATTGCTATTCTGTGACAATCCTGCAACATACGCACCTTTAAGCACTGAAAGGTTGTTCTGTTTTGCAAAATCAGCATTTATTTCCTTCAATGAAACGCCAAGAACCGCACGCTGAACTTCACCGTAATCACGCAAATCAGCAATGACTTTCTTCACGATATTCACAGGAATTGCAAAAGAATAGCCCGAGTAATATCCCGTTCCGCTTTCAATTGCGGCATTGATGCCTATAAGCTCGCCAGCCGCATTGACAAGTGCGCCACCACTGTTACCCATGTTTACAGCAGCATCGGTCTGAATGAAAGATTCAACTGCATAACCGTCACGTGTACCTTCTATAATATTGATATTACGGGCTTTAGCTGAAATAATCCCGGCTGTCACCGTCGAATTGAGGTTCAGAGGATTTCCGACGGCAAGCACCCATTCGCCCACCTTTGCCTTGTCAGAATCGCCATAAACCAAATACGGTAATCCGCTCTCGTTAATCTTAAGCAACGCAAGGTCGGAAGAAGGATCGGTACCTATGACAGTGGCTTTGTATGAACGCTTGTCATTCAATGTAACTTCAACACTGATAGCATTTTCCACCACATGGTTGTTAGTGACAATATAGCCATTGCCTGAAATTATGACGCCGGAACCTGTTGCAATCACAGGGGCAGAGCCACGGCCACCATAACCAAACAGCCATGGGAAATAATAATCAAAAGAATTGCCCACCTGCTCAAATTCAGTCTTAATATGGACTACAGCGGGAACACTTTTCTCAGCGGCAGAAACGAGGTCAACGTAACCAGTCTGCGCAGCAACATTTGCCGAAACAACTGCAAATATTGATAAAAACACAAATTCCAATACTCTCTTTTTCATACTTTTATTTATTCAATTCCTACGCTGCCTCGACTCGAAACGAAACAGCAAATATAATACTTTTTTCAATACTTCTCCAAAACGTAAAAAAAAATATTTTGTTATGGCAAACCCGTTAAATGATGTTAAGGAATTGCTATATTTGCACAACAAAAACCGTGTTTTTTTTTATGATTTACACTTTTTTTAAATACCAATGCTGCGGGAATGACTTCGTAATTCTCCATTCATCGGCAACAATTTCAACAGAAAATATAGTCAGACTATGTGACAGGAAGTTCGGAATAGGGGCCGATGGACTGATAACAGTTAGCAAGGACAAGGAAGGCGGTTTGGATATAAAATTTTATAATTCAGACGGTTCCACCGATACACTCTGCGGCAACGGAAGTCTCTGCTCCATTGATTTCGCATATAAAAATCTCAATCTTACAAATTTCACCTTAAACGCTTCTGACGGAAAACACAGTTTCATAATAGATCTCAATTCAAATCATTCAGTCCAGTTTCATGACTGCCTGCCGCCAGTCATTCATAACATTGAAATAAAGCAAGATATAAATCTGGAAAACAAAAAATCAGTCAATGGATATTTTGTCAACACAGGCAGTCCGCATTTTGTCATATTTATGGACAATATTGACAAAATTGACATTATGTCAGCCGGAAGATATTTCCGAAACAATCTGAAAATAAATCCAGAAGGATGCAATGTGGATTTCGTGAAGATTATCAGTCCGGATGAACTGTCACTGCGCACATTCGAACGAGGAGTGGAAGGCGAAACACTCGGATGCGGCACAGGTTCGGTCGCCACGGCAATTGCCTACACCAAATATATTGACGACAGTGCCGAAAGAAAAAGCATAACTCTGCACAATAGAGGTGGCGAACATTGCGTTTCTTTTATTAACAAGGGAACCTCATACACCGATGTCTATCTGAAAGGGCATCCCGAAATGGTTTTCAGCGGGACAATCAAACTATGATAAGCGGTAACAATATATTTATCAGAGCATTGGAAACCAATGACGTGGATTTCATATACAATCTGGAAAACGATGTGGAAATATGGAAATATGGAACCACGATAGCGCCTCTATCCAAAGACAACATCAAAGGCTTCATACATAATTCAAACACATACGATATTTACACGCTCAAACAACTGCGTCTGATTATCTGCCGCAAAACCGACCATCAAGCCATAGGCTGCATTGACATCACCGACTTCAACCCGAAAAACAGAAGAGCGACCATAGGTATCGTCATAATGAAGGATGAACGACATAAAGGCTATGCCGATGAGGCATTGAGAGCCATCTGCGACTACACATTCAACATCCTTAACCTCAACCAGCTATACTGTGAAATTGCTGACAACAACTACAACAGCATTAAGTTGTTCACACACAACGGCTTCAAATTGTGCGGTACCAAAAGAAACTGGATTATAACCGACAACGGATGGCAGGACGTTTCATTCTATCAGAAATTAAACACAATCATACCATGACCTCAAAGACAAAAAAGATTATCAAATACGTCGCCATCACATTGCTCGCACTTGTAACTGCATTAGGAGTGTTCGTTTTCATCATGTATAACACTCTGATAAAACCCAACACCAATTTAAAGGAGCGAGTCACTTATTCACTATACATTCATACCGATGCCACCTTCGATGATGTTGTTAAGACGCTTGAAAAGGACTCCGTGCTGCTCAACATCAATTCATTTGTCAATGTGTCGAAGCGTGAGGAGTATGACAACAATGTCAAGCCAGGCAGATTCCTAATCAACGAAGGAATGAATAACCGCCAGATAGTGAGAGTTCTTTCTGGAGGTTTGCAGTCACCAGTAAATGTAACATTTTCGTATTCCCGCTATCTTGAAAAAATTGCCTCGAAGGTTTCTAAGCAAATAGAAGCCGATTCGGCATCAATAATGGACAAATACAACGACGACTCCTTCATAAAATCATTGGACATCAAAGGGCGCAGCAAATACACCTTAGTCGTTCCTAACACATACGAATTCTATTGGAACACTTCAGCAGAAGGTTTCTGGAAGAGAATGAAACTCGAGAGCGACAGATTCTGGAATGAAAGCCGTCTCAAAAAAGCTGAAATGACAGGGCTTACCGTTGATGAGGTTGTTACTCTGGCTTCAATAGTGGAGATGGAAACGAGCAAAAATGATGAAAAGGCCCGTATTGCAGGTGTATATATGAACCGTCTGAAGAAAGGTATCCCATTACAAGCCGACCCTACCCTTGCCTATCTCATCGACTGGAATGCAAAGAGGATTCTAAACCAGCACAAGCAGATTGACTCACCGTACAACACCTACATGTACAAAGGTCTGCCGCCTGGACCAATCTGTTTCCCTGCAACAGCGACAATCGATGCGGTATTGAATTATGAAGTTCACAACTATCTTTATTTCTGTGCCAAATCAGATTTTTCAGGCTATCACAGTTTTTCCACCACCTACACACAACATCTGCTCAATGCAAAAAGCTACCACGATGCTTTAAATGGAAGATAAGTAGCTAAAAACTACTGGCAAACAAACTATTGATAAAAAGAAAATCCCAACTTAATCCTTAGATCAAGTTGGGATTTCTAAAAGCTGAATTCTAAATACTAATAGTATAAGTATCTGTTATCATCGATTTTGGAGTCATCCTGAAGAGTTTTGACAACCATATTTTTGAATCTGTTTGCCATGATTGATTCCTGTCTCTCACGGTCTGCAGTGAAATCTGTCTTTGCATCAGGATTGCTCTTCAAAGTCTTTACAAACATATATGATGCCTGGTCTCCGGCAACCGGTCCCACAATCTGATTATCAGCTGCTGCAACCATTGAGCCTATTACCTTTGGCTCTGAGCCGTACTTGGCCAGGTTGGAGATATTCAAACTCACGACAGCACTGTCGATAGTGGTGTTGAGTTTGCTTGCAAGCTGTTCTATCGATGAGCAACCTTGCATCATGTCCTTCAATTCTGCATTAGCCTTGTCGGCCTTTTTGTTTCTGATAACCAACGGAGTGATACGGCTTTTGACATCGTCCATAGAAAGGTAACCTTCCGGATGAATATCGGTTACTGAAGCAACAAGAAGTTTGTCAGTAAGGTCATAAACTTTGGATATCTGATTTGCCTTAGTGTTGTCTTCGAAAGCCCAACGTACAATTTCACGTGTGCCTGGAATGCTGGAGATACCTTCTGCCATTCTCTGTGCATTGTCGAAATATTTGATATTGTAACCTTTGTCAGAAGCTGCGAGCATGAGTTCATCGAAGTCCTTGCAATTTGCAGCAAATGCGCTGAAATCCATATACTCACGCTGATAAGTTTCATTACTTGGAACTATATTACGCTGGAAAATTGCAACCTGTGCCTTTGGAATAGCAGCAGTCTTGTCGTCAACTTTAATCACATGATAACCGAATATTGTTTCAACGACACCAATAGAACCTACTTTATTATCAACCACATATTCGTTGAAAGGATAAACCATGGCACCATCAGTGAACCAGTCGAGGTCACCCTTGTTTTCCTTTGCTGACGGGTCATCTGACATCTGAGATGCGAGGTCGGCGAAGTTTGAAGAATTCTTCCTCAAAACATTGGCGAGACTGTCAGCTGTGGCTTTTGCCTGTTCCTTAGTTCTTGTTGCAGATGAATTGTAAGCGCCATTGTAAGCTATAAGGATGTGTGAAGCTCTAAGTGAATCAGGACGATTAGCCTGTGCAAGAACCTTACCGAAATACAATGCATCACCTTCAGTGAAAGGAGCAATCATCGGGTAATTAGGATTTGCATCGAAAGTTCTTGAGGCAATGCCTGAAATAAGGTCCTCACGTTTCTTCCATGTTGTGTCGAAAGTTAATTCTGACTCTGCTGCGAGGAACTGTCCGATATTTTCTTCATTGACAAATTCCTTGTAAAGGTCGTTCACATTGGAAACCAACTTGGCTCTGTCTTCCTGTGTCGGTACTATATCCCTTACGATATAAGCAATGTTTCTTGTTTCATCTGTCTTATATTCTTCCTTATGAGAATTGTAATATTTTGACAATTCAGCATTGGAAACTGCAAACAGAGAATCAGGATAATCCTTGAACCTGCGAGCAACCATTGCCACATCGTAGTTGGTGTTTTTCTCCTTATATTCTTTTTCAGCGAAAGCGTTAGGAATATAATATCCTTTGGAGATCATATTATCGTATTTGGATTCTTCTGTTTCCTTTTTGATAGCTGATTCAAGGTAAAGATAATAATCCCTTGTCGTAGCAGGAACCATGCTTGAATTGTTGAGGTTCTGAATGATATAATCAAGCTGAGCGCGGTTAAGTTCGCCTGTGTTAGGATCAGTGAAATTGGAAACGATGTACTGGTGAGGCTCAGGACCTCTGATGAGGTCGTTCATTTCCTCGTCGGTAACTTTAATACCAAGCTTTTTGTATTCATCATTAAGCAAACTTTGTCTAACCATGTCGTTCCACACAGATTCTCTGATTTGATACGACATTTCGGATAATGTCTTAGGATCGGTATTGAAAGATCTGATGTTGGTGATATTTTCAACCTCCTTATTGAAGTCGGAGGAAGAAATCTTCTCACCATTGACCGAGCCAACATTATAATACTTACTGTCTCTTCTTGAACCACGTCCCAAGTCACTGAGTATGAACGCTAAAAGAGCGCCGCCAATGACTATCATCAAAAGCACCGAATGCTTTCTTAATTTGCTAATTGCTGCCATTTCTTTATATATTTTTCTATTTTAATCGTTTATTAAGAAGTTCAAAATTTTTAGCCTGCAAAAGTACTTCATAATTTTCGAATGAACAAACTTTTTAGAAATTTTTTTAAATCATCTCTCTGTTGAACATATTTCTATATCTTTGCACCTAATTAATCACCTCAAGAAAGTTAATGCAGAAAACATTATATAAGGTAAACAAAGGGCTCGACATTAAAATCGATGGGACAGCCTTATTTCAGACAGACGAATATCACACTGATATCTATGCCATCCGTCCCGATGACTTTCATTGGATAACACCAAAACTGTCGGTTGAAGAAGGCGACCAGGTAATAGTCGGAACCACTGTTTTCTGCTCCAAAGATGACGAAAGAATCCGTTTCGTTTCGCCGGTCAGCGGACAAATCGAAAGAATTGTCAGAGGCGAAAAACGCCATATCAACCATATAATCATAAAATCTGACGGCAAACTCAATTCCGAAACAGTCAATCTGCCCGAAATCATCAGCAAAGAAACAATTATCGACACTTTACTGAAATACGGTCTTTGGACCTTCGTCAGACAAAGACCATTCGGTTGCATTGCCGACTACCACAACAGTCCAAAAGCCATTTTTATCTCATGTTTCGACAGTGCACCGCTTGCACCGGATTACCAGTTCATTCTCAACGGCTATGAAAATGAATTTCAGGAAGGCATCAACATATTGTCGAAACTAACTGGCGGAAAGACTTATCTTTGTCTTGACAGCAAAAGAGACAATTCCTTCTTTGAGAGAACAAAGAATGTTGATTTACAATATTTTAGCGGTCCTCATCCTGCCGGTAACGTTGGTACACAAATCAACAGAATATCACCTATTAATAAAGGTGAATATATATGGTATATTGAGCCACAATACGTCGCCACCATTGGCAGACTGTTTCTCAACCGACAGCTTGATTTCACAAAAACAATTGCCGTCACTGGACCGGTAGTCGGTAACCCGCGATACGTCAAAATCATCAACGGAGCATCTCTCAAAGACGCATTTACTTTGAAGGCTGTTGACAAATCGGGGTTTGAAACAGATGAAACAAGATTCATAAGCGGTAACATTCTCAGCGGCCACAAGGTTGATAATGAATGCTTTATAGGTTATTACGACCAACAGATAACGATAATAAAGGAAGGTGGAAGGAGGCGTGTTCTCGGCTGGATGTATCCCGGTCTGAAACTTTGGAGCAACTCCAACACCTACCTCTCTAAATTCATCACACGAAAATCCTACAATGTTGACACCACACTTCACGGAGGCCGACGTGTGATGATGTTTTCGGACACTTACGACAATGTGTTCCCTATGGACATTATGCCGATGGAACTGTTGAAGGCATGTGTAACCAAAGACATTGACAAAATGGAAGAGCTTGGCATTTATGAAGTTACGGAAGAAGACTTTGCCTTGTGCGAAGTGGTATGTCCTTCGAAAACCGAATGCCAACAGATAATTTACGATGGTTTAACCCTCATAAGAGAACAGGCATGAGCAGGATAGAGAAAACAAGCGAGAAGCTTACACGCAAGTTTAAAACCAACAAAGGGTTATCTCATTTCTATGCTCTTTTTGACGCCATAGACAAATTTCTGCTGACGCCTGACAGCACTACCATACGAGGAAGCCACATACGCGACTCTGTCGATGTGAAACGACTGATGACAACAGTGATGATTGCACTGACCCCATCGCTTTTCTTCGGTTTCTGGAACACCGGCTATCAACATTTTCTGTCATACGGCATTCAAGCCGCATTCTGGAAATGTTTCGGGTTCGGATTTCTGAAATGGCTGCCCATTGTATTGGTGACTTATATCAGCGGACTGGCAGTGGAAGTGTTTTTCGCACAAATACGAAAAGAAGAAGTTGCGGAAGGTTTCTTTGTCACAGGAATGCTGATTCCGATGATACTTCCTCCCGAAATTCCGCTATGGACAGTGGCAGTGGCAACCATTTTCGCCACCCTGTTTGCAAAAGAGGTCTTCGGCGGCACCGGATACAATTTCCTCAATCCTGCACTTGTAGCGAGAGCTTTCATTTTTTTCGCATTTCCTTCGGTCATTTCCGGTGACAGTATCTGGATAGCCGACAAAGCCGATGCTTTCACGGGTGCCACACCATTGGCAGACGTTGCCCTCGGTAATATTTCATCTCTTCCGTCAATAAAAGACATGTTTCTTGGAACAATTCCAGGATGTCTCGGAGAGACTTCAACTCTTGCAATTCTCATCGGGGCAGCGCTGCTGATTGTCACCAACGTTGCAAGTTGGAGAATAATATTGTCCGTCATAATTGGCGGATTGGCAGCCGGCTTCACCTTCAACCTTATCGGCACAACTCCGGCAATGTCAATACCACCCTATTATCATCTGCTCATGGGCGGTTTCATGTTTGGGGCGGTGTTCATGGCAACTGACCCCGTAACCTCACCTCATACCAACAGCGGCAAACTCATATATGGTCTGCTGATTGGCATTCTTACTGTTGTCATCAGAGTCTGCAACAAGGGATATGCCGAAGGAATGATGCTGTCAATATTATTGATGAATGTATTTACTCCTCTGATCGATTATCTGTCAATCCAACGCAACATAAACAAAAGAGTAAGTCGCTGGAATTCCGCCAAGTCAAATAAAAACTCAAGATGAAACATTACAGCAACAGATACATATTTATATATGTGACGGTTTTGGTACTTATTGTCGCAACAGTACTTTCGATAATCGTCAACAGGCTGAAACCGCTGCAGGACTACAACAAAGAGACTGAAAAAATACAGCAGATACTAAGTGCTGCCGGATATGAAGGAATCGACAGAAACGAGGTGCAGAAGCTGTTTTCGGAAATATCCGATGAACTTGTAGTTGACAAGACCGGTGCTGTGATTTCAAGATATAATTCCGGCACATTTTCAGAAGGCAACATACGTGCCTTTGACATTGATGACAAGACCGAATATCTTAAGGCAATAAATGGCGAGGATTATCATCTTCCGATATTTGCAATCAACAACAATGTCTTTGTCGTACCTGTCCATGGAAAAGGATTATGGGGGCCGATATGGGGTTACGTAGCAGTCGCAGATGATGGCAAAACCATTGTTGGAACGGCATTTTCACACGATTCGGAAACGCCAGGGCTCGGCGGGGAAATCTCCAGTGAAAAATTTCAGTCGGGATTCAAAGGCAAAAAAATATTTGACCGAAATAACAATTTCGTGTCGGTAAAGGTAATAAAAGGAGGGGTAACCAACAGCAACTGTGACCCGCAATACGCGGCAGATGCAATATCCGGTGCCACCTCAACATCGAAGGGGGTTGATGATATGCTCAGAACCTGTCTTGAGCTATATGTGCCATTCTTCAACAACTATTTAAAATAATCGTCATGCTGTTAAAAAAATATTTAGGACCATTAAATAAAGAAAATCCAATACTGGTACAGGTTTTAGGTGTCTGTTCCGCATTGGCCGTGACAGCGCAGGTGAAACCGGCGGTCGTAATGGGAATTTCGGTGGCCGTAGTCTGCGGTTTTTCCAACCTGATTCTTTCTTTGCTGCGGAACACCATTCCCCAGCGGGTAAGAATCATAGTGCAACTGGTAATAGTCGCGGCATTGGTCATCATTGTGGACCAGTTTCTGAAAGCATATTTCTATGACATCAGCAAAATGCTGTCAGTGTTTGTCAGCCTCATCATCACAAACTGCATTGTCATGGGACGCATTGAAGCGTTCGCACTATCGCACAAACCAATCCCGTCATTCATCGATGGTTTGGCAAACGGCATCGGTTACGGTCTCGTCCTTCTGATTGTATCATTCTTCAGAGAACTGTTGGGATCCGGAACATTATGGAACCATCAGGTGATTCCACAATCATTCTATTCCAACGGATATCTCAACAACGGACTGATGGTTCTGCCGCCTATGGCACTGATAATCATCGGCGTAATCATCTGGATTCAAAGGTCAATACACAAGGAATTACAGGAGGAATAGATTATGGGATACTCATTGACAAGTATTTTCTTCAAGTCGATATTCACAAACAACATGGTCTTTGCCTATTTTTTAGGCATGTGTTCATATCTTGCAGTGTCGAAGAATGTGCGGACTTCCTTCGGGCTTGGAATGGCAGTATGTTTTGTTCTAATAATCACAGTTCCTGTTAATTACCTCATCAACAAATATCTGTTGGAGCCCGGTGCCTTAGAATGGCTGTCTGACAAGTTCAACAATGTTGACCTGTCATATCTTTCGCTGATAATATTCATAGCCGTCATTGCTTCCATAACGCAAATACTTGAGATGATAATCGAAAGGTTTTCGTCATCATTGTACAACGCTTTAGGAATATATCTTCCGCTGATAGCCGTGAACTGTGCCATTTTAGGATGTTCACTTTTCATGCAGGAATACCACTTCCCGAATTTGGCATACAGCACAATATACGCAGCGGGTTGCGGTATCGGATGGATGCTCGCCATCGTCGCCTTTGCCGCAATACGTGAGAGGCTGAAGTTTTCGAATATTCCGAAACCCCTGAAAGGACTTGGAATTGCATATATAACAACAGGATTAATGGGTATGGCGTTTATGGCGCTGACGGGAATGTAACTATGACTATAATATTGGAAATTGCGGTTTTTGTAGCGATAATATGGCTATTGGTGGCAATCCTCCTCTTGGCACGGAAGAAGTTTGTGCCGGAAGGAAAGGTGAAAATAACCATCAACGATGAGAAGGTTGTGGAACATGAGCGTGGATGCACACTTTTACAGGCTCTTAATGACGAACAGATTTATATGCCGTCGGCATGCGGCGGAAAAGGAACTTGCGGAACATGCAAAGGTATCGTAAAATCGGGCGGCGGCACAATTCTGCCTAACGAACTGCCGCATTTAAGCAAGAAATTGCAGGAACAGAATTACAGACTGTTCTGCCAGGTAAAAGTCAGGGACGACATAAGCATCGAAGTCCCCGATGAAATCTTCGGAATAAAAAAATGGGACTGCGAAGTAGTGTCGAACAACAACATTGCCACTTTCATCAAAGAACTCGTGCTGAAACTCCCACAAAACGAAACTTTAGATTTCCGTTCCGGAGAATACATCCAAGTTTATGTCCCAAAATGCAGCATCAGGTTCAGTGATTTCACCATTGACAACAAATATCAACAGGACTGGCAGGACATGAATTTGTTCAACTTGACGATGAAGAACCCAGAACCTACTGTCAGAGCTTATTCCATGGCCAATCCGCCATCAGAAAACAACATTATCAGACTGAATGTCAGAATCGCCACACCACCATTCGACAAAAAGAAACACGATTTCAAAAAAGTCAATCCCGGTATCTGTTCGTCATACATCTTTTCGCTGAAACCATCTGACAAGATAACAATATCAGGAACTTACGGTGATTTCTTCGTAAGAGACAACGACAACGAAATGATGTTTATCGGTGGTGGTGCAGGAATGGCGCCGCTGCATTCTCACATCTTAGACCAGTTTAAGATGAAACACACCTCAAGAAAGACAACATTCTGGTATGGCGGACGTTCAGTCAGAGAATTGTTTTATATTGATGATTTTGAACAACTTGAGAAAGAAAACGACAACTTTGAATTTCATATTGCACTATCCGAACCGCTACCTGCTGACAAATGGGAAGGATACATCGGATTCATCCATCAAGTCATATACGAGAATTATCTGAAACATCATCCACGCCCCGAAGACATTGAATATTATATCTGCGGACCTCCGCTGATGCTCAGCGCAGTGCTGGAAATGCTCGACAGCCTCGGCGTACCAAAAGATATGATATGTTACGATGACTTCGGCGGATAAACAAATATTTTTATATTTTTGCATTTTGCAAAAAAATTTGAAGATGGAATCAATACGACAACAAAAAGTACAAGCACTCATTCTCAGAGAATTAGGCGAATATATAAGACAGAAGAACAACGAATGGTGCCACGGAATGCTCCTGACAGTCACGAAAGTCAAGGTTTCGAGAGATTTTTCATACGCCAAAATATATATCAGCATATTCGGGCAAAGCGACCACAATGTCACCCTTGACGTAATCAAAAGCCATTCGAAAGAAATCCGATATTATCTCGGCAACCAAACAAGCAACCAACTGAGAATCGTTCCGGAACTGACCTTTATAGAGGATGACTCCCTGGATTATATTGAAAATATTGACCGTCTGCTGAAAGAAAATTAAGTTCGTTCCGACAATGAATTTTCCCCTGTACATTGGGTTCAGATACCTTAAAGCCAAGAAAAACCGGAATGTAATCAACATAATATCAATGATTTCCATCATTGCTATATGTGTCACGACTGCGGCTCTCGTTGTAGTTCTGTCGGTTTTCAACGGTTTCGAAGAACTCGTGGCTTCAATGTACAACACTTTTGACCCCGACTTGCAAATCACCGCAGCAAAAGGCAAAACATTTCATAAAAGCGATTTGGACCTCACAGCAATAAGACAGATTGACGAAGTGATATCAGTGTCTGAAGTCGTGGAAGACAATGCTTTAATCAAAAATGGGGAGGAACAGATAATAGCCACCATCAAGGGAGTAAGCAATGATTTTGCAGAAGACGGACATCTTGACGACATGATTCTTTTCGGCAACCCCAAGTCTCTGAAAAATGGTATGGCTGTAGTAGGTTTCGGTGTCGGATACAACATAGGGCTATTTATGAGCGACCTGCCCAAGCCGGTTACTGTCATGATTCCGAAACGCACATCTTCCAATCTGCTCAATCCTGCAAATGCCTTCAACTCACACATCGTCACCGTCAATGGAGTCTATTCCATACAACAGGAACTCGATGACAAATACATAATAATTCCTGTAGAAATGGCACGTGAACTGCTCGAATACACCGATGAAGTGAACTCCATCGAAATCCGCCTCACCCCGGGAATCAAGTACAAGGGCATCCAGAAGAAAATCCAATCCATGGTCGGAAAAGACTATGTGGTAAAGAACCATTTCGAACTTCAGGAAACGCTTTATAATGTAATGCGCAGCGAAAAAATGGCTGTTTATCTCATACTCAGCTTCATACTGCTCATTGCGGCATTCAATCTGATAGGGACACTTTCAATGCTTATCATCGACAAGGAAAAGGACAACACCATCATCTGGAGCATGGGCGCAACACAACAGACTGTCAAAAAAATATACTATATCGAAAGTCTCCTTATGACAACAATCGGCGCAATATCAGGAGTCGTGCTCGGCGTCATCGTCTGCCTCATTCAGATTCGTTTCAAACTGATAAAATTCGCCCCGGGTTCCTCCTTCATTGTTGATGCCTACCCCATCAAAATCCTCGGTGGAGATTTACTGCTGATTTTCTCAACCGTCATAATCATCGGTGCTTTAACGGCATTAATTCCAATTTCAAGATTAAAAATCACAATAAACTACAACAGAAAGTAGTTATTACTTATATTACTCAAAAATGAGAACTTTCAGAAACCTCTTCAAATACATCTCAAAATACAAAGGCTATCTTGTATTGATGTTTGTTTTTGCAGTTTTGTCAACATTGTTCTCAATAATTTCCTTCGCATTTTTCATACCCGTCTTCGAAATACTCTTCAAGACTAAAGACATGGTTATGGTTCCACCTGAACCGTTGAGTTTCAGCAATTTGAGTACAAATGCAATCAAGGAGAACTTTTATTATTTCCTCAATGAAATAATCTCGAAGTACAGTCCGCAGACAGCCCTGCTATATGTAGTTATAATCATAATAATAGTCTTCTTTTTCAAGGATATATTCCGCTATCTCACATCTTACTGCATCTCCCCTATCCGCCAGGGTGTAATCAAGGAGTTGCGCAATACGCTGTTCCATCAGATACTTATTCTGCCGCTGTCGTTTTATTCACATAGGAAAAAAGGAGACATCGTCACACGTCTGACAGCCGATATTCAGGAAATAGAAAATTCCGTCATGAGTTCCCTGGAACTCGTCATTATCGAACCTATCACTCTGATTTTCTATGTCATAACACTATTGATAATCAGTCCGCAGCTCACAGTGTTTGCGTTCATACTGATGCCTGTCAGCGGATTTATGATAGGCAAAATCGGAAGCACACTGAAGAGCTATGCCACCAGAGGACAGTCCAAACTAGGCTCACTGATTTCGGATATGGAAGAAACCATCGACGGGTTACGAATAATTAAAGGTTTCAATGCAATAGATCATACCTACAATAATTTCAAAAACAAAAATGACGATTATACGAAGACCATGATCAGACTATTGAGAATCAAGGATATAGCATCCCCTTTGAGTGAATTTCTCGGAGTTTGTCTCGTTGTGGCAACCGTATGGTACGGAGGAAGGCTAGTCCTTTCTAACCAGTCATTTTTACCTGCTTCAGCCCTGATAGTCTATATTGCAATATTTTCACAACTTCTGCCACCTATAAAGAGTTTCTCAAAAGGTTATTCCGAAATCAAGAAAGGTGCCGCATCCATGGACCGTATAAATGAAATTCTCGATGCAGATGAGGTCATAACTGAAAAAGAAAATGCCATTGACATCAACACCTTCGAACACTGCATTGAATTTCGTGATGTATCGTTCAAATATGAGGACACTTACATACTGAAGGACATCAATCTGAAGATTGAAAAAGGCAGGAAGATAGCTATTGTGGGACCATCGGGCGCAGGAAAAACAACCATTATTAACCTGATGTGCCGTTTCTATGACTGCACTAAAGGAGGGATACTCATTGACGGAATCGCAGTTCCTGACTTGAGAATAGACAAACTACGCGGTCTGTTCGGCATAGTCACACAAGATACAATATTGTTCAATGACACAGTGACTAACAACATTTCATTCGGACTTGAGAACTGCAATGAGGAAGATGTCATCAAGGCTGCCAAGATTGCCAATGCTCATGATTTCATCATGGAATTACCTGAAGGCTACCATACTATCATTGGCGACCGCGGAACGAAACTGTCGGGAGGTCAGAGGCAGCGTCTTAGCATAGCCCGTGCCCTGCTGCGCAATCCACAGATATTGCTTCTTGACGAGGCGACATCATCCCTTGATACAGAATCCGAACAGTTGGTTCAGCAGGCTCTCGAAACATTGATGAATACACGCACATCCATTGTCATAGCGCACAGATTGTCAACCATAGTCAACTCCGATGAAATCCTTGTCCTTGATGACGGACAAATCGTTGAGCATGGAACACACAAGGAATTATATGCGCAGAAAGGCCTCTACACGCGGCTCTGCGACATGCAATCCATACAAGGACAGGTCTGAAATCCATACGTATAAGACAGGCATTTATATTATCTCATCACGTGTATCACACCACGCATAACCGTCTGATAATCGCCATCATACGAATAACTATAGACGACACACACATAGAAATAAACGCCTACCGAAACATCGTTTCCTGTTAAAATGTCTTTCCCATCCCATTTGATTTCCGGGTCTGAAGTCTCAAATACAAGTCTGCCCTGACGATTGTAGATTGACATCTCCACTTTTTCCACGCTCGAATAAGTCTTTGGCACAAACAAATCATTGTATCCGTCACCGTTTGGCGTGAAGACGTTAGGCAGAATATAATTCGGGCACTCATTGCCATACGCGCAAACAATATTCGATTCATCGCTGCAATTTCCGTTGACATCTATTGCCGTGACATAGTAACATCCGGCAAGTTTGTTATCATTACTATAAGTATATACGGTATCGTGAGGATTTCCCAATAAAGAATCAATAAGTTGGAAATCAGAATCAAACGTTTTCTGAAAATATATATAATAACCGTCAATATCATCATTTTCGGGAATTGTCCACCTAAGAATGTCAACTGTTTCTTCGCAATCAACATCCAAAAACAGTACAGGGACAAACGGTGGGTCAACATCTTCCGGAATCGCACACTTGACTTGAGAATAATTGATGACCGGATTAACAAAACCTCCTGCTGAGAAATATCCTGTTGATTCAATCATGAAACAATATTCCCTGCCATTCTCAAGTTCACCCACAACATAGGAATTGCCAACTATCGAATCGGCAATCAATTCTTTATCAGAGTTATATATATTATAATAATCATTTATCCATGGGACAGAACAGTTCCACGAAAGAGCCAGTTTCCTGTCTCTCGGCTCTATGGCAAGATAAATAGAGCTTGCATTTTTTGACTTACCAATTAAACAATCACTGCCATCGGGCTCATTATAAAGTTCTACAAAATAATCAAATTGGCAATTCAAAGTATTGATTTTACTGTCGGTTACGATTGTATCGTTAAAAATATCGTAAGAAGCATGAAGTATTTCATAATTGCCTCCATTGGCATTTCTATAGAGAATATAATGGTATGGACCAGGATAAATCAAAGTGTCAAGTTCGGTCGGCGGAGAAATAATGACTTCTATTTCACCATCAATGGAATCAGTAGCCAATACTGACACTTTGGTAATTACAGGCAAATCCTTTTTGAGCATGACTGATATTTTCTCGGAACTTTTGCTGAGAATGGACGGTGAATCTTCATTCCCATAGAAAGCAACAAGTCTGTAACTGTAAATAATGCCTGGAGAAAGTCCCTCCGTTCCACCATCATCGGTATAGGAGAATGCACTGCCCCCTTTGCCTGAAGTCATAACAGTGGCTATCTTTTTATAGCCAAGTCCATAAGGAATTCCCGTTTCACAATATGAAGCTTCATAATTGTCGGCCATTGAGGTTCTATATACGAAATATCCTGCCACATTATTGCATTTATGCCGTTCCCAATAAAGCTCAATTTTACCTATTATCGCCTCAGAGAGAATCCATTGCGGGGAACCGGCTATAACGCGGATGTCATAATGGGCATAATTGCTCAGATTAATGCTATGATTTCTCTCCGTAGCTTTGAAATGGAGGGTATAAATCTTGGATGACACGTCATTGCAGTCAACGGGCCATATCAATGAGCAGACGGTTTTGCCTTGGGTAATACTGTCAACTTTAAATACAGCCCCCATATCCTCATCAAATATTTCGCCTGTTGCCTCAACATCAATTAAATCATTGTCAACATCAGTTGCAATAATAGATAAAACCAAAGTATCTCCGGCTATGACACAATTATTTCCAATGATTTGAATCTGAGGCAGTTCCTGGCCACAGGCATACACCTGAATCTGGAAGTCACGTGTCACATAGCCGATGCAGTAGCCACGCCGCCATTCGTATATTCTGTAAGCAACATTATATTCGCCCTGCATAATCGGTGCATCCCAAATAAAATCACCGGATACCGGATCAAGCACGAGACTGTTGGAGGCTGGGGGGATAGTATAACCTGCGATATCCACGCCATTTGCGCCCTTGCAGGCCACAAGTTCGTATGAAAGGCTGTCACCATCAGGGTCGTATGCACCGGCATTGGTGACAAAAAGTTTATTTACACATGCGCGGTCAACGGGATACATGGTTGTAAGCGGGGAGCTGTTTGTCCCCATAAAATTGTCTATTACAAGCAATGTTTCAATGTAAAAGGGCACATTAACTGAATTGGGTATGTTAATCACACCATAATTCCGGTTTGGGTCCTCCACGCTTATTACAAACTGTCCGTTGCCTGCGTATGTATGTTCCGTGACATATTTGTTTATTCTCACATCCCTGTATCCACTAAGCATTTCACCGCAGCGACAATAATAACCCGAAGGACTGACACCATATTCGCCATTTGACCTTCCAACTATTTCAGAAGTTCCGTCACCCCATGACACTTCAAGCTCACATCTGTCAGCCCCGCTCGGCGAATAGGTAACTGTAGTCACTGTAATTTCGTATGTGTACCCCGAAACATGGCGGAAAGTGATTTCACCACCCCTGTTATGGGTGGCAAAAGCACCAAATGCAAGCAAAAAAAACAGTGATGACAGAACAAATTTCCTCATCTTCAACAGGTTATTCAATTAATTAATTTATTTGACAAAATTAATTCAAAAATCAAATAGTCAATCAAAAAAATAGTATTTTTGTAAACAATTGCAAAAAAGAACAATGGAAACGGGGAACACCAATTTTGAAGAAGAAAAAGAGTCAGTGTATGCTGCTTATAATGAGCTTGTTGACATTCTGAAGGGAAATGGTTTTTCCGAAATTGATTTGACTGTCATTGATAAGGCATTCAAGCTTGCCGTACAGGCTCACGGTGATGTTCGGCGCCGAAGCGGTGAATTATACATTTTCCATCCGATAAGTGTTGCCAAAATATCCGCAACTGAACTTTACCTTGATGCTCCTGCCATTGCAGCAGCACTGCTTCACGATGTCGTGGAAGATACCGAATACACACTCGATGACATTACAGAACAGTTCGGAATTGAAATCTCCAACATAGTTGACGGACTGACCAAGATATCAGGTGACCCCACCGAGAAGATGGATGAGATGAAAGACACACGCCAGTCTGAAACCATCAAAAAAATACTCGTTTCCCTATCCTACGACCCTCGTGTCATCCTTGTCAAACTTGCCGATCGTCTTCACAATCTCCGCACCATTGACTCCATGCCTCACGAAAAGCAGGCAAAAATCGCTGCAGAGACTAAAATCATATATGCTCCGCTTGCCCTTCGTCTCGGCTACTATAAAATAAGATACGAACTCGAAGACCTGTGCCTCAAAATAACCGATTCCGACATATACTACTTCATCAAAGCCAAATTGGAAACCATAAAAGAATCCATTGAGGAACAATACCAGAAATTCATTTCAAAGCTCAGCGACGATATCGAAAAAGAAGGTATTAAGGTTAGGATGTACTATGACCTCTGCAGCATTTCAAAAATATGGCTCACAATGTCGGACAAAAATCTGTCCTTTGATGAGATTGACTGCAAATATGACATCAAAATGGTTATCGATTGTCCGGTCAATCTTGAAAAAACCGACTGTTGGAGAATGTATTCCATAATTTCCGAACACTATAGTCCGAAGCCCAACAGCCTGAAAGACATGATTTCAACGCCAAAAGCAAACGGCTATGAGTCCATCCGCGTAATATTTCTTGACGATGACGGACAATGGATTAAAGTGCTTATACGCAGTACCCGCATGGATGACATTGCAGAAAAAGGCGTCGCCGGCCTTTGGAAACACAGAGCATCCGAACAGGGGGAAAACAAAATCGACCAATGGATCAAAGCCATGGTCGATATCATGAGCAATGAAAAAGACGAATCTTCCATCGAGTTCGTGGAAAACTTTAAGGCTAACCTCTTCAACAAGGAAATATATGTCTATACTCCGAAAGGAGAGATGAGAACAATGCCTAAAGGCTCAACAGCTCTTGATTTTGCATACGCCATCAGCTCTGAAATTGGTAACAACTGCATGGGTGCAATCATCAACAACAAACTTGAATCCATCAACACGGAACTTCATACCGGCGACAAAATCAGAATTCTGACTTCTGAAAACCAATATCCCAAACAAACATGGCTTAATTACGCCATAACCCCAAGAGCACTCAACCATATCAAAAAGGCACTCAATAAAAGCAAGAAATCACACTTCGAAGAAGGCAAAAAAATGGTCGAAGACTGGCTCAAAGAAAATAAGATAGAACCCAATGATGCCAATATCAATAAAGTGCTTCGTCTTTCCATGTACGACACCCTTCTTGACTTATTCTATAACGTAGCCATATCCAACCTAAAGCTCGAAACATTCAAGAAATACATCAAGTCAAAAGAAAAGCACAATTTCTTCACATCATTCTTCAAAACCAAGGATTCAGCCCAAGAAATCAACATCGAAGAACAAACAGAAGAAAATCATCTGCTTATGGCGCTGACTCAAAAGAGACAGGACATTCTATATACACTCTGCAAAGACTGCAATCCTATTCCAGGCGATGATGTAATTGGCTTCACAAATCCCGATGGTGCAATCACTGTCCATAGGACCAACTGTGAAAAGGCTCTTGCCTTGATGGCAAAATACGGCAATAAAGTAATCAAGGCCAAATGGCCAAAACAGGAATCCGAGAGTGGCTTCCTTACCGGCATAAACATTGAAGGCATTGACAGCCAGGGACTTGCAGGTTCAATGACCCAGCTCATTGCAAACAATTATAATATCAATATCCGTGAAATTTCGCTTAAAGCCGATAACGGCATATTCCACGGAAGAATCATTCTGTATGTCAGCGACACCAATAACCTCAACACCATAATCCATGCACTGGAAGGAATCAAAGGTATCAAGAAAGTCCACAGAATAAACAAAATCTAATATTTTTTCCCCCAAGACTGTAACCAAATTTTATTATTGCGTCATAATGGCAAAGAAAACATTAAAACAATAATAAAATGGATTACAAAAAATTCAGAAGAAGCACGTCAAACAAAGTTATAGCTGGTGTTTGCGGTGGTCTTGGCGACCTTTTTGAAGTTGACCCTATTATTTTCAGAATCATCTTCCTGATTTTACTTTTTATTGCAGGTGGCGGTCTGATAATATACATTATCATTTGGATCTTGACTCCAAAGGACAATGAAATTAAAAATACATATTTCTCATACCAAAAAAATGGGCAAACAAACATTTCCAATACCGACGGCAACACATCCCAAACTGGTAATCAGGAGATAAAACGTGGAAGTCTGATAGGCGGTATAACTCTTGTGGTATTGGGCTGCGCATTACTGATTGACAATTACTTTCACATCGACTTCAACTATATTTGGCCGACAATCCTCATTGCAATAGGTGTTGCTCTCCTTATACGCGCCATGAACAATAAAGACAATAAAGACAATGAATAAAAAACCAATTATCAATTTATTATAATCATGAACTTTAACTTTAAAAAGATATTCTGGAGCATAGTTCTTATAGCAGCAGGTGTGATAATCCTTGGAAATAATGCCGGCTGGTTTTACCTCAGCTGGGACGATATAGTGCCGTTTATTTATGTTGGACTAATAATATTAGGTATTTCCATTCTGCCCATAAAGGATTCCATCAAGCTGATAAGCAGCGGTTTAACACTCCTAGCAGCATTATTTGTCTTCATATTTGCCGAACCTCGCAATGACCGCTCATCTCTCAAACATATTTTCGGAAATTCAGATTGGATCTACGATAATGACGACCAGGACGATGACGATGATATTTGGGATGACAATGACATTTGGGATGACAATGACATTTTAGATGACAGTGATATTTTGGATGATAATGATATTTTGAATGACGATGGCATTTTGGATGACGACAAAGACGATAATTCTCAAAGGTATTCGAGACATGGTAGAAAAAACTTACCACAGGCCATGATTTCTTATGCACATGAAACCGAAGTTGACTTTGACATAACCGCTTCTGCCGGAACTTATTCAATAGGCTCATCCAAAGAAAGCGGCAACCTAGTGAATCTAAATCAGTCAGGGCCGACATGCGCTTATTCACTCACATCGGAAGATATAGGACAAGACAGGAAAAAAATCAACTTTTCCATCAGTGGGGCAATTAATAATATTGACAAATCAAAAATTGACTCAACAAAGTACAATCTTCAACTCAACTCGCATCCTGTATGGAATTTCGACATTGAAAGCGGTGCTGCTTCCATTAACATTGACGGTAGGGATATCAAAATAAAGAATATAGACATAGAGCAAGGAGTTGCAAGCACCAACATCATTGTCGGCAACAAGTATCCGGATGTCAACATATCTGTTTCGTCCGGAGTATCCACATTGAAAATCAAAATTCCAGAGGATGCATATTGCAAGATAAATAATGAAGGAGCTCTCAACTTAAAGAATCTCAAAGGCTTCACCAACAAAGGGGACGGCAAATATATTTATAATGAGAAAAGCTCCAACCCTTCCTGTCGCATCAACATTAACCTTGAAACAGCTCTTTCAACTCTGAACGTCGAAACGTATTGATACAGCTACATTGGATACGCATAATTTGTCCACAATCTCATCGAAAGTGTTTTGTGGCATCTGTTCTATGATGGCCAAGTTTTGCATCAGATATTCCGCTCGACAAAAGACGGTGCCGCCTTTTGAGATGGTCTTGGTGCGAATTTTTCCCGCAAAATCGTAAAGTCCTCCGAAGATATAGGCGTGAATCTGCTGAAGGCATTCGACAGTGCCGGGATTCATGCTATCGAGGATACCGCTTTCAACCAGCGTATAGGCTTTTTTCTTGCTCTGCCCATCGATGCTGTTATCGCTGTAAATGAACCAATCAAGAAAAGCGTTTGCCCGATTATTTGGATAGTTCTTGGCCAGGGTCTGCACACCTTCGGCATCAAGCGCATCGGCGGCACGCTGCTTCCCATCGGGGGCCATAAATTTGAAGTCGTGAGTGACGCTCACGAGTTGAACACCAGTCGTGGTTAGTTTCTTCTTCAGCCAACGCCAATAGTTACCGGCTTTCTGGTAGTCTTCTTCGTTGTTGATAGCCCGCACGATGTCGGTAGCCGAGAACCACCATTTGGAATTAATTTCGTCCCAAACGGCACGGACCTCGTAGTCGTTGAAGAAGCGGATGGATTTTTTGGTGGGCATGGTCATATATATGAAATCATTCGGCTATTGTTTTACAAATTTCCTGACTTCCCCATTCGCGCGAAGCACATACACCCCCATAGGCAGGTCACCGACCACGACCCTGTTCACCTTGTCATTGAGTTGAACAGACTTCACGGTTTTCCCGTTTAAGTCGATAATCTCCGCCAAACAATCCGCTTGATCCACATACACATTGATGTAATCAACAGCTGGATTTGGACAAACCCGAAGCGATGGTTCGGGTTGCAGAGGCGATGACAGCGCCGAATACAACTCATCGGAATGCGCCGCAATCACGGCTTCAATCGTCCTGTTGCACACAGCGCAGAAAGGAGCATAATCGCGCATCATGCAATGCATTTGCGGACGATAGATGCCATGCGTCAAATAGCCTCCACCCTCAAAAGCCCCTACAGTATTATAATACTGATTGTTGGCCGGCGTGGGTATCGGCGTACCAGGCGCGACGAGGTCGGCCCATTTCGATTCAAAATCCACCAAAGTGGTCAGATTGGGCTCCCATGGCTCCACCTCCAAATTGTAAAGCAAACCCAAAGGGTTGTCAGGCTCCTCGTATTCGTCGCCCAAACCCGCGAAAGCATGACCGAACTCATGGATGATGACGCTGGATGACGACATGTTGCCCGCCGTGCTCATCGAATAAAAGTTGTAAAACCCGCCACCGCCATACTGACTGCTGTTCACCAAGATGTAAATATGGTCGTAAGGCGCGTTGGACGCCACATCTTTCACCGAGAAATAATCACGAGTGGTACAATAGCGGTCGATATAGAATGTGTAAAAATGCGAGTTAAGAATGGTACGCACCCACGTGTGGAGCGCGGGAATGTCAACGCCACTTTCCTCCGAAGGGGCCAGCACGGCACGGAAATTGAACTCACCAATATGGCTCGCAAAGGGCTCCTGCTGGGCAAACACATCCACCAGACTCTGACAATGTTGCTGAAACTGCGGCATCTCGTCAGCGGTATAGCCTTCAGGCAGAATCACAATATCGACCTTGCATTCCGGCGTGCCGTTGACCATCAAATCATAAACAGGAAACACATAACGCTGCTCAGTGCTGTTAAACATCTCATCAGGCTCATACAACTTCGAAAACACCTCATCAAACTCACCGTCGGCATTTCTGATTTCGAGAATGACATACGCCTCCTGACGCGGCATCGGCACGTTCACCGACTCTTCATAGCAGCGTTCCATGAACGTGGCCTCATCGGTGGTCTGCCATTCGCGGAACAAGGTGTTGTAACCCCTTGAATAAATGAGCGTATTCGTCTGCGCGTCAATCACTTTCACCCGGTTAGTACCATAATTGAAAGGATCAATCAAATTGACTTTGGAGCCGCCGAAATATGGCTCCAAAATGAAACGCTCAAACACATAGTGCGAGCTGTCGGAACGGCCGCATTGAAACACATCCATGCGCAACGAGCCTTCATCAAGGAAATACTGATCAAAAGAAATGTTTTGCGCGCCCGAAAGCAGCGATAACGCCATCACAAAAAGAAAAATCAAGGCTTCTTTCATCTTATACAAGGTTTTTCAAGTCAGGGATCTCAATCGTTGAACGTACAAAGATACAAAAAAAACGCACTTATTCTTATGAATTGACACACTCGAATATTTTTCTTTTCATTGCATTTTTTCACCTTCCCATGTTTACTATTTTGAGAGCAGTACAGCACATTTCATCATTTTCACGCTACAGAATTACAGTTTTTCATCAATTTTTTCCCTTCATACCTCTCCATTCCAATTTTTTTTCGTTTCTTTGCTTTGTCAAATCAACGAAGTAATAACCAACAAATTATAAAGACAAAACTATCATCCAAAATAACTTAATCATTGAGCCTTACGCTCTTGTTCTCAATCCTATAATATTCTCACATAATACCTACAAGTCATGAACAGAATCAACTTACTTTTGGGCGTAATCATCGCCTTCACGCTGTGTCTGATGGCTGGCTGCAAAAAGCAGGAAACCACAGGCAAAATCCAAGGTTTCGTGACCAATGCCGTCACTACCGAACCCATACAAGGGGTGAACATCTCGCTCAGTCCCACGGGTGCCTCGGCGGTAACGGGCAGCGACGGACGCTACGAGTTCAACAACCTCGAACCCGGCAACTACACCGTTCAAGGTATGAAGAACGGCTTCGAGAGTAACACCAAGAACATCAGCATCTCGGCGGGCTACGTGTCATCGGGCGACATGCAACTGAAGCCCAGCGTCAGCGGTTTCCGCCTCAACGTGGAGTACCTTGACTTCAGCACCAACTTCTCGCAGCTGCAGTTCAAGATAATCAATGCCAGCGAGACCTTGCCGCTGAGTTGGGAAATCATGGAAAGCATGAACTGGATGACAGTCACGCCTTCGACAGGCAATCTGCATGGCGGCCAAGAAGCCACCATCACTGTGAACATCGACCGCTCGCTCATCTTGCAAAGCACCACGGCCAACCTCACCGTACGCAGCGCCGACCAAAGCGTGGTTCTGCCCGTGAACGTGACCGTTTCGGGCAACAACGGCCCGCAGCTCCAATTGAGCGAGACCTACTTGGACTTCGGCACTTCGGCCAACAGCTTGGCTTTCTACGTGATGAACATCGGTCCCGTGGGCACATCCCTCAACTGGGTCTGCTCCAATATCAACGTGACTTGGCTGACGCTGATGCCCACCTCGGGCTATACCGCCGGCGGCTCCAGCACTATGGTGACCGCCACCATCGACCGCAGCCAAATCACGGGCATGGTCTCCACTTCCGTCACCGTGAACGGTGCAGGCGCTTCACAAACCATCACCTTCAGTGCGGCGGAGAGCGGCACAGGTACGGCCATCCTGCAACTGAGCGAAGGCTCGCTCGACTTCGGCGAGATCGAGACCATCAAGACTTTCCAGGTACGCAACGTGGGCAGCAACGGCACCACGCTCAACTGGACCATTTCAACACCTTCTGTTGATTGGCTGAGCTTCAATCCCATGTCGGGCACTACCAGTTCGGGCAGTGGCACCTTGGTAACCGCCACCATCGACCGCTCGAAGATTCACAGCCCCGTTTCGACCATAGTGACGGTGAACGGCTCCTTCAACAGCGCAAACCTCAGCGTTTCAGCCACCTATCAAGACAACACTTTGGTGGTCAGTGAAGGCTTATTCTGCTTCTTCAACTTTGACGGCTCCGAGATTGTGGACTACTTTGGCAACTACACGGGCATCAGTGCGGGTGCGGAGGTCTCAACGGATACCCCGAGCGGTGAAGGCCAGTCGATGCAGTTTAATGGCGAAGATGCGTACATCATCGTTCAAGACAATATTGTTCCTGGGGGTGGGCCATTTACGATGAATTTCTGGTTCAAAACGGGTAGGAACAGTCAGATTATTGTTGGTAGTGACAAATACAATTATTATAACTATACAACCTGTCTGGGATTGGACAATAATTCGTGCATTGAATATCGTTCTGGCGTTGAACATTCTTATAGTCCTGTAACTTGGACGACCAAATCGGCTTCCAATTATGTGGATAATCGTTGGCACATGCTGACGTTAACCTTTGATGGAAACACAGGCATGATGTTCATTGATGGTGTGTTGTTTGAGACGAAAGCCAATAATGAGTTAAAATGGGCATCGGACGTGAATACAAGTTATCTCGGTACAACCGCAAATAAAAATGGAAATTTGGGCTTCTACAACGGCAAGCTAGACAACTTCCGCAGCTACAACCGTGCCTTGACGACTAATGAGATTCAAATGCTTTACAACGCAAAGCAGTAAGCCTGAACAAGCATCGATAGGTTTTTGACCCATAATCGCAGCCGCCCTTTTGCTCGTTGAGAGGAAGGGCGGCTGTTTATGTTTCCCCTACCCAATTAATCGACATCATCTTAACGGTCTGTCCGACAAGGTCTTGCACGTTTTCTCAAATTCCTCTTCGGTCTCGTACATGAAGCCCACGATGATGCCGGTGAAGATGGTGCCGCTGTGCGGGAGTCATTTTGTCGGTCATGACGTTACCAGATAAAAGGCAAAACCTTGTATTTCACCCGTTGTTTGTATTCGCTGTAGCCCTCCAAGCCTTGTTCCAGAATGGCTTCCTCGTTGCGGATGCGTTTGGCGATGAGTGGAAGATACAGCAACATGATAAGAAATGAGAAAAGCGAGGCCAGCACCAGTGGCATCATCAAAAAGAGGATGGTGGTGGCCATATACATCGGGTGACGCACCACACCATAGAGGCCAGTGTCAATCACTTTTTGGTGCTCTTGCACCTCGATAGTGCGTGAGAGGTAAGTGTTTTCGCGTAGCACCTCGGCATAGAGGCCATAACACACCAGGAAAAGCGCTGCAGCCACCCATACCACCCAATTGGGCAGCACCAGCCATTGGAAGCGCCAGTTGAGTCCGGCAACGATGAAGGCAGCGACAAAGAGCAGACCGCTCAGCGCCACGACGGTCTTTTGTTCTTTCTCCTGCTCCTTGGCGTTGAGCCGTTTCTGGAGCAGTTCGGGGTTCTTCACCATCATGACGAGACCTGCAATGAACATCGGCACAAACAGGATGCCCATGAGCAGCCAACCCTGCCAGTAGTGGAGCGAGCCACCAGGCAAAAAGATTAACAGGCCGATGATGACGGCTCCGAGGAGGAACTTCGAGAGGGCTTGGAAGAAGAGTTTGGTGTTCATAGTATACAAATCTGGTTGAATGGTTAATTATTCGTTCTTATTAAGTATCACCAGTGCTCCAATAACGCCCGGCACCCACCCGCAGAGGGTAAGCAGGAACACAAGGAGCACTGACCCACACCCGCGGTCGATGAATGGGGCCGGCGGCGGGAAGAAAATGGCAAGGAGGACACGTAAAATGGACATGGTGACTATTTTTTAAGGGTTTCCAATGCCCGACAAAGCTGGTCTGGGCAAGATGTGGGCTTGTCCCCGCAACGGATGCCGTTGAGTTTATTAATTACCTCGTCCACCTTTGGGTCTGTCACCAAACGGCAGATCGCCTGCAAATTACCATGACAACCGCCATAAAAGGAAACCTGCTGTATCACATCCTGCTCATCTACAGTCACATCAATAAACTGCGAACAAGTACTTTGGGCTTTGTAGAGGATGTGTTTCATATTTTTTTTACTATTCAATATTAATTTTGCTAAGATATTATTTTATCATAATTATTATCAATGTTTTATGGATTCCTGCAACCTTATCATATTGTATTTCAGAGTACGAAAGGCTCCTTTGTCAATTCATATTTACCTTCTATTTGTTTTGCTATTTCTGTAATATCACTAATTTCCTTTTTTATATGAAACAACCAATACTCGTTACCGCGTGGATTAAAACCAATTTTTTTTAAATAATCTTTATCACAAGGTAACACTTTTTCATTTGTAAGCTCAAAAGCCCACTTCTTTTCACCATGATGAAGATATAACCATTCAATATTCTTTTCGATTTGACTATACTGAATAGCTCCAATCCTTTTTCCACCACGTACATAATAAACATTAAACTGTCTGATGAGTGATAAATCTTTTAAATTTTTCACATAACCTACAAGTATATGATGGTTACTATATTTATTGATACATTCTTTTATAGACATTGCCAATACAAAAGCTAAACGTGGAGGAACTGCATTCCCAACCATCTTGTAACCATCCCTTATATCTTTATAATAGAAATAAAAACTATCAGGAAATGTTTGTATTCTTGCACATTCACGTACACTTAAACGCCTATATTTGCTTTCAAATCCTTGTACGAATTTTCTTTCATTATAAGACACGTAAACCATTTTTGGAGCCTGAGGATGTAAAGGTTCATTTTTGGCTTGAGCTTGTATAGTATAAGATTGTTCGTCCCATGAACGAACACGGTTTCTTGCCATAAATTTTCGATCAAAAGCTCCTGTATAATAATCATGATTTTGAATTATCTCATTGTTTTGTTTAACCATTTCCGTATTATATGGTTTTGGTGACAATTTTAAATCACCAATTGCTTGTTGTAGTGTAATTTTTTTGTTCTGTTTTGAAACCGGAAAAAAATATTCAGCATCAATGTCATTTCGAATACCAACGACTATTACTCTCACACGATCTTGAGGAATTTGAAAATCCGAACTATTAATCAACTCGTATTTTACAATATACCCTATTTCTCGAAACATTTTCAAAAAAAAATGAAATGTTTGAATATGTTGAGATGATAACATTCCAGGAACATTTTCCATGATAAAAAATTTAGGACGCTTTCCTTTTACAATTCGAATATAATCAAACATTAAACGCCCTCTTGCATCATTTAATCCAAGACTTTTACCACCTAGACTCCATGATTGACAAGGAGGTCCGCCAATAATTCCATCACAGTCTGGAATCTCAGACACATCTAATGTCCTTATATCTGATGTGTTTAGAAATGTTTTTGGATGATTACACCTATACGTTTCATGAATGCTAGTATCATATTCATTAGCCCATATGACATTAAATCCTGCTTTGCGAAAACCCAAATCAAATCCACCACATCCTGCAAATAAAGATATTACTTCCATATACAATTAATTGTTATTATGTTAGGTGGTACACCGATAAACTGAATGTCAAATTTCAGAGAAGGTTCTACAATAGTTGAAGCATTATGTATCCTAAAAGACAACGACCATCCGTTATTCAAATACAGTTCCGCTGTACTCTTTGATTTAGGCTTGAAACGCAGAGATATGATCTCAGTCGGCAAATCAGCCTTTGGAATAATCAGTGTCGACTTTGTCTTTTTTCCATCCTTGTTCAGCTCGCCCCGAAGATTGAAGGACTGGAATTCGGTAAGTTGCTTCTTGTCAATAGCTACGACTTTATAGAAATCACGTATACCAAGCAAATAGGATATCAGTCTTGCAGGAATAGTATTGTCAGCTTTGTATGCTCTGTACATTTCCTTAATGAAGGCATTGACTATCGGAAAATATACGGTATCTTCCTTATTGGTCATATCGTGCCAGGAAAAATTTTCTTCTTTGAGATACCGCAATCTTGCAAATATCGGCTTAATGGTATTCCAATAGTTTTCATCACAAGGCATACCATACCATTTTGCTCCGAAATCAATTTTAGAACTAAGACGGGAATGTTTCGCAGCAAAGTGATTGTGCTTCATGGAAAGCCCGATATCCCAGCGGATTGTCTTTCTTGTAATTACTATGTCACGAACATCTCCGCTCTCAGCATCGAAATCCTTATTGATAGAGAGGACAACTATATCATTATCTCCGTCACATTCAATGATAAGCGGTTCGGCTGAAAACAAAGTATCAACAAACGCACCGGCAGCTCGAAGGTATGTCTGTTGTTCAGTAATGCTCTGCTTTTTCCACGCTCTACGAGCTGCCATGACCGATTCTTCATCAATAGTAACAGGACGTCTGGCAGCTATTCTGTCTTTCAACTCTATAATACAAGCATATTCAAATGCTCTGCCTTGATCGTTGCTCTTGGAACTCATTATTCTGTCTTCAATTCTTTTTTTATTGCTGTCGCTATTTCATAAGCCAAATTAACGGGTACTGCATTACCTATCATCTTGTAACCATCATTCACGCTTTCATAGATAAATTTGAAATCATCAGGGAATCCCTGCACTCTTGCCACTTCTCTGACCGTCATACGGCGATAAAGATGTTCTTTACCCTCTACAAAGCGACAATCATTTTTGCCCACTTTAATCATCTTTGGAGCTTGTGGGTGAAGCTGGCACTGTCTGCCCGATGCCTGTACAGTAAAGGCTTGTTCGTCCCATGACTTCACTCTGTTTCGGCTCATGAAGATCGGAGAATATTCTCCTGTGAAATACTCATTATTATTGATAGCATCAGGATTGTGATGATTCCGTTCTGCCGAAGGAACAGCCGTCTCCTGCAAATCCCATATAATATCTCTGAGTGTGAGTTTTTTCTTATCATCAACAGTTGACCCGACAGGAAACTTGAAGTCGATACCCAAATCTTTTCGGAATCCGATATAGAATACTCTTTTACGTTCCTCGGCAACACCATAATCCTTAGCGTTTACAAGCGTAAGAGTAACATTATACCCGCTTTCCTCAAAGAGCTTTATGATGTTCTGTACCGCTTCATTATGCCTGTTTGCAAGCATGCCGCTGACATTTTCTGCAAGGAAAAACTTAGGCCGCACTTTACGGAGGATTCTTATATAATCAAAGAATAGTTGTCCTCGTTCATCATCTATACCACGCAAAGATCCTGCCTCAGACCATGATTGACACGGAGGACCTCCGATAATACCATCCACATCTGTAGGGAAATCAGCTTCATTCACCTTTCTAATATCACCTTCTATCAAATGTGTCTTAGGATGATTTACCTTGAATGTTTCAAATATAGTTGGATCAAACTCATTTGCTATTAGAATTCTAAAACCAGCTTTCTCAAATCCCAGATCCAATCCTCCACAACCCGAAAACAGAGATACTATTTTATATTTTTTCATTGGCATAAAAAATCTTTTTTTTTAGTGTCAAGGACTAAATTAATGAAAGTAAACTTTCTTCATTATTCTATATATGCAAAAGATTGTGGCGCAAAGTTCAAATTATAATCACTTAAATCTCGTGCTTGCCTATATCGTGTAATTTTTCCTATTTTTATTGCATACGCTTTTTCTTTGTTAGCAAAATAAGACAAGTAAAAATCATGTGTTATACCTGAATAGTGAGATGTTTTCTTCCAAATAGTTTCAACATCATCATTCAAAATATCTTCAATGGAAAACTCGCCAATAACTTTTTGCACAGGAGAAGAGGCATAGACAACTACTTTCTGCACATTGTCATTTTTAAAAATAGATTTTCGAAACTCGAATTTCTTGGTTCCGTCAAAAATCTTTTCCGCGAACTCTGGTTTAATGGATAATAAAACTGTCTTCACTTTTTGTCTCCTTTATTATTGTCAAAAATTGTTCTTTGGTAATCTTCTTAAATCCACGAGGAGCATCATTTACACCGGATAATACTTTTAGGTCTATCAAATCTTTCATGTTTATTCTATGAGGAAATGAATAAACATATAAGAATTTTACTACAAAAGGCTTGTCTTTACGAAATTGCCACATCACTCTTAAATCTTGTTCGGGAAAAACACTGCCTTTTCTGCAATAACGAACATATTCTTCTTCATCACTAAAATCATAACGCAAAGTTTCAACAATTCCTATAGTAGTCACAACACTTTTATAATAGCCTCCTGTTCTGTAAAACACCAACAAATCACCTTGGTTTGGATGAGGAGGCATAGCCCAAGAAACATACACTTTGCCTATGCCATTCCGATGAGGGAAGTCCTCAATAAACTCTTCTGGGGACTCCGTGTTAAGAATAGAATCAGGCAATAATTCTGTATGGTATTCTGGATAAATCGGAACAAGAAAGATATCTTTGTCGTCTAAAATATACGGATAGGTTATCCTCAAATTGGCTAATTCAACTTTTGGTCTGAAATCCCTAACGTAAACTCTTTCTCCGTCTTTCGTTCCCCAATATATGAAACCCCATTGCTCCAATAGGTTTATTAAACGTTGTTGCTCATCGCGTTTGTCAAAAATCGTTACATAGATTTCGTCTACGTGATTCTTGAGTGCATTGTCAAAAATAATCTTTAAAAACCGTTCCCCTAATCTAAACCCATTATTTATCACCTTAAAAGTGCCAATCTTTAGCCGTTTTTTTGGTGGCAAAACAGGGTCAATGTTCGAATAATCTTCATCCTGTCCTTCTACTTTCAAATAGAGAAAAGAAAGCAACATCCCATTATTGGAATTGACTGTTATATATGCTTCTTCATCATACTTCTTAATAAACCATTTGTCAAATCCTGGATAATCTTCCTTTAAACTATCAAAGAACTTATCGCTAAGATTTATTCTCCCAAACTTTAATTTCTGGACATTCAAAACTTTATAGTCAACTAAATCAGGATGTTCGGCAAATACTTTTTCAAGAAAAGCATCAATTGAGAAAACTTTGTCCGACAAATACAATTCATCTGCTTTACGATGAATCTTCTTGTCCTCGGTTATCAATATGTCAACTCTTTTAACATACAATTCGTTCAACAACAATGTATCAATCTTGTCGTTGTCGGTTGTATCCATTCTGTCAGATACCTCCTTTACTTCTTTTTGTATTGGTGATGGAATCTCTATTATCTCATAGCTGTCCAGTTTCACCATGAATGTATCAACAGTTTCTTTATTGGGATTCTTTTTGATTTCGTTAATTGTGGCAGAATGAATGCATTTTGTATATTTCCCTCTATCCAACCAACGATAAAGAATGCCTATGTCTTGAGAAACAATCCTATTGGCTTCTCTATGAATGATGATGTTGGTGTCAAGTAGCGCTTTCATATTTTTTAGCTTATTTTATTTATCGCCAAAGCTTTTTCCAAGGAATAAATATTATTGCTGAAAAAACAATCATTATAAATATCGCCACCCAAAATTCCCATGGCAAACATTCGAACCATTTAGGTCCTGACATCCATTCTTTTTTCCTTAATGTATACATGCCAAACACTAAACTACATAAAACATTTGCGGTAATCGCTAATAATAATTGTTTGCTACCAATAACCTCTTCCTCAAATTCCGAAAAAAAGGTAAAAATTCCATCGTCAGATTTGTTGTCTTTGTTGAAAACAATTAAACATTCGTTTTCTTTCATCTTCTTTGATTTAGGAAGATAGTTATTAAACGCATCCGATTCTAGAATCCGTATGTTTTTTAGCTTGTTACTGTCTAGATAAGAAATGTTGTATCGACTTGGAACTACATGAAAACAGAAACAATATTTTATCGTATCACTTAACATATAACCACTATTCAACAAATCGTTTATGTGATTGGGAAGATTTCTTCTTTCATTCACTTTAACGTCATAGATATAGGTGGTTTTTGCAATTCCTTTTTTTACAATTGCAAGATTTCGAACTCCAGTTTGTATGTATAGTCTAATATAATTATTCGTAGTTTGACTTAGATTGCTAACCGTAAAAGAACAAATACCTTCTTCAACAACAATATTCTTTACAGGTAACATTCTTAAGGAGTTGCGTGAGGAAAAATCCAAAATAGCTCCATTTCTTTTATCTCCGCTTATGGGTTTGTTCGCTTTGATAGTGTCGTTAAAAATAAATTTGCAATTATCATCGTCTCGTATTAACGAATCCATCAAGCAAGTAATCCTGTCTGTTTTCTTCAGAAAAGGCAGAGATAATTTTATATCGATGTCTTTTACATTTGGATTCGTTAGAAATTCCAAACCGATTTCCATTGCAGCATCTGAACTAACAAAATCCCAGGTACAGATGTGCAAGCGATCAATACTGATTTTCGTATTTGATAATATGAAGTACGTATTGTTCATAACGATAAAGTCTTCAATTATTTAGTAATCATAATTGATGTTTAATTTGCAAATATACAAAAAATCCCCTAAACCAAACAGGATTTTCCCGTTTTGTGGCAGAAAAAAGTTTTAGTTTACGTTGTTTTTCTTTCCTCTCACGATTTCATGGAAAAGTAATTTCATCTTTACCCATCACATTTTCCCCCGCAGTGCGTCGGTGGCGAGTTCCATGCGGCTGAAAGCGAACCATTTCTTGCCCAAGTCCTTCAGCGAGGCGCCGATATGATACTCCGTGTCGTCGATGCAGAGGAAGCGGTCGTGGGCATTTGGGAATGCATCAATGGCGATAGGGCGATGTTGATAAGTTGTGCCACCGACATATAGAAACACGAAGCGTTATGCTCGTATTGTCGTAAAGAATGTAAGATATTTCTATAGTATGCAAGAGAGGCATAACGGTTTACGCTGTTTTAGCGTGAATTGTTTGCTGCATCTTCAAGCTAAGGTATCTCACAACCTCTTACGACAGAAGTGGCATATTAGAGCCATGCTTCTTTTGTTGAAGCGGTTCATTGAGGCACAAATGAACAGATAAATATCTTTATTATGATAGATGGTACATTATGTGCTGCCTTTATCTGTACAACAATTAGTGCGGGATGGGTAATTAAAACGAAAGCAACATGTGAGCAAAACTATGATTTTGTATGGCTTTACCAAACATGGTTTTACAATTTGATTACACCAATCACGCTGATTTCTCAACTTGTAGTACTAATCATCAATTGGGTTAATGCAAGTTTTATATCATCATTTCCAAAGCAAACCAATGAAAAGACAGAAAGAATGCGCCGCATGATTGTTGCGCCATCTTCGTTTCTCTATGTGAAATTTTTGACAAAAATGTCAATTATTTGAAATAGAAGTATTACTTTTGCTGTGTGAATTTTTCGTCATATATGTCAAAAATTTGAAATAGGCTATGAGGATTGAAAGAGATAGATATCTGAACCAACTGAAGTCGGCTCGACACAATGGGCTTGTCAAAGTGGTTACAGGACTTCGCAGATGTGGCAAATCGTATTTGCTGTTTACGCTTTTCCATGATTTCCTGCTTGGGGATGGTGTTGAAGAAGACCATATTATCGAAATTGCCCTTGATGACTTGGACAATGTGGCTTTGCGAAAGCCAGAAACGCTTCTTTCGCATATCCGCACATATCTTAAAGACAATAAGATGTATTATGTCATATTGGATGAAATCCAACTTGTGCCAGGTTTCGTTGAGGTGCTGAACAGCTTGTTGCACAATAGGAATGTGGATGTTTATGTTACGGGTAGCAATTCACATTTGCTTTCGTCAGACATAGCAACTGAATTTAGGGGACGTGGTTTTGTCATCCAACTTTATCCGCTTACATTTGCTGAGTTCTTGACAGCATACGAAGGGAGTCAAGATGACGCGTGGGAGGATTATTATACTTATGGCGGACTTCCACTTGTGTTGAATATCGATGGTGATAAGGGCAAGAGCGACTATCTTTCCAATCTTTATGAAACCGTTTATCTTTTGGATGTAAAGGAGAGACACGGCATCCGTAACTTGTCGGAGTTTAAGGAGTTGATACAAGTTTTGGCTTCTTCCATAGGCTCACCCGTCAATCCGTTAAAATTGTCGAATACTTTCAAAAGCGAGAAACATTCAAAAATAGCAAGTGCCACAATTTCAAGATATTTAGATTATTTGACAGATGCTTTTATTGCGGAGAAGGTGTTGCGTTATGACATCAAAGGGAAAAAATATATTGGAACTTTGTCAAAGTACTATTTTTCGGATTTAGGCATTAGGAATGCCATCCTTGGGTTTAGGCAGCAAGAAGAAAACCATATTATGGAGAATATAATTTATAATGAGTTGGTTTCCAGAGGATATAGGGTTGATGTTGGGAATGTGCTGATTCGAACCACGGACAAAAACGGTCAACCGATACGAAAATCCTTGGAGGTTGATTTTGTAGTCAATGAAGGCAGCCAGAGATACTATATTCAGTCTGCGCTGGATATGCCAAATCAGGAAAAAGTTGACCAAGAAAAGAAAGTATTGACTGAAATTCCCGATTCATTTAAAAAAATCATAGTGGTTAAAGACAGAATCAAACTAAAAAGGGATGAGAAAGGAATCGTGACAATGAGTATCTTCGATTTCCTTCTCAACCCTGATGCTATCAATTTGTAAAAAATGTAATGCAAACTTAACGCCTGAAAAACAGGCAGCTGTCGCCATAGCTGAGGAAGCGGAAACCGTGATTCAGCGCATAGTCATAAACTTCATGCCAGCTGTTTCCTATAAATGATGAAATAAGCAACAGCAAAGTGCTTTTTGGCTGATGGAAATTAGTTATAATTGCATCAGCGATTCGACAGGTGTATTCAGGGGTAATCATCAACGAAGTATAAGCCTCCAACATAGGATATTCATGCTTGTCAAGCCATTCCAACACAGTAGCAAGGCTTTGGCTGACAGTAATATCGTCCCGTATAGGACATTCATACGGATACCATTGGTCGAGTTCAAGCACACCTTCAAGTGACGGATTTTCAATAAGTTTTGCGCCAAGCCAGAACAACGATTCCAATGAACGACAAGAAGTCGTCCCTACAGGAATCACACACGACTTTCCACAGGCATTGAGGAGTTTCTCGACAAGACTCCTTTTAATGGAAATACGTTCCGAATGCATATTGTGTTCCTCTATATATTCTTCATTTACAGGCTTGAACGTGCCGAGACCGACATGCAGAGTCAAATATGCTGTGTCAATACCCTGCTTTTCCAAAGAGGCAATCAGTTCCGGAGTAAAATGGAGTCCGGCTGTGGGAGCAGCGACTGAACCGTTCTCAAGCGCATATACAGTCTGATAACGTATATTGTCCGACTGCTGGGTTTCACGACGAATGTATGGAGGCAACGGAATCTTGCCGAAATAGTCAAGTATGTTTGCAAAAGTACAGTCCTCATTCCACGAAAAAACTATTTCGGAATGGTCTTCACAAATGTTCGCACGTTCAGCTGTTACAGTAACCAGATGATTGTCAACAGTTATCTCGGAATGCAGTTTGCCTGATGTCCATCTGCGGGAATTGCCGACAAGACAGTTCCATACGACATGGTTCCGCGCATTCAGTTCTTGTGCAATATTTCCCGAATTGGCAGGTTCAAGACAGAACAACTCAATTCTTGCACCAGAATCTTTGTAAAAGACAAGCCGTGCCTTTACGACTTTTGTGTCATTGAAAACAAGCAATGTGGATTTTGGCAGATAATCACCTATATTTTTAAAAACATCTTCTCTAATACGCTGATTATCATATATGAGAAGTTTTGAACAGTCTCTTTTCTCAAGTGGGAAGAAAGCTATTTTCTCTTCTGGCAGAGGATAGTTGAAATCCTCAATTTTGATTTTATTCTGCATCAGAAAAATTTTGATGCAAAAGTACTATATTATTGCCAAATTATCACTAATTTTGCGCCGCTAAATTTGTGTATCGTAATGAAACTTAAGGAATACCGCATTATATTGACATGTGCGCTTTTTGCCGTTGTGTCCTTCACAGCAAGTGCCCAGCAGCAAATCCAACTTACACAGAACATGTTCAATATCATGTCGTATAACCCTGGATACATGGGGCACAGAAATGCAATTAATATATTAGGTACGATACGCAACCAATGGACAGGATTCGGTGTTGATTCCGTTTCCACAACAACTTCCAGCGGCAAAACGAGGACCTCGTATGCTCCGGTTGCCTATCTGATAAATGCCGACCTGCCGATTACATTTCTTCACGGTGGTGTGGGCATAAACATTACCTCCGACAACATAGGCTCATTCAGCAACGTGACCATGAATATCGGATATGCCTATCAGAAAGTGCTTGTCAACGGTGGCAAGTTAGGAATAGGTGCCCAGCTGAAGCTTGACAACATAGTCCTTGACAAAAATTCGCTTGACCCCAATGCGGAAGACCCTCTTATCAGCAACATGAACCAAAACGATTTCATGGCTGATGCCAACCTGGGTGTTTTTTATTCAAAGCCAAATTCACTATTTGCAGGAATATCGGTTTTGAATCTGCTTGAAACAAAAGGCAAAAACACCTTTTATCAGGAGAAACGTTCTTTCAATGCGTTGGCAGGATATGAATTCCGCCTCACATCTTTACCTAAAGTAAAATTCACGCCGTCAGTATTGTTAAAGACCGACTTATCCACATTCCAGATTGATGCGAACATCCTCGCAACATTCAATGACAAATTCTGGGGCGGAGTCAACTACAGGCTCAATGATGGGATAGGATTAATCTTCGGGTTGTCATGGAAAGACCTGATGGCAAGTTTCTCATACGACATCCCCATGTCGAAACTCATCAGGGGCGGCAATTTCGGCAGTTTTGAAGTGTTATTGGGATACGGTTTCAAATTCAACAACAACAAAGGTTTAAAAACACAGAAAAACACAAGGTATCTATAAATTTTATCGACAAAACAATAAAACAGGCATAAATGCGTTTAAACAAGAAATTATCTGTAAGAAAAAAAACAAACATTTAATATGAAAAGCAAGCTCATTACAGCTGTAATAATTTTGATTGCAGTTTTTTTAACATCCTGTAAAAACTCAGGCAACGGCGAGTTAATCGGTGTTGACAGCAAGCAATCATACACTCCATCCGACCCATACGGCATGGCATACATTCCTATGGGCAGTTTCACAAGGGGTGTTGGTGATCAGGACTTGGCCGGCTCAAATTTCTATCAGCCTAAAACCATCACAGTGTCAGCATTTTATATTGACGAAACCGAAATCACAAACTCCGAATACCGTCAGTTTGTCAATTGGGTCAGAGATTCCATAGCCTACAAAATGCTGGGTGAAGCGGAACCTGAGAAATACCTCATAGAACAAACCAAGGAAGGCGTTGATCTTGAGGAACCTCTTATCAATTGGAAAACCAAGATAGAATGGGACAAACCTGAAGTTCAGGAAGCTTTGGCAGATTTATATGTTCCCGAGCATGAGGTCTATTATAATTCCAAGGAGATTGATGCAAGAAAGCTCTACTATGAATACAAATGGATAGACATGCAGGCTGCTGCAAAGAAAGACCTGACTGATGAAAGCAACAATCCGCTTGACGGTGCTTTCGCAAGTCGTCCTCAGGGAAGAAAAGACCGTTCTGTTTTCATCAGATCGGAGAAAATAAACATTTATCCTGACACTTTGTGCTGGATAAGCGATTTTGCTTACACATACAACGAGCCATTGGCAAAGTATTATTTCTCCCATCCTTCCTATAGCCATTACCCTGTTGTCGGTGTCAACTGGAACCAGGCAAGAGCATTCTGTGCATGGAGAACCGCACTCAAGAGTGCATATTCCGAAGACAAGGCAGCAGCAATCAACGAATATCGTCTTCCTACCGAAGCCGAATGGGAATGGGCTGCAAGAGGAGGTTATGAACGCAATCCTTATCCATGGGGTGGTCCTTATACATTTAACGAAAAAGGCTGTTATCTTGCCAATTTCAAGCCAAGCAGAGGCAATTACGCTCTTGACGGAGGTAGCACCACACTTATAGTCGCTCACTTCCCGCCTAATGATTTCGGCCTTTACGATATGGCAGGCAATGTCTCGGAATGGACAATTGACGCATTCGACGAATCAAGTTATAACTACGAATGGGATATGAACTCCTCATACACATACAATGCACAGGACGGTGATGCTCCTGCCATGAAGAGGAAAGTTATCCGCGGTGGTTCCTGGAAAGACGTATATGCCAACATACAGACTTCCACCAGAGACTATCAATATCAGGATTCGGCAACATGTTACCTCGGATTCAGATGTGTACAGAGTTATCTCGGACGTCAGAAGGGTGACAGCAAACGTGCTTCGGCAAAATATTAATATTTGATAATTAACAAATTAAAAGAATAAAAGAAAGGTATTTTTAAAATGAACGCTATTCAAAAACTGACAACAGGTCCAGGCTACCAGAAATTTATAACAATGATGTACGGCTTAGGTGCATCTATCGTAATCATCGGTGCTCTCTTCAAAATCCAGCACTATCCGGGAGCATCATTAATGCTTATGATAGGTATGGGCACCGAAGCTATCATTTTCTTCTTCTCGGCTTTCGAAAAACCACACGTGGAGCCGGACTGGAGCCTTGTATTTCCTCAATTTTCAGAACAATACCATGGCGTTAAATCAGATAAATCGGTTGATTTAGGCAGTCTCGCAGGCGGCGTTTCCAACCAACAGACACATATTCAGCAGGTAAGCTCAAGTGCTTCCGCAGAACTTGACGGACTTCTTAAAAAAGCCAACATTGACGAGAAACTTCTCGCAAGTCTCGGCGAAGGCTTCAGAAACCTTAACAATACAGTGTCCTCCTTAAACGACATCACTGCAATAGGCGATAAAAGCAAAGCTCTCGGTGATTCACTCGTAAAAGCAGGCAGGACAACCGAAGACTATAACATGAACCTCGCTTCCGTTAACGCTTCATACGACAAAATAGCAAAAAAACTCAGTGAACAGGCCAACGCTAACTCAGAAGCCCAGCAATCACTCAACAAAGCTATGGAACAGTTCGTTGCAACTTTGGAAGCGACTTCCAAAACCAACGTGCAATTTCAACAGGAATCAGCTAAATTAGTAAAAAGCATCGCCGAACTTAACCAAGTTTATGCAAACATGCTCAACGCTTTTAATGTTAACAACAAAAAGTAATTTAGAATATGGCTGCATATAAAGAGACTCCTCGGCAGAAGATGATTTCAATGATGTACTTGGTATATACTGCCATGTTAGCATTGAACGTATCAGTTGAGGTCCTGAATGCTTTCACAACCGTAAACGAAAGCGTTGAAGAATCAAATTTGGCTTTGGACGGAAGAATCAATGAAACCTACGCTAAATTTGACCAACAATACGCAATCAATACAGGTAAAGTTGAAACCAACTACAAGAAAGCGCAAGCACTTAAACAGAAAAGCGCAGATCTTATCAATTATATTGACTCCCTAAAATACGAAGTGATCAGCAGAACTGAAAAATGCGACATTGAATATGCCAAGAACACTCCGTTAACTCTCCTGAAAGCAAAAGACAATTATGATGAACCCACAAACTTCTTCATCAACAACAACAAGGCAAAAGAACTGCAACAAACCATAGAGCAGTACAAATCCGAAATCAGACAACTTCTTCCTGAAAAGATTCAGGATTCATTTGACCTCGGCCTTGTCGTTGACGGCGAATACCAAAACGCCAATAATGAAAAAGAAGACTGGGCCACACACAATTTCTTCCATACTATCCTTGCCGCTGATGTGACCATCCTGAACAAGCTTGTCATGGATGTCCACAATACTGAATATAGCGTTGTCAACTATCTTTACAGTAACATCTCTGAAGAGAACTTCAAATTCGACAAGATCGACGTAAAAATAATTCCACAGTCGAATTACATTTTCGTTGGCGACAAATATGAGGCTGACGTTCTCGTTGTTGCATACGATACTGCACAATCTCCCACAGCATACATCAAAGTGGGTGCCGACAAAGTCTCTGAAAAGGAAATCAGTACAGCAACTCCGTTCAAAGCAACAAATGGCAACGGTCTGGTACACATTTCCCTGCCTTCAAGCCGTGAAGGCATAAACAAATTCGCAGGTTTGCTGCAGATGCAGTCTCCAACAGGCGAAATCAACACATACCATTTCTCGGATCAGTTTATCGTTGCCAGACCATCTATGAACGTCTCTGCAACAAAGATGAATGTATTCTATGCAGGTGTCGAGAACCCTGTAACCATCGCCGTTCCAGGTTACGGTACCGCCCAAATAGAAGCATCCATAACTAATGGAACTATCACCAGAAAAGGTGATTCATGGGTCGTCAAAGTCCCTGAGACAGCAAAGACAACAACCATCAAAGTCAGCATCAACGATGACGGCAAAAGAGTAAACATGGGCTCAGCTGAATACAGAGTCAAGAGAGTCCCAAGCCCTACACCTAAAATCGCCAACACCACCAGCGGAAACATAAGCCCTAACGCAATGATTGCCGCAGGCGCCATAATCCCTCAGATGCCTGATGACTTTGAATTTGACTACAACTTCACAATCACAGGATTCAATTTCATCGGAACACGTAGAGGCGGTGACCTGTTCGAAGTCTCGGCTAAGAACAACCTCCTTACTGACCAGATGAAGGAATATATCAGAAATGCCCGCTCCGGCGACAAAATCTGGATTGAGGACATTACAGCCAAAAGTCCTGACGGCGTAACACGTAAATTAAGCACCATAAGTCTTGTAATTACTAAATAATAATATTATATCATGAAAAAATTTTTGTTTCTCACAGTTGCGGTAATCCTCTGCTCTTTGTCAATACCGGCTTCGGCCCAGTATGTTGACACACCTAAAGACGGATTCTACCAAAAGAACAACTATGCCGACAAGGAACCAATCCCCTACCCGGAAGTTAACGAATCGGACATTATGTGGTCAAAGAGAATCTGGAGAACTATTGATCTGAGAGAAAAAGCCAACCAGTTCCTGTATTATCCCGAAGAACCTCAGAATGACTGGAAAAACCTAATGAGCGTTATTGTTGACGGCATCAACAGCGGCGACCTTACCGCATACGATGCTTCCAACGATGCATTCACATCACCTCTGTCCTACGATGAGGTAATGGAAAAACTCTCAGGTTCAGTCGATACAATCCATATCCAACGTGCTGTAGAACCTTACGACTGGTATGACACAATCATTACCAACGATTTCTCAAGTCAGGACATCAAAGCCTTCCGTATCAAGGAAGACTGGTTCTTCGACAAAAAACGTTCGGTAATCGAATGCAGAATCATCGGAATCTGTCCAGTTAAAGATGTCTATGACAAATCAACCGGCGAATTCAGAGGTACAGCCCCACTGTTCTGGATATACTATCCGGACGCACGTAGGACTTTTGCAAAATCCTGCGCTTTCAATCCTAAGAACGATGCAGTAAGATTGTCATACGAAGACATCTTCGCAAGAAGAATGTTCACAAGCACAATCTATAAAGAATCAAACACTTACGACAGATACATCTCCGACTATGCCACAGGTCTGGACGCTCTCCTCGAAGCTGAGAAAATCCAGGAAGCAATCAGAGAGTTCGAAAGCAATATGTGGCAATACTAAGTGGATACTTTAAGTAACTCCATAACTTACATCAAAGGTGTAGGTCCCGCTAAAGCTGATATTCTATCATCAGAAGCGCAGATCTACACCTTTTCTGATTTGTTGGAATTCTACCCTTTCCGCTACATCGACAAACGCATAATCAATACAATTTCCTCCATCAACGAAACTACCGAGGAAATCCAGCTTAAAGGCAAAATATTACGCCTCGATCTCATTGGCAGCGGAAAGTCAATGCGAATGGAAGGCAAATTCAGCGATGGCACAGGCATCATCTCTCTCGTCTGGTTCAAGGGTATCAAATGGATTAAAGACAAACTGAAACCCGATACCACCTACATAATCTATGGCCGACCGACCATTTTCATGGGTGAATACAGCATCTCCCACCCTGAAATAGAAACCGTCAATGAATACAACGAAAGCGCCAAACTCCACTACTACCCTGTCTATCGTACCTCCGAGAAGATGAAAAACGCAGGACTAAACTCAAAGGGTATGACTGTAATTGTCAGCAACCTGCTTGAGAAAGTCTATGACAGCATAGATGAAAACCTGCCTCAGAACATTCTCGAAAAATACAGACTGATTTCACGTAAAGACGCCTTTAAAAAAATCCATTTCCCACTCACCGAACAAGATATCATCGAAAGCAAAAGACGCCTTAAATACGAAGAATTGTTCTTCCTCCAGCTTTCAATAGTCTCATCAAAAATAAAACAGTCAACCGCCAACAAAGGATTCATTTTCTCGAAAGTCGGCGAACTGTTCAACACATTCTATCACAACAACATACATTTCGAACTGACCAATGCACAGAAACGTGTCATAAAGGAAATCCGGAACGACTGCCGTACCGGACACCAGATGAACCGATTATTGCAAGGTGACGTAGGTAGCGGCAAAACTCTCGTTGCCCTAATGAGCATGATAATCGCAATCGAAAACAACTTTCAAGCATGCCTGATGGCACCAACGGAAATCCTCGCCCAGCAACACTTCAAGACAATCACAAAGATGACTGAAGGGCTTCCGATTAAAGTGGCTCTCCTAACCGGTTCAACAAAAAACAAGGAAAAACAAAAGATAATCCAAGAACTTGCCTCGGGTGACATCAATTTACTGATAGGTACGCATATTCTGATAGAAGATTACGTAATCTTCAAACAGCTTGGCCTCTGCGTAATTGACGAGCAACACCGCTTCGGTGTGGCACAACGCGCCAAAATGTGGGGGAAAAACACAACTCCGCCACATATCCTCGTCATGACCGCAACACCTATTCCACGTACCCTCGCAATGACACTCTACGGCGACCTTGACTACTCCGTCATAGATGAACTTCCACCTGGAAGAAAGCCTGTTAAAACGATATATCTTCCTGAATCAAAACGACTTAGCCTCATCTTTTTCCTAAAGGACCAGATAGCTCAGGGAAGACAGGTCTATATGGTCTTTCCACTTATCAACGAATCAAAGAAACTCGAACTCAAAGATTTGATGGACGGATACGACAGAGTGGCAAGGGAATTCCCGATACCGCAATATCAGATATCCATCGTTCACGGACAGCAAAAACAGAACGTGCAGGACATCGAAATGAAAAGGTTCATCGACAACGTGACACAAATAATGGTGGCAACGACAGTCATTGAAGTCGGAGTTGACGTTCCGAACGCAACCGTCATGGTAATTGAAAATGCCGAAAGATTCGGATTATCGCAATTGCACCAGCTGAGAGGCAGAATAGGACGCGGAAGCAACCAGTCGTACTGCATCCTCATGACAGGCGAAAAGGTGAGCAATGAAGCCAAAAGCCGTATCAATACCATGGTCAATTCCAATGACGGGTTCATCATAGCGGAATCAGATCTCAAACTACGCGGTCCGGGCGACATATACGGCACCCGCCAAAGTGGCTTGCTAGACCTCAAACTCGCCGACCTGTCACAAGATGAAGCAATAGTTAAAGTGTCACGCGACGACGCCTTCAAACTGCTTGATGAAGACCCGAAACTTGAAAAACCTGAAAACAAACCTACAGCATTGTTTCTTTCAAACATGAAAAACAGCAGAAACCTGTGGGGAAAAATATCATAATTACCTGTAAATCAACATATCATGCAAAACCGATTCTTTATCCTCGATGCAATGGCCCTTATCTACAGAGCATATTTTGCAATGATCCGCAGCCAACGAATCACCTCAAACGGTGTCAACACTTCGGCAGCATTCGGTTTTATTAATTTCCTGTACGACATACTGCAAAAAGAGAAACCAACTCACATAGCTGTCTGCATCGATTCGATGACGCCGACTTTCCGCCATGAGGAATACGGGGAATACAAGGCTAACCGCGAAAAAATGCCTGAAGAGATAGCTTCCAATCTTCCTTATATCCGCGAAATCATCAGCGCTTTCAACATTCAACTCATAGAACGTCCCGGTTTTGAAGCCGATGACCTGATAGGCACCCTCGCCACAAAAGCAAGCCAACTTGATGACTTCGAAATATTCATTGTCACACCTGATAAAGACCTCAGCCAAGTCGTCAACGACAAGGTGAAACTTTTCAAACCGGCTCACGGCAAAACCCCACAGGAAATCCTCGATGTGGCGGCCGTTTGTGAAAAATACAATGTGTCAGAACCTAAACAGGTAATCGACTACCTCGGACTTGTAGGCGATTCCTCTGACAACATACCCGGTGTTGCAGGAGTAGGTCCTGTTGCAGCCAAGAAACTTATCGGCGAATTCGGCACAATCGAAAACATCATCGCCAATGTTGACAAAATTAAAAACAACAGCCTCAAAAATAAAATTATGGCAAATATAGATAATGCCATTCTTTCAAAACATCTTGCTACTATCATCACTGACGTTGATTGCGAAAAGGATATAAGTAGTTTTGCTGTCCAGCCGCCTGATGCAGAGGCAGTTATAAATATTTGTGAAAAACTCGAATTTCGTCTTTTCGAAAAACGCTTCATCACCGACCTCTCCCTTTCAGGAAACTTTCCGCTGCATAAACAAGACTCCACAACCCAAGTCTCTGACACACAAGCAAACAACTCAAACACCCAACCAGTCTCTTTGTATGACAATGACTCCATGTTAGGAGGCCTTTTCGCACCGGAAGAGATGAAAAGTCTTGAAATACCAAAACATAACAACATAAATAACACAGCACACGACTATAGACTTGTAACATCAGAAGAAGATATCGACAAACTAATCAAACTTCTCGAAGAAACCAAGACATTCAGTTTCGACACCGAAACCACCGGTCTCAATGCCAATGACTGCGACTTGGTTGGCATGTCATTTTCAATTGAACCACATAAGGCTTTCTTCGTGTTATGTCCTGACAATTACAATGATACTCTCAGCATACTCAAGAAATTCCAGCCGCTGTTCACTTCCAAGGACAATCTGATAATAGGTCAGAACCTTAAATTCGACATGCTCGTCCTCGCACTTTACGGCATTACAATAGAATCGAGAATATTCGATACAATGATTGCACATTACCTGATAAACCCTGAAAGTCAACACAATATGAATTTTCTGTCGGAATTATACCTCGACTATTCGCCTGTCGAAATCGAGACTCTGATCGGTAAAAAGGGAATTAATCAGGGCAATATGAGGAACATTGAGACTGAACCGCTGAAGGAATACGCCGCTGAAGACGCCGATGTCACACTGCAATTATATTATAAGCTGGAAAAGGAAATCCACGATACAGGTTATGACAAACTATTTGAAAATGTGGAAATGCCCCTTGTGAAAGTACTTACGGCGATGGAACACGAAGGCGTAAAAATAGATACTGACTTTCTCAGCAAATACTGCATCTTAATGTCGGATGACATACGTAATCTGGAGAAACAAATTTACGAATTTGCCGGTCAGCAGTTCAACATAGGTTCTCCGAAACAGCTCGGAGAAATACTTTTCGACAAACTTCATCTTGCCGACAAGCCTAAAAAGACCAAAAAAGGGCAGTATTCCACCAATGAGGAGGTACTTCAGAAACTGCAGTACACGCATCCCATCATACAATGCATCATCGACTACCGCTCGTTGTCAAAGCTGCTTTCAGGCTACGTGGAACCCCTTCCACAACTGATAAACCACCGGACAGGCATGGTGCATACAACATTCAACCAGGCAATCGTGGCAACCGGACGACTCAGTTCCAACAATCCTAACCTGCAGAATATACCTGTACGCACAGAACGCGGCAAGGAAATACGAAAGGCTTTCATCCCACGCGACAATGAGCACATCATAATTTCCGCAGACTATTCGCAAATAGAACTCCGCCTCATAGCTCACATCGCAAATGACAAAAACATGCAGCAGGCATTCATTGAGGGACAGGACATACACAAAGCAACGGCAGCCCAGATTTTCGATGTGGATATCTCCGATGTTGACAGCGACATGCGCCGGATGGCCAAAACCATCAACTTCGGCATAATTTACGGAATGTCAACTTTCGGACTCGCTGAAAGGCTTCATGTGCCAAGGATAAAGGCATCATACATCATAAACCAGTATTTCGAAAAATATCCTGCCATCAAGCAGTATATGACCGACATAGTGGCATTCGCAAAGGAAAACGGCTACGTGGAAACCATCATGGGACGCCGCAGATACATTGCCGACATCAACTCGGCAAATGCCAACGTCAGAGGATATGCAGAACGAAATGCCATCAACGCCCCTATTCAGGGTTCATCGGCAGATATGATAAAAGTTGCCATGGTGAAAATCTACAACCGAATGAAAGAAATGGGACTTCAGTCGAAAATGATTATCCAAGTTCACGATGAATTGGTATTCGACGCTCTCAAGACCGAAAAAGACACTCTCATCGACATGGTAGTCCATGAAATGGAAAACGCAGTGAAACTGGCGATTCCGATAGAAGTTTCAGTCGGAATCGGCGATAACTGGCTGGAAGCTCATTAGTCAAGAAAATTATTAGTACCTTTGTCAAAAATTATTCAAACAAAATGGATTTATCAGTCGTTGTTTCAATATATAATGAAGAAGAAGGAATAGAGCACTTTTTCGATGTTCTTGAAGGCGAATTAAACAAACTTCCCTACACTTACGAGGTGCTGATGATAAATGACGGCAGCCGCGACAACACCTTGTCGGAACTGAAGAAACTTTCCGAAAGAAACGAACACATCCGAATCGTCTCATTTTCAAGGAATTTCGGACATGAAGCCGCTATGCTGGCAGGAATAGACAACAGCAGAGGAAAGGCTATTATATGCATGGACAGCGACTTGCAGCATCCGCCTGCAAAAATCGCTGAAATGATGAAACTGTGGGAGAAAGGTGCTGAAGTCGTCACCATGGTCAGAAGTGAAAGAAAAGACGACAAGGGACTGCACAAATGGCTGTCACGCAGTTTCTACCGATTGGTAAACAAACTATCAGACATAAAAATTGATGAAAACGCCTCCGATTTCTTCCTCATCTCCGACAAAGTAGGAGACCTGCTAAGAAAAGACTACAGGGAACGCTCCCGCTTTCTCAGAGGAATCGTACAGTCGGTAGGTTTCAGACGCGAAAAAATCGAGTATGTGGCAGAGGAAAGAAAAACCGGAAAAAGTCATTACTCATTCCGCAAACTCGTCAAACTCTCCCTGCTCGCCATCTCATCATTCTCAAAAGTTCCACTGCAAATAGGCATCATAGTGGGACTGCTATTCGTATTGCTAAGCATTGTTTTGTTAATATACTCATTAGTCATGTATTTCTGCCAACGGCCAACATCAGGATACACCACACTGATAGTCTTTCTCAGCCTGTTTTCCGGCATCCAACTGATGATTATCGGCGTCATCGGAGAATACATCGGCTACATCTATGATGAAGTGAAAGGCCGCCCGATTTACATAATTGACAAAATATATGAATCTCAAAGCAAAGAGCAGGATGACAATAAGAACTAAAAACTTTATTGGTTGTATTCTCACTGTATTTCTGACGGTTATAGCAGTAATAATCCTTGACGGAGCTGGAATCCTGACCAACATCGGAAGCAATTTCACATCACCTGACGGTGATGGGCTGAAGGACTTCTACAACACATACTACCATGTTGAATACGACTCCTCGGCATTTCATAGTTCAAGTATGAATTACCCTTACGGAGACTATTACACTTATACCGGTGCAATGCCGCAGGTCTTTGTACCGCTGCGCATCGCCAAAAGCCTCGGAGCCGATAACTGCAGCCAACTTGTATTGCCGCTCAACAACATTTTCCTTATATTGTCAATATTCATCTGCGCCATAGCCTTGTTCCTGATTTTCAGAGAATTGGGATTGAATTATTTTATATCGGTATTAGGGGCAGTACTCATCACCATGCTCTCGCCACAACTTGAACGCATCGGCTCTCACATTACTCTCGGATACATGTTCATCCTACCGCTGATGATTTATTGGTTCATCCGTTTAATCAAAACCAACAATATCGCCTATTCGATATGGGAAGGACTGCTTTTGCTCTGGAGCGGATTCGTGCATCCCTATTACCTGATTTTCTTCGGAATATTCAATCTTTGCTTTTGGCTGTACGTCCTAATTTGGGACAAACAATGGTTTGTAAAAAGGAAAACTGTCATACTGCATGTACTAATATCATTCTTGATTCCATGTATAAGCTTTCTCATACTAAACGGTATCGGAAACACACCTGCCGACAGAGCTGCTGTACCATACGGCTTGAAAGCCTACGCAGGACGTCTTGAAGGAGTATTCTTTCCCTACGGAAGAAGCTATTTCCACAAACCAGAGTTCCTCCACAATATAGAATGGGAAGCCATATCGTACATCGGAATTGTCAGCGTCTGTATCACCATTTCCTGTCTTATCAAATTTATAACCAACATAATACAAAAACGCTGGTCCCATTTGTTTGATGTCACCGGCAACAGGATGCTGAATGTGTTTCTCGTCATCAGTATAATAGTTTTGCTGTTCTCCATCGGAGTACCTCTATTATGGGTCAATCCGCGCTATCTCAGCTATTTGGGACCCTTGGCGCAGATAAGGGCTCTCGCCAGATTCGAATGGCTTTTCTTTTACATGATTAACATTGTCACAGTTTATCTCCTCGGAAGATGGATAGTCAGCAGTGGGAAAAACAAAGCACTCCACTACGGAACAGGCATTATCATACTTCTGATTATGAGCTGGGAAGTCTATAGTTACAACAAAAACTTTTCATTGGTGAATGAAAATCCATTACTGACTGACTATGACAACCATCTTCCCGAGAACCAATGGGTGAAGGAGTATCAATGGTCTGACTATCAGGCTATTATTCCATTGCCGCTGTTTCATATCGGAACCGAACACATCTGGATTGACGACAACGCAAACATGTTCAAACAGGCGGCTTATGTGTCATTGAAAACCGGACTTCCGATGAGCGGCAACTATGCTTCAAGGTCACCAATCAAATGTTCGTACAACAATATTGCCCTGAAATGGAGTCCGTTGGAACAATACGCTTTACTGAACGATCTGCCAAACAGAAAGCCGTTTTTAGTTGTGGTGCCAAAGGATGACAACCTGCTGAATGAAAATGAAAAAAATATCGTCAGCCATTCACAATTACTGTTCGATACCGGAAATCACAACTATTACCGATTGGAATGTGACGACTTGGAAAAAAACTATCAGGAATACAAGTCACAGCAGGAAGAAAAATGTCAGACGGGTTCAGTATTTGAAAGAGGTAACGGTGTTTGGAGTGACCGTGAAGACGGTCTGCTCATCGTAACTGACTGGGATAACCTGCAAAGTGAAAAGAAATTCTTGGGAAACGGAGCCTTACAATGCGACTTAAGCCGATATAACAAGTTGTGGGACAATGTAATTGAAACAGACAAAGATGAAATTGAAATTTCGTTCTGGATGAGCGATTTCACCGAAGACATGTACGCCCGCAGCGTGATTGAGATATGTACGAAGAAAGACGACGGAGAGACCAGATATTACGAAATGAATGACATATTCCGGCACGTGGTCAACTTGTACAACGGATGGGCTCTTATCAGTGTTAGAATACCTGCTTCAAAGGGAACAAATCATCTTAGCGTTGTAGTAGGCAACCTAAAGATAATGCCGCATCAGGTATGCTTTGACAATTTAATCATACGAGACACTGATGTTAATGTGCTTTCAACAGACGGGGAGAGCACTTTATTGAACAACAAGTGGGTCAGATAGTTATAAGCAGTGGGAAAAATTAAATGGGGAAAAATAAAAGAGGAACTCACAAAATGAAGACATTTGTAAGCCCCCCTTAGCGCCCCAAGCTAGACTTGAACTAGCGACCCTCTGATTAACAGTCAGATGCTCTAACCAACTGAGCTATTGAGGCAGTGTCATTTTTTTGACGATGCAAAAGTACTACATTTTTTGAAATAATACTTATTTTTGCAAAAAAAATTTTAAATAACACATTTTTTATAGAACAACATGAAAATAATTGGCATAGGAAACGCTCTTACAGACATAATTGTTCCCATTAAAGACTACGAAATCATTGATTCCCTGAATATTCCTCACGGTGGAATGGTAATGATTGACAAAAACCAGTTTCTTGAAATAAACAAACATATCGCCAACATCAACAAGTCAATGGTTGCAGGCGGGTCGGCGGCAAATACCATATACGGTCTCTCCAAACTTGGAGTTGAAACATCCTTCATCGGAAAAGTGGGCATGGACACCATCGGCGACAACTACGAACAGGACATGCTGAAAGCCGGAATAAAACCCGACCTGATAAGAACTGACACTCCAAGCGGCTGTGCCATCGTGCTGATAACCCCTGACGGGGAACGCACTTTCGCTTCATATCTCGGTGCAGCACAGGAACTTATGCCAGAAAACATATCCGAAGAAAATTTCATGGGACATGATATCCTTCATATTGAAGGGTATCTGCTCTTCAACTACGACATAGTGCTGAAAGCAATGCAAACAGCCAAAAATCTTGGCATGAAAGTATCTCTCGACCTCGCTGCACATAACTTTGTGGAGGAGAACAGACCAATCATCAAGGATTTGATTAAGAATTATGTTGATGTCTGCTTTGCCAACGAGGAAGAATCAAAGGCAGTGACAGGACTTCAACCGCGCGAAGCCCTCGACTGTATCTCCGAAGATTGTGATTTTACTGTTGTCAAGTTGGGTTCCAAAGGTTCTCTTATCAAACATAACGGCACAGTCTATGAAGTCGGCACGCCTCACGTGGAATGCGTTGATTCAACCGGTGCCGGCGACTTATATGCATCCGGACTGCTTTACGGAATCGCAAAGGGCTATAATGCTGAAACATGCGGTAAAATAGGTGCGATAATCGGCAGCATTGTCATCCAGAACTATGGTGCAAGAATCAGCGATAAAAACTGGGAGACCATACGACAGAAAATCGATGAGCTGGTATAATGATTAAGCAGGAGACCATACAGGCGATACTGGATACCGCAAACATCGAAGAAGTTGTCGGAGATTTCGTGTCTCTCAAGAAAAGAGGCGCCAACCTGATAGGATTGTGCCCCTTTCATAACGAGAAGACACCATCGTTCACTGTCTCACCGGCAAAAGGCATCTATAAATGCTTCGGGTGCGGTAAGGCCGGCAATGCCGTCCATTTTATAATGGAACATGAACATTACTCCTACTACGATGCTCTCAAATACCTCGCCGCCAAATACAAGATTCCTGTCATTGAAACTGAAAGGACACCCGAAGAAATCCAGCTCGACAACGACAAAGACCGTCTTTTCAACATCAATGCCTTCGTGCAGAAATATTTCACCGACAATCTGCTCAATACGGAGGCAGGTCAAGCCATAGGGCTCTCCTACTTCAAAAAACGCGGCTTCAACGATGCCACAATAAACACATTCCAACTCGGTTACAGCATTGACAGCTTCAACGCACTCATCGACTATTGCCACAAAAACGGATACAAAGATGATATCCTCGCCAAATCAGGACTTGCAGTGGTCCACGATGACGGAAAGATGTTCGACAGATTCAGAGGTCGTGTGATGTTCCCAATTCACAACCTTACCGGCAGAGTCATCGGTTTCGGAGGCAGGATATTAACTTCCGACAAAAACACGGCAAAATACCTCAACAGCCCTGAAAGTGACATCTACCATAAAAGCGACACCCTGTATGGTATCTATCTGGCAAAAAACTCCATAGTGTCAAAGAACTTCTGCTACCTCGTAGAAGGATATATGGATATGATAACCATGTATCAGGCTGGCTTTACAAACGTTGTCGCCTCATCAGGCACATCATTGACCACCAATCAGATAAGGCTGATAAAGAGGTTCACCAACAACATCACAATAATCTATGACGGTGATGCTGCCGGCATCAAGGCTTCGCTCAGAGGCATAGACATGGTTCTCTCCGAAGGTCTCAACGTAAAAATCATTCTGCTGCCAGAACCGGAAGATCCCGACTCCTTCATCAAAAACAACCGCACATCCGATGTCATTGACTATTTTGAGAACAAACCCCGTGACTTCATCAGATTCAAAACAGAGCTGCTTCTAAATGATGCCAAAGACGACCCGATTAAAAAAGCCGAGGTCATTAAAGACATCATCGCATCAATCGCTGTCATACCCGATGAAATCTATAGGGCGATGTATATCAAGGAATGTTCCGACCTTCTCGGTGTAAAAGAACAGTCTGTCATATTTGAAGTCAACAAGATAATCAGAAAAAAACTTGGCAAGAAATATAACGACCCCGACATAGAGGTTCATGACAACTCCACCCAACAGCCTCTGACACAGGAGGAACAAGATATCGAAAAGAACAACAGCTTTGACATTTATGAAAGGGCTATCATAGAAAAACTGTTTCTTTACGGTGACATACAAAGCAACTACAATCTGGGTGCTGAAAATGAGGCTCAAACATTAAGCAATGCCGAATTTATCATAAACGAACTTGATGCCGAAGGCATAGAATTCAACAATCAATTATACAGCAGGATTCTCAACATATACCGTGATAATCTCCACAATGGCTTCATACCCGGCCAGCGATATTTCATCAACAATGCCGACCGCGAAATATCGACTCTAGCAGCCAACCTTATCAGCACCCCTTACTCCCTCAGCGAAAAATGGAAGGAGAATCACATATTTCCACGTATGGAGACCGATGACATTCCAAGCACCATCATCAAAACACTGTTGAGTTTCAAGTCGGCTTTTATCAAAAGACTTCGCGCCGAAATACAAGAGAAACTGAAGAATGCTGAAGACAGCAAAGAAATGGAGGACTTACTAGAAACTGACAAGCAGTACAAGCAAGTGGAAATCAACATTGACAGCCTGCTCAACCGCACAATCAGCTATTAAATGCAGCCGGCTGGCCCCAATGGGAATGCCAAGTTCATACTAATTCTAATCTGTCTTCAATTTCCATTTCACCACTTTGGTCTGGCATGTTTCTTCATCTTGCGTTGTTGCCGTAATGGTAAGGGTTTTAGGATTGAATGTGTAGTCCACATCAAGAGCGTGGTATGTATAGCAAATACCATACGCGCCATCTTCTTTTACCCAATCACTTTCATCCACACACACTCCTTTAACAACCGTAACCTTCTTTATTTCACCATATTCCTTCTTGCCAGGGAAAAAGTGAATATGGTATTGTGGAATTCCGTCATTAAAAGTAACTATCTCCATATTATACCCCCATTCTGAGGAGCTTCCGGACCAGACACTTTTTAGAACATAGAAAGTGGAATCGTGATAGTCAAACTGCCACACATCCAAAACATTCCTCTTACAATCAAACCTTCTGTCCCCTTGCCATTCTTTACACACCAACTTTCCATCAGAATCTATATATTGATAATATGTCACCAACTCCACCATTGTTCCTCCACCGATGTTCCGTGTAGTATAAAACTTATACTTTCCGTCTGGAGAGGCAGACACTCTGATTGGATCGTTTGAAGTCCTATTCCACTGGTGGAATGTAACAGGGTTCGACAAGTGAAATTCCAATCGGCCGAGAAAAATATCCTCCCATAAATAATTATAATGATTTAAGCGATTTTCATACCACTTTACGTTTATTATGTCAAATTCCTTCTTGATATCCTTCACGCTTTTATACGGAGTCGTCTTAATGTTGAGCCTTCGCGCTTGAGAGGCAATAGAATCAATTTCTATATCTGAAAAGTTGTGATTTTCTATCCTACCGCCTGTAATAGAGTTAAGATAGTAGTAATTGGGACTATGAACGATTGGCAATTCCTCATTAGACAGGTTATGGTCTTCCATTCTGTCACCTGTAACAGAGTCGTAATTGGAACTTTGAATAACTGACAGTTCCTCATTAGACAGGTTATGGTCTTCCATTCTGTCACCTGAAATAGAGTCGTAATTGGAACCATGAACGACTGACAGTTCCCCATTAGCCTCCTTACCGCCTTTGCTTTTACAACCAACCAGCAAAATGGCGCAAAAAACGACAAGAGCTGCACGTTTCAGGTTCCCTGCCACCTTTGAATAAGCTTCACTATTGCCCGCGTAATTGCCATAACGATGACCAATGCCAGCAACGCAATTACGTTGCTTGAACGAATTGAACAACAAGTACGACTTCCCGCAACGAAAGACTCCAGTAAAAATATTGACAAGACGATAATGTTTGTGCGAGATAAGTTTTTGCAGGCACTCACTGCGATTAAATTCTATCATAAGATTGCTTTGTTTTCAAAAAGTGGAAATAAGGACATTTTTTGTAAATCGGTGACAAAAGTATTATTCTTTCTGATAATCCGCAAGATGTAAAGAGATTTTTTCTTGTTCGGAGTAAAGTCGATATCGGTTTGAAGATGCCGGCAGGTGTGTAGAGACGCGATTAATCGCGTCTCTACCAACACACATCTTAATCCTTGTTTTAGTGGAAGTTCCTATCGGAGGAGTTCCAACAAGAACAGATAGAACGCTATAAAAGTCTTAATCCTTGTTTTAGTGGAAGTTCCTATCGGAGCTATATTTCAATTACTCCATGGCTATCTGAGCGATGTCTTAATCCTTGTTTTACTGGAAGTTCCTATCGGAGCGACACAAAAGAAAATGAAAAGACAGGAAATTATTAAGTCTTAATCCTTGTTTTACTGGAAGTTCCTATCGGAGCCATTTGCATTTATAATAATGATATTTAGCATATAATCTTAATCCTTGTTTTACTGGAAGTTCCTATCGGAGTTGTTCAAACATGTCGAACACAAACCGAAAGTCACTGTCTTAATCCTTGTTTTACTGGAAGTTCCTATCGGAGCAGGATTACTTCTGCATACTAACTTTGGGTTATTAGTCTTAATCCTTGTTTTACTGGAAGTTCCTATCGGAGCAACCTATTGGCAGTACACTACCGCTGATGTCGAGAAAGTCTTAATCCTTGTTTTACTGGAAGTTCCTATCGGAGAGTACGACAAAATAACCGTTGACGAATTTCAAAAACGTCTTAATCCTTGTTTTACTGGAAGTTCCTATCGGAGGTGCCATGCTGACAACTGAAAAAGACGCTTATTGCTGTCTTAATCCTTGTTTTACTGGATGTTCCTATCGGAGTGTTATCTGACTACACTTCAAAGATTAATGATGGGATGGGTCTTAATCCTTGTTTTACTGGATGTTCCTATCGGAGTGGAAAACACAAACACTGTTGAGACAATCAACGTGGCGTCTTAATCCTTGTTTTACTGGATGTTCCTATCGGAGATCCAACAAAATTAATGAATGTTTGTAATATATTCGTCTTAATCCTTGTTTTACTGGATGTTCCTATCGGAGTGGCTGCTGAATGTAGCTATGATAATTTATATGATAGTCTTAATCCTTGTTTTACTGGATGTTCCTATCGGAGTCCGCAAAAAAAATGTCCAAATTCGTCATGGACATGAAGTCTTAATCCTTGTTTTACTGGATGTTCCTATCGGAGCTAATTACCATATCAGTATTATTAATTGTAGTAATGGGTCTTAATCCTTGTTTTACTGGATGTTCCTATCGGAGTATATGAAGGCGTTCACAATCGTATTGCCCGACAATGTCTTAATCCTTGTTTTACTGGATGTTCCTATCGGAGTGAAAACAGAACAAGAACGTAAGTATGAAAAAGGCGAAGGTCTTAATCCTTGTTTTACTGGATGTTCCTATCGGAGTTAACAAAGTAAAAAGCAAAAGTGTTACACACACTTGGGTCTTAATCCTTGTTTTACTGGATGTTCCTATCGGAGTAGGAGAAAACAAAATGAAAAACAAGGAAATTTTGGGTCTTAATCCTTGTTTTACTGGATGTTCCTATCGGAGTGGAAGGAATTTTCAAAATGTTAAATAAAAAGTTGGTCTTAATCCTTGTTTTACTGGATGTTCCTATCGGAGCAATTCAAACGGAGTTGTTGACCCTGCAAAAATTGCAGTCTTAATCCTTGTTTTACTGGATGTTCCTATCGGAGTATATATGTATTAGAAGTTGTGCCCGACACGGAATTAGTCTTAATCCTTGTTTTACTGGATGTTCCTATCGGAGCGATGAGGCGGTGGAATACGAGAACTACAACTGCGTTGTCTTAATCCTTGTTTTACTGGATGTTCCTATCGGAGTTATATATAAGTATTTGAAAATCAATAATTTATTAAGTCTTAATCCTTGTTTTACTGGATGTTCCTATCGGAGAATAAAAGAAAAGTACGAAGAAATCACAAATAATGTTGTCTTAATCCTTGTTTTACTGGATGTTCCTATCGGAGCACACAAGGAAATTAAACAGACAATAATGTCAGAGTTGGGTCTTAATCCTTGTTTTACTGGATGTTCCTATCGGAGTCAAGTTACTTGACTAAACAAGTAACAGACAAATTTGTCTTAATCCTTGTTTTACTGGATGTTCCTATCGGAGAGGTCTATGACGTGTCGAACGCCAATGGTTTACTTGTCTTAATCCTTGTTTTACTGGATGTTCCTATCGGAGACCAAATTTTGTAAATTATTGATAATAAACTATATATAATTAAAATACAAGGCGTTTATGATAATTCTCATCATCTTTTTGTACCTTTTACGCTACAAAAGTACATAATATTTCAAAATGTCAAAGAACTAATAAAACTATTTTATGGCGTGCGTCCGCATGGAACCACTCAATCATCATCTTGGGCAGGTATCTTCCGCCATGAACGCACCTGACTCGGCTTGTTACGCTCTATCTTCACAACCATGATTTCTATCCGGTCCCCCTTGTTGATGCTTTTGCGCCGCTTGCTGCTTTTCTCCCTGAAGAAGCCTGAATTTCTCTGTTTGGTGACAAAGGAAACGAAGCCCTTATCCTCATTGATATGGGTCACTTGCACCACCACAGGTTTCGCTGTGCCGATAAACTTGTCTTCCGCCCAAGCCGAATGCTGGAGATATAGCACACGGTTGTCCTTTGCAGCCAGTACATCAGTCAATTCCTGCTGGCTTAAGTATCGGTGGATGCTCGCTGGAATTCTCCATTTGTTCTCCATGCGGATCCTGACCACTTCCTCAAACTCGTGTTTTGCTTCGGCATAGCAGCCTCTCTCTAACAATAGGATGGTCATCCTTTCCCTCAGGGCAATGCTCATCCGATCGGGTGTTCGGCATGTCATAGCCTTGCATAATGCGGAAAAACGCTGCTCCACGTCGCTGAGACTGTCGGCAATGAGCTCCCAAATCCAGAACTCATTCGGTTTTTTCTTCAGTAATGGCTTGATGTGTCGCTCAATTTGCGCATCGCTTCCGCCCGTCACAATCATTAGCTTGATCAGGTAGTATGGGAGATAGATGTAAGTCGGATGCCTTTCGCATAGTTCCTCAAGCCGAGGAATCCATTCGTCAATGTCGGATTTGACGCCCTGCGACAAAAGTGCCTTGGAGTAAGCCATATATGTCTTCTCGGCCAACGAAAGCCCTTTCTTCCCATCGGGCAAAGTGGGTTCGGTGAAGTCGTTGGGAGTGAGATTGTCGAAATTCCACCAACGGCAAAATGAAGCAAAGCCCAGCCATTGGTCTTTCACCTTCAGGAAGGTGTTCAACATGCCCGAGTAAATATCGCCGGGTTTGGAGACATCCCACTGCGACACTTCTTTCCACAAGCTATCCAAAAAAGGAGTAGAGGCGGTGTCGCCTACACATTTCCGGACCATATTCCTGACCACCGCAAACATGGCGTTTAGAAACATCTCCTCATCGGAAGGCACCTTAAGATCCGTCACTTTCTTGACGCACCGTAGGAATGCGTCCTGGTTTCCCAAGCTTGCACTTTGCTTGGCATAATCGTAAACGACCCACATCATGGCGCGTTTTGACCAGATGCTTTCGGGGTCGGTCAAAGTCAACTCCTCGGCGGCGAAATACGCCTCCCGAAGTTTTCCCTCCTTGCGGAGTTTTGATATGTCGGCAAACTGGGTCATTTCAGAAAAACAGTGTGTTGGATGTTTTGATAATCACATCCACATTAATGGTCTGTCCTATTACCTTCATGGCTTTCAGGTAGTCTGTCGAGATGGGTACAACGAGGATGCTGTCTTCGTTGTCGTAGCAGGCCTGAACCTCGGCGAGGTCGCTCTTTATTTGCTCGTATTTCGCGATGGGAAGATCGGCCAGAAAGATGGATTTCTGTACGCGGGTGCATCCCTGTCGCTCAAGGTATTTCACCACATGACGACGCACTTTGTTGCTCTCTATATCGTACATTACAAAAAATAACATTTGCGTGGCAGGTCTTTTTTTGTTTTTCACTATTCCGAACACTATTTTCAAACGCTCCTCCAACGAAGGCAGCTGGTCCAACTCATCGGACGGATGATTGGGAGGGGAATTGTCCTTCAATCCAGCAGCCTTCAACTTGGCCATTTCCTCCACAAAACTCAAAGGCGGTTTCTTTTTCCTTGGCATAACTTACGTATTTTCTATCAAAAATGACTGTATCAGGTTAACTGCCAAATCATTGAACTCATCGTCCGTGCCCGTACGTGGCGACTTCACCACCGAAAAGCCCCGCTTGCCATAAAAAAGGTTTACCTCCGCTTGTCTTAACCGCATCTTCAGCCGTATTTTCTTTCCATAAGAGATATTGATGACTTCCGCCACCTCCACCCCAGTCTGGGTGATGTATTTCCGCAAATCATCCATTATCTCGTTCAGCTGTTCGGGCACATAGACCGGTTTCTCCAGTTTCTTGGCAGCTTTAGGATTCAGGATGGCCTTGATATTGGCCAAGATATCGCCGTCCACATCGGCCTTGAGTTCTTTCGTGTCTTCCTCCACCTGCTGCTTTTTCGTCACCTTTTCTTCTTCTTCAAGATGATGCTTCAAGTCAAACAAAGCAGTCGGGTCGTCGGCATCGACAAACCGCCCTATATTCACTGGCACAGCATCTGGACGATAAAACGCATCAAGGTCCACACTCACAAAACAGGCCCGGGTCACATCGCAGGTCTGCTTGTCAACCACCTGTTCTATCTGGTATTGTCGGGCAAACTGCTGGGTAAAAGCCTTGTAGAACAGGGAGAAGAGACCTTTATCATAGCAGCGTTCCGACAGTTTGAACAGCACCTTCAGTCCATCCTCCCCCGGCGACACAAAGCAGAGCACCACCCGGTCATCCTGAACTATGCGCTGTTTAAGCGCTTCCACCGACAATTCCTTTTCAGAGATTTTGTCAATATCCAGCATAAAGTATTCGATGTAGGCAAAGTTCTCACTTCTGCGGTAGGGCGGGTTGAAGATGCCGCAGACAATATAGGGCAGTTGCCGCTTTAGGGCACTGTAGCGTTTGTAGTCCAAGGCCCTCACAAGGCGCAACTGTCGAATTTGTGCCTGCGTCTCCGGTTTGGGATTCCGCAGTGCGTGATAGATGTTCATCACCGGCACTTTCACCAAAGGGTCGTTGGTGGAGATAATATTCTTTCCGAAAAGGATCATAGTTCCGCTTTTTTAAATTGTTGTGCCAGATTTTGTGCATAGAGGAATATCTGATGCTGTCGTGAGCGCACATTGCCTTTCACTTCCACGGATTCCTCCAGGTAATCGTTCAACGACTGTATAAGGACGCGCCGCCCCAAGGGTTCGAGCCAGTACGAGCCGTCTGATTGCACCGAGTAATACTCGTCGGTGACGGCATTTTGGAGGAGGAGGGTATAGACCACATAGTCCACCCACACGCGATAGAGTTCAATCACATCGTACACCAGCACAGGGCGGTTGTAGTCATCGCGGTGAAGCACGCCGATGTAGGGGTCGATGCCTGCCTTGATGAGTGCGCCCTCCACTTTGCCGTACAGCACACCATATCCGTAATTAAGGAAGGCGTTGGGCACATCGAGGGCAGGATGCTGGCTGCGTTTCTCGAACCTGTAGTGTTCGGGGAGGAACATATTCAAGGCCTCAAAATAGATTTTGGAGGCAAGTCCCTCCCACCCCCGCAACGTGGAGGAGATATCGGAAATCACCTCACCGTCGATAGCAGCAATCTTTGTGCGGTAATCTTCCAGTCGGCGGATGGCGGTCTGCACACGGTTGGCAGTAGGCTCGTCATGTGCGGTCATTGCGAGGATCAAGGCTTGCTGATTCTCGATTTTGCGGCGGATGACATCCTTAATCCAGTCGATGGCATTATGGGAGAGCGAGAAATTGAGTTGTCCCTTACGGATGGTGGACACGGAGCCGTACTTTGGAGACCAGATGCGGCCTATGACATTGCCAGAGCGGTCCATAAATACAACCTCGATTTCGCGTTCCACGGCGAGCATCACGGCATCGGATGTGATTTGCGCCCCTTTGGATATCTGGATGGAAGTGATGCCCTCGGCGGGCACGCGCTGCCGCCCCTCCGAAGTGGAAATCACAAAGCCCTCATTGTCGCGGTTGAGGGATGTTCCGAATGAGTTAATGATGAGTTCCATAGAGCTGGTTATTCAATGAAGGGTTTGTTTAAAAGATGGATATATTGCTGAGTACGGGTCACAGCGGTGTAAATCCATTGATATTTTTCCTTGGTGGGATTGAGCAACTTATTGCTCATATCTACAAAGACATGTTTCCACTCACCGCCCTGTGCCTTGTGGCAAGTCACTGCATAACCAAAGTTGCAGCGCAAGGCATTCAAATAGGAATCGCGCAGTAAGGCTTCGTGAAACTGCTCTTTGTTGTGCTTCTGCGTGATACAACGCTTTTTCATTCGTTGCACGAAATCAACAAACAGTGCGGTTTGTTTGCCCGAATCAAGGTTCAGTGTGCCGGAATAAAGTGTATCCGTGAGCAGTAGGGAAGCCACCTCCCGCTTAGTGAAAAGTTCACGCAATTTCACCGGAACAAACGTGAGATTGGCTAGAAGAAACGCTTTTTCGTAAGAAATTTTCATCACCTCTACCATATCCCCATTCATCAACCCCGTTGGATAATTATTTTGAATAACCATTAGGAGATCGCCTTCCTGCAGTTGCAGATTCACAATGCCCAACTTGTTCCGAATTATTGCAGACAACTCTGCACATTTTTTGTTGCTTGGAGTGATAAATATTGCACTATTGTACCCCTCGTGTTTTACAATTTCCACATATTTGTCAGTCATTGCTCCAAAATCATAATAAAGAGAAGTCTCTTTGCAATGACGAAGAGGCACACGCCCCCATACCCTTTGGTATCCATAAACGGTTTCTTTTTCAGGAGCGTTCTCACAAAGTTTACGAATTTGTTGCGAAGCAGGAATCAAGGTGCTGTCATCTGATTGGCGGAATATTTGAGTCAGCGAGTGTTCTTCGGCGGTCATTCCGAAATGCTGCCGGAAATATTCCGGGTTAAGAGCTGGAGACTGCACCTCCTGAATAGGCGGCAGTTGGCAGGGGTCGCCAACAAAGATGAACTTGCTTTGAGGACGTGGGTCAAAAGCCAACAGTTCCTTGAGCAATCTGCCTGACCCGAATTTCGCCTGAGTGATGTTCTTTTCCTCAACATCCGCTACCATCGACGACTCATCCACCACGTATATGGTGGGTTCTGTATCTTCGGTATTCAAAGTCACCGCTTCAAAGTTGAGGAACAGCTGTCCTGTTTTCCCGACAATGAGTTCTGTTTCCTTTGTTTCCGACAAGTCTTTGTTCAAGTCCGTGAACGTGTAAATCATAGAATGGATGGTTGCGGCTTCCGTATCGCACACATTCGAGAGCACCTTGGCTGCCCGCCCTGTGGGTGCCAGTAGCCGGAATTGGATTTTCTTCCGTTTGAGTTCCTGTATCAAAAAGCGCATCAAGGTGGTCTTGCCTGTACCTGCATAACCTTTGAGAATGAAGACGCGTTTGCTGTCCTGCTGCACGAAAGATTTCAATGCATCAAGGATTTTCTCCTGTTGGGTGCTTAGGGTGATGTTGGAGGTGTTCATGACAACTTATATTTTCTAAATTGCACAAATTGGAAAAAAGATTCTTTCCTTCCGTCGGGATATTCCACGGTTTCGCGCCGGGTGGTGGATGCCACGCAAGGGATTCCAAGGATATGCAGTCGCTGCACGAGCGCGAAGGTGAAGGTCATTTCGCCCATCAGATGCACTGTAACATCCTGACCCTCAGATATTTCCAAAACTTTACAAAGATACTCATCGACGATAGACGCGATATAGTCCTCATCGCCGACAGGATCCACCGCAGGGAAAGGCAGGTCAACAATTTCGCCCGAAAGCTGTCTCGCAGCTTCGGTCTGCTCCGCACTCCAGTTGGCGGACGGGTGGTTGGAGAGGTTCAGGAACATAATTATTGATTATTATTTAGTTTATAAAAACAAGTGATAGTACGCTCCACAAACTCGTTTACTTTTGCTTCGATTTCTTGTGGAGATGGCGAGTTTTCGTTGAAACCAGCATGATTGAAGTTATTTCTATAATCGCGGATTTCTTGGTAAATATGAACAAGTTCGTTATTGTGTTTGCCGACAGACATTATCCATTTGTCCTGCAAAACACTCTCGATATCAACAATCTGAGTATCAGACAATTCTATCGGCCATTTGTCTTTACGGTTTTGCTTGTGGTTGATTTGAATATTCAATGCAATTTCCACAATTAGGCGCATATCTTTATCCATCAAATCAAAACCATGCCTTTCGCAGAAAAGGGTTACAAAATTTTCTCTGAGCATAGTTATGGCTTGTTGGAAAAGGCCATTTTTAACACACCATTTTGCTGCTTGAAAACCATTCATAAAGTTAGGAAATACCGAAAATTCTTCCAACGAGGTATCAACTTTTTTTAATATCTGATGAAGTGGCTCGTCTTCGGGATTTACATCTTTACTTTCAAGGAAATCTGACAATTCACTTTTAAGACTTGAAAGGCTTTCCGAATTATGTATCTGTAACCCACGGCAAGTCTGACGCTCTTTTATGACAGTTTCAAGTTTGTCAACAATTTTTTTCAAAACATCGGATTTGATAATAGACTTTAATTCCACGAGTTTGGTGACATTTCCGCTATCAAGGTAAGTACCAGCTGCGTATGTCCAATCCTGCAATACCGAAATAGAAGTCAAATCCATTATTGGCTTAGAATCGGTTTCTGCCATAAAGTTTCCGTAAGTGATTGACTTTACGGTTACTTTTTTCAAGAACTTTGAATAATTAATGAGAACGGTCAGAAGCATTGGCAGATAACGGAATGCATGGGTTATATCAAAATACAACTCATCTCCATCGTTTATTTCGTTGAAAATTGTATCAAAAATATCCCATATTTCATCCGTGTCTTTGCCGTCTTTGATTGGTTTTGGTGTGAGGACAAATGGAAAATCCATTTTTTCGGACTCAGCTTTCAAGCCCTCTTTTTCAACGGGTTTGACCTGTCCGGCAACTCTTGCCATACCCTTATTCCACTGGTCGCTTTCAGCTTTGGATGTTAGAAATATTATCGCCACGTCATTTACCGTCCATGGATTATTTTCGACAGTACATTTTTCAACAAGATATTTCAATGTAGCAAGTTGAATATACCTTGTGGTGAACACAGGTCTTTCGTTGGCGGAATATGTACATTCCCCGTAGGGCCCCGTACCAAGTATTGATATAAACACTTTTCTTGCCATAATTTATTTCGTATTAATGTTAAACAATTCACTGTCCAAAAGCAAAGCTAATGCTTTTTCAGGAGGTAAACCAAGATTATCGTCTTGTAATGAGAATGAAATGATGCCATTGTCCTTGCATTTTTCCCGTGCCAGAATATTCATTGGTGCATTGGTTACAAACAAGGCCTTACACCCCATACCTCCGTAATTTTTTACTGCTGCGGTAAACTTATCTATATCTGTGACTTCATGTATTTGCGTCTTGCTCTCTACAAACAACAGTTTACCGCCTGCATTTAAAATAATGTCTATTTCATTTTTGGGGGCATTATTTGAAGCAGGAAACTTACAGTTCAGTCGTATATCAGATGATTTATTCCATAATGCGAGCAGATTTGCCACCTTGTACTCAAACCATCCTGAATTAATTAGCAATTGACGCAAATGAGGAGATTTCAGTGTCACATTCAACACTTGCCCTCTGGCATTCCTTATACGACAGAGGAATTCTTTAGAATCTTTTTTCCAAAATAGTTCCGACCCGTTGGCAGTAATATATTCCGTGACATTTTGATGTTTTTCGAAATTATTCACCAACTCTTTGAATTCCGTAAATGAATGAGCCCGAATTTTTTCTATTTGTTGCACACAAACTTTGTCGGCATCATCATAACTGCCAAAAGACCTGTAATCCTTCAATTGATTACCGCGAAGCCGAAACTGAGCATCCATATCAAAATCCACCTTACGAGCACTTTTGTTCGACAAATTCCAAAGCATATTGTTCTGATCCACATAGAATAGCGTGGCGTTTGGCATTGTGCCGATAATTTTTGCAAAATAGAACGCCCACGGTTTGGTTCCGCTTGAGATGTTCACCGACACTTCATCGTCTTTATACTTTTCTGCGCACAGGGCAACTTTCTTCTCAATATCATTCAAATCCACAGGATCCATTTTCCGCCTTTCCGAAGGTATTTTCACTTCCTCCGAAATTCTTTCAGCAATTTCCCGCGATTCATCCGAATAGATATAGACTATCTTGTCGGGCTGTGTGGCCACGATGCCAGTGTAAACCGGTGCCGGCTGCCCGCCGACGAGGGTGATATGGACTTTCATAAATTCTCATTTAAAAGGTTTGATATTGCATACAAAGGATAAACCCGGATATTGTCATAGCTGGCGAAATTTTCCATCGAAGTACGTACACCATACTCGGAGTTCTTCTCTTTCATGAAAACCCTCAAACTTTGCATACTGCCTTTAGAGCTCGATTTCACCTCAACGGGAACAATCCCCTGCCCTACTTGAATCACATAATCCACTTCAGCCTGACTGTCTTTCTTTTCCCTATGCCAGCAATAGAGCCGCTTGCGCTCATAGCACGAACCCGCTTTCATGATTTCCGATGCCACAAACACCTCGGTCAACGAACCCTTGTTGGACAAATTTTCAATGCCTTGTATAACCAAATCCGCCATATTCAATCCCAACATTCTCAAAAGGACACCCGTATCGAACAGTGCCATGCGTTGATAGCGATCGTTGACTTCCGCACCCAAAGGAAGGCCATTGGCAGATGTGTGAACAACAGGGTAAACAAGCCCGGCTTTTACAAGCAATTCCAGGGTGAGTTTCACCTGACTTAGCGACAGGTTGTCATTGACATTGGAATACACAAATCTGCCTTGATGCTGGCGGGCAACAGATTCCAACACCATAGTCAATCGTTCTTCGGCAATGCGACGGTGGTATTTCTTGAAATCGTCTTTGTACGACTCCACTAAATCGTTCAGCACCAACTGACAGTTTCTTAAATCCTGACTTGCAACATATTCCGACACCACTTTGGGCATGCCGCCCATCAGAATAAAAATATTTAATAGTTGCAAAAGTTTGTTGTGAACAATTTCAAAAAGAGGATTTTGTGGACTGGCATTTCGATAGGCTTCGACCAGCATTTCTTCATTGTTTGCTCGCAAAAACTCTTCAAAACTAAGAGGATACATAAAGACAGACCGTATTCTGCCCACGCCGAAGGAGGGCAGGTCTCCCAATACGAATTCAAGCAACGAGCCTGCCGCTATCAAATGCAGTTCTGGATATTGCTCGTAGAAATAGCGCAATTTGTTGATAGCTTCCGGACATGCCTGGATTTCGTCAATAAAAAGCAGTGTTTCACCCGCCACAACCGGTTTTTTGACAAGATATGATATTTGGCGACAAATTTCCTGTGGTGTATGTCCCTGTGAAAACAAACCATGCAATTCCCTATGTTCGTTCAAGTCGATTTCAACATAGTTTTTGAAACTTTTGCCAAGATGCCTCACACTTGAAGTTTTCCCAACCTGCCTGGCCCCACGAATCAAAAGCGGCATTCTGTTGTCAGAATCCTTCCATTTCAACAATTCGCCATCTACGTCTCTTACAATATATTCCATATTTCAAACTTTAATTTTCGGTAGCAAAAATACGATTTTTATTTCAATTTTCGGCATCGGAAAATGAGTTTAAATTTCAATTTTCGGTATTGAAAATAATAACTTCAAAGCCAAAGCCGACCAAAGTTCAAACTTTGCCAAATCCAAATCTTCGATTCGTTTCCACTGCGGATTACCTATCTCGGCATCGAAAGTGAAGTTCACATTATCAACAAGCACCTTGAACACTACACCTGTGTGGCAATGCCCAACTTCGGTTTCTTCTTCGTTAATCATACCTGCAAGTTCAAATTGGTTTTCGCTTAACTCGACACCAACCTCTTCCATAAACTCACGTCTAAGACCATTGACAAGACGTTGCGAAATGGTATCGCCGCCATCGTGGTCATTTATATGACCACCAATGCCTACAGAAAAAACATCGGCAAGACGTTTCTCCGAACCATGTCGCTGATAACAAAACACTTCGCCTTGCTGATTGAGTAATACGGCGTATGGAATAAGCTGCTTGTGAGTGAAATCGTTTTCTGCTACCGACCTGTTTATATATTCATACGGCAATGAATTGATGTTGTCAACACTCGCTTTCCAAATTTGCTCGCTCATATCGAACTGCCTTTTCATTGCATCAAGAGACACGCATATCACATTTTCGTCTTTCATAACAAACCTTTTTCAATTAGGTGAGCCAAATCATGCTCCACGTTTCTGATCAACTGTTTCTTTCGTTCATACGGATAGAAAGCCGAGCGGAATCCGTTGCATATTAATTGTAGGATATCCCATTTCGACAGTCCTCCTTGTGTCATACGTGCAGCCTTATGCAGTTCATGGGTCATGCCTGTTATTGATATGCCTGGGTCATCAGTATTTACAGAAACCTTCAGTTCCTTGTCGATATAGGCTTTGAGCGGATATGCAGACAAATTGGCTGTCTCTTTTGGAAAATAATTGTCACGGAAGCCCACAATCTGGAAATTGCTCGAAGGACACAACTCCACTCCTATACCCCGTTCCAAGAATTTGTTCAATAAATCCTTATTTTCAAGTAAATGCAAGCCATGTCCTATTCTTTCCGCATTCAAGTGATACACCGCTTGCCAAATGCTTTCAACTTTTTCCGTTTCTCCCGCATGAATGGTTATGTTGTAGCATTCCTTCATAATATCCATAAAAGAATTACGCAATTCCTCTGGAGTTTTAATACTCTCATTTCCCGCAAGGTCGAAGCCACGGAAGAATTTCTTGAAAAGAGCATTGTCTTTCATACGTTTTACCAGATCAACATAATCAGAAGTAGAGTCTCCTCGATGACGTGAAATAATAAAAATGAGAGATGTTTCGAGTTTTTCGCTCACCGAATCCATCAAATGGCAAATTGATAGAACAACATCTTCCACAGAGAAATCTTTTTGTGCATAATTGAATGGCGAACAACGGATTTCCAGATATTTCACATTCTCATTGATGCAACGATTCAGCAACAAGTTCATTGTCTGTTCCAGACTGTGCGGATGGTCGAGAAGCGAAGAACCTTGCAAATCGCCAAGTTGTTCGTATTTTTTTATTCCGACCTTGCAAAAACTTGTCTCGAGATTATTTCCATACCAACGTTTTATCAATTCATCTTCTTTGCCTTTGAATTGCTGCAGAATAGGTGCCGCTATACAACTTTTAGGAACATCATACTGTTCTGAAAGCGCTTTTACCTTTTTTTTCCATCTTGGAGTGATATATTTCAAAGAAGTGGAATAATCAATATGGTTAAGCCATGCAGCATATTCGGAATTTTGTTTTGCAAATTTCTTTACAACATCGTCTAATCCAATTGCAACCTCAACAATTTCATATGGATTCAGCACACCTCCCAAATGGCAATGCAAATCTGACTTTGGCAACTGTCTAAGCCAAGCCAATTCATCATTCTGCATATCGGGATTGACGCCTATGTGATCTTTTTTCAGTTGATCTATCCTCGATGGTGGCAAAGTATATAACACATGAAAATTCGAACGCGCCTCGTGCTCCTTCAAATAGTAGGATGTATAAAAATGTTGCGATTGCTGTTTCTGTCGTTCTATATCAGCAAGGTAATTAGTTGAAGGCGAACAGAGAAGGAATGTTTTCTTATCAAAGCTGACCTTTTGCGGTTTCACGGCCTCGTTGGGAGCCAAAGTACCCATCAGCATTGGCACTGCTTCTTCTTTCTTATCACCAAGAACATGCAACAAATTGTCGCACCCGAAAATAAGAGCGGCATCCTGCATATCGGTGCTCATGGTCTTGCGCCCGCATGCGAGCGAGAGATATAATTTACCATTCCCTTTTTGCTGATGACCGTAAGCCACTACACGAAGCAGCAAATCGTGAAATGCTCGGGCATCGCTTTCATTCACAATGTCGGCGACACCATCGAGCACAAACACTCGGATTGCAGCACCATATTTGGAGCAGTTTTTGAGAATATAGTCGTAACTTTCCTGGACACTGAGAATATCGTTACCCTTGGGTTTGACGATATGCTTTTGGTCTGTAGCCACAAGCCAAACTTCATCCAGACGGGTGAGACCTTTGCGCATTTCGCCAACAACCGCATTGCCGCGATAGAAATCCGTCTCACCGTCGTAATTGAACAGTCCGACGGTTTCTTCAATAATGTCGGGGGTGGCGCCGAGGGTGGAGATGAGGAGATTGGACATTCAATAATTACTTTTTGGTTATTTCTTCAAGCCATTGAGATGCTGTGTCTGAACCTACAAATTTTGATATTTGCTGCCATGCCGAATTTTTGAAATCATTCCAGTTGATTTTTTCTTTCTTATCAGGATTGGCAATCAATCGTTTGACAGTATCAAACAAGGCAGACTGTTGCTCAATAGGAACTTCTGCGACGGATGCAGCTTTCAACCACGATGACACCTTTTGTGCGCACACCTTGAATGAAGTAACCTTATAGTTTCCTTCATTAGGACCGAACTCGTATTTTTCATTCAGCAATTTTGACAAACCGCCTTCGGCCTTTTCTTTTTGCGCCTGTAAGCGTTCTTGCTCTTGTCTTTCCGCGTTCTCTTTCAAGGCACGTTCCATTTGTAATTGTGCAACTTTGCCTTTCAAGTAATCAACATCTATAATGGTTTGCTTTTGTTCTGGGAAAGCATCGCATAAAGATTGATATTTGCTCAATGCATCTTCGTATTGTTCAGCATCGACCAACTGCTTAATTTCGGCAAGAGATTGCTCAAATTGCTTTTTACGTTCTTCCATTTCTCGTTGCTCTTTTGCAGTTTCCTCAGCTTTGATACGAATAGCTTCCAACTCTGCCAATCGCTCTTGCTCTTTACGTTGTCTTTCTGCTTGTCGATTCTCTTCCAAGCGTTTCACTTCCTCTTCGCTCAACGCGCGCAGTTTTACAAAACCCATCAAAGACAGATTGCCGTCCCAATCTGCTATTTTTCGCGATTTTGCTGATTTATTCCCATCCAACAATCCTCGTGACACTTTCTTGCTTGTGTCCAGTCCATTTATGTAAAAATCATTGAACTGCCAATCTCCTGTTATGGAATGGAATCCAGAGCCTGCCGACATCTTCAATACACAGTAAGAGCCGTCCGAAGGAATTTGACTCAAAAGTACGTCAATAGAGTCAACAATTTCATTGCTACGCTCCGCATAATATTTCTTGAAGAACGCCTTTTCTTTTTCCAGATAATCTTTTGTATGCTGATTAATGATTCCAAACAACGTTCGAATATCATTTTGCAGAATCGGTCGTTTCTTTTCTGTTTTAATATGTGTCCGATGTTTTTCGTTGTTTTTTTCATAGCTATCATACAATTCCAACGACATCATCAGCGAAGCATATCCCTTTTGCTTCGGCGTAAGGCTTTCGTACAACGTGTTAAACCCTGTGGACTTAAAATGTTCATCAGTAAAAGAATTGCCATCACGATTAGTCTGCTGATGTTTCCAACCGCCTTGCCAATTGTTTCCATTGCCTCGAAGATTGAAAATCTTGGTATTCACCAATTCCGTTTTGTCAAATTCCGCATCCGAAATTTTGATAAAACGCATAAACTCGTCGCCATCATTTGATGAACCGAAAATGAATGATTCAAAAGGTTTTCTCCTTTGGTTTGCTTCGGAAACAGCATTAACAATTTCATCTTTAGGCGCAATATAATCTAATAATACAGAACGGATAGCACCTTTCAATGAACTACCCGTCAGTACGGGATTACCTCCAAGTTGATTCTTGACAAAAGCCTTTACATCGTTGTCTGTTTCTGCTGGAAATGGCATAGAAAAATCAGAAACATCATCCAAATTACCTGCCAATTTCAATTTAAGTCTTTCTTCATCCTTGGATGCAAAACAACTTGTCAGATCATCAACTTTTATGCCGTTGGCAATCATCTTTTTCAAATTGAGTTTGTAAAGCGTTCCTTTGTCAACGACAAAGTCAACGCCACGCACCCAATCCTTTTCCTGTCCTGCTCCAATCGAAAGCGGTGTTAACACTTCGATTTCAAGATTGTATTTTTTGTTGATTCCTTCCATATCACTTCACATTTATTGGTAAGAATAAGGCACGTCCGCAACGCCAGACAGGATGCTCTACCATTGGCAAGTCAGGTTTAAGATTAATTCCAACTCGACCTAAAGTCTCAATGCTGTCACATTGGCACTTGAACACTGAAGCTGCCGTAAATGCATAAATCACATTCTTTCGCAATGTGTTGTTTGGCGGTGTTGTAATCCAACCTCCACGACGCTGAAAATCGTAAGCCACATCGTCCGAATCGAGCAATGCTTGCAACTGTTCTTTTGATTCTGGAACAAACGACGAAAGCGACATTGCGAAATCAGCGGCATCGGGCATATCTATCTCTATCGTGTCCTTTTCGTATTCAAAATAACCATTGCCCACATTGCGGTCGGTACCAATACCCTCATGTTGAAGAAGATTCAAAGCCCTTTCAAGCAACGACACGTCACCATCTGCTATGAAAAACAAGCCAGAATAACCCTTGAATGCAACTCTGTCCATATAGAAAGGCTTGGCATCTTCGCTGAAATCGCGTGAAACGGTCACTCGAGGCGACACCTGAGAACTGATGAAATCCTTATCAATAGGCACATCTGTCATATACTCGCCTTGAATGGCATTGCCATCAATAGCTTGTTCGTCGAACAATTGTTCTCCTCGCAAAATTTTGGTGAAATAAGAAGCATCGAGCCACGCAACCTTCTTTATTTTTTTGCGTTCCTCTACGACCTTTTTGGATGACGGTAAAGTTTGCTTCAACGGTTTCGGAAAGAACAAAACCGCATTCTTATCTTCCTTATCTTTCTGATAAAAAGGAAACAAGCTGCTTATTGTACATCCTAAATCACCATCCTTGGGAATCTGTTCGCCGAGTTTTGCCAAGCTCGAAATCAGTGCGGCGTACATGGTATCAGATGCTATCGACTTGAGACTGACACCGTAATCATCGCGGGCATCGCCCAAGTGCAATGGCGAAGTGAAATGCAGTTTATATATATTAAACGTATGTTTCGCCATAATTTACCATGATATTAAATCTGCCACTTCTTTCATCTTCCATTCAGAAGATTCTGAAGCTTCATAATATTTCCACCCTTCAAACTTGATTTGTCCATAGCCACGAGAACCGCTACCACCCAAATAATCATTTTCCAATGCATTTATTGCATCTTTAAACATTAACAAAGAACACTTTTCGTCCTTTTTATCGTCATATTCTTCTGTTTTCCACACATTGATAATAAATTCAGATTTGAAAGATACGCCAGCTGGAACACGTTCTGTTTGTCTAATACCTCCTTTTATGGTCGTTCCTGTGTACCTATCAATTGTATTTTCATATTTATTCTCGGTATATGGCATATCCAAATTGTCGCATCCATCCAACAATTCAATGGATTTATCATCCAAATAAGCATCTCTTACAATGAGTTTGGAAATGCTTTTGTCATCAGTATATCCAAAAACATCATTGATTATCGATGAACCGCCCAATTTTACTCCTTTCGTCTGCTCCAACAAACAACGCATTTTTCCTTTTAGTGAGCTACCTGGAATATACGGTTTCCCCTTATCTATCATTATTTTTATAACAGGGTTATCAATTCCTCCAATTTCGACATTGTCCTTACTGCCACCAATATGAAGTCCTGTGATTAATTTAATAGTGGCATCTATCTTGATTTTCTTTACTAACTGTTTCATTATCTTATGTTTTATTCGTTATCATTTAATTTAATTTACTTTCCTCCGTTGCATCATCATTTAATTTGCTTTCTTCAGCTGCTTTGTGATAGGCAACAATAGCCTCAAATATCTTGATGAAGTTTTTGAACCTTTTTTCAGATTCCTCTTTTGTAGATGCTTTTACACAATCTATTGCTTTAGCAATCACAAAATAAAAATCGTTAATCTTTGCATGTTCATCTTTCGCACGACCAACAGCATACGCCAATTTGGGTTTGAGCAAAACAAAATCAGTTTCATCATATCCTTTCAATTGTTGGCGTTTTACTTCTCCAAAGAATTTTCGCAATTGTGTTGTTGTCAGTTTAGCCCTGTCAACTTTTGTTTTAGTTCTCCCCTTATTATCGGTATAAGAACTCTCGTCATTTGTTCCTAAATAGGAACCAAATTTCTTTGCAAAATCAACAGTAGCTTTTGTTACTTTCACTGTGATTTCTTGTTCTGGAATTAATTCTTTCCAAGCCATAATTATTCATTTTTATCGTTAATACTTTCTTTATCTTTTATTTCTCTCAATTCAAGTTCTGCCCAACGAGCCGCAAGTGACACAAGCCTATAATTGTCAGGCTTAACCAATTGCTTATCTCGCAAATCTTTGCAAAAATCATAGACTACCTTATTATCTTTTTCCTTGCCCATAAAGCGAGTTAGATAATAGGCCGTATGCCACAAATAGCTCATGTCGGGCTTACGCTTGTAGTTTCCATTCTTGTTTTCCTCTTCAATGATTTGATTCTCCTTAACCATGGCTGCGTATGTCATGATTTTATGAAGAATACCTCGTGAAAGACCACATTTATCAATCAAAGAGACAAATTGTTTTTTGCACGATTTTACATAATCGAATTCGCCATCCCAAGTAACGCTTTCGCCGAACATATTGAAAGCGTTCTTTTCCTTCCGATATTTCTTGGCAGCATCTTCAGCATCGCCAGCCAATTCTGCGGCCTTGGCAATTGGGAATTTATCCCGAACCATTGCTATGCCTCCAGAAATAGAAATATCATCACGACCGACAAATTTTTTAAAGTTCTCACGAATGGCTTCTGCAAAATCAATTAGTTTGTCCCATTTTCCGACTGCAAATACATCGTCACCACCTGAATAGAGAATGTTTACATCATTTTTAAACTCATCCTTTTCTCGAATGGTGTTGAGGAATCCGCTAAAGAAATAATCGAGCATGAACGAAAGTGTGGAGTATGCCGAAAAACTCTTGTCTTCTTCTGGCAATCCTTTGATAAAAATAGATCCTAAATTGTCCACATCCATTCTCAACACGCCAAGATATGTGCCGTCGGCAAGTTCTTCGAATGTCTTGTTCTTTTCCTTGTCAACGGTTTGTGCTTGTTTGTTTCCTCCATAGAATTGGAATCCATAACCGCACCCTTTCCCTTTTAGGGAAACAAGAAATCCAGTCTCGTTTATTCTTTTTACTCGACAAACATCTGCCGATGTAATCTTCCTAAAGTCGGCATCTTCGTCTATCAACTCTTTTTGGTCGAACAGATAGTTGCTAACTCCTACACACGACATATGGCATTTAGAGCGGTTTGTCAAATATTTGTTTTCATCATTACCTGTATATGTGATTACAAAATCAGCATCTTTCAACGTGTTCCCTAATTCAGATTGCTCTTTAACTATAGGTAAAACATATGTTTTTTCTGCTTCTTTGGAGTCAATTGGTTTACATTCATCACTTTCAATCCCCGTAACCGCACAAACTTTTGCCTTTTCACTAACTTTTTGCACACCAAACAATTCGTCGTATTTGTTGGTTAGTAGCGACTTGAACTTTTGATTCTTTTGAGTCGTAAGTTTTTCTGCCAGTGTTTGCCATAATTTCCCAATGGATTTCTCTCCAGCACTATCGAAAAGTAAATCCTTGTTTTGGGTGCTATACGCAAATGGTACGTAGTCGAGATTCAAAATCAATTGTCCATGATGTTTTTCCCACAATTCTTCTTCAAACTCATTTTTCAAAGATTGAATGGCAGATAAAACCTTCTCCGTGTTAGGGAGAATCATGTAGAATTTACCACCGGAAGAATAGACTACGTGGGCAAGCGTAGCTTGAATGTCGGGATGAGAAATGATTCTTTGAATAACAGAATCAATCAGCAATTGTAGATAGAAAGACCGACCCTTTAAGCTTACAGCTGCTTTACGTGATGCTATGTTATATATAAATTTCTGAATGCCAGATAAATCTCCGCCTAATAGAATGACAGGTTTTATGCCTTCTTTCAATGAAAGTCTTTTATTGTCAAATGTGAAATCATTAGGATTCTCGGTTTTGTAAACATACAGACAATCGGCAAAAGCAGCAGTTGTTTTCAAATGATCGAACAAACTTACATTTGACATGTCTGTCGTGTTTGACGGAATACACCATGTGTATTTCTTCAAAAGCGAAATCAAACTTTCTGCGAATCCATTAAATGTGTCTGTCGGCAACTTTTTAAATTCATCTTCAAAGTTTTGCCACAACAATGCATATTTTGATTCGTCGTTGCCATCTTCTGCTTTTGTTATGTCTGTTGGGAAAAATCCATTTTCATCTATTGACAATGATTTGAGCCCGAATGCAAAATGGTGATTAGCGTTAAATATTTTGTTGAAAACAGAATACAACGGAATCTTTTTATAACGTTGGTTTCCCCATGTGATGCCATTAGCCTTTCCATTTTCCTCCTCAAGATTATTCTCACGTCTGTCTATACCTGCACTCCACCAATCTGCCATTGAGATTAAAGCTTGTAACTCTGTTGATGGTTTGTGGTGATAGCTCGCCAACTGAAAAATAGAATCCTCTTTTCCGTTGTCAAATACATTATCAACAAGGTCTGGAATTTTTTTCATCACTTGTTCATTGTCCTGTAAAAATTGATGGGTCCATACAGTATGCTGGTATCCGAAACCACCGTTTTCATTCAAGGGACAAAGTAAATCAGCGATTTTACGGGACAAGCTTGACAAACGATTTCTATCGTCCGAGAATAGTTTATCCGCCCTCTGATAGAACTTCCCTATATCATGCAGCAATGCTGCCAAATAGACCTTTTCTCTTGTTGTATCCATATAGCTTATATTTATTCATTATTATTTTCTTTTTTCTCATACATCCTCACCGTCGTCCCGCACCCCAAGCTCACGCCCTTCCCTAAACCCACGTAGTCCGGCAGGCTCACGTTGGTCTTGAACTCCGCGTCGAAGGAGATCAGCTTCACGCCTTTGTACATCACAGTGTGCGGGTCGTCAATGGCTGTAATCCGGCACACCACATGCTTCTCGAACCGGATGCCCAGGCCTTTGGCAAACGACAGGATGTTGGCAGTTAGCAACCGCTCTAACAAGGCGTACTTGGCAGCCAGGCTCTCTTCTTTACAATAAGCGGCATAGTTGTCCTGGTTTAAAGGCAACCAACGCCTGATATGGTATGTGAATTCGCTGTCCCATATCTGAACCAGATGCTGATGTGCATTGACCGTTTCCACTTCCAATTTTACCAGTCTCTCGCCCAATTTCAAATCAAAATTACAAGAAGAAAAAAACTGGCCGATGGCTTCCGTACCCTCTCCCAAACACACGATGGCGGCCTTCTGGTTGATGCGCTTGTATTGTATCAAGGGATAAGCGTAACGTAACCGTCCATCTTCTTCGTGGTTGTGGAAAAGCAGATTTGCATCTTCCATCGCATTTACTATGGCACCACGGAACAACGGCACCTCTTCTCTCATTATTTCATTGACGAAACGAACTGTAAGTACCTTTATTCTCTCCATGTTGTTTCAAATTTTTAGCAAATATACAAATAATATTTCATTGAAACCCTAAGCGTATATATTAAAATATAACGCCGAAGGTGTTCTATCCAAACATGTGCCACCGCGAAAATGTGAAAGAAAAGATACCCGCACAAATCCAGGTCAACCAAAACTCGCAAGCGTCCAGCAACACGATTGACATTGTGCCGCACATTTAGCGATAAAGGTTTCATAATTAAAGATTATGCTATCGTTTGGAATGATTTTTGCACCTTTTGGGGTAAATAAGAGTAAGTCAAACCATTAAAAAGATAGAGAAATGAAAGCATTAAGAGTTTTATTCATGGCCATAGCCATAATAATGACATCAGGTGCAATGGCACAAACCGTTTACAATAGTAGCGGTTCGAGCTGTGGCAAGATTGAGAGTAACGGAACCATCCGCAATTCCAGCGGTTCCAGCGTCGGCAAGTTCGACAGCGACGGCACTATCCGCAACAGTTCGGGTTCCAGCATTGGCAAGATTGATAAAGATGGCACCATTCGCAACAGCTCCGGTTCGAGTATAGGTAAGCTTGACAAGGATGGCACTGTGCGCAACAGCTCGGGTTCCAGCATTGGCAAAGTGGAGAGTGATGGCACGGTGCGTAATAGCTCTGGCTCCAGCATTGGCAAGGCCGCAGGCATCCCCCGCGAGTGGGTGGCTGCCTATTTTTTCTTCTTCCCGTTTTACTGAATTAGACACCCAAATCAGTTTCGGGTGTCTCAAGAAGATTATCTTTCTCATTATAAGTAAATTACGGATTTGAAGATTTTTATGTGACGCTGTCAGGAGCAGATTTACGATATGCAAACCATCAAGAAATAGCCGTACAAACGACTCGTCTTTGAAATCCGCAACTCGGGCTAAGGCTCGATTTGCGGATTTTTTTTGTAGTTTTGCGTTACCAAATCACACCCCTCTCAACAAAATCACAATCGCAACACAAAGCATCAGCTTTATTACCTTGGCGTTGGCACCGTTGTCCGTCACCTGTTTCATCATGGCCAACAACACCGCAACCAATATCAACATTATGATGTCGAAACTGATGCCCTGACACAACGAATAGGGAATCCGCTCTATCACCTCTGCGGATACAGTCAACAGACTGACACACAAATAAAAAACCTTACCGGCAATAATGCCGACAAAGGGCACTGCCGAAAGAACCAACATCACCATACCTAAATACAAAGATATGGTCGCAAGCGGCACGGCTATGATGTTGGAAAACAAGAAATATGTAGAGAAAGTGTGAAAATAATACAGAACTATCGGTGCAATCGCAAGCTGCACCGACACCGAAACACACATCAGCTCCACAACCCGATTCAAGGGGAACGGATATCTGTCAGTATTTGGAAGACTATCGCGAAACAACACAATTCCCGACACCGCCGCGTATGACATCTTTGCTCCCACCGAAAAAATAATGTTGGGATTGATTATCATCAGAATTAAGGCGGAACCACAAATCTTGGCCACAACATTGTTCCGCCTGCCGGTCACTCTGCCTACAGTAGCCAAAGTCAGCATCAGAGAAGCGCGAGTCACAGACGATGAAAATCCGGTTATCGCAGCATAAATCCATAACAGCATGACCGACAACAATGGTGCGATGAATCTTCGGAATCTGCGGCCGGGCAGCAATCCCATAAGAAAAGATATCAGTATGAAAACAGTAGCCACATGCAATCCCGACACACACAAAACATGAATCGTTCCTGCCGCCCTGAAACTCTGTCGCGTATCTTCATCCATCTCATCGTAACCAAGCAGCAATGCCGCCGCCACAGAATACGACCTGTCATCAGGAGCATGTGACTTCAAAATATTCAACAGATTATCCCGAAGCGACATAACACACACCTGGAAATTCTTTTTCGGAACCGTGTCAACGGCAATAATGTCATCTTCACTTGCAAAAACCCTGTAACCGATGTTTCTGTTGAAGCAGTATCGCCTGTAATCAAACTCATCCCCTTCCGAAGGCGGCTCAATCTGCTGCAATGCTCTATGCACTGATACCACATGGCCGTACTGCGGCAGATATTCACTGTTTCTACTCAAATACAAACACACATTAGGATACGACTTATCGGAATCCACGATTTCACAAAGAATTCTGTAAGTTTTCGGACGGTCCTCGGGAGATGATATCACCCTCAACTCAGTACTTTGGGAATCAAGTCCATGACGACTGTAATTATAAAACGGCCGATTGTCACACACTTGCAGGCATATACCTAAAATTATCATGTCAATGAATATCAAGAGCCCGGCAATATATTCTTTCTGATATGGTACTTTCACCGACAACAGAAACATTATTTGTGTCAAAAAAAAACTGCCTGTCAATAGCACAAGCAAAGACCTGTCAGACATTACGAGTTTTTCTGCCAATGCAAGCCCAATGCAAAGAGGAATAATTATCTTTAAAATTGGGTAAATTGCATTTTTAGGCATAATTATTGCATTTAGAATATACTGCGTTTAAATATATATGTCGGAATTTTCAATTTTGTTACCAAAATTAAAGGGAAATTATTTTCAGATGGAGAGCACAATAGACAAAATGTCGTTTGAAGGTTTGACTTCAACATACACCGTATATTACAAAAACGGCGTACCTTCGGGGGTGGACTATGATATGATTGGAATCAGTCTAATTAATTATATGAAGAAGCATTATACTTCCGAAGATAACATCAAAGACATTCGTGAGCACGAAATAAGCCTTCTATACGACCTGTTGGGTCACCCCATGTACATAGAAGTTGCCAAATGTAAAAGAAATATCCGAAAAAAGTTAGAGATTATACCTCCGCATACTTTTTAACATCCTCGGCGGTGATTGTGCTGTCGCACAAAATTATGAGTCTTTCCACCACGTTGTTAAGTTCCCTTATATTGCCACGCCATTGCATACTTGCAAGAAGATTGACAGCCTCGTCAGTTATTGTCATAGGCGCTTTCCCCATTTTCGAACAGATTTCCTTCAGAAAATACTGAGTCAATAAAGGTATGTCACCCTCGCGTTCCCGAAGAGGAGGGACATTGATTATAATCACCGACAATCTGTGATACAGGTCTTCTCTGAAATTGCCCGCTTTGATTTCCTGTTGCAAATTTTTATTGGTGGCGGCAATGACTCTCACATCGACTTCAATCTCCTTTTCGCCGCCAACTCTCATAATCTTGTTCTCCTGCAAAGCTCTAAGGACTTTCGACTGAGCGGCGAGGCTCATATCTCCAATTTCATCTAAGAGAAGCGTTCCACCATCAGCAAGTTCGAAGTCACCCTTACGTTGTTTTATTGCAGAAGTGAAAGAGCCTTTTTCATGTCCAAACAGCTCACTTTCAATAAGTTCAGATGGAATTGCAGCGCAGTTTACTTCAATGAACGGACCTTTGCAGCGCAGGCTTTTTTCATGAAGCTGATGTGCCACAAGTTCCTTACCAGTGCCGTTTTCGCCTGTTATGAGAACACGGGCATCAGTTGCCGCAACTTTGTCAATCATGTTAACAATTTCCTTAATGGCAGGCGATTCTCCTATTATCTGATATTTTGAACTGACTTTCTGCCGGAGGATCTTAGTTTCCTTTACCAGATGTCCCTTATCCATCGCGTTGCGCACCGTTACGAGCAATCTGTTGAGGTCAAGCGGTTTGGCCAAATAATCGTAAGCGCCCAATTTCAGTGATTCCACAGCAGTTTCTATCGTGCCATGACCTGATATCATAACGATAGGCGCGTCCGTGATTTTCAGAGCTTCAGCCAGAAATTCCATTCCGTCAACCTTAGGCATTTTGATGTCGCTCAGCACCAAATCATATATATTGGCATTCAAGCTTTTCAAAGCAGCAGCGCCATCTTCCGCCACATCAACCAAATAGCCCTCAAATTCAAGAATCTCTTTTAAAGTGTCACGTATAGAGCGTTCATCATCTACAACTAAGATTTTTCCTTTTGCCATTATAAAAGTCCTCCGATAAGTTCTTTAACGTCATTTATTTTATGGTCAGCCATATATTTTCTGAGACCTTCAAGTGCATCTACGGTCGCACGGGGATTGATGAAATTTGCAGTTCCTATCTCCACAGCAGTCGCTCCGGCAAGCAGAAACTCGACAACATCCTCAGCCGTTGAGATACCGCCTATTCCGATTACAGGAACCTTCACAGCCTTTGCCACCTGCCATACCATCCTCAATGCCATCGGTTTGATTGCAGGTCCCGATACGCCGCCAGTTATCGTTGAGATAACAGGTTTGCGCGTTTCCACATCTATCGCCATGCCCATAAACGTATTCACAAGTGACACTGCATCAGCACCGCCTTCAATCACTGCTTCGGCAATATCCACGACACTCGTCACATTGGGTGTCAGCTTCACAATCAGAGTTTTGTCATACACCTCTCTGACTGCAGAAGTAATCTCCCGTGCAGATTCAGGTTTTGTGCCAAATGACATGCCACCCTGTTTCACATTCGGACACGAGATGTTCAGCTCTATGGCGGCAATATGTTCAAATCTGTTCATCCTTCGTGCAACTTCAACGTATGACTCAATTGATGAACCTGCAACATTGGCTATAACATTGGTATTGAAGTATTTGACTTTTGGATAGATATCTGTTTCAAAGAAATCCACCCCTTTGTTCTGAAGTCCTACTGCATTTATCATGCCGTTTGCAGTCTCTGCCATACGAGGATAAGGATTGCCGTCTCTCTTCTCAGCTGTAGTTGCCTTCAGGATGATTCCACCAAGGCACGACACATCAAAGAAATCACTGTATTCGTAGCCGTTTCCGAAAGTCCCGGAAGCAGTCATAATCGGGTTTTTCAGCGTCAGACCATGTATGTTAACTTCAAGATTTGTCATTTCAGATTACCATTTCAGTTCATTAATATTAAAAACAGGACCATCGGTGCAGACACATCTGTTGCCATCATTAGTCGGTGTCACACAGCACAGACATACTCCGAATCCGCACGCCATCTTGTTTTCAAGAGACACCTCACAAAAAATGCCATTATCACAGGCCTTTTTGCCAACTGCCTTCATCATCGGAGTAGGTCCGCAGCAGAAAATCCTGTCGTATCGTGAAATATTTCTCATGATTTCATGGTCGGTGACAAAACCTCTGGTCCCCTCCGAACCATCCTCAGTTGTGCAAAACACACTGCAAAATTGTTTCAACTGACTGTAACACAACAGGTCACTCACTTTTTTCCCTCCAAGCAGAACGTCATAGTCACATTTATTCCGCTTCAGTTCCTTTGCAAGAAAAAAGATTGGTGCTATCCCTACTCCACCGCCAATCAAAAGCGATTTCCCCTCTGCAGCAACTTCATCTGAAAAGCCGTTTCCAAGAGGATATACGATGCTAACCACCTCATTTTCCTTCAACTGCGACAAAGTGGCACTGCCATTTCCCACTATCTTGATTAAGAAGGATATGGTGTTCTTTTCATAATTGCAGTCATGAATGGAAAACGGACGTCTCAGATACACCGACGGGTTGCCTTCCACTTTTATGTGAGCAAACTGTCCCGGCTTTATGCAAGGCAGAGGCTGCGAATCCTTACATTCCAAAATAAAATAATCATCGGAGATACGGGTATTTCCGATGATTATCATATCACTAATCCTTTTATGGGATGACTCCATCTGCTTACTTGGCTTTAGGTTTAGTTGTTATCGTTTTTGCCTGTGACTTTGAAGATGCATTTTTCGGCATCGGCTTGTCAACATTCGTCTTCTTCAAGTCAGAAATGGTCTGCTTGTTTTCCTTGCTTGTGATTGCAGCAGATTCATTTTTTTCTTCCTCGGAAGAGTCATCTTCATTAATTTCTTCACTAATCAGGTCATGTGAAAGCAGTTCATTGTACCATCCGGCAATCTTCTTCATGTGTGAGACATACAGACGATCGCGGTCGTAATTTGGTATAAAAGAATCGAACAGGGCTTTCAGTTTGTCGTTGTCACCAATAATTCCGGCATCGACAGGAGCATGGTTCTGATATTTATATAATTTGACAAACAAATCACGAAGAGGCATGTCATCTTCATCCGTGAAGATGCTTATTTCATCCAAAGAACTGACTTTATCACGGGCAAAAGCAGGGAAACGCTTGCCATCAGCAAGAGATTCCACTATGAAAGTGTTCCTGCTATTTGAAACTAACTTGAATAATCCGGATTTGCCGGAAATTGTCAATATTTCTCTAATGTCCATTTTGTTTGATTTAGTAAATAACTTGACGATGTTAAAAAACGATTGCAAAGGTAAGTTTTTTTTGAAAAAAATATTACTTTTGCTCTCCAAAATTTGAAAAATGAGAAAATCAATCGCAATATTATGTGGTGGCGGGCCAGCACCTGGAATCAACACTGTCATCAGTTCTGTCACCAAAGTTTTTCTGAAGCACGGTTACAAGGTCATAGGCCTTCACGACGGCTTCCAAAGTCTGTTCACATATAAGTTAAAAGAAGAAGAGATAACATTCCAAAAAGCTGACGAAATCCGTCAGTCGGGAGGTTCCATGCTTGCCATGAGCAGATTCAAACCTAACGACATGTCACGTCTCAACACAGACTTTTTCATCAACAACAACGTCAAACTACTTGTCACCATAGGCGGCGATGACACTGCGCGCACCTCCATGAAAGTCAGTGAATACCTCAAGAGCATCAGCTTCCCTATTCAATGTATTCACGTGCCCAAGACCATTGACAATGACTTGGCGCTGCCTGAAGGCATTCCGACATTCGGCTTCCAATCAGCTGTCGCTGAAGGTGTTAAGCTTGCAACCACCATCTACGAAGATGCCAGGACAAGCAACACATGGTTCGTGATAGCCTCTATGGGACGTGAAGCCGGACACTTGGCATTCACCATTGGAGCTTCAGCTCATTATCCGATGATTATAATCCCTGAAATGTTCAACAAGACTGAGATTACCATCGACAAAATACTCCGTCTCATAATTTCATCGATGCTGAAAAGAAAAATCCTGGGAATTAACTATGGTGCCGCAGTCATCAGCGAAGGCGTATTTCATTCAATGAACGATGAGGAAATCAAAAACACTGGAATAAACTTCACATACGACGAACATGGTCACCCTGAACTTGGAACCGTCAGCAAAGCTCACATTTTCAACGTATTACTCCAACAGAAGGTAAGTTCTGAAACCAAGCTGAAAACCAAAAGCCGTCCTGTTGAACTCGGTTACGAATTCCGTTGTGTCGAACCTATCGCTTACGACCTCATGTACTGCTCATTGCTAGGTACAGGTGTCAAGATACTCTTCGATCAGGGTTACACCTCGTGCATGGTCTGCGCTGATGCCAAAGGCGACATCAGCCCTATCTTCATCAAGGACATAATCGATGAATCCACAGGACAGATGCGTACGCGCTATTTCAATATAAACTCCGAACAGGCAAAACTCGTCTTCAACGAAAACATACATTATATCACTGAAGAAGATTACGAAGATATAGCACAATACGTTAACAATCCGGAAGATTACAATTTCAAGAAAATCCTCTGCTGGGATTAATTCACATTATCAATTTCGAACATGAACAGAATCAAAATAATAGAATTACTGAAAAGTACCGATTTTGACAAAGCGGTTATAGTAAAAGGCTGGATCAGGAACAAGAGATTCAGCAAAAACGTAGCTTTCATTGCCCTCAACGACGGTTCAACCATCAACAACGTCCAGATAGTCATCAACAATCCCGATGATGAACTTATTTCGAAATGCACTGTGGGTGCCTCGTTGTCAGTGGAAGGAAAATGGGTCCAGTCACAAGGTTCAAAGCAGGCTGGCGAAGTCGCTGCCGACAAGGTTGAAATCCTCGGTCTGGCTGACCCTGACGCCTACCCTCTCCAACCGAAAAAACATTCACTCGAATTTCTCAGGGAAATAGCTCACCTGAGATTCAGAACCAATACCTTCGGTGCAATCTTCAGAGTACGCCACGCAATGGCTTTTGCCATCCATAAGTTCTTCAACGACAAGGGTTTCGTATATATCAACACCCCGCTTATCACTGCTTCGGATGCCGAGGGCGCAGGCGCAATGTTCAAAGTTACAACCCTGGATATTGATAATCCGCCACGCAATGAAGAAGGCAAAGTGGACTATAAGCAGGATTTCTTCGGAAGGGACACTAAACTGACAGTCTCCGGACAACTCGAAGGCGAGCTTGCTGCCACGGCACTCTCCGAAATCTACACTTTCGGACCTACTTTCCGTGCTGAAGTCTCCAACACGACACGACACCTCGCCGAATTCTGGATGATCGAACCTGAGATGGCATTTTACGATATCAACGACAACATGGATCTCGCTGAAGAAATGCTCAAATACCTCATCAAATATGCTCTCGACAACTGTGCGTCCGACCTCGAATTCCTCAACAACCGGCTCATAGAAGAAGAAAAGACAAAGCCGGTCAACGAACGAAGCGGAATGACTCTCATAGAAAAACTCAACTTCGTCATCTCAAATCCTTTTGCACGCATCAACTATACCGAAGCCATCAACATACTTCAGAACAGCAACCACAACAAAAAGAAAAAATTCAAATACCCTGTTGACAAATGGGGAATTGACCTGCAGTCAGAACACGAAAGATACCTTGTGGAGCATCATTTCAAGAGTCCTGTCATCGTTACCGGATATCCGAAGGAAATCAAGGCTTTCTACATGAAGCTCAACGAAGACAACAAGACCGTCAAAGCCATGGACGTTCTGTTCCCACAGATAGGCGAAATCATTGGCGGTTCAGAACGTGAGGCCGACTACAACAAGCTTGTGACAAGGATGAGAGAAATGGGAGTCCCTGAAAAACAGATGAGCTGGTACCTTGACACCCGCCGCTTCGGCTCAGTGCCACACAGCGGCTACGGCCTCGGCTTCGAAAGACTTATCCTCTTTGTCACCGGCATGTCGAACATCCGCGATGTCATCCCGTTCCCAAGAACTCCAGGAAACGCTGAATTTTAATCTATTATCCCTAATCCCATTATGCCAGGTCAGAAAAACACTCAAATCCTAACCACCACTCAGAAACTGTCACCACAGCAGATCATGGTCATGAAACTGCTGCAACTGCCGGGTATTCTCCTCGAAGACAAAATCAAGGAAGAAATTGAAACCAATCCAACCCTTGAAAACGGCGATGACCCAAATACTCTCGACCCTGAAGATGATTCCGAGGAAATCGGCGACAACTCACCTGACGACAATCCGGACTATTCCAGTGAACCCGATGGCGAAGGCGGCGACAATGAGATTGAAAACGATGAAAATATTGACGATTACAACTCAAAGGATAATTCTTCCTTAGACTATAATATCGATGATGAGGGAAGCGGTGATGATGACACTCCGTATTACAAACTAAGTGCCAACAACTCAAGCCCTGACGATGAACAAGTGGAAATACAGCACGCTGATGTCGAATCTCTTTCTGAGAGACTGCTCAACCAGATTATGATGAGCAGCCTCACAAAAAAGCAAAAGTTCATCGCCACACAGATAATCGGCAATATCGACGAGTCGGGATATCTGAAAATAACTCTCCAGCAAATCTCCAACTACCTGGCCTTCGACTATTATGTCGATGCATCAACTCAGGAAATCGAAGAAGTCCTGCACGAAGTCCAAAAGCTTGACCCTCCTGGCATCGCAGCACGCGACCTGAAAGAATGCCTGCTCATTCAACTTAATCAGATGGACACAACCGAAGACGTTATCATCGCCCGTCAAATTATTGAAAAATGTTTCGATGAATTGTCCAAAAAACATTTCGACAAAATACTTACAAAACTGAAAATCAACGAGGAACAGTTTAAAAGGGCTGAACAGATAATCATCCACCTCAACCCTAAACCAGGCGATTCAAGTTCTCCTACTGAAATGAACTTCAACTACGTCTTCCCAGATTTCATAGTCTATATAGAAGACAATGAACCCAAACTGACATTGTCGTCCCGCAATGTTCCCGACCTGCGCATCAAGAAATCGGCACAAAAAGAAATGGCAATGTATGCCTCATCCGACAAACCGTACATCAAGGAAAGCGCCAATTTCTACAAGAAATACATCGACTCGGCAAAACTGTTCATCGAAGCAATAAACCAGCGCCAGAAAACCCTCTACAACACCATGTCCTCAATTATACGACATCAGAAGGAGTTCTTCATGACAGGTGATGAAAAGAAAATCAAGCCGATGATTCTTGAAGATGTCGCCAAAGACATCAAAATGGATATTTCCACCGTGTCACGCGTTGTCAACAGCAAATACGTGAGAACACCATACGGCACTTATCTGCTCAAGGATTTTTTCTCCGAATCAATGACCACTGACTCAGGTGAAGAAGTGTCTAACAAGAAAATCAAAAGCGACCTTAAGGAAATCATTGAGAATGAGGACAAAACAAATCCCCTTACCGATGACGACCTCGTGAGGACACTCAATGAAAAAGGATATAACATTGCACGGCGTACCATCGCAAAATACAGAGTACAACTCGGAATTCCTTCAGCCCGCATGAGAAAAAGAATTTAGCCCGAAATTAGTATGAATCGGAATTCCCTGCTCACAAAAATAGTCAATGTGCTGTTCCACCCTCTGCTGTCACCACTATACGTGATGGCCATATTCTATTTTTGTGTCATAATCATCAGATATCTGATTTCTCCCGATAAAATGCTTCTGATAGCATCATTCATACTGATAACCGCCGTAATAATTCCTCTCATCTGCAAACTGCTGTTCAAAAAAATGAAGCTATACAAGCAGTTCACTGAACAGAAAATACATATCGACTCATTCATGTCCATCTTCATGGCAACCATTTACTTCGCCATATACAAATCATTTACAAATATCGGTGTTTCTGAAATACTTTCCAAGTTTTTTATCCTCAACTCATTGATGCTGTTATGTTTAAGTTTAGCATCACTCTTTACCAAAGTTGACTTTCATTCAATTGCCATAGGAGAAATGCTTGGGCTGTATATCAGGCTGCTTCACATCGGCTCCACATACAATTACTGGGTATTTCTAATCCTTCTGCTCGTAGCAGGCATTGTCGGCTGGGCTCGCATTAAGACTAACAATGATTTTGCATTCAAATATCACCTTGGCATCATAATCGGCGGATTGTTCTTCTTCTTCCTATATGTATAGAATTGGCCGCTATTGGGATACTTGTATGCCCAACACTCTGCACTAATGCCAATGTCATTTTCAGAGACACACAATAATAAGATTTTTGAATTATCTTTGCACACACAATCAAAACTGAAAAGATGAATAACACAAGAATACCAGTGCTGCTTCTGACCGGATACTTGGGAAGCGGCAAAACAACACTCCTTAACAAAATACTATCAAACAAAAAAGGCATCAAATTCGCCGTAATCGTCAACGACTTGGGTGAAGTAAACATCGATGCCTCACTCATAGCCAAAGGTGGCATTGTCAGCAAAGGCAATGACAGTCTTGTAGCTCTGCAAAACGGCTGCATCTGTTGCACACTGAAAATGGATCTCGTCAACCAGATTGACGACCTCGTGAAAATGAAACGCTTTGACTACATCGTCATAGAGGCAAGCGGCATCTGCGAACCTGCTCCTATTGCTCAAACCATCTGCTCCATGCCTGCATTAGGCCCACAATACACAAAGGACGGCATCGCATATCTCGACTGCATCGTATCAGTAGTGGATGCCCTCCGGCTCCAAACTGAATTTGACGGAGGCAAAGACCTGCAACGCGACAATATCGATGAGGAAGACATCGCCAACCTCATCATCCAACAAATTGAATTCTGCAACATCATCCTGCTGAACAAAGCTTCAGAGGTTAGTGCTTTCGAACGCGGCCGTATCAAAGCTATCATCCGTGCCATACAGCCTACCGCCGAAATCATAGAATGTGACTACTGCGACGTTGACCTCGACAAAATCGTAAATACGAGAATTTTTGATTTCAACCGTGCAGCCACCTCCGCAGCCTGGATTCGCGAAATGGAAACGCCAGTCGATGATGACGAAGATGAACATCATGAAGATGAACACCATGAGCATGAACATCATGGTCACAATCACCATCATCACCATGAGGATGAGGGCGAAGCTGAAGAATATGGAATCAGCACTTTCGTATATTACAGACGTCAACCTTTCGACATTGTCAAGTTCGACACCTTCGTTACCAACAAGTGGCCTGCCAACGTCATACGCTCAAAAGGACTATGCTGGTTTGCAAGCGACAACGACATGTCATACCTCTTCGAACAGTCAGGGGTAAGCAAACAACTCAGTGAATGCGGCCAATGGTACGCTACAGCTCCTAAGTATGAGTTGGAACAGATGATGGCGCAGGATCCGTCACTACGCCGCGATTGGGACGACGAAGTCGGCGACCGCATGATAAAACTTGTATTTATCGGTCAGCACATGGACAAAGAACAAATAACCGCCGACCTCGACCGCTGCCTGTACTAATCGGAATATAAACCGGAAACTATTTCTTACGGACCACTGAAGCTCCCGAGGAGTCTATGTTTTCAATTGATGCATTCCCGGAATAAATCAGTTTGCTGGCTCCCGACACTTTACATTTTATTGTGCCGCTACAGTCAACATCAGCATGACTTGCGCCCGAGATATCTGCATTCAAATCCGCAATCTGCCTGCCCTCAAGATGTGAAGCACCACTCAACTTCAATCTCAACTGATCGACAATACCGTCAAATCTGATGTCGGAAGCCCCAGAAACATTGATTGATGCATTGTCGGAATTTAACGTGCCGTCATATTTTGATGCACCGCTGAAATTCATTATCAACTTTCGAGCCTCAACATAACCATCATGTTTGCTTGCGCCTGATATTTCAGCCTTGATACTTTTGGCGATGATGTCACCCTTCAAATAAGACGCACCAGTTAATTCTATCGATAACTCATTAGCAGATAAAGGATTACCGCATACAAATGACGATGCCCCACTGAGCTTGATATCATTTATTCCATCTTTTAAAGGCAAATAAACCTTAATCGAAGATTTTTTGTTGCCGGAACTTTCCAAACTGATATTTTCCCGCATAGTCAATACAAGACAATTTCCCTTAATCTTATACTGAAAATACTGAATAAGCGCTTCATCAGCTTCCACAAACGCCATCGAAACAGTATCGTTCATAAACACATTAATTGCCCTGTTAACCTCAATTTCCGTATAATTATCATCTATCTGCAAAGTTTGTGTAACACTCTTGCCGGTTAATTTGACTTTTACAGTATACGAAGAACATGCTATTAACAATAAAATTGTCAGAATAAGAACTTGAACCTTTTTCATAATCTAATACTTGTTTTTTATAACAATATGACGCAAAATTTCTAATAAGGTTACATAAAATCAATATTTTTGCATTTTAAAACATCATGCAGACAGATTTAAACAAACAGAACAATTTTTACTATGACGATTCTGCCGACCTTCTGTTGGTCAATGGTCACATATACACTGTAGATGAACATTTTACGGTTGTTTCGCAGATGGCGGTTAAAGATGGCAAAATAGTATATACAGGCAATAACTTTAAAAGCAAATCAAAGGAAAAAATTGACCTGCAAGGCAAATGTGTATACCCCGGATTCATCGATGGGCACTGCCATTTCGTCTATTTCGGCGAAACTCTCGTCAGGTATATCAATCTCAAGGGTTGTTCATCATTCAACGAGGTCATTGAAAGACTTCAACAGCACAACAATAACGATTCCGGCTGGATTATCGGTCAGGGCTGGGACCAAAATCTATGGACTTCGGAAAATGGCGGTCATCCATTTCCCGACAATAAGATGCTCAACCAGCTTTTCCCTGACAAATTCATCCTGCTGTCAAGAGTTGACGGACATGCAGTCCTTGTCAATGATAACATATTGAACCTAATCAATATGAATACAGAAAGCGGTAATCCAAAAGGCATACTTCTCGACAATGATGCTGATATTGCAAAAGCCGCAATCGCTCCGCTCACTGACGGACAACTTAAGACAGCACTTCTGAAAGCCGAGTCTGTTTGTTTTGACAACGGTCTGAGCAGCATCACTGATGCAGGATTAGACAAGCATACCATACTGACAATTAAGAAGCTACAGGACGAAGGCATAATGAAGATAAAAGTCAATGCCATGGCAAATCCTGACTCCACATTCGATTTCTTCATTAACCAAGGCAAATTAGAAACCGACCGACTGAAAGTCCATTCTGTAAAACTTTACGCCGACGGAGCTCTCGGCTCACGTGGAGCCAAACTTCTTCAACCATATACCGATTCACCTGAGACAGAAGGCTTTATAGTTAAAGATGACCGTTTTTACCGGCAGATATGCCGTAAAGCCATTGACTCAGGCTTTCAGGTATGCACTCATGCAATCGGTGACGGCGGTGTGCGGCACACATTGGATATTTATTCTGATTTTTTATCTGATAACAACGACCTACGCTGGCGTATAGAACATTCTCAGATAGTGGATAGTACTGATTTCCAACGATATGGAAAATTGAATATCATTCCTTCAATTCAGGCAACTCACTGCATTGATGATATGTCCTGGGCCGGAAAATACATCGGAACACAACGCATCAGGAACGCTTATGCCTATAGGCGACTGCTCAGCGAAAACAACTGGTTGGTCAATGGCACCGATTTCCCTTGGTCGAATATGAATCCTGTGATTACCTTCTATTCTTCCGTTGCCCGTCAGGATATTGACGGGAATCCGAAAGAAGGATTTCAACCACACGATGCACTGACACGAGAACAAGCCCTTCGCTCAATAACCATTTGGGCTGCAAAAGGACAGTTCGAAGAAAATGTCAAAGGAAGCCTCGAAACAGGCAAATGCGCTGATTTTGTCATCCTTTCCGAAGACCTGATGACCGCACCTTTATCACAGATACCAAATACGGAAATGCTTTCGCTTTATATTAACGGCGAAAAAATAAGATAAACCTGCCTTAATTATCTTCCCGGAGTGAACGAGATTCCAAGCGATATAGGTTTTATCTTGTTACCTACCGAGGCCTCATATACTGAAATCAATGAATATGAAGCATATACGTTAAACCAACGCCAACCGAATCTGACAACTGGACATAATCCAAAATTCGACAGATTCTGAAGATTATATTTCTTGTACTTATACACCTCAGTCGTGCCATACAGGAAATCAGTGCCGTTGTATTTCGTATTGGAGCCAATCTTGAAGTCCAATCGCATTCCCGCAGTGAATCTTATTCCGTTCTTTGCACAATAGAACAACTCCACTGGAACACCAAAATACGCAACACATATCTTGTTTTTAGTATATGTGGCAACACCCAACGAATCCAACTTCATGAAATAATAATCATTCCAACGGTCATTCCACAAATCGGTAGGTATAGCATCCTTCGGTAATGCATCGGAGTAGAAATTGTGCCATGTCATTCCGCCGCCGATTGAGAACGAAAAATCCGATTTTCCCATAGGAACAAGGTATGAGATACTGAAACTATACCCCATATTTATAGCCTTGGGCGTAAAATTTTCAGGCTTGGCTGTAATAAAATCTGTGAAAACTTCAAAAGTGTTACTGTAATGCTTCTTTATATTTTCAGGCACTTGGCCGAAAACATTAGTGATTGCAACACTTAACAATATAGTTAGACAAATGATTTTCTTCATACACGATAATATTTTTGCAAAAATAGAAAAAATTAGGTAACAGAAAAGGCTTTTCTGACATATATATAAAAAGAACTGCTTTATGAACATTAAAACCATATCATTTATTATGGAGTTGATAATTATATTGACATTTCCGACAACTGCTGTCGGAGCCAATATTCACGATATAATAATAAATGAAATCATGTTTGATGTCAATCCGGAACCGAATGGACTGCCGCCGTATGATTATCTCGAACTTTACAACAGGACTTCAAAAACCATGGATATTTCAGGCTGGCACCTGATTCTTTCCGGAAAAATGTTAGAGCTGCCCGCCAATTCTTACATTGACGGTTACGGATACGCTGTCATTTCATCAAAAAAAATCGGTGAGTTCATAAGTGGCAACCTGATTCTGTTTTTGTCTTTCAGTCTTAAGTCTGAAGGATATATTGCATTGACTGACACCAACTTAAGAGATATTGACTATATAAACTACTCACCTGATTTTATCTCTGACGAAGACAAGATAACGGGAGGATGGTCAATTGAAATGATTGACCATGACCTTCCGTGTCTTGGCCGTCAGAACTGGTCTGTGTGTGAAGACCAGTCAGGAGGAACACCGTGCAGACAAAACTCGGTATCCTACAAAACAGTAATTGACGAAACTCCGGCTTTCATTCTTGATATTTCCGTAATTTCAGAAAACCGGCTCGAAATCACATTCTCCGAACAGCTTGAACCTTACGTGATTCTAAACACTTCCATTTACCGCATCGAACCTTATCTCGAAATTTCTTCTGTCGAAATTGAAGGGCACTCGTCTGACAAACTCATTGCCAATCTGTATCAGAACATTGAACCAGGTATTCTATATTTTTTGCAAACCGTCAGTCCACTTGAAGACTGCGCCGGAAACACCTCAGTATGTTCTTCACAATTCGGAATCGGATATGCACCTGATTTTTCTGATTTGCTGTTCAATGAAGTACTGTTCAATGCCCCCGATGATGCCAACGACTATGTGGAAATAATAAACAATTCAAATAAACTCATTGACATTCAGCAACTTAAATTTGGATACACCTCAAATACCGACAATCTGGAGAAGACAAAATACACCAAAACCATACCCAAGAAATTTTTAAAACCAGGAGAAATCATTGTCCTGTCATCCGACTGTTCAGGACTTGCAGACATCTATCCATATCATGACACCTTAGCATTCATCAACATGGATAATTTTCCAAACCTGAACCGTTCAAAAGGTTACATCTGTATTGCCACCGATGAAAACAACATAATTGATAGGTTTATCTACAGTTCTGACCTGCATCTGTCGAGTCTTGCCAACGAAAATGGTGTCAGCCTTGAGCGTATGTCACCCAAACGGGCGACAAATGATGCAGGAAACTGGCATTCGGCAGCACAGACTTATAATTTCGGAAGTCCTGGGATTCAGAATTCACAATTCAGAGATATCGTATCCGAAAGTCAAGATGTCACCATGACAATATATCCGACAATAATCTCACCAGACAATAACGGCAGCAACGATTACGTCAATATTCACTGTTATTTCGATGAAGCGGATGTAATCATCAACTGCCACATATACAACAGACAGGGAATCAGGGTAAGACATCTTCTCAATAACGTGCTCGCCGGCACGGAACAAGATTTCTCATGGGATGGCTGCAACGACAGAGGTGCAAGAGTCAGTTCAGGCACTTATATCATTCTGTTAGAAGGGATTACACCAAAAGGTGATAAAATCAGAAAACGAGGCGTGGTAGTCGTAAACTGATATCAGGTACTAATACAAAATCAAGCATTTGAAAATATTATCCAAAAAAAGAAATAAATACATAAAAAAGATTATCTTTGTTGGTTAATTCAAATAATTGATTTAAATCAAAATTAAGTATCATATAATCAAATAACTATCATGTACAAAGATTTTCAAAAACATTTACAGGCAGAGTTAAAGGACATCGAAGATGCCGGCTTGTACAAAAACGAAAGAATCATCACATCAGCTCAGGGAGCTTGCATTCAAGTTGGTGGAAAAGAAGTGTTGAATTTCTGTGCCAACAATTATTTAGGCCTCGCCAACAACAAGGAATTGATTAAGGCAGCCAAGGAAGCCATGGACACTCACGGCTATGGTATGGCATCCGTCAGATTCATCTGCGGCACCTCCGACCTTCACAAGAAACTTGAAGCAAAGATTGCAAATTTCTTCGGTACAGAGGACACCATCCTTTATGCTGCTTGCTTCGATGCAAACGGTGGTGTTTTCGAGCCATTGCTCACAGACCAGGACGCCATCATCTCAGATGCTCTGAACCATGCATCCATCATTGACGGTGTAAGACTCTGTAAAGCCAAACGTTACAGATATGCGAATGCCGACATGGCCGACCTCGAAAAGCAACTTCAGCTCGCTCAGGCCGACAGATTCCGCATAATCGCCACTGACGGTGTGTTTTCAATGGATGGCAATGTTGCTCCTTTGGACAAAATAATAGAACTCGCAAACAAATACAATGCTATGGTCATGGTTGACGAATCACACTCGGCAGGTGTAGTCGGAAATACAGGTCGCGGAGTCACCGAACTATTCAACCTGAGAGGCAAAGTTGAAATAATCACCGGCACCTTAGGCAAAGCCTTCGGCGGAGCTGTAGGCGGTTTCACAACCGGTAAGAAGGAAATCATCGACCTGCTGCGTCAACGTTCTCGTCCTTACCTCTTCTCGAACTCCATTCCTCCAATGGTTGCAGCTGCCGGTGCAAGAATGTTCGACATGATGTCGGAAACTAACGAACTCCAGGACAAACTGCATTTCAACACAAACTATTTCAAGGAAAAAATGCTTGCCCTCGGTTTCGACATAAAGCCCACACAGTCAGCTATCTGCGCTGTCATGCTCTATGACGCCAAACTGTCACAGGAATTCGCAGCAAAACTGCAGGACGAAGGCATCTATGTAACCGGATTCTACTATCCTGTCGTTCCTAAAGGACAAGACCGTATCAGAGTCCAACTTTCTGCCGCTCACGAAGTTAAGCACCTTGACAAGGCTATAGCCGCTTTCGCTAAAGTTGGCCGCGAATTAGGAGTAATAAAATAATACCCCAAATACATACTATGAAGAAATTTACATTATTATCGTTCTGCATACTCAGTATGCTCCTCATCTCTGTCAACACTTCTGCTCAAGAGATGACCTATTCCAACAAACGCTCTGGCAACGGCATTATCGTCAACCTCTCGACTCCTTCATATTCATTTGAATCAGTCAGCTACAGAGGCGAAGATATGCAGCAGATTGTTATTCCTGGCATTTTCATTCCTCAGGATGAAGGCATGCCTAATCTGCCGGTAGTAAGTCGCTATATCGCAGTTCCCCAAGGCGCTACAGTATCAGTCAATATTATTGACTGCAAAAAAGATATTGTCAGCAATGTCAATATCGCTCCAGCACTGAGAATCCAGGCTGAATCGGAAGAACCTGAAGAAAATTACGTCAAGAACGAAACAGTTTATTCCACAAACGCCAACTATCCTTCAAATCCAATAATCGTTTCGGAACCAACCTCCGTCCGCGGTGTGGATGCTGTAATATTGGCAATTTCTCCTTTCCAGTACAATCCTGTAACAAAGGAACTTACAGTTTATTCAGACATTAACGTTGATGTTACTTTCGAAGGTGGTTCAAAACACATAGGCAACGACAAATATCGTTCACCATGGTTCGACCCTATCCTCCAAAACGTCTTTCTGAATTATGCCGAACTTCCTAAAGTCGATTACGAAAAACGTTCACGCGAATATTTCAACAGCAAAGACGAACTCACCGGTTGCGAATATCTTATCGTCATCCCTAACCGTGAAGACTTCAGACCTTACGCTAATGCTCTGAAAGAATACAGAACCAAACAGGGTATCCTCACAGAAGTCAAAACACTTTCTGAAATGGGCTGTAACACGACCGACCAAATGAAGTCTTACTTCCACAATGCATACAACAATTGGGATATTCCTCCAGTAGCAGTTCTGCTGATGGGCGACCACAACACCAACATGAGCGTAGGCATTCCTGCTGAAACCATATCCCACCCTCTCGGTTCCTGCATCACCGACAACCAATATTCTGACGTTACCGGGGACCATCTTCCGGAGATGGCCTTCTCACGTATGGGTGGCGAAAACGTTGACCAGATTGCTGTCCTTACAAGCAAACTGTATGAGTATGAACTGACTCCTTGCATGGATACTGCATATTACAACCACCCAATTACAGCATTGGGATGGCAGACCGAACGTTGGTTCCAGATCTGCTCAGAGGCTGTAGGCGGATACCTTAGAAACCACAACTATAGTCCTGTAAGAATCAATGCAATATATCAGGGTACCCCGGGGGCTGTATGGTCAACAAACCAAAACACCTCAATGGTGGTGTCTTACTTCGGACCTACCGGAACCCAGTATATTCCTCAAACTCCGGCTGAACTCGGAGGTTGGTCAGGCGGTACCGCTGCACAAGTCGTCACCGCTATAAACAATGGTGCTTGTATTCTGCAACACAGAGACCACGGATACGAACAAGGCTGGGGTGAACCTGCATTCTCAACTTCCAACATCAGTCAGCTTAACAATGTGGGAAAACTCACATTCGTATTCACAATCAACTGCCTGACAGGTAAGTTCAATTACTCCACACCTTGCTTCGGTGAAGTTTTCGAACGCCATACTTACAATGGTCAGAACGCCGGTGCTGTAGGTTATCTCGCTCCTACCGAAACCTCATACTCCTTCGTAAACGACACCTACGTATGGGGCATGTATGACCTCTTTGATCCACAGTTCCTGCCAACCTATGGTCCTTACGCTGACAACACCGGCAACTGGATGCCTGCTTTTGGCAACATCGCCGGCAAATTCTTTCTGGCACAAAGCAGTTGGCCATCCAACGGTAGCTCAAAAGACATCACCTATCAGATGTTCACCTCTCACTGTGACCCGTTCATGAGATTATATGTTCATCAGCCACTGGAACTTGCAGTTGAGCACATGCCCACTGTAATGGCTGGTATCGCTCCTTTCATCATCACATGTACCGAAGGCGCAACCATCGCCCTGACACTCGATGGCCAGATTCTTGTAACAACTACTGCAACAGGTGAAGAACAGGAAATCGAAGTTCCTTTCATTGAACCAGACAACGTCCTCACCCTTACAATTACAAGACAGGATTATATGAGATATGAAGCTGAAATCGTGACTATCCCTGCCGAAGGTCCTTATCTCGTTGGACGCGGCTGGAACATCAACGATGCCGACGGCGATGGTGTTGTTGACTATGCCGAAACCTTCACCGTTGACTACAAAGTGAAGAACGTAGGTGTTGATGTTGCTGGAAACGTAGTGGCAACAGTCACTTCCGATGACCCTTACGTCATTTTTGTCAACAATGTGGCAGAACTCGGTAATATTGTACCCGACACCGTTCTGACATTCGAAAATGCCTTCACACTGAAAGCTTCTCCAATAATCCCTAACGGTCATACAGTTGAGTGTACAGTTACTTTCACAAGCGATGAAGCCACATGGACCGCAAAACTCAACTTTGCAGCCGAAGCTCCTAATGTGACGTTGTTAAGCAACGGCGTTGAAGGTCAGCTCCTTCCAGGACAGACTCTCAACCTCACAGCCACATTCATCAACAACGGTGATGCTGACGTTCACAACGCTTATGGCATATATACAACTGATTGCGAATATATCACCATCAATTCTGTTGACCCTGTCTTCTACGGAGAAATTCCTGCAGGTGGCACTGCTACAGGCGCATTCTCAATTACAGTAAGCGAAAATGCTCCTTTCGGAACAGTCATCAACTCTACCGTAACAATCAATGCTGACTACGATTACACTTACGATGGGACTTTCTATCCATTCCTCGACATCTGCAATGTTTCCATTTCTTCATATCCTTGGAATGAAGGTTTCGAAGAAGGAGGTGAATTCCCGGGATGCTGGACACAGGAGGTTGTTTCCGGTGAAGCTGAATGGGTAATCCAAGATGGTGGTCATGAACATCATCCGTATCATGCTCATTCCGGCAGTTACAATGCCCTGGTTTACAGTGAAGAGCCGGCAATCGTAAGATTCGTTTCTCCTCTGATTGACATTTCCAACATCAGTGATCCTAAACTTGATTTCTGGCATGCACAGTCAGTATTCCAGAACTTTCAGGATAAACTGACTGTTTATTACAAAAATGCTACTGACGGCGAATGGCAGATGCTCGCATCCTATCAGTTCAGTCTCGCAAACTGGAAACACAGAGAAATTGAACTTCCTAACCCAACAGCCAACTACTACCTCGCTTTCGAAGCCGAACTTAACGGCGGATATGGTGTTGTGCTTGACGATGTACAAATAACAGGTTCAGCATCACTTATCGGTGACGCAAACGGCGACGGTATCGTCAACGTAATGGATGTAATGGCCGTAGTAAGTTACATAATTGACTCTGCCCCTAATCCATTCCTGTTCAACAATGCCGATGTCAATCAAGATGGCATTGTCAACGTTATGGATGCAATGGCAATAGTAGCAATGATAATGAATTAATTATTCAATATAATTGTTTTTCATGATTGAGAGGTCGGTGCTGAAAAACACTGACCTCTTTTTTTATGCCTGTTCCTCATCTTCTTCATCCGAAGAAGCAGGAGTATCTTTAGAAGACAGTGTACTGTACTCGGCAAATTTCTCCGATACCTTATTAATATATGGGAGCAATATCGAATTACTTTGTGTTTCTTCTTTAACCAGCAAATTGAAAATCTTAAAGCTATTATTCAAGAAGAAAAACAATATACTTACAATTAAAACACCTTTAAGAAACCCGAAAACGGCTCCAAGAATTCTGTTCAACCAAACTAAGTCAACCATATTGATTATCTTCTCGATAATTCCACTCAATAATCTGACAACCAACACTATCAACAGCATCATCAATATAAAGGCCACTACCTTTACAACTCCGGGGGCGTATGATGAAATCGAATCGTTAAACTGTGGAAATTTGCTCAAGACAAATGCAAGAACCTTATCCGAAAACTTGATGGAAAGCCATATACCTAATACCAGCGACACTATCTGCATCACTTCCTTCACAATACCGTTGCTGATTCCCTTTATCAGTCCCCAAACACACGGAACAAGTATCACAATGTCAAGCCAATTCATAATTATCAGTTTTTTTATTCTGAATTATACGAGATTTCTACTTTTTATCGTTATAACTAAAAAATTAAGGTGAAAAAAATTGTAATCACAATAGCAATATTAATGGCATCACTCCTCCTGGTATCATGCGCAACAAGCAGAAACGGACACCAAAAAAGGAAGAGGGGGTGTGATTGTCCCCGTTTTTCTGAAATTCATGTAAATAAATCGGCTGCAGTTGCATATCCTATTCCAACATCTTAATATCCTTGATGTTAAGCTGGAGTGAAATCTTATTGTTCCATTCGTTTTCCTCAATATTATAGACTATATTGAAAGGCAGCCCACCAGCTATCTGGTCGAAATATTCGCCCTGTTGGAAAGCAATTGCCGAAATTGGGTAGCCGTTTTTGTTAGGATGACATACAGATAATTTGAGATGATTGCTGCCGACTTTACGAACCAGACCGGTATCAGTCACACCATTCGAACAGAAAACAGGAGAATTGTTGCCTGGGCCGAACGGAGCAAACATCTTTAAAGTCTTGTAGAACTTCGGATTTATCTCATTCAAGTCTATTTCGGTATCAACGGTGATCTCCGGAGTTAATGTGTCTTCAGTGACACGTTCCGAAACAACACGTTCAAATTTTTCTTTGAATTTTTCGAAGTTTTCTTCTTTTAACGACAGTCCGGCCGCAAAGGTGTGACCGCCAAAATGTTCAAGATATTCACTACAAGCATCTATGGCCTCATAAATGTCAAAATTCTTGACTGAACGTGCTGAACCGGTAAGTATAGTTTCATCCGAGGATTCATCCTCCACTGACTTGGTAAACACTATAGTAGGACGATAATATATCTCTGTCAATCTTGATGCCACAATTCCCACTACCCCCTTGAACCATTTCGGATTGTAAACGACCGTGGTTTTTTTGTTAAGAGTTGTAATATCCTTGCTCAACATATCCAGAGCCTCCATTGTTGCAATATTGTCAAGATTACGACGTTCCTTATTGATGTCATTTATCTTCTTTGCTATAACTTTTGCATCTTCAAGACTGTCGGAGTTAAGCAGTTCGACTGATGTCTTGCCGTTTTCAAGACGTCCCGCAGCATTTATACGCGGCCCTATAATAAACACCAAATCATTGATTGTCAATTCTTTGGAAAATATACTTTTATTGATGTTATACAACGCTTTTGGACGTCGTTTCACATTTGCGCTATCAAGAATAGCCTCAAGTCCGGGACGCGGTTTTGAATTGATAAGCCTCAATCCGTAATAAGCTAATATTCTGTTCTCTCCAGTAATTGGAACGATGTCGGATGCAATACTGACAACAACCAAATCGAGATAATTGTAAAGTTCATCAGAAGGAATCTTATTCTTCTTGGCAAAAGCTTGCGCCAATTTGAATGCCACACCGCAGCCAGCCAAATCTTTATACGGATAAGTGTCGTCGTCACGTTTTGAATCCAAAACGGCGACGGCATCAGGTAAGACATCATCGGAACGATGGTGGTCACCAATAATGAAGTCTATGCCTTTAGTCTTTGCATAAGCGACTTGTTCGTTTGCCTTAATGCCGCAATCAAGTGCAATCACCAATGTGAAATGATTCTCGTAGGCAAAATCTATACTCTGAATTGAAATCCCATATCCCTCGGAATATCTGTCAGGAATATAGAAATCTATTTCGAGAGTCGGGTCAAATTTCTTGAGAAAAGTATATAAAAGTGATACCGCAGTGGTGCCATCGACATCATAATCGCCATAAATTAGAATCTTTTCACGATTTTTTACAGCCTTGTTGAGTCTATCGACAGCCTTGTCCATATCCTTCATAAGGAATGGATCATGAAGGTTTTTCAGGTCAGGACGGAAGAATTTTTTGGCATCGTTTACAGTCGTAATCCCCCGCTGTACCAACAGATTCGCCAATGTATAGTCTATGTTTAGCTGACTTGCCAATTCACCGACTATCTTCGAATCTCCTTCTTCTTTTAGTATCCAATTTTTGACCATAAACTTACCCTAAAAAAATAATCGGTAAAAATACATTTTTTTTTACAATTTGCAAATTTTTTTACATTGATTTTTTTTAGAAAATTTCAGCACAAAAGAAACCACAACTTATAAAAAATAAATAACTTTGTAAGTTAAATTTCAGTAATGTTTTTTTTGTTCAAAAAGATTTGGAATATTGATGAAAACCATACATAATTGCTTGATTTCGATGTATAACAAAGATGGCATTCTGCCTCTTTTGAGTGTTCTTAAGAGTCTTAATATTGCCATCTATGCCACCGGCGGCACATACGATTATATTATGTCGTCAGGAACCGGCAACAATTTGATAAAGGTAGAAGACATCACCAGCTACCCTTCAATACTCGGGGGCAGGGTAAAAACACTGCACCCAAAAATTTTCGGCGGCATCCTAAACCGCCGCGAATCGGAAAATGACAAAGCTGATGTCGCAAAATATGACATCCCTTCCATTGACCTCGTTATTGTTGATTTATATCCGTTCGAAAAAACAGTCGCAGCAAACTGTTCCGATGATGAAATCATAGAAAAAATAGATATAGGCGGCATATCTCTCATTAGAGCCGCTGCCAAAAATTTCAATGATGTGGTGATAATCTCCTCCGTGGAACAGATACCGGAACTCGTGTCCGTGCTCACTGAGAACAACGGTGCCACTTCATTGGAATACAGGAAGTTGATGGCAACAAAAGCCTTCAATGTCTCCTCTCACTACGACACGGCAATATTCAATTATTTCAACAAAGACAACGCAGTTGAATGTTTCAAGACAAGTTCTGTCAACAGCAAACATCTGCGTTACGGTGAAAATCCTCACCAAAAGGGTTCATTTTACGGCAATCTCGATGAACTATTCACACAGTTGCATGGAAAGGAAATATCCTACAACAATCTTGTTGACATAGATTCGGGCTTACGTCTGATGTCGGATTTCAAATCACCTGCTGTAGCTATTATCAAGCATACCAACGTCTGCGGATTTGCTCTTCGTCAGGACCTTCTGACAGCATGGAGGGATGCCCTGGCAGGAGACCCTGTCTCTGCTTTCGGCGGAGTAATCGTAATCAATGGAAAGGTCAACTCAATTGACCTCGCAAACGAAATAAATGAACTTTTCTTTGAAATTCTCATTGCCGATGATTTCTCAGAAGAAGCCCTTCAGATTCTTTTCTCAAAGAAAAACAGAATCATACTGAAGCTCAAAAAACGTGATTTCAGCTCAAAAACCTTTAAATCAATACTTAACGGGGTATTAGTGCAGGATACAGATAACGTCACTGATTCGGTTGCCGACTTTCAATATGTCACTGAGAAACGACCTACAGCCGCTGAATGTGATGACCTCGTCTTTGCAAATATTCTCGTAAAACACACCAAATCAAATGCCATAGTCCTTGCAAAGAATGGGCAGCTTTTGGGCAGCGGTACAGGGCAAACCTCCAGGGTTGACGCCTTGAAACAGGCCATTGCCAAAGCCAAATCCTTCAACTTTGAACTCAAAGGTGCTGTCATGGCATCCGATGCATTCTTCCCCTTTTCCGACTGTGTGGAAATAGCCCATGCAGAAGGCATTGACGCTATAATCCAACCCGGTGGTTCAATTCGGGACAAAGACAGTATAGACTATTGTAACAACAACGGAATGAGAATGGTTTTCACCGGCCATCGTCACTTTAAACATTAACATAAAATTAAAATCAGATGGGTGCTTTTAATTTCTTCATGAAAGAGATAGCTATTGACTTAGGAACAGCCAATACTATAATTATATATAACGATAAAGTTGTAGTTGACGAACCTTCAATCGTCGCTATTGAACAGCCAACAGGCAAGGTGCTTGCAGTAGGCAAAAAAGCAATGATGATGCAGGGACGTACCCACAGCAGCATCCGCACCATTCGTCCTTTGCAGAATGGTGTCATTGCCGACTTCAACGCTGCGGAAATAATGATAAGGGAGTTGATTAAGATGATTAACATCCAGAAAGGTGTCTTTACACCAGCCCTTAAGATGGTAATCTGCATACCTTCCGGTATCACCGACGTTGAGGAAAGAGCCGTCAAAGACTCAGCAGAACATGCCGGTGCAAGAGATGTCAGACTTATCCACGAACCTATGGCAGCAGCAATCGGCATCGGTATCGATGTGCTCGAACCTACCGGCAACATGATTGTCGATATAGGCGGCGGCACTTCAGAGATCGCCGTCATCGCTCTCGGCGGCATTGTCAACAACACCTCTATCAGAGTTGCAGGCGACGAACTTAATGCCAACATCGTCGAGTACATGCGTACAGAACACAAAATCAACATCGGTGAAAGCACAGCCGAAATGATTAAAAAAGAAGTCGGTGCTGCTCTTCCAGATATTGACGTAAAACCTGATGATTACGCTGTTCACGGCAGAGACATGCTTACAGGTATCCCTAAGGAAGTCAAGGTTAATTATATGGAAATTGCCGGCGCTCTTGACAAAACCATATCAAAAATCGAAACCGCTATCCTCAACGCTCTTGAAAAAACTCCTCCGGAACTTTCAGCCGACATTTACCGAACCGGCATCTACCTCGCTGGCGGCGGCTCGCTCCTCAGGGGCCTTGACAAACGTATCAGCAGAATGACAAAACTTCCTGTCTATGTCGCTGAAGATCCGCTGCGCGCTGTTGCCCGCGGTACCGGCATAGCCCTCAAAAACTTCAACAAGTTCACCTTCCTCATCAAATAATGTTTTTTGAGTCATGCGTGAAATAATCCGCTTTCTGCAAAGATACATTTTTTCCATAACTTTCATCATTTGCCTGCTGGTAAGCCTTATACTGCTTATGCGCTTTAATGACTACCAAAGAGCGGTATCCAACAACTTTGTCAATAATTTCGAAGGCACAATATACGAGAAACGTTCCGATATCACCAAATACTGGCAGCTCGGCACAGTAAACAAAAACCTGGCTGAGGAAAATGCCATGCTCAGAAAAATGCTGGTGACATCCTACCGGAACTATGACATTGACACCATGGACATTGACAATCTTCGTACTCTTTACGGCAGAGCTTTCAACAACCCCGAAAACCCAAATATCTTCAATTTCATCCCCGCCGAGGTCATCTACAACACCACCAACTATAACAATAATAAAATTATTATAGACAAAGGCAAAAATGATGGCATAAGGGAAGGAATGGGGGTCATTTCCCCAACAAGCGTAGTCGGCATAGTAGTTAAAGTCACCAACAACTACGCATCCATCATGCCGGTCCTTCACTCCAATTTTCGAGTCGGCGTAAAACCAATATCTGAAAAAGAGTACGGCACCGCCTCATGGCACGGCAATGACTTCCGGACAGGAAACGTGGTAGATCTCCCTTCACACACCCGTCTGAAAATAAACGATACTATCGTTACCAGCGGATTGTCAAAGATATTCCCTCCCAACATCCCAGTCGGCCTCGTAAAAAACATAAAGCCAAAAGCAAGCACCGGCGTACTTGATGTTGATATCTCCTTTATCGATGATTATAGAAAAACCACTTACGTATATGTCATCGACCATATATATTCCAATCAGATAGATTCCTTAATGCATTGATATGCGCAGATATATTCAACATATAATTCGCTACATTATCCTGACACTGTTTCAGGTTATCGTATTGAATAACATCAATATAGGTGGTTTCTTATGTCCTTATCTCTATGTTCTCATCATATTGATGCTGCCGGCTAATATCGAAAACTGGCTCATGGTAATCATTTCCATGTTTGTTGGACTGACTATTGATTTCTTCAGCGGCACCATTGGTTTGCACGCATCGGCATGTGTTCTTATGGGTGCATGCTACCATGCCATACTCCGCTTCTTCATCAACAACAGAGAAATGAAACCGGGAACAGTCGCCGATATTTCGTTTATGGGCTTACTCAATTATACTCTTTTTACTCTGATAATGATAACTGTTCACCATTTGGCTTTATTCTTCCTGGATGCATTCACTCTCAAGTCTTTCCTTGTCACCTTAGGACACGCAGGGCTTAACATTCTGCTGACTTTGGCAATAATACTGCCCTATCAGCTGATATTCAGGTCAAGAGCACGCAGATATAGTTATTAGTCAACATTATGGCAAGAATAATCTCCATAGAATCCACATCACAAATTTGTTCAGTCGCACTCGCTGAAAACGACAAATTGATTGCTTTAAAAGAAACTTCCGGGAACAACCATTCAGTCGTACTTACACAATTCATTCTTGACGTTCTGAACGAAGTCGGACTGAAATCCTCCGACCTTGATGCGGTCGCAGTAAGCAAAGGCCCCGGCTCATACACTGGTCTCAGAATAGGCGTTTCAGCAGCAAAAGGGCTTTGCTATGCACTTGACATCCCTCTGATTGCAGTAGATACACTTTATGCTCTTGCACTGTCAGTCAGAGATTTATATCCCGAATGCTTTATATGCCCGATGATAGATGCACGCAGAATGGAAGTCTATACAGCTCTGTATGATTCAGACATGAACACAGTGCTTGATGTCCATGCCAAAATCCTTGATGAATCATCATTTCAAGACTATCTGTCAAGTAGCAAGATTGTTTTCCTCGGCTCGGGTGCCCCTAAGACAAAAAATGTGATAAAATCGCCAAATGCGATATTTGATTTATCACACGACCTTTCAGCTAAAAACATAATATCTACTGCTTATCAACGTTTTACAGATAATAATTTCGAAAACATAGCATATTTCGAACCATTTTATCTGAAAGAATTCGTCGCAAAAAAACCTGTTGTAAAAGCACTTCGGTATTAATATAGTTATTAAAAAAATTTGTACATTTGCAACGCTGGAATAATAATTCAATATAGACTTAAAACATTGGAAATAATAATATTACTAAAATGAAAAACATATTGATTATTGGTAGTGCAGGCCAAATTGGTTCTGAACTTACACGTGAACTTAGAAAAAGATATGGCAACGATAATGTAGTCGCTACCGATATTGCTCCTGAAAAATTCAAGGATGAACTCAAGTCTGGACCTATTGAGGCTCTTGACATATTAGACACTCAAAAACTTGCCGACTTAGTGCGCAAATATAAGATTGACACTATCTACAACCTTGCAGCTCTTCTCTCAGCCACTGCAGAGGCAAAACCACAGCTCGCTTGGAAAATAGGTCTTTATGGACATTTCGGCGTTCTCGAAGTTGCCCGTGAGTTAGGAACAGCTATTTTCTTTCCGAGCTCAATAGGCTCCTTCGGACCGACGACCCCGCATGATAACACACCACAAGATGTTATCCAACGTCCAAACACAATGTACGGTGTAACAAAAGTTTCAGCTGAATTGCTCGGTGACTACTACCACAAGAGATTTGGTGTCGATACCCGCGGCGTGAGATTCCCAGGCATCATATCCAACGTGACACTTCCAGGAGGCGGAACAACTGACTATGCAGTTGAAATATATTATGCTGCTGTTCAGACCGGTAAGTTCACTTGCCCTCTCAAAGCCGGCACATTCCTTGACATGATGTATATGCCGGATGCCCTCCATGCTGCCATCAGCATTATGGAAGCCAATCCAGACAAACTCATCCATCACAATGGTTTCAATGTGACAGCAATGAGCTTCGACCCTGAAATTATCTATAAGGCTATCAAGAAACGTATCCCTGATTTCGTTATGGACTATGACGTTGAACCTATCAAACAAGGTATTGCTGACTCATGGCCTAACAAGATGGACGACAGTGCCGCTCGTGAAGAATGGGGCTGGAAGCCTAACTGGGATCTTGACAGCATGACTGACGATATGCTGAAAGTCCTCTCAGAACGCTTTAAGAAATAAGAATTAAGAAATACATTCAACAAAAAAGCCGCTTTAAAGCGGCTTTTTTGTTATCTCTTCGGCTATCAGCCGAGACGCATCTTCATTGCCTAACTTTACTCTTAACTCATCATACCCATTCATCATACCACTCACATATTCAGTATCATAGAGTAATTTTTGCATTTCTTCGGAAATACTGCCGACATTACAGTCACCTTGTATCAACTCTTTTACAAGCTGTTTGTCAAGAATAAGATTAACCAAGGAAATGTATTTGACCGTTAAGAGCAGTCTTGCAATTGTATATGATATGCCGCTGGTCTTATAACAAACCACCTGAGGCACTTTGAATAATGCTGTCTCTAAAGTAGCCGTCCCGCTTGTCACAACTGCAACTCCGGATTGTGACAGCACATCATACGTCTTGTCAAACACCAATTGCACATTGACCGGAACTGAACAGCCACACACTCTTTCATAATATTCCTTCCCATGAACCGACATGGCTGCGATAATGAACTTCTGCTCAGGAAAACGTTTCGCCACTTCAACAAACACAGGAAGCATCCTTTGTATCTCTGACTTCCTCGACCCTGGCAGCAAAGCTATGTCCTCGTTCCTGTCTCCATCCACTTTACACCTGTCTCCTATTTCATCCAATAAAGGATGCCCGAAATATTTGACGTTAACCCCATAACGCTCATAGAAATCCTTCTCAAAAGGCAAAATCGGTATCATCAAGTCAACATTCCGCTTTATCTTATAGACACGTGACTTGTTCCATGCCCATATCTGAGGGGAAATATAAAAGACCACCTTATACCCTAATTTATGTGCAAACTCCGCTATTCTGAGATTGAATCCGGGATAGTCTATCAGAATAATAACATCGGGATTGTAACTCTTGATATCAGATTTGCAATACTTTAAAAGGCCAAGAATTTTGGGCAATGACAAAAAGACCTCAATAAAGCCCATGAAAGACATTTCATCAAGATACTTTACTATGGTGGCACCTTCCTTTTCAAGACGTTCACCACCCCATGCTCTTACCTGTGCTTCAGGGTCTTTCAGAAAAATATTATGTACAAGATTGGCACCGTGCAGATCACCTGATGCTTCCCCAGCCACAACATAATATTTCATAATTCAGCATTAAAGGACGTCAACGCCTAACAACGAACCTAACATTTTCTTGTGTTCGTCAAAAGTGATATCAATTTTAAGCGGAACAATAGAGACATAACCATCTGCAAGAACCTTCATTTCACTATTGGATTTTATATCCTTTTCCTCATAAAACCCTGTAATCCAATAATATGGAAGATTTACGCCTGGTCGCATTCGTTTCTCATATACCTCGTACCATTTCCCTTGCGACAAACTGCATACCTTCATACCCTTTATACCACCTTCAGGCTTATATGGAAAATTGACAGTCAGACACAAACCCTTGGGCAACGAACTGATATTATCCAATACTTTTCCCAGAATACAGTCTATATATTCCTCTGTCTCACTGAAGTCAGCATCAGCGGTGTAACTGCAGAGGGAAAATCCAATAGACGGGATGCCTTCTATTGCGGCGTCTATAGCAATTCCGACAGTCCCGGAATAAAAAACATTGGTTCCCACATTTGTACCATGATTGATGCCGGAAATGACAAGATCGGGAGTTCGCTCAGCAATAGCCTTCATAGCCATTTTCGAACAATCCACTGGGGTTCCGTTGCAGGAAAAAAATCTTACTCCAGGTTCTTCACTGACAAGCTTAAGTTTCATGGGGTCGGCTACGGTCATGGCGTGACTTTTCCCTGACTGTTCCGTATCAGGGGCTACAGCTATGATTTCACCGTGCTTTTTAGCAATATCTATCAAAGTTCTGATGCCTTTGGCATGAACTCCATCATCATTGGATATTACTATCAGTGGTCGTTTATTCATAATGTTTGAGGAATAACTTCAGATGAGCATATAGTTTTTCAGTAGGCAGTCCCATAACATTATAGTATGAGCCATCGATTTTTTCGATACCGATTGCACCAATCCACTCCTGTATTCCGTATGCACCAGCCTTATCTATCGGATTATAACGTGATATGTAATATTCTATGTCATCTTCCGACAACTGGCTGAATTTCACCTTAGTCACATCATAAAATGTGTCTTGGTATCTTTTATCGGCAATACATACACCTGAAACCACTTCGTGAGAAGCACCTGAAAGAGCCTGAAGCATTTCCTTTTCAGCAGTCTTGTCAATTGGTTTTACAAGTATCTGATTGTTGAGAAGGACAATAGTGTCAGCAGTGATTACTATATCGTTGTCATCAATATTTTTCATAATAGCATCGCTTTTCTGTTTTGCGAGATCTGCGACTGCTTCGTAAGGAGTAAGGTCCTTACAGATTACTTCCTTGTTGTCACTCAGAGCACAAATGAAAGGAATATCCATCAATGAGAGCAACTGTTTCCTTCTCGGTGAGCTGGAGGCAAGTATTATTCTTTTATCTTTCAGTTCAAGCATTGTCGATTCTTATTATGATGTTACCAATGAAAAGCGCCGTCGTTCATCCATTTGCCCTGAACTGTCAGCACTTGTTCTATTACGTCTCTTACTGCGCCATTACCACCCTTGAATGGTGATATGTAATCAGCCACAGCCTTAACCTCGTGGCTTGCATTGGCGGGACAGGCACCGATACCCGCCTTCACAATCACCTCATAATCGGGTATGTCATCGCCCATATACAAAACCTCATCTGCACTAAGACCGTTTTCATCAAGATAATCGTTGAAGGCATCAAGTTTATATGAAACACCTAAGATAACATCGGTTATTCCTAAGCCATTCATACGTCTACGCATGCTTTCACCGATACCGCCTGACAGGACAGCAACCTTATATCCGTTCAAAATGGCATGATGCAGACTATAACCATCCTTTACATTTGATTTTCTCAAACCTTCACCGTTAGGCAACATATAAATGTTTCCATCGGAAAGGACTCCGTCATAATCAAACATAAAACATTTTATTTTATGTATATTGGCTAAACTTTTCATAAAATAACTGTTATACAAACAAGACAAGGAGACAACAAAAACTGTGCCTCCTTGCCCTATTCATTTATTTAATGACGAGTATTTTATTTACCGCCTCTTTCTGAAGATACTGTCAGTTTCTTTCTGCCAACAGCTCTTCTGTGTGCCAACACTTTTCTTCCTTCTACAGTTGACATTCTGTGACGGAAACCGTGTTTGTTGATTCTCTTACGTCTCGATGGTTGAAATGTCCTTTTCATATCGTTTCAAATTTTGAGGTGCAAAGATAGGCTTTTTTTTCAAAAACAAAGCTATTTTGCACATTTTTTTCTAACTCACTATTTTTCAGGAATATTCTTCAACAAAGTACACAGAAAATCATAGAAAACGCCCACTGATTTGATGTTGACTCTTTCATCAGGGCTATGAGGATGTTCCAAAGTAGGACCAAATGACATCATATCCCAGTTAGGATATTTGGCGCCGAGAATAGCACATTCGAGACCTGCATGGACTGCTGTAATCTTTGGTTCTTTATTGAATTTCTTCTTATACACCTTATGAGCCAGTTTTACGATAGCAGAGTTCGCATTAGGTTTCCATCCTGGATAAGCGCCATCGAAATAAGCTTCAGCTCCTGCCAATTCAAAGGCAGCACCTATATTGGCTGCAAGAGCATCCTTGGAAGAATCAACAGAACTTCTAAGCAGACATTTAACCTCAATATTGCCGACACCACTCTTAATTGATGATTTGACAATGGCAAGATTGCTTGATGTTTCAACGACACCAGGCATTTCCTTGCTCATTCTTATGACACCGTTCTGACATGCGATGATACTGCGGATGAGCCTCATCTGTACAGGATTGTTAATCATAAACTTAGGCATCTTAACCGGTGTGAGTTTGATTTCAATATGGTCTTCCACAGCACCAAGTTCGTTGTTGACTATGGCCTCATATTTTGCTACACACTTAATGATGTCGTCAACTTTGTTCTCAGGAACAAGAATCGTTGAGAAGGCTTCTCTCGGAATTGCATTTCTCAAACCATCGACTGTAACATCTGCAAGTTGGATCTTCCATTGCTTTTTAGCCCTGTTGAGATAACGGAACATTATCTTTATTGCATTGCCTCTTCCCAAATTGATATCCATACCTGAGTGTCCGCCCTTAAGTCCCTTTACACTTAGTGTGAATGACTTGTATCCCTTTGGAACAGGTTGTGGTTTGAATTTGAAATCGATGTTTGCATCAAGACCGCCGGCACAGCCCATGAAAAATTCACCTTCTGTCTCCGAATCAAGATTAAGAAGTATATCACCTTTCAAAACGCCTGGTTTTAATCCGTTAGCACCATCCATACCCGTTTCCTCGGTAGCTGTGAAAAGTGCCTCCAATGGTCCATGTTCCAGAGTCTTTGATTCGAGTATGGCCATAATTGCAGCAGCTCCCATTCCGTTATCGGAGCCGAGAGTAGTACCTCTTGCCTTTACCCATTCACCATCTATATAAGCATCAATCGGATCCTTTGTAAAGTCATGAACGACATCGCTGTTCTTTTGAGGAACCATATCGACATGCGCCTGAAGGATGACGCCTGTCTTGTTTTCCATACCTTTGGTTGCAGGCTTACGAATAATCACATTACCGGCTTTGTCCTTTATAGTTTCGAGGTTATGTTCCTTACCGAAATTTACCAAAAAAGCCTCAACTTCCTTTTCGTGTCCTGACGGACGAGGAATTTGCGTCAAACTGTAGAAGTGCTTCCACACTTCCTTTGGCTCTAATTTTTTTATTTCTTCTGACATTTTATAATAATTTTAATAATTGTTCAACATAACAGGGGAAATCAGCATGAACAGCTTTTCGTCAGTCTCACTTTCCTCTATTGGAAGAATGACAGCAGCTCTGTTTGGCTGTGAAAGTTCTATCCTTACGTTTGCAGTATCAACATGCGTCAGCATTTCCTGGAAAAACTTGGCATTGAAGCCGATTACGATATCATTGCCGGTATATTCGCAGGCTATCTTTTCCTCAGCCTTGTTCGACAAGTCCATATCCTCTCCGGAAATGACTAAGACATTACCGCCTATTTTCATTCTAATCTGATTGGTTGACTGACTTACGAAGTAACCGATACGACGCATCGTGTTCAGCAATTGCCCCTTGTCTATAATCATACAGTTAGGATTATCCTTAGGTATAATCATATTGTAGTTGGGGAAAGGACTATTAATTAGTCTGCTGAACATCTTGTAAGTTCCAAATGTGAAAGTGACATTGGTCTTATTGTATTCAACAGTCACTTCACAGTCCTCATTCTGAAGAATATTTTTCAACTGGTTGAGAGGTTTCTTCGGAACCACAAAGTTAGTCACTGTTTCACCAAAAGAGCCTGATTTGGAATACTTTACAAGTTTGTGTGCATCAGTTGCCACAAAAACAACCTCATTAGGGGTGATATCAAAGAGCACACCTGTAATGCTTGGGCGCAATTCCTCATTACTTGTTGCAAACAATGTCTTGGAAATGGCATTCGTCAGTGTTTCGGATGTCAACTTGATTGTCTCAGCATCAGCAAATTCAGGAAGATGAGGAAATTCCTCACCATTATGACCGGCTATATGATAATGGCCTTCGCCAGCACTGAGTGTCACTGATTGATTTGCCAAATCAATGGTGAAAGTCATAGGTACATCTGAGAAAGTTCTAAGAACATCCATGAGCATTTTTGCAGGAACAGCAAACAGGCCATCGCCTTCGCTCATATCAACTTTCATCTCTGATATCATAGTCGTCTCCAAATCTGATGCAGTCATCTTCAGTGTATCACCCTGAAGCTCAAAAAGAAAATCGTCAAGAATAGGCATAGTATTTCTTGCATTTAGAATGCCGCCTATTGATACCAAATTTTTGAGTAGCATACTACTCGACACAATAAATTTCATACTATATATTTAATTGATTATTACTATCTTTCATAATCTTGTAGTCATGAAAATATACAATATTTCCAAATTACAATTCAGACTACAAAGGTATGAATATTTATTGATTTTGAAAACTTCCGACTTGAGTTTTTTAAATTATCTTCACATCAGCTTTGTGAATCCAGCCTATTTTCCCATTCGAAAGACGGATTTCTATCCATTCTCCGACATTGTCTGTTACATCAACCTTCAAACCTCTGTGAATCACAAACAAATCGACACTATTGTCCGATGGTGAACTTTTAGCCGTAACAGTGGCAGCAAACACCACTCCTTCGTTATCGCGCACCAAATCTCTCTTTATACTGAAACTGACAATGAAAGAAAACACGAACAAAACAAAAGCAACTACTGAAATCCAAAAGAACAACTTTCTGAATTTCAGCTGTCGCATGACAAACATGGCTACCAATCCTGCACAAAGAATAACGAACAAAACTATGCCCGCTATACACCAACCATCCGGTGTGAAAAAATGCAGAACCGACTGCCACCATCTATCATAAAACATTTCAGGAACAGATTCAATTTTGTCAATAATCCTATTGTTTGCAAGATTAAGGTTATATATGACATCCTGATTATTAGGCTCGAGACGCTTTGCTCTTTCATAATATAGAATAGCAGAAGGCATATCATTCAGCTTATAATATGAATTACCAAGATTATAGCATACCTCAAAAACGTCCGGATTCTCGTCATACAACTGCTGGAAAGCATTCACAGCATCAGAATATTGCTCCTGCTGATAAAATTCCACTCCCTTAAGAAACAAATCTTCAGAATTCTGGCTGAAGGCGCAAAACGACATCAGCAATAGCATTGATATCAGTAACTTCTTCATGACTATTTCAATTTTGAATAAAACAACTTAATGACTTCCACTGCCTCAGAATAGATTTCATTCATGGAATCAGTAGGAGTGCCTGGGGCGAATCTGGCGAATTCCGCATCATTGATAACGGAAATGAACTTATCTGCATCTTCCTTGGATATCTTACCCTCCTCAGCAAGCTTGTTCAAGAAATCCCTGTTAAGTTCCGAATATGGCAGATTGAATCTGTCACCAAGATATGACCACAGTGCATTGGAGACCTCATCGTAAAACTTGTCAGGTTCCTTTGCATCAAGATATCCCTTCGCCTTTTTCAGACGTTTCATGGCAACACCTTCTGCACGACGACGCTTGATTCCCTCAACATCACTACGTTTGGCAATCATTCTGTTGATTAAAACTATGGCCAGAACTGTCATCACCGACAATAATCCGAGCAGAATAAAATAGTTGGCGGATGCAAAAAATTGGGATGAACTTTTGCCGAATTTCGGGGTCTTGGTCTTAATGTACCTGATATCTTCAGCCAAACTGACCACATCCTCGCGTTCAACACCGCGCTCAACCTCCTGCAATTCAGTGCCGCGACCTTCAACATGCACCTCAAATTCAGGCGATGTCAGTGTCACATACTCCTTCTTTGAAGGGTTGAAAAAAGAAAATTCAAACGGCTCAATCCTGAAATCCCCCGAATTACGTGGTATCACAACATATTCGAAGACTTTTGTTCCAGAAACAATATCATTGTTGACTTTGGAATTCTGGGTAATTTTAGGTTCATATACCTCAAAGTCGTATGGGAATTTAATATTCAGTTTGTCAATCATTTTGACATTGCCTGAACCGCTTATGGTAAATCTTATAGTTATCGCCTCATTAGCCATAAGGGAGGTCTTGTCAATTGAACTATTCATAGTATAGTTGCCGACGGCTCCGGAGAATGAGCCCGGACGGCCTTCGGTAGGCAACGGATTCACATGGATAGTCACTGGTTTTGACTTGCAGTTATACTTGACATTCTGGTAAGTCTGGAAGAAACTGTCGAAGAAAGGATCACCCATTCCGCTGCCGCCTCTTTGTCTTACCCGTGCTACGACTTCAACTTCAGCAGGGTCTATCACTATATCTCCTGATTTATGAGGGAACAAAACACACTTCTGTATTTCACCAGCATTGTATATTTCGTTATCAACAGAAACCCTGTGCAGACTTACGTTGCCTATATCAATATCTTCCTTCCAGAAACCGGTATATGCCGGAAACTTCACGTCACCGAAACCTGACAGGTCCAATTTGGAATAAATAGAATTGGTAAAGACAAATTGTTCACCCACATATACATTCTTCTTACTTGCAGAACCTGAAACAAACACGTCACCGCTGGCTGATACCGAAGCCTGAGCCGTCTGTTGGTTATTCTGACTGTTTCCACTTTGTCCCCCACCAGTCACTCCCTGCTGGGTGCTGCCACCCTGTTGGGTAGTGCCCTGAGAACCTCCGCTATTGTTATTGCGCGGAACAACCTTTATGGTCACCGAGTTTGAAGTATAAGTTTTTCTGTTAACTGTGACAGTTGCAGGTTCAATGGTGAACTCACCCGGTTCATTGGCCGAAAGATAAAAGGTGTAAGTTGTTGATATTGATTGTGATGATTTGCCATTAACCCACTGGAAACTCGTATTTGATGAGGAATTCGGTCCTGACAAAATCTGGAAATGTTCCATAGTCGGATATTTGAAGTCACTCGATCTTTCATTTACAGTATAAACAAGCCTGAATTGCTCTCCCACATGGACTACCGAAGCAGTGACATTTGCGGTGAACGTAATGTCATCCGCCGCCATGGAAAACAATGGCATACAACACAAAAAGAAAAATATCAGTTTCCGTATTCTCATAATATTACCAATCTTTATCAATTTTAACTTTCTGTCCCTTCGTCTTCGATTCCTGCACTTTCTGTAAAGTCTTCTGTTCGTTGTTTTTTAAAGCTTCAAGCATTCTCTCGGCATCATCCTTGGAAATGTTCATCTGCTGGGCTTCCTGTTGTTCTCCGTCCTGCTGTTCGTCCTGCTGCCCCTGCTGCTGTTGCTGTTCCTGACCCTGTTGCTCATCCTGATTCTGCTGCTGATTCTGTTGGTTCTGGTTTTGTTGGTTCTGGTTCTGCTGATTCTGGTTTTGTTGATTCTGGTTCTGTTGGTCCTGGTTCTGACCATCATTCTGTCCCTCGCTGTCCTTCAGCTTCTTCTGAGCCATGGCAAGATTGTATCTTGCATCCTCATCATCAGGATTGATTCTCAACGCTTGCTTATAAGCCTGCACAGCACCGTCATACTGCTCTGATTTATAGAACGAATTGCCCAAATTATAATATGACGCTTCTTTTAACGAGTCGTTTTTTGCCCTTGAAGCGATATCAAAATATTGACTGTCGGCTTCCTGGTATTTATCCTGCAAATAAAGCGAATTGCCGAGGTTAAAACCTGCTTCCTCCATCAGACGGTTTTCTTCGAGAGCCTTTCTGTATTTGATTTCGGCATCATGATACCTCTCCTTTTCAATATCACGGTTCCCTCTTCTTACAAGCGATCTTTCACTCTGTGAATATGAAGGAATGAAAGAAAGTAAGCACAACACAAACAATAATATCCTCAATTTCATAATCACTTCCTTTCCAAAAGTTTATCGATATTAATCTTATTGCTTGACCTGTTGGGTATCAGAAGGAATATGACCAACAGCAGCAATGCTGGAGCAAGACAATATTGGAAGCCATCCTTGTAATCCGTCACTCTCTGCGAATCAAAAACCGCCGTCTCCATTTTATTTATCTGGTCGAATATTTTATCAAGACCCACTCTCGCAGTATTTGCGCGAATATAGGATCCGTTACCGATTTCCGCCACTTTTTTCAATGTGTTTTCGTCAAGTTTGGTTACCACTGTCGCACCGTTTTTATCTTTTTTGAAGCCAGCCTGATGTCCATTGGAAAATACTGGAATAGGAGCACCTTCTGGAGAGCCTATACCTATTGTATAAATTACAAAACCCTTGTCTGCCGCATTTTTCGCTTCAGCCTCGGCGTCACCAATATGGTTCTCACCATCAGTAATCACAATTATTACCTTGCCGTGCTCCGATTTGTTCTCTTCTTCTTCATCACCCAACGATTCCGCACACATTTTTATTGCATCTGCAAGTGCTGTGCCCTGAACCGAGATGTACGAAGGATTGACTGTTGAAAGCATCATTTTCACTGCACCGTAGTCAACCGTCAATGGAGTCTGCAGAAAAGATTTTCCCGCAAAAATCACAAGTCCTATCCTGTCGTTGTGCATATTGTCCATCATCTTGTATATGGCTTGTTTTGCCCTTTCGAGACGCGACGGCTTGATGTCCTCAGCCATCATACTGTTTGAAATATCAAGAGCAATCATAATATCAACCCCCTTACGTTCAACGGTTTCCACCTGAGACCCCACCTGAGGATTGGCTATACCTACAATTATCAAGGCAAATGATAACAACAGCAGAATAAATTTGAAATATCTGATGAATTTTGATTCTCCGGCAATCAATTTGGCCACCACAGGATTATCTCCTATTGCCGACATCTTCCTCTTTCTGAAAATCTCGACAAAGACGAAAACAATAATCATTGCCAACAATCCAAGTAACCACCATAAGAATTCCGGACGCTCAAATCTAAATAATGTCATATCTTATTGATTTAACCTGATTTATGGAAATATTCTTAAAACAAATGTTCTCATCAGAAACACTAATGCAAGCAATCCGAGAGCTATTGCGGCAAACGGGAAGAATTCCTCTGTCTTCTTTTCAAATTCATAGACCTCTATTCTCGATTTCTCCATTTTGTCGATTTCGCTATAAATTTTATCCAACGAACTGTTGTCGGTTGCCCTGAAATACTGTGCACCGGTCATATTTGCTATCTGTTTCAGCATATCTTCGTCAATATTGACTTCAACCTGCTGATATCTCTTGTTTCCAAAGAAATCCTGAACGGGATAAGGAGCAGTTCCGTTGGTGCCGACACCGATAGTATATACTCTCAGTCCGAACATCTTGGCAATCTCGGCTGCTGAGATAGGATCAATTGAACCTGTATTGTTCACACCATCTGTCAGAAGAATGATGACCTTGCTGATGGCATCGCTGTCCTTGAGCCTGGAAATTGCAATCGACAATCCGTCGCCAATGGCAGTTCCGTCTTCAATTATGCCTGTTTTAATTTCTGACATGAGCTGGTTAAGCACCTTGTGGTCGGTAGTCATAGGACATTGAGTGTAGGATTCACTTGCAAATACGACAAGTCCGATCCTGTCGTTGGGACGTCCGTCTACAAATTTGGCACCTACTTTCTTGGCTGCTTCAAGTCTGTTGGGCTTGAAATCCTCTGCAAGCATACTACCCGAAACATCCATAGTCATCACAATATCAATACCTTCCACATTGGTTGTGCTGTTCTTCTCACTTGACTGAGGACGGGCCAATGCCACAATCAGCAGTGCCACTGCAACCATCTCAAGTCCAAAAAGAACATGTACCAATATCTCTCTGAAACTTGTCTTTGATTTCTTTGCAAAATCAAATGACGAAATCTGTATTGTAGGATACAGTTTCCTGTATTTCCACACATATAGTGCTATCAATATAGGAATTATCAACAGAAGAAACAGCAGAGGTTTGTTGGCAAATTCCAAATCATTGAACATTTTTGCCTCCTTCCGTCGTTTCCGTTGACTTTCGCTGCTCTTCAGCAGTTTTCATTTCTTCCTGTTTTTTCAATTCCATAAAATATTTGTATGAACTGTTTACAAAGTCATACGCCTTTTCCAAAGTCTTGCCATGTTCTTCAGCCTCCGGCTGGTGCTTGGCAAATTTCACAAGATCCGACAACTCAAATAATTGCTTTGCGCTGTCAATGTCTTCCTGTTTGCATTTGCCGGTCCTATGAAGTTCCCTGAAAATATCATCAGTCACCATTTCCACAGCTTCAAAGCCGAACTGGCCGGAAATATATTCCCTTAATATTGATGTAATCCTGAAATAATATTCCTTAACCTCTCCAGACTGCCATAACTTCTCCTTTTCGAGAGCATACAGCGCATCCAGGGCAGCTCTATGAGGCGGTATTACCACCTTCGGACGAGTGATACTTCCATATTGTTTCTTCCTTTTTTTCAAATACCTGACAAGGAAGAAAATCCCGGCCACGACCGCTGCAATTATCAAAGTCCATTCAATATATGGTATGACTTCGGAGAATTTCACCGGCACATCCGCAATAGGTTTGATGAACTTAATATCAGCGGTAGTGTCAATATCAACAGTATGAACTTCATAAAGTAAAGCTTCGGTTTCTATTATTCTCTCTGTTCCATCTGAAAATTTCACCTTGAATTCAAATGGCGGTATAGCGTAATAGCCTGAATCGAAGGAAGTTATGGTGATATCCTCGACATATTTGCTCACACCGTCAGACGTTGTGGTATCTATCGGGGATTTCTTAAGTATTTCGATTTCTCTAACTATTGTGTCGCCAATAAGCGGCCATTCAACTTTGGCATCCTCAGGAGCAGTCACTGACATACGAAAGACACTCTGTTCACCGATTCTTATAACCGGCTTGTCAAGTTCACCTTTCGCATCGGCAACCTGCGAAACCAGGTTGAAAGACAGCAGAATTACGGCAACTGAAATAAAAAGTCTTTTTATCATGACTTACAATCTGTTTTCACGCATTTTAAACAATCTGATCAGACTTTTGACATAATCGCCGCCAGTTTCCAGTTCAACATAGTCTGTTCCACACTTTCTGAACAATTTTTCAAGCTCGGAATTATGTTTCTCCCACCATGTTGAATATGCCCGCATGACAGACCTGTTGGATGTGTCCATCCACATGGTTCTGCCCGATTCCTTGTCATACACACGTATCATCCCGACATTCGGAAAGTCAGCCTCACGTTGGTCAACGATACGCATAGCCACTATGTCATGTTTGTATCTTGCAATTTTCAGAGCATTCTCAAAATCGGAGGTCACGAAATCAGAAAACAGGAAAGCAGTAACTCTCTTTTTCATCGAGTTGGTCAGGAAACGCAAAGCCTCAGCCACATCAGTCTTTTGGCTTGTCGGGTGAAAGTCAATTAGTTCCCTGATTATTCTCAGTATATGGCTCGAGCCTTTCTGAGGCGGTATGAACTTTTCCACTTTGTCGGAGAAAAAAATCACACCCACTTTATCATTATTGCTGATAGCTGAGAAAGCGAGCACCGCTGACACTTCCGTGATGACATCCTCCTTGAGACAAGACTTGGTGCCAAATTCATTTGAGCCACTGACATCAATAAGCAGCATAACTGTCAATTCACGTTCCTCTTCAAAAATTTTCACAAAAGGACGGTTATAACGTGCTGTCACGTTCCAGTCAATGTTTCTCACATCGTCACCGACCTGATATTCACGGACTTCACTGAAAGCCATACCGATGCCCTTGAAAGCACTGTGATATTGTCCGGCGAAGATATGTTGTGAAAGGCCGCGACTCTTAATCTCGATCTTTCTTACTTTCTTCAGAATGTCGGAAGTTTCCATGTCAATGAATTTTACGGAACCTCAACCTTATTGAGAATTTCATTAATCACA
>JAEEQW010000003.1 GCA_016285515.1 Bacteroidales bacterium
AAAAGAGACGAAGCATATCAACGGAACTACAAAATATTTACTCCTACCGAAAAAACTCTCAAAAAATCATTGTCAATTCATAAGAATAGATAATGATATTCGGATAAAACTCACACTGCAATTCTCAATAATCGGCAACTACACTGTTGATGTGTTTTTAATTTGCCTTGAACTTGCTTTGAAGACTATGACTTCGTAAGGTTCGGAACGAAACCGGAAAAAAAAATGTCGGTTCTGCCAACAATTTACTATATTTGCATCTTATCAATTGGCAAATCATGAAAACGAATTTGTTTGTGGTTAATCAAAATAATTAAAGTTATATGAAGAAAAATTTACTATTACTGACAGTGCTGATATTTGTAGCCTGTGGCGTTTCAGCACAAAAATTCAGTAATCTTGCACCGACTCCACCAATGGGGTGGAATTCCTGGAATAAATTCCAATGCAATGTAAGTGAGACACTTATAAAGGAAACTGCTGATGCTATGGTCAGTACAGGCCTTGCTGAGGCCGGTTATCAGTATGTGGTGATTGATGACTGTTGGCATGGTGACCGTGACTCTCTCGGAATGATTCATGAAAATCCGGAGACTTTCCCGTCAGGCATGAAGGCCCTTGCTGACTATATTCATTCCAAAAACTTGAAATTTGGCATCTATTCATGTGCCGGATACAAGACTTGTGCAGGCTATCCTGCAGGTAGGGGACACGAATATCAGGATGCCATCCAGTATGCAAAATGGGAAGTTGACTACCTGAAATATGACTGGTGCAATTCGCGGGCTCTCAATGCTGAAGGTTCATATATGACCATACGTGATGCGCTCTATGCTGCCGGTCGTCCTATTGTCCTGAGTATCTGTGAATGGGGCTCGAACAAGCCTTGGAAATGGGCGTCAAAATACGGACAGCTTTGGAGAACCACTCCTGACATCGCACCATATTTCGACCAGTGGAAGAATTCGCACGGATATGATTGGGATGTCATGCATATCGTTGACAGGCAGATGAGTGACAGTGTTCGTTTCTATGCTGGTCCTAATGCATGGAATGACCCTGATATGCTTGAGGTCGGCAATGGCATGACGGTCAGCGAAGACCGCTCGCATTTTACGTTGTGGTGCATTCTTGCGGCTCCTCTTATGCTTGGCAACGACCTTCGGAATATCTCACAGGAAACCCTCAGCATCCTCACCAACAAGGAGGTCATTGCCATAGACCAGGATCCGCTGGGATATGAAGGCTGGCGCATCAGTTCCGAAAACTATGTGGAAATTTGGGTCAAACCATTGAAAGACAGTTCATGGGCTGTATGTTTCCTCAACAGAAGTAATCAGGAAAAAGTCTATACGATTGATTGGTCAAAGATTAATGTGAAAGATGACTTTACTATGAGTATCCTCGACCCGTCATCGCATGTCTATAATGTCCGTGATGTATGGAATCACAAGGATTGCGGCACTACAGCCAAGTCCATGTCTGTCACGATACCCATACACGATGTGTTCTGTGTGGTGTTGAAATAGGCGCGCTTGACGGTTGTCAGTACAATACTAGGATTTCTTCCGTCCTCCGTATATCAGCTCCTCGCCGGGACGTGCCAGACGCATCGTCTGTGCTTTGTCACCCAACGTATAGTAAATGTCATCGGCAAATGGCGTGAAACCGGCTTTTGCTATGTAATCGGTATAGTCGCGTCCGAATTGGCGGACATGGTCATATTGTCCGTATAGTCTCTGCCGCTCTTTTGGGTCGGTGACACTCGGATCCTCATAGGTGTCAACATCCATCCTGATTGGAACCAGAAGAATAGCCCAACCGTCAGGCTTCAAAACTCTGAGAATTTCCTTCATGGCTACATTCGCATCCTTCACGTGTTCAAGCACATGGTTGCAGATGACGACATCGTATGTGTTGTCTGGAATGTCCATCTTCATCACGTCAAGGTGTATGTCGGCGATAGGGGAGTCCAAGTCGGCCGTGGTGTAGTCAAGATTCTTGAGACTTTTGAAACGTTTGAGATAGGGCTGCTCCGGTGCCACGTGAAGCACCTTGAGGTTGGCAGTGAAAAAATCAGTTCTTTCCTTTAAATAAATCCATAGCAGTCTGTGCCTTTCCAATGATAGGCATTTCGGACACAGCCTATTGTCCTTCGCCTCGCCGTAGCCGTATGGAAGGAACTTTCTGAAATGACGTCCACAGATGGGACACTCCACACCCTTACCCCAGTAAAATGGTCTGACCAAGAAACCGAAGATGTAACTCATTCGTATCAAAGTCTGACGTGAAAGCTTGGAAGTTAATAACGAGATAATTTTCTTCACGAAATATTTTATTTTTGTAAAATGCAAAAGTATAAAATAATTGGCTACATTTGCAATTCTTTTAGAAACTAAAATTAGAAACCAAAATATAAATAACACAGAACTTAAAATTAAAAATATGTTATCACAAAGAGTATTAAACCTTGAAGAATCTGCTACTTTGGCGATGACCGCAAAGGGCAATGAGCTTAAACAAGCAGGAAAAGACGTTATCAGTCTCAGCATCGGAGAACCTGACTTCGACACACCGCGTTTCATCAAAGATGAAGGCATTAAGGCTATTGAGGAAAATTTCACCCATTACACCGCTGCCCCTGGTATCATCGAACTCCGTAAGGCTATCTGCAAGAAATTGTTACGTGACAATGGTGTTGAATACACCCCCGACCAGATAGTTGTCTCAACAGGCGGCAAACAGGCTATTGCCAATGTTTTGCTTGCATTGCTCAACAAAGGTGATGAAGTGATCATACCAGCTCCATACTGGGTGTCATATTCCGAACTGGTAAAACTTGGTGAAGGAACTCCTGTCATCATCAGAACCAGCATCGAAAATGATTTCAAGATTACTGCTGACCAGCTTGAGAAAGCCATCACTCCAAAGACTAAACTTTTTATGATAAACTCACCATGCAACCCTTCCGGTTCGGTTTATTCAAAGGATGAACTGTCTGCTCTTGCAGATGTGCTTAGAAGACATCCTCATGTATATATTCTTTCTGACGAAATCTACGAACACATAGTCTTTGAAGGCAAACATATTTGCTTTGCAGAGTTTGCTGACTTGAAGGACAGGACAATCGTAATGAACGGGGCTTCAAAGGGTTTTGCCATGACAGGATGGAGAATAGGTTTCTCTGCCTCATGTAAAGAAATAGCAAAGGCTTGTACAAAACTCCAGGGACAGATAACATCATCTACCAATTCCATAGCTCAGAAGGCTTCAGTGGTGGCTTTCGACTGTGACCCTAAGACTATGCCTGAGATGTCTATGATGATATCCAAATTCAAGGAACGCAGAGACCTCTTGCTTTCCATGCTTAGGGAAATCCCAGGCTTTAAGGTAAATGTCCCTCACGGCGCTTTCTATGTGTTCCCGGACATTTCTTATTACTTCGGAAAGTCTGATGGTACAACCACCATTAAAAATGATATGGATTTATGTATGTATATACTTAATAATGCGTATGTTACATTGGTTCCAGGAACTGCTTTCGGAAATGAAAACTGCATACGCTTTTCATACGCCACATCCAATGAAAAACTTATTGAGGCAGTGAGGAGAATCAAACTCGCTCTTGCTAACTTAAAATAACAAATCAAATCTGTATGACATCGGGAAAATCTGTCCTTGTGATTGGTGATGTCATGGTTGACGAATACTTCACCGGGATTGTCAGCAGAATTTCGCCGGAGGCTTCCGTGCCTATCCTTGACGTGAAATCCATCACTGACTTTCCCGGAGGGGCAGCCAATGTTGCCGTCAATGTCAATGCTGCCGGTTTCAAGCCTGTGGTCCTGTCGGTCATCGGTAATGACAGAGAAGGCAGGATATTGCTCGACTTATTCGATAAATATGGTATCGACAAAGACGGACTTATCATTTCAGAAACCCGTAAAACAACTGTAAAACAGCGTTTTATATCAAATAACAGACAGATTTTCCGAGCTGACATTGAAGATGTCAGCAATATTAGTGCTGACGAGGAAAACAGAATAATTGAGAAAACGGCTTCATGGCTTGAAACCAAGGAAATTTCAATAGTCATTCTTCAGGACTACAACAAGGGAGTCTTGACTGCGAATGTCATAGAAAAAGTTATTAAACTCGTTAATTCAAAAGGTGTTCAAGTATGTGTTGATCCCAAGAAACTCAATTTTGACAGATACGACAATGTGTTTCTTTTCAAGCCGAATCAAAGGGAGTTTTCGGATTATATAGGCAGGGAACTGTCAGATGATGAACTGGAAGTTGCTGTTAAAAATTTTCAGAATAAACATCATATTGAAAATGTGCTGCTTACGCGAGGTGCGAAAGGTGTTGTCATGTTTTCGGAATATGGAAATAAGGTGAAATACATCCCTTCCAACGAGCGTCAGGTGGCAGACGTGACCGGTGCCGGTGACACTGTTATAAGCATAATGTCGGTTTGTCTGATTTCGGGTATGAGTGTTGAAAACTCGGCTTCGATAGCCAATGCTGCAGGAGGTTTTGTATGCGGCAAACCTGGCGTGGCATTCATTAGCCGCGATGAATTATTACAATTTGCAAAAAAAGAATCAGGCTTCTGCAATATTTTTTAGTTTTCTGCGTTTGGCTTCTGTATGAATAAGATAATAAAAAAATGTGTTTGTCTGGTGCTTCTGACAGTGTTTTCGATAACTGCCTTCTGTCAGTTCACACAGCGTGATTTGCCGCCTAATCTGGTTACATACGATGATGCACCTTATCATTTTGGTTTCACCTTGTCGGCTTGCAGCTGGAATTTCGCATTGACTCTGGAGGATTACTTTGATGATGAATGGTATTATAATAAAGAAGATGGACCGTATTATGTTATGGCTTTGAAGGATAATAAATATTATAAAGTACGTGAAATCCAGACAAAATTCTTACATCCCGGTTTTGCGGTAGGCGTGGTAGGAAATCTTCGTCTTGGAGAGTATTTCGATTTCAGAGTTGTCCCCGGACTTTCTTTTGGAGAACATACACTTTCATATAAGATAGAAGTGAGTGATAATCCTGATAATACTGCTAATTCAGCTACTTATATTACAGAGGAAGATAAAAATTCCGACAAAGTGGAATGCGTTTTCGTTGATTTGCCTGTTCTTCTGAAATACAAGGGCAAGAGAATACATAACGTACGTCCTTATATTATCGGAGGTTTCGAAGGGAAGGCAAATTTATTGTCAGGAGTGGGATATGCCAAGCATACCAGAGATGAGCTCAGTTCACTGAAACTAAGAGTGTGGGATATAATGTACACTTTCGGTGGAGGTATGGATTTTTATATGTTCTGGTTCAAACTTGGAGTTGAATTAAGATATGGTTGTTCTTTCATTGATACTCGCGACAAACTTGATGGCAAGCATTTCTGCACCAACTCTATAAAGTCTGCTAAGGCAAACCAGTTTCAGGTAATATTTACGTTTGAATAAATTATTGATTTGCAATAAAATATAATGACTATGGAACAATTATTCGATGAGATGATAAGAGTGAACATGCTGGAGCATGAGGTAATCTATCATACTATGAAATCATTCAAAATGCTCCGTGATGCAGCGAAGAGGATAGAGGAGAAGTTTGAGAGCAAATATCCTGAAAACAATATGGGATTCGATGTGAGCAAGAGCAGCGAATATGTCTTTGAAGTTTCTTTTGGTAGTGATGTCCTGGCATTTATATGCCATCCTGATGTTTATTGTTTTCCTAAAAACCATGAAACAATGCGTTTGCCATACGTCACTGAAAACAAATCCAATTCGTATTGCGGTGTGATTGAGATTTACAATTTTCTTTCAGAATCATTTCAATTAAACAAACTGGATGATAGCGGTGCTCTTATAGGTCGTGTATATGTGAATCGTGAGGGGCATTTCTATGTTGAAGGTGTAAGAGAACTTGCCGGTTTCCTCAGCAGATTCGGCTCGGAAGTCTTTTCCATCGCTGCAGCAGAAAAAATAATAGAATCTTCCATTGAAGTTGCCCTGCATTATGATATGTTTGTTCCCGAAATTTCCGAATTAACAAGAATTTCTATCGATTCTTTTATGGCTTATAGGGATAAAATGAAGTTGAGATCAGGCAAGAAAATCGGGTTCGAATAATATGGTTGCTTTTTATCTTCTTGATTTATTGATTGTTGTGATGTTAACAATTGTTAGTAATTTTTTCTAAAAAAAACTACATCAATATCGAAATTTGTGATAATTTTGCAGCCGACTTAAAGATAACCAAAAGAGGTCCCTTCGTCTAGCGGTTAGGACGTCAGGTTTTCATCCTGGAAACAGCAGTTCGATTCTGCTAGGGACTACAAAAAATAACAGAAATAATATGGCAAATCATAAATCAGCAATTAAGCGAATCAGACAGAACGAAAGAAGAAGGATTCACAGAAGATATTACGCAAGAACAATGCGCAATGCTATAAGAAAGTTTAGAATGTTGACAGATAAAAATGAGGCTACCACTCAATTACCAAAAATTAGTTCCATGATTGACAAGATGGCTTCAAAGCGTATAATTCACAAAAACAAAGCTGCTAACCTCAAATCAAAGTTGGCAATTAAAGTAAACAAGATGTAAAAAAAAGCCGCTCATTGAGCGGCTTTTTTTTGTTGCTTAATTGCGTTCTGTTAGAATTTTTCAATTCTTTGTCTGAGTATTCCCATTTTATCAAGGAATATTCCTTCAGGATTAAATGAACTGTTGACGACATATCCCACGCTGTCATACTGCCAGAAATTGACGATGATAGGTTCGGTTCTGTTGTCGCATTCGATTGTCAGCACTGCATCTGGTTTGCCTTTAGGCAGATCATACACGAAATCATTGCAAATCATGGTGCTTATCTTGCCTACGTAGTTTCTTGCTCTCAGTGAGTCAACCAGAATGCCGTCTCTTTCCCATCTTCCATTACCGACATTCACCATGTCGATTTCATGGCCGGCTGCTGTCTTGACGTTTGTATGAATCATGTTGTTGTAATTGACAGCATAGATTCTTTGGCTTCTCATCCAGTTGAAATTGTCGTTGAAAGTGAATCTCAGGTTGCCGTTCACGAGATAAACAACATCGCTGTTTGCCATTCTCATGAATGTTGCAGGGAATGATTTTCCAGGGTTTACAGTTAATTCATCAGGATTCTGATATCCTGTGTCAACCCAGTCGCTCTTGCCGAGGTAGAAATCACATACGACCTTGCCATTTGAAAAATATTTCACATGTGTTGCATGCTTGTTGTCAACTTCATATACAGGCCACTGGTCTTTTTGGGTTGTTGCAACTCTAACAGGTTTGATGTTGAGGCTTTGGGCATACATAAGGTTTATTTTGACTGTATCCACAGCTTCTTTTTTGCCGTCGGCTTTGACAATCCAATCTTCGCTATTGATTTTCTCAAGTACGATGTCGTATGAGTTTGCAGCTGCCTTATAGACTATCTTGTCGATTTCGTCTCTGTTGGCCTCGTTGAGAACTGTTGCAATGTTTGTGTCTTTGCTTTTGTGGTGGCATTGTGTGAATGCCATGGTGACAAATATGGCAATTAAAACCATAAATGTACTGCTTAAATGTTTTTTACTGAACATAATTTTCCTCCGTTCTTTTATTTCTTTTTATTAATTTTTTTTGCCAATTGAATATTCCGTACAGGATAATCAGAACGATTGGGAGCAGGAAATTAACCCATTTGAGGGTGGCTTTCTTGCTGTCGCTGATTTCGTCTATAGGTCTGTAATTAATTCCTTTGGAGCGCAATTCTATCAACCCTGTGTCGTCTGACAGCCAGTCGATACAATTTGCCATCAGGTTCACGTTGTCAGCGTTGGTACGTTGTCCGCCCTGACTTGCAGCATAATCTCCGTCAGCGACAACAACTATGTTTGTTATTGGTCCGTTGTTGAAGCTTCCGGTGAGTACACCTGCAACTGGAATGTTGTGCATCGGAAAGTCAGTGTCGCTCCACTTTCTGGTAATGTCAATATATGCAGGAAGCATTACATTTTCAGCCGCTTCCGAAGTAAACATGATAGGTGTGAACTGTATCTCTTCATTCCCTGTAAACTGCAGCGATGAAGGAAACATCAGCGAGACACCCTTCAGGCTTTCAGTTATCGGGTGTTCGGCGAAATTGGTTATAATAGGTAAATATGGGAAAGAGAGCGGAACGGTCATATTGAACATTCCCTGCTGTTGCTTTACTCCGATGTTACTGCAGTGTTTGTCAATAACAACATCGTCTTCTATAACAAGTCCCTTCTGGGTAAGCCATCCTTCAAGTCCTGTGGTAAGGCTTTTCAGCTCCATGGAACTCTGCAGGTCGGCGTTGACATGTTCAATGTTGAGAAACAGTTTGCCGCCGTTTGCCAGGAAGTTGTCGAGAAGAGCCAGTTCGTTTTCATTGAAGGGTTGCCTTGGTGCATTGATTACCAATGTCTTATATCTGAGAAGGTTTGTTGTGTCTGAGAGATAGACATTTTCTACGTTGTATAAAAAGCCTATTTCGTTGAGCAACTGTCCTAAATTCTGCATCGGTATTTCATTATGGCCTTGTATGAAACCGAGATTTGGTTTATTGGTCAAACTGACTTTTTTGATGCTTGTTGTCAACGTGTATTCGAATGGGGTCTTGGGCTGGATAACAGGTATGGCTTCACTTTTATCTCCAGAGGATATCACAGCTCCGAGATATGCTTTCTGTTGTTCGTTTTTGTCTTTTTCCCTGACGCTGAGCAGAACTGGTCTGACACCGTACTTCATGGCTTCCTGTTCGAGTTCGTTGTCGCCGAGCGGATCAACAAATTTGAAGGCTATGTTCCCTTTTGCAAGGGCTGCATATTCATTCACCATGTCTTTGAATTCCTTTCTTACCTGAGCATATTCAGGAGGAAGGTCTTCAGAGAAATATGCTGTGATGTTTACAACATCATCAAGGTTTCTGAGGATGTTTTTTGTGGCGTTGCTGAGGGTGTACTCCTTGTCTTCGGTGGCATCGAAACGGCCATGGAAGGTGACTGCCAGAATGTTGACTACTACGACGATGCCAATGATAGCCAACAGTGTCAATGTTAATTGTCTTCTTGTTCTCATGTCGTTAGTCCTTTAGTTTTCTTTGTGATAGGGCAGCAACTGCACCTGTCAGTCCGAGAAATGTTATTGATAAGAAATATATTACGTCAGCGGTGTCGATGATACCGCGTGCCATAGGTTCAAAATGAGTGGAGGAACTGAGATAATTGAAAATGTTGCCTAATGTGCCGCTCATGGTGTTTGCCAGTGTTCCACAGATAAGATGGAAGAAAACACAGAAGCAGAGTGCTAAAAGTACAGCAACAATCTGATTTTTAGTGATACTGCTTGCAAAGATTCCTATACCTGCGTATGCACTGCTAAGCAGCAGCAGTCCGAGATATCCCGACAGTGTTGCTCCGTGGTCAATGTTTCCTATCCTTGCGATAGTGATGTAATAAGGTGATGTGAGTGCCAATGCTATGAAAATCATTATCATAGATGACAGGTATTTGCTTATTACGACCTGCCAGTCGGTGACAGGTTTTGTGAGCAGAAGTTCAATTGTACCCGAACGTTTCTCTTCTGCGAAGGTACGCATGGTGAGTAGTGGTACGAAGAAAAACAGCGACCAGAAACATATCAGAAAGAATGAATCTAATGATGCCTGCTTGCGATAAAAGATGTCGGCCCCGGAAGGTAGCCATGTGAAAAATCCCGTAACGCCCAAAAACAGGACGAGCAGGATATATGCTATCAACGAGTCGAAAAACGTCTTAAGTTCTTTTTTAGTTAAAGTACAAATCTTATTCATTTTCCAAATCATTAATTAGTTGTCAGTTCACGGAATACATCTTCGAGTTTGGTTTCAACCGAAGTAAGCCCTGTCAATGTCCAACCTCTTGACACACAAAGGTTAAACACATCGCGTTTGGAAGTGGTCTGAGGTCTTGAATGAAATTCAAACTTGTTTTCACTATCCTTTATAATGTCAACCGAAGCGGCATTAGGCAGTTCTGCCAGTGCCTTGTAGATTTCATTGGTGTTACCGTCTTCGATTTCGATTTTCAGTATTTCATCGTTTGATGCCTGATGACGCAGGTCAGATGCCGTGCCGTTGGCGACTATTTTGCCTTTGTTGATGATGAGAATGCGGTCGCATGTGGCTTCTACTTCGGCAAGGATGTGAGAGCTGAGAATGACAGTCTTCTCTTTGCCTATTCGTTTGATGAGATCGCGTATTTCTACTATCTGGTTAGGGTCAAGGCCTGAAGTCGGTTCATCGAGAATCAGAGCCTCCGGGTCATGAATGAGAGCCTGTGCGAGACCGACTCTCTGTTTGTAGCCCTTCGACAGTTCATTGATGTTTTTATGCTTTTCATTCATAAGACCGCAGACAGTGAGAGTCTCCAAAAGTCTTTCGTCAAGCGCATTTTTCTTAACTCCTTGTAACAGGGCCACATACCTAAGATAATCTATGATAGCCATATCCTGATACAGCGGGTTGTTTTCAGGGAGATAACCGATTAGTGCCTTTACCTTTTCAGGTTGGCGTGTGACGGAATAATTGCCTATGGTTATTTCTCCGGAACTTGGGGCAAAGTATGTTGTTATGGCTTTCATCGTTGTTGTCTTCCCAGCGCCGTTAGGACCGAGAAAGCCTAAAACCTCTCCGGTCTTAACTTTGAACGATATATTGTCCACAGCTTTGTATGAACCATACATCTTGGTAAAATTCCTAACTTCTATATCCATAAAACGTCTGTTTTAAATCAAAACGCGAAAATACTGCTTTTTTGCCATATTCTCCATATAGGTTATAAATATTTAACAACAAATAGCATATATCAGTTTTTGACATCGAGAGCATCGCGTAATCCGTTGCCCAACAGCATGAAGGCAAGCACAAGCAACATGATTGCAATGCCAGGTATGATTGACAGATACGGATATCCGAGAATGAGATAGGCATAGCTTTCCTTAATCATCATTCCCCATGATGGCATCGGCGGCTGTACTCCGATGCCTAAGAAACTCAGCCCTGCCTCAAGAAGGATGGATGTCGCAAAATTGCTTGCTGAAATGACCAGCAGCGGACTAATGATGTTCGGGAGAAGATGATGTATGATGATTCGTGTTGAACTATAACCCAGCGTCTTTGCGGCATCTATATATTCCTGCTCCTTTATTGAGATAACCTGCCCACGAACCATTCTTGCCACATCAACCCATAGTGTGAGCCCTATTGCGATGAATATCTGCCAGAATCCTCTTCCAAGTGCAAAACTTATTGCAATGACAAGCAATAACGACGGTATAGCCCATACAACATTGATGAGCCACATCAGAAATTTGTCAATGCCACCTCTGAAATATCCTGCTATTGAACCAATGAAAACGCCTATCAGCAGTGACAGGATTACCGCAACTGTTCCAATGGACAGACTGACGCGCGTACCCAGGATAAGTCTGCTGAAGACATCGCGTCCATATCGGTCAGTACCGAATATGTATCGCTTGGAGACGACTTCAATATCAGACTCTTCAGAGTGCATGTCCATTTTGCCTTCAATCCCGTCGATGGTTTCGTATTCTATTGCTCCGCCTTCAATGGTATAGGATTTTATCGGGAGATAGGTGCTTATATCCGGAATTCCGGTAAAAAAGTTCTTTAACGACATTCTTTGCTGTTCGGAACTGCGCGGTGTTATCTTTAGCATGTCAACTTTGAAGCCTGGACGGCGGATTGCAATTTCAATCAGCTGATTGTTCGCATTGGGAGTTTTGTCGGGAATAATCTGATATGCGAAGACTGAAATTATTATACAGAAGACAATGAACCATAATGAAATCATCGCCAACTTGTTTTTTTTCAGTTTTTTAATTACTTGCTGTGAGTTGTATGAGAGCTTCACCTTTGTTATTATTATTCCTTTTGCAAAGTTAATGCTTTTCACTTAAAAATGATTATTTTTGCAGTCAAGAAAAAATATATATCAAATATGAAAAGAATTTATTTGTTATTAGCTATTAGTCTGATACCTCTCGTATCATTCTGTCAGAACAATGGTAGTGTTAATCAGAACAATGATAATGCTGTTGTAAGAGAAAAGTCCGCCAACCGTGAGGAAAATGTCGGACGTTATGTCAATGGGAAAAAGGATGGCATTTGGACAAACTATAACGACAAGGGAATGCTCAGAGCCATAACCGAATATAAAGATGGTGAAAAGAATGGATTATATGTATCTTTTGACCACCAGGGCACTCTTGAGAAGGAAGAATATTATGTCAACGGCAAACTTGATGGCGAAAGCAAGAAATATCTCCATGGCAATTATATCAATATTCTCGCTCATTATAAGAACGGTGAGCTGGATGGCGAATACAAGCAATATTATACCGACAAGCCAACACAGCTGATGGAGGAGTCGTTCTATGTTGATGGTGTGAAAGATGGGAAATCAACATATTTTGGGTCAAATGGTCATGCTATTGCGGAATACACCTATACAAAAGGATTGTTCAATGGTGTGTGCAAGACATTCTACGAGACTGGTTTGCTCAGAACAGTTGAAAATTACGTCAACGATGAACTGCAAGGCGAATATAAGGAGTATTATGAGGATGGCAAGACTGTAAAGGTTTCCGGAAATTATAAAAAAGGCAAGAAAGATGGCCAGTGGATGGAATACAGCCCTAATGGTTCTGTCATAAACAAAACCACATTCGCCAATGGCGTTGCCAAGTAAAGTTAGTGTTGGTTAGCGTGAGTTGAACTCCGTAAGGACTCCATTTTTCCAATAAATATCCACAGTTTTCCCTTTTTGGGTTCTTAATCCCTTAATATAACCGTTTTTCCATTCTTTTGGCAAAGCCGGTAAAGGTTGTTCCGTTACAGGATTCAGAAGCATTTCGGCAATTCCTGCAGTGGCACCCATGTTACCGTCAAGTTGAAATGGGGGATGTGCGCAGAAAAGATTGTTGTATGTGCCGCCGCCCAAATTGTCATAACCACTGTTCCCGATAGGGTATAAAAGTCGGTGAAGCAGTTTGTATGCGTGTTCTCCGTCTTCAAGTCTTGCCCAGAAGTTGATTTTCCATGCAAGTGACCAGCCGGTGCCGTCATCGCCGCGGCTTTCAAGAGTTTTTCTCGCTGCAGCGGCTAATTCCGGAGTCGTTTTTACCGATATGTCATCATCTGGATATAATGCGTAAAGATGAGACACATGCCGGTGATGGTCGTCGCGTTTGTCAACGTCTTCTCTCCATTCCTGCAGTTGTCCCCAGCTTCCGATTTTGTTTGGGTAAATTTTTGGAAGCATCATCCTGATTGTATCTGAAAATCCGGATTTTTTATCAAGTATTTCCGTGGCTTTAAGGTAGTTGTCGAATAAATCGCGTACTATTTGATGATCCATTGTCGCTCCCTGCGATATTCCACCGTGTTCGGGAGAATAGGAAGGATTGGACACGTAATAGCCATCATCGTCCAGTGTAAGATAATCGACCCAGAATCGGGCGGCTTCCTCTATTGATGGATATGCCTTATATCGCAGGAAATCAATATCTTGTGAGTATAGATAGTGCTCCCACAGATGACGGCATAGCCATGCGCCTCCGGCTGGAAAGAATGCCCACGGCATGTCTTCCCCGACTGCAGTGAATCCGAACGGATTGTTGATGGTGTTGACAGTCCAGCCACGCGCATTAAAGAATTGTTGTGCTGTAATGCTGCCCGGAACTTTCAACGTTGGGATGTAATCCAATAATGGAATGGCACATTCGCTTAGATTGCAGATTTCGGCTGGCCAGTATAGCATCTGTTCGTTGATGTTGCAGTGGTAGTCACACGACCACGGCGGGGTGGTGCTGTTGTTCCAACGTCCCTGCAGATTCAGCGGCATTCCGCCTTTACGTGAACCGGAAATCATCAGATACCTGCCGTACTGAAAATATAACTCTTCTAAGCCCGGATCGTTACCATAGTCGGCATAATCTATGAGCCTGAGATTGACCGGCAATTCGTTGCGACCGTCACCCAATTCTATTTCAACTCTGTTGAATAATTCCTGATAATCAGTAAGTTGGGTGTCGAGAACTTGCTGGTATGTCTTGGAACTGAGTTTCGACATGATGTCTGCACAGATGTTCATCGGATTATTGCCTGTGTATGATGGAAACTCATTTTTATATGAAGTTGCGGCAGTGCTGTAAAAATCAATATACTTGGCATTTTCGATGATGATGGTGTTGTCTGCGCATGTAATCTGTCCGTCAGAGCCAACTTTCGACATCACATAGAATTTCATGTTGTTGTCCTGGATGTAACCCGACTTGCTGATTATGTCGCCGTACATTTTGAAATCTGACGTGTAATGTGGAGAGATTAAGGAAATGCTATAGGACACAGGTTTCGATGATTCAAAATGATAGACCATGATTCTGTCAGGGTAATCACCGAAATATGTTCTTTTGAAATCTATCTTGTCAGCGGTATATTCGACGAATCCATGTCCAGTGTTCAGGTCGATGCCGCGTTTGTAGTCCTTTATGCTGTCGTGGTTGCATCCGGTGATGTATATGATGTAACTGCCGAGGTTTTGCTGTGCGCCAAACTCTCCATAGAACTGGGAAGGGTAGGTGTATTGGATTTTACTGGTAAGCTTGTTTTGGGCGAGTTCATTGGCTTCATCGAATTTGCCCTCCTTCATGAGCATTCTCAATTGTGGAAGGTATTTATAGGCGTCAGGATTGTTGTTCCCGAAATTATAATTTGGATTTGAACCGGGTCCACCAGTCCATAAAGTGCCTTCAGTAAACTGGATTTCCTCAGTAGGGACACCTCCGTAAAACATGCTTCCGATATATCCGTTTCCTATTGGCAATGCTTCTGTCATCCAGTCGGTTGCAGGGGTGTTGTACCATAGGATCAAATCCTTGTTGCTTGCTTCTTCAGCAACATTCTGCCGTTTCTGGCATGATACAAGAAGCACGCACAGCAGCAAAAACAAGATGTATCTGTTCATTTCGGAGTATATGGAACAAAAAGTTATTTGCTCAGTCTGATGGCAGTGCCGCCGCCCGGTGCGAGATGAACAGATATCTTGCCGTTGACGATTCTTTCAGTGGACTTTACATAGTCGGAAGCTTTCTTGTCGGCATTGGCTCCGTCCTTAAAAATCTCACATTTCGTGAAATAGCCTAATACATTGGTGTTGATTTCGATATCCATCGGCGACCAGTTGTTGATGGCTCCGATATACCAGTCATTGCCTTTTCTGCGTGCAATGACAACGTATTCTCCTAATTTGCCATCCAAGGAGATGGTCTCATCCCATGTTGTCGGTATCTTTGCAATGAAATCAGTGCATTCCTGATTGTTCGTATAGTTTACAGGGTTGTCGCAAAGCATGTTGAAAGGTGATTCGAAAATCACGTATTCAGCGAGTTGGCGGCATCTTGTGCCTTGGCTCATTGGTTCTGAATACACACCTCTGAAGTTGCTCTTTGTGGCATTTCTCATGGCACCTTGCGTGAAGTCGAAATATCCGGCAACCTGGCGGATGAAAGGAATCGTGACTTCGTAGTTTACAAGGTCATAGTTTTTAACTTCAGGTATCCATTTTGCCTGTTCTAGTCCCCACACTCCTTCACAATTGAGTACGTTTGGATATGTGCGGCACAGACCTGTCGGTTTGTAAGCACCGTGGAAGTCAATGAAAAGATGGTATTTTGCAGCTGTTTCAGCCATTCTGTAGTAGAAATCAACAATTTTCTGATCATCTCTGTCCATGAAATCCACCTTGAAACCTTTTATGCCCATCTCGGAATAATGCTTGCAGACATGCTCCATGTCACGATCCATGGCATAATAACCTGCCCAGAGAACAATGCCCACGTTTTTGCTTTTGGCATAGTTTACAAGTTCCTGTAAATTGATTTCAGGAACTATCTGGAACAGGTCGGCCTGCTTGTTGACAGCCCATCCTTCATCAAGGATAACGTATTCTATGCCGTTTTCACTTGCAAAGTCGATGTAGAACTTGTAGGTGTCGTTGTTTATGCCTGATTTGAACGGTACTCCTGATATATTCCAGCAGTTCCACCAGTCCCAGGCAACTTTACCGGGTTTTATCCAGCTGATATCCTCAACTCTTGATGGAGATGCGAGTTTGTAGACCATGTCGTTGTTGGTGAGTTCATAATCGTGGTCGGAAATAGTAATCAGACGCCATGGGAATGAGCGTCTGCCGCTAGTTTTGGCGATGAATTCCTCTCTTTCTGTGACTATTTTCTGAAGCATGTTGTGACCGCCCTGAACTTCACTTTTCGGGTATGTCGCATAATGACCTTTTAATGAATTATTACGACGGTTGTTCTTAATCAGATACATTCCCGGATAGTCTTCGAGATCTGCTTCGGTGATGACAGCTTTTATGTCTTTGTCATATTTAATAAGTACAGGCAGAAACGCAATTCTGTCATCCGGAGTTTCAGACAATTTGGCTGTCGTGTATTGGGCCTCAAACGAACTCATGTATTGCTTCTCTATGACAGTGCCGAAATCCTGGTCGCGTGCATCAGGATAGGGCATCAGCGTAGTGTAATCCTTCATGAAATTGAATTCAGCGAGTTCATCTTCAACAATGATGTCTTTTTTGAAATCGGTTACAAAATGATATGCAACACCTTCATTGTAAGCTCTGAAAACAATCTGATAGTTTCCTTTGAAATTGAGTACCAATTCATTGTAATTATCAATGATTTCACTCTTCTTGTAAAAAGGTGAGGATATGGTCTGATTTACTTTATTGATTTTTGATTTATTGCATGACGGATTCACGCCGAGGGCAACACCACCATCAAGTTTCATGGCTATGGCGCAGTCCTGCAGGATTATAACATTACCGTGAGTTACTGAATAAGTCACGTTTTTAGGCGATATTTTCACTGTCACCTTGTTTACTCCGTTTGGAGAATCAAGGTTGTAGATTTTCTGTGCTGAAACTGTTGTTGCGATTGTCGCAAGTATGACTAATAAAAGTAGTTTTTTCATATTTGATTGTTTGACAGATAATATTCTATGGTTTTTTTCCATATATGGTAAATGATGACGGTAAGAATGAAGCCGAATGTGATACCAGAGACGTCTGCTACAATGTCGAGCCATTCAAAACTTCTTCTTGGAAGAAAAAATTGCAGTATTTCAGTTGAGAAAGCTATTAAAACACTGACACTTGCCGTTGTAACATACCTAATCCATTCCTTCTTTTGTTTGAAGGTACATATCCATAAAAAAAATGGCATAGGTGTAAACAAGCAGAAATGTATGCATTTGTCTATCGGAATCTTAAACGGCCAATATTCTATGAACATAACAAACGATTTGCCCATCGGTTTTGTTAGCACATAGAAAATCAGTATCAGATAAATTGCAAGCAGTATAAATCTGTAACCTTGTTTCATTCTGATGTATGTTAATAATCGAAGGTTCCGTAAGGACTCTGTATTGTCAGCCTCTTGCAGTCGGCATGTTCGCAATATCCAATTATTTGTGCATCAATGTTGTATGATCTTGAGATATTAATGATTTGACTTGCGAATTGATGTGGGATGTATATTTCGAGTCTGTGTCCCATGTTGAAAGTTTTGTACATTTCCATCCAGTCTGTTCCGCTCTGACTTTGAATTATGCTGAACAGAGGCGGTGTCGGGAAGAGGTTGTCCTTTACGACATGCAGATTATCAATGAAATGCAGAATTTTGGTCTGACCTCCGCCGGAGCAGTGAATCATTCCGTGAATTTCATTACGAAGTTCCTTCAGTATTGTGTTGACAACAGGGAGATAGGTCCTTGTCGGTGACAGCACGAGTTTTCCCATATCTCGGTCTATACCGTTGACCGGGTCTGTGAGCTTGCAGGACCCGGAGTATATCAGGTTGTAAGGAACATCATGGTCGTAGGTCTCAGGATATTTTTCGGCGTATTTTTTGCAGAACACATCGTGGCGTGCAGAAGTAAGTCCATTGCTGCCCATACCGCCGTTGTAGCTTTTTTCGTAAGAAGCCTGTCCGAATGATGCAAGTCCTACGATTACATCGCCGTCCTGGATTTTTTCGTTGGTGATTATTTCAGAACGTTTTACACGTGCGGTAACGGTAGTGTCAACAATGATGGTTCGTACGAGATCGCCAACATCAGCTGTTTCACCGCCTGTCGAAATGATGTTGACACCGAGGTCGTGCATTTCCTGGATGAATTCCTCGTTTCCGTTGATGATGGCTGAAATCACCTCACCTGGGATGAGGTTCTTGTTACGTCCTATCGTTGATGACATAAGAATGTTGTCGGTAATGCCGACGCACATCAGGTCATCGGTATTCATCACGATGGAATCCTGTGCTATTCCTTTCCAGACTGACATGTCGCCTGTTTCTTTCCAATACAGATAGGCGAGAGAGGACTTGGTACCGGCACCGTCGGCATGCATAACATTGCAGTAATCTTTGTCTTTTCCCATCACGTCTTCTATCACTTTGCAGAAGGCGTTGGGGAATATGCCTTTGGATGAGTTCTTTATCGCATTGTGTACATCTTCCTTGGATGATGATACGCCGCGCTGTTCATATCTTGATTTGTATTCCATCTTATTCAAAAATTATCATGAAATTATCCTTGTCAAGGATTACCATGCCGACCTTATTGAGGACATTGTCGTTGAAAAGAAAATCGTACGGCTGTCTGCTGTTTACTGTAACTGACACGTTCTCAATTTGTTTGTTTCCGAATCGTATAGTCTTCATATTGATTACAGCCTGTTCCGCGATGTTGCCATCGGTGATAATCTTCGTTACGTCGCCTTCAAAGTCATCGATGTTGATAATACCTTTTTTCAGCCATTCGATGGCTTTTTTCTGTGAAATGCTTGCTTTGGAAGCGTTTGGACTATATTCAAAATCGACAGTGTAACCATCTACAATACAGCGAGATACCATTCTGTTGGATTTGTCCATGACGTAATTCACGTAGTTCTGGTTAGGATCAACTATAATATTGATAAATCCTTGCTGGGTAAGTTCGTCAATGGATTCGATTTTCGAGGATTCAGGAACGAAGTCTTTGCTTATGATTGAGAATTCGGTACGTCTGTTCAGCTGGTTTGCAAAGTCGATGAGGTCTTTGTTTCCAAGTCCGTTGATGAAGTCTTCGTCAAGAACGGTTCCTGCCTTGAAGGTGTAGCCTTTATATACATAGTCTTGCTGCAGTTTTCGTGGAACTCTTTCACCATAGCCTTTGGCTATTAATCGTTTCGAGTTGATACCACGGTCGATGAGGTATGCCACTACTGATTCGGCACGTTTCTGTGACAGTACATCGTTGCTTTCGATGCTGCCTATCATATCGGTGTGGGAAGCAAGTTCAATTATGAATGTTGGGTTTTCATCAAGTGTTTGAATAAGTCCCTGCAGTGAATCCTGATATTGCTCCTTGAGATCCCATTTTGCGAAATCGTACAGGATGTCAGGCAACACGATAGGCTCCTGAGGAATTGGTGTCAGAGTAAAATTCACAATGAAATTGTGACTCAGTTCATGCCCCAATGTTGTTTCTTTGCCGTAACTGTTGAAGTAGTCGTCTTTTGAAACTGTTATATCGTATGTGGTTTCCTTGGCTATTTGGTTTTTTGTGAAATTGTATTCGCCGCGGTTGTTGGTTCTTGTTTGGATTGTTACTCCATCGGTGCCGGTGAGTTCGACTGTTACGCCTTCGATTTTTTGCAGTGTCTTTTCATCGGTGACAATACCGCTGATGGTGAATTCAACAGGTGGTATCACGAATTTGTATATGTCATCGCCGCCACGTCCGCCTTTTCTGTTGGAGCAGAAATAACCGCTGTCGGCATCCGGAACGAACAGTATTCCGAAATCGTCATTGCTTGTGTTAAGCGGACTTCCCACGTTGTTTGGCAAGGATTGTGGAATGCCGTTTTTTAGGATGACATAGTATATGTCAAGTCCGCCAAGTCCCGGATGTCCGTCTGATGCGAAGAATAGGGTGGTGTCGTTTTTGAAGGAAGGGAACATTTCGTTGCCTTTCGTGTTGACTAAAGGGCCGAGATTGATAGCGGTTCCGAATTCTGACCCGCTTGATTTCCGGGTTGCATAGTACAAGTCCCTGCCACCCTGACCTCCTGCCCGTGACGATACGAAAACTATTGCCAGTTCGTCACTTGTGAGTGCAGGCTGTCCGAGGATTTCGGTTGAGTCTTTGGAAAGGACCACTTCTTTCGGGTCGTTCCAGTTCTGTCCGTCTCTTTTTGCGACATAAACCTTACAACCGCAGAATAGTTCCTCCTTATCGGTGCAGAATGTATAGTACAGTCGGTTGGCGCGGAAATTGGTCGTTGCCGCCCCTTCATTGCCGGTAGTGTTCACTATTCCGTCTTCGTCTATTGGAACGGGTTCGGTCCATTTGCCTTTGTTGTCACATTTGGTCATAAATAAGTCACTGAACTTCTGCCCCGTCCATTCATCTTTGTTTTTTCCTTTTGCCGCATCGCGGGCGGAGGTGAAGATGATGGAATTATATGACTGGTCACTCCATGTGGGTGCGAAGTCGTCCTGTTTGGAGTTAATTGATTTCAAGGAAGTTATTTCAACGTTGTTGGGCAGTGCAAGCCATTGGGCAGCGAGTTCGCATGATTCCAAGCCTGCGATAGCAAGAGGGTGCCCTGGTGAAACTTCAAGAAAAGCCTTATATTGTTCTTTCGCTTCTTCATATTTGCCATTGAATCTCAAGGCGTTGCCATATTTGAGCAGTACCGTCGAGTCTCTTAGGGCATATTTCTGCTTGATGGCGTTTTTGTACTGTATTTCGGCTTTTTTAGTATTGTTGGTCATACAGTAGCAGTCACCTAAGCGCGCATATATCCTCGCTTTCTCGGCACGGTCCTTCTTGGTTCTCTTGGCTGCTTTCTTGTATTTTGTTATGGCCGTGGTATAATATTCTTTGTTGAATGCATTGTCGGCAGCGACGCTGTAACGGTTCTGCCCGAATGCACTTATATTTGCGATGAGTACAGCAATCAGAAGTAATATTGACTTTTTCATAAAGATTCTATAGTGACTTACTAAATTTACAAAGATAATCTATTTTTTCTTAATAACGTGAAAATACTTTGCACTATTGTATAAAAAAAGGGTCACCGTTGTTAGACGGTGACCCAAACCAACTTAAAAGATATTATGAAAAAAACTATTCTATTCGACCTGCTTGTTGTTTGCCATAACAGCTTCTTTTTCCACTTTCTTGGCAAGTTTCTTTGCAACGTCTTCTTTGTCTCTAGTCAAGTCGTATGCGATATTGGAACTGATGCATACTGATGAGTAAGTACCAACTAAGATACCGATGAACAAAGCGAATGCCATTCCGGCGATACTTTCACCGCCAAGGAACAGTATGACGAGCAGAACTACCAAAGTGGTAAGAGATGACATGACGGAACGTGACAAAGTCGAGTTGATAGCCCCATTGATGTTTTCCTTCAAGGATTTCTTAGGATAGAGACCAAGATATTCACGAATACGGTCAAAGATGACCACTGATGCATTGATTGAGTAACCAATGATAGTCAGGATTGCTGCTATGAACGACTGGTCAACATCGAGTGAGAACGGAAGTATTCCGTAGAAGATTGAATAGCATGAAATTGCGATGAAGGCATCGTGAGCAAGAGCTGCAACGCCACCAAGACCGAACTGCCAACGACGGAAACGCAGTGCAATGTAGATGAAGATAAAGATCAATGACAAACCTACTGCCCAGTAAGCTCTAACTCTCATGTCGGTTGCAATTGTAGGACCAACTTTTGTTATGTTGAGGATACCGATGTATTTGTCTGAAGTTTCAGATGAGAAGTCTTCGTATGAAACAGGATCCTTGTAGTAAGAACTCAAGTTGTCGTATAACTTTCTTGTTATTTCATTTTCAACTTCTGCTGTTGCTTCTTCAACCTTATATGTTGTGGTTATCTTAACCTGTTTGTTAGGACCGAAAGTCTTTACTTCAGGTGCTGAACCGAAGGCATTGCTGAGTGATTCGGCGATAGCGGAAGTATTGACATCCTGGTCGAAACGAACAACGTATGAACGACCACCGGCGAAATCGACGCCCATTGACAGACCCTTTGTAAGTAATGAAATAATACCTATAAGAATCAAGCATCCTGAAATGATGTAGTATATGCGTCTTTTTCCAACGAAATCGAAATTGCAGTTGGTGAACCATTTTGCGTTGAATGCACGTTCAAACTTGATTGTGCGCTTGCGGTCAACCATGCGAGTGTATATAAGTCTTGTTATGAAGATTGATGTGAATAATGAACACAGGATACCAATCATCAATGTTGTAGCAAAACCTTTGACAGGACCTGAACCGAAAATGTAGAGGACAACTGCTGTGATTAATGTGGTGATGTTACCGTCTATGATAGCTGAATAAGCGCGTTTGTAACCTTCGTCAATTGCAAGTTTGATGCCCTTGCCGTTTCTCAGCTCTTCCCTGATACGTTCATAAATAATGACGTTGGAGTCAACGGCCATACCTATCGTAAGTACAATACCGGCAATACCAGGAAGGGTAAGTACTGCACCGATTGATGCGAGAATACCTACGATAAAGAAGATATTGCAGAGAAGTGCGAGGTCTGCTACGAAACCGGAATTGTTGTAATAAACAAACATTATGATGAAGACGAGCAGGAATGCGATGAGGAATGAAAGCAAACCGCTGTTGATTGACTGCTGACCGAGAGACGGACCAACAACTTCTTCCTGAATGATTCTTGCAGGAGCAGGTAACTTACCGGCTTTAAGAATGTTGGCAATATCCTGTGCCTCTTCAACGGTCATGCCGCCACCGGATATTGATGAACGGCCACCGGCGATTTCCTGACGAACATTCGGATAAGAATATACGTAGTTATCAAGTGTGATGGCTATTTGTCTGTCAATGTTCTGACCGGTGAGGTTCTTCCAAATACGAGCACCTTCTGCGTTCATTGTCATGGAGACTTCAACGCTGCCGTCCTGTGTGTAGTCCTGACGAGCATCTGTGATGACATCACCGCTCAATGGAGCCTTGCCGTCACGGCTTGTAACCTTCAGGGCAACAAGTGACAGATAATCAGGGGCTCCTGACTCAGGCTTGCTGGTCCATGCAAAACGTGCATTTCTTGGAAATGATGAGCTTACTTCAGCCATATACTTGTTGACCATGGCAGTGTCTCTTATTTTTGCCATACCAACTGAAGCACCTTCTGACGGATATTGTCTTCCGTCATTGCCTGTGTAAAATGCCGGTATCAAATATCTGAATAAAGGATTCTTCTCTTCCCATTTTGCCAGATTAGCGTCGTCGGTCGAATCGTTTTCCATAAGGTTGGAAAGTTCGTCTTCAGTGCTTTCCTCGTTTTCGGCATCGCTGACAGCAGCTTTGTCTGTTGTGCTTGGCGCATGGATTTCAGCCAGTCTTGAATTGGCTTCAAGGAATGTTGTGTATATCTCAGAGAATTTGTAGGTCTCCCAAAATTCGAGACTTGCAGTTCCCTGTAAAAGTTTTCTTACACGTTCAGGATCCTTGACACCAGGAAGTTCGATGAGGATTCTTCCTGTACCGCTGATTCTCTGAATGTTAGGCTGGGCAACACCAAAACGGTCAATACGCTGACGGAGAATTTCGTATGAACGGTCAATTGCACCGTCAACTTCTTTTCTCAGAACCTTCATGACCTCATCATTGGATGATGTGGTGGTTATTCCCTGGTTTTTGAATTCGTATGCAAAAATTCCTGCAAGCTGTGCAGAAGGATCAATTTCCTTGTATGATTCATAGAACAATGTCAGAAAATCAGACTGACTGTTTTTCTGCTTCTCTGTAGCCATTGCTATGGCCTGACGGAATGTGGGATCCTGTGAATCTCCTGATAACGCTTCGATGACATCAACAACTGCCACTTCCATCATGACGTTCATACCACCCTTCAAGTCAAGACCAAGATTAAGCTCTCTCTCCTTACATTCTGCGTATGTGTACTTCTTTACCAACAAATTGTAAACGTTTTCATTGGATATGGAATCAAGGAAGTACTCATATTTGCGTGATTGTAACGAGTCAATAACCTTGTCATCATGCAACTTGTTATTGTTCAATAAATCCGTTGCCTGATTCATGACATAATCACTCTTCGAATAATTTGTTGCTTTCTTTTCAACTATTCTCGTAACTACTGAAAATGATAATTGAAACAAGCAAACTAATGCGAGTAATATCGCAAATAACCTGATTGTACCTTTAATTTGCATCTTTTTTTTCTTATTTATTAATCTATTATTCTATCTAATGTTTTGTGTTTCAATGCTTTAAAAAAACATTCCGGTTTTTGACCAGTGGTTAGTTTTAAGCGTGCAAATATACTACAACTTATTCGATTACACAAAATAATTTTTTGTTAGTTTTTATTCATACGATATATTTCTATTCACAAAAATTGATTTACTTTGAAAAAAATTTGTCAGATGAAGTTTCTACCATATATTTTATCTGTGTTTTTGAGCACAACGGTTAGCTTTGCAATATGTCAGAACATTACTTCCTTGTCATTCCAATACTCCGATTCTGTGCCGGTATTCAACTCCGACAATGCCAGATTCTTAATGCCCTGGACCGGCGGCATTAATTCAGCCCAAATATGCAGAATTGATCTCAATTTGGATAAAATTGATGATATGATTGTTTTTGACAGAATCGGAAACAGAATAATGCCGTTTGTGTTCAGCGAAAATGACGCCATACAATTTGTCTATTCACCGCAATATATTGATTTACTGCCTTCTATATCAAACTGGATTATCACTGCCGACTATAACAACGATTCAAAATTCGATATCTTCACTTATACTGTCGGCGGAATTAAGGTCTATAAAAATGTTTCAGACGAACATAATCTTAGGTTTGAACAGGTGACTTTTCCGTATCTGCGCTCGCATTATAATAATGTATATGCCAATATCCTTGCCACTGCGGTGGATTATCCGGGCCTCTGTGACATCGACTCCGACGGTGACCTTGACATATTCGTCTTCGGTGCCCTCGGCGCATACGTGGAATTTCATCACAATTACGGAATGGAAAAATACAACTCTGCCGATTCCCTTATATTTTATAAGGAATCAGACTGTTGGGGTAGTTTTGCCGAAAGCGAGGAGTCTAATGAAATCATCCTGAATACATGCCTCGGCGATAAAGTTATCGATTATTACTTGGATGAAAAACATACTGGCTCAACGTTTCTTTTTCTTGATGCTGACAACAATGGGATATATGATCTTATTCTCGGTGATGTGGACTATTCAACACCGTGCCTCCTCTTCAACAAAGATAATTCCGATGCTCATATTATAGATTATTCCTTTGTTTTCCCGAACTCTTATCCTATCACTTTAAACTCTTTTCCTGTTTTATTCAAGTCCGATTTGGATTATGACGGTTATGAGGAACTGGTCGTTTCAACTTTCGATCCTGATATTAATAAGTGTGACGGACTTAACTCGGTTTGGCTGTATAAGATTGTGGATAATGATGGAGTTGTTGATTATCAGTTGATTACAAAATCATTTATTCAGGAGGATATGATTGATGTAGGCAACGGAGCTTTCCCTGTGCTGATAGATTACGATAATGACAATCTTTTGGATTTGTTTGTAGGCAATGATGGGTATTGTGACAGTTGCTACCACCGGTATGGAGCTCTGAAATGTGACTATACATCAATGATTGCCTATTACCGAAATTGTGGAACTGCGGATAATCCCCAATTTTGTCTTGTTACTGTTGATTTTGCGGATCTTTCATCATTGCATGTCAAGGGTATTTATCCTGCCTTCCTCGATTATGACGGCGATGATGACTACGATTTGTTTGTAGGAACTGCCGATGGAGTTATTATTCGTTTTGAAAATAATGGCGGCCATTTTGTCATGATGGACAGTGATTGGCTTGGTTTAAGCTCATATTCCGAAAAATATCTTACTCCGTCTTTTTATGATTTCAATGGTGACGGAACGAAGGACTTGGTGGTGGGAAACAGTAGGGGAACGCTATGGTTTTTCGAGGGTAGAGCAGGCGATTCGGCTATTAGCTTTGAGCTGAAAACTACTGAATTCGGTGCTGTTGACGTCCGTGATGCAGATATGTCATGGACGGGATACAGCGTTCCTTCGGCATTCAGTTACCATGACACCACGTTTTTATCCGTCGGGTCGGAGTCGGGTAGCATATACCTATATATTATTTATGATGTTGACGAGCCTTTTGAGGTTGTGAGTGGTGTGGAATTTGGAAATCAAGGCTTCAGGGTGGCGCCGGCAGTTGGTTACCTGAAAAAATATCCTGATATGCTTGTCGGAAATTTCTCTGGAGGTATCCAATATTTTAATGGTGTCAGCCGAAACGATGTGGGGATAGCCTCATTTAATGATTTGCAGGCAGAAATTTATCCGAATCCTTTGTCGAAAGATATTGTGAGTGTCCGACTCCCTCATAATGTCTCTTGTGCTGTTATCAGATTGTTCTCCGTAACGGGTAGTCTGCTATTGGAATACTCTTTGACGGCAGGTACGAATGAGATAAATTTGACGGATTTTGATAACGGAATTTATTTTTATGAGATAAAATCCGGTTTTTTGAACAAAAAAGGTAAGTTGTTGATTGTTAAATGATTTGATAGTCCGACTTTTGTTTTCGGACGTCTTTTTAAAAATCCGGACGTCCTTTTCGTGCATCCTGTATCACTTTTTTTTATTTAGGGATTTCGTTAATTTTCGAATTGCGACTTTTGCAGCGATTTGAAAATTAAAACAGAAATGAAAATAATAAGTGCTTTTGGTGATTCAATTATGAAGGGAGTCGTTTTTGACAGTAAAAGCAACTCCAAATATAAGGTAACTGATTCAAGTTTTGCTGACCTCTGTCAGAAAACTTTAAAACTTACTGTTTCCAATCATGCCAAATTCGGCAGCAGGATAAACCAGGTTTGGAACAATGTCAACAGATTTGAAAACGAGATAAGCAACGCCGACTATGTGATATTCGAGTGCGGTGGCAACGACTGCGACTTCAACTGGAGCGAAATTGCCGAGAGGCCGGATGAGGAACACAAACCAAATACAACCGTTGAGGATTTTACAAATACTTATTCAAATCTTATAGACAAGGTGCGGGAATACAAGTCGAAGCCTGTACTGCTGTCGTTGCCGGTCATAGATTCCCAGCGGTTTTTTAATACTGTTTCTGCGGGTTTGGCCAAGGAGAATATTCTCAAATGGCTGCATGGCAATGTTTATGCCATTTCCTACTGGCATGAGTCATACAATATTCAGCTTTTTAAACTTGCGCAACAGAAACATGTGCCGATCATCGATATTACAACACCATTCATGTTGAAGTCAAATTATTGTGACTATCTTTGTAGTGATGGCATGCACCCCAATGAGAAAGGGCATCTATTGATTGCCAATACAATACAGAATTTTGTGGTTAATTCAAAAAATGGAATAATACCGAGGGGTGAATGCTAATCATTGGAATTCTATTTGTTCGTAAATATTTAAAAATCTGCTTTTCCGATGTCAGAAAAAGCAGGATTAAGGCATAATTTTTGTAATTTCTTAATACAAAATTTTGTATTTTATGAAATTCACAAGGTTCTGCTTAGTATCTGTTGCATTATTGTTGTCTATCGCCACGACTTCATTCTCGTGCCTGCGACCGAACAACGACATTAATTCGTCAATCTATTCGTTTGAGGACCTTCATGAGCCATATCAACTGACTGATTCTCTGTTGCTTCAACGTGTCAAGTCGGAATTGACTCCATCACAAATTTTGGTCAGAAAGGCTTATGTCTCCTCATACAACAAGGATACAAAATGTCCAAATTATGTTGCTTGGCATCTTACTGCCGAACATGCCAATGGCTCAATAAAAAGACCGAAAAATGCTTTCAGGGGCGACAAGGAAGTTCCCGAACCGCGTGTCGAATGGTATGATTACAAAAACACCGGAATGTCAAGAGGGCATCTTTGTCCCGCCGGTGACAACAAATGGGACATCACCGCAATGTATGAAACTTTTCTTATGACCAATATCGTTCCACAGGACAAAGCTCTCAACGATGGTCATTGGAATGAACTTGAAATGAAATGCCGTTTTTGGGCAAAAAAATATGGCGACATTTACATCGTAAGCGGCCCGGTACCATGCAAAAAGCCTTGGAAAACGATAGGCGAGAAGAAAATATTCGTTCCCGATGACTTGTTCAAAGTGGTGCTTTGTCTTAACGGTTCACCAAAAGTAATCTGTTTTATCTGTCACAATTCCGACAACAACAAGCCGATGAACCAGTCGGTGTGTTCGTTAAAGGAAATTGAGCAGCTTACGGGCATCGAATTTTTCCCCACTTTGCCCAAGTCGGTTAAACAGTCAATTGAGAATGAAGTTAATCTCTCTGCTTGGGGACTGTAAGTCATCATTTTTTTATATATTTGCACTGAAAAAAATTAACCAATAAATCGTTATAAATTATGCCAGTTATCATTTTTTTAGCAATTGTGGCAGTGCTTGTTATAATGTATTTCGTGTATAACAACCGCGAAATTGCACTGCGAAATGAGGCGGAAGCTCAGCGCCAGAATATTACCAACATCTTCGACAAAATGTGGAAGGTGTTCAATCAACAGGGACAAGTCGCCGATAAATATTACAACGACTTCAAATCAATCTATCCCGAACTAATCGCTGGTCGTTACATGAACAGAAGCGGTGAGGCATGGAAATTTATCCATGAGGATAATCCTCTGTATAATAATGAGTTGTATAAAATGATGCAGGTGTCTATTGAAGCACTTCGTGCTGAGTTCGCCACCAATCAGACCAGAATGCTTGACATGATTCGTCAGCATAAGACACTGATAGAACAGTATCCCGGTAAATGGTTTATAAAAAATAAACAGCCGATAGAATATGTGGTGATATCATCGTCAAAGACCGAAGATGTGATTAATTCGCGTAAGGAGGATGATGTCAAGATATTCAGCTAATTTATGGTCATTGTAATCACAGGGCTGATAGCCATGGTCTTCGCACTGTGGATATTTTTCAGTGGAGGTGACCAATATTTGTTCTGGAGTATCATAACTTTCCTTGTGCCGACATTATCGGCTCTTATTACTTTCTTTGCAATCCGTCGCCATAAAATGGTTTCAACGCAGTACCTTGGCGATTATGTTCTTGAAGTGGTTCACTATGAGCCGTGGGACGAGCTGGTGACATTTCATGACTATCTCATTGGTTCTTCCAGCCCGATAACAAAATATTGGGTTCCTAAGGATTTTCACGACTTCGACTATCTGAAGTTCGGTGTTTCACCAGGGGTAGTATTCGTATTGTTAGCTGTAACGGTTGTCTTCTGCATTACGATGTTGATTGTCTCCGTGTATCTTGGGATTACAGTCTGATGGACAGATTTTAGTGTTCTGTCACCGATGAGCCGATGATGGGTGGTGAATGCGTGGGGTAAATAAATGGTAAAAAAAAGCATTGTCCCGATTCCGGAACAATGCTTTTTGTATTGATAAGCTGCTTTCAGTTTATTTCAGATAATCTTTTGCAGCCTTGGCACCGGCACGTAAAACTTCAATGTTGAGGTTTACGACATCTTCACCTTTCCTGCCGAAAATAGCCTTGAGGGCATCTTCGAATGCTTCAAATGGCATATCAATGAACTGGGCAGCGGCACCGAGAATAGCGATGTTGGCAGCCTTTGCGTTGCCATGTTCCTTTGCTATTGCATCACCGTCGATGATGATATGATTCTTGATCTTCTTGATTTCATTGTAGATATCATCAGCATTAGGATAGTTAGGAATGTTCTCGAAAGTTGCCTTGTTGGTTATCAGCCAGCCGTCTTTGTCGAGCATGTCAGCATAGCGGAGGGCTTCCATCGGTTCCACTGAGATTATGAGGTCGGTTTTGCCTTTAGGGATAAGGTCGGAAGCAATAGGCTTGTCCGACAGGCGGAGGTGTGACTGAACGTCGCCGCCTCGCTGACTCATGCCGTGGACTTCGGCTTGTTTCAGATATAAGTTTTGTGCAACAGCAGCTGAACCTATTGTTGTGGCGATTGACAGGATACCTTGTCCGCCGACGCCTGCTAATATTATGTCTGTTTTCATCTTTATATCTTTGTTAAATTATTTTTTCTTTCTTTTTAATGTCTGTAAGCATTCACGTCTCGGGATAATGACGGATACACCCTTGTATTTTAACTCTTCCTTGATTATTGCGACGTTTTTCTCGTGTTCCTTAGGCAGAGGGAGGAGAACTTTTATGTGATCAGGATTAACACCTATGCCTTTGCAGATGTTCTCAATGCGGTGATATGCTGCGGAATCCTGACCGCCTGTCATTGCTGTGGTTTCGTTGTCAAGGATGAAGACTGTGATTGGTGAGTCAACGAGGACTGCGTCAAGAAGACCTGTCATGCCTGAATGTGTGAATGTGGAGTCGCCAATGATTGATATTGCAGGGAATATGCCTGAATCGGCAGCGCCTTTGGCCATTGTGATTGAAGCACCCATGTCAACACAGGAATTGATTGACTGGTAAGGTGGAAGAGCACCGAGAGTGTAACAGCCAATATCGCCGAATACTCTGCCCAAAGTGTATCCTTCAAGTGCGTCGTTGAGAGCCTTAAATGTGCTTTGGTGAGGACATCCGTCACACAACTTCGGAGGACGAGGTTTGACAACTTCAGGAATTGCATAATATTCCTTCTGCTCCATCTTGAGGGCGATACCAACAAGGTTAGGATTGAGCTCGCCGGCGCGAGGCAGTGTGCCGTCAAGACGTCCGTGAACTATCAGATTCGACTTGACAATACCCTTAATCTGTTTCTCTATGAATGGATAACCTTCCTCCATAACTATGAGCTCTTCGCATTCCTTGGCGAGCTTGTTAATCATGTTGACAGGAAGAGGGTATTGCGAAATCTTCAATACAGGATATGGAACTTGTCTGTCAGGATAGTTCTCCATCAGATAGTTGTAGGCTATACCTGAAGCGATGATTCCGTATTTTTTGTTGCTTCCTTCGGTGAGGAAATTCCAGCCATCATTTTCACCGTGCTTTATGAATTCGTCCTGCTTGGCGAGAAGACTGTTGTAGTTTTTCTTTGAAATTGCAGGAAGAAGGACGAACTGACGCAGGTTCTCAGGGATGTGGATGTCATTCTGCTTTCTTGCAGGCTTGCATTCAACACCTGAACGTGAGTGTGAAAGACGAGTGGTCAGACGCATCAATACAGGAATTCTGAATTTCTCTGAAATGTCAAATGCGTACCGCACCATGTCGTAGCATTCCTGCTGGTTTGAAGGCTCAAGGGTAGGAAGCAGTGCAAAGTCACCATATACTCTCGAATCCTGTTCGTTCTGAGACGAGTGCATTGAAGGGTCATCGGCTGATACGACGACAAGACCGCCGTTTGCCCCCACTATAGAGGCATTCATGAATGCATCGGCAGCCACGTTCATTCCTACATGTTTCATGCATACCAAAGCACGCTTGCCTGAATATGACATGCCAATAGCAGCTTCCATTGCTGTCTTTTCATTGGTGCACCATTTCGAATGTACATTGCCCTCGGCTGCCTGCTTGGAACCTTGGATGTACTCTGTTATTTCTGTTGATGGAGTGCCTGGATAGGCATATACTCCGGAGAGACCCGCATCAAGCGCTCCTTGTGCTAATGCTTCATCTCCCAAAAATAATGTTTTTTGCATTTTGTTAAATGTTTGATATTTTGTGAATTGTTGAATTTCTTCCGATTTTTGCAAAGTTAATGCTTTTTTATTGATTTCCCCTATCCCGACCCGATTATTTTTTCGAATTTTTCTTTATTTTTCCTCTTGCCATTTTAGGCTCCAATTGTGACTGTAAGTCGGGAAATATCGGAAGATTTGGTCAGTGTGAAGCATAAAGTCTTCAACATGTGACATATCTTTTGTCAGTTTTTACAAAAATTTTTAATTTTGCAGAAATAAAGACATCTTGTTGGCAAAATGAAAAGAATGATTTTGGCTGCGGCTATAACTTTCATGTTTTCAGTGGCTTATGGTCAAGGACTTACCGCTGATTTCCGCAATGGCGCACAGTCATTTTTATCTGCCAACATAGGGGTTTCCATTCCCGGAGGTCGTTTTGGAAGCAAGACCATATATGAAAACTATAACAATCCATATAGCGAATCTGCCCTGAAACTTCCTTTGACCGGATCAGAAATATATAAGGTGATAGGATTCGCCGGTCCTGGATTGTCAGCTGGAGTCAATGGCGCCTGGTATTTCAACCAGTTCTGGGGAATTGGTGTGCGAGCCTCGTTTACGCAGTGCTCTCTTGCCAAGGCAAAGCTCAGTTCGGCATACACTGCTGCGTATGGCGATAATTCGTCTTTTGAGTTCAATACCAACGACAATTATATCTCAGTGTGGATAATGCCAGGGGTTTATTTCGGTGTCGCACTCAGCGATGACATTCAGGTTGGACTCGATGTGGGATTCGGCCCGCAATATCTCCATTCTCCTGAATATTCCTGCATTTACTCCATTAATGGTTCATCGAATTCGGAAATTGTGGCTTCCAATGCCGACTGGGACTTTTCCTATTACGTCTCAATGGGCGTCAAATATAAGATAGACACACATCTTGCAGTTTCATTCGATGTCAACTACAATGAGATTTACATGAAATTCGATTATTCTGTGAGAAGAGGTGTGAACACGTTTACTGAAACGCATGATGTGTTTTATAAATGTCCGACACTGAATCTCGGATTAGTGTATCTTTTTAAGTGATTGTTTAATATCTAATTTATATCCATTATGAAAAAATTATTTGTTTTAGTTTTGGTGGTGCTTATGGCAAGTTGCTGCACATCAAAGGAACAGAAAAATGAAAGTCAACCCAGCGAGAAGCCTGGACCTCATGCAATCGTCTATAAGACTAAAGCTGATTATAGCATGAATGTTCCGATAAGTCTCAATGAAGACGGGACATTAATGTCATATCCTGATCCTCGTGATTTGATGAGAGGTGATGAATTTACTCTTCCAACTCAACTTGAAAAAGGTTATCTGCTTGATAACAGGGGTATTGGCCCTAATGTCGCTTTTCTGAAATGGACATACGAGGAATATGCTGCAATGTCGAGGGCTCCGTTGTCCGATTCTATCATCGCGAATATTCTCGACAAAAAACCTTTGAAGGAAATGTACGACTGCGGACTTCTTGACAAGTTTGACGACCCGGTTGCAGAAATCAACGAGGTAGTCTTGAAAGGTCGTAGGGCAATGAAGAAGACCTATAATAAGATATACTGATTATTTGAATACCTTTTCCTCGGTGAAATCCGGCTTGTAGCACTCCGAACTTTCAGGTTCCTGTGTCCAGCCGTTGTCGAAACCGAGTGAGAACATGAAATGCGCGACTTCCGCGTATTCTTCGGATGTTATCTTGCGTGACATCTCCGGATACTTGTCGGCATGATATGTCGGGTAATATTGTGACATCAGGGAAATCGGTATGTCTGTTGATATTTCCGTGGCAAGGTTCAGCAATGCTGACTTGGAGTTTTCAACCTGTCCGGGCAATACAAGATGACGTACAATGACGCCTGAGGTGGCGAGACCGTTTTCATCCAGTTTCAGGGCAGTGCCTTTTTGGCGCACCATTTCCTTTATTGCATCAAGTGCTGCGTCAGGATAATTTTCCGCTTTTGACAAATCTTTTGCTAATTCGTAGCTACCATATTTGTAATCAGGAAGATACACGTCAACGATGTCTTTCATGCTTCTTATCGTCTCAACACTGTCATAACCGTTTGTGTTATAGATGATAATCGGATGATAGCTGTTTTTGGCAAGCATTTCTGCCAGGTTTTCGATGATGTGAGCGTAAGGGGTGGGAGAGACGAACCCGAGCATGTTGCAGCCAGTGTCGAGTATTCTGGCGATTTGGATGTAACATTCCTCCAACGACATCCTGTCTTTTCCCATGTCATACAGGTTGCAGCTGATTTGGTAGTTCTGGCAATATTCGCACTGGAGTGTGCAGTGGTCGAAAAACACATTGCATACCCCTTTTTCGCCAGTCAGCACAGGCTCTTCGCCTTTATGAATGCATATTGTTGAAATGTAAAGGTTGTCATCAATGCGGCAGAATCCTTTTTTCTGTGTCCTGTCAATGCCGCAGTGACGGGCACACATATTACAGTTGGTGATGTCGATCATTGTTTACCAGAATATGATGTAAAGAACAGCTACGAATGCGCTGATAACCAATGCCCATACGTTGAAGTCAGTGGAGGTGTGAAAAATTTCCTTACTTAGCTTAATGGCTTTGGAGTCATCATTTTTGCTGTTGTCAATATAACTTATAATTATTGCGATGAGGCATAAGACAACAAATACGAGGGCCATTCTCCACAGGAATGGGAGTCCCGGGAAAAGGAACTTGAATGTTGCCGAGAGAACGAAAGTCAGGATAGCACTCCATAGAGCCGCATTTGCCGACATCTTCTTCCAGAAAATGCCGAGGAGGAAGATTACGCACACACCAGGAGAAACGAAACCGGTGAATTCCTGAATGAACTGGAAGGCTTGGTCAAGGCCGCCGAGGAATGGGCGTGCGGTTAAAACTGCAATAATCAGTGCAACAAGAGAAGTGAGTCTGCCAATGTTGACGAGTCGCTTTTCTGACACTTCTTTCTTGGAATGTGTCTTATAGATGTCGAGAGTGAATATTGTGGATGTGCTGTTGAGCATGGATGCGAGCGAGGACACTATGGCTGCTGTAAGCGCAGCAAATGCGATGCCTTTTACACCTATGGGAAGCAGAGAGACGAGAGCAGGGTAGGCATCATCAGGTTTTACTATATTAAGGTTGCCTATACCGTGACTATGCATGTAAAACGCTGCTATTCCAGGAATTACGACTATCAATGGAATTATAAGCTTAAGAAATGCCGCGAAAATCATGCCTTTCTGTGCTTCGTTGATGCTCTTGGCAGCAAGCCCGCGTTGGATTATGTATTGGTTGAATCCCCAGTATGAAATGTTTGCTATCCACAAACCGCCGATGAGAACGCCAATACCCGACAGGTCTTTCCATATTTCCGGATTCTCCTTACGTGAGATAATCATGTTGAACTTTTCGCCCGCTTCATTGAAAAGTGTGGATAATCCCTGGAATGGACCATTACCGCCAGATACCATATTCAATGCAACGTAGGTGGTCACAAGTCCGCCACCGATAAGCAGAATGACCTGCAGGATGTCGGTCCATGCAACGCTTTTCAGACCTCCGCGTATGGAATAGGCGGCTGCGAACACAGCCAGTCCGACTATTCCCCACATCATCGGTATTCCCATGATGTTTTCAAGTGCAAGAGCACCAAGGTAAAGTATAGAGGTAAGGTTGACAAATACATAGACCAGCAGCCAGAAGACGGCCATCACGGTACGCACACGCTTGTCGTAACGCTGCTCAAGAAACTGAGGCATGGTGTATATGCCTTTTTTCAGGAAAATTGGCATGATGAATTTAGCCACGAGGATAAGCGTGATTGCCGCCATCCATTCGTAGGATGCAATGCCGAGACCTATCTTGTAGCCCGAACCCGACATTCCGATAATCTGCTCAGCGGAGATGTTGGCGGCTATGAGCGATGCTCCAACTGCCCACCATGTCAACTTGTTGCTCGCAAGAAAATAATCGGAGGTGGTGTCTCTGTTTTGGTTTTTCTTGTTCCTTCCTATGAAAATGCCCACTATGGCTATTTCCAAGATGTATGCTATGAAGATACATAAATCAATTGTGGAGAAATTTTGCATGCTTTGATAAAATTGTTTTGCAAAAATAATAAAAGATTACCAAAAAAATTAAAGATTATCGTGGAATGAAGTAAAATAGTTATTTTTGCAGTTTACATTTCATAATCTGATTATAAATAAAAAAATAAGAAAAATATGAAGAAGAAAATTTTATTGGTAGCTTTATTATCAGCTTTTTCAATGTACGGCTTTACTCAGCAGATGGCTCTCCCACAAGATGAAAAAGTAAGAGTCGGTAAACTTGATAATGGTTTGACATATTATATCAGACACAATGATAAGCCGGAACACAGGGCGGAATTTTACATTGCACAAAAGGTTGGCTCAGTTCTGGAAGAAGAACCGCAGCGCGGTCTCGCACATTTCCTTGAACACATGGCTTTCAACGGAACCAAGAACTTCCCGGGCAAGAATATGCTCGACTATCTTGAGAAAAACGGCATAAAATTCGGCACAAATATCAACGCGGGTACCGGCATCGACCAGACAGTCTATATGATAAAGGATGTTCCTACCGGCAACAAGGGACTTCTCGATTCATGTTTGCTTGTGCTTCACGACTGGTCAAGCTTCATTTTGCTTGAAGAAGATGAAATTGACAAGGAACGTGGTGTGATATTGGAAGAATTGCGTTCAAGGGATGGGGCAGACCAGCGCCTTATGCAAAAGACTCTGCCGATTATGTATCCAGACTGCAATTATGGCAACCGTCTTCCGGGAGGACTTCCTGAGGTTGTGGCAAATTTTGAATATCAAACACTTCGCGATTATTATCATAAATGGTATCGTCCTGATTTGCAGGGAATTATTGTTGTAGGTGACATAGATGTGGATGAAATAGAGGCTCGCATAAAGGAAATGTTCTCCGATATCAAGGCTCCGGTCAACCCTACGCCTCGTCCTTTCATCGAAGTTGCTGACAACACCGACCCAATTATTGCTGTTGCCACCGATCCTGAAGCGACAAACTATCAGATGATGCTGTTCTATAAACAAGACGTATGGCCTCAGTCGGAAAAGAACTCAATTGAGTATTTTATGGTGCAGTATATCTTTCAGATGATTTCCGACATGATGAACAACCGACTCAATGAACTGATACAGTCTGCAAATCCACCATTTACCTACGCTTATGCATATTATACAAATTATTACGTTGCTCCTACCAAAGACAGTTGGATGAATGTTATGATCCCTATGTCGGCATCAGGTATCAATAATGCGCTTACAGCCATGATTCACGAAAACAGCCGGATGGTCCAATATGGATTTACCGCTTCGGAATATGAAAGAGTCAAGGCTGATTTTATGAAACAGATTGAAAGCCAATACAACGACCGTGACAATGAAAAGAATGAGAGTTACGTGAGTGACTGTCTGATGAATTTCCTTCAGAGTGAACCTATGCTCGGCATTGAAAACGAATATATGCTCTACAATCAGCTGGTGCCATATATTCCTTTGGAGGCAATTAACCAGGTTGCACAACAATTGGTGACACCTAATAATATGGTTTTGTGTGTCACAGGACCTGACGTTGAACCTATGCCATCGGAGAAAGACCTTCTCGCTATAATGGAAAAGGCTGAAAATGATGCGGTTGAACCTTATCAGGAAACAGTATCAGATGAACCTCTGCTTGCAAAAACACTTAAAGCGGGCTCAGTTAAGAAAGAAACTAAGAATAATGTGCTGGGCGCAACAGAATGGACTTTAAGCAACGGCGTGAAAGTTGTCTTCAAACCTACCGAATTCAAAAAGGATGAAATCCAGATGAACGCTTTCAGATTCGGAGGCACCTCAACGATGGACCTGAAAGATGCTGTGACTGTCAGAAATCTTGACCAGATTATTACCCTTGGCGGTGTGGGAAACTTCAGCGCAACTGAACTTCCTAAAGTCCTCGCCGGTAAAAAGGTGACTGTCACACCATATATCAGAAATTATAGAGAAGGCATTTCCGGGTCAAGTACTCCTAAGGACCTTGAAACCATGTTGCAACTGGTTTATCTTTACTTTACCGATAACAGATACGACCAGACTGCTTTCCAGTCATATATCACCCGTACAACACCTTTGCTTGAAAGCGTTGAGAACCAGCCGCTTACATCATTCAGTGATTCGGTCGTCTCAATCACATATAATAATCATCCTTTTGCTGTCCGCACCAAAGCTTCTCAAATGAAGGACATCAACTATGAGAAAGGAATGGAACTGTACAAACAGCATTTCTCAAATGCCATGGATTTCACTTTCACTTTCTCGGGCAACATTGACCCTGATACTTTCAAACCGCTTGTGGAACAGTACCTCGGCTCTCTGCCGACAGGCAAGAATGTCAGCAAAATCGGTAAGAATGTGATGTCATTTAGCAAAGGCTCCAAGAACTGCTCTTTCGAAAAGAATATGGAAAATCCTACCACCACGATATATATCGTTTATTCCGGTGATATGCAGTACAACTTGAAAAATGATATCTATATGACAGCATTCGGAAATATTATGGATATCGTTTATACCGCAACTGTCCGTGAGGAAGAGGGCGGAACATACGGCGTCTCCACTTATGGAACAACTGACAAGTATCCTTCTGAACATTATGGTTTTCAGATAGTCTTCCAAACCAACTCCGATGTCAAAGACAAATTGATGGGCATCGTAAAGGATGAACTGACAAGGATTTCTACCGAAGGTCCTGATCCGGTCAATCTTCAAAAGACAAAAGACTATATGTTGAAACATCATGAGGAACTGAAACAGGAAAATTCCTATTGGAACAGTCTTATGGATGCATATTACTGTGAGGGTGAGGATTTCCTGACCGACTATGAGAAGATTGTCAACAGCATAACTGTTGAATCCATGAGAGATTTTGCAAAGAAGGTTATATCACAGGACGAAAAAGATATTATCCAAGTAGGGGTGAAGTAAGATATGAAGAATAATAAATCCTTAATTATAGGATTGCTGTCATTAATGACGGTGACATTGTTTTCATGTGCTCATATTGACATCAGTCGCATCAATACTTCCGAATATTACAAGGGAACAATAAATGATTCGCTGTATGTTGTCAAATTTGAGAATATAAGCAAAGCATCTGCTAAAGAGATTGATGGTGTGTTCTATAAGGTTGACACTTCAATCTATGCCGATCCTGTGACTTTCAATTCAAAACTCAAGGGCAAGAAAGTTATTCTCAGAACCAATGATGGCGAAAAAGAAATGATATGCTCATTGGATAAGGTCTCAGAGGATGTGATATATGGGAAATACAAGTCGGCCAATGGCAATAATGACTTCACTTTCAGTATAATAGGGGAACCGGAATTTAAGTCTTTCAATCCGCAATATACTGACGAAATCTATGATGTGACAGTTGACAACGATGTTGTCTATGGCAAGGTCAAAGGCAATTGGACAAGTCTGCCGGAGACGGAGGAACCGTTTACTAAGGTTTTTGCCAACAAACTTGATGATTTGGCCTATTATAATGTACATCCCAAAAACCTAGACCTGACGATGGACATATATCAGCCTGTTGACGACGGCACAAAGTTGCGTCCGCTGTTTATGATTATCCACGGTGGGGCTTTCTTCAACGAGGACAAGCAGTCGAAACCAATCATTCTTATGGCAAATCATTTTGCCTCAATGGGTTACGTGGTGGTTTCCATCAACTACAGGATGGGTTATTTGCCGAGCAAGAATCAGATTGACAGGATAGGGTATAAAGCCACGCAGGATGCAAATGCAGCCATGCGCTATCTCGTCGCAAATGCCTACAGATACAGGATTGACAAGAATCTGCTGTTTGTCGGCGGCATGAGTGCAGGCGGCATAACCGCTCTCAATATGACTTTCATGCGCAGTCAGAACATCCCGAAGTCGGCGAAAAAATCGGGACTTTTTAAAGATGATTTGGGTCCGATTAACGCAGTAAGTCCTGAATATACCGAGTCTTATCACATCAAGGCGGTGGCCAATATGTGGGGAGCCGTTCATGATATTTCAATGCTCGACAACAGCGTCACTTCAATCATTTCATTTCATGGCGACGCCGACAATATAGTTCCCTACGATGAGGGTTATCCGTTTCAACTGCTTGTGGAGAAAGTTCCCAAATTGAAGATTAACGAACTGGTGGTCAATAAGATGTATGGTTCAAAAGTGATACATCAGTATGCCAACAAAATCGGATTGCGCAACAAACTCTACACTAAGCATAATGCAAAGCATGGTCTGCACAAAGGAGAAGTGTTGGGTACGGTTTCGCCATATTTCTATTTCATAGAGGATTCCATCACTGCTTTTTTCTATCCTGAGATAGTTGAAAGTCCGGTTTGGTTTGTACAGGACTGGTTTGACCATACCATGTTTTCCGCTGTCAGCGAGGATGTGGATGAGTTATACTGGAAGGTTGTCGGAGGAGTTATCCTTGAAAGTGATGACCGGTCGGCCAAAGTGCTGATGCTCCGCGACAAGCCAGATCATTCACTGACCATTTCAGGCAAGTATAAGGATGGCGTGGAATTCAGGGAAACGAAAACATTTTAGGGCTGAAATACAAGTCATGGCGGCAAAACTTCCTTCATCCGACATGTCGGATAGTATTGAAACTCATCCGTTTGAGCCGTTTTTCCCTGCAAATGCGCGTGTCCTGATGCTCGGTACATTTCCGCCGGCACCAAAGAGATGGTGCATGAGATTCTATTATCCGAATTTCATGAATGATATGTGGCGGATGATGGGTTATATTTTCTTCTGTGATAAGTCGCATTTCGTTGATGCCGCGGGTAAGACTTTCAAACTTGAGGAGCTGAAAGCGTTTCTGAAAGAGAAAGGGTTGGCCTTCTATGATACGGCATATCGTGTCAGGCGCACCAAAAACACAGCTTCCGACAAAGATTTGGAGGTTGTTGAACCTACGGATTTGGACTCGATGTTGCATCAGCTGACTGAATGTCGTGCTGTAGTTACTGCAGGTCAGCTTGCCACACAGTTGTTTGCCGGACATTTCCACATTGGCATGCCTGAAATGGGGGAGTGTGTTGAATTTCTGTTTGAAGGACGTTCGGTTCGACTTTATCGTATGCCGAGCACTTCCCGTGCATATCCCATGTCTCTCGAACGCAAAGCAGCCTACTACAGCAGGATGCTGCAAAATGAAGCGGTCTTAAGCAAAAAATAGTGGGGGCGTCCGCAAAGTGGACACACGCGGTGTGTCCCTACGGCACTTCGACAGGCTTAGCGACTCTCAGGCTCAGGAATCTTTCTTCTAGGGTGCAGGCTTCTTGGCGGGGATGGTGCGGTTTCTTCAAATAATCGGCAATATTTTAGAATATTGCCAAAAATTTGTATTTTTGCAGTCGAATAAAACAGCATGGACAAAATGACGCAAAACGAAGAAATCATTAACTATTTCAGGCCTATAGGGTTATTTAAGACTGCTGACATTGCCGCTTGGTTTCGCAAATCGGAACCTGACTTGAAGGACTCCACCATCAATTGGCGCGTGTATGAGTTGGTGAAAGACGGCGTGATAACCCGCATATCGAAAGGGGTTTTCATGATTGGGGAGAAACATTCGTATAGGCCTACCGTGGATGCAAGGATTCAAAAACTGGCCAAGGCTATCAGCAAACAGTTCTCGTTTGCTGAGTTCTGTCTATGGGATTCAGCTATGATTAACAATTTCTCCCAGCATCTGACTGCTCAAAGTTTTTATGTGGTTTCCGTTGAAAAAGATGCTGCCGAATCGGTATTTCATTTCCTGTTAGAGAAGAATAAAAACACATACTACAATCCAACTGATGATGTGATTGACAATTACTTGTATCAGAAAGGCACCAAACCTGTTGTGGTGAAAAACATGGTTTCGGAGGCTCCGACCGAAACTATTGACGGGGTGACAGTCCCTTCGCTTGAGATGATTTTGGTGGATCTTTTCTGTGACAAGCGTCTTTTCAAAGCCTACCAAGGTAACGAGTTGGTACACATTTACAAAAATGTCTTCAGCCAATACTCCATTAATATGACAAAGCTGGTGAGATATGCGGCAAGACGTGGCAAAAAACCTGAAATTGAGGAATTTATAGAAAAGCTAAATCATGATTGACTATACTGCAATTGACATTAACTGGATAGAGAACGTATCCAAGGCAAACCGCAACACGGACAAGACTTTGGTTGAGAAAACCATTAGGGCATTCGTTTTGCTTGAAGGGCTGGCCTCGACAGGATTGCCATTTGTATTCAAAGGCGGCACTTCACTCATGTTGCTGACAAAATCAAGCAAGAGAATGTCCATCGACATTGACATCATCATGCCGGATGTTCCCTCTCATCTGACGGAAATGTTGGAGGCAGTTGTCCAGAAGCAAGGTTTCCTTCGGGTAGAGCGGCAAGAGCGTCATAGTGAGACCAAGGTGCCTAAGATACATTACAAGTTTTATTACAAGCCCATACACCGCACAGCGAATGATGAGGATTTTGTATTATTGGATATTCTCACGGAGCAGGTGCCGTATGCTGACGTCAGGCAGGTGGAGCTCACATCGAGATTTCTGCCGATGGGAGAACCATCGACCATGGTAATGTTGCCCAGTGCCAATGACCTGCTGGGTGACAAACTGACTGCCTTTGCCCCAAATACTACAGGCATCCCTTACTTAAAGAAAGGCAACGGTATGGGTATGGAAATCAACAAACAGCTTTATGACGTGGCTTGCCTGTTTGATTTGTTCGACGACTTGAAAGTCGTTACAAATACTTTTGAGAAGATTGCGGATAATGAATTGCACTATAGAGATGGCAACAACCTTACAAAAATGGATGTCTTAGAGGATATTTTCCAGACCGCACTGTGTGTCAGCACTCGTGGCATGCAAGGCAAAGGCGAGTTTGACGAACTGATGGCGGGTATCAAAAGAGTGAACGGTTTCATTTTCTCGGAGTCGTATCAGATTGACAAAGCAATTGTTTGTGCCTCAAAAGCCGCATATCTTTCGGCGTTAATCAAGAAAGGAGACGTGGAGTTTGAGCGTTATTCCAACCCATTGCAAATCAAGGAATGGCAGATTGAACAGACGGAATACAGCAAACTGAACAAGCTGAAAAAATCAAGTGCGGAGGCGTTCTTCTATTGGTATAAGGCGTGTGCGATGAGATAGAAATTATTCTTGTGAGTCTTACCCTGAAAATAGATGACACTCATGTTATTGTTCCCTGCAAAACTAACTACTTTTTCGCCTTAACTCCTGCTCTCAATTTTGGGGTACATTATAGTTAGAAGAAAAAAGCATCCGGCATCCATAGTCAACCGGTCGGTAGTGCGCCGTGCGGCCTAAGCCGTGCATTCGAATGACAACGTGCTGAGCCTGCGCCGTGCGGTTCATAGTGAACGGGTGTTGTCGGCTCCGGGCAACGGTCAGAAGTGGGGGTTCGGTTCGCCCTACGGATGCGGATGCATATAGGTTCAGACCAGCTCGGTCTGGAAGTTCAGCGATTGTATCTCCATGTCGAGTTTGCGCAGCTCAGCAGAGCATTCGTCTGCCTGCTTGCCGATGGTTTTCACGTTAACCACGGTCACCGTCTTGATTTCAGAGCGTGAATAGCGGTCCTGTCCCGCCGAGGCGGTCTCGAAGATGCTGCGCAGGTTGTTGACGCGCATGGTCAGCACGTCCTTGCGTGCCATGAGTTGCGTGAGGGTGACTCCCTCGGCGTTTTGGGTCTTCATGTTGGTGGCGTTGATGCGCCAGATGAGGTCTTCCAGTTGTGTCAGGCAGGCGTCGAGTTCCTTCATCAGCTCCATGGGTTCTTCCGAAGGCGAATCGCCCTCCTGCACTTTCACGTTGTTCTGTATGCGCTGACCCAGCTGTTGGATGCGCTTTTGCAGGTCTTTCCTGATGCTTAATGCTTCTGCGAGTTTCATGGTGGATGGTATTTTGGCGCAAAGATAGTAAAAAATGAGGGATGGTGAGCGTTTGAATGGGAATAAGCTTGATTTCTTTGGTGTGTTTGAAAGGATTATGGGGAACTTTTTGAGCAAGGCCAATAGTATGAAATCGAAAAGTTATTATATTTGCAGATTCTAAATGCTAACAATGCAATGAGTTATTCAAAATATGTTTTTTCTGGGCATGAATCTTTTACTTGCAAGACCTTATGGCTGAAGAAAGGGTACGGACTGTGTTAAACAAAAAAATGATGGAGTAATGAAACAAGAGCAACTTAATAGGTTCCTTGAAGTGCTCAATGAATACCATGTAGATATGCTCAAAACGCTGTCGGCATTGGTGATGAAGAATACAGGCTCGCAATATAACACACCACACGGCTCGTTTGACGCTTCGAAAGGCGACCTCCGTTTGTTAGGTGTAACGGCTGGAACAGGTGGCCGGTCTTACATGAACTTCCAGAAAGTGCCAGGGAAGTTGGCAGAGTTCTGCCAGTTGACGAATGAGCGTCGTCATCAGTTGATGGATACCGATGATATGATAGATAAGTATCTGTTGTGTTTCGATGCCCACTGCCAGTTGGTGACTATCCATCCTTGGGCAGATGGCAACGGACGCATGTCGCGTCTTGTGATGAACCATCTGCAATACGAGTTCGGACTGGTGCCGGTGAAGATTGTCAAGGAAGACAAGGCGGAATACATTCAGGCACTTGTTGAAGCTCGGAAACAAGAATCGCTTGAACCATTCCGTGAATTCATGATGGAAGAGCACATTCGGAACCTCAGCAAAGAGATTGGGGAATTTAAACAATCACAACAAAATGACCCGATAAGCATTACCCCTGACCCGATAAACACATTCTCTGACCCGATAAAACAACAATTGTATCAGGCTGTTTTACGGGATGGTTCGTTGAATTACGCTGGATATGCCGCATTGATAGGTGTTTCTGAAGCCACTATCAAGCGTCGGCTCAACGAACTGAAAAAGGAAGGAGCCATTGTCCGTATAGGCAGCAACAAGACTGGACATTGGGAAATAAAAAAACAATGACAGATTATGATATTGCCACAAAATAACAAACTCCCTATTACTCGTTTTGCTGGGGTTTTCAATAACACAACAGCTACTTACAAATTCTATTGGTTTGTGTCGTTGCTTGATATTGTTGTGAAAGAACGGAAGACCAAAATCTCTTTTTGGGAAATCATAGCTGGAATGGTGGCGGAGTCATGGTACCCGATTCACTATTTCAAACTTTCATTTGGCAAATCCGATTCACTTTACGACCAGTCATTGGCACTACAACAAGAGTTGAACATTACGATAGACGCTGACAAAGAAAGAATAAAAAGGTCTTTACTTGATAGCATTGAAAATGGTCGGGTAAGAAGTTTGTTGCGAGTTTTCACGCTTAATGTTCCGTATCGTTTTTTGTCACCATGGATAACGTATACAACAGATAGAGAGGTAATAGCTAGTTCACAGCGATATGAAAACAATTGTTTGTACGCGCTCAATGGTGAAACGATTGAACTTAATCCAATATGGAATGATTATTTGATGGAACATTACGGCATTTTACGTGATTTTTCGTTTTGGAATCTGGCCATTTTCCTTCAGAAACGCAATCCAAATGTTCCAGATGTGCCGTCAAAACTCATCAAGCCGATTCAGCGAGATTCGCTTACCAAACAACGTAAGTTTTGGGATTCATATATCGAAACAGTTGGTTCAATCCGTTGCATATATACAAACAATGTGTTGGTTGTCAGAGGTTACGATTTGGACCATTTTATTCCATGGAGTTTCGTATCACACAACTTATTATGGAATCTGTTACCAGCTGACTCAAGTATCAATTCATCGAAAAGCAACAACCTGCCGCCTTTGGATATTTATTTGAAACCATACGCAAAATTGCATCACGAGGCATTAAAAACGCTTTATCCAATGAAACCTAATAACAATCTTTTCGAAGATTATCTTACTGTGTATGATTCCGTTCCAGAATTGATTCGACTGTCTGATAATGATTTTTGCAATGTTTTTCAAAAGACTTTTTCACCAATGGCGCAGATAGCTGAAAATATGGGGTTTAAATATTGGATACGATGAAAAGAGTAAAAAACAATCCGCACTTGACAGCAAAGGAGCGCACATCTGTTTCGTTCCCAACCCGATGGTTCAAACAAAACAATCTTCTGCAAGGTGAGATTTTGGATTTTGGATGCGGCTTTGGCTTTGACACTGACCAGCTAAAAAAAGAAGGTTTCAATATTGTCGGTTACGACAATTATTATCGCCCTGAATATCCCAAAAAACGCTTTGACACGATTATTTGCAACTATGTCCTAAATGTTTTGGAGCCCGAGGAACAAGCCGAAGTGCTCATGTCGGTTTCGGAATTGCTAAAACCTACGGGTACGGCATATTTCACAGTCCGCCGTAATTTGAAATATGAAGGATTTCGCACGCATTTTGTGCATAAAATGCCTACATATCAATGCAATGTTTTGTTACCATACAAAAGCGTGTTTTCAAACGAAAATTGCGAGATTTATGAGTACAAACATTACAACCAGTCCGATTTCAAAAGGAACTATAAAATTGTAAAAAATTGTCCATTCTGCAATTTGAATTCAAAAGTAGAGTTGTTGTGCGAAACGGCAACTGCCGTCGCGTTTTTAGACGGCTATCCTGTGAGCGAAGGACACACTCTAATTATCCCCAAACGCCACGTGGCCAGTTATTTCGACCTTACAACACACGAACAACGTGCGTTATGGTTAATGGTAAACCATTGCAAAAAGATATTGGAAAGCCGTTTCCATCCCGATGGTTTCAATATCGGAATCAATGTGAACGAAGCCGCAGGGCAGAGCGTGTTTCATGTTCATATACACTTGATTCCAAGATATAAAGGAGACGTTGAGAATCCCAAAGGTGGGGTGAGAGGAGTGATTCCGATTAAACAAAAGTATTAAACTAAATTTGATGAGACTATTATGTTGTTACGTCAAGATATAAATGATGATTTTCTCAATCTTTTCACAAAGATTGTGGAAAACGAGCCATTAGATAATGATAACAAATTAAATTTGTTTGTTCTTAAGATTTCTAATAATAGTTTCAATTTAGGCGATTTAACTGAAGAATTGGAGAATGCATTGCTGACATATGCACTTTCTCGCCATACATATAATGAATTAGTTGATCAGAAGAAGTTGGGTAACTTGGCTTCAAAAGCAAGGGAAAAGCTTAGAAATGCCAAAAGTAATGAAGGTGAATTAGGTGAGCTTTTATTGTATTGCCTTTTGGAGTCACACCTTCATGCGCCAAAATTACTAACCAAACTCGAATTAAAAACAGCATCAAATGATTATGTAAAGGGGGCTGATGGTGTTCATTTGTTACAAATTGACAAATCGTCATATCAGATAGTTTTTGGCGAATCCAAGTTAAATTCAGATTTACACAAGGGGATAAAAGACGCATTTGATTCTATAAAAACTATGATGGATAATGATTTGCGAAAAATGCGATATGAGATAAGTCTTGTAAATAGTAATATCTTAAAAGAAGTTGTAACTGAAGAATCGGCTGAAATATTGAAAAAACTGTTGATACCAACGGAAAATGACGATAATTTAAACATAGACAATTCCTTTGGGGTTTTTCTTGGTTTTGATATAGAGATTTCAGATGACGAACGCAAAATGAATCATTCTCAATTCAGAGAGCATATAAATGATAGAGTAAAAACTGCTGTGAATAACCAAATCCCGACTATCAATAAATTCCTTAATGAGTCAAACTTTTTAGGGTATGATTTTTATTTTTATATAATACCATTTTCAGAGTTGGAGAGAGTTAGGAAAGATATAATATCACAATTAAAGTAACACGATATGGTTCTTGCTGATGAAATAGCAAAAGAAATAATGAATAATCCATATTTCCACAAGCTATATATTAAGTGTATGGAGTATTCTTACAATGAAATGCTTGGAAGTGATAATGGTATTACTTATACGGAAAAAGAATACAAGGATTTGTTAAGGTTTGCGGAACTTTTGTCAAATTCTTCGGGTTCTCAATCGAGAGGATATGCCTACAGAATAATAACTTATCTTAATTCTACATACAAAGAAGAACCTTATTATCGTACAGTTTCTAAGTCCGTGTATTATAATCTTGGTAATTTTCCGGCAGCATATTATTTGATTAATAATGATGGAAATGAATCGGAACTACCATTTGACCGAATGATGCAAGTTGAAGCAAAAAAGATCATACAAGAAGTTCCTGATGCGGATGGGGTTTATTTTACAGATACTCAATATCATTTATTCTCAGGATTGAGCGGGGCGCGTGAATTTAGCTTTTCAGGACCGACATCAATGGGAAAGTCTTTTATTATTAAGGCATTTTTACGTAGAATAATTAATAATAAGCCACCAGAAAACTTGGTAATAATGGTCCCAACAAGAGCTTTGATTAATCAATTTGCAATCGAAATAAAGCAAGAGTTAGGGAAGCAATTAGACAGAGCAAATTATAAAATTGTCACAAATTCCAATGTGTCGGAACTTATTCTTGAAAGAAATGTTAGTTTGGTTTTAGTGCTCACTCCCGAGCGTTTAATTAGTTATTTGTCTCAAAATGAAAACCCATCGATTGGTTTTTTATTTGTGGATGAAGCACATAAAATCGCTCAGGATGATACTCGAAGCGTTACCACTTATGTTTCAATTGAAAAAACATTAAAGAAGTATCCTACCACTAAACTATATTTTTCTTCTCCTAGTATTTCAAATCCCGAAGTGTTTTTAAAGCTTTTTCGAAAACCAGAACAAAATGTTTTTAAAACCGCAGAGACCACTGTCGCTCAAAACTTGTTTTTTGCAGATTTGGAAACTAGGGAACTGTCTTATTATTATGAGAATAAGTTCAATAATGTAACAACACAAATTCCACAGTGTGTAAACACAGTGAATGACTTTCTTCTCACGTATGGGAGAAATAGTAATCTGATATACTGCAATACGGTTGCTAAAACAATTGAATATGCTACCAACTTCGCGGATTCAATTGACTTAGTTAATAACGAAGAATTGAAAAACAACAAGGCTTTAAGAAAGGCTTCTAGAATAATAAAAGATTACATCCACCAAGATTATTATTTGACCGAAATAATAAAGAAAGGAGTTGCATATCATTTTGGTAATATGCCTCAATTAATTCGGAATTTAATAGAAGATTTGTATAAGAGAGGGGATATTAAATATATGTTTTGCACTTCTACATTGTTGGAGGGGGTTAATATGCCCACACAAAATTTGTTTATTCTTGACAATAGGAAGTCAAAAAAGAATTTGAAACCTATAGATTTCTGGAATTTGGCAGGAAGAGCTGGTCGTATGACAAAAGAATTGCAAGGTAATGTTTTTTGCATCAAGCATTCTGATTGTGATTGGGCTAATGTTTCGTTTTTTAATACCAAAGAAGTAGAACTTATTCCAACGGTGTTTGATCGGATAAACCATAATTTAAAGAAAATAGAAAATCAAATAAAAAACAATGAGATAAAAAGTGGTACGGAAGAAGAAAAGAATATCTTGCGCTATATTGCTAATATTATAAGTATTGATACTATGGAACCTAAAACGGGTTACCAAAGTCCTATAATACAGGAATTGATAAGCAATAATAAAGATGAAATTATATCAATAGCACAGAATAAAATCAAGGAGAAAGGCATTAAGACCCCTTATACTTTATTGGACTCAAATGAATCTATTGGTATAGACGTTCAAAACAAGGTTTATTCGCAACTAAAAGTAGAACATAAAAACGGGAAAAATATCAAATTGCATAATGTTGTTGATTACGAATCATGTTTGGCTATACTTGAAAGATTTTATTGTTTATATGATTGGGAAAAGACCAATAAAGAATTGTCTAATAAGAATAGCATGAAGTATTATGCTTTGTTGATGAATCAATGGATTAATGGAGAAAGCTTAAACCAAATCATTACAGGATCAATTAATCATTATTCATCGAAATCGAAGATGATACGATTGTCATATGGGAATGATGAACTTTTTGATAGTAGTAATAAAAAGCATATCAACACGTTGATTAGTAATATAATAAGTGATATAGAAAGAATATTACGCTTTCAGTTTGAGAAATATTTCAACCATTATTATATGATGTTGAAGTATATAATAGGAGAAGAGAACACTGGAGAGAATTGGGCAACTTTGTTGGAATATGGTACGCAAAATAGAATTATTATTGCATTACAAAATTTAGGATTGTCAAGGCATACCGCAAATGTAGTATTCAAAAACTATCGTTATGCAATAAGCATCGAGAATGGTAAATTAAAAGAGGTTAATAAGTTACAATTATTAAAACATCTTTCACCAGACACACTAGAATATGAAGAAATACAAGAACTATTGTAGTTGTTTCCTTCAACTTTCCCCTGTTCGAGAAAACAAAGTATAGTCCAAAAGAACAATAACTTTTCGAAATCTAGCAGAGGGTGTTATAACTTCGATGAAATCAACAAACATTTGTTGAGAGTGAAATGGGTAATAGTGATTAAAAGATATAATATAATGTAAATCAGAATATTATAATATTAAGAATCATACTATGAGTTTAGAAGGTTGGCTAGGGATAATAGCCACAATTGTTGTGGCAGTCTTATTCTACTTTTTACAGAAGTTGGATAATAAGAAGAGTAATAATGGTGATAAAATGGTGGAGGAGAAAAAGTATAATGGGATGAGTCTGAAGGATATAAACTTTGTCGTTCCAACAAAGAGGACGCAATCTACAGGAAAGCCCTGGAGAAACGCTTTGGTTTTTGAGATACGGGAAGTTTATCATGGATATATGACCACAATAAAATATACCAATGTTGGGAGTTGTGAAGTGAGGAAAGTAAGTGTAAGTGTGGAGCAAGATACAGATGAAATGGTTTCACTTACTTTAATAAAGAATGAGCACATTTTTCCGATAGAAATGCTTAATGTTGGTGATGGTTTTGAAATAGAAGTGGAATGTTATTATCCAAAAACGAATAGATATTTTACTATAGAATGGGAAGATAAAGCGGGAAAGCATAGCCAACGAAACTATATTCTACTTTCAAAAAACTACATTGTATGAAAAAAAGCCCCTGATGGGCAATTCTTTGGAAGACTATCGCACACAATTCTCAAAGATATCGGAAGACTCTTCTGCTGCAATGTATAGCAGAACAAGCCAAGCCATCAGGAAAATACTTGATTCGTTTGTTTTGGCAAAGAAGAAGAACAAAAGAGAGTTTTTGGACCAACTCGAGGAAGTTACCAATGACTATCTTGCACTCTTGAACAAAGGCGATTTTAGGGGCTATGCGCAAATCATAGAAAAGCCGAATTCAAGTGCTGAAATTATTTTGATAGATACGGACGGTTCTCGCATATATAATGCCAATACGGCCTTGAAGACCACTATGTACATGTCGTTGTTGTTCGCGGTCGCCAAATTGACCACCGTCAAGCACGAAAACGATTATCCTCTTATCTTCGATGCGCCTACGTCATCGTTTACTGCTGCAAAGGAAAGCGACTTTTTCGGTGTGATTGCTGGAATCAACAAACAAACCATCATTGTCACGAAGAGTTTCCTGGTTGAAGACGCCGAAGGAAATTCCACTTTGGACGCTAAGCGCCTAGGTGAGATTGACGCAAAAAAATACCGCATCGAAAAAGTTTGTCCTTTTGATGAAAAAGACCTGTCCACCATCCAAACTTATGTTGAACCCATCTAAATCCAAAACTATGCCAATTACTAGCAACAACAAATATCGTGAAGACATTTTTGATGTGTGGGGAAGAAAAACGCCGTCATACGAAAAGCATTATGAAACCGAGGTGATTAAGCCGCTTGCGGATTTTGGCATCGGAACTAATGCTGTTTCAGATGCAAAGGGCAAAATACTGGGTGCTGCCTACGAGGTGCTTATCATGGCCTATTTCATCGGCTTGTATTCAAAAAGACAAAAGCCGTTGGGAGAATATGCTGACATAAAGGATTGTGGACAGCCCATACAGTATTGGGGTAATGTTGACTCAAAGAAAGGAAGAAAAGCATACCCCAAACTTAGGGAATACATGTTTATTTCATTAGTAGCCCGCACTCCCGATATAGATTGGATTGCCCTCGACAAAGGCCAACGGACGGTAAATGAGACCGTGAGTATGCTGATGATTACGATGGAAGAGTATATCAATTATGGCCTATCGGTATTAGCTGAAAAGATAAAAGAGGATGAGGGCTATTTCTACAACAAGAACTCATTCTTGGACATCTTCAAAGATTTTACTCGTCCAGAAAAAGAAATGGTAGTGGAAGAAGATGTCCCTGAATCGTTAGATTAGTACGAGATAGAATTGTTTCCATATTAAGCCACCATCATCCAGGATGTAAATGACGAGAGCCCTTCAGACAGCCGTCGGAACCAACGGCCATAGGTGTGTTTGTGATCCACGATGTATTCACGTAACTTCATGCGCTATTCCTTGCTTTGAAGCAATACCCATAGATTGTCGTCGAAACAGGCATACCTGACGTTTCCATTCAACCAAGCCCTTGAAAGCGAAACGCCCTTCTCCGTTTCTATCTTCAACTGTAGATGCCAAAAGCCGTCAGTAGCCGGATGCCCAAAGGGATTGGAGATATATGCAGGTTTGTCGAACTGCGAGCGTTTGGTGTATTCGTGCATCAGCGTTAGGTAATGTTCTTCAAGCCATTCGTTCAAAGTAAAGTGTCTTACCCTGAAAAAAAGTTGACACTTTTGGGAGCAATACCGAATGTGGAATGAAACCAAGGGCACGGCAATTGTACAATGAAAAACTCTGATGCGCACAAGCCTTCTGTCACCCTCTCACAGAGTGATGGACACGGTTCCTGAGCCAGTCGAAGGAACCGTGTCCATCGTGTTTTTGTTCCCTGCAAAACTACTACTTTTTCGTCTTAACTCCTGCTTTCAATTTTTGGGTACATAATAATGTTTCTTTGAGTAAGTATGCGGTTGAAGCGAAGGCGGCTTGGTCGGAATAAATTCGATGATGGGCTACAACTTGATGGTGCTTATGGCATAGAGTGGGAGGATGCTGACGTGGCGGATGGCGTTTTTGTTCTTTTCGTCTTTTTCGTCAATGTAGTCGAACTCGCCGAAGTTTTCAAGAGAGCAACGAATGGCCTGATACAGTCCCTTCTCTCGCATGAAATCCCATAGGCTTTTCATGCCGCCTTGAACGCCCGCCTTCACTTCGAGCGGTAAGATTTGCATGTTGTATGGCAGGATGTAATCCACCTCTGCCGTGGCATTCTTGGCTTGACGGGTCCAATAGAACAACTCGTAAGCCAAGTGTGGCGAACGGTAATGCAAGATTTCAAGGCCAGCAATCATTTCTGCCATTGGGCCCTTGTTGACTAGATCCGCAGCAGTGGCGGTGAGAATTTGTGTTGTGATTCCTGTGATGTCGCCCATGGCCATGTTCAGCAGTCTCAGCATCAATCCCGTGTCAAGTAAGAGCATCTTGCGGTAGCTGTCATCGCGCTCATCGCCCAATGGCAAGCCGTTGGAATTGGTGTGTGTGACTGGGATGATGATGTAGGCCTTTATGAGTAATTCAAGCGCTTTTTTTATCTCGGCGATTTTATATCCGCCAGGCACCTGTGAATACACGAACTTCTTTGTCGCTTGACGGGCGGCACTCCTCATGGTCAGCCTCAACATCTGCGGGTCAACCTTTTTTTTATATTTTGGAAAGTCAGCTTCATACCCGGTGATGATGTCGTCCTGCACTTCCTGACATTGCAGATAATCGTGGGTCTCTACCCATTTGGCAACCGATTCAGGCATTCCGCCTACCAGCATGAAGGTACGAATCAGACTTGTGAGTTTATCGTGCAGTGGCATTGGTAGTGGCGATGTCGTCGATGCCTGATTTCTAGCTTCTAATAGAAGCATTTCGTCGTTGGCTTCGAGAAACTCATCGAAGGTCATTGGATACATATACATCGAATGAATCCTGCCGACGCCGTAGGTGGGGATGTCTTCCAACATGAATTCTAGCAGCGAACCAGCAGCGACGACGTGCAGCTCAGGCATATCCTCCTTGAAGTAGCGCAAGGCCATAATGGCTTCGGCGCATTCCTGAATCTCATCGATAAAGAGCAACGTCTGGCCAGCAATGATAGGCGTGCCATACATGGCAGCTATCTCTGGCACTATGCGCTTCACATCGAGATTGGGCTTAAACAATGCTTTGTAGTCGGGTTGTTTTTCAAGGTTGATTTCCACGAAATATTTGAACTGCTCACCCAAATGCCTGACTGCCGTAGACTTTCCGACCTGACGTGCGCCACGGAGCAACACGGGCTTATGGATAGGGCGTGCTGCCCACTCACTTAGATATCGGTCTATGATTCTTTTGTAATACATATCTCCTTTGTTTTTGGCCTGCAAAGATATAGAAAATGAAATAATCCAAACAAATAATTTGGTGGAAAATAAAAAAATCCAAGGAAATAATTTGTTTCAAATCGAAAAAATCCAAGGTAATAATCGGCTTCACATTGTACGGGTTTGTACTGCTTGCAAAAAGTAGACTGTAAAACCTGTCTTACCCTGAAAAAATATGACACTTTTGGGGACAATACCGAAAGTGGAAATGAAACCAAGGACACGGCAAGTGTACAATGAAGAACTCTGATGTAAAAAAATAATACATCATTCTTTCTTTGGTATTAGGAAAAATAGTGTACTTTTGCATCCGAAATGGTCATTTCGGAAATGGCTGTTTCGGAAGTAATGATTTCTGACATAAAAAGATAAGATATGAGATTCTACGACAGAAAAGAAGAAATTGCCCTCCTGAAGGATACTCGGGAGCAGGCAGAGAAGGTGGCCCGCTTTACGGTGCTGACCGGACGGAGGCGTGTTGGCAAGACTACGTTGATACGCGAGGCGTACAAGGACAAGCCTTTCGTCTATTTCTTCGTGGCAAGGAAGGCGGAGAGCGACCTGTGTGAGGCTTATCTGGAGGAGATTAGCGAGAAGTTGGGCATCCCCACGCTGGGCAGCAGCAGGCATTTCAAGGACATCTTCCGCTACCTGATGCAGCTGTCGGTATCAAAGAGCTTCACGCTGGTGATAGACGAATTCCAGGATTTCTTCAGGGTGAACAAGTCGGTTTTCAGCGATATTCAGGATGTATGGGACGAGTTTGAGAAGAGTTCGCATATCAACCTGATTGTGTGCGGTAGCATTTACTCGCTGATGCAGAAGATTTTTAAGGACAAGAAGGAACCTCTGTACGGACGAAATACGGCAGAGCTGAGGCTGAAACCTTTCCGACCTTCGGTATTGAAGCAGATTATGGCAGATGCCAAGCCCGGCTATAGCAGTGAGGACCTGCTGGCGATGTTCACCTTTACGGGTGGGGTGGCTAAGTACGTGAACCAACTGGTGGATGCAGGGGCGCTGGACAAGGATGCGATAATCAGGCATATCATCAGCCCCAACTCGACTTTTCTGAACGAGGGCAAGAACAACCTGATTGAGGAGTTCGGCAAGGATTACGGGATATATTTCTCCATCCTGTCGTGCATTGCCAGAGGGAAGAACACCCGCAGCGAGATTGAGGAAGTGATAGGCAAGGAGGTGGGTGGTTACATGACCAATCTGGAGAACGAATATGAACTGATTGCCAAGCGGCAGCCCCTGCTGGAGAAGAGCACCACGAAGAACGTGCGGTATGAGCTGGGGGATGTGTTTTACAGTTTTTGGTTCAGATTCATTTTTAAATACAGCTATATCATTGAGATTGAGAACTATGCCAAACTTCGGGAGATTGTTGAACGCGACTACAACACGTTCAGTGGATTGATGCTGGAGCGGTATTTCCACCGTGTGGCGATGGAGAGTGGCCAATTCACAAGGATTGGACGCTGGTGGGACCGCAAGGGGGAGAATGAGATTGATATGATATGCGAGGACGAGTTGGAGGACAAGGCTGTGTTCTATGAAATCAAGCGTCAGAAGGATAAGATTAGCATCGGCCTGCTGAAGCAGAAGGCGGAGGTGATGCTCCGAACATCGGACGAGTTCAAGGATTACGAGATAGGGTACAAAGGACTGGGCATGGAGGATATGTAATAGCGAGAGAGTAGCACAGTCATGAGCTACATCATGCGACTCACGCCTGAATCCACTGCGGCTTTCGATACGGCAGACGCCACATATTCCTTGAGCCTCGGGTCGAATGGGGTAGGAATGATATAATCCCTGCCGAAATGTAATTCGGTCTTGTTGTATGCCTTAAGCACCTCTTCAGGTACCGGCTGCTTTGCCAAGAGCGCCAGCGCTTTGGTGGCGGCGACTTTCATCTCTTCGTTGATGGCCCTCGCCCTTACATCAAGAGCTCCGCGGAAGATGAACGGGAACCCCAATATGTTGTTGACTTGGTTAGGGTAGTCGGAACGACCTGTGGCCATGATTATGTCCTGTCTCACCTTGAAGGCTTCCTCAGGAAGTATCTCCGGAACAGGATTTGCCAATGCAAATATGATAGGCGTGTCACCCATTTTTTTCAGCAGTTCCGGCTTCAGCGCACCAGCCTTTGAAAGCCCTAAAAACATATCTGCACCGTCAATGGCTTCATCCAAAGTGGTTATCTCTCTGTCGGTGGCGAAAAGCGCCTTGTATTTGTTGATGTCGGTTCTCTTTTTGGTGATGACACCCTTGCTGTCGAGCATGACGATGTTCTCACGTCTGATTCCCAGATTGATGTACATTTTTGCACAGGCAATGGCTGCGGCACCGGCACCGCTTATGACAACTTTTATGTCGGAAATGTTCTTGCCTGCTATCTCTGCGGCATTGAGAAGGGCGGCTCCAGTGATAATAGCCGTGCCGTGCTGGTCGTCGTGCATGACCGGAATGTCAAGCGCGGCTTTCAGTTTGTCTTCTATCTCAAAACATTCGGGAGCTTTTATGTCTTCGAGATTTATCCCACCGAATGTGCCGGCTATTGATTTTACAATCTCCACTATCTTGTCCGGGTCTTGTTCGTCAATCTCAATATCCATGGCATCAACGTCAGCAAACACCTTGAACAGCAGGCTTTTCCCTTCCATCACAGGCTTCCCGGCTGCAGCACCTATGTCGCCAAGCCCGAGAACTGCCGTTCCGTTGGATATGACTGCAACGAGATTGCCTTTTGCAGTGTATTTATAGACATCTTCCGGATGTTTCTGTATTTCGAGACAAGGTGCGGCCACTCCTGGAGTGTAGGCGAGTGTGAGATCCATCTGTGTGGAACTCGGTTTTGTCGGTATTATCTCCAATTTGCCCGGACGACCTTTTGAATGATATTCAAGTGCTAATTTGTTTATGTCTTGCATTTTGCTGATAGTTAATGATTTGTTAGGCGTTGATGTATGATTTCATCTCGTCTCTGAGTTCCCTTGCCTTTATTCCTGCGACTTCATCAAAGTTGTCATCTTTCGATGCGAAAATGATGCCTCTTGACGAATTGACTATCAGTCCGCAGTCTTTGTTAAGCCCGTATTTGCAGACTTCAGCGAGACTGCCTCCCTGTGCTCCGACACCGGGAACCAGCAGGAAGCTGTCGGGTATTATCTGCCTGATGCCTGAAAGCATCTCAGCTTTGGTCGCACCGACCACATACATCATATTGTCGGTGTTTCCTCCCCATTTCTCGGATGTTTTTATCACTGTCTCATAGAGATGTTCGTTGTCATGTTCGATAAACTGAAAGTCGTATGCTCCCTCGTTGGATGTCAGTGCAAGCAGAATAACCCATTTTCCCTCAAACTGGAGAAAAGGGGAGACCGAGTCTTTGCCCATATATGGGGCAACCGTGACAGCATCGAAATCCATGGTCTCGAAAAACGCCTTTGCATATTGTTTTGAGGTGTTTCCAATATCTCCCCGTTTTGCATCAGCAATGATGAAAATACTCGGGTCAACCTGACGAATATAGTTCACCGTTTTTTCGAGGGCTTGCCATCCTTTGCTGCCGAGACTTTCATAAAATGCCACGTTTGGTTTGTAAGCGATGGCATATTTGTATGTGCTGTCAATGATTCTCTTGTTGAATTCCCATATGGGTTCATCATATTTGAGAACGCACTGCGGCAGTTTTGACATGTCGCTGTCAAGACCTACACAAAGAAATGATTTCTTGTTATTGATATTCTGTATAAGTTGCTGTCTTGTCATTGTTTACGGCTGTTACTTTAAGTTATTGTTGATTGTCTTCTTCGAGAGATGCTTTAAGTCTTTCGGCATTTTCTGCAATCTGCAGAGCATCTATGAATTCTTGTATATTGCCGTCCATAATACTTGGAAGATTGAAGGCGGAATAGTTTATTCTGTGGTCGGTGACACGTCCTTGAGGATAATTGTAGGTCCTGATTTTTGCCGAACGGTCGCCGGTTGAAACCATGGTCTTTCTTTTGCTTGATATTTCATCAAGGTATTTCTTGTATTCGATTTCGTAAAGACGTGTACGAAGGACCTCCAAAGCTTTTTCGAAGTTTTTTATCTGTGATTTCTGGTCCTGGCATGTGACGATGATGCCGGTAGGGATGTGAGTGAGTCGGATTGCCGAATATGTAGTGTTTACTGACTGTCCGCCAGGTCCTGAGGAGCAGTAGGTATCCTTTCTTATATCCGACATTTTCAGTTCGAGGTCGAATTCGTCAGCTTCCGGCAAGACCACCACTGATGCTGCCGAGGTATGGACACGGCCCTGGGTTTCGGTCTGTGGCACACGCTGCACGCGATGGACACCGCTTTCATACTTCAGTTGCCCATACACATCTTCTCCCTTGACATTGAATATGACTTCCTTGTATCCGCCTACAGTTCCGTATGTCGCACTTACAGGTTCTATCTGCCAACCGCGTGTCTCACAGTATTTTATGTACATGCGATGCAAGTCTCCAGCGAATATGCTGGCTTCGTCACCGCCTGTTCCTGCCCTGATTTCAATAATGGCATTCTTATGGTCGGTAGGGTCGTTAGGAAGAAGCAGAATCTGAAATTCATCTTCCATTTTCGCCTTCTTCTCGGTCAGCTCGGCTATCTCTTCCTTCGCCATAGTCCTCATTTCCTCATCCTTTTCTGTCAGAAGAAGTTCTTTGGCTGAATCTATGTTGGCGATTACGTTCGAATATTCTTTGTACGCAGTCATAACCGGCTCAAGTTCCTTCACGTCTTTGTTGAGCTTAATCAATTTCTTGATGTCGGAAGTTACTTCCGGATCATTGAGCTGCGCCTGTAACTCATTGTATTTGTTTGATAAAGATTCTAATTTGTCTAATAATAACATATCTCTTTTTTTGCGTTTGCAAAGGTAGTTTTTTTCAGCAAAAATTATTGTATCTTTGCGGAAAAATTGAAAGATGTCAATTTCCATAGTAGTTGCAATAGGTCGTAATAACCAGTTAGGATACAATAATCACCTGCTTTGGTCGCTTCCTAACGACATGAAACGTTTTAAGACACTGACCACGGGACATACTGTGATTATGGGGCGTAATACATATTTGTCACTTCCCAAGGGCTCATTGCCAAATAGAAGAAATGTTGTGATCTCTGATGACAAAAATGACAATTTTCCCGGCTGTGAGATGGTGTCGTCAATAAAAGATGCGTTAAAGCTGACTGAAAATGACGGTGAAGTGTTCATTATGGGCGGAGCTTCCATCTATCGTCAGTTTCTGCAGTATGCCGACCGCCTGTATCTTACCATAGTTGACGATTCTCCGGAGGCTGATGTGTTTTTCCCGCTGATAAGCAGTGACGATTGGGTTTTGGTTGAACGTGAGGACTTTACGGCTGATGAACGACACTGCGCCGATTATTCTTTCCGTACACTTGAAAGAAAAAAATAGGGGAGAGATAAAATTTTTTTTAGGTAAAAGCGTTTAACCTTGAAAAAAATATATATTTTTGCAGTCGCAAAAACATGGTGGGTGTAGCTCAGTTGGTTAGAGTATCGGATTGTGGATCCGTGGGCCGAGGGTTCGAGTCCCTTCTCCCACCCAAAAAAATGACTCCAAAGATGAATATATTTTATGTTCATCTTTTTTTATGCCCTTTAGTGTACAGAAAGTATGAAGATTAGACGTTTTTTGCTTGCAGGTCTTTTTATAGTGTCGTCATTCGGCAGTTTTTCCCAGAAAAACAGCTATGTGCTGTATTTCAAGGATAAACCGAATATCTCTAAAGTCCAGCTTGAAGATTGTATCTCCAATGCCGCCATGTATAGGCGCATGAAAAACAATGTATCCTTTGATACTTTCGATTTGCCGGTAAATAGGGCATATATAGATGCCGTACGAAATCATGGCGCTGAAATACTGCTGGTTTCCAAATGGCTGAACTGTGTGGTAATACAATGCGATTCGTTACCTGATTTTACTGATTGTCAGTTTGTTTCGAGAATTATTGAAATAACTGCTACAGGATCTTCTATAAGCACTGATGAGGATGTGTCATTTACTCCGGCTCTTTCCGGTAATTCTTACATTGACCAGCTTTCTATCGTTAACGGACTGCCTCTTCACGAGAATGGTTTTTACGGGAAGGGAGTTGTCATTGCCATTATGGATGACGGATTTCTTAGAGCAAACGAAATCAGCGGATTACAGCATTTATTTAAAGAAAGTAGAGTAGTGGCTGCAAAGAATTTCCTCGATAATGCGAGCATATATAACACAGGAAGCGGTCACGGCTCAAGTGTATTGTCGATTATTGCTGGAAAGACGAACGCTTTCTCAGGTTCTGCTCCCAATGCACAGTTTATGCTGTTTCGTACCGAGGATGTCAATCATGAGAGCCTTCTTGAGGAATATGCCTGGGTTGTGGCTGCGGAATATGCTGACAGCGTTGGGGTTGACATCATCTCCTCTTCTTTGAATTATTCGGTAATGGATGACAGTTCGCAGTCACATTCCTATTCAGATATGGACGGCAAGACATGTCCCATTTCCATCGGAGCCCAAATAGCTGCGTCCAAGGGCATTTTGGTTGTCAGTTCTGCCGGCAACGACGGCGCTTCTGAATGGAAGTATGTCTCTGCACCTGCTGATGCTCAGGATGTTATAACTGTCGGTGGGGTGACGATGGAAGGAAACCGTTGGTATGGAAGTTCAGTCGGACCTACAGCCGATGGCAGGATTAAGCCCGATATCTGCGCTCTTTCGGCTGATGTTGTCATGATTAACCCTGTCAACGACAATCTGCTCACTATGTCAGGGACATCGTTTGCTGCGCCTGTAATCGCAGGTTTTTTTGCCTGTATGGTTGAAGCATTTCCCAATTCTCCATCTTCTTATCTGAAACACGTGGTTTATAATACATCATCCGATGCGGAGACTCCCAATAATGAAATAGGGTATGGCATTCCGGATTTCGAACAGGCATATTGTATTGTCGGTATAGTTGACCCTGAAGCCCAGTTTGTGAATTACCGTGTTTATCCCAATCCTTTCAGCAGTTCTGTGTCGATTAGCTGTACCAGACCTATTTGTTCTGTTTGCGTTTTTTCGGTGGATGGTCAACAACTGCCTTTTTCTGAAGAAATAATAGATGATACAAATGTGAAGTTGTCGCTTTTGTCGTCTTACAAGGGGTATGTCATCATACAGATCGTGCTCTCGAACAATTACTACAAAACTTTTGTGACATACAGATATTAAAGTGGTTGTTTACATTTGTGAATACAATTGTAAACAGGTTATTTCATTATCTGATAAGTCCCATCGCTGAACAAGACAATTATGGAGTCTATTCCGTTTTTGGGTGTGGTGTTTGTGTTTGCCGGTGCAGATGTATGTTGTTTTGTTTCCTTGGGCGGTGTCACCGGTTTTTCCTCCACAGCAATAACTACAGGGGACTCTTCTTTTACCTTTTCCTTTGCCGGTGCTTTAGGTTTGGATTGGGTGGTGTCTGGTTTTTCATTGCTTGTTTTGTACATATCGCCGACACCTCTCGCAAGCCAGTCGAGATTTATGTCCGGGAACGTTTCCACTACTTTGATAATGAAGTCAAGACTCGGATTGTTTCGTCCCGACAATATGTGTGACAACGTTGAACGCTGTATGTTTATGGCAGCTGCAAATTGAGTCGGGCTGAGCTTTTTCGCCTCCATAACCTTGTTTATTCTTGTAATCATGATGCTATGTGGATTGACGTTTTTGTTTTGGTTACAAAAGTAAAAAATATATTTGATATGACGTTACATTTTTGCAATTAATTTATGTTACAAGAGTAAACAACACAAGAATGGATTTTGTTTACAAAAGTAACAGAATGCATATTGGAATTGCTTGATAAAAATTTCAAATTATTTTTTTATAATTAATTTTTTCAGATAATTTTGCGCCAAATTTCAGCAAAAAATGAATCAGGATTTGGCAAACAAATTTGAGAATTATATTTTATGTGCGCGTTCGATAGTGGTGTGTGTGCATAAGTCACCTGACCCTGATGCTGTTGGTTCACTTGTCGCTATGCAGAGATTCTACGACAACCATTTCGCTAAAAAACATGATGCTGAAATCCATTATATCATACCGGATGAACTGCCTGACCATCTTCAATGGATGATTGAAGGAGAACGTGACAAGTATTTGATTGATGACGACTTCCAAAAAGGCGGCGAAAGGATTTTCAACGACGCCGAACTTATTGTCTGCATGGATTTGGCTGATTCCGCTCGCATCGCTATGTACGGTCCCCTGTTTGATAAGTCGGATGCAGTAAAAGTCAATATAGACCATCATCCTCAAATATGCGATGATTTCGATTTTGTTGTGCGTGACATGTCGGTTTCTTCAACTTCAGAACTACTGTTTACCTTGCTGTCGCTCATCAGTGTTGATTCAATTGACTCGTGTATTGCAAATGCGTTATATGCTGGTATTCTTGGCGATACAGGCTCTTTCAGCTATAGTTGCGACAAACCTTCCACATATTATGTGGTGGCTGAATTGTTGACCCTCGGCGCTGAAGTCGAAAAAATTCACGAACTGCTTTTCAACAACTATCCATACGCGCGGACACAACTGCTTGGATATGTCCTTGACAAGAAGCTGAAACTGGTTAAAGTGAATAATGAAATGGTTTCATATTATACATTGAGTGTCAGTGAGTTGGAGGAATATCATTATAAGCCCGGATATCTTGAAAATGTCATAAATTATGCTCTTAATATTAAGGGAGTGAAAGTCGCTGCTTCTTTTGTCCAAAGAAATAATAATTTAATCAGAATTTCGTTACGTTCTAAAGGAAAGATTAGAATCAATGAGTTTGCAAGCAATTATTTCAACGGTGGCGGCCATCCTAACGCTTCCGGCGCTACTGTTTACGACAAGTCCCTTGAAGAATGTGTAGATATTTATTTGAAAAACATTCAGGAAGTATTCTGAACGTCACGTTGATCATTTTCGCATTATTGCTTTTCCCCTCATGCCATAATCGTAACGGAGAACAAGCTGAAACCGATGTCGCGGAACAATACCACACCATTGATTCCGAAATCCTCTATGATGCTCACAAAGAGGCTATGAGGAAGGAAAAAATCCAGATTAACGATTTCATCGAACGGTATCATTGGGATATGCTCGAATCACCTACAGGGCTCAGATACATGATTTATAAACATGGAAATGGCAGACAGGTCGAAAAAAACGATATAGTCGTACTTGATTATACCGTGAAATTTCTCAATGGGCAACTTGTATATTCTTCCGAAAATGACGGGATGAAGATATTTCAGCTGTCGCATTCCGATGAAACCTCCGGTCTGGAAGAGGGGATTCTTATGCTTCATGTTGGGGATAAGGCGAGGTTTATCGTTCCTTCGTACCTTGCATACGGTGTTACCGGCGACCTGAAAAAAATCTCAACCAACAATACGCTTGTATATGAAATACAATTAACTGATATCAAATAGATTAAGAATATGAAACGACCGGATGTTTTTGACTATTTTGCCCCGGGACGCGTGAACCTTATCGGGGAGCATATCGATTATTGCGGAGGTTATGTGCTGCCGTTTGCCATCAACTTGGGCACATATCTGTCCATTAAACCTAATGGCGGCAGTTGCCATGTGTTCGCGACGGATAATTATGAGCCCCATGAAGTGAAAGTTGATGTGAATAATTTAACTCCTTTGCAAAAAGGACTTTGGGTTAATTATCCTTTGGGGATTATTGCCCGGTTTGCAGAAAAAGAATTCCGTTTGCCTGCATGTGATTTCTATTATTATGGGAATCTTCCATCGGGAGCCGGTTTGTCCTCTTCCGCTTCGGTTGAACTCGTCACCGCAGTGGCCCTCAATGATTTGCTCCATTCCGGTATGGATTTGCTGGACCTTGTGAAAATGGCAAAAGATTGTGAAAACAACTTCGTTGGCGTTAATTGTGGCATAATGGACCAGTTTGCCGTTGGATTCGGTAAGAAAAACAATTCCATTTTGCTGAACTGCAATACTTTAGATTATTCATACGCGGATTTCAATCTCGGTGACAATGTGGTTGTGGTTGTGAACACCAACAAAGTCCGCAAGCTTACCGATTCAAAATACAATGAAAGATTCAACCAATGTCTCGAACTGAAGAAAATTATAGGCGGTGTGCGTGAAATTGACTGTCTGTGTGACCTGAAGTCTGAGGAGATAGGAGAGTATCGTACTCTTATAAACGATGATGTTTTATTCAGAAGACTGAGACATGTGGTTACTGAGAACGAAAGAGTCTTTCAGACGTATCATGCTTTGAAAGACAATAACTTGCAGGAAGTAGGTAAACTTTTGGTTGAGGCTCATGCTTCTATCAGGGATGATTACGAGGCAACAGGAATTGAACTCGATACAATTGTTGAGTCCGCAGTGGAAATTGACGGGGTGATAGGTGCCAGGATGACTGGCGGAGGTTTCGGCGGCTGTGCTTTGGCTATAGTCAATGAAGACAAAGTGGAGGATTTTATGGGAAGGCTTGCCGAACGCTATACTCAAAAGACCGGATTGGTCCCGTCTTTTTATCTGGTAAAACCTGCTGATGGTGCTAAAAAAATATAAATATTTAATAAACCCCATTTTCTTGGAAAAATGTTGTAAATTTGCAAACTTATTATAGAATGTCCCTATGAAGAAAAATAAATGGTGGCTTTTGTTAGTGTTTGCAGGTGTTTTCACGCTTTTCACATCATGCTCGGATTATCAGAAAATCATGAAATCCGGAGATACTGATGCTATTTATGCTGAAGCTATGCGCCTTTATGAAAACGGTTCATACGTAAAGACACTGCAATTGTTCGACAAAATAGCAGTCTTTGTCAAGGGAACTGACAAGGAGGAGCCGCTGAATTACTATTACGCCCAGTGTTATTATCAGACGGGGGAATATACTTTGGCAAGTTATTATTTCAAAAAGTACATTCGTCAGTATCCGTTTACCGAACGTGCTGAAGAATGCGCGTATCTTTCAGCATTGTGCAAATACTATCAGTCACCTGTTTATTCCCTTGATCAGACCCCTACTTACGAAGCTATCAAGGAAATGCAGTCGTTCATCAACAATTATCCGCTAAGCTCTAAGATTGAGGAATGCAACGGCTATATCGATGAACTTTGGGAAAAACTCGAGGAGAAGGACTTCAGAATCGCCATGATGTATTTCAAGATGGAAGAATACAAGGCGGCTATCGTTTGTTTCAAGAATATTCTGAAGGACTATCCTAACACAAGCCATAAGGAGGTTATCCTTTGCAATATAGTGAAGGCTGGTTATGAATACGCCCGTAACAGCGTGCCTTTAAAACAGAGGGAGCGTTTTAAGGAAATGGTCGAGAATTATCAGAAATTCATATCGACTTTTCCTGATTCTCAATATATTAAAGAAATTGAACACTACTACAAGATAGCAGTCGCTTTTGTGTAAAAATAAAAAAAACATATTTCAACATGGATTACAAAAAGTATAGAATTGGAAAAGAAGCTATTACAAGAAATTTGAATGACTTTGACAAAGAGACAGGCAATATTTACAAAACTGTCGTCATCCTTTCAAAACGTGCCGACCAGATAAACCAGGAAATAAAGGAGGAACTTCATCAGAAGATCCAGGAATTTCAGACTACTAACGACACACTGGAAGAGGTCTTCGAAAACCGCGAACAGATTGAACTTGCAAAATATTATGAACAGTTGCCAAAGCCTACGTTGATGGCTATTCATGAATTCGAGGAAGGTGACCTTGTCTATACTATGGGAAATAGCGACAGTTCGGAGGAAGAATATATAGAACAACACAACGACGAGAGAAGAATGGAAGACAGACGTGCTCCGAGACACGAGCAAAGGACTGTCGTTGATGCAGCTGAAGCCGAAAAACCATCCAATGAAGCTTAAAAGGTTGTTTATAGTTCTGTTCTGCGCTCTCTGCGCAGTCTCTGCAATGTCTCAGGACTTGAGATGTCAGGTCTCGGTGTCATCGAAAAGTGCCGATGGTAACGTTGACAGAACCATATATCAGGAGATGCAGAGGTCAATCCAGGAACTTATCAATGGAATAAAATGGTGCAATTACACTGTGGGTCCTGAGGAACGCATAGAATGCACCATGCAGTTCACCATCAATGAAAGGGTTACCGACGAGAAATTCAGAGGGAAACTTAACTATGCGGTCCGCCGTCCGGTCTATAACACTTCATATACAACAACGCTTTTGAGCGGTACCGACGAGGATATAGAATTTGATTATGTCCAGGGTAGTCCGCTGGTTTACAATGAAAACAGTTTCGATGACAATCTGACTTCTCTGGTGGGCTTTTATGTGAACATTTTCCTCGGTGTATTCTTCGATTCCTTCGCATTGAATGCCGGTTCCGAATATTACGAAAAGGCACAGGCTATCGTCAATAACGCACAGTCGGCTGTAGAACCAGGCTGGCGCTCATATCAAAAAACTCAGAGGAACAGATATTGGATAGCTGAAAATCTCCTCAACCCTTCGTATAAGGAATACCATGACTATCTGTATAAACTGCATCTGAAAGGTCTCGATGTTATGGCTGAAAATATGGAACTTGGCCGTTCCTACGCTACCCAGGCTATCGAGAACCTTAGAAATGTGAACCGTCAGAAATCCGGACTTTACATAATCACCCTGACCCTTGATGCAAAAAGAGATGAGCTGATAAAAATGTACACCGAAGCAGGCGATAATGACAAAAACAAATTCATTCAGTATATGAATGAAATAGACCCTGCAAACGCTTCAAAGTATAACGCCATAAAAAAATAACCCCAATCCCTTATATCCCCCTTTGCCTTGATTAAGTCTCTCTACATCAGGAATTATGTGCTTATTGACGAATCAGAGCTGACTTTTGACAAAGGTCTGACCTGTATTACAGGTGAGGCGGGAGCCGGTAAATCCATCATTCTTGGCGCAATAGGACTTGTTCTGGGCGACAGGGCCGATACCAGACTATGCTTTGACAAGGACGAGAAAAGCATTATTGAGGCGGCTTTTGAATTCGATGATGATAAACTCAAGTCTTTTTTCGAAGAGAACAATATTGACTACGAGACCAACAGCACCGTTCGCCGTGAAATAACACCACAGGGGAAATCCAGATGCTTTATCAACGATACACCGGTCAACTTGCAGGTCCTCAGAACGTTCGGAATGAAGATATTAGACCTGCATACACAGTACCAGAAGTTTTCCCTCAGTGACAACAATTCACAGCTGGAATATCTCGACAATTATATCAAAGATGTCGTTTCGGTCGAGAACTATCAGAATTGCTATAATGCGTATATGGCTGTAAGTCATGAACTTGATGCATCAGAGGCATTGATGGAGAAACAGACTAAGGAAAAGGATTACGTCAATTTCCTGTATAAGGAACTGGAGGATGCCAAACTCTTCGCAGGTGAACTTGAATCGCTTGAAAAGGAGCTTGACCGTCTGAATAATGCGGAACTCATAAAGGATAAGCTTACAGCTTCGATATATGCGCTTTCCGACAATGAAGAAATGAATGTACTGGCTTTATGTCACGATATTAAATCGAATCTGTCTTCTGTGGCTTCATATTTGGAAAACGGTGAAGAACTTGTGCAACGCTTTGATTCTGCGTGTATTGAACTTAAAGATATTTATGGCGGATTGTCTTCTGAGGTGGATGAAATAGAGTTTAATCCGCAGCGTCAGCAACAGTGTAACGAAAGAATCGACTTCCTTTACACATTGATGCGTAAGCATAATGTCAATTCCATTGATGAGTTGATTGATGTTAAAAACCGCCTCTCAAACAGTCTGTTCGATATAGACATACTCTCTGAGAAAATACAGTCTCTGACTGCTGAAAAATCTTCTCTTCTGAAAGAACTTTCCTTGAAATCCGACAAACTCTCAAAACAAAGGAGAGCATCGGCGGCTGAGTTGTCACGTCTAATATCAAGTGAACTTGAAGAACTTGGCATACAGCATAATAGATTTGTTATATCAATAACTGATTTAGCCGATTTTACAAGTACCGGAAAGGATTATGTGGAGTTTTTATTCAGTGGTAATGTGGGGGTTGAGCCTGCACCGGTATTTCACACTGCATCGGGTGGAGAGCTGTCACGAATTATGCTTGCACTGAAGACAGTGATAGCATCACGGAATTATATTGACACTATGATTTTCGATGAAATAGATAGCGGCATATCCGGTGTCACCGCTTCTGCCGTAGCCTCCAAGATGAAGTTGTTGTCGGAAAAGATACAGGTCATAGCCATAACCCATCTGCCGCAGATAGCCTCAAAGGCGGATGCGCAATATGAGGTTTATAAGGAATCCACTGAGCAGCGGACATACACAAAAGTGAAATTATTGTCGTTCGATGAAAGAATTTCGACAATCGCTTCCATGATTAGCGGCAGTATAGTTAATGAGGATGCGTTGAATAATGCCCGCTTCCTGTTGAATAATTAGATCAGGTTAATTGCTTAATTATCTGATTTTAAGGTGATTGATTATCCTGTTGGAAGTTGGTTGAAAAAAAACATAAAAAATTGGTTTTCAATAAGAAAAAAATATCTACATTTGCAAACTTTTTTAAGTGGAATAATTAATAACATTAGATAGTCATGAAGCAAGAATTATTACAGTATGTTGATGGTTTGACCGAGGTTAAGGAATACCCGGATTTCAAGGCAGGTGACACAATTACAGTTACCTATAGAATTGTCGAGGGTAATAAGGAAAGAACTCAGAAATTTCAAGGTATCGTCATTCAACGTAGAGGTGGTTCAAACCCTACCGCTACATTTACAGTTCGTAAAATATCCAACAATATTGGAGTAGAAAGAATATTCCCTGTTGCATCTCCATTCATTGAATCTATTGATGTCAACAAGCATGGCAAGGTAAGAAGAGCAAGAATCTATTATCTCAGAAATCTTAAAGGTAAGAAGGCCAAAATCAAAGAGAGAAAAATGGTCAGCAACAATCAGAAATAAAAAAAATCGCCGTCATCCGATGGCGATTTTTTTTTGCCTGTCACTTCACGATTTGCCTCCTACAACCTTACCTCGGTGATGACATTATGCAAATCCTCGTCACTGTCAAGTTCCACGCCAATATAATTGTCCGTCCAGCCAACCCAGCGGCCAGCCTCGTTACGGCGTTCGAAAAGGACATCATGAACAGTTCCCTTGTTCAGCTTTATGAACTCTTCCCATTTCTTGTCTGACAGTTTGTGAAGTTCTTCGCTGCGCCTTGTTTTCTCCTGACCCGGAACTTTGTCGGTATATTTTGATGCAACTGCTTCCGGTCTGTCGGAATACGAAAACACATGCAGATACGATATCGGTACTTCTTCTATAAACGATTCGCAGTCGGCGAAATCCTGTATGGTTTCGCCCGGGAAACCGGTTATCAGATCCACAGCCAGGCAGCATAACGGCTTTATATCCTTGATTTCAAGCAGTTTGTCCCTGAAGAAACTTGTATCGTAACGGCGGTGCATCAGTTTCAGGATTCGGTCACTGCCGCTTTGGAGCGGTATGTGGAAATGCGGCATCAGTTTGTCGGTTTCGTTCAGCAGTTTTATTATCCTTGACTCGAGCAGATTTGGCTCAATCGAAGAAATGCGTATCCGTTTCAGACCGTCAATTGCAATCAGCTCGTTGAGAAGCATATATAGCGATTCGTCGTTTTTCTTGCCAAATTCTCCGATGTTCACACCATCGAGCACTATTTCCTTCTTTCCTTCATCAACGGCTTTCCTGACTGATTTAATGACATTTTCCACGGTGTCGCTTCTGCTTCTTCCACGCGAGTACGGAATTGCACAGTATGTGCAGAAATAGTCGCATCCGTCCTGGATTTTCAGAAATGACCTTGTCCTGGAATCATCGGATATGGCCGGATGGTAACTGAAATGTTTGGAGTCGTCGGGACTGGCAATTTTAACTGTGTCTTTTGTCATGCCGTCAATGATTTCAGGCAACTTGAACTTGGTCTCATTGCCGCATACGAAGACAACGTTCGGCATTTCAGCCAGCTCTTCAGGACGCAGTTGCGAATAACAACCGATGATTATTATCTTAATTGAAGGATTAACCGATACGGCATGCCTTATCGCCTGACGGCACTTTTTTTCTGCGTGCTCGGTTACAGTGCAGCTGTTAATTATATGAATGTCAGCCTGCTGTATGCTATCTACGATGCTGTGGCCTCCTTCTTTAAGTTTTTTGCCGATGGAAGTCGTCTCCGAAAAATTCAGCTTACAGCCAAAAGTCTGCATCGAAATTGCGGTCATCTCTTTTTGTTTTTTTCCGTATTTTCTATTAACTTTGCAAAAATAATAAAACTTATCATGCTGAACGTCTATGTGGATAAATTATCTGAAAGGGTGAAATACACTTTCGAGTTCGTGTTTTCCCGTCTGATAATCACCGACTACAGACTGATTGATAAGTTTGATGATTTCATATCTGCTGAAGGTTTTAAAATCGTATATGCTAATCGGAAAATCGTGGATTATCCGTTGGTTTATGCTTTTGATTTTCTGTTTGATTCCGATTCTGATAAGATGATTGACGTTGGATGTGATACTGTGGGTTCAGTAAAGGTCCTGTTTCCTCATAACTGCACTGATTCGGTACTATCTTTCGACATCTTCGCTGCAATATTCTATATGATAAGTCGTTATGAGGAATATTCACAATATGGCTCGAGTCTTTTTGATGAGCATGGGAGGTATCTGCACGTTAATTCAACGGCTTACCGGGAAAATTTCATGGACAGTCCTGTTGTCCATATATGGTGCGCGATGCTTGAGGACAAACTGAAGCGGTTATTCCCTCAAATTGTCATATCACATCCTCAGTATGAATTTATTCCGACAATAGATGTCGATAATGCCTATAAGCATATAAACAAAGGGGCTGTAAGAGTTTGGGGTGGTGTGGCCAAAGCTTTGCTACATCTTGATTTCAAGCTGTTTAATGAAAAAATGTCCGTTATTTTCCGACATAGAAAAGACCCGTATGATGTGTTTGATGAACTTATAGGGTTACAGAGCAAATACGATATCTGTTTCAGGTTTTTCTTTCTGATGGGTGACTATGGCGGGAACGACAAAGCCTGTCCGCCGTCAAATAAGAAATTCAGGAAATTAATCAGGTATGTCCATGAAAATGCAAAAGTGGGAATCCATCCGTCATACGCATCAAACGATGATGTTTCTTTGGTGCTGAAAGAGAAGAAGTTACTGGAAGGTATTATTGGCGCTCCGGTTACCATGAGCCGTCAGCATTTCCTTCGTTTCAATGTTAGAAATACTTTCTCGAATCTTTTGAATAACGGCATTAAGGAAGATTATTCCATGGGGTATGCCGAAATTGTCGGTTTCAGGGCAGGAGTCTGTGTGCCGTACAATTTCTTCGACCTTAGCAGTAACATTGCCACAGACTTAGTGATTTATCCTCTTTCGGTTATGGATGCCACGCTTTTCAAATATATGAAACTCAATGATGCCGAGGCTTTTGATGAAATCAGGAAAACCATAGAAGTCACTAAAAAATATAACGGGACTTTCATCCCCCTTTGGCATAACAGTTCCCTGGCTGACAATAGCAAGCGCAAATTATTCGTTAAAATGCTTGAAGCGGCTTTAAACTAACAATTCGGAATTGCAGAATATGAAAGTCTTTAACAATAACGATATTGACAGAAACAGATGGGATAGCCTGGTGGAACGGTCAGTGTCTCCAAAAATCACTTCATTTTCATGGTATCTTGATGTGGTGTGCCCGAAGTGGAAGGCTATTGTTGGAGATGATTATTCATGGGGATTCGTGTTGCCTGAAAAAAGAAAGTTTGGTTTTAAATATTTAATCCAACCATTTATTATACAGCAACTTGGATTAATTTATTTAAATGAAGACTTTAATAGATCTTCAACCGTTGATATGTGTCTTGAATATGTGAAATCCCATTATCTTTTTTTTGATTTCAACATCAACGGGGCATCGTTAAGCACGGACAAGGTAGAGAGCAGGCTTAACAATAATCTTTTGCTGAATCTGCAACAAAGTTATGAGGATATCCGTGAAGGTTATTCGGCAAATGTCAGGCGGAACTTAAAGAAATCCGCTGAATCCGGAATGATTGTGAAACGTGTTGACTTTTTTGATGATATAATAAGGATGTTTGTTGATGACAAGGGCGGCAAGGTAGGGTGGAACAGCAGTAAAAGCCAGGTGCTTGTCGATGTCCTCAATGCGGTAAAGGCGAATAGTGATATAGAGGTAAGAGGGGCTTTTTCAGGTGATGAGTTGGTGTGTGGGGCAGTCTTTATTGGATTTGGTGGCAGATGGACTTTCATTTTTTCCGGTAATTCCGACAAGGGCAGGGAGACATCATCAATGTTTTCGATTATCGACAGTTTTATACGTGATAGTGCAAATCAAGCATTGACGCTTGATTTCGAAGGTTCGAACGACCAAGGGCTATATCGTTTTTACAAGAGTTTCGGAGCATACGATGAAAAGTATCTTAGAGTGACGTCAAAAATAAAAAAAATTAGTTTTGGGCGCTAATTTGGCGCATTAAGTGAAAAATAAGTAGTATCTTTGTGAACTTTTAAAAAAGTAAAGAATTGATAATAATACGGAAAAATTATGAATAAGATTAAGCAGAGTATTGAAAAATCTATTAATAAACAGATTAACGCAGAGGAATTCTCCGCAAGATTGTACAAATCTATGGCTTCATGGTGTGATGTTAACGGATTTCCTGGATGTGCAAAATTCTTTTGGGCTCATGGTGATGAAGAGATGGAGCACATGATGCGTTTTGTTAAATATTTGAACAACAGAGGTGGTCATGCACTTTTTGATGCTGTTGAGAAGCCTCAGCAGGAATTCAAGAATATTACTGAAATCTTTGAGCTTGCAAACAAGCACGAAGAGGAGGTCACCAAGATGATAAACGACATGTACGAAATTGCTGAAAAAGAAAAAGACCATGCAACCTGCAACATGCTTCAGTGGTTTATTGCTGAGCAGGTTGAGGAGGAAGCGCTCTTCGGAGAATGTCTCGATATCATCAAATGTGCTGGAAAGACTAATATTTTCCTGGCAGATCAGGCAATAGCCGGTAAGGAATAGTATTATAGATTTTTTTATGCCGGAAGATTTTACTGCATTAAAAGTACAGGATGGCATTCCCCAACCGGATACTGTCAATCCTGATGCAATAGATCGCCTTAGAGCAAGAAAACGACCCAAACGTTCTCTTGATGAGTACGTTGAGGGAATTTTAAAAGGGGACAGAGTTGTGCTCGGACAAGCTATCACGTTGATTGAGAGTGTTTTGCCCGAGCACAATTTTTTGGCTGAACAGATAGTTGAAAAATGTCTGCCGTATTCTGGCAAAAGCATCCGAATAGGGGTTACAGGTGTTCCTGGTGCCGGAAAGAGCACTTTCATTGAAGCTTTCGGACTTTATCTTACATCAATAGGTTACAAGGTCGCCGTGCTTGCCATCGATCCGAGCAGCACCCGGACTAAGGGCAGCATCCTTGGTGACAAGACGCGAATGGAGGAATTGTCGGCCGACAATAATGCATTCATCCGTCCTTCACCGTCAGCGGGAACCCTCGGAGGTGTGGCCCGCAAGACCCATGAAACCATCTTCCTATGCGAAGCGGCTGGCTTTAATGTTGTATTGGTCGAAACTGTCGGTGTGGGACAGTCGGAGGTCGCTGTGCATTCCATGGTGGATTTCTTCCTGTTGCTGCTTATTGCAGGTGCAGGAGATGAACTGCAAGGCATCAAACGCGGCATTATGGAAATGGCCGATGCTATTGTTATAAACAAGGCTGACGGTGACAATGTCAGCCGCGCTGAATTGTCTGCACGAGCTTATAAAAACGCGCTGCATCTGTTCCCGCCAACCGAATCGGGATGGACTCCTGAAGTGATGACATGTTCGGCCCTTAATCAAAAGGGTATTGCAGATGCCTGGACCATGATTTGCAAGTATAAACAGATTTGCAGCAATAACGGCTATTTTTACAACAAACGCAACTATCAGGCATTGAGTGTGATGTATGATACCGTAAATGAACAGCTTAAAAACAGATTTTACAATTCGGAAGTTATCCGGCAGGCGAGTGCCGGGGTTGAACAAGATGTCATCTCGGGAAAGACCACTTCGTATGCTGCGGCTAAATTGCTTTTGGAAAAATATGATAATCAAATAAATAAGTGAAAACAATTAAAGTGTTAAATTAAATATAACAAATTATGAAAGAAAATCTGAAACTTAATCCTAATCCATTGGTTCAGTTTCTTAACAAACCAAAACAGGATTTTACAAAGGAAGATTTGATGGATTTCATCGAAAAGAAGGGAATTAAAATGGTTAATTTCCGTTACCTTGGTGGTGACGGTCGTCTGAAGGTCCTTAACTTCGTTATCAACAATCGCAAATATCTCGACAGCATTCTTTCTGCAGGTGAGAGAGTGGACGGCTCAAGTCTTTTCAAATATATTGAGGCCGGTTCCAGTGACTTGTATGTTGTACCGCGTTATCGTACCGCTTTTGTAAACCCTTTCTCCGACATACCGACTCTTGAGATTCTTTGTTCATATTTCAACAAGGACGGCGAGCCTCTTGACCTTTCACCAGACAATGCTTTGAAAAAAGCCCATAAGGTTTTGAAGGAACGTACAGGTTATGATTTCCAGACTATGGGTGAGCTTGAATACTATGTGATAAGTGATGCTGAAGAATACTACAAGGCTGTTGACCAGAGGGGTTATCATGAGGCTTCACCTTTCAGCAAGTACGGTGATTTCAGACAGGAAGCCATGCTTGCTATCGCCAAGTGCGGTGGTGACATCAAATACGGCCATTCTGAAGTGGGTAATTTCACTTTGGGTGATACGCTGTATGAACAGAATGAAATTGAATTTCTCCCTGTTGACATGGAGGATTCGGCTGACCAGCTGGTTATTGCAAAATGGGTTCTCAGAAACCTTGCTTGGCAGTACGGCTACAATCTGACATTTGCACCAAAGATTACCACAGGTAAGGCAGGCAGCGGTCTGCACATCCATACCCGTCTGATGAAAAATGGCAAGAATGCAATGGTTGACCGTAACGGCAAACTCAGCAGTGCAGCTAAGAAAGCCATCGCCGGCTATCTGACACTTGCCCCGTCTTTGACTGCTTTCGGAAACACCAATCCTACTTCTTATTTCCGTCTCGTTCCTAATCAGGAAGCTCCTACAAAAATCTGTTGGGGTGACAGAAACCGTTCAGTGTTGGTGCGTGTGCCATTGGGATGGACATCAGGAAAGTCAATGGCTTCCATCGCAAATCCTATTGAACCGGTTAACGAAACCAAGTTCAGCGAAAAACAGACAGTTGAATTCAGATGCCCTGACGGTTCTGCAGATCTTTACAGCCTGATAGCAGGTCTCGGAGTCGCAGCACGTTATGGCCTTGAAATGCCTAATGCTCTTGAGTTTGCAGAGAAAACATACGTCGATGTTGACATATTCAGCGATGCATTCAAAGACCGTCTCAATTCTCTTGAACAGCTTCCGACAAACTGCTATGAGTCAGCTGAAAACCTTAAGCGTCAAGCTGACATATATACCCAGTACGGCGTTTTCTCACAGAAAATGATTGACGGTATGATTGAACAACTGAAATCTTTCAAGGATCAGAAATTATTTAAGGAGGTTTCTGGCGATCCTGACAAGATGATGGAACTCGTCAACAAATACTTCTACTGCGGATAGAAGTGCATTCGTTGTAAAAAAAAAGCCTGCATTTCACTTGATGTGATTTGCAGGCTTTTTTTTGTATATAATTCAGATTTATTTGGTGTAAGCTTCAATCATCTGTATGATTGCGTAGGTGCAGACTGGACAGAACTTGTCTCCTCTGAATGTATTCATCATGCAATCGTAGGCTGGACGGTACATGCCCTTCGGCGTATATCCGGCACCTTCGAAAACACCGACTTTGTCGTAATATTTTTCTGTCGTTGGTGTCGGTATAGGAGTCTTTTTGTCAACCATGAATTTCCATTTGCTGTCAAAGTCAACAAGTGACGTTATGTTGAATTCCCACGGCTCAATCTTCAAATTGTAGTACTCTTCATATTCTACATCTCCGGAATATTCGTCTGCAAGACCTGCAAAAGCATGGCTGAACTCATGGATTATGACCTTAGCCGATGCCATGTTGCCTGAAGTGCTGACGGAGTAGTAGTTGTAAATACCGCCGCCGCCATAAACAGTGCTGTTGACGAGGATGTATATCTGGTCGTAAGGGGCACATGCCGCTACGTCCTTTACGGCAAAATAGCTCTCGGTAGTGTTGTACCTGTCGGAATAGAAGGTGTCGAAGTGGCAGTCTACGATGGTGTTTTTCCAAATCCCTTCGCGAGGAATATCTGTTCCGCTTTCCACTGACGGAGCCAGCACGCCTCTTATGTTGAAATCATCGAGATATGACGAATATGGCTCAAACGTCCTGAAGACATCGACCAGTGCGTCACAGTCAGATTTGAACTTGTCCATTTCTTCAGTTGTGTAGCCGTCGGGGATTATGACAATGTCAATCTTCTTTGCTGGATCACCGGTCACGTGTGCGTCATATATTGGAAAATCATATCTCTGCTCGGGAGTGTTGTAGATTTCCTTCGGGTCGTATTCTGCACTGAAAACCTTCTCGAAAACCCCATCGCCATTTCTTTCGTCAATTTCAATGATGGCATTGTTCTTAGGCAGCGGCACTGAGACTGACTCCTCATAGCAACGGCACATCTTTGAGGCTTCTTCTGTCGTCTGCCATTCCTGGAACAGCGTGCAGTAACCGCGTGTGTAAATAGTTTTGCCTGACTGTGCATCAATTACCTTAACCATATATGAACCGTAGTTGAATTCGTCAAGAAGGATGGTTTTTGAGCCACCCCAGTATTTCTCAATGACGAATTTGTCCAATATGAATTTTGAGGTTTTGCTGTCGCCCCAGTGATAAACGTCCATCCTTAATGAACGGTTTTCGAAATATTTGTCGAACTCAACAGCATTAATGGCTGATATACAGATGAATGTGAAAATCAATGAAAGTAATAGTTTTCTCATGTTTTTTAGTTTTAATGTCCTGCAAATGTAATCAGATTTATCCAAAAAATGGTATGTGTGGTAGATTATATTGTCACTGGTTTCCATAGATATATTATTATTTTTATATATATACGACAAAATGTCGTTTTGATAGACATGGCAAACTTTTTGTTGTTATCTTTGCAAATTAATATACTATGGAGGATTAAGTATGAAAAAAAATAAAAAAGATAATAAAAAGAAATTGAAAGATATGGAAAAACAAGCGAATGAGGATATAGAGCAGACTCAGGAAGAGGTGGTTGACGAAAAGAAAGATGAGACTTCTGCTACAGAAGAACAGTGTTTAGAGGGTAAGGAAGAGTCTTCTGAGGATGAAACGGAGAAGAATAGAGGCTTGGGAAAATCGAAAAAGGACATAAAATTTGAAAAATTGGCAGAAGAAAAAGCCGAACTTGAGGAAAAGTTGACCGAACTTGAGGAAAAGTTGTCAGCATTAGAAAAGTTGGCTTCCGAAAACAAAGAAAAATATCTGAGATTGTTTTCGGAATTTGACAACTATAAAAAAAGAGTGGCCAAGGAGAAGATTGAACTCATTGATTCTGCGTCAGCTGAAACAATCAAAAAACTTTTGCCTGTGCTTGACGATATAGATCGTGCAAATGAGATGATGGACAAGGCTACTGATGTCCAGGCTGTTAAGGATGGCTGCAACTTGATTTTCGATAAATTCAAGAACACACTGACTTCATGCGGCCTTGCTGAAATGAAGACGACAGGAGATGATTTCGATGCGGACAAACACTATGCTATAACTAAGCTTCCGGTAGCAGAAGACCAGAAAAACAAGATAATTGATACAACCAAGAAAGGATATACGCTTAACGGCAAAATAATCCGCTATCCTCAGGTAGTAGTCGGTTGTTAAGGGGGAATGAAATATGGCAAAAAGAGATTATTATGAAGTGTTGGGCGTTCCCAAGAATGCCACTGACCAAGAAATAAAGAAGGCATACAGGGAGATGGCCATGAAATATCATCCGGACAGGAATCCGAATGATAAGGAGGCCGAGGAGAAATTCAAGGAGGCTGCCGAGGCGTATGATGTCCTCAGCAATCCTGAAAAACGTCAGAAATACGACCAGTTTGGTTTCGATGGCCTTAACAGCATGGGAGGCGGAGGATTCTCCGGCAGTATGGATGATATTCTCAGTCATCTTAATGATTTGTTCGGCAGTGGTTTCGGCTCATTCTTTGGCGGCGGCTTCGGCAGCAGTTCAGGTCAACGCCAGAAAAGAGTCTATCGCGGCAGTGACATAAGAGTCAACCTGAAACTTACCCTTGAGGAAATTTCGGAGGGGGTGGAAAAGAAGATTAAAATCAACAAATACGTCAAATGCAAGGAATGTGACGGTACAGGTGCTGAAAAGGGTTCAGGCTATCAGACTTGTTCGACATGTAACGGTACCGGTACTGTAGTTCGTGTCCAGAACTCGATTTTCGGTCGCATGCAGACATCTTCGATATGTCCTACCTGTGGCGGTGAAGGGAAGATTATTTCAAAGAAATGCACTCACTGTAATGGCAACGGCATCGTCAAGGAAGACGAGATAATTACCATAAACATTCCTGCCGGCGTTTCCCAGGGCATGCAGCTTACCATGTCGGGCAAAGGCAACTGCGGCGCTCACAATGGCATCAACGGTGACTTGTTGATTGTGATTGAGGAACTTGAACACGAATATTTCAGACGTGATGGTGACAATATTTATTACGACAAATATATAAGCATCTGTGAGGCGGCTCTCGGTGCAACGGTAGAAATACCTACTCTGAACAAACCCGTTAACATAAAGATTCCGTCAGGTGTGCAGTCAGGCGAAATACTTCGCGTAAAAGGGAAGGGACTGCCTCGCTTGAACTCTTATTCACGTAGAGGTGACCTGCTTGTATGTGTGAACGTTTGGACCCCGAAAAACCTTACACGCGAAGAGAAGAAAACACTTGAAGAACTTTCAAAATCACCTAATTTTATACCTTCTCCTACTAAAAAGGATCTCGGATTCTTTGATAGGGTTAGAAAAATGTTCGAATAAATGCCTATGAATATTATTCATGTTAACCAAGTCAGAAAACAATATCAAAACCATCTCGCCCTAAATGATGTTTCCTTTGATATAGAAAAAGGCTCAATCTTTGGCCTTCTCGGTCCGAATGGTGCAGGGAAAACAACTTTTATCAGAATCTTGACTATGATAACTGCTCCTGACAGCGGTTATATTCTTTTCAATAACGAAAAACTTGACAGTCACAATATCGCTGATATTGGCTACCTTCCGGAAGAACGGGGGCTTTACAAGAAAATGAAGGTGGGGGAGCAGGCCTTGTATCTTGCGCGTCTGAAAGGTCTCGACAGGGATACGGCTATGACTGAACTGAAAAAATGGTTCATTAAGTTCGACATCACTTCATGGTGGGATAAAAAAGTTGAGGAGCTTTCAAAGGGTATGGCCCAGAAAATACAGTTCATCACTACAATAATCCATCATCCGAAGGTCTTGATTTTCGATGAACCGTTCAGTGGATTTGACCCTGTAAACGCCAGTATCCTCAAACAGGAAATAATCAATCAGAGGAATAATGGGGCAACAATCGTATTTTCAACACATAATATGGAATCCGTGGAGGAATTATGCGATAGCATTGTGCTCATCAATAATGCCAACATTGTTCTTGACGGTAAGGTGAAAGACATAAAGCAACGCTTTGGAACTTCTTTGTATAACTTTGATATTGAGATGTTTGATGACTATAACCAGAATATTGTTGAGGAGATGAAACATAAAGTCGATGATTGTCTCATCAAGGACGGACATTTGTCGGGGAAAATTTCATTGGACAAATATTTAGGGGAATCCTATTCCAATGTTTCCGACAAACATCTGAAGGCTGAAACCACTAATATGATTGTCAATGATTTAATTAAAATAGGCAACATCGTTACTTTCAATGAAGTGCTTCCTACAATGAATGACATCTTCATAAAGACTGTAACAGCCAATAAGGAGGAAAAATAATGGGAAAGATTGGATTGATTATAGGAAGGGAATACTTAACGAGAGTCAAGAAAAAAACATTCATTATAATGACTATTCTTGGCCCTATTCTAATGGCTGCCGCCATTATCATTCCTTCTTACATAGCCATAAAATCCAGTGAAAAGGAACCGGCTACTTCAGTTGGAATAGTTGATGAATCAGGCTTTTACGATGATGTTTTTGTCAGTACTGACAGAATTGAATTCAAATATCTTGATTCGGGTCTTGCCAAAGCCAAAGCGCAGGCAATAAGCGGTGAAATGCCATACGTGTTGTATATTCCGGAAGCTGATTCGGGTGAGTTTCCTTCAAAGGCTGTTTTTTATGGTCAGGAGAACGTCGGAGAAAAGCTCAAGACAGTTGTAACCAACATTATGTCGAACAAGGTTAAGGACACCAAGTTGCAGCAGGCCGGAATTGACAGTGAACTGCTTAAGTCTATTAAAACTAATATAGATGTCAAAAGTTACAAGATTGATGAAACAGGAAACGAGAAACGTTCATACAATGAAATCAGTCAGATTATAGGATATTTTGCCGGATTGCTTATATATATGTTTATCATTATGTTTTCATCACAGGTTATGCGTGGTGTCATGGAAGAAAAATCATCGCGAATTGTCGAAGTTATTGTCTCTTCTGTGAAACCGTTTCAGCTTATGATGGGAAAGATAATAGGCATAGGCCTTGTCGGACTTACCCAGTTCCTTTTGTGGATAATTCTTACCCTTGTGCTCGTGGGTGCATTCGGGAGTTCCATTATACCTAAGGAAACTAATCCAATTGAAGTTGTGAACTCTGTTGCACCAGCTGGTAATGAACAGGTTACAGATATTACTCAAAGTATTGCTTCATCAGGAGTGGCTTCTGATATTTTAAATGCTGTCTCATCGGTACATATCGGACAGATTTTATTGTTATTCCTGCTGTATTTTGTCGGAGGTTATTTGCTGTATGCTTCAATTTATGCGGCAATCGGCGGCGCGGTGGACAGCGAGGATGACACACAGCAGTTTATGTGGCCGGTGACAATAATAGTCCTGATACCTGTTGTGTTGATAGCAAACATTGTAAATGAACCGTCCGGACCTATTGCCTTCTGGCTGTCAATAATACCTTTCACCTCGCCTGTGACTATGATGATACGACTACCTTTCGGTGTTCCGACATGGCAACTGATATTGTCTTTACTGTTGCTTTTCGGCGGATTTGTCGTTATGACATGGCTTTCCGGTAAGATATATCGTACAGGTATTCTGATGTATGGCAAGAGGGTTACATGGAAAGAAATAATCAAATGGATTAAAACTAAATAATTATGAAAGATTACCTTATCCTGAATATAAAAAGTCTTCTTGGCATTGATGAAGGCGGCAAGCTGAAGTTTCGCGCCGGTGAAGATATGGATAGAATAAATAGCATTGACAATGCTTTTCTGTTGATTTCCAACGGCAAAATCAAAGATTTTGGCAAAATGTTGGACATCAAGGCGAATTATTTTACAGATGGTTGTGTAATCCTTGATGCCACCGACCGATATGTCCTTCCGGCATGGTGTGATTCGCACACACATATTGTATATGCCAATTCACGCGAGCAGGAATATGTTGACAAAATCAAAGGTTTGTCGTATGAGGAAATCGCACGCCGTGGCGGAGGCATTCTCAACTCGGTGGAACGACTGCATCATGCTTCTGAAGAACAGCTTTACGATGAGGCTCTTGCCCGTCTTGAACAGATGAGGGCACTGGGAACAGGGGCCGTTGAAATCAAGAGCGGTTACGGACTGACAACGGAGTCAGAACTCAAGATGCTCCGTGTAATCAGACGTCTGAAGGAAACAAGCGACATGACAATACGTTCCACATTTCTTGGGGCACATTCCATACCGATGGAGTTCAGAGACCATCAGGAAAAGTATGTCGATATCATTGTCAATGAGATGATTCCCGAGATTGCAAAGGAGAAACTTGCTGATTTCGTGGATGTTTTCTGCGACAGAGGATTCTTCACAGTGGAAGACACAGCCCGTATTTTAGAGGCCGGTGCAAAGTATGGTATGAGGCCGAAGATTCATGCCAATGAATTAGATTATTCAGGTGGCATTCAGATTGGTGTGAAATATCACGCATTGTCTGTTGATCATCTTGAATATACCGGTGATGCTGAAATCGCGACACTGAAAGGCTCAGACACAATTCCTACATTGTTGCCTGGAGCAGCTTTCTTCCTCAATATGCCATTTGCTCCGGCACGTAAGATGATTAAAGCCGGTTTGCCTGTTGCTCTTGCAACAGACTGCAACCCCGGTTCTTCGCCTTCGTGCAATATGCAGCTGATATTGTCTTTTGCATCCGTCTTGTATAAGATGACACCGGTGGAGGCCATAAATGCTGTGACAATTAATTCCGCACGTGCTATGGGTGTTGAGAATGAACTCGGAACCATTACTGTAGGTAAAAAAGGTAATGTGGTGATAACTAAGAAGATACCATCTATAGAATATATTCCGTATGCATATGGGGAAAACAAGATAGAAAGAACAATAATATGTAATTAATTTAAACAAAACAGATATGAGAAAACTGATAGAATGTGTTCCTAATTTCAGTGAGGGAAATGACATGGCTCTGATTGCCAAAATCACTGATGAAATCCAGAAAGTTGAAGGTGTAAAATTGCTTGATGTGGATCCTGGCAAGGCAACCAACCGTACTGTGGTCACTTTTGTTGGGGAGCCGGAGCCTGTCTGCGAGGCAGCGTTCAGAGCTGTAAAACTGGCCGGTGAACTTATTGACATGAGTAAGCATCATGGTGCTCATCCACGTTTCGGCGCTACTGATGTATGTCCTTTGGTGCCTGTGGCAAATATCACAATGGATGAGGTTGTGGAGTATGCCCATAAACTTGCAAAGCGTATAGGCGAGGAATTGCATATTCCAATATATTGTTATGAATCAGCCGCATACGAGGAAAAAAGGAAAAATCTCGCCAACTGCCGCGCTGGTGAATATGAAGGTTTGAAGGACAAATTGGTCAATCCTGAATGGAAACCTGATTTCGGACCTGCAGTGTTTGATGAAAAAGTGGCAAAGACAGGTGCAACCGCAGTCGGAGCACGTAATTTCTTAGTGGCATACAATGTCAATTTGAATACCACTTCCACAAGACGGGCCAATTCCATTGCTTTTGATGTAAGGGAAAGGGGTAGAGTCAAGAGAGAAGGCAATCCTTTGACAGGTAAGATTGTCAAGGATGAAAATGGTAACAGTGTATATACTCCAGGAACACTTAAATCAGTTAAGGCAATAGGCTGGTACATAGAGGAATACGGCATTGCGCAAATTTCAATGAACCTTACTGATATCACAGTCTGCTCTGTTCACAAGGCCTTTGAGGAGGTCTGTGAAAAGGCTGCTGCGCGTGGCATCAGAGTAACCGGTTCTGAACTTGTAGGACTTGTTCCTTTGCAATCACTTCTCGATGCTGGTAAATACTTCCTTAAAAAACAGCATCGTTCAACAGGTATTGCCGATTCTGAAATCATAAAAATTGCTGTCAAGTCATTGGGTCTTGACGACCTGAAGCCTTTCGACCCAAAGAAAAAAGTCATTGAATATCTTCTTGAGTCTGAAGATGATTCCAAGAAAAACCTTATCGACATGAATCTCAAGGAATTTGCTGAGGAGACAGCAAGCGAGTCCCCGGCTCCTGGTGGCGGTTCCATTGCTGCCTATATGGGCACTTTGGGAGCTGCTCTCGGTACTATGGTCGCCAACTTGTCGTCCCATAAACGCGGCTGGGATGAGCGTTGGGAGGAATTTTCGGACTGGGCAGACAAAGGCAAGTACTATCACGATGCTCTGGTTAAGATGGTTGATGAGGATACCAATGCATTCAACAAGATTATGAATGCGTTCGGACTTCCGAAGAAGACTGCAGAGGAAAAGGAAATCCGCCACAAGGCAATCCAAGACGCCACAAAATATGCCATTGAGGTTCCGTTCAGGACTATGAATCTGTGTTATGAAAGCATGGAAGTTGCCAAGGCGATGGCTGAGATTGGCAATCCTAATTCGGTTTCTGATGCTGGTGTGGGAGCATTGGCAGCGTGTGCCGGAGTAAGAGGAGCTTATCTTAACGTCAGAATCAATGCCGGCAGCTATGAAGACAAGGCTTTTGTTGATGATATCCTTGCAAAGGCAAAGAAATTGAATGATGATGCTATTGCTAAGGAAAAGGAAATCATGGACATAGTGGAGTCGAAACTTTAATTGAAAAAAAAATTAAAAAATTTGCGTCAATTAAAAAAAAGAATATATCTTTGCACCGCTTTTGAGTAAGGTATTTCTCAGAAGCGGAAAACGGTCCGGTAGTTCAGTTGGTTAGAATACCTGCCTGTCACGCAGGGGGTCGCGAGTTCGAGTCTCGTCCGAACCGCCAAAAGGGAGATGTCACGTTGTGATACCTCCCTTTTGTTTTTAGTGCTGCACCATACTATCTGGGCGTATAGGAAACTTATTTTTGCAAAATCATGAACATAATAAAAAACGAATCGTTATCCAGTTCATTGCAGGAATACTGTGAAAAAGCAGTAATTCCGCGATATTCAGCGTTTGACAAGGCTCACAGGGAAGACCATGTCAGAACGGTGATAGAACAAAGTTTAGAACTTGCAAGGTTTTATCCTGAAGTGAATGTTAATATGGTATATGCTGCGGCGGCTTATCACGACACCGGGCTGACTGCCGGACGTGAAACCCACCATATCATTTCAGGTCAGATAATTCGTGAAGATGCGCAGCTGCATCAATGGTTTTCAGATGAGCAGATAGAGACCATTGCACAGGCAGCTGAAGACCACAGGGCATCATCGAAACATGAGCCGCGAAGCATATACGGACGTATCCTTGCAGAGGCCGACAGAATCATTGATGGCGAAACCATAATTCGCCGTACCATCCAATATGGTATTGCAAAGTATCCTAATCTTACATACGAACAGGCATGGAATCGCACTCTTGAACATTTGCAAGACAAATATGGCTACGGAGGATATCTTCATCTTTACATTCCGGAAAGTCCGAATGCCGCACGGCTTGAGAATCTTAGAAAACTCATCGCGGCCCCGTCAGAATTGCGTATTGTTTATGACAGAATCTACATAGCTGAAATCAATTCTGAAAACTGATTCACACTGATTCTAAAATTTTCACACAATTTGCGTCACCTGATTTGGGTGACGCAATGACGAAGTCACGAAACCGCTCATCCACGAACTGTTTGAGAAAATCGCGGGTTCTTGAAGGCTTGAGTCCGATGGCTCTCGAAATCGATTTTGCATCTGAAATGACGTTATTGTATTCCATATCTTGCTATTGATTTAACTTGACAACCAAAGAACGGAATGTTCGATAATGTATTTCATGTCTTTGCCGTCGATTTTGAAGTTGTCCCAAACTTCTTGCACATTATCGAAATGCATTAGAATAAGTTCAGGGCGATCGCGGTCGTACCATTCCAGTCCCCAGGGGTTACTCTTGTAAACGACATGTTTTCCATCCCAATCAGGATCTGTGTCACGTGCTATGACAACATTGTCAATCCTATCTATGTAATAGTACTTGTCCTTGATGGAATAGTAGAACGACAAATCCCAATTTGAATAACCAATCAGGTAATCAAACACTTCTTTGGTGTCATCGCTGTGTCCTTCGTCACGTAGCACTTCATCCCATCCGAGTTGGTCTTCAGTTAGTTCGGGCGCCTTGTTGTCACCAAAGTCAGGATCCCAAAAGTTCTTTACAATGATTTTCTTGCTTTTCATATTGATTGGTTTTTAGAATGTTTGTTGTTGTATCTCAAGGCACTGTTGATGTAGCGCCAATCAGTTCTTGTCGGTTCAAACTGATTCCTGCCATCGTGTGACTTGCGATAATACTCATTATTGTCATTTACTTGCCATCTATGAGTATGTGCGCCTACAAAATTACTATTTTTATCATATATCAAGTCAATTGTTTTCGAGACGCCATGCGTTCTTTGATTATAAAACGCTATGTGTTCAATCCTTTTTGGGTTTTTGGGAGCGGTTACATAGTACATTTTGGAGGTGAAGGAGTTCATAGGCGTTTTTGTCCTTTCGTGTGTTGTTACTGCTACCACCTTTGTTTTCCCAATCATTCCAACTTTCTTGTATCGGTCTTTTGAGTATGACCCTAATGTCTTACTGACAAAGTATGAATATGATCCGTTACCTCCCATGGCGCATTCTGTTTAAGTGGTTGTTTGAATAGTAAGTGCTGATGCTTTCATCCTCTCCATAAATCTTATCACCATAGCGTAAGATGTGCATAGGATGAAGCTTGTTAATCATTTCCTCATAGCCTTTCTGCCGGAAGAAAACGGATTGGCGGTTTCCCTTGATTCCCATGCTATTGACAGCAATGATGGCGTGTGAATCTTTTTTTATATATTTGCAAATTAAATCAAGTGAATATGAGCACTGCAGAAGTCGAAGAAATACTAATCGGCAAAAATGTAAACCCCACATCCAACAGAATATTGGTATATAAGGCTTTTGCTGAAACAAATAATGCAGTCAGCCTTGGAGACTTGGAAGAGATGTTGTCAACCATGGACAAGAGCAGCATCTTCCGGGTTATTAACCTGTTTGCCGAACATGATATACTTCATATCATAGACGATGGAACCCGTTCCGTGAAATATGAGCTTTGTCATTCACCGTATGAATGCACCCACGATGACTGTCATGTCCATTTTCACTGTGAGATATGTGACAGGACTTTCTGTCTTGAAGACATTCATGTCCCTGAGGTTGCGTTGCCTGAGGGATTTGCTCTTCATTCCGTGAATTACATTTTGAAGGGAAAATGTCCCAAATGTAGTGCGAAGAGATTATGATATATGCGTATAAATACCTAAGTCTTCAGTTTTTTCTTTTTGGCAGCAGGGAATAGTATATTGTTGAGTATCAATCTGTAACCGGGGGAATTTGGATATATGTCCAATTCTGTGGCTGGGTCGCCGACGAAATGCTGGTAGTCTTCCGGGTCGTGTCCGCCATAGAAAGTCCATGTACCATTGCCCAATTCGCCGTGTATGTACTTCACCTCACCGATAGATTTGTTTTCACCCATAACCAATACTTCAGGTTTCAGTTTGTCGCTTCTGAAAGCCGTACTCTGTCCCATGAAAGCTTTGATTATCCTTTCGTGATTCTGGCATAGCATTGTTGGAACAGGGTCCCATTTTGCGGAAAACTCAAACAATACGAAATAGTCGTTTTCCTTCCTGACTTTGCGTTTGTTGGTGACGTCAATGTCTGAGATTTCGTATTCGTATGGGTTTGTGCTTATTTTGAAGTTGGTGAATGCCAAACAGTTATCATAATTCAGTTTGCTTTGTGCCTGAGGGTCGATGGGGTCGCCATCGAACATGTATTCACAAATGTCAACGCCTTCGGCGGATAAAGCCACGTCAAAGCTGTCCGGAGCTGAACACATGGCAAACAGGAAACCGCCGCCGATGACATATTCCTTGATTTTCTTGGCTACTGCAAGTTTCAATTGGGACACTTTGTCGAACCCCAGTTCTTTAGCCATCTTTGTCTGAAGTGCCACATCATTCTTATACCATTTTGCATCCTTATATGCACGCCAGAATTTGCCGAACTGTCCGGTAAAATCTTCGTGATGCAGGTGTAACCAGTCGTACATGACGAGTTTGCCTTCAATTATTTCAGGGTCGTATATTTTATCGTATGGAATCTCGGCGTATGTTAATGCTAACGTTACGGCATCGTCCCATGGAAGTGATGATTCAGGGGTATAAACCGCTATGCGGGGTGCTTTCTGCAGTTTCACCACATCGGTGTTTTTTGATGGATCGGCAATGTCAGATAGAATTGCAGTGTATTGGGCATCGGCAATGACTGTGTATGAAACGCCTCTGATTTTGAGTTCATTCTCAATCTGATCAAGATGTTTGCATGCAAAACTGCCACCACGGTAGTTTAACAGCCAGTCAACCTCCATCTGATTTTGCAGCACCCAATAGGCTATTCCGTACGCCTTAAGGTGATTTTTCTGCGTATTGTCCATCTGTATGAGAATTTCAGCAGCATTCAGATGTGTGCATAAAAGACCTAAACAGATTATTGCTAATGTTTTAAATAGACTTTTCATTGCTTAATGAATTAGAATGGCAGTGATTGGTCGGACATGTTGTCCGATGAAAAACTGTTATCTGGAGAAAAACTGTTGCCTCCGAGACCGCCTTTAGGGTCATAATTGTCGTATGGGTCATTCATTTTCGATTGCAGAATTGTGGAATGTTCCACTGGGATGAATTTTGCAAGCTTTCCTATGAATAACAGTGGTATGTCGGCGATTTTTCCGTTTCTGTGCTTGGCAATGTTGATTTCCGCTTCATTGGCGTCATCCTGATTGTTTTCCGTAGAGTGATCGTAATAGCCGGGACGGTATATGAACATGACAATATCTGCATCCTGCTCAATGGCACCGGACTCACGAAGGTCGGAGAGTATAGGCTTTTTGTCACCGCCGCGTTTTTCAACATCACGGCTGAGCTGTGACAGAGCCAGAATAGGAATTTCAAGTTCCTTTGCAAGTGCTTTCAGGCTTCTTGAAATGGTGCTGATTTCCTGTTCACGGTTGACATTTTTATCCTTTTCACCGCCTAAGGTCATAAGTTGCAGATAATCAATTACCACGAATTGTATGTCATGTTGTGATTTCAGTTTGCGGCACTTGGCACGAAGCTCGAACACTGACAATCCTGCGGTGTCATCTATGAAAATCGGAGCTTTCGACAATCCTGTGATTCTGTTGGCCAGTCCTTGCCATTGCTCGTCCGTAACCTGCCCTTTTCTTAGAATGTCTGCAGGTATTTCGGCTTCAGCTGACATCAGACGGGTTACAAGCTGTACTGCTGACATCTCAAGTGAGAAGATGGCTACTGGAATCTTATAGTCCACAGCCATATTTCGGGCCATATTCAGTGCGAAGGCAGTCTTACCCATACCGGGACGTGCTGCCAAAATCAGTAAATCGGATTTCTGCCATCCACCGGTAATTCTGTCTAATTCAGGATATCCCGAGGGGATGCCGCTAAGACCTCCGCTGCTTTTACGTGCATTTTCAATGAAATCTATGGCATCTTTTATGATGTCACTCATATCTCTTGTGCCTCTTCTGAAATTGGACTCAGTAAGAGTAAACAGTTCATTTTGAGACTTGTCAAGCAGATCCAGGACATCTGTGGAGTCTTCGTATGCTGATTTGATTATTTGAGAGGATACGTCTATCAGTTTGCGCTGAATGAATTTTTCAATGATTATTCGGGCGTGATATTCGGTATTTGCTGAGGAAGTGACACCGTTGGTTAACTTCGATATGTAGTATGCACCGCCTACCATATCCAGCTCGTTGTTGCTCTTCAACTGATTTGTGACGGTTAATATGTCGATTGGTTTGTTGGCACCGAAAAGCTGTTTTATCGCTTTGAATATCCTGTTGTGCTCATCTTTATAGAACATTTCCGGCTGGAGAATTTCAATAACTTCAGTCAGAGCATCTTTTTCTAGCATGATGGCACCAAGAACAACCTCCTCCAAGTCAATGGCCTGGGGTGGGAGTTTGCCCATACCGTCTTCAATTTCACGAACTTTCACCGCTGTTGTGCCATACGGTTTTCTTGTTTTTCTTATTTCTGTTTCCATGCCACAAAAATATAAATAAAAACGTTTTCCGTATTGAAAAATTATCTGAGTTTCTAACAAAAGTTGTCTTTTATGATTTATTTTTGCATTTGTTTTTAGAACCATATTTTTTTGTTATGGATATAGAGTTCCCTTCCAAACTGGTACAGAAAGTCATTGATGAACTCTCCCGGCTTCCGGGAATAGGGCAGCGTACCGCCATGCGCCTCGCTTTGTACATATTGTCACAGGATGATAGTTATGCCGCTTCCCTGTCGGAAGCCATAAAAAATATGAAGGAAAATGTGAAACATTGCGAAATATGCCATAATATCAGCGACAACAACATCTGCTCCACATGTGCGAATCCCAAACGAGACCATTCCATCGTGTGCGTGGTGGAGGATGTGAGGGATTTCATCGCCATTGAGGAAACGGGACAGTTTAATGGAGTCTATCATATTCTTGACGGTGTGATTTCACCTATCAATGGAATAGGTATTGAAGATCTCAATATTGCCAGTCTGATTAAACGTGTTGAAAACGATAAGAATATTCGTGAAATCATCTTTGCGCTACCCACCACTGTTGAAGGGGAGACGACAGCATTATATCTTTATAAGAAACTGAGTGCCAATGGGGTGGAGATAAATACCATAGCAAGGGGAGTCGCTTTCGGCGATGAATTGGAATATACCGACCAAATAACTCTGGGACGCTCAATAGTCAACAGGGTGGCATACCAGACGCGATAGTTTTAGAATAAATCTATCTGATTGGGAGTGACATAATCAACAATTGTGGATTCATCCGAATAACTGTTGATGTATTTCGCCATGTTCTTCTTAATCAGCTTGACGGGAGTGGTATTACGGTGTTTGCAGAAGTTTGTGAGCGATTTGTACTGCCTCCACGATAGTTTAAATGCTATCGTTTTGTAAGGTTTCCGTTTCTTGGCCTTCATAATGTCTATTGTTTTTGCAAATATAATAATTTTTTCCTAAGAACGATATGTGTGTCAATTATTATGATTACATTCGCAGACACTAATGTTTTTGAATGTCCAATGAAACAATATAATTTTATTCTTGCTCCTTTGAGAGGCTATACTAACAAAGAATATCGATATGTTCTGACTAAGAATTTCAAATATATTTCGTCATGCTATATGCCGTTTTTTTCTGTTACCGACAGCATACCGACTAAATTTTCAAAGTACATGGGAGCCTTTACCGAAGATGAACTCAATCATAACATCACCTATCAGGTTGTCCCACAGATAATTGGAAACAAACCTGCATCTGTTGCGGGTTTCTGTATGTTGTTGCGTGACAATGGCTTTCCTGTGATTAATTTCAATCTTGGCTGTCCAATGCCTCAGATTACAAAGAAAACACGCGGCTGCGGATTGTTGCCTCATCCCGATATGATTCGCAGCATTCTTGATGAAGTCTTTAAAATTGACGGAATTAGCTTTTCTGTCAAAATAAGGTTGGGACTTAAATCAAAAGATGAAATCATGTCTGTCATCCCTGTTCTCAACGACTATCCTCTTGATAGCGTTACTGTCCATCCGCGACTGTCAACGGATAGATACGAAGGAGTATGCGATATTGATACTTTCGGAACTATATTGCCTTCTATCAAGTCAAAGGCTATTTATAATGGTGATATAGTTGACAATGAGTCGTTTAAACGAATCACTTCAAGGTTTGCTGAATTGGATACGTTTATGATTGGACGTGGACTTCTATACAAACCATTCCTTACTGAGGAACTTCAGAACGAAACTGATTTCAGTTATGAAGAGCGCATTGAACGCTTCCAGAGTTTTTATGCTGATTTGCTCGAAGCGTTGAAGGGTAAGCAGAACTATATGTCGCAGATTAAGGCTTATTGGGCATATTTCAAGAATCTTTACAAGGATGGCGAAGAGAGATACAAGAGAATAGTCAAGAGTTAGCCCATAACACTGAATGTGTCACTTATTCCGTGGGCGGCGATGTATGCTGTGGTCCAGGCGGCCTGGAAGTTGAAACCGCCGGTGATGCCGTCAATATCGATAATTTCTCCTGCAAAGAACAAGCCTTTTGTGACTTTGCTTTCCATTTTCTTTGAATTGACACTCTCAAGACTGACGCCGCCGCAGGTGACAAATTCATCTTTGTAGGTGCTGCGACTGTCGATTGTGTACTCGTCGTTGGTGAGGATGTTGACTATTTTGTTGAATCCCTTTTTACCAAGTTCCGCCCATCTTTTGTCGGGTTTTTGTTCGGCTTTTGTCAGAAGATATTGCCAGAGACGGTTGGGAAGATTAAACGGATGAAAGTTCGCCAGCAATTTGCTTCCATTTTGTTTTATTATTGTATCTATAACTGTCTCAACATCTTGCGTGTTGGATAATCCTGACCAGTTAATGATAATCGGTGAGCTGTATTTATGCTCATAGAGGTATCGGGCAGCGTATGATGACAGTTTTAGAGTTGCTGGCCCACTGAATCCCCAATGGGTTATCAGTAAATCTCCTCTGCTGTGCATATTTGTCCCCGGAATGCTTGTGATTGCATTTTCAACAACCAATCCCATCAGATTTCTAAGTCCCTGGTCTTTTATGTTGAATGTGAAAAGGGAGGGGACAGGCTGTTCAATCTTGTGTCCCATTTCTTCGAGCATCTTAAGCATTTCATTGTTTTTCGATTGCCCTCCGACTGTAACTGCCACAAAATCAAAGGATAGGGGAGTTGTACTGCCTTGCAGATGCAGAATCAATTTTTCTCTTTCTGTGTATATTTTCTCTACTGGTGAAGACAGTTTTACTGATATTCCAAGATGATGTGCTTCCGATAGGAAACAATTGATGATGCTGTGAGAATCCTGAGATGCAGGGAACACACAGCCGTCTTTCTGTGTTACCAGCTTGACACCGTGATTTTCAAACCATTGGTAGGTATCTTCATTGCTGAAATGTTTCAGGGCGCGTTTCATTAAATTGAACCCTCTCGGATAAGCGTCTTTCAAATTGGTGATGTCTTGGAAAGAATTGGAGCAGTTGCAACGTCCGCCGCCACTTATCTCAACCTTTGCAAGACATTTCCTTTTTGCCTCAAAGATTGTAACATCCATTTCAGGCATTATTTTCTTCAACTCTATGGCGAGAAAAAATCCTGCCGCTCCACCACCGATGACAGCTGTTTTCATAATTAACTAAAATTCAGCCTCAAGCATCAGTTTATTCTTGAGATACTTTAATTCCGGATTATTCTCCATCATTTCGGCAAATTTCTCTGTATCGGTATATGGTTTGCTGTTGGATATTGTCTCGTCAATTATCGTTGTAACACTGATATTGTCGTTTGCCAGTTTCTCACGCAGCATTCTGACAATGTTACTGCTGTCCTTGTTGAATGTGTCTACGTTTACCTTGTTTGCAAAATGAAATTCGATGACGTCATTGTCGCGAAATTTTATGATTGCTATTTCGAGCAGATTGGCAAGAAAAGTGTTTTCTTTGTTGATGGATTCAGCATATCTGTCTATTTCATACTTAACTTCTTCGATTGTGAATTCATTGTGTCTCTGTTGTATATCCTTGTTGACGACAGTTTCGTCCTGTTTCTTTTTGCCTATATCAGAAATTCTTATTATTGACGGAGAAGTGCGGGTGATGTGTGAAACAGTCTTTTGTGGTTCAGCTGTTTTTTGTGCTGTGGGTTGCTCGTCAGTTACTGCTGTCTTAGGTGTAACTGATTCAGTTAGAGTTGATTGCTTCTGAACAGGAGACGCTGCGGATGTGGTTGGTGAAGCCGATTCTTGGACCAGCTGTTTCGTTGCTCTTGTAGTATTAGTCTGTTTTGGAGCCTGTGATACAGAAGAAGCGGTGTTTTGCTGAGCTTGCAGTGGAGTGGATTGTACTACATCAGATTTTTTTTTTTGCTCGTGTTCCGACAACGCTGCTACGTTCAACAATGCGATTTCAACGAGAAGATGTTTGTTGTTGCTTGGTCGGTAGTCAATGTCACATTTGTTGAAGATATTCAGTGCATTGAGCAGAAACTGTTGAGAGCATTGTGCCGCTTGTTCTTCATAGCGTTTCTTAAGGGATTCGCTTTCCTGAAGCAGTTTGAGCGTAGCCGGATCCTTGCTTATCAGCAAGTTGCGCAAATGCTTGCACATACCTACTATAAAGTGTTGACCTTCAAATCCATTGTCGAAAATAGTATTTATGGTCAGCAGAATATCGGTGGAATTTCCATCGAGCATATAGTTAACCATCTTGAAGAAGTAGTCATAATCAAGAATGTTCAGATTGTCAATTACATTTTTGTATGTGAGGTTGGTCCCGGAGAATGAAACCATTTGGTCGAAGAGGCTAAGGGCATCACGCATTGCTCCGTCAGATTTCTGGGCTATGACATGAAGAGCTTCCGGTTCGGCGGTGATATTCTCCGATTTGGCGACAAACTGTAGGTGATTTACTATGTCTTCTATAGTGATTCTTTTAAAATCAAATACTTGACAGCGGGAAAGAATAGTCGGGATTATTTTGTTCTTTTCAGTGGTTGCGAGAATGAACTTGGCATAGGCCGGCGGCTCCTCAAGGGTTTTAAGGAAAGCGTTGAAAGCGGCCTGGGAAAGCATGTGAACCTCATCGATGATGTAAACCTTGTATTTTCCTATTTGCGGTGGTATTCTGACCTGGTCAACAAGATGGCGTATGTCTTCTACGGAGTTGTTTGAAGCGGCATCAAGTTCAATTATGTTGAATGACGCACTCTGGTTGAAGGCCTTGCAGGATTCGCATTCATCACAGGCTTCAAAGTAGGGCGTGAGATTCTGACAGTTTATTGTCTTGGCAAGAATTCTTGCACACGTTGTTTTGCCTACTCCTCGTGGTCCGCAGAAAAGAAATGCCTGTGCCAGATGACCTGACTTTACAGCATTTTTTAGTGTTTGTGTTATGGCCTCCTGTCCTACGACGGAGCTGAAGGTCACCGGACGATATTTTCTTGCTGATACAATGTAGCTTTCCATGTCAATTATTTTTTGGCAAAGATAATATATTTCGGTTTAAAATGTTAACTTTGCAGACTTTTAAAAAATTACATAAAAATAGAATATGGAAAAATTAGCAGTTGTTGCATTTGGAGGAAATGCTCTGTTGAAAAGCGGTGAGAAGGGTACTATTGGCGAGCAGGAAAAAAACGCAAGAGTTGCCTGCGAAAATTTGCTCAAGCTTTTGAAAAACGATTATAATTTTGTGATTACTCACGGAAACGGACCGCAGGTCGGTAATATTCTTCTTGCCAATTCAGCTGGAAATAAAGTTCACGGTATTCCTGATATGCCATTGGATGTAGCAGTCGCTTATTCTCAAGGTTTTATAGGCTATCTGATTGAACAGCAACTTCGTAATGTGTTGAGAGAGAATGACATATTCATGGACATAATTTCCATCATCACTCAGGTTATTGTCAACAAACAGGATCCTGCCTTCCAGAATCCGACAAAGCCTGTAGGTCCTTATTATTCAAAGGAAGATGCTGAACTGATAATGAAGGAAACCGGTTCGATTTTCAGGGAAGATTCTCGTGGACGCGGATGGCGCAAGGTTGTCGCTTCACCTCGTCCTTTAATAATAAATAACACCAATGCCATATTAAGACTGGTCAGAGCCCATAACATTGTTATTGCTGTCGGTGGTGGTGGTATTCCTGTTTATTATAAGAATCATGATGATCTTGAAGGCATTGATGCTGTAATCGACAAGGATCTTGCTTCATCATTGCTTGCCCGTCAGATAAATGCCGACAAGTTCTTTATCCTTACCGATGTGCCTAAGGTTTGTATAAACTATAACACTCCGCAGGAACAGTCGATAGACAGGATGAACATCAATGAGGCACAACAGTATTTTGACGAGGGACAGTTTGCGCCGGGCAGCATGGGACCTAAGGTCAAGGCTGCCATTCAGTTTGTGGAAAGTACGGGAAAGGATGCAATCATAACAAGTATCGAACGTCTCGGCATAGATGACGGTGGCACAAGAATAACTTTCGCATAATTTCGTCTGATGGACCAGATATGTGAACCCAAGAAGGCGTCTGCACGCTCTTCAAACGCAAAGTCGGATAATTCTAGTCATCTGATTTTGTATAATGATTCACATTCAAATTCATACATTGTGGATTGTTTGGTTGATGTCTGCAAACATGAACCGGAACAGGCTGAGCAATGTGTGTATATATCACGGGTCAAGGGGGCATGTAAAATAGCAAGTGGTGCAACCGATGAAATGAAAATTATGTTTAATAAACTGAAAGACAGGAAGTTGCATGTTGATTTAAAATTTGTTGACTTTTAAAATAACACTAAATATGAGCAAGTATTCTGAAATATCCAATTATCTCGAATCGCAGGTTGACTTCAAGCCTGAAATCGGCATAATCCTGGGCTCCGGTTTGGGGCGTTTGGCTGATTATGTGGAAGATGCAAAAATAGTATCATATAAGAGCATTCATGAGAAATTTCCTGAGTTCCCCGTTTCGACCGCACCTGGTCATAAAGGCAATTTCATTTTTGGGAAAATAAACGGTAAGAATGTGATAATGATGCAGGGACGTTTTCATTATTATGAGGGATATTCGATGGAACAGGTCACCTTTCCGGTAAGAATATTTGCCAAACTTGGAGTCAATACGCTTATAGTTACCAATGCGGCTGGAGGTGTGAATTTGAATTATGATGCTGGTGACATAATGATAATAAAGGATCACATCAGTTTGTCTCCGAATCCGTTGATTGGTAAGAATTTGGATGAGTTCGGTGTGAGATTTCCCGATATGACGGTAGTTTATGACAAAGGACTTCGTACTATGGCCCATGATATTGCAGATGAGATGGGCATAAAGGTGAGTGAAGGGGTTTATATGAATTTGACAGGGCCGTCATACGAGACTGTCTCCGAGGTGAAGATGTTCAGGATTATGGGGGCTGATGCGGTGGGCATGTCAACAGTTCCCGAAGTTTTAGTCGCACGCCATTGTGGTATTAGAGTCTTCGGCATGTCAGTGATAACCAACAAAGCCACCTCTGAAGATGGCGAGCTTCTTGACGAGCAGGAGGTGCTTGTTCATGCTGACCAGGCAGCGACAAAGGTTATGGCTATCGTCAACGAGTTGATTCGGAGAATGTGATTTAACATTATTCCATCAACCAATCAAACGTAAACCGATAGAAAACCATCTTATATCCTATTTGGTAGGACTCATCGACTGTACAGTTGTCCCTTTCCTCAACATATAGACCTATGGTGTTGTCAGGCAAGATGCATAGTGATGAATAAGCGGATGCGTAGGGGACGACAATTTTCTTGATAGGCCACGTTTTGCCTTCATCAAAGCTTACAAATACTGTTACATCGCTTCGGGTGTAGTTGTCGGGCAGTGACTGCAACAGGATATCATGTTCATATCCGTCACGTTTCAAGGTGTATCTTATGATGTCACCGTTGCAGGCGGTAGTGTTGAGTTCCTGCCATTTTTGGGGAGAGTCAAGCCATGTCTCACCGCCATCGTATGACAGCGAAAACAGCCTCTTTCCCTGTGTCCTTATGCTCATGAGCAGGCTTCCGTCATTTAATTCCACGATTTTGCTTTCATCTCCGATGCCTTGGGTGGCTCTTCCGGAGACATGCCATGTCTTGCCATTGTCATCCGAATAAACCGCATGGTTCCAGATGCCATTTGTTGTCGTTTCTCTGACGGCAGCGACGAATATTATTCTGCCTTTACTGGTGAGCAGTCCGTTGCCTGATGCGCAGAATGACCCTTGCCAATGTTTTCTTTCCGGGTCGTCACAGTCTTTGCCGAATATGAAATGTGTGATGTCTTCAGGCTCTGTCCATGTTCGTCCGTTGTCATAGCTCATGCATTTGTATGTACGGATGGGATTTTCGGCTGTCGATTGGAAGAAACCTTGTCCTCCGACGAAGACGGTGATAAGTCCGTTTTCATCGAGGGAGCGAGCCAGTCCTGCATCACCGAATCCTGCGCCCACACCTTTTCCCTGAGCGATGGTATATGGCTGGCTCCATGTGAGACCGTTGTCGGTGCTGTAATTGCATACAACATCAATGTCAGCTGGCAGGTCGTTGTTGTTGAATTTGCGTTTGTCGGATGTAATCACCAGCGAGCCGTCTTTTGCTGTAATTATTGCTGGGATGCGATAGAACAGAGAGTTGTAGTCGCCCGGTTTATAGACAACAGTTCTTGTCATCAAACCGTTGGAGTTCTGTGAGTAAGCAATAAGACAACAGACAACTGCTAACGATGTGAGCAGCAAACGTTTCATGGCAGAAAATTATAAATCACCATGAATTTTCTTTGGTATGTCGGTGTTGTCATAGCTGCCATCGAATTTTTCCTGCCAAACACCTATGGCTCTCACCGGAACGGCACCGCCTGTATGTGAGCCGGTTGTCCATCCTATACCGGCCTTCTCGCTCATGATTCTTACTGCAAGGGCTGCCATGTTATGTACGGAGACGAGATTTGTTCTGTATATTTCAGGCTTAATCATTTCTCCGTATTTTGGCATACGGCTTGGATCAAAATCGTGAATATAGAAAAAGTCTATTCTCAGAGAGTCAAGTTTGTTGAGTGCCATCTTTGGGTTTTCATTGTTGAAACCAAAATTCTCACAAAGGATATTGTAGATTTCTTCCTTTGTCGGTTTCACGTCATTGGTGACCATTTCCTTGAACTGGGCTTTGAGTTTGTCATACGATATCTTTTGATAATCAAGGAGTTCCGGATAAGAGGCATAACCTGTTGAAGCCTGACCAATGCTGAGTCCGCCAGTTTCATGGTCAGCAGTCACAACTATAAGGGTTTCTTTTGGATGTCTGGTATAGAATTCATACGCAAGTTTGATGGCTTCATCGAAATCTAGCATTTCGCCCAATGTTCCACCTGGATCGTTGGCATGGCAGGCATGGTCGATTCTGCCGCCTTCAATCATCATGAAAAATCCCTTCTTGTCCTTTTCGAAAAGCTCAATAGCCTTTTTTACATAGAAAGGAAGGTGCATATCGTGGTTTCTGCTGTCAACGAGATAAGGGATGTCCGGAGGAAGTGCACTTGTAACAGGATTGTATGCAAACAGTTTGCCATCGGACATTTTGTGGTCAAGGATGGTTTGTTTGTCGCAGGTTACAACAAAGCCGTTGGCTTTCAGAGAGTCGTAAAGTCCTATGTCGTCTTTGAGTCCACGCAGACCGGCTCCGCCGAAGAATTCGAAATCAATATCCTTGAGCTGATAGCAGATTTCCTTGTACATGTTTCTGTCCTTGACGTGTGCATAGAAGGCAGCCGGAGTGGCATGGTCAAGAGTTACGCTTGTTATGATACCCACATTATATCCTTCATCGTGGAATTTTTGGGATATAGGTGTAATGGGAGTTATACTGTCAGCAAGTACACCGAGTAGTGAGTTTTTGGTTTTATTTCCTGTTGCCAGTGCAGTGCCTGCAGCTGATGAGCAAGTGACAAATGAACTTGCCGAATAAGTGGTGGCTGTGCCGAGCACAGGGAACTTCATCATTTCGAGATGAGTCGTGGCTGTGTCATGGTTTACGGCATCCAGATAATTCTCGGCAAATTGAATGTGTGCAAGACCCATTCCGTCGCCGATCATATAGAATATGTATTTGGGCTTTTTTTGTGAATTGCTTTTGCCACAGCCGTAAAACAGCATCATAAGAGATGTGGCACAGATGATGGTCAATGTGAACTTTTTCATAATGAAAATGAATATTTGTTTTAATTAATTTGCTAACAAGCAGAAAACAGTGGGCTTTTTGTGCAGGTCGGGAGCATCCGATTTACGCCATTCCGAGATGGATTTCATGGAGATATATTCATCATCAGAATTGACGTTGCAGGCTACAGATAACAGGGTGGTAGGCAAGCATATCGAAATCAAAGTGTTGAACAACTGATTGTTACGATATGGGGCTTCTATGAAAACCTGAGTCTGGTGAAACTCTGCGGAATATTTCTCGCATGATTTTATCTTGTTTTCCTTTTGAGGGGACTTTATCGGGAGATAACCATGAAATGCGAAACATTGACCGTTCATTCCCGAACTGATGATGGCGGAGACAATAGAAGAAGGACCTGTCAGCGGAATCACCTGAATATCTTTGGAGTGTGCAAGTCGGACCACATAAGCGCCCGGGTCGGCGAGACATGGAAGTCCTGCTTCTGAAAGAAGACCTATGTCATGACCGTCTTTTGTGCATTCGAGATATTCAGTGATATCCTCCGGACGGCTATGCTCATTGAGTTGATAGAGAGTCACATTGTCGAAAGAGCCATTGAAACCGATATGGCGCAAAGTTCTGTATGCGGAGGAAGTCTCTTCGACAATAAAATGGGATAATCTGTTTACTATTTGTATATTGTAAGGTGGTATGCAATAATCTGCGGGGCAGTTTCCTATCATTGATGGAATAAGATACAGACGGCCGCAGGGATTAGGAGTACTCATCGTTACATTTTAATCTTTTTGTCGATTTTTTCAGCCTGGATTCTGAATTGTTTGTCGGTGTCTATCAGATTGTTGATGGTCTTGCATGCGTGAAGTACTGTAGCATGGTCTTTGTTGCCACAGTGCATACCGATGGTTGCAAGTGAGTATTTTGTGTATTTCTTTGCGAAGTACATTATCAGCTGTCGTGCCTGTACGATTTCTCTGTGACGGGTAGGGGAGTTGATTGTCTCTATGGAAAGTCCGAAATGACTGCAGACGACTTTCTGAATGTAATCGATTGTGATTTCACGGGAAGTGACTTTAACATACTTGTCAATCATCTGTTTGGCCAGATCCAGAGTTATCTCCTTTTTGTTAAGTGAAGACTGAGCCATAATTGAAATCAAAGCTCCTTCGAGTTCCCTTATATTTGAATTGATGCTGTAAGCCATGTAATCGATGACTTCATCTGGAAATTCAATGCCGTCGTTGTAAATGCGTTTTTTCAGGATAGCCACTTTTGTTTCGAAATCCGGAACTTGCAGGTCTGCTGAAAGTCCCCATTTGAAACGTGAAAGCAGTCGTTGTTCAAATCCGACAAGGTCGATGGGTGATTTATCGGAGGTGATGACTATCTGTTTGCCGTTCTGGTGCAGGTAATTGAATATGTGGAAGAAAATGTCCTGAGTCTTTTCCTTGCCTGATAATGATTGGATGTCATCTATGAGAAGAACGTCTATCATTTCATAGAAATGCTGAAAATCGTTGGCGTTGTTGGTTTTTATGGCATCAACGAACTGCTGTATGAATTGTTCGGTTGTGACATAAAGAACGATCTTATCGGGGAACTGGTTCTTAACCCTCAGACCTATCGCATGAAGGAGGTGGGTTTTACCAAGTCCCACGTTACTGTAGATGAACAGTGGATTGAATGAGGTTTTGCCTGGCTGGTTTGCGACGGCATATCCTGCTGAACGAGCAAGACGGTTGCAGGAGCCTTCCACGAAATTATCGAACGAATAGCTTTCCACAAGTTGAGAATTGACCTGTATTTTCTTTAATCCTGGAATAATGAACGGATTAGGTATTGTCTCATTGCGTCCGTTATTGATGTTTATTGGCATATATGTTGTCGGGTTATAAACTTCCCTATTGTTTGTGGCCGGAACTCTCATGGTTCCGTTTTCATGTGTACTGTCAACAACAATACTGTATTCAAGCTTGCCTTCACTTCCCAGTTCATGACGGATAACCTTCCTCAGAATGTCAATGTAATGTTCCTCAAGCCAATCGTACCAGAAATGACTTGGTACCTGAATCGTCAGAATGTCATTTTCCAGTTTTATCGACTTTATCGGTTTGAACCATGTATTAAAGTTTTCTGCGTCAACGTTATCCTTTATCACTGACAGACAATTGTTCCATACAGTTACGTGATTTTTCTTGATATCTACTATGTTTTCTGGCATATAATCTTATTCTAATATTGCTTTTTTGTTTGTGCAAAAGTAGATTAAAATGAGTTTAAAAAAATTTTTTTTTAATATTGACAATATGCGAAAAATAAACTATATATAAGGACAAAATCTGGCTTAAAATGGTTTTTGTAAACATTACAATTTGTGATTATTAAATATGCCAGACTATGGTTTTAACAGTTGAGTTATTTTTATTTATTCTAAATAACATTTTTAATGCGCTGTTTATTAGTGATTTAAATAATGTTTTACATTGTGTTAATAAACGTTAATATGTAAATTGTTAATAAACATAATAGATATAAAAATATCAGTGTTAAGGAACTATTTTTAATCCATAAATAGAATTAATTTTGTCTAAAATTTCATCTTTTTTTGACCTTCTCACTTCGGCTGTTATAACCAATTGTTCATTAATATAGTCCTGGGCAATTATGTTGAGGTTTTCGTCCTTCATGAACTTCATTACAAGATTGATGTTCTGATAGGAACATGATACGGAAACAGTCGTTGTTATTATTTTTTCTATGATTTCATTTGAGTCTATTGCTTCTTTGGCTGATATTTTGTATGCATTGATAAGTCCAGGAATACCTAATTTAATACCTACGAAATATCTCACGACAATTATCAGGGCATCGGTGATGTCAGCTGAAAGCATCTGTCCATATATTGGACGTCCGGCGCTGCCGGAGGGTTCTCCGTCATCATTGATACGGAATTTAAGTTCTTTTCCTGTACCGATGGAATATGCATAGCAGTGGTGGTGGGCATCGTAATATTTTTTTTTGATATCTGCGAGGATGGTTCTGACTTGTTCCTCAGAGGTCACCGGATATGCAAATGAGAAGAATTTGCTTCCTTTGTCGCGGAAATAGCCTTCTGAGGTTCTTGCAATTGTATGGAATGTGTCGGAAAGCTGTTGCATGATTTCTGCTTATTTTGCCTTAAACAGTTTACTTTCCTTTACGATGCGTTCGTTGTACCATTTTTCAGGAATTATATGCCAGGAGCGTGTAGTGTCTGGTGTCAGCGGTGAGTTTGCCTTAATCCATTGTTCCAAGTAGTATTTCATGTCGTATTCAGAGGAAAAGACTATTCTTTCGGATAACTTGTCTGCCGGGATGCCTGCACCTTCCGTGAGATGGTCACCTCCGCCCGAGCCCCTGTATGATGTGAGTGCCACTGTGTAAACCTTGTCGAGTTCAAAGGGTCTGCCATCGGTAAATGAAGTGATATTGATTCTTTTGCCCTTGCCTTTTCTGAGGTCAACCGTGTAGTTGATACCTTCGGCTGAATCGAAATTATAGCTCTGCGCTTCCGTTTGTGGAAAATAATCGGAAGATATATTGTTGTTTTCATCAAGCTTATATCTGAGCAAGTAGTCATTGCTGCTTTTCATCTGGTTAAACCAGTTCCAGTAAGAGTATTCGAGGTAGTCTTTTATTTCTTGTCCCGACAGCTTGATTTTATACAGGAAATTGTCGTATTTGTATATTTTGAACAGATCTCTTCTATACAGCATCCCTTTGTTTATTATGCTTCCCAATGACAAAGGTGCAGCGAATGAAATGTCAGCACCGGAATAATAAAGCTGAACATCGTGAATAAGGTTTGACATCGGGTCATCGTAGAAAATGCCGTCGGTTGATGTCATGTCTCCATCGATTATTCCTATCGGTTCATTGAAATACTCATCAATGTCGGTCAGATATGGCTGGAAATTGCGCAGATATGCATAGTCGATGTCTAATGTTGATGTCAGGTAAAGTTTGCCCATGACAGATTTGTGACCGTTTTCATCGAAGGATATTGTGATGTCGGCAAAGTCTCTCAGTCTTGATGTGGGTGCTATGATAAGCACTTTCGCTCCGAAATCATTGGTGATGATATAATTGTGCCCCTGATGGTCATGGCCGCCGATTACTGCATCAAATCCCTCAACATGACGCGCAACAAGTTCCACTGCGTTTTCGTTCATGTATTCCTCAAGATGTGGATTATTATAGGTGTAATTGGTTCCTGAATGGAAAAGACCAATCAGAACATCGGGATGTTCTTTCTCATTTATTATTGATACCCAATGCTTTGCAGACTGAACCATGTCTATGAATTTCATATTGGGTATCAAAATTGTCGGAAGCCATTTTGGGACAGTTGGGGTGGTCAGTCCAAGCACTACAACTTTTTTCCCTGATTTGTTGAATACTGCGTAAGGTTTGAAATATGTCCTATTGGTTCTTGTGTCAATGATATTTGCTGAAAGGAGCGGGAAATACACTTCCTTGCTGTATGTGTCATATACTTGAGGACCACCTTCAAGATCATGATTTCCAACTGTTTCCGCATCATAGTGCAGATAGTTGAGTGTAAGGGCTGCAATATGCTTTGTAGTGGTGTCTATGAAATCGTAATAATATACCACGGGATCGCCTTGCAGAATGTCACCGTTGTCAAGAAGAAGCACATCCCGGTCGGTTTGATTTCTTTGCCTATTAATATAAGTTGATAATGAAGCCAATGACGGCATGCTGTCTTTTTTGGATAAATAATCGTATGGGAATAATGCTCCATGAATATCACTCGTCGCTATTATTTCAATTAGTTTGTCCTGTGATTTTAAGGTCGGTGATATCATAAACATTGCAGCTAAAATTAGAATTCTTTTTTCCATTTTAACATTAAAGAAAATTAAATTCCAAAATTAATAAAATTGTAGTATTTTCGAAAAATTTCTTTTGAAAAAATTCTAAGACGTGAGCATAAAAGATTTTTTTTACTCTGCCCGACAACAACTGTCTGATTTATATGAGGATAAAGAAGCTATTTCAATTTTGAAGATATTGCTTGAGGATTCTTTCGGAAAGGATTTCACTCGCCTTATTGCTGAAGACATTTCGATGGATGACGGAAAGATTTCTGAGATTTCCGGCAAAATTGAAAGGCTGATGAAATATGAACCGGTGCAGTATGTGACAGGCAAGGCGGATTTTTATGGTCGTGATTTCACCGTAACACGTGATGTCCTGATTCCAAGAAATGAGACCGAGGAACTGGTGATGAGAATTCTTAACGACTATAAGTGTTTTGACGGGGAAAGGCTTGATGTCTTGGATATTGGAACCGGTAGCGGATGTATTGCAATAACTCTGAATCTTGAAAATCCAAGATTCAGGGTCATGGCCATTGATAATTCTGAAAAAGCCCTCGAAGTGGCTGCCATGAATGCCAGCCGATTGTCCGCAGCAGTTGAATTTGCAAAAGAAGATATTCTTAATCCGGTGGTTGTCAATAAGCGAAAGTTCGACATTATTATATCCAATCCTCCGTATGTGACTGAATCGGAAAGAGCATATATGCGGAGAAATGTCCTCGATTATGAGCCGGAAAACGCTTTGTTTGTCACTGATGCAAACCCTTTGGTGTTTTACAAACAAATAATCAGTCTTTCGGAAACAATGCTTGGAAAGGGTGGACGGATTTATTTTGAAATCAATGAGAAATTCAGCGATTTATTCAGTCAGTTTGTTGACTTGCAGTCGTTTGAAAGTGTGGATGTTTATCGGGATTTGAATGGCAAGGATAGGATTGTTGTCATAGTCAAATAAAAAAAGGAACTATCTCTTGATAGTTCCTTTTTTTATGAAGCAATCAAAGTAGCATTCAGCTACTTAAATTTAGAATATTGCCATGACAATAGCTTGTATGTCAAGGATATTCACTGCACCGTCACCGTTGTAGTCGGCAGCATCGAAAATAATCTGTGTACCGCCTGCGGTAGTAATATATTCTACGATTGTCTGGATATCGAGAATATTGATTACGCCATCACCGTTTGCATCACCTGGAGCAATTACGATTTGAGAGTTGATGGAGAGATTGACGCTTACTTCGCATCCGAAATGTCCGTCATTTTCCCAAATAACAGTACCGTCAGCCTTGGTTATGTTAAGATGACCTTCACCATGACCGTTGTTTATGCCATCGCAGCCTGAATCATAGAGAATGAATTGGATGCAGTCAGGATCTTCAGGAAGTGTAACTGTAGCAGTACGCAACTTGGTTGTGTTAGTGCCGAGTTGGAAGTAAGGACCGCCTTGAGCTATGATAGTACTGTCTGAAGCATACAGATACCATGTCAATTGGTTGCCGTATCTGTCTTGCCAGATATTTATAGTGATTTCATCTTCATTGACGCCGCTGATCCATTCAGGACAGGTCAGTGAACCAGTTGTTGTTGTATATGGAGAAGGTTCGAGGGCTTCTCCGTTAGCGTTTGTTATGACAACGGTTGCTGATTCAGTGCCTGCAACTAATGTGATAGGGAACTGTTCAGTAGCAGCCTGACCAGTTGCAAGTTCGCCGTTCCATGTGTAAGGTATTGTTTGATTGCCATATTCAACATTGAATTCCATGCTTGTAAGAGGATCCATGCCGCCGTTCATGAATGAAAGGGTGAAGATGCCGTCTGTGGAACAGGAAATTGAGTTTATCTGGTTAATATTGCTCAGAAGTGGGAATATGTTATCATAAACTATCACTGATTCAAGTTGCTGAGCTGTTTGTACATAAAAATGAGATTCAGCTATGAAAGCAAGGAAATGAATGTTGTTAATGTCAACATCAACAGGATTAGGATCACCTATTTGTTCAGGAATTTCGTAAATGTAGGTTCTTGTAACTAATGTTCCCTGTGTAGTAGTGTTAATTGGGTCGCCCCATGCATCTGTGCTGTTAACAACATCTCTGAGAGCGTGCATGTGGATGTAGATAGTGTGGTTCTCATCATACCACTGTGAAGGGTTGTAGTTACCATAGTCAGCTTGTGAGCCAAGAATACTGTCCTGCAGCATGACTACTGTAAGGAAGTTGGTTGACTGTGGGCTGTCACCGGTGTAGTAAGCTTCAACTGTGATAGTTGCAGTTCTTGTGAAAGGATTGATAATAACCTGACCGCCTAAATTGACGTAGGAGTTTTGAGCGAGTATCTGGTTTGTAACGCTTGCCCACTGACCACGGTCTATAGCTGCTGTTGTACTTCTGTTGACAACACCACTTGGATAACCATCGATGGAGAAACCATTATGAATTGTGTTTCCGTCGTTTGTTTTAAGGTTTGGATAGGTTGTTGGTGCAAAACCGCCGGCATGAATATTTACTGCCCAGAATCTGCCAGGATGAGAAGCGGCAATTTCATTTGCAATTCTGTGACCGTCGGTACAGTAACCGCAGTTACGGCCTGTGAATTCCTCAAGTACCACATTGCGCTGGTGAACAATCGTGTCAACGAAAGATTGTGCTGATGCTTGGAAAATGCAAGCCGCAGCAATGAAAATTGATAGTAATACTTTTTTCATTTTTAAATAATTAGTTAATTGTGATTATTAAAGTTGCAAATTTAAGCAATTTATTTAATTGAAGAAAAAAATATTAATTTTTTTTTATGTTTCATTTACAAATCTGATGACGCATTTCCCATAATCTATCACGGCTGAATATTGGTTTAATATGTCACTACCCATTATGCCGTCAATATGTGCTTTGTATTTCAAAACATCAACAATGTCCGACAAGTCGGTTGCAAATGCATCTGCTTTTTTTATGTGAAGTCGGTTAAGGGTGATTTCGTCAATGGTTATGGGTTCACTTGTAATGTTGTTGGAACCTATGCCCTTCGTTTCGATTCTGATGTTGCTCCCGTTTTCATTCTTGCTGGATATCATGAGTTCCTTGCAGCTGTCGAGGTTGATGATGGTTCTTGAGGCTCCTGTATCAACGATGAGATTGGCTTTCTTGTGGTTGATTTTGCATTCCACGTAAATAATGAAACCTCCTTCATTGTCAAATTCAGTGATTTTGTAAAGTTTCAATGTGTGTTTCATTGTCAGAGATATTGGGCTGTGTAGCCTTTGCCTTTCTTTTTAATCTGTTCCGGAGTGCCTGTAGCTATGATTTCACCGCCGTTGTCGCCACCGTCAGGTCCCATGTCGATTATGTAGTCGGCACATTTTATGACTTCCATGTTATGTTCTATGATGATGATGGTGTTGCCGCGGTTGGTTAGGCGGTTCAAAACTTCGAGAAGAATCTTAACGTCATCGGTGTGGAGACCGGTGGTCGGTTCATCGAGAATATACATTGTGCTTCCGGTGTCCTTTTTGCTGAGTTCTGCTGCCAGTTTGATTCGCTGTGCCTCGCCGCCGGACAGGGTGGTGGAGGACTGACCGAGCTTGAGATAGCCGAGGCCGACATCCTGCATGACTTTGATCTTTCTTTGAATGGCCGGTATGCCATCAAAGAATTCAACTGCCTGATTGATGGTCATATTGAGGACATCGTAAATGGATTTGCCTTTGAAACGGACTTCGAGGGTGTCACGAGTAAAACGTTTTCCTTGACATTTCTCACATTTGATATAGACATTAGGCAGAAAGTTCATTTCGATAGTCCTTTCACCTGTGCCTTGACATTCTTCGCAACGGCCGCCTTTGGTGTTGAATGAAAAACGTCCGGGGGTATATCCTCTTATTTTTGACTGTGGAAGTTGGGCAAATATTTTTCTTATGTCAGAATATACGTTTGTATAAGTGGCTGGATTTGAGCGAGATGTACGACCGATGGGAGCTTGGTCGATTTCAATGACCTTGTCGATATTCTCCAGCCCTATTATGCTGTCGTATGGGAGACATTGGCGGTTTCCGTGATATATTTTGTTGTTGAGGATCGGATAGAGTGTCTGGTTGATTAGCGATGATTTTCCGCTGCCGGAGACACCGGTAACGCATATCATCGTGTTGAGAGGTATTTTGAGGGTGACATTCTTGAGATTGTTACCTTTCGCCCCTGTCAGAACAAGGAATTTGCCGTTTCCTGGACGACGGAATTCCGGAACTGGAATTTTGCTTTTGCCGCTCAGATATTTTCCTGTTATTGAATCGGATTTGATGATGTCGTCTTTTGTGCCTTGAGCAACAATATACCCTCCCAGACGTCCTGCACCAGGACCAATGTCAATAATGTTGTCGGCAGCAAGCATGGTGTCAGTGTCATGCTCCACTACAATAATTGTATTGCCGAGGTCACGCAGTTTCTTCAAAGATTCAATGATTCTGTGATTGTCGCGTTGATGCAGGCCTATGCTTGGCTCATCAAGAACATATATGACGCCAATCAGTTGTGAGCCTATCTGAGTGGCAAGTCTTATGCGTTGCGACTCACCGCCCGACAATGATTGTGCTGACCTGCTGAGAGAGAGATATCCCAAACCTACATCCAATATGAAGTCAAGACGTTTGTTGATTTCCGAGAAGATGTCTTTCGCTATTGTTTTTTTCTTGGCATCGATTGATTTGCTGATTTGTTCAATCCATACTTTGAAAGATGACAGTTCCATATCGGATACTTCAGCAATGTTTTTCCCTTCAATTTTAAACTGCAGAGAGTCGGGTTTCAGTCGGGCGCCATGACATTCAGGGCATGGTATTTCATTCATAAAAGACTGTGTCCATTTTTTAAATGACAGATAATCAGGCATTTTGTCCTGTTCTTCAATGAATGAGACTATCCCTTCGAAATTGATATAGTAGTCGGATGTGACTCCGAGGAAACGGTTGTTGACTGAGAACTTTTCATTGGAGCCGAAGAGAATGGTGTTTATTGCATCCTGTGACAGTTCTTTGACCGGGGTATCGATTGTGAAGTCGAATTTTTTGCCTATTATTTCAATCTGGTTGAAAACCCAGTTCTTCTTGTATTTGCCGAGAGGTGCAATGCCGCCGTTCCTTATGCTGAGTTCCTTGTCAGGGAAAAGTCTTTCTATGTCAACCTCGTTGATGGTACCGAGACCATTGCATTTTGTACATGCCCCATACGGAGAGTTGAAAGAGAAAGAGTTAGGTTCAGGGTCGTTATAGGATATGCCGCTGGTAGGGCATACGAGTTTTTTACTGTATATTATGCTTTCTTCGGACTCCTCATCTGTGATTGACAGAGTGTCTTTGCCATAGGTGAAGGCGGTCTTCACCGCTTCCTTCAGGCGCGTTTGGTTTTTTTCATTTACTGTCAGCTTATCAACGACCAGGCTGATATCGTGAATCTTGTATCTGTCGGTCTGCATTCCGTAGGTGAGATCACGTATTTCACCGTCAACATAGACTTTCAGAAATCCTTGTTTGCGTACTGATTCGAAGAGTTCTCTATAGTGGCCTTTTTTGCCTGAAACTATAGGTGCGAGAATGAATATGGTTTTTTGGCCGTATCTGTTGTTGATGAGGTCGAGTATTTGGGATTCAGTGAATTTGACCATCTTTTCTCCAGTGATAGGAGAGTAGGCGTCTGAAATCCGGGCAAACAACAGTCGCAGCAGGTCATATATTTCGGTGATTGTACCGACGGTTGACCTTGGATTTTTATTGGTGGTTTTTTGTTGGATAGCGATTACAGGGCTGAGGCCGGTAATGGAATCCACGTCAGGTCTTTCGAGGTTTCCGATGAACTGGCGGGAGTAGCGGGACATAGTTTCCATGTATCTTCTCTGACCTTCAGCGTAAATGGTGTCGAAGGCAAGGGATGATTTGCCGCTGCCGCTCAGTCCGGTTATTACCGTGAGTTTTTTCTGGGGGATGGAGATGTCAATATTTTTCAGGTTGTTGACTCTTGCCCCAGAAATGACTATACTGTTTTTATTATCCAAGAATAATATTTTTTGGTTAGAGTATAAAATTTGATCTGAATGACTTGAAACTCTTCGAGCGAGAGTCTTTCTCGGAGATAATAGGTGGAATGTCGAACCATGATATAGCTATGTCAGGATCGTTCCATGCTATTGCATTTTCGGTTTCAGGGTGATATACATCCGTACATTTGTACTGAAATACCGTGTTATCCTCCAGGCATTGGAATCCGTGGGCAAAGCCTTGCGGAATCCAGAACATGAGTTTGTCAACGGAATCGAGTTTTATGCCATACCATTTGCCGTATGTCGGGGAGTTCTTGCGGATATCTACAGCCACATCAAATACTGCACCGCTGACGACTCGGATAAGTTTCCCCTGACTGTGAGGCGGTTCCTGAAAATGAAGTCCACGTATTGTCCCCCGTTGTGAACAGGATTCATTGTCCTGAACGAATTTGGCATTCAGTCCTGCTTCATGGAACCGCAGCTCATTATAGGATTCGAAGAAATACCCTCTGGAATCGCAGAATATCTTTGGCTTTATTACCAAAAGTCCTTCAATATCTGGTTTTATGATGTCCATTTATGATTATTCGGTTTACAGATGGATACATTCATTGTTGGCAGCTTCAGCAGCTTCCATGATGGCTTCCGACATGGTAGGATGAGGGTGTATGGTCTTCATAAGGTCGTGGCTTTTCGCATGAAGTTTTCGTGCAGTGGCCAGGTCAGCGATCATTTCAGTGACATTTTCACCGAGTAAATGAGCACCTATGAGTTCATCGGTATCATTATTGAAAATAAGTTTGACCATGCCTTCTCTGTGTCCTGATGCCGTGGCTTTGCCTGATGCCGTATATGGGAATCTTCCTATCTTTATATTGATTCCTTGCGCGAGAGCCTTTTCTTCACTCAAACCTACTGAAGCCACTTCCGGAGAACAGTAAGTGCATGATGGAACATTGCCGTAGTCGATAGGTTCAGGTTTGAGACCTGCTATCTTTTCAACGCAGCAGATGGCTTCGGCAGAAGCGACATGAGCAAGCGCCTGTCCTGGAACAATGTCACCGATAGCATATACATCATCGGCTGAAGTCTTGTAATACTGGTCAACTATAATTTTGCCTTTTTCCGTCTTTATGCCGAGTTCTTCAATGCCGAGGTTTTCAAGATTTGCCGTTACGCCTGCAGCCATGAAAACGATGTCGCTCTCAACTGTCACATCACCTTTTGGAGTCTTTATTGAAACTATGCATTTGTCACCGCTTGTATCAACGTTTGTAACTGAAGATGAAGTCATCACATTCATTTTCATCTTTTTGAGCTCGCGAGTCAGAAGTTTTGTGATTTCCTTGTCTTCCAAAGGAAGAATATCAGGCATAAATTCCACAAGGGTGACTTTTGTGCCTATTGTCTGATAGAAATATGCAAATTCAGTGCCTATTGCTCCGGAACCGATAATCAGCATGCTTTCCGGCTGTTTGGGTAATGTCATGGCCTCACGATAGCCTATAATTTTTACTCCATCGCGTTTTATGTTTGGCAGGTCGCGGGAACGTGTGCCAGTGGCAAGGATTATTTTTTCGGCTTCAACAATGCTTTTCTCTCCTTCGGAATTTGTCACTTCAATGGAATGATTGCTGACAAGTTTTCCGTAACCGTTGACTACATCGATTTTGTTTTTCTTGAGCAGAAACTGGATACCTTTGCTCATTGTGGCGGCGACGTTTCTGCTTCTTGCTATAATTGCATTGAAGTCTGGTTCAGCCGATGCTATTTTGATACCGTAATGTTCGGCGTCTATAGCATATCTGTATGCGGTTGCACTTTTAATGAGAGCCTTTGCAGGGATGCATCCCCAGTTAAGGCATGTTCCGCCTAATTCGGCTTTTTCTATGATGGCAACACTCATTCCGAGTTGACTTGCCCTGATTGCGGCAACGTATCCACCGGGACCGCTGCCTATTACTGCTAAGTTGTACATAAAAGTTTTATATATGATTAAAAATTATAATATGCACCAAGCGATACATCTCCGTTGAACGAAAAAGAGTATGAACCGAAAGTAACGTATGGACGCAGGTTAACAATGCTGATGCCTAACCCTGTAAAGGACATAGGAACGAGAAGACGTCCCTGTAGCTTGATGCCGAAAGAAGCCGTTATGTCATATTTGAGTCCTGCACCGATTGCTGCTGCAAAACTCCATGTTTTACTTGTATTAGGTTCCTCTACTAAAGGATTGTACCCTGATTGTTGTTTAAGGGTAAGATAAGATGCACCTACGCCTACAGAATAAAATGGTCGTATTGAGTAGAATTCAGCAATTTGTTCGGAATAACCAAGAAGGAAATAATGAACATGACAGCTGTAAATATTTGATTTGTCATCCCAAGAATAGATTGCTGTAGGATTTGCGCCTGTATAAGAAAGCTCTATTTCTTTGTTGGGGGTGTATTTAAAGCCAAATCCTACCGTATAGTCGAATGATGGGTTGAATTTCATTACGCTGTAAATGTCCGACATTTTGGAACTGAAATAACAGCCTCCATCGAAAAAAGCATATACTTTACCCTTGTCAGTATTGCGGTACCGGTTTGAATCCGAATATTTTTGATTGATGGTTGAATTGGAATCTGTGTTTTGTGCGAATGCAAGCGTACTTAGAACTATAAGTGCTAATGTCGAAAATAAATGTCTCATGATACAGGAAGAATGCTATTTTGTAAAGATGTGGCATGCCATCTCTTTACATGAATCCTTTATTTCATTATATAATTTTTCACTTACGGGTAATAGAGGTGGTCTCAACACGTTCTCACAAAGTCCGAGTATGTTCATGGCAGCTTTGATGCCTGAAGGATTTCCTTCCCTGAACATCAGAAATGTGAAGTCGAGCAATTGATAGTGAATCTTTTCTGCTTCCGTGAAATTTCCATTTGCAGCATAGTGAATCATTTTGCTGAATAATTCAGGAAATGCGTTGGCAACAACGGAAATGCTTCCTTCCACGCCGACTGACATGAGTGGGACGTTAAGGGCGTCTTCACCTGACAGAACTGTAAAACCATCAGGTTTGTCTTTGATGATTTTCATAACCTGTTCCATATTGCCTGAAGCCTCTTTTATTGCAACTATGTTGCCAATGTTGTTGGCAAGGCGGAGGCAGGTCTCAGGAAGGATATTGCTGACGGTTCGTCCGGGCACATTGTAAATGATGAGCGGGAGGTCGGTCGATTCTGCTACAGCTTTGAAATGCCGGTATATGCCTTCCTGGCTTGGTTTGTTGTAATATGGTGATGCTGAGAGAATCCCGTCGATTTTTAATTTTGAGATTTCTCGGACTCTCTCAGTGACATCAGTTGTGGAGTTACCGCTACATCCTATAATCAGCGGCACTCTATTATTGATTATTGCAGATGCAAAGTTTATCATCTGTTCCTGATCATTTTTTTTGATGGTCGAGGCCTCGCCGGTAGAGCCGAGAAGAACGATGAAGTCAATATTGCCGGCAATAAGATGTTCTATGGTCTTTTCAAGCGCTTCATAGTCTATTGACAAGTCGTTGTGAAAAGGGGAGACAATGGCTGCTCCCGCACCTTTGAATGTTTGTTTTCTGTCCATGCTGCAAAGATACATTTTTTTTTGTTTATTTTTGCGAAAAATTATGAGTAATGGAGGGCACTGTAAATCTGACCAAGGGGAGCATTGGCGGACAATTGTTTAGATTGTCTCTGCCTGTCATTGCCTCATATTTTATGCAGATGTTCTATAGCCTTACCGATATCGCGTGGCTCGGTCATTACAGTAATGAGGCTGTCGCGGCGGTAGGTACGTGCGGTATCATTACCTGGATTGTCGAATCGCTTTCCATGTTGACCAATACCGGTGCCGAAGTTACAGTCGGACAGTCGGTAGGGGTGTCCAATAGTGATGATGCAAAGAAGTATATTGCTAATAATGTGACTATTGCAACAGTCATTTCTCTCTTCTGTACTGTAATGGTTTTTGTCCTGTCAAAACAGATAGTGAATCTGTTTCTTCTTGAAGCGGATATAGCATCATTGTCGAACAGTTTCCTGCGGATTGTGTCGTTGGCATTTCCTTTTTATTTTATATCCACTGCATTTGTCGGAAGTTTCAACGGCGCCGGAAACACTCGCGTTCCCATGTGTATTTTCGGTGGCGGGTTCGTATTGAATATGCTGTTGGATCCATTGTTTATCTATGGATTCAATATGGGTTCGGACGGTGCGGCAGTAGCCACATTGCTGTCAAAGGTTATAGTGTGTCTGACTTTTATTTATGTTGTGAAAATCAGAAAGGTACTATTCAACGGACTGAAAATATTCACAAGAATTGACAGAAAAAAAGCCGGAATTATCTTCAGAATCGGCACTTCTGTGGCTTTGTTGAATGCCGTATATGCCTTTATAAACATGCTTCTTGGAAGAATTGCCTCTGCGAATGGCGGTTACATTGCCCTGTTGTCGTTTACCACTGGCAGTAAACTTGAATCACTTACATGGTACACTGCCTTGGGACTGTCGGCGGCGTTATGTGCGTTTGTGGCACAGAATTATGCTGCTGGTGAGTATAAGAGGATGGCGAGTGCTTACAAAAGGTCAATTTTGTTTACTATAGTCGTCGGACTGGTTGGCACTATCGGTTTTGTTTTCTTTGGCAGAGAACTTTTCTCATTGTTTGTGCCTGACAGAGAGGCATATATGTCCGGTGCGGATTATTTGAGGATTTCAGGATATTCTCAAATACTTATGATGGTTGAGATAACTTCCCAAGGAGTGTTCTACGGATTTGGGAGAACGTTGCCTCCGGCTATTATCAGTGTAACTTTCAATGTCTTGCGCATTCCGCTTGCACTTTATTTGGCATCCACATCACTAGGCGTGCTGGGCATCTGGTGGGCCATAGCAGTAACAAGTATTGTCAAAGGACTTGTCTTGCTTGTCTGGACGATTGTTATTTTAAGTAAGAAGGCAAACAGGAACGAACGTTAGCTTACAGCGATTTGCTGAAATGCCTTCCTGGTTGTGAATGTCGAAGATATAAACATTATCCTCAATTTTTTCATAATAAATTGTGACGGTTTCACCATAGAGTATTTCGTGGATATAGTTGATTTCTATATCTGTGATTTTGTTTTCCTTGTATAAGTCAATCGGGATGCAGTCGAGTATCCATGCAATATAACGGAAACTGTTGACATGCATGTTGACATCAAGGTCGTTGATGGAGACAGTATGCTGGCCGATTAGCGTCTCATTCTGTAGCGGTTTCACTTTGCCTGGGGCACATGTGTCCAAAATGTCAGGATTTATGAAACCTCCGTAATTGGGAATTTTGTCTAGCATGTTTACGGTTTGTCGCAGATTGAAGTCTATCAGCGTGAATATTATGGCTGCTTCCATAATTCTGTTGCCGTTGTCGTCCGTCATAACACAGTCACGCTGTGTGGTGAATTTCGACCAATTTTCAATCCATGTTTCAGCAGTGACGTTCTCGGATTCTTCAGGATAGCGCAATATTCTGAGCCTCATTCGCATAGCCACCCATGCATAGTTGTGACTTAATACGGCATCAATGCCAAATCCTTTTTTGTTTGCGTCAATTCCGGCAACATCCAAAACCATGTTCCCTAATGATAAAAGTGAAGCCTTTGAGGTGAAATCCAAATTTTGTGAATATATTGCAAATGTTTGTTTCGTCTTTTCCATCAGGGTCTGTTTTGGTTTGCAAAAATAACAGGAAAAACAAATCCATCTGAAATATTATTTATATTTTTGCAAAGCAGAAAATAATTTTAAAATAAAGTTAATATGGATATTTTTGAAAGAATGAAGAGGGATGCTGGTCCGTTGGGACAGTATCAAAAAATAGCAGAAGGTTATTTTATGTTTCCAAATCTTACAGGTGAATTGGGACCGCACATGAGGTTTAACGGAAGAGAAGTCCTCGTATGGAGTCTCAACAATTATTTGGGACTTGCAAACCATCCTGAAGTAAGAAAGGCTGATGCCGAAGCTTGCGAAAAATACGGTATGGCTTATCCGATGGGAGCCAGGGCAATGTCGGGTCAGACCAAATATCATCGTCAGCTTGAGGAGGAACTTGCTGCTTTCGTCCATAAGCCTTCATGCTATCTTCTGAACTTCGGCTATCAAGGGATGAATTCCATTATCGACTGTCTGTGTGACAAAAGAGGCCGTGACGTTATCGTTTACGATGCTGAGGCTCATGCGTGCATCATCGATGGTATGCGTATGACTAACTGCAAACGTTTCAGTTATATACATAATGATATGGCAAGTCTTGAAAAACGTCTTGTCAATGCGACTCGTCTTGCAAATGAGCAGGGTGGTGGAGTCCTCGTAATTACAGAAGGTGTATTCGGAATGACCGGTGCGATAGGTAACCTCAAAGGTATTACCGACCTTAAAGAGAAATATAATTTCCGTCTTCTTGTTGATGATGCTCATGGTATAGGAACTATGGGTAAGACTGGTGCCGGCACAGGTGAATATTTCGGTGTTCAGGATAAGATAGATGTTTATTTCGGGACATTTGCAAAGTCATTTGCAGGTATTGGTGCGTTTGTCGCTTCCGAAAAAACAATCATTGATTACCTGAAATACAACATGCGTTCACAGATTTATGCAAAGTCACTGCCTATGCCAATGACCATCGGTGCCCTGAAACGTCTGGATCTCATTAGAAAACATCCTGAATATAAGGATAAATTATGGGAGAACGTTCATGCTCTGCAGTCAGGTCTTAAGGAGCGCGGGTTCAATATTGGAAGAACTGAATCATGTGTTACGCCTGTATATTTCAAGAGTTCCGTATCCGAAGCCTCAAATATGGCATACGCATTGCGGGAAGAGTTTAACATCTTCTGTTCGGTAGTATTGTATCCTGTCATTCCTAAGGGTGAGATTATATTCAGACTTATACCTACAGCTGCCCATTCTCTTGATGATGTCAATTACACTCTCGAAAGTTTCGGTAAGTTGAAGGACAAACTCGATTCAGGCTATTATGATACTGGCGAGGTTGTCAAAATTCCTGAATTGATTGAAGAATAATCTATGATGTTTTGAGTTACCTGTATTTAAAGGTACCACATAAGATTACGGTACGGCGATGATTGACATCTCGACTATGTTGACATCGCCGTTTTCTGTGACTATCTCGATACGGCTGATATCTTCACGCATCCATGATGGGATTACGCTTAATGATATGTACAGTGCTTCGTTGCCAGCATTGGCGTTTACATCCTTCAGAAGGAATCCGCTCTTCTTGGCGTTGAACTTGTATAAGTTGACATAGATTTTTGGAGTCTTGTCATCAGTGGATTTGATGATTATTTTGAGGTAATTGTTTTTGCGGTCTTTCGGCAGCAGTTTCTCAAAATCGAAGTTCTGTTTTGAACCTGCAGTGATGGTGACAGGTGCGGTTACCAGTTGTCTGACGACATTGTTGTTGAGCAGGGTGGTTATTTCATTGATGCTTTGTTGTGCCGTAGGGTCATCTTTGTAAGTCTTGAGTATTGATGCGTATCCTGCCAAGGCTTTGTCATATTGGCCTTTGCTGTAACTCAACTGGCTTTCGTTCAGCAGTTTTGTGTAAGCGTCCGATTGATTGGTGGGGCTAATTTTGTTCTGCGGTTCTTCGTGTGGTTTCCTGTCAGCGTCAGCGGTTTTGTTTTGTGTTTTCTGCTCGGTTGCGGGCTGTTGGTCAGTGCCTTTTGTCTCGTTTGCTGCTTTTTTCTGTTCTTCATTTGCAGCGGATAGTTCCTGCGGTTTGTCTTTACTGTTGTCTTGGACAGTTTTTGTCTTTTCGTTATTTTTCTGAGTTTCTGCTTTTTTGTCGGCTGCAGCGAGTTTGGCGGCTTCTCTGTCAAGTTTCAGTTGGTAGAGAGAATCTGCTCTGTGCTTTTTTGAGGCAATGTTTTCGTCAGGTTTGATGTCCAAAGCCATGGAATAATATCTGGATGCATTTTCGTAGTCTTTGGAAGCGTATGCGTCTTTTGCCATGTCAACGAAATTGTCGAAATTCATGTCATCGATTTGTCGCTGTGTTAGGATGGAGTCAACCATGGCTTTTTGTGAAAGGAATAATGAATCTTGGGGTAGTAGGGCAAGACCTTTCTGAATGTGAGACTGTGCGGTTACGAACTGCTTTGCAGCGATTGTCTCGCTGATGTTGGTTCTGATGGTGGCTATTTCGTTTGCTTTGGCATTTTGTGTGTCGATTGCGTTGTTGATTTTATTTATCATTGTACGCGGGTATTCTTCAGTAGGTTTGTATGTCAATGCTTCCGAGAAGAATTCTTTTGCCGTGTCGTAAGCGTGTTGTGTGAATGCCGAATCGCCCTTGTTTATGGCTGTGAGATAGCTTGTTTCAAGTTGGGCTGCATCAGTCTGCGTTTTCAGGATTTCGTTCAGCTTGTCTTTTGGGTATGCTTCGTTTGGCTGCAGCTCCAATGCTTTCTGATAATAGACTTTTGCCTGTTCGAGATCATTGTTTGCCATAAATCTGTCTGCATAGAAGATGTTGTCATCATATTCTTTCTGCGAGGCATTTTTCTTGACCATGATATCGTCTATTTCAACGATGCGGTTTGAGGAATGTGCATCACCTGGCTTGATTACGAGAGCATCCTTATATGTTTTCTTGGCCATTTCGTAATTCTGGCTTTCGTAGTATTTGTCGGCAGTTGCGATGAGATTGTCAAAGCGTTTGTCCACATTCGGGTCAGTAATGAATTGGCTTAAATCTCTCAGTTTGGTTTTTGGAAAATTGGCATCCGGTTTAATCAGAAGAGCTGCATTGAAACAGATGTATGCAAGTTCGTAATTCTGGTTTTTGTTTGCATTGTTGCCGTCAAGAATACATTTCTGAAACTGGTCGTTGGCGAATGTTTCGTCCGACAGTTTCTTTTGGATTTCTTCAATTCGCTTTGATATTCTGCCATCGGGATTGTCGATGCTGTTGTATATGAACAAAGATTCGGCGAATTTGTCATCTTTGTAGAGTTCATCGGCTTTGTTTACGTCTGTCAGCATTGTCTGGGCGTAAACTGACAAGCCTGTTGTTATTGCTAAGATTATTATGAGTAGTTTTTTCATTTTCAATAAGTTGAGAGTTTTAACGGACAATGTTTCCGTCTATCATTGTTAGTCTGGTGTCGGCCATTTGTGCGAACGATTCGTTATGAGTTACGATAACGCAGGTTATTCCGATTTCATCTCGGAGGGAGAAAAAGAGTTTATGCAGTTCTGCTGCGTTTTCCGAGTCGAGGTTGCCCGACGGTTCATCTGCAAGAATGATTTCGGGTGAATTGATAAGTGCACGGGCGACTGCCACGCGTTGTTGTTCACCTCCTGACAGTTCTGAAGGCTTATGTTCGGCTCGGTGTTCCATCGACAGCATTTCGAGCAGATGCATGGCTTTTGTCTCTGCCGTCTTCTTGCTGCTGCCTGCTATATATGCTGGGATGCAGACATTTTCCAATGCTGTAAATTCAGCAAGCAGATGATGGAACTGAAATATGAATCCAATGTTTTTGTTTCTGAATTCCGACAGTTTCTTGTCATTGAATTTGAAAACATCGGTTCCATTATATGTGACAGTACCCTTGTCGGGACGGTCGAGAGTGCCTATAATGTGCAGGAGTGTGGATTTTCCGGCTCCCGATGCTCCTACAAGGGAAATAATCTCATGAGGATGTATTTCAAGGTCGATGCCTTTGAGCACATGAAGGTTGCCGTAGCTTTTATGGATACCTGTCAGCTTTATTATCGGTTCCATTTGTGTTATATGGTTTTGAATTGTTCGAGTATCTTTTTGCTTTCTTCTTCGGTAAGTTTCAGCTTGTCACGGCAGATTCTGATGAGATCGCTTGCGCGCTTGAGCTTTTCCGTCAGTTCATCTACGCCAATGGCATTGTCTTCCATGCTCTGATATATGTCGTTCAGTTCTTGTAATGCGGTTTCGTAAGTAATTTTATTATCTTTCATTAGATTTTATTTTAGTTGTTTTGCTTTCTATTTTCCCGTTATATAATTGAGTCTCAATGATGTCACCTTCCTTGATGCAGTTTGCGTCGGTTATTGCTTTTCCATTGAGATATGAAATGCTGTATCCTCTTTTCAAGATGTTTAAAGGGCTAAGTAGTTTTATCGCTGCCTCGTAATTGTCAAGTTTTATCTTGTCGGAGTTCAGTTTCATTGTGACATTTTTTGATATGTTATCAACGATTCTGGTAAGATTATTATTGTAAGTTGTCAGTTTTAGTAGTGCATATTTTGTCATGTCGTCACCTGTACGCGTAAGTAAATTGTTGTTGTAGGCGATTATTGCAGAAGGTTTTGTGATGATTAGTGATGCGATGTTGTTGAGGCTGTTCTTGAAATAGTCTATCTGGCGGGAAGTGAATTTTATGATGTTGTCCTGCAACGTATTGAGAGCCTCTTCAAATCTTGCAAAACCCGACAGCACGAAATTTGCGGCTTCCGTAGGGGTTTTCATCTGCGCGGCAGAAACCATGTCGGCGACAGATGTGTCGGTGGAGTGTCCGATTCCTGTGATGACGGGGATTGGGAATGTCGCTATTTCGTAGGCGAGCTCGTAGTTGTCATAACAGTTCATGTCTATGTCGCCTCCGCCTCCTCTTATGAGGATGACAGCATTGAAACAGTCGGAGTTCATTTTTATTTCCTCGAAGGCCGCAATTTGTGATGAGACTGCAATATTGCCTTGAAGTGCCGCATTGTAGAGTTTTGTGAAAATTGAATATTGTTCTGCGTATTCACCTATTGTCTGCATGAAATCGTTATATCCTTTGCTGCTGTCTGCCGAAATGATTGCGAGTTTCTGCAGAAGCCAAGGCATCGGAATGCTTTTGTTCAAATCCATAACTCCTTCCTCTGTAAGTCTGTCAATGGTCTGTCGCTTTTCGTAAGCTAATGCCCCTGTGGTGTATGTCGGGTCAATATCCATGACCATCAGGGAAAGTCCATAGATAGGTGAGTATGTAACCTGAACTTGGAGCAACAGTTGCATGCCCGAGGCTATTTCGGTATGTGTGATTCTTTTGAATTTGGACGAAATGACGCTGTAAACATCTTTCCATATTATCCCACGCATCTGTGCATTGATTTTGGAGCCTTCCTTTTCAACAAGTTCAGGATAACAATGCCCTGATGAGGCCGCACAGTTGAGTTTCACCAACTCTGCTTTCACCCAGTACAAAGTGTTCATATCAGTGGCTATCGTTCTCTGTATTAATGTGGTGAGTTCCTTGAGCGACAATATGTTTTTAATGTTAGACATAATCAATATTTTGTATGCAAAGTTAATCAAAAAATATTACTTTTGCATTCCAATTATAACTTATGACACAGATAAATCTTCTTGAGATAAATAGCATTTTTAAAGTGCTTAAAGAGTCTGTTGAAGAACTTGACGTCCGGGCTTATGTAATTGGCGGATACGTGCGTGATTATTTCTTGCAGCGCCCTTCGAGTGACATTGATATTGTGTGTATTGGCAGCGGTATCCAACTGTCTGAAGTTTTCGCCTCAAAAGTCAACAGCGTCAGAACAGCCCATTACAGGCATTTCGGAACTGCAATGGTGCGTTGTAATTTTGAAGGTGTCGAATATCAGGTTGAATTTGTGGGAGCAAGAAAAGAGTCATACAACAGGAATTCCCGCAAACCAATTGTCGAAATTGGTACATTGGAAGAGGATCAGAGCCGCAGAGACTTCACAATCAATGCATTGACCATATCCTTAAATGCCGACAACTTTGGTGAACTTATCGACCCTTTCAATGGTATTCATGACCTTAACGAAGGAATAATTAGAACACCTCTTGATCCTGATATCACTTATTCTGATGATCCGCTGCGAATGATGAGAGCCGTAAGATTTGCGACACAACTTGGATTTTCAATCGAAAATTCTTCGATGGAGGCAATATCACGGAATGTTGACCGTATCTCAATAGTGTCCAAAGAACGTATTGTGGATGAACTGAATAAGATAATACTTGCCCCACGTCCTTCCACGGGCTTTCTGATGCTTGATGAGACTGGACTGCTCAGGTATATTCTCCCTGAAATGTTGAAACTCAAGGGAATAGACAATATTAACGGTAAAGCACATAAAGATGTTTTTTATCATACTCTGAAGGTTCTTGACAATGTCGCTGAAAAATCCGACAACCTTTGGCTAAGATGGGCTGCTATCTTGCATGATATTGCAAAGCCTGACACAAAAAGATTTGATGATGTCAACGGATGGTCGTTTCATGGTCATGAGGTGGTGGGCGCCCGCAAAGTTGCGCAGATTTTCCCACGTCTTAAAATGCCGACAAACGAGAAGATGAAATATGTCCAGAAAATGGTTTCCCTCCATCTCCGTCCGCAGGTGCTTTCATCCGAATTCGTTACTGATTCCGCAGTCCGCCGACTCATTTTCGATGCAGGCGAAGATATTGATGATTTGATGCTCCTCTGCAATGCTGACATTACTTCAGCCAATGAACAGAAGATTAAAATGTACAAAGAACATTTCAATCTCGTTGAACAGAAAATCAAGGAACTGGAGAAAAAGGATTTTGTGAGAACCTGGCAGCCGCCTATCAAGGGGGAACATATTATGCGGACTTTCGGACTTGAACCTTGCAAGGATGTGGGAGTGATTAAAAATGCAGTCAAAGATGCTATTCTTGACGGCCAATGTGACAATTCATTTGAGGCCGCATTTCAGTATATGCTCGACATCGCCAAAACGAGAGGCCTGGAACCTGTCAGTTTCGATGTCTTGAATGATTATATATCCAATAAAGAAACAAATAATGAAAACTTACACACTACGGATAGTCTGCAATGAGGTCGAGGAGTTTTTGAGAGATGTCGAAATTCTTGGAAGCCAGACGTTTCTTGAGCTCCATTCATTTCTTGTTGATGTTTGTGGCTTCCGTGACAATGAACTTGCCTCCTTCTATTTGAGCAATGAATTATGGATTAAGGGAGAGGAAATATCTTTGATTGACATGATGATAGATGAAGATGACATCGAAGAACTGCAACGTGAAAATGATGAATTATTAATGGTGATGCCTACCAGAACTATGGGAGACACCAAAATTGAAGATGTGATTACTCATACCGGTCAAAGAATGGTTTATGAATATGACTTCATGAATCCTATAACATTGTTTATTGAATGCATGGAGATTGCCGATAAAAACGATGATGACCTGCCGTGTTGTCTGCAAAGCGAAGGCGACCTCGAGGATTTTATTGAGGCCAAACGCGCTCAGAAGATGGAAATTGATTTCGATGATATCGATGAAGATAAAGTTGATGATTTTGGCGACGATGATTATTATGACGGAAATTCCGATGATGATTTTGACGACGGCTACAATGATATAACTGATGTCGATACCGATTACAACTACTAAAAATAAAAATCTCATCGTTATTGCTGGTCCGACTGCATCCGGAAAAACCTCTCTTGCGATACGACTTGCACAATCTCTTAACACTGAAATAGTTTCAGCCGATTCACGTCAGTTCTATAGGGAACTCAACATTGGAACTGCCAAACCTACACCTCAAGAACTTGCCGCAGCGAGACATCATTTTATCGGACACCTTTCCGTTAACGAAAGATATGATGTGTCACGCTATGAAACCGATGCCATTGCCTTGCTTGACAGACTTTTTCAAACTCACGACAATGTGATATTGTGCGGTGGCTCCGGACTCTATATTGATGCCGTAACCAAGGGTATTGATGCTCTTCCTGACCCGGACCCTGAAATCAGAATTTCGCTAAAAAAACTGCTTGAAACCAAAGGTATTGCTGCGTTACAGGAGGAATTGAAAAGAGTTGACCCCGAATATTATGAAATCGTGGATTTGTCAAATCCTATAAGACTTATTCGTGCGATAGAGGTATATTACACAGAGGGAAAGAAGTTTTCATCTCTTAGAAACGGTATTGATAAGGAACGCAATTTCAACATTGACAAATACTGCATTTCAATTCCGCGTGAACAACTTGTGGAAAAAATAAACCTGCGAGTTGATGAAATGATGAAACAAGGTCTGCTCGAGGAAGTGAAATCTTTGGTTCCACTGAGACATCTGACCGCTCTTAATACAGTCGGCTACAAGGAACTGTTTGAATACCTTGACGGAAATTGCACTTTGGATTTTGCTGTGGAAAAAATAAAAACCGATACTCGGAGATATGCAAAACGCCAGGTCACTTGGTTCAGACGTGACAATGAATATCAATGGCTTTCTTCAGAAGAAATTTTTTTATTACTTTTGCAAAAATATTATTAAATTAGTGTGCAGAAGATATTATTAGTATCGGCTAACAATTTTTCCAATCCATATCCGGTATATCCAATTGGACTTTCCTATCTGTGGACATACCAAAAGAAGAACCTTAAGAATTATGAGTTTGATTTTTTCGATTTCAACCTGAACTCATTTGATGATTTTGATAATATTCTTAAATCAAACCATTATAGATATATAGAACTGTCACTCCGAAACATAGATGATGTAAATATCTATTCAAGGAATACTTTTATCACACATTATAAGAAAATTACGTCTTATATAAGAAAATATTCCCAAGCTGTTCTTCTTGTGGGAGGTTCGGGATTTTCTATTTTCCCGGAACTGTTGCTGAAAGAACTTGAGGCCGATTACGGTATCAAAGGGGAAGGCGAAGAGAGTAACATACAATTAATCAATGCCTTGGATAATGGTGGGAAAGTGTCTGATATTGAGGGACTTGTGTATAGAAATGATGATGGTGATATTATTGTCAATGGCAGGGCTCATTTTGTCAGAAGTATTGATGTCCAATTTGATGAGCAACTGACGGAATTCTATTGGCCCAAATCGGGTATGCTCAACATACAGACGAAACGCGGCTGTCCGAAAAGGTGTATTTATTGCAGTTATCCTGTCATTGAGGGAAGAGTCGTCAGAACTCTTGACCCATACAAGGTTGTAGAGAATATTGTCGAATTAAACAGAAAAAAAGAAATAACATATCTTTTCTTCACTGATTCCATATTCAACATCAACAGGGAGTACAATTACAAACTTTGCAATCTCATAATTGACAGTGGCGTCAAGATTAACTGGGGTGCTTATTTTTCACCGTCAAACCTCACATACGAAGATCTTAAGCTGTATCAGAAGGCGGGACTTACCCATATAGAATTTGGCACGGAGTCGTTTTCTGATTCGCAACTTGTTAATTATCAGAAAGATTTTAAATTTGAGGACATATTGAGAACAAGCATATACTGTAATGACCTTGGGATTTTCTTCGCTCATTTTTTAATCTTGTGCGGTTATGGTGAAACTGAAGATTCGCTTGCGGAGACATTTGAAAACAGCAAAAAGATTGAAAATTCAGTTTTTTTCCCTTATATAGGGATGAGAATTTATCCGGATACAGATTTGTGTGATGTTGCATTGAAGGAAGGAATAATCAAAGACAAGTCGGAGCTAATAAACCCGATATATTACATTTCCAAAGATGTTGATATTTCGCATCTGAAGGAGGATGCTGCAAAAACAGGTATGACATGGGTTTTTCCTGACACTCCTGAAAGTCCTGTTGTCGTAGTACTGCGCAAGCGCAAAGTCCGCGGTCCGATGTGGGAATATTATCGGTATTATGCGAACAGTGGAGAGTATTTATGAGACTTTACAAAGTTAAAGTGCCAATCGGCGTCAGTTATCAAAGACATATTGGATTATATTGGCACCCATACGCAGAGCTTTCTGATGATTCTCCTCGGAGTCATGATGAACTGCGGTAGCTTCCCAGCCGTCACCCAAATCACATTCATAAGTGAAAAGACACACCAAACGTCCTTCATAATAAATGCCGAATGCTTGCGGCGGCTTATTGTCGTGCTCATGTATCTTGGGCAATCCTGCCTTGAACTCATATTTCTGATGAAAGATGGGATGTGAGAATGGAAGTTCCACAAAATCAGTCTCCGGAAATACCTTTTTTATCTCTCTGAAAACATACGGCTTAATGCCATAGTTGTCGTCAATATGAAGAAATCCTCCGGAAATCATGTATTGGCGCAAGTTCCTGACGTCACTGTCTGAAAATAGGATGTTGCCGTGACCGGTGATATGCACAAAAGGATAATTGAATATGTCTGCACTGCCAACTTCAACAGTTGCGGGTACTGGGTCAATGGTTGTACCGATGTTCTGATTGCAGAATTCGATTAGATTGGGCAATGATGTCGGATTTGCATACCAATCACCGCCACCGGAATATTTGCACAGCGCTATTTTGACGGTTGACTGTGCGTAGATGGTCATAGAGCTGGAAATCAGTAATATAACGATTATAAATCTTTTCATTATTCAGTTTTAAAATTTTTGACGGCCACCATGTTGCAGGCCACAATGGCTGCCGTTTCCACTCTGAGAATGGTGTTGCCGAGTGACACGCCTTTGTAGCCGTTTTCAAAAGCCAGATTCAATTCCTCTTTTGAGAAATCTCCCTCAGGTCCTATGAGCATTGTATTGCTGCCATCTGTGATTTTGTTGAAATAATAGTCTTTGCTTGTGCTTTCACAATATCCTATACATTTGTTGCCTTCTATGGGCCGTTTAATGAATTCCTTGAATGGGGTCAGCGGATTAATCTTGGGCAGATACAGGTTTTTAGACTGTTTCATGGCTGAGACTGCAATGTTAGCCAGCCGTTCCTCTTTGATGATTTTTCTCTCGGAATGTTCACATAAAATAGGGGTGAGCTCGTCAATTCCTATTTCCATGCATTTTTCCACAAGCCATTCATAGCGTTCCATCATTTTTGTCGGAGCCACTGCAAGGTGAAGGTAGTAATTGCGTCCGGATTCTCTGACGCTGCTGAACTTTGAATTTACAATACACTGCCTCCCGCCTTCAACTATTTCGACGTCATACAGTTTACCGTGACCGTCAGTTATGAGTATCGAATCTCCTGGCACTTTACGAAGAACCTTGAGAATATGTTTTGACTCTTCAACTGGCAGGGCAACTATGCCTTCAGTAATATCTTTGTAATAAAAAACTTCCATGTTTTGAATTTCAATTCGCAAAAGTAATAGTTTATTTATTATTTTTGCTTCGAGTTATACCATTTATTTTCCAAAAAACGATGCATCAGCATACTGATATAAAACAGGTACTTAGGAATTTCTGGGGATATGATTCCTTCAGGTCACTCCAGGAAGATGTTATCAGTTCTATCCTTGAAGACAGGGATACTCTTGCATTGCTGCCTACCGGTGGAGGAAAATCCATCTGTTTTCAGGTCCCTGCTCTCGCTTGTGATGGATTGTGTCTTGTAATCTCGCCGCTTATTGCGTTGATGAAGGACCAGGTGGCTGCTTTGAAATCAAGGGGAATCAAGGCTGATCTTCTGTTTTCCGGACAGACGTTTTATGAGCAGACCTGTGTTATCGACAATGTCATATATAACGAAACAAAGTTCCTGTATGTGTCTCCTGAAAGACTTAAAACTGATTTGTTTCAGATTAATATCGAAAAATTAGGTATAAGCCTGATTGCCGTTGATGAAGCACACTGCATATCCCAATGGGGCTATGATTTCCGTCCGGCCTATCTTGATATTGCTGAAATCCGCCAGTATCTGCCGAATGTCCCAATTCTTGCACTGACTGCAACTGCAACACCAAAGGTCGTTAATGACATTCAGGATAAGCTGAAATTCAAATCACACAATGTCCTTAAAACATCCTTTGAACGGCAGAATTTGTCGTATCTTGTCTATAAGGAGGAAAATAAATTGGGTCGTTTGCTGAGAATAGCAAACAACGTAAACGGTTCCGGAATAGTCTATATGCGAAATAGAAAAGGCACTGTTGAAATTTCCAAATTTCTGAATGACAATAACATATCAGCCGATTACTATCATGCAGGACTTGATGACAAAAGCCGTGACCGCAAACAAAATGACTGGAAAAGCAACAAAACCCGCATTATAGTGGCGACAAATGCCTTTGGAATGGGTATTGACAAGCCTGATGTACGGTTCGTGGTTCATCTTGACATTCCTGATAACATAGAGTCATACTTTCAGGAAGTGGGGCGTGCCGGAAGGGACAAACTACCGGCTTTCGGAATCCTTCTGTTCAATGACAATGACCTTGATAACCTTCGGAATCGTTTTGAGGATTCATATCCTGATATAAAGACGATTCAGTTAATCTATGGCTCGCTGGGGAATTATTATAAACTGCCCGTTGGAGCAGGTGAGAATATGACTTTTGATTTTGATATCTTTGATTTCTGCAAAAAATATGACTTTAAGCCGATAATTGTTCATAACGCATTGAAAGTCATTGAAAATCAAGGTGCAATAGCATTGTCGGATGCATTTCAGAATCCATCAAGACTTATTGTCAAGGTTGGGCGTGACACTTTGTACGATTATCAGTTGCGTCATCCTGAATTGGATGATTTTATCCAGACTCTGCTTCGCATTTATGGTGGGATTTTCAGCGAATATGGTAAAATCGAAGAGACTCTGATAGCATCGCGACTTGGTGTGGATGTAAAGCAAGTTGTTGATATTCTGCAGTTTCTGACAAAACAGGATTTAGTCGATTACATTCCTTACAGCGATTCGCCCAAGATTACTTTTACACATGCTGTGAGCAATAAAAAGTACATGTTTTCAGATGAATCATTTTACAAACAACGTAAAAAGATAGCGCACGAATACCTTGATTATATTACAGCCTACGTGACGAATACCTCCAAGTGCCGAAGCAGCATGTTGTTGCAGTATTTTGGCGAGGATAACAACAATAAACGTTGCGGAATATGTGACTATTGTCGTAAAAGAAGACGTGATATCAAAAATTCCCCTACGAGTGAGGAAGTTATCAATACTATCTGTGAAAAATTGAGGTCACACGATGCAACATCAGATGAACTCTGTGCGTTATTTCCTGATATTGAGCCACATAGTATGATTGATATAATCAGGTGGCTAATTGATTATGGTATTGTCAGGGGAAACAGTGACGGCTCCTATCATCTTGTTGCCTCTTAGAAAACTTTCTATATCCATCCTTTTCTTTCCTGCGAGCTGTAAGTCTTTCAAGAAAATAATCCCGTCTTGTGTGCTGATACCAAGATATTTTACATTATCGGTGATGACGGTGCCCGGAGTTTTGAGTTTGGTCTCATCTTCAATTAACTGATATTCGGTTTTGAAGATTTTGATTGACATCATGCGTCCGTCAGTTGATTTCAGGACAGTAAATGCGCAGGGGGTGGGGGAGAGACCTCGTATTTTATTGAATATATTTATGGAAGTATTGTTCCAATTGATTTGGCAGAATTCTTTGGTTATTTTGGGTGCACCGTGAATTACTGTGCCTTCGGGAATAAGTTCTGATTGGATGATTGGCTGGTAATCACCTGAGATGAGTTTGTCTATGGTTTTTACGGCGAGGGCGGCACCTGTGACCATCATTTTGTCGTGCAGGTCTTCGAGAGTGTCTGTCGGATTGATTTCTACTGACTGTTGGCAAATTATGTTTCCCGTATCAATATTGTCATCAAGCAGAAAAGTGGTTATTCCCGTTTGGGTCTCACCATTGATGATAGCATGATTCATCGGGGCTGCCCCCCGGTATTGTGGGAGGAGAGAGGCATGCACGTTGAAGGAGCCGTATTTGGGTATGCTCCAGATGCTTTTGGGAAGTTTGCGGAATGCCACCACAACAATAATATCAGGGTTCAGAGTCTGTATGATGCTTACGAAGCCGGGATCATTAAGTTTCTCGGGTTGGAACACTGGCAGTCCGTTTTCCTTGGCATATAAACAAACAGAGGACGAGAGCATTTTCAACCCTCGTCCTGCTGGTTTATCTGGTACGGTAACAACCGCAATTATTTCATGTCCGGCTTCGATTATTTTTTTCAGTGATTCCACAGCGAACTGCGGAGTACCCATAAAAACCACCTTGGCCATTTAAGATTATTTTATTTCCTGGAGTCTTCCAATGGCTTTCTTTGCATCAATCTGTGTTGTTGATGAAGGATATTTGTCAACGATTTCCTGATATGTTGCAAGTGCGCTCTTGTTATCACCGGCAAGTTCGTAGGTGATTGCGAGTTTCTTAAGGAATTCTGGAGTTGTCAGGTCGTTCTCATGGATGTTTGCAGCGCGTTTGTAGCAGCTGATAGCTGAAGAGTAGTCTTTAAGTTCTACGTAAGCGTCACCCATGGCTGATTTTGACATTGCATATACGAAATAGTCGTTTGATTTGAACTTCTTGAGATTGTCAATAGCTTTCTGATATTCACCAAGATGAAGGTTGCAGATGCCCATGTAATAGCGTGCCATCTTTCCTGTCTTTGTTATTTTGTATTCATCAGCTATCTGTTCAAAACCGAGATATGTTACGTCATCACCGCTTAAAGCCTTTTCATAGTCACCGTTGTTGAATAACTTTTGCGCCTTATAGATTTCAACTTGTGCCTTGTTTTCCTTTGGTTGGATGTATAATTTCTGAATTGCAAAAATTGCCAACACAATGATGATTATTACGGCAAGAATGATAGAAATAGTTTTCTTGTTGTCTTCAAAAAATTGCTCAGCCTTTGATAATGAGCCTTCAATTTGACCGAAATTCTCTTCGGTTTGTTTACGATTGTTATTGCTATTTGCCATTTTATAATGTATTATTTTTCTCTTCTCAAAATTTTTTGCAAAGGTAGATAAATTTTGTCATATTTTAATTTGTTTGTGATAAAAAAAATTTCATCAAAAAAGTTTTTTTTTAATAAAAAACACCGATATATAAAAAAAAAGAATTAATTTTACCGCCGAAAATAAAAGGTATTGCTTATGAACAAATCAGAACTCATTGATTTTATTGCAAAAGATGCTGAAATCACAAAGAAAGACGCTGGAAAAGCTGTTGAATCCTTCATGAAAGCTGTTAAAGGTGAAATGAAGAAAAAAGACGGTAAGTTAACTCTCGTCGGCTTCGGAACATGGAGCAAGGTTCACAAGGACGCTCGTCAGGGCAGAAATCCAAGAACTCAGGAAGTTATCAAGATTCCGGCAAAGGATGCTGTGAAATTTAAATCAAGTTTCTAATCATTCGAGCAAAAAAAAAGGAGTGTGAACTCCTTTTTTTTTTGAAAAAAAGTGTATTTTTGCAAAAAATTTAAAATCAGAAAAATGGGTAAAGGCGATAAGAAATCAAAACGTGGCAAAATCATCAACGGCACTTATGGTGTCAGACGTCCACGTAAAATTGCTAAGGATAATACTCCTAAGGAAGCATAATTAGAAAAGGAATCAAACTGCATTGATTCCTTTTTTTATTTAATGCGTCTCCACGTAATCGTGGATGCAGGTTACATAATATCTCCCTCTTTCCTCAAAATTCTTATATTGGTCGTAACTTGACGCAGCGGGTGAAAGCAGGCACTTTGTGTCTTTTGGAGTGTGCTCGAATGCCAATTCAATGATTTCCTTCATGTTGGCAGCATAAAAAATGTTGCAATTGTAGTTTTGTTCCTTGACAAGCTCACATATTCGTTTGCCGGCATCACCAGTGGCAATTATGTTCAGACCATTGCATTTTGCCAAGTGTTTTGCAAATTTCTTATAGCTGATGCCACGGTCGAATCCTCCTAATATGATTGTTCCGACATTACCAAGAGCTGACATTGCAGCCATAGCCGAGTCGGGAATTGTGGAAATGGAATCGTTGTAAAATTCTATTCCCGAATAAGTGCCTACATACTGCAGTCTGTGAGGCAGTGGCGTGAAGGAACGCGCCCCCTCTTCTATGATTTCACGTGGTATGTTGAAATGTGATACGGCTTCTGCTGCAAATGCGAGATTCGTTTTGTTGTGCTGTCCTCTCAATTGTGTTTGCATGTCTTTTGTGTTTTCAATATTGATGGACTCAATATGGCTCACAACGGATGTCGGTGAATTCAGAATGCGGTCGGTTATTTCTTTTTCCCTTCGGTCAATGATAAGTATGTCGTTTTTGCCTTGTTTTGTGAAAATGTTGCATTTGGCTTTGAAATATTGTTCAAATGTGCCGAAATGGTCGAGATGTTCCTCACGAATGTTGAGGAATAATGCGATGTGTGGTGCGGTCTTAATGTGATTTAGCTGATGGGCTGAAAGTTCCATTACAATAACCGTTTCATCGTCAATGGAATTTAGGGCTGAAAAGGCCGGGATACCAATATTTCCCACCAATACGTTCTTGATTCCTGCAGTGGTAAGCATGTGGGCTATAAGCGATGATGTGGTGCTTTTGCCTTTTGTTCCGGTTATTCCAATTACTCTGTTGCGATATTGTTGAAGGAATATGTCGGTCTGAGAAGTGATTTTATCTTCAGGTATGCCTTCCATGAAATGTTCTGAGATACCAGGACTTTTGACAATAATGTCAAAATCGTTGATGTTTTCCAAGTAGTTAGGTCCGGTAATGCAACGATATTGCTGTTTGATATCCTCCGGGATGCTGCTGTCGTTCTGATCGGCTATTGTTATGAGTTCGGAAGGAATGTATTTGCTGATTAGATTGAAAGACTCCTTTCCCTCACGCCCAAAACCGAGTATGATAGTCCTTTTCCCGTCGAAAATGGAATGAATCAGGTTGTTCATAGTTTCTCCGGAATGAAATTGCTGGCATTGTAATGGTTTAACATGGCTCCGAACTGAATCAGGTCCATAACTCTTTCCGACCGTGGACATTTATCGATGTATGGTAAAAGTATTCCTTCAGGCTCGTTTTCCGACAGATACTTTGCGATAGCCGCTCTTGTCTCCTTGACTGTCCCGACACATTCAAACGGCTTTGTTTCGGATAGTCCGGTTAGTTGGTAAAGAGTTTCTTGAAGATTATCATTGAGTAGCAGATTGCTGCCGAAAATTTCTGTAAGCTTGTCTTTGGGGATGAATGGCATAAGCATTATATATACAAAAAGACACTTCGGACAGTTGCCGCACCATATATTCCCTTGTTTGCTTCCCACATTGCAACTCCTGAATACCTTGTAATATTGTGGATAGTGGGAGAACTTTTCTGCAATCTTTAATTCGGTTATTGACCGCAAGTAGCTGAAATAGTTGTAATTACTTGAAATATATTTCTTGTAGTATTTTCTGAAAGAGGACTCGAAGGCAAATGTTTTTGAGTACTGATGGTTTATAATGTCGTTGTTGTTTGCGACTGTTGATTCATTGGCGCTTTCCTCGTTTGACAGTGCAATCATTGAGGTGTTTGTCATTTCAGCGGCAAGGAGGGAGCAGAAAGCGACAATTGCTGAAAAAGGAGTATGTCCGTTCAATGCACCTTGTTCGTTGAGTTTCAGAAGGGCAGGGTCAAGCTGACGGTTGACAACGAAGACGTCATCATCTGAAAATCCGGCGGTTTTAATGCAATCCATCATCGGTTTGTTGGGGTTTATCACAAACGGTATGATGTCGTGTCTGTTTTTCAGTTCTTCCATAGTAACCACAGAATCCTTGCCTCCGCCAACGGGGATGATGATTTTATTGACAAAGAGGCTGGAACCGTCGGATATGGGTTTTGGTATGGAATATTTTGGGTTCGGATAGAATTTTATGAAATTATCCTTGTCGGTTGTGATGTGGTTTTTATAGCGGAATTCTCCAAGTCCATAGTAGAACAAATCTTTCCACCATTCAATTTGGTTTTCGGAGAGATCGTGACAGGCAACGATGAAATCATGCTGACATGTTGTTTTCCAGTAACTTATTGATTCCACCATGCCAAGATTGAAGACTATTTCATTTATGCGTTGGTAGTCAAATATTCCGTCGAAATATTTTTGGGGAATTATGAATTGGAGTGTAGGGTAGAAGTCAACATGCTTGTCGTTGAAAAAAACTCTGAAGTTATAATATGCTGTCAGGACATTGTCGTCAATAGAAAACTGATACCCGATATATTTGAAAGGTACCTCGGTGTTTTCTTTGTCTAAAAGATTATCAGTCATGTGATTGTTAGTAAAGAGCGGGAAACGGGTCTCGAACCCGCGACCTTCAGCTTGGGAAGCTGACGCTCTGCCAACTGAGCTACTCCCGCTTTTGAGGCTGCAAAAATAATATTTTTTTGACAATGGTTACAATTTTTCAAGTGTATAAAAAAAAATAATTATTTTTGCACCTTTGAAATTTGACCAAAGATAATTATTAAAAATTAATAATAATATTATGACTAAAAAAGTAAAGTACGTTTATACTTTTGGTGGAAAAACCGCTGAAGGTAATGCTGAAATGAAAAACCTATTGGGCGGCAAAGGTGCCAACCTTGCGGAGATGTGCCTGCTCGGTCTTCCAGTTCCGGCTGGTTTGACAATTACAACTGAATGTTGCACAGCTTATTATGCTAATAATTGTCAGCTTCCTAATGGTCTCATGAAAGAGGTGTTGGAAGGTTTGAAGAATATTGAAAAAATTATGGGAATGAAATACGGTGATCCTGAAAACCCACTTTTGGTTTCATGCCGTTCCGGTGCGCGCAGTTCTATGCCAGGCATGATGGATACCGTTCTCAATATTGGATTGTGCTCAAAGACTATCCCTGGTCTTATTAAGAAAACCAATAATCCGCGTTTCGTCTATGACTCATACCGTCGTCTTATTATGATGTATGCTGATGTTGTGATGGAGAAGGCTGAAGGAATAGAGCCCGCCGATAACAAGGGTATCAGAAAACAACTTGATGACATACTTGACAATTATAAAATCAAACATGGTTACAAATCTGATACGGAAATCACCGCCGAAGAATTGAAAAAACTTGCTGACACTTTCAAGAAGAAAGTGAAACAGGTGCTCGGCACTGAATTTCCTGATGATGCGATGGCTCAACTTGAAGGTGGTATAAAGGCTGTATTCAAGAGCTGGAACGGCAAGAAGGCTGTTTCATATCGTCGTATCGAGGGTATTCCTGACGATTGGGGTACTGCTGTAAACGTTCAGGCAATGGTATTCGGTAATATGGGTGAAACTTCAGCTACGGGCGTTGCATTCACCCGTGACCCGGCTACAGGCGACAACAAGTTCTATGGCGAATGGCTCATCAATGCTCAGGGCGAGGATGTTGTGGCAGGTATTCGTACTCCAAATCCTCTCAATGATGACACAAAGAATGCCCAGAACAAGCATCTTCATTCATTACAGGAATTAATGCCTAACCTTTACGATGAATTGTTTGAAATCCGCAATATCCTTGAGAATCATTACAAGGATATGATGGATATCGAATTCACCATTCAAGATAAGAAACTGTATATGTTGCAGTGCCGTGTAGGCAAACGTACCGGCCGTGCTGCTGTCAAGATGGCTCTTGATATGAAGCATGAGGGCTGGATTGATGAAAAGACATCGGTGTTGCGTGTTCCGGCTGACAAGATTATTGAACTGATTCTTCCTATTTTGGATCCAAAAGAGGAAAAGAAATATAAACCTATTGCCAAGGGACTCCCTGCAGGCCCTGGCGGTTCTGTAGGCAAGATAGCACTCACAAGCGAAAAGGCAAAGGAATACAAGGCAAAGAAGACTCCTTGCATCATTGTGCGTGAGGAAACTAATCCTGAAGACGTGGAAGGCATGCGTGCTTCCAACGGTATCCTGACTGCTCGTGGTGGTATGACCTCCCATGCAGCTCTCGTAGCCCGTGGCTGGGGCAAGTCCTGTATCGTCGGATGCTCGGATGTCGAAATTGACCTTGCAAAGGGTGAGGTGAAAATAGGTGAAAAGGTCTTCCATGAAGGCGATTACCTTTCATTGAACGGTACTATGGGATTGGTCTATGGCGTTGAGATTCCTCTGATAATTCCTGAAATAGAAAAAGACACTTTGTATCAGGAGTTCATGAAGATAGTTGACAAGCATCGTAAGATGGGTGTTCGTACAAATGCTGACACACCTAAGGATGCAACCAATGCCGTGCGTTTTGGTGCTGAAGGTATCGGACTTTTCCGTATTGAACACATGTTCTATGGTGAAGACGGCAAGGAACCGCTCGTAAAGCTGCGTAACATGATTCTCGCTAAAACGACCGCAGAACGCAAGTCGGCTTTGGCAGAACTTGAACCTTACATACGCAAATCAGCAAAAGCCACTTTGAAAGTCATGGATGGCAAACCTCTGACATTCCGTTTGATGGATCCTCCATTGCACGAATTTGTTCCTAAGGAAAAGGACAAACAAAAAGAACTTGCAGCAGAACGTCACATGAGATTAAAAGATCTCCAGGCACGTATCGATGCACTGCATGAGGTTAATCCGATGATGGGACTTCGTGGCGTACGTCTTGGCATTCTTTATCCTGAGATTTCCGAGACACAGTTCCGCGCTTTGTTTGAAGCAACTGCAGAACTTATGAAGGAAGGTAAGCATCCAATCCTTGAAATAATGGTTCCTCTTACAATCAACGTAAAGGAATTGCAGCATCAGAAGGCTATTGCCGACAGAGTACAGGCTGAAGTTGAGGCCAAATTCAAACTGAAGATCGATTATAAGTATGGCACTATGATTGAAATTCCACGTGCCACACTGGTAGCAGACAAAATTGCAGAGCTTGCCGAATTCTTCTCATTCGGAACCAATGACCTTACTCAGATGACATTAGGATTCTCGCGTGACGATGTCAATAAGATAGTTGGCTTGTATACCAAGGAAGGCATTATCCCTGCCGATCCATTCAACACTTTGGATCAGGAAGGTGTCGGACAGCTTGTCAAGTTGGGCGTTGAACGTGGACGTGGCACCCGCAAGAACTTGAAGGTTGGTGTCTGCGGAGAGCATGGTGGTGATCCTGCGTCAGTGGAATTCTTCTACAATACAGGCATGACCTACGTTTCATGTTCACCATTCCGCGTACCTGTAGCTCGTCTTGCTGCCGCTCAGGCTGCAATCAAGGCCGCTAAATAGGACTTTAATAATGCGGATGACAGTTCCGCATTGCATGATATTTAAACCGGTATCTCCAAAATGGATTTACCGGTTTTTTTTGTGATATTATTAAAAATATGTGTGATGGTATTATCATCCAGTTATATACAGATACTCAGGCGTTTGTAGGGATATATCAAATACTACAACAACCAACGGCCGTGCTTCGCCATCGGCTATGACACCCCTAAGAACTATCGGAAACGATTTTACAATAGGGAACTGCCAAGAAAACAAACTTTTGAGAACATGGTTCTCAGTACCGAACCGAAGTTCGTACAGAAAAAACGGCAAAACGCTGATAATTAGGATGGTTGCGAAGACGTGTCAACTTTCGGAAAAGAAAAAACCTGAAAAAGACGAAAATTGTCTACTTTTGTCAATTATTTTACAGTCAGAGAGTGAAGTAGATGAAAAAGAGGAGCCAGATATGAAGAATAAAATAATTAAAATATGTGTTTGCACTATTGCCATTGTTGTTATTTTATGTTCGGTATTAATGCTTGTTTGCAACCAAATTGTGGTGAATAATGCGAAGGGCAAAGTGTCCTCAGACATCGAAAATATTAAATTCAATGAGGTTGGGCTGTTGCTGGGCACTACACCACAGGCTCGAATAACTAAAGTTAAGAATTACTTCTTCATTTACCGCATTGACGCAGCTGAAAAACTGTATAAGGCAGGGAAGATAGAGAAGATATTGATTAGTGGTGACGATAATAGCCTTGATGGTGTCAATGAGACTGAATGTATGAGGGATTCATTGGTGGCACGTGGAGTACCAGCGAGTGCCATTGTTTTGGATGGCAAGGGATACAGGACGATATGTTCCGTTATCAATGCTAACAAGGTGTATGGCCTGCAGAGCTTTACCATCATCTCGCAGAAGTTCCATAACGAGCGGGCTATCTATCAGGCAGAGCATCTTGGACTGAATGTGGAAAATATTCAGGCATATAATGCTAAATACCCCAAGTCAAGGCGAGCGTACCTTATCACAATTCGTGAATACTTTGCAAGGGTGAAATTGTTTTTGGATATTCTGTCATATAAAAAAGACTATGATATATCTTGAAGAATTTCATCTTTTATCAGATGACCAGGAATTGAATATCTTTTGCAAAAGATCGATTTGTGAAAAAAGCAGTATATTTGCAAAATCAAAACATAACAAATATGGCAACCTATCAAATTTGGCTTATTGTAGCAATTCTGCTTCTTATCTTCGAAATCTGTTCGGCGACCTTTGGCGCCATCTGTTTCGCCATTGGAGCAGGCTTTTCGGCTTTAGCTGCTGGACTTGGAGCAAATGTCACCTGGCAGATTATCATTTTTGCAGTGGTTTCACTATTGACCTTTATTTTCTTACGTCCTGTTGTGATGCGGTTTTTGGACAGGAGATCAAAAGATGTGAAAACCAATGCCGATGCCATCATTGGCAGAAAAGGAGTGGTCTCTGAACGTATTGATGCCGAGCAACATACGGGTCGTGTTGCCATGGATGGCGACGACTGGAAAGCTGTGTCGGAAGATGGCTCAGTCATCGAGAAGGGTACCACCGTGGAAATCGTGAAATTGGACAGCATTATAGTAACCGTAAAACAATAACATTATGAATTATGGCATGATTATTCTTTTTGTCTTGATCGCACTCGTCGTGATTTACATCCTTCGAGGCATTAAGATTGTTTCGCAGTCGGAGACTATGATTGTGGAACGTCTTGGTAAGTACAACCGTACCCTGAACGCTGGCATCAATGTCATCCTGCCTATCATCGAACAGGCCAAGGAAACCATCGTTCGCCGCCAAAATGGCGCATTGTCTCGCTCCTCGCATATCGACATGCGCGAGCAGGTGTATGATTTTGATAAACAGAGTGTTATCACAAAGGATAATGTGATGACCGAAATCAATGCCTTGCTTTATTTCCAGATTGTCGACCCGATGAAGGCTGTGTACGAAATCCAAAACCTGCCTGTCGCCATCGAGAAACTGACGCAAACCACGCTCCGTAACGTGGTGGGTGAGATGGAACTTGACGAGACCTTGACTTCACGTGACACCATCAACTCGAAGCTGCGCAATGTGCTTGACGATGCCACCAATAAATGGGGTGTGAAGGTCAACCGTGTTGAGTTGCAGGATATTACGCCACCTGAGAGTATTCGTCGCACCATGGAGCTCCAGATGCAGGCCGAGCGTAACCGTCGTGCCGAGATTCTGAAGGCAGAAGGTGAGAAGCAAGCACAGATTCTGAACTCTGAAGGTGAGAAACAAGCCGAAATCAATGCAGCTGAAGCCGACAAACAGGCTAATATCCTGAAGGCGGAGGGTGAAGCCCGTGCCAAAGTGTTGCAAGCTGAAGCCGAGGCTGCAGCCATCCGCAACATTGCCGACGCCGTCGCCGACCGTGGTGCCGACCCTGTCAATTACTTGTTGGCTGTGAAGTATATCGAGACCCTTAAGGAAGTGGCTGGTGGACAACAGAACAAGACCGTCTATCTGCCTTATGAAGCTTCCAACATATTGGGCTCGTTGGGAGGCATTAAGGATTTGTTCGGGAAATAAACCGATACGGACATATGTTACAAGGAGAGGGTGACCAAATCCATTGAGAAGTTCTCGGTCGAGTTTGGTTTGGTCGCTCTCGCACACAACTTGAAAAAATACGCGGAAAAGAGGATTGTCTATTTAAGTCTTGTTGCCTTTTCACTTCATATCATAGGAATAAGAACGATGTCTTCAGACTGTTGACAGCTTCTCCCCATATTCAACATGAATAAGGCTTAGCCCCTGCGCCGGTACTGATTCGCCGGCCTTGCGTCTGTCTTTGGATTCAATTATTTCCCGAAACTGTTGCAGCGTAATCCTGCCATTACCGACCATAAGGAGTGTGCCTACAATGGAACGAACCATGTTACGTAAAAATCTGTCTGCAGTGATATAAAAATATAATAAGTAGTCTTTCTTTTCCCAATGTGCATCGTAAATCTTGCAGTTGTTTGTGAAAACCTGCGTACCCGTTTTGGAGAAACACTTGAAGTCAGTGTATTCTTTAAGTGTTTCGGCGGCTTGATTCATTAGGTTGATGTCAAGAGAATAATGATATTGGTATGAATATTTTGTCAGAAAAGGGGCTTTTTCAGTGGAAATTATATAGCGATATGTCCTGCTGACGGCATCAAAACGGGCATTGACCTCATCGTTGACAGGACGCAGTTTTCTGATGATTTTGATATCTTCGGGGAGAATGGCGTTCAGACGGTATAATAGTTCATCCGCCGGAATAATGTCTTCCTCAATGTCGTAATGAAGGTAGAAATCATGTGAATGGACTCCGGTATCAGTCCTGCCACAGCCTGTTGTTTCGATTTGGGTCCTGTAGAGTGTTGAAAGTGCTTTTTCAATGACTTCCTGGACGGTTATGCCGTTGGGTTGTTTTTGCCAACCATGATAATTGGTGCCGTCGTATTGTAAGTTTAAAAATATTCTCATAATCAAATGGCAAAAATAACTATTTTTGTCTTCAATGATAATATTTATGTCCATCAGATGAACAATTATCAAAAAAAAGTGTTATTTTTGTCTTTTCAGAAAAAAACAGAGAGATATGGCAGAAATGATTGGCAGCATTTGTCAGATAATTGGTCCTGTTGTAGATGTCTCATTTGATTTGAAGGGTGACAAGGTCTTTTTACCCAAAATTCACGAGGCACTGGAGATAGAACGGGACAACGGGAAAAAGTTAATTGTTGAAATTCAGCAGCATATAGGGGAGGATACAGTCCGTACAGTTGCTATGGATTCGACTGACGGTCTGAGGCGTGGTATGAAGGTTGTGTCACGTGGTGAAACCATTTCTGTTCCTATTGGCAATCAGATTAAGGGGAGACTAATGAATGTGACAGGAGAGGCCATTGATGGTTTGAAACCTCTGTCTCATGAACGCGTGTATTCAATCCATCGTGAGGCTCCCAAATTTGAAGATTTGAAGACAGTTGAGGAGGTTTTATATACGGGTATCAAGGTGATTGACCTTCTTGAACCATACAGTAAAGGTGGTAAAATCGGACTGTTTGGCGGTGCTGGTGTCGGTAAGACTGTCATTATCATGGAATTAATCAACAATATCGCCAAAGGTCACAATGGTTTCTCAGTCTTTGCCGGAGTAGGTGAACGTACTCGTGAGGGTAATGATTTGCTTCGTGAAATGATTGAGTCAGGTGTCATAAGATATGGTGACGAATTTCTGAAGAGCATGGAGGAAGGCAACTGGGATTTGTCGAAGGTCGATTACAACGAGCTTCAGAAATCTCAGGCAAGCTTGGTTTTCGGGCAGATGAATGAACCGCCTGGAGCACGTTCTTCGGTGGCTCTTTCAGGGCTGTCGGTTGCCGAATCCTTCAGGGATGCTGAAGGCGGCGGACATGATATCCTGTTCTTTATCGACAATATTTTCCGCTTCACGCAGGCTGGCTCCGAAGTTTCGGCACTTTTGGGAAGAATGCCGTCAGCTGTTGGCTATCAGCCGACACTTGCAACTGAAATGGGAGCAATGCAGGAACGTATTGCATCAACCAAACATGGCTCTATCACTTCCGTACAGGCTGTGTATGTGCCGGCTGACGATTTGACTGACCCTGCTCCTTCAACAACTTTTGCCCACCTTGACGCTACAACCGTCTTGAGCAGAAAGATTACCGAAATGGGTATATATCCTGCCGTTGACCCTCTTGAGTCGTCATCAAGGATTCTTGACCCGGCAATTGTCGGTGAAGAACATTATAACACCGCTCAGCGAGTTATCCAGATACTTCAGAAAAACAAGGAACTTCAGGATGTCATCTCAATCCTCGGTATGGAGGAATTGTCAGATGAGGACAAACTGACAGTCAGCCGTGCACGTAAAATCCAGCGATTTCTGTCACAGCCTTTCCACGTTGCCGAGAAGTTTACAGGTGTTCCCGGTGTCATGGTCGATATAAAAGATACTGTTTCCGGTTTCAAGAGGATTCTTGACGGGGAAGTCGATGAATATCCCGAAATGGCTTTCCTTAATGTTGGAACTCTTGAAGATGCTATTGAAAAGGGTAAGAAACTGCTCAGTCAAGTAAAGTAACAGGTCATGATTCTAAAATTGATTTCACCGGAAAAAACTCATTTTGACGGAGAAGTAAGCTCAGTTGGGGTCCCAGGTACGAACGGACGTAATTTCGTGATTCTCAACGATTATGCACCTACTATCTCTGCGCTTGACAAGGGTACTGTGAAATACGCGCATGAAGGGGTCGTTGACACTCTTGAAATTGAAGGCGGTTTTATAGAAATATGTGACAATGTTATAGTTATCTGTGCGGAAATTAATTCTTAATTCTGTCTGTATATGAAGAAGATGCTGATTATAAGTAATTTGATAACATTCGTTTCAGGTTTGATAGGCTATTTCATACTTAAATATGCTCTGCCGCAGTTTTTTTTCAGCTCATATCCAGTTGTTATTGTGTATTATATGGCTATCATAACTGCTTTTTGCATAATCATATTTTCTTCAAAAAACAGGAAGGGAACTGTCTCAACGAGCTTGTATTCTATTCTTAAAGGAATATTGCTTGTTTTATGCATCATTTTCTTTTGGATAATGATGAAATATTGTGTTGACAGAAGTGTTGTCAAATCACTTGCAATAGTTTTTGTTTCTATGTATTTGGTAATTATTTTTTTGGAGGCATGGATATTTTTGGAGACAGAAAAAAAATGAGGTGGAGAATAATTGCAGTTTTGCTTTTAATGTGTCTTCCTTTTGCCGGATATTCCGAAAAGACAGAAGATAGCACAGGATTCAATATCAACGATGTGATTTTCGGTCATATAGGTGATTCGTATGAATGGCACATTACTGAATGGAAAGGGGAACCTGTTGCAGTCTATCTTCCTGTAATTGTGTATAGTAAGACAAGCGGTTTTAATGTTTTTTCATCGAAGAAACTTTGTGAAGGCAACAATTATAAAGGCTTCCAATATGGGGATCCTGATGGGAAATATTCCGATAAGGTGGTGGAGATTGTTAACGGCAATGAAGTCAAGCCGTTGATTGACATATCAATTACAAAAAATGTGCTCGGACTTTTCTTCAATTGTGCTGTGCTGTTAGTATTGGCGTTTTCTGTATCGAGTTGGTATAAAAAACATTCATACGAAACTCCGCCGAAAGGACTCAGGGGAGGGATTGAAATGTTTATAATCAGCGTTGAGGATGATATCATAAAACCGTGTGTCGGGGAGAATTACAGGAAGTTCTCGCCTTATCTTCTCACTGCTTTCTTTTTCATCTTTGTCAACAATATCATGGGATTGGTTCCGATTTTTCCTGGCGGAGCAAATTTGACCGGCAATATTGCCATTACATTCGTTCTGGCTATGTTTACATTCTTCATGGTAAACATCTTCGGTTCCAAGACATACTGGAAGGATATTTTATGGCCTGATGTGCCTGTCTGGATGAAAGCGCCGATGCCGTTGATGCCACTCATAGAGATTTTCGGTCTCTTCACTAAGCCTTTTGCTTTGATGATCCGTCTTTTTGCCAATACCCTTGCAGGCCATATCATCATATTATCTCTGACCTGCGTAGTTTTTATAACAGTATCTCTGGGTGCTGTCTTAAATGGTTTTATGTCGGTCGTGGCTATATTGTTCATAGTATTTATGGATTTAATGGAAATATTGGTGGCATACATTCAGGCTTATGTGTTTACTATTTTGTCTTCAATTTTCATTGGCATGGCGCAGGTGAAAGAAGAGGAATGAAGCAAGAATAAAAGATAATGAGATAATGAATAAGAGTTATATTATAAATAATAAATAAACAAAGAAAGGGAAAAATCATGTTATTATCAGTTTTATTACAGGTTGCTCAATCTGTCGTAGATTATTCAAAGTCAATTATGGTGTTAGGAACAGCAATGACAGTGTTTGGAGCTGCATGGGGAATAGGCCGTATAGGTAGTAAAGCCATGGATTCGATGTCGCGTCAGCCGGAGGCTGCCGGAAACATCCGTACAGGTATGCTTTTGGCTTGTGCATTGGTTGAAGGCGTCTCATTGTTTGCTGTTGTTGTTTGTCTTATCGCTATTAGCAAATAGTCGTTCGAGATGTCGTTATTAACTCCTGATGGTGGATTGGTCTTCTGGATGCTGCTTGCGTTCGGAATAGTGTTTTTTATCCTTGCAAAGTTTGCATGGCCTGTAATAACGGGTGCAGCCGAAAAACGCACTAATTTCATCAACACCTCAATGGAATCTGCTAAGGAGGCTAATCGCAAACTCGCTGAAATTAAAACAGAAGCTGATGGTATCATCGCAGATGCCTATGAGCAGCGCACTCAAATAATGAAGGAGACGGCTGAGTCGAGGGACAAGATAATATCCGATGCCAAAGATAAGGCATCTTCCGAGGCCAGAAAGATCATTGAAGATGCCAATGTTCAGATAGAACGTCAGAAACAGGAGGTGATGGCCAGCTATCGTAAGGAAGTGTCTGAAGCTGCAGTACAGATTGCGGAAAAGATACTTCGACGCGAACTTGCGAAAGACGGTGAACAGATGGCTCTAATCAACTCAATGCTTGACGAACTTAACAAACAACAATAACAGATGAACAGCAGCTTGATATCAAATCGTTATGCTAAGGCTCTTATGGATTATGCTGAGTCGATTGGCCAGGACACGAGACTTTATTCGGAGATGAGACTTTTGGATGAGACATTCGATAAGGTTCGTGAACTGGGCAAGGCAATGCGCAATCAGCTTGTGTCGGTGGAACAACGGAAATCGCTTCTTACTACTGCGGCAGGAGGTAATGTCAGTGACGCTTTCAGCCGATTTTTGGAGATGCTGTCGGAGAAAGAACGTTTCAGCAATGTCCATCAGATTTCACTGAAATATTGTGAACTGTATCGTCAAAGACATAATATACATTATTGTGTGCTGACAACCGCGATACCGCTTACTGATGAAGAGTTGAAACATATAAGTGATGAAATCACGAAATTCTCTCCAAATGTTTCCGAGTTGGAGATACGTAATGATGTTGATGAAAGTGTTTTAGGTGGATTTGCCATCGAGACAGATTCCAAGCTGTTGGATGCAACGGTACGTCACCAGTTACAGGAAATAAAGAATGTTTTGGTTGGTAATAATCAAATTTTGAATTAAAAAATGACAGACAAAATAAATGTTAGTGAAGTATCGGAAATCCTTCGTATGCAGCTTGAAGGCATTGATTCCAAGGCTCAGTTTGAGGAAATAGGCAAGGTGCTTCAGGTAAGCGACGGTGTGGTCAGGGTATTTGGTCTTAACAATGCAGAATCCAATGAACTGCTTGAGTTTGAAAGTGGAATCAAAGGTGTTGTTATGAATCTTGAGGAGGACAATGTCGGTGCCGTCCTGCTCGGTCCTACCGATCAAGTTGAAGAGGGACAGATGGTGAAACGCACCGGACGTATTGCTTCCATCAATGTCGGCGAAGGTTTGCTGGGAAGAATCATTAATCCGCTCGGCGAACCTATTGACGGTGGCGTCCCGGTTACCGGAAAAATGGTTGAAATGCCACTTGAGCGCAAAGCTCCGGGTGTGATCTATCGTGAACCTGTCAGCCAGCCGCTACAGACGGGCATTAAGGCGATTGATGCCATGATACCTATCGGAAGAGGTCAGCGTGAACTCATTATTGGTGACCGTCAGACAGGCAAGACGAGCATAGCGGTCGATACCATTATCAACCAGAAACGAAACTACGATGAAAGAGACCCGGTATATTGTATCTATGTTGCCATAGGTCAGAAGGGCTCTACGGTAGCCAATATTGTGAATACATTACGAAACCACGGAGCTATGGAATATAGCATAGTTGTGGCTGCTAATGCCTCAGACCCTGCGGCGCTGCAATATTTCGCACCATACGCTGGAGCTGCAATCGGTGAATATTTCCGCGATACAGGCCGTCATGCTCTCGTTATCTACGATGACCTTTCCAAACAGGCGGTGGCTTATCGTGAGGTGTCTCTTATCCTGAAACGTCCTTCAGGCCGTGAAGCATATCCGGGCGATATCTTCTACCTTCATTCTCGTCTTCTCGAGAGAGCTGCAAAAATAATCAGCCAAAAAGAAGTGGCTGTCAAAATGAACGACCTTCCGGATTCGTTGAAAGATATGGTTAAAGGCGGAGGCTCATTGACGGCACTTCCTATTATTGAAACACAGGCCGGTGACGTGTCGGCATACATTCCCACAAACGTGATTTCTATTACCGACGGCCAGATATTTCTTGATACCGACTTGTTCAATCAAGGCAACCGTCCTGCCATTGACGTTGGAATCTCGGTTTCTCGTGTCGGCGGCAGCGCACAGATAAAGAGTATGAAAAAAGTTGCTGGCACTTTGAAAATTGACCAGGCTCAATACCGTGAACTTGAAGCATTTACAAAGTTCGGTGAGGATATGGATGCAGTCACTAAAATGACTATTGACAAAGGCCGTAAGAATACTGTCTTGCTTAAACAAAACCTTCATCAAACAATGTTCGTCGAACATCAGATTGCCGTTCTTTATTGCGGCACTCATGGACTTCTTGCCAGTATAGGTATTGACAAGGTACAACAGTTTGAAAAGGAACTGATTGACAATCTTGAATCACTGCACCGAAAAGATGTCCTTGATGTCCTGAAAAGTGGCGTTATCAACGGTGACGTGGAGAATATTTTGCAGGCAGTGGCATCTGATATCTGTAAACAGTTAGAATGATTTCATCATGGGATATCTTAATGAAATACGCTCACGTATCAACTCTGTCAATTCCACTCGGCAGATAACGTCTGCTATGAAGATGGTGTCTTCTGCAAAGCACCATAAGGCTCAGAATGCAATTGACAGATTTTCCGTATATCAACAGAATCTGCTTATGATGCTGCATGATTTTATGGAATACTGTGAAAGAGAAGAGGTTAGGGTCGATATACCTTTTTCCACTCCAAGGGAGGTGAAAAAGGTGGCAGTCGTCGCTGTTTCATCAAACATGAGTATGTGCGGCGCTTTCAATGAAAATATTGCGAAGGAGCTTGCCTCAACTATGGAGGGCTATAAGTCATTGGGATGGGAAAATGTGCTGATATATCCAATCGGATTGAAAATTGCCAAAAAAGCTGCAGCATATCCGAATGTTTACCGTGAGGTTCTCAACGACATGATAAAAAAAACGAATTATTCTGAGACGGTCAAACTTACTGAGCACCTTGTGGATCTTTATTCCAATGGCGTAATTGACAAGATTGAACTCATTTACAATCACTGCAAGTCGAGTTCAAAACAGATTGTGCTGCGTGAGACTTATTTGCCGGTTTTATCCGATGATTTGAAGAAAATGTTTCAGGAAGGGACAAAACTGATAAAAGGGAAATATTCATCGCAGTTCCTTCTTGAGCCTGACCCGCAAACTCTTATCAATGCTTTGATACCTAAGATCATAAGATTAAAGTTGTATGCCGTATTGCTCGATTCTGCTGCTGCAGAACAGTCGGCACGTATGATGGCAATGCAGATTGCCACCGATAATGCAGATGAATTGTTGCAATCACTTAGAATCCAATATAACAAACAACGTCAGCAGGCAATTACAAATGAACTGCTTGATATCATGGGCGGTAAATCTTTAGATAATTGAAACAATTATGGAAAATAACATATCACTACTTATAATTTATACTGGTGGAACCATCGGTATGATTCCCAACGAAAAAACAGGCGCTCTTGAGCCATTCAATTTCGATAATCTTTACAACCAGCTTCCAACGCTGAAACGTTATCCGTACCAAATTGATTTCTACAGTTTTGACCCTTTGATAGACAGTTCCGATGTCACACCTGAATTCTGGATTAAGATAGTTGATGTGATAGAACAGCGTTATGAGCACTACGATGGATTTATCATCCTTCATGGTACTGATACGATGGCATATACTGCATCGGCATTGAGTTTCATGTTGGAGAATCTGAATAAGCCTGTCATCCTTACCGGTTCACAGCTTCCACTTGGCATGCTTCGTTCCGATGGCAGGGAAAATCTGCTCACATCCATTGAAATTGCTGCCGCCCAAATAGATGAAACACCGGTAGTTCCTGAAGTGTGCATATATTTTCAGGACTTTCTGTTCAGAGGCAACAGGACATCAAAAAACAGTTCTGAGAACTTTGATGCCTTTCAGTCAGGAAATTATCCGCCTCTTGCCTCTGTAGGCATAGACGTGAAATACAATTTTGATAATATCATAAAGCCCAATTTCAAGAAATTGAAGGTTTCACACCGAATGGACAACAATGTTGCCACGATGAAGCTGTTCCCGGGCATCTCGCAGGCTATGGTGAGAAGTGTATTGCATATTGAAGGTTTGAAGGGTCTGGTGCTTGAAACCTACGGCAGCGGTAATTCGCTGTCTGCGCCGTGGTTTATTGATATGTTGCAGGATGCAATCAACAGGGGGGTGGTAATAGCAGATGTGACTCAATGCAAGCGGGGCTCGGTGATACTGCACAAATATCAGGCAGGCTTGCAACTTGCCGAGATAGGTGTTATCAGCGGCACCGATATCACCTATGAGTCGGCTGTCACAAAATTGATGTATCTTTTCGGAAAAGGATATTCTCCGGATGAGGTTAAGAAATATTTTGCAATGCCGCTTCGTGGCGAAATGATGGCTTGACAAGTCAAATGGTATAAAAGCAAAACGAAGAATCCTGCTTATACTGGATTCTTCGTTGAACAAGACTTCGCAGCCTTTAGTGAAAAGTGTCAATTAATTTTTTAATTCAATAATGGCAAAAATCAAAATGATTATTATTGTTAGTAACATTTAACTCTAATTTTAATGCTACAAAAGTACATCATTATCATTCAATGATTTTTAGCCATAATTTGGTAAAAAACAGAAATTGATAACTACAGTTAGGTAGAAGTCAAAAATGACTGTTAAGCATCTATGTTTGCGTATTTCGCATTCTGTTCGATAAACTCACGTCTTGGCGGGACATCGTCACCCATAAGCATTGAGAAGATTCTGTCGGCTTCGAGGGCGTTTTCGATTGATACTTGGCGCAGTGTTCTCGTGGCTGGATCCATTGTTGTTGCCCAAAGTTGTTCAGGATTCATTTCACCAAGACCTTTGTATCTCTGCACTTTGACGTTTTTTTCCTCACCGCCGAGTTCGGCAGTAAGTTGGTCACGTCCTTCTTCATTCCAGGCATAATGTTCCGTCTGACCCTTTTTCACCATGTAGAGTGGAGGTGTGGCAATGTAGATATAACCGTTTTCAATCATTTCTTTCATGTAACGGAAGAAGAAAGTCAGGATAAGTGTGTCGATGTGGCTTCCATCGACATCGGCATCGGTCATGATTATTACTTTATGGTATCTCAGTTTTGAGAGGTTCAATGCCTTGCTGTCTTCCTCTGTTCCGATGGTGACACCGAGTGCGGTATAGATGTTTTTGATTTCTTCGCTTTCAAACACTCTGTGCTGCATGGCTTTCTCAACGTTGAGGATTTTACCTCTCAAAGGAAGTATTGCCTGATACATTCTGTCACGTCCCATCTTTGCTGAACCGCCTGCGGAATCACCCTCGACGAGGAACAATTCGCATTCTGCCGGGTCTTTTGCGGAACAGTCGGCAAGTTTACCAGGGAGACCTGAACTTGACAGGACATTCTTGCGCTGTACCAATTCACGGGCCTTACGTGCTGCGTGACGTGCTGTGGCAGCCAGAATTACCTTGTCAACGATAAGTTTCGCTTCCTTAGGATGTTCTTCGAGATAGTAGCCGAGATGTTCGCTGACTATCTGGTCAACAGCACCGGCCACTTCGCTGTTGCCGAGTTTGGTTTTGGTCTGACCTTCAAACTGCGGTTCTGCCACCTTAGCTGAAACAATGGCTGTAAGACCTTCACGGAAGTCATCACCGTTGATGTCGAATTTCAGGTTGGAGAGCAGCTTCATCTGGTCAGCATAGTTTTTCAAGGTCTTTGTCAAAGCTCTTCTGAAACCTGTGAGATGCGTGCCGCCTTCCACTGTGTTGATATTGTTGACGTAAGAATGTACGTTCTCAGAGAATGAAGTGTTGTATTGCAGGGCAATCTCCAAAATTATTCCATTCTTTTCCCCTTCGATGTAGATAGGTTCCGGGGTGAGTCGTTCGCGGTTTTCATCGAGATATTTGATGAAATCGATAAGACCGTTTTGTGAGTAGAACTCTATGACTTTGTCTTTGTTGTCGGCATCGGAGCGATGGTCGCATAGTGTCAGGCGGATACCTTTGTTGAGGTATGCCAGTTCACGGAGGCGATTTGCGAGTATTGAGGCATCGTAAATGGTTTCAGTAAATATTGTGTCATCAGGTGTGAAGGTTACAATGGTGCCACGTTTGTCGGTTTCACCGAGTTCTCTCACGCTGTACAGAGGCTTACCGCAGGCATATTCCTGCTGAAAGATTTTGCCGTTACGAAAGACTTTAACTTCGGTGTGCTTTGACAATGCATTGACGCAGGATACACCTACGCCGTGAAGACCGCCGGAAACCTTGTAGGAACCCTTGTCGAACTTGCCGCCGGCATGGAGGATGGTCATAACCACTTCCAAGGCGGAACGCTTTTCCTTCGGATGCATGTCGGTAGGAATACCTCGACCATCATCCGTCACACGTATTGAATTGCCTTCAAGAATTTCAACATCAATGTTGTGACAATAACCACCCAGTGCTTCATCTATTGAGTTGTCAACCACTTCATATACGAGGTGATGAAGTCCTCTTGAACTTATGTCACCGATGTACATGGCGGGACGTTTTCTGACTGCTTCAAGCCCTTCCAGCACTTGTATGTTTTCGGCACTGTATTTTTCTTCTATTTCGCTCATAATCAGATTATAATATGATTTGCAAAAGTACAAAAAAAAGTCCGAAAAAGGAAGAAAAAACTATCAACAACTTATGAACAAACAAACGTGGTTATCACGTTTATTTACAGTTGATTACATGCTTAATGTGACGCCAACCATGGCATTGATAGGATATATCGGATAGCAGTACCAAAGCTGTGCTTTGTTGTTGAAATGAAGCATGTTGTTGATGTTCAGCCATACGCTTATTACATCGTTTATTGAATAGTCTGCCGATAAGTTCATGTTGTATAAAGGTTTCAATGTAACCAGACCGCTGGAAAGGCCAAACACATCCTTATCCACTCTGCTCCCGAGGCAGAACGCTTCAAGTCCCAGTGTGAGTTTATCGTTTAGCAGTCTGTATCTTGCATCGGCAAATACTTCAAATGCAGGCAGATTGTATAATTGGCTTGCAGACGAGCCTTCTTTTATCTTGGCTGAATAATAGCTTCCGTGAAGGTTGAAAAGCAGGTTCTTCTTGGTGTCCACAGTTACATCGGCAGATAAAACCAACTCATTCAAGTTGACGTACTGTATTACGAATTCATTAAGTGAAAGGGTTGTAGCTGCGCCTGCGTACTGTTTGAAAACATTAGAAGTGTACAGCGGCAGGTTTTCAATGATGATGTACTTTGCATTTGCCGAGAAATTGACGAATTTGCATATTTTTGAATCAAAACCGGCATATATGTTGAATTTTGTATCGGTGACTTTGGCAAGATAATCGTTGGTTATTGAAGAACTTGCTTGTCGGCTGATGATATTAGGAGTTGCAATGTAGTGATTTGTGGTGAACAGTTTTTTGAAGGTGTTGCGATTACTGTTGCCGTTGACTCCGATATGGATGTTGAAAGTTTGCGGGATGATATTGGCTTTCACCTGAAATATAGGGTGAACTTTAAATTTCGTTTCTTTTGAGCTGTTGTCGTTTTGTGTGTATAGTGCAAAATCACAGCCTATGTTGAAGTCGAAAGCACCTGTGCTGAACATATATACAGGGGAGAGACTGGTGAGGAAATTGTTGCTTGTCAAAGCGTTTGTGGAGACGAACTGCATCTGGAAGTTTATGTTCAACAGGTCATTGTCAAGCCATTTCATATTACGGTTGAAATTTGCAGGCAGACTTATTATATGCTCTCGGTCGGAGTATTTGTCCTGCAGGTAGGAATATTGCAGTGAGACATTGTAATTCGACTGACCGCGTTGAGCGTTGAACAAAGCGATTTCAGCATCTATCATGTCAACAGTCTGATGAATGGAGTCATCAGTTAATGCGTCAAAATCGTATGTCGATGCCAATGAAGGATCCACGCCATAGTAATGAAATCCTTCACGGGTGTATCTGATTGATGGTGCAAGGAGTTGTTTTCCAATCAGGAAGTTACCGTATCCGGTGACTTTAGTTGAACTCATGGTATTGTTGGGCACATTTTTCATCTGCCGCCATGCTGAGTTGTGATAAAGGCTGAATCCACCCCATATTTTTTTCTTCTGAATGGAATTTACGTTGATGTCAACAAGTGGCTCCAGATTTGTCCCGAATCCCACAATCGCCGAAAGAATGTGTTTCTTTGCCGTTGCATCATAGTTGACTGGCTGGATCAGTTCAAGTTTTGCAGGCATCTTGATGAAAGATGAATACTTGAACGACTCATAGTTGTACTCCGGTGTCGTTTTCTCAATCTTTATCTTGTATTTTTCCGGCTCTGTGTTTATTTTGTTGGCATCGTTTACCGATGGCTGATAGGGAGCTGTAATGTCGATTTGTTCGTTGTAGGTCTGAGCGTATGCTGAGGTGATGGCAAACATACTGAATGCCAGGACTGTTAAAAAGATTCTTTTATTCATTTTTGTTCAATGCGTTTAATTTTGCCTGGGCTTCATCCTTTAAGTCTTGGCCCTGATAGTTGTCAATGATACTCTGCAAAGTCTGTTTGGCCTGGAATTCATTGCCTGTCTTGGTGTATATGTCAGCGAGCAGTATGAAGCCTTTGGCATACCAATAGTCATATTCACCATAGTTTTGAATAAGGTCGAATGTTTCGGTTTCGGCTTCATCGTACTGTGCCTTGTTATATTTTATCAAACCGCACAAATACTTGGCTTCAGCACTTCTTTCACCTTGGTTTCCGGCAGCGATTTCAGCAAATTCTGTATAGGCTTTGTCGGTTTTTCCAAGATTATACAAAGCTTGAGCGTAATAGTATTTTGCATCATCTTTGATTTCATCCGCGTTGGACTGATTGTTCATAACGGTTTCAGAAACGGTTAAAAGTTTCTGATAATCAGGGAGATAATAATAGCAGTACATCAGTTCTGTATTTGCATCATCAATGATATAGTCATATTCGGCATTTGAGATGACCTGTTCGAACAGAGAGGCTGCCGAGTTGTAGTTTTTCTTATAGCGTTGTATCTTGGCGGCTTTCAGTCTTGCATTTTCAGCATAAATGGAAGGGGCCCCGTTATATACAACTGCGTAATGTTTCAGGGCTTCGTCATATTTTTTCTCATTGAACAGACATTCGCCGAGATAGAAATTAACATCTGAAACGTAAGAACCGTTCGGATATTTGTTGAGGTATGCAATGCAGGCATCCTTTGTCTTGTTGCCTTGTCCGGAGAGATATAAATTCTGGACTGCTGCGTAGCTGAGCGAGTCGGCTTCAGAGGTGGATGTCTTGATGTTTGCAGTATTGTTGGTGAAATTCAGATAATCATCGACATTGCCTTCTTCAACGTAGATGTTTTTCAGAAGCACCAAGCATTCGGAGGCTTCTTTGGACCCTGGATATTTTGTGACAACGTCCTTGAACTGTTCAATTGCTTTTGCATTGTCATTCTTGTTGTAATAAAGCATGCCGAGTTTCTGTTTTGCCTTGCCTACGAGCACATTCTTAGGGTATTCGCTGATGAATTTGTTGTAGGTATCAATGGCTTCTGAAGTTTTATTTGTGAGAGTGTATGTGTTTCCGAGCTCAAAAAGCGCACTGTTTCTCATCGAAGTCTGTTTAGGCATGGCGACAATCTGTTTCAGAGTTGAAATCTTGTCCGAAAGTTTGTTCATTGCTCCGTATGCCAAAGCCTTGTAATAAAGTGAATAGTCGTTTTGATTGCCGTTGTAAGACATCGCCTTGTCGTATGCTGTGATAGCATTGTTGTGTTTCTGCTGAATGAAATTGCAGTCTCCGATTCTGTTGTATGCATCGGCAACTATGGTTGGAGCAGAATTTTGGTTTTCCGATTTGACAAATTGATTGAAATAGTTTTCGGCAGACTTATAATCTTTCTGTTTGAAATTACAATATCCGAGAGAATATTTTGCAGTGTTGTAATATGTTGATTTCTTGGCGTTTGGCATTTCAATGAAGGCTTTGTAGTTTGCCTTGGCTTTGTCGAGTTTATTCTGGCGGTAATAGCTTTCACCAATCCAGTATGTGGCATCGGCTGCAAGCTGTGGGTCCTGAGGATATGTTTTTGATTTCTCAAGAAGTGTTATGGCATTTGTGTATTTTTTGTTGTTGAAACTGCTGATGCCGCTTGAATAGTTTATTTTTTGATATGCCGATTTCAGCTCCGGTGTAAGGCTGTTGAGACTTTCAATCGCCTCAAGAGCCTGTCGATAGTTGTTTGTCGAAATGAAAAGTTTTGCAAGATACGAGTATGCTTCCTCTTTTCTTTCGGAATCAGGGTTTTCGTTGATATAATTCTGAAGGATTGCCAATGCATCATTGTATGGGTCAATACCTGATTCATAGACGAGTTTGATGTAATTGAACAGGGATTTTTCAGAGATTTCCTTGTCGTGCTGCAGTTTATATGCGTTGTGAAATGCTGTGGCTGCGAAGTTTTTGTTGTTTGTCTTCATCTGGCAGACACCGATGTGATAAAGTGCGTTCTGACTCAGAACATCCTTGTTGTCGGCTGCATTTTCAAAATAAGGAATCGCCTTGTTGTATTCTTTTTTTGTGTAATATGAGTAGGCGAGTTGATAGCTTTCCTCAGGTGACAAACTGTTACTGACTGATTCATAGAGTTCTATCGCTTTGTCGAAGTTACCTGTCTTGTAGAAAGCATCAGCAAAGATTTTTATGTTTTCCTGATTGTCTTTTTTCTCTTTTTTGCTTGTGCCGATCAATTCTTTGTCATAAGCGTCGATAACAGCGTCGTATTGCCGTTTCACCGAATTGATTCTGGTGATGTATTGGAGAGAAGGGTTACGGAAGTCAGGATTATCGGTAAGTGTATTGAAATATTTGAGGGCCGCATCGTAATTGTTTTCATCGTAAATTATTGTGGCATAATAATATGTGGCCGCATCACTATATTCGGAATTGTTGCCTATGGCTTTGTATAAAGCGTTTTTGGCTTCTTCGGTTTTTTTGCCTTTGAGATAGCAGTAGCCTACCTTGTAATAATACTCATCGAGCAGATCGCTGTCAATATTTTTGGTATCGATGCTTTGGAAAGTCTCCAATGCGGTTTTGTAGGATTTGTTGCCGAACTGGATTTGTCCCATAGCGAATCTTGCCTCGTTGTTGTGGATATTTTCCGGATAATTGACGAGGAAGTTGTTGAAATAGATTTCAGCGAGGTTGGTGTCACCCACGAGTTTGTGACACATTGCGAGATAATAGCTTGAAGAGGACTTCTCGAAATATGTGGCCTGTATGTTGTTTGAGCTCAAATCCTCGAACAGATTCATCGCGGCAGTATAGTTGTGGAGTTCATACAATTCCATAGCCTTGATGAATTTCGGTGACAGTTGTGACGATGAGACCTGATTCTGACAGAAGGCGACAGAAGAAGTCATAATGAAGGCTGCGACAGCTAAAATATGTTTGAGTTTCATAAAGAAATGTGTTTAGATTATATAACTGCAAAGATATAATTTTTATTGTTAGCTTGAAAAATAATTGTACTTTTGCAGAGTGGTTTGTTCTATCGCTGCGAAGAGATTCGGAGAGGAAAGTCGGGACAACACAGAGCACCATACTTCCTAACAGGAAGGGGCAGGGGAGACTCTGTCACAGATAGCGTCGCAGAAACTATACCGCCGTGGAATTTTATTTCGCGGTAAGGGTGAAAACGTGAGGTAAGAGCTCACGCTATGATATGGCAACATATTGTGGGGACAAGCCTTATGGGTTGAAATGCCAAATAAACCGGAGAGTCTGCTTTGCAGGCTAAGGGTTGCTCGTCCGATTCCGGGGGGTAGGCAGATAGAGGTGCGAGGTGACTCGCATCGTAGATAAATGATAGGACACGACAGAATCCCGCTTATAGAGCCACAAGGAAATCTTCCGGGTTTTTCTCGGAAGATTTCTTTTTTTGTCAAGAATTAATTATCTTTGTGGCATGAAAACTATAAATTTCAAATAATTAACTAATAAAATCAAACAAGTATGAAGAAAAGTACAAAAATCATGCTCGTTGTTACGGGCATTCTACTAATCGTCTTGGGGATCGTTTGCATCTGCAATCCAGTCGAGACCCTCTTCTCTATGGCATGGCTCATAGGTTTCTTAACACTCTTGGCAGGTGTTAGTAAACTTGTATTCGGACTCAGAACGCAGAATTTCCTGCCTAATAGCGGTACACGTATCCTGACAGGTGTTTTTGATGTCATATTAGGTATCTTCTTGTTGTTCAACAACATCTTCGTTGCCATATCTCTTCCTTTGATTTTCGCTATATGGCTCATTATTGAGGGTATTATTCTTGTTGTTCAGTCGTTCGACTACAAAAAAGCTGATTACCAAGGTTGGTGGTGGCTCCTGCTTATGGGTATCGCCGTGGTTGTCCTCGGTTTCTTTGCCATGAAGAACCTTGAGGTGACTGGCATGACCATTTCGATTATGTTCGGTTGCGCTGTCATGCTTCTCGGTTTCGCTTATCTCATTGCCTTTTTCGGCATCAACAAGTTTCAGAAGAAAGTGAAACAGGTTAAAGACGCTTTCCGCGAATAAATTTCATAAAAAAAAGCTTGCGATCGCAAGCTTTTTTTTTACACTTTCAATGCCCGCATAGAGTTGAACACTGCCAAAACAGTGACACCTACGTCGGCGAAGACGGCCATCCACATCGTTGCAATGCCAAATGCGGCGAGGACGAGTACGGCAACTTTCACGCCGATGGCAAACCAGACATTTTGCTTGGCGATGCTCAACGTACGCCGTGCAATACGGATTGCGATGGCGATTTTCGATGGCTGGTCGTCCATTAGCACTACGTCGGCTGCTTCGATGGCGGCATCGCTGCCGAGACCGCCCATGGCAATGCCCACGTCGGCACGGGCCAAACCAGGCGCGTCATTGATGCCGTCGCCCACGAAAGCGAGAAATCTGCCTTCTTGTTTTTCATGAAGCAGTTGCTCCACATACTGAACCTTGTCGGCGGGCAGTAGCTCAGCGTGATACTCGCTCAAACCGAGTTTCTGTGCAACGTCCTCGCCAACTTCCTTACGATCGCCGGTGAGCATAACCGTGCGGCTTATGCCAAGCGACTTCAAGGCGGCGATGGCTTCCGCGCTGTCTTCCTTAATCTTGTCGTTGATGACGATATGCCCCGCATATTCGCCATCGATGGCGACATGTATAATCGTGCCGACATGATGGCAGTCGTGCCACATTGCGCCGATGGAATCCATCATCTTTGTGTTGCCTACGCAAACAATCTTGTCGTCCACCTTGGCGCGGATGCCGTGGCCGGCAATTTCCTCTACCTCGCTGATGCGGCAACCATCGTTGGCTTCATCCGGGAAGGCGTCGCGCAAGGCTGCTCCTATTGGATGTGTGGAGAAATGCTCCACATGTGCGGCGAGGTGTAATAACTGATGCTCATCGCAAGTGCCTGGATGTACCGCTGTAACCTCAAAACGGCCGTGCGTAAGTGTGCCTGTCTTGTCGAAAACCACCGTGCCGACCTTGGCCAACACGTCCATGTAGTTTGAGCCTTTGACGAGGATTCCTTTGCGCGAGGCACCTCCGATGCCTCCAAAGAATGTGAGTGGCACACTGATGACTAATGCGCAGGGACATGACACCACAAGGAACATCAGGGCGCGATAGAGCCAGATTGGGAATACACCTGCAAAGTTGCCGGAGAACAACGGCGGAAGCAGAGCAAAGGCGATTGCGGCAAAGACCACTATCGGGGTATAGACGCGGGCAAATCTCGAGATGAAAGTCTCGCTTTTCGACTTGCTTTCGGTGGCGTTTTCCACTAAATTTATGATTTTAGAGACCGTGCTTTCGCCGAAACTCTTTGTCGTACGCACCTTGATGACGCCCGAAAGGTTAATGCAGCCGGAAATAACCTCATCGCCTTCGACGATTTCGCGTGGGACGCTTTCGCCAGTCAAGGCTACGGTGTTCAAAGAGGTGTTGCCTTCGATGACAATGCCATCGAGCGGCACTTTCTCGCCTGGTTTGATGATGATGGTTTCAGCAACCTCAACCTGTTCGGGGTTGATGCTTTCCACCTTGCCGTTGCGTTCCACATTGGCCACGTCGGGGCGAATGTCCATCAGATGTGCGATGCTTTCGCGGCTCTTGCCTTCGGCGTAGGACTCAAAGAGTTCGCCGACTTGGAAGAACAGCATGACAAAGACCGCTTCGGGGAACTGTGTCTCTGCATTAGGCAGGAAGCCGATGCAGAGTGCCCCAATGGTCGCAATCGACATAAGGAAATGTTCGTTGAAAGCCTCGCCGTGTGCCAAACCTTCGGCAGCTTCTTTGAGAGTGTTGAAGCCTATGAACAGGTAAGGGATGAGATAGACTAGGAGCAGCTGCCACGTAGGTAGGTCGCAGCGTTTCTCGATGATGACCGCTGCGACGAGCAGCGCCACCGCAATGACAATCTTGATTATTTGGCTTTTCAGACTGTCTTCGTGCTCGTGGTGATGGTGTTCGTGATCGTGACCATGTTCATGCTCATGATGGCGCTCGTGTTCGCAGCACTCATGTTCATGGTGCTGTTGTTTGTGTTGATGCTCATGTTCATGTGAGTAGCATTTTTGTTCGTGATGATGTTCGTGTGCCATATTCTTGCAATTAAATATATTTCATCGAAATTTCGACTGCAAAGAAACGGCAAAAGTTTTGCAACTGAGTTGCAAAGATGATGGAGTTGAAACATGCGAAGAATCACCACGCCCTGACTGATAACTGATATTTCAGTGCGGAGATGCAAACTCTTTCACCACGTCTTCTGTCATGCGTTGCACAGTCCATTCGTCCAATGGAATGGCTCCGATGGAGCGATAGAATGCCAGCGAAGGAGCATTCCAGTCGAGACATATCCATTCCATGCGACCGCAGTTGCGCTCAATGGCGATGTCAGCCAGGTATTTCAGGATGGCCTTGCCATAGCCCAAGCCGCGTTTTTCGGGGATAATGAAGATATCTTCGAGATAAAGCCCTTTGCGCCCGACGAAAGTCGAGAAGTTGTGGAAAAATAAGGCAAAGCCGATGACCACACCGTCTTCTTCGGCAAAGATGACCTCAGCGGCCTTCTCCACGAAAAGCGATTGGTACAAGGTGGCTTCGTCGGCGACGACTTCATCGGAACATTTTTCATAGGCGGCTAATTTCTTGATGAACTCAAGTACGAGGCTGGTTTCTTCAGGCTTTGCCGGACGGATATTGAACTTTGGCATGATGCAGAGTTTATACGGTTTATACGTTGATAATGTCTGCAAAAATAAAGAATTTATGTGATTATTGCCGAAACTTTTCGCGAGTCGCCATGGGGTGCGTTTATCGGTGGCCATGCCCGTTGGCGGAAGGCACAGATTTCGCTATTTGAGAAATACGAAGAAAACCGCCAACACCAAGCAGAAGAAAGCCGCCAGGTGATTCCATTGAATGGTCTGGCCTTTGAATGCGAACATCACGATAACCGTAAAAACAGTAAGTGAAATCACTTCCTGAATCACCTTAAGTTGCAGAAGATTGAAGGGGCCGCCGTTCCCCTGGAAACCAATCCGGTTGGCAGGTACCGTCAGACAATACTCGAAGAAAGCGATTCCCCACGAAAACAGGATAACAACGATAAGTGGCCAGCCGGTCGAAATTTTCATTTCACTGAGTTTGAGATGTCCATACCATGCGAATGTCATGAAAACATTCGAAAATACAAGCATGATGACAGTCCAGATTCCTTGCATAGCTTTATTTTGGTTTATTTTTATTGCAAAAAATCAACTACGAACTTTTGCGATGCAAAAATAGGTGTTTTTGTTTTACTGTCCGTATGTTTTTTCAAAAAAACTTCTGCGTAAAATTGGCTTTCGTTATTTCTTTTTACAACGATATTCCCTGTACCCTCCACCTCCAAGACCACCATAGGAACAGTTTATATATAGGCTGTCCGATTGAGAGAAACGGCCATCAAAATGGCGACAATAGGAACTGCTTTCAATAAGTTTTAAGTTTCCATCAGAAGAAACCTGACAACGCCAGTACCAAGTGGAGTCGGACAACATAATCATGACACAACTATCCTCTGAGTCCTCTACAAATAGATTACCAGATTCATATTGAACAACCATATTGCTATCATTAAGCATCCAAGAATTGATCGTCACATCATAACTAAATTGCCCCATCCAGCTCATACGGTAGTCTTTTTCACATGCGCATGTCAACAGTACAAGCAAGGCTGTCACTGTTAACAAAAATAATCTGCCTTTTTTCATTTTGTGTTTTGTTTTGATTTCATTTTATGTTACAAAAATAAATTACCTTATTGGGAATTAATATTTTTTTAGTTTTTTTTAAGAAATTTTTCTTCTTACCTCTTGACATTTTTATGTCAACTCATTGTTTTTGTGTTGGTTTCCTTTTTTCGGCGACAGTTGAAATTAATTGTTGATGACCGTCTCGATGTGTTGCAGGAACGCTTCCAGGGGGACCAATCCATCCGCATTGGGTTCTAATCCGTTGAAACGTATCGGGAATGAGACTGGAGGGTTGTCCAAGTCAAGGAGACTCATCTGGCGCAGTTGTTCCGTGCTTTGATAAACGAGGCGGACGCAGGTGAAATTCTGCCCTTCCTTATCTTCCCATTTTTCTATGACGAGCTTGGCGCCTATCGGTGTTTTTCTCTCGATGGTTTGTGGCAGAAGGTACTCTTCGACGTTGAGCGCTGCTAGTACGCTGCCTATATTGGAGTCATGGCCGCAGAGAAATGTGAATTTCCTGTCATCCTTTTGCAATTCGTCGAGTATCGTCTGCAGCAGCGGGCGGGCAACCTGACGAGCTACGATGGGAGCGGTGAAGAGTACATCGCCGTACCAGTCCTTAATTTCCGAAATTTTCATCCATTCATTGGTAGTCAGCGTGTCACCGAAAGAAGCCTTAAGGTCGTCAGCCTCTTCATAATATTGCAGCACGAGTGCATCGGCGGCCTGACATGCCAACCGGAATGAGCCGCCTAAAGCAGGTTCACGGTTTTGTACCAGATGAATAATAAGGTCATCGGTATGAAAGCAACAGGTGGCGCCGTTGCGGCAGGCTTCGCTTTGGCTCATGTCGAGCACCTCTTCAAGGAGACGGAAGTTTTCCGACATCTTCTCACTGATGCCGTTCAGTCCATTTTCGCCTCCCATGGCTTCAAACTGTTTCATTGCATCAGCCCTGAATTTTTCATCCACTTGTGTGAGTTGTGGATTGAATACAGGGTCCATTCTTCCTATATCGCAATGGCGTTCGATGTGGATGTTGGCCAAAGGCAGCATCCCTGACGAAAAAAATTGTGCCGTTGCCACCGTGCGCTGTAAGGAGTTGGCGTAGAACCGTATGGTGCTTTCTTCGGGGATTTCATGTTCATCTATCAGTCCTTCGTTGACGAGCCACTTCCGGAAATACTGTCCCATCATTGTTTCCAACACGCCACCGCGCAACGAAAGTTCGCCTGGTGCAGAAGACCACATGAACCATTTGTGTGGAGTGATGCGCATCAGCGTAGAGCGTTTGCCCGAAATAGGGGAGCGGATGTTGTGCCGGCTCAGCACCACCACTTCTTTCAAGGTGTATCTTTCATGGAAATCGGCAGGATGTCCGTTTTGCGCTGAAACGGAAGTAGGCAAAAGCGCATATATCGTGAGGATGGCGATAATACAAAGATGTGAGGTTTTCATGACTTGGAATATAGTGATAGTTTCTATATCAGCTACAAAGATAATCATGTAAGAGACATTTTTGTCCATTTCATAAAAAAATATATCTTTGTACTCGATAAATGACTATGATATCTTACAATGAATAAATTGACTATTATATTTTGTTTGTTAATGGCTATGTTCCTCATGACATCGTGCGGCTATTCATCGGTCAGAGCTGCCGAGGAACATAGTGAAACTTCAAGTGTGGATACAACGGAAGTTGCCGTAGGAAGTATTGACTCTATTAAGCCTGATAGTGCAACTTTCTATTCGGAAGTTGTTGACAAAATGAACTGTTTTATACTTGTCTCGAAGCCTGAATACAGGCTTTATGTCTGCGAGGTGGTGGGCGATGATACCGTAAAGCGGGTGCATTATCCTGTTTGCGTGGCACTCAATAAAGGGCAGAAACAAAAGAGAAAAGATATGCGCACGCCGGAATGCTCTTTTGATAATCCTTTCACTATCATACAGATACAAGACGCCTCCAATTGGTATCATGATTTTGGAGATGGTCGTGGCTCGATTTTGGCATACGGCAACTGGTTCCTGCGCTTGGACACGCCTGGCTTTTCGGGTATTGGCATTCATGGGAGCACCAACAACGAGAGTTCGGTGCCGGGTAGGGGCAGCGAGGGGTGCATTCGCCTCCGGAACGATGATTTGGACGACTTGAAGGAAAAATATGCTTTTGTTGGAATGCGTGTGGTGATTCTTCCCGATGAATAGGAGCACCCACTTGCAGATATCCTATTTTTACAACGATGCCACCAAAATCTCTTTGATGTCCTGCTCAGTCAGCGGTGCGTATGCGTTCTCCAGTCCTTCGTTGACAGCGATGTGGTGTGCCATTTCGTCGAGGCGGCTGTCATCGATACCCACTTCGCGCAAGTGCATCGGAATGTTGATGCTCTCGAAGAAACGGTAGGTCTCGTTGATGGCTCTCTCGGCAATTTCTTGCTTAGGCAGCGTGGAATCGATGCCGAATACGTTGACGCCATATTTCACGAAACGGTCGATGGTCTTCTCGTTGAGGATATGACGCATCCAGCGTGGGGTGATGATGGCCAGGCCTTCGCCGTGTGTGATGTCGTAGTAAGCGCTCAGAGCGTGCTCGATTCCATGACAGGGCCAACCTGAAGGGCTATTGCCGAGCGATAGGATACCGTTGCATCCGTAGGTGCAGCAGAGCATCATTTCGGCGCGTGCAGTGTAGTCTTCCGGGTTTTCTAAACATTTGCGACCGTTGACCATCAGCGAGCGCAGCATTGACTCGCAGAAACCATCGTTGAGTAGGGTGGTGTCGGCAGCGAAGTACTGCTCGATGGTGTGGTTCATCGCATCGGCGATACCGGCAGCGGTTTGTTTGCGGCTTACAGTAAAAGTGTAGGTGGGGTCAAGAAACGAGACGCGCGGGTAAAGCAGCGAGTCAATATAGCCTATTTTGTCGTTGGTCTCGGTGCGTGAGATGACGCCGCCGGCATCGTATTCGCTACCTGTTGCGGCGAGGGTTATGATATCGACTATAGGCAGGGCTGCCTTCGCTTTTACTTTGTAGGTGATGAGGTCCCACGGGTCGCCATCATAGCAGGCTCCGGCGGCGATAGCCTTCGAGCAGTCGAGCACTGAACCTCCGCCCACTGAAAGGATTACATCCACATTATGTTCTTTGCACAGGCGTACACCGTCCAATACGCTGGGGTCATATTTTGGGTTGGGCTGGATGCCGCCAAGTTCCACGATTTCGTACCCTTTCAGCAGTTCCATCACTTTCTGGTATAGTCCTATTTTCTTGATGCTCCCACCGCCGTAGGTGAGAAGTATTCTCTTTCCGAACTGCTCCATCACCTTAGGCAGTTTCTCGACAACGCCCTTGCCAAAAATAAGGCGTGTTGGAGTCATGTAATTAAAGTTCTGCATAGTGTTATTTATTTCATTTTTTTACCTGATATAGTTCATGTCCTTACGCATTTCGCGCTCGGGATATTTATGTTGGAATCTGTTTGCAAAAGTACAACTATTTCTGACATACTGCTTTCACATAATTCGACAATATTTTCAAAATTTGCCAGTTGAATCTATTTAATTATGTATTTTTGTCGCCGGATTCAGGTTCCAAAAGATTAATAGGGAATCCTGTGGAAATCAGGAGCTATGCCCGTAGCTGTAAGTTCAATGATAGACCTGCGGCATCAACGTCACTGACCTTGTGTCGGGAAGACGTCGCTGGTTTGAACAAGCCAGAAGACCTGCCTGTATCCTATATTCGCAGCTTTCGGGAACAAAAGCGTGGGAATCAAAGTGAAACGGATTTCCCGTTTCTTTTTCTCATTTTGTCCTATTGCTGCTGTTTTTAAGTTGAACATGTAACAATTGTGTTTATGAAGAAACAGTATCAAGCAGTTACGGCCGAGGAAGCCGTCAAAGTCATCAAGTCGGGCGACCATGTCCACATCAGCTCGGTGTCGAATGTGCCGCAATGTTTGGTTAAAGCGCTATGCGACCGGGGACGTGCCGGTGAATTGAAAAATGTTTACATCCATCACCTTCACACTGAAGGCGCCGCTCCTTACGTACAGCCGGAATTTGAAGGCATCTTCCAGCACAACGCCTTTTTCGTCGGATCCAATGTGAGGGAGAGTGTGCAGAAAGGATTGGCGGACTACATTCCCGTTTTTCTTGGCGAGACCTCAAAACTCTATCGTGAGCGTTATATCAAGTGCAATGTGGCGATGATTCAGGTGTGTCCGCCTGACAAGTTCGGATACGTCTCTTTGGGGCCGTCAGTGGATGCCACATTAGCCGCCATGGAGAGTGCTGAGTTCGTCATTGCCGTGGTCAACAAGTATGTGCCCCGAACCTTCGGCGATGCTTTGGTACATATCAGTAGAATCAATGTCTTTGTAGAAGATGACACTTCATTACTCACCGTTGACATGCCTGAACCCAATGAAGTTGAGAAGACTAAAGGAGGGCGTTATCACGGGCAACAACAAGAAGCTCAACAAAGGCAAAATAGTCTCAACTTTTGTGATGGGTTCACAGAAAATTTACAATTTCATCGATGGCAATCACGAAGTGTTGCTGATGGACGTGGAATACACCAACGACCCCTTCATCATCGCACAACAACCCAAGATGACTTCCATAAACTCTGGCATTCAGATTGACTTGTCGGGACAAGTTTGTGCCGACTCCTTGGGCGAGCGCATTTATTCTGGTGTAGGTGGACAGATCGATTACGTCTATGGCGCTTCGCGCTCCATAGGTGGCAAGGCCATCATCGCAATGCCTTCCACAACACGCAAGGGTATCAACAAGATTGTACCCACATTGGACTTGGGTTCAGGTGCTGTCACCACACGCAACCACATCCACTGGTTCGTCACAGAATACGGCGCTGTGAACCTATATGGTCGCTCGTTGCAAGAACGTGCCAAACTTATCATCTCGGTGGCACACCCACAGTTCCAGGAGATGCTTGATGAGGCAGCCTTCAAACGTTTTGGACCACATTATCATTACATTTGCAAAACCAATATCATTTAATTAAAGTAATTATGGTAAATTTCAGTATTTGGGAGGTCTTGTTCCTCTGTTGCTTTGCGATTAGCTGGCCGGTGTCCATCGCAAAGTCGCTTCGCACCAAGATAGTCATAGGTAAAAGCCCGCTTTTCATGTCTCTTGTTATCTTGGGATATATCTTTGGTATTATCCATAAACTATTGTATAGCAGGGATATAGTAATATGGCTATATGTATTTAATGCCTTATTGGTTAGTTTTGACCTATTCTTGTATTTTCTATATATCGGACGGAATCGCAAACAGTTGGAAAGCAACAACGGCAAACTATAGGATGATATGGGAAAGATTAATTTTGTAGAGATCTTCGGCTCATTTATTGTGATGTTCGCCATCATTGACATTTTTGGGTCTATCCCCATTTTCATTAGTATCCGGGAGAAACAACAGAACATCAAGGCGGCGCAAGCCTGCCTCACGGCTTTGGGGCTTTTTCTGCTCTTCTTCTTTGCCGGTGATGCCCTATTAAGGCTGTTTGGCATCAATTCGGCCTCTTTTGCAGTAGCTGGCGCGTTTGTTCTGTTCATTTTGGCGGTTGAGATGGTGTTGGGGCGCGACATCATCAAAAACGAGCCAAACAGTAGCAGTGTGAGTGTTGTGCCTGTCGCTTTTCCGCTTATTGCCGGTCCGGGAGCCATTACCGCCCTGCTTTCCCTCCGTGCAGACCACGCCACATGTAACATTCTGCTGGGATTGCTGTTGAATATTATTTTGGACTATATGGTAATCAAGTATCTTGACAAGATTCAGCGTCTGTTAGGCAACAATATGATATTCATCATCCGCAAATTTTTTGGTGTTATTTTGCTGGCTATGGCTGTGAATATGTTTGTAAGCAACATAGCCGTTATTATATCACAAGTGACGAAGTAACAAGATTCGTTATTATACTTTAACCATAAAGCCTCAATAACGAATCGGATTACTTGTTTTGTATGCGGCAAGTGTAAAGATGGATTGTATTATTTCAAGGCATTTATCCATTCTGCAATATCGCTGAGAACCTCGGGTGATATAGTCTCTTCTATCTGACGGTACTCGTTCATAAGACCGGTATTGCAGTGTTGGAAAAGGTGGTTGAGTCCGGCGTATTCCTTCGTCACGTTCTTCTTTGACTTAGGTAATAGCCGCTCGATGGCGGTAAGGTTGAGAGAGGAAATGACCTGAAAGTCGCGGTCACCGTTGAGCGCGAATACAGGGCAGCGTGTGGCGGCAATGTTGGCAGATGGGTCATAGTCTATAAACCACTTATACCAAGGAACTTGCTGGATTTCCGGCGAATGTCGTACTGAGTCGGCGGTCATGGTGCCTTTTCCTCCATATATTTCAACCATGCGGTTTTGTTGTGATGCTATAAGCGTGTCGCCCTTTACACCAGGCCCAGCTAACGAAACGAGGAAGTCTGTCTTTCCTTGTGCAGCAAGCATGAAGCCTATCAGTCCGCCTTCGCTATGACCAATTAGTCCGACTTTAGAGAATGCTTTGAGGCTACGCAGATATTCCAGTCCTGCAGCTGCATCACGAGCGAAGTCCTCGCTCGTGGCATTCTTCAAATCGCCACCTACGGATGCACCCGTGGCGCGGTCGTCGTAGCGTAGCGAAGCAATTCCCTGACGTGCCAGATAGTCGGCAATGACGAGGAATGGCTTATGGTCGAAGATTTCTTCGTCCCGGTTCTCCTCACCACTGCCCGTAACAAACAAGAGAACAATGGGTTTCTTTTCTGACTTTGCGTTGTATCCTACAGGCCACGTTAGAGTTCCGGCCAGTGTGGCACCGTCACTTTCATTTCTGAACGTCACCTCTTCTGTCTCGTATGGAAATGGCGGCTTTGGTGTCTGCGGACGATTAAGCACTTCTTCACCCTTTATCAGCACCAGCGGAAGAGACATGCCATTTTGGGTGAACGTTCCGTCGAGTTTGCCATCTTTTAGCCGTGCTGCGTAAGTGAGGTTGAGCTGCTTTACCGATACTGCCAAAGAATCATCCGACAGAAAATCCTTATAGCAACCGATGCCTTTGACACTCTGGTCGGGGCTATCCATCGTCACTGTCACGTAGCCGTCGGCCTGCTCAAGATTAAATACCAGCGTCAGATTTGCTACGCCTAAGTCAAGTTTGCCTGACCAAGAACCGAGCAGGGTAGTGGTGGACTGAACTTTGTTTTGGGCAAATGTGACCATCGATGCGAGCATCAGAAGGAAGGTGATGATGTGTTTTTTGTTTTCCAGTTTCTTCGCTATGATGTTCAGTACGGTGTAAATGCAGCCGTTAGCGTGTGGGCTGCCATTGATATGGAGTGCATTCATATTTTGGATGTTTGGAATATATATCTGTAAGTTAATCAGAGCAAAAATACTAATAATCTACAAAATGAAACTTATTATGAAAAAAATGTCTAACTTTGCATCGTATCCTTGAAAACCAAAGATTTAAGAACACCTCAATATGACCAATTTGACAGAAGAACAGCATAAAGCTCAAATGGAGGATATGAAGTCGTTCGACGAACAGATGCCTTCAGTGGGTATATTTTGGTACGACCCCAATGACCATACCCTTTTCGGAGTACGCAAGAAAGAACTGACACCACGCGAAGTGGAAGAGGCTGCCGTCAAAGGGAAGCCGTTTATCAATTACCCACAACTGCATCGGCAAGTGTGGGCCAGGGAGTATTTCCGCGCACAAGCCAAACATTCAGATACGAAATTCAAGGGCGATTATACGCAGATTCCACGCGGACGCGTGACATGGACAATCGACAAGTTCATTGTTTTGGTAGGCCATTGGGCTGAGCCTATTCAAGATGAGTTGTCTGAACTGCTGGAACAGGAGTTCTCGCTGCCATACTTCGAATTTGTGTATGATGAGCACTGGGATCTAGGTCACGGATGGTCGGGTGACATGCCCACAAGCAGGTAGCATTCTTGCCAGTCTGATTCAGTTTCTTTCATGTTGTTAGAATAATCTTTACCATTCTACCTCTTTTGTTTCACCTTCAGGAGTGCGGAACACCATGCTTGTCACCTTCTCTTTATCTAATAACATGACGTAGGTGCAAAGGTCGTCAATTGGCGTCCCATTGGCGGTGACCAAATAGTCACCCGTGCGGATTCCCTTTCGGTAGGCCTTCGAGCCATTGCGCACCACTGCCTGTATTGCCCCAAGGCTATCGTTTTCAGATGCTGCGATAAAATTGACCCCATTTCCCTCGTTTTTCACTACTTGCTCAAGGTTTCCATCATGCGGAAGAAGCACAAGGCGCTTCTTATGCGCATTGATAATCAGAGAATTGTGTTTTAACAAAGCCGAACCTGTTTTCATGCTATGGGAGTTTGTCGACAGCCACACGTCTTTGAGCGTAAGACCGTCCAACTTCACAGTGGGGATGCGAAGTGTCCTATATGAGATGGTGTCCGCGGAACGGCCAAAAAAGCCATATTGCGCAACAACCGAGGTGTCCCTCTGCACTGTCAGCCCGTCGATGGTTTGCTGCATCTTCTCGTCGTTTTTCGACCAGCGCTTCAGCCAATATTCAGGAAAGTCGAACCAGCCTCCGAGCCATCCCGTATCAAAGAGCATTTTGGCACGAACGAAGGGAAAACCCACCTTCACCCTTGGCACGTCGTCCTCGAGATATTTCAGCGTAGGTTGTCCTTTCTCCTCTTTGGCAAAGAAGCGCTTGCGGTCGGTCATGATCAGCAGGCTGTCTTTCGTGTCGAGCTTGAACGACAGGCCTTTGGCGACAAGGTTAAAGCCCAAGCCGCCATCGAACTTTCCGCATAAAATTTCGTTCATCTCTTCTTGTGCGATGATAGGGTAACCAGTAATAACGGTGGAGCCCAACGTCATCGATGGGACCATAAAGATGGGAATTTTATGCTTTGTGTTTTGGGAATCGGTAATCGTTATGTTATCGCCTGATGGTTGCATCCAAGCCTCATCGCCCGCGATCCAAAATCCATACTCTGATCCCGTGTCGAACATCATACGTTTGAGTTCTCCGTCAATTTCCACCGGAACAATCACTGCACCATCGACAATCTCGACCTTGATGGTATCCACAAAATCGTGACGGGAAAGGGTGAAGTCCGTGAAATCCATTACTTGGGCTGTTGCCGACAACGATGTCAACACCAACAAGAAGACGGCGATAATTCTAAAAACTCTTGTTTTCATCTTTTGATTCAATCTTGTAACAACTCGGCGAGCATCGCATCCAATTCGTCAGGTCCTTTGTCACGGGCGATGATCACGCCTGTTTGGCCTTCGATTAGCAACGTGCAAGGATAAGCATCAAGAGCATAATCGTACCGGGCTTTAGAGTCTTTTCTTCCTCCGCTGAAGTCACAAACGTTGACCCATGTCATATTTTTTTCGGCGAGACAGGATTTCCATAATTCGTAACGTCCTTTAGTATCGGCAGACATACCGTATATCTCAAGACCTTTATCATGATATTTTGCGTATAGCTCCACTAATTTAGGCAGAGTTTCTACGCATCCACTACACCAGGTGGCCCAGAAATCAACGAGAATATAACGGTTGGCAGGGTTGTTAACCACTGAACTCAAGCTGATAAGGTTGCCGTCCACATCAGGATACTCCATATCGATGTACATTCCACCAGGTTCGGTCTTCAGGCGGCGTGTCAATTCTTCCCTCAATTCGGCGACAAAGTCCAAATTGGCCAATTCGGGCGACAAGCGGTTCAAAGCGTCCAACCCCTGTGCCGAAGAATTGCACCTGTTGCTGACTATATCCAACGCCAACGCTCCTGTTTGTTCGGCATTAAGAACCGAATCCATTAAGGCATTGGCAGCCTCCCGGTTTCCACTATCGAAAAATGCTTTACATCTGCGATCCACGTCGTTAGAAGGAGTGCCAATGGCTCCGGTACCGTAATCGTCTTCATCAGTGGCATCCACTTCCACGAGAATGGTCCCCGGTTCAAGGATGAAATCTTTCAATTGGTCCTCATCTTTGGTGTATAGATACACATGGGTTGGTGCGGAAATGTTGGGATGAAACTCGAAGGCTCCATCTTTTACAGTGGTAGTCGCTATCACTTTAAAATGCTGGAACTCATCCAGCAGTTCAAGTTTTGTGCCGTCTTTTAGTCCTTTCACGGTACCCTTGACGGTGCAATAGTCAGATTGTTTTTGGTTGGAATGGCATCCGACGAAACCAATCAGTATCGATAATGCAATAGATAATAATGTTTTTGTTTTCATATAAGTAATTATTAAGTAATTATTTAAGAGCTTTCACAGGACATTCTTTAGTGCATTTGTGGCACAGGATGCATTCGGTTGCGTTTTTGCGCTTGCGGGAATCGTTGTTCACTTCGACTTCCATTGGGCAGACCTTTAGGCATTTGCCACAGTTGATGCATTTGCTTTCATCGCAGTGGATGCGGAGCAGAGAAAAATAACTCATCGGTTTGAGGAAGACCGTGATAGGGCAGATATATTTGCAGAAGGCGCGGTTGTCCTTAAACACCACAGCGAGGGTGATGCCGACCACGTAATAGACCAAGTTGCCGATGAGGAACAGCATGAACATTGTGTGCTTGTTGGCTTTGTCAAAATGGAACAGCAGGAGGACAAGGATTAACGATAAGGCGAACACGATATATCGTATGAAGCCTATCTTCTTTCTTGGGCCCTGTGGCTGTTTGAAGGGGAGAAGGTCGAGAATCATGGCTGTCCAACAGGCGTAGCCGCACCAGCCGCGGCCGAAAAGCATCGGTCCGAAGATCTTGGCGATAAGATAATGCAACACGCCAGCACCAACCACACCGGAAAACAGATAGTACCAGAAGCCTTCAATCTGCATGTTTTCCTTGCAAATCAAACCGAGAAAGACGAGAATGTAGGCGCCAACGCCGAACTGGACGAACTCGCGGGCGTATTTCTTTCCCGCTGCCTGCAAGATTCCACCGATTCCGATACAGAGGCCAATGTAGGTGAAGTTGAGCAAATAGAACAGATTTCCCGTTGCCAGCCAGAGTGATATGGCTATGGCTTCAAATACGGCAAATATGATTATAGGTGATTTGTACTTTTTCATTTTTTCATCAACATCTTTACAACTCCGTAAACTTCACAAACTGCTCCGCCTGCTCCTTCAGTTGAGCCATCTGCTCGTCGGTAAGGTGGAACTCGCCTTTGGTCCAAGCCTCCACGCCGAGAGCAATGCCCGTTTGCGGCTCTTTCATAACGTCCATTTTTATGAACTCTAAAAGTTCGTTCAGTTTGGCGCGACATGAGGCGGTCTGGTTCTTGCCACCGGCACCGCTTACCGTGATTTTCTTGCCCACAACAGCCGAAGGATTGGCGAAATTGCTCATATCCATCGGGCGCGAGAGCCAGTCGAAAAGGTTCTTCAGCAGGCCAGGATAACTGAAATTGTATTCCGGCGTGAAAATCCAAATGCCGTCGGCATTCAGAATCTGCTGGCGCACACGGCTTACCGCGGTCGGAACTGAAGTCTCCAAGTCCTGATTCATCAGCGGAACGTCTTCAAATTCGAGGTATGTGATGCTGAGACGGTCAGCCAGTATATGTTCTGCAATTTTGGCCAACTGTCGATTGAATGATTGCTTACGCAGCGAGCCAATAATAAAAATGATATTTTTCATAGCGTGTCTTTTTAATGATTGTATTTCCCAATGATGAACAGGCGATGGTGTTCATCCAAAACGAATATTACTTTGCGTAGAGTGCAACGAGCGTCTCGTACTTCTCTTGCTTGCCGCTGGTGGTCTTTGGCTCGCCAACATGCTTGCCATAGTCGTAGATTTGTTCGAAGCTGAGTTTGCCCTCCTCGAATTCACGACCAATGCCACTGTCGAAGGAGGCATAGCGGGCTTTTTTCATGGCTGGCAGTTCACTGTGCTCGAAGATGTCAGCAGCACTGAGCAATGCGCGTGCCATGGCATCCATGCCACTGATATGGGCGATGAAGATGTCCTCGGGGTCGGTGCTGTTGCGGCGCAACTTGGCATCAAAGTTAGTCCCACCAGTGGTGAAGCCTCCTCCACGGATGATCTCCATCCAAGCTTGTGTCAGTTCATAGTTGTCAATGGGGAACTGGTCGGTGTCCCAGCCGTTTTGCATGTCACCGCGGTTGGCATCGATGCTGCCCAACATGCCGTTATCTACAGCGCAGGCCAGCTCATGCTCGAAGGTATGTCCTGCAAGCGTGGCATGGTTGACTTCAATATTTACCTTGAAATCCTTGTCCAATCCATGAGCGCGTAGGAAGGCAATGACGGTCTCGGTGTCCACGTCGTACTGGTGCTTCATGGGTTCCATAGGCTTGGGCTCGATGAGGAAGGTGCCCTTGAAACCGTGGGCGCGACCGTAGTCACGGGCTTTGGTGAGCATCATGGCGAGGTGGTCTTTTTCACGCTTTTGGTCGGTGTTGAGCAGGCTCATGTAACCCTCGCGGCCGCCCCAGAAGACGTAGTTCTCACCGCCGAGCTTGATAGTGGCGTCGATGCTGTTTTTGATTTGTACCACGGCACGGGCCACCACATCGAAGTCTGGATTGGTGGCGGCGCCGTTCATGTAACGCTTGTGGCCGAAGACGTTGGCGGTGCCCCACAGCAGATGGATGTCGGGATACTGACGCATCTTCTCCAACGCATAGTCAGTGATGATGCGCATGCGTTCCTCGTATTCCTCCACCGTGGCACCCTCTTCAACGAGGTCCACATCGTGGAAACAGAAGAAGTGGATGCCGAGTTTGTCCATCAACTCGAAACCAGCGTCCATTTTGTCCTTGGCGCGTTGGATGGGGTCGGTGGCTTTGTCCCATTCATAAGAGCGTGTTTGTCCGCCGAAAGGGTCGCCGCTGGCCTGACCAAGCGAGTGCCACCAGGCCATCGCGAAGCGCATCCAGTCTTTCATCTTCTTGCCCAGCACTACACGTTCGGGCTCATAATAATGGAATGCCAATACATTCTTACTTTCTATTCCCTCGAAGGGAATTATGCCGATTTGAGGGAAAAATTCTTTTGCCATATATTATTTAATTTTAAATTTCTAAAAACGCCGTCTTTTGCGGCAGTATGCCTCATACTCCTCACCGAAATCGCGGCGGAGACGGCTTTCTTCGCTAAGTACCTGCACGAACATTATGACGAAGAAAACTGCCCATACCAAACAGGCTTGCCAACACCACAGCCACACCGCCCATCCGGCAAGATAGGTAAGGGTACCTGTCAGCATCGGGTTGCGGTTGAGGCGATAAGGACCGTCAGTCATCAGATGTTGTGTGCGCGGTGCAACCTCATGTCCGAAGGCGTCCATGGGGTTGCCTTTGCCGCATCGACGCATGTAGATGATGGTCCATACGCTCAGAGACAAACCGCCTATAGTCAGAATGCCGATGATGATGGCTTTCATCGCACCTACATGACCCAGTACAGGCATTCCCGATGCAAACCACATCACAGCGGGTATCAGAGCTACAAAGAGCAGCCCACCAAGCAGATATCCTGCTATTTCTTTCAATTGCTTCATACTTTCTTCTTCTTTGGTTTGGAATCAGGTAGGGCAGCACAGGTGGACTTCACCAATGCCGCCAGATAGTTGCGGTCATCCACATCCTCGATGTAGAAGTAGGGCTTTGCGCCATCGTAGGGCGGTCGCATGTCTTCGACTTTCAGTAAGGCACGTCCCGTGTCGGTGGGCTTCACATAGAAGCCGTTGTCACACACCAGACCGAATACTTTGCCATTGCAATAGACGCAATAGTCGCCCATCATTTTGCGGGCCGTAATCTCGCCCGCTCCACCGCACTGTTCGACGATATATTGTACGAAGTCAGGATTACTTGCCATGAAATATTGGTTAATGGTTAAAGGTTAATGATAGTTCTAATAATGATTTCCAATGTTGGTATGTATCCTTTAATGGATTCATATAATCTTTACGAGGTTCGACGGTGGCCAGCTGGTGGAGTGGGGCAAAGGCTTCGTTTTCGTTGGCGTAGATGCCTGAGCCAAGTCCTGCACCACGGGCGGCTCCAACGCTTCCATCAGTGTCAAACAGGCTGATAGTGGCACCGCTGATAGTGGCCAATGTATCACGGAAGAGTGGAGAGAGGAACATATTGGCGTGGCCGGCATGAATTTCTTTGATGTCGCCCATAAGTTCCATACCGTACATAAAGGCAAAGGCGATTCCTTCCTGAGCGGCACGCAGCAGGTGAGCACGGTTGTGGCGGTTGAAGTTGAGGCCGTGTATGGAGGAACCGATATCCTTGTTTCCCAGCACACGTTCAGCTCCGTTGCCAAAGGGGATGATACTGACACCTTCGCTACCAACTGGAACGGTGGCAGCGAGGTCGTTCATCTGACCATACGACAGGTCGGCAGCCAAATTGTGCCGTAACCACGAATTGAGGATGCCACAACCGTTGATGCAATGCATCAGGCCGAGATTGTGGTTGACATGCAAGAATGTGTTGATTTCATTCTTCGTTCTGCATTCTTCATTCTGCACTATTCCATAGACAACCCCAGAGGTGCCAGCTGTGGCTGCAATCTCGCCAGGGTTGAAGACATTTAGCGAGAGGGCATTGTTGGGCTGGTCGCCTGCCCTGTAAGTTACTGGGATGCCCTCATGAAGCCCCAACTCGGCAGCAGTTCTGGCACTCACGCGTCCCTGCTCGCCAAAGGTGGGCACCAATGGCGGTAGAATGCTTTTAGAAAAGCCGAAGTAATCCATCATAGATGATGAGACGTCATTTGCTTTGAAGTCCCATAACATCATCTCGCTCAGTCCACAGGCGGTGGTGGCAGGTGTTCCCGTAAGGCGCAAAGCCAAGTAGTCGCCTGGAAGCATGATGTAGTGTATCTTATCAAACAAAGCGGGCTCGTTTTCTTTCACCCATGCCAGCTTCGAAGCGGTGAAATTGCCTGGTATTGGGGCATGTTTGCCGTATGGCACACCACGTGAGTCGCACCAGATGATGGCGTCACGCAAAGGCTGAAAATCCTTGTCGAGACAGACAAGTCCATGCATCTGGTAGCTGATGCCAATGGCCTCGATTATGTTGGGCTTTGAAAGTGATGAGTTAAGTTTTGAATTGGCTTTTTGCAAGGCCATTTTGAAATAATGCCACCAGTCGTCGGATTTCTGCTCAGCCCAGCCAGGCTGCAAAGCCTTGATGGGTGCCTCGGTCTCTGGCCAATACGCTGATGCCTTGCACTCGCCACTTTCGGCTTCCACCAGCGACACTTTCACACTGCTGCTGCCTAAGTCTATTCCTAATAAATAACTCATAACACTTGCAACTTTATACTTTCAACTGACTCCAAGTCCTCAACTTTTCTTCTTCCACAAGCGACTCATATCCTCCAGCGTCTTGCCCTTGGTTTCAGGCACGAGGCGCCAAACGAAGACTGCTGCAACGATGCACATCACACCATAAAGACCATAGGTAAACCAGTGACCGAAGTCATCACCCGCGGTAATATGCATATTGAACATCGGCACAAAGGTGCTGCTGACGATGAAGTTGAATATCCATTGGGCGGCAACGGCAATGGCGACGGCAGTACCGCGGACTGTGTTGGGGAAAATCTCCGAGATAAGCACCCAGCAGATGGGACCCCAAGAAAACATGAACGATGCGCTGTAGAGCATAATGCTTACCATCGCGACAAGCTCCAGACCTGCCTTACCAAAAGTCAGCGCTACACCAAATGCACCCAAAGCCATTCCTAATGAGCCAGTGATAAGCAGAGGCTTACGTCCCCAACGCTCAACGGTGAAGATGGCCACTAAAGTAAAGAGGATGTTCACAACGCCCATCATCACGGTGTTGAACATCGGGTTGGAAAGACCCATGTCGCCAAAAATGCGCGGCGCATAATAGAGCACGGCATTAATACCAACCACTTGCTGGAACACACTAAGCATCACACCGATGAAGATAACAAGCCATCCGTAGGTGAAGAGGCGCTCGGTGCGAACGGTTACAGTGCTCTTTATGTCGGAGAGAATTTCCTGCGCTTGGGCCGTACCATTGATGCGCGACAAGATGCCTAAGGCCCGGTCGTTCCTGCCGACCATCACCAAATAGCGTGGCGACTCAGGCACAAAGCAAATCAAAATGGTGAAAATAGCTGCGGGGATGGCCTCGGACCCAAACATATAACGCCACCCGGTTTCGATGGTCCATGGGTCGCTGCCAGCGGCGACTTGGTTGAAACCATGCCCGATCTGCTCGATGACGGGATTAGTGTGGCTTCCCAATATCAAAAAGTTGACAAAATATACAACCAACTGCCCAAAAATGATGGCGAACTGGTTCCAACTCACCAACTGTCCGCGTTTCGATGCAGGGGAAATCTCGCCGATGTACATGGGACAAATGGCTGATGCCAGTCCCACTCCCATACCGCCAATGACACGATAGAAGTTAAACATCCACAGAAGACTCAGCGTCGGAACGCCCTTCTCGAAGAAGAGAAATTCAGGACGCATCGAACCTAATGCCGACACGAAGAAAAGCACTCCTGCCAGCACCAACGACTTTTTACGACCGAGTTGAGTGGCCAGCAGGCCGCTAAGCAGAGCTCCTATGATACAGCCTATCAAAGCGCTACTTGAGGTAAAACCGTGCATGAAGTCGCTGTATTGGAAGTCGGTGGCACCGAGGAAAAACGCCTGTAACCCTTTTTCTGCCCCTGAGATGACGGCAGTGTCATAGCCAAAGAGCAGTCCGCCGAGAACAGCCACCAGCACGATGCTGTACAAATAGCCTTTGTTACCATTGTTTGTATTCATAGTATCAGATGATTTTTAAAAGGTGCAAAAATAAGACTTTTTCAAATGCAAACCAAACAAAAAATCTTCAACTAAAGCCTGCTCAAAATAAGCGGGATAAAACAAACCATCAGGAAAAGTCCCTTTCGAGTGCGCTTAAATCCATTTGAAATTCTCCTTTCCTGCGCCTATCTCAAAATGGTTTGTCGTCCAATGGGCGGGTGCAGCCCCAACCTTGGGCAAATTCTTCGAAACCTTTATTTATTTTGGCCAAAAACGCCAGACTAATTAACTTGCGCACTATCCAAGGGTACTGTTCCGGACCGGTGAACTTGGCGACTTTGGGAGTGAGAAAATTGCCTTTCTGCGCAAACAGACGCCCCATTTTTGCGTAGGGTGCCACCATTTTTGCGGCCATGTCGGGCTTGGAAGTGCGAATCAGAAAACTGCCTCCGTGAATCAGGCTTCCTCCGTAGCTACAGCCGAGTTGTGCGGGCAATTCCTTTAGGAAACGCTCGCATAAACGATACTCATTCCCTTCGTCCATGCCTCCATGAAGGAGGAAAGAAATCTCGCCTTTTTGCGTTCGTTCGACAGGTAGCGTCTCTAAAAACTCCAGCATCAGGCCAGGCACGCACTCCACATAAAGTGGGAAGGCGATAAGGGTGCGCTCATGGGTAAGGAAGGCTTCGCGAGCAGCATTCCATTCATTGCGGTTGGAGAGGTTGTGGAGTTCCCAAGTGATGCCAGCTTTTTCCAGTCCTTTGGTGAATGAATGGATAATCTTGTCCGTGTTGCTGAACTTTTCCACACGTGGGCTGCCGTTGATGATGACCAGGTGGGAGAGTTGAGAGTTTAGTGTTGTGAGGTGTGGATTTTGAATCCTGTCAGGCGTTTCTTTCAGAGCGATAGCCCCTATAGAATGCCCGCCTATATTTGCAGCGGTACGCTTGCACCAGTCTTCCATCATCGACTGTTCGGCAGCACCTTTGTACAGAAGGCCGATGTTCAGAGCGTGGTAGCGCAACTCGTGCCGCATCCATCCGTCGCGGAAGCCGAGCGTCATGTTCAGCATGGGCATAATGCGGTCCATCAGCCGTTTTCCCTTGTGGCTCAGAAAGCCGAAATGTGTATCGGAAACAATCCATAGGTTTTCGGCTTGTATCAGCTTTTTGAGGATGTCTTCATAATCGTCCTTGATGGCGCAAATGCCGGGTGTCTTGAGCCAGCACTGGTTGCAGCCCATGCAATGCGCAATCTTCATGTCGGAGGTGTCGATGATTTCCACATCGCCATCTTTCTGTGGAATCAGTGTCCTTATCTGTTCCAAAACTTCCTCACCCAATGTGTTTAATACGATAGTCTTCATAATAGTTCACTATACGGTTTTATTTGTTCTTATGAAATGTCCTTCCTGAATGGCTGCAAAGGTAGCAAAAAAGCAAACTACTGCCCCGGTGTATTTTAAATCGATGAAGGAAATTGTCAACGGGAGGATAAACAGCAGCAATCCCGAAACTTTGTTCATTGTGCTGTGAACCGCAACGAATTGTTTTTGAACGACAAAACCAGAAATGATATTGATGATTTTAATTAAAGCGATGACACCTATCCAAATACAGAGCCAAACGGGGATGTCCAGAATAGGAAGCAGCTTCACCAGACAAACGATGACAAAAACAATATCTGCAATCGTGTCCAACTTATCACCCAACTCGCTTGCTGTATGAGTTCGTCTCGCGACCCAGCCATCCACCATATCGGAAACTCCGGCAGTGAGGTATAAGGCGTAAAAAGCCGACGAAAACGCTGGACAAAACAATAGTATGATGCTACAGAGAATCCGGATAATCGTTATGCCGTTGGCGAGTGCTTTCATGGCCGCAAAGGTACGATTTGTATTTGAAACTACAAATAATCGACCTCAAGCTTGGCCTGATTGTCGCTGAGAATCATGAGACGGTTGCTGAGATGAAGATGTTACGATTTTCGGGTTAGTGGTTAATGAAATTGTCTTGAATTTCGTTTTCTGTTTCCGTTTTTCCTTCCGGTTCACCTTTTTTCGTCTTCATGCGCCGGTTCAACTCCTGCATGTATCCTGCGGTGATAATACTTGACGGCAGAGCGATGGTGGCGATTCCGAACAGGGAAGAGATGATGCTGAGTGTTTTGCCCAGGTTGGAGACGGGATACAAATCGCCATAACCAACTGTGGCCAGCGTGATTGTAGCCCAATAGAAAGCATCATAAAAGTTTTTGAAGATGTATTCACCTGTCACAGGGTCTATTTCATGCTCCGACTGGAAGATGACGATGGCGGTGATGAGGATGACGAAAAAGGCCACAAGCAATACGGCCATCAGCAGTTTCCACTGTTTCTTTATCACCGTGACAAAGATATCTAAAGGGCCAATGTAATAGACTATTCTGGTGAATCGAAGTATCTTCAGCAAACGCATAGCCTTGGTCAGTTTGTATGCGGGTGCCAGCAAATTGAATGTAGGCAAGATGGAAAGGAGGTCCAAGATGGCCATCGGGGTGAACGGATAGAGGAGAAAAGCCTTCCATTTGGGTTTGTCGGAGCGAAGGTCGCAAGTGATCCAACGAAGGAGGTAATCCACCAAATAGATGGCACCGGAGATGATGTCAAAATACCAAAAAAGCTTTATTTGCTCGCGGTACAGCAAGGGCACCGTACCGATGATGATTGCCACAATCATCAGGTAGTCGTAAGCCCGGAAGAAAGTGCCCTCTTTCCTTGGCTCCACCAAATCGCTAATCCATTTCCTGTTTATCATAAACTATCAAGTTTATTTTCTAAACTTTTGCCGGTTCCCACTTGCAGCGAACAGGCGACACGATGGCGCCTTCTTTTTTCAAGGCATCAAAGGCTTTGTCAACGATTTTACGGTCCAGACCAGTCATCTCGGCCACTTTGCCAGCGTTCACAGGCTCTCCAGCCTCACGCATAGCTTTCAATACTTGTTCTTTTGCTTCCATTGTTGTGTGTTTTTTGGATTAAATGTTCTGCAAAGATATAAAATGTTGCGCACAAACAACACTTTTTTAAATAATGCTGTCTGTGCGCAACAAATTTTTTTCCCCCGATTGTCGTTTTTGAACGACTCCGAGCACTTAGTTTTCAAATTCCTTTAGCTCTTCCAGTCCGCGTTCTATCTCCTGCATCTGCTGGGCGTGACGACGATGTTGCCACAATCCGATAACAAAAGCCAGAGCGAAGGTGAGCAGGGTGAGGACAACAACGAGCAATACTCTGTTGGTGCTAAGCTGGTAGTTCGCTTCAGTGTTGAAGCACAATTCGGAGATATAGAAAGCGATGAAGGCGGTGGCTACAATGGCAATAGTCCAATACTTCTCTTTGTGACACACCTTCTTGTAGTGCAGCACCAGCCCGTTGAGTTCGCTGGCAGTCTTATCTTCGAGGTTAAACTTCGACAACATGAGGAGTTTCCAAATCTGTATGATAAGGCCTAATGCCATGGCACACTCAATAATGATAAACGAGGTTAGAGTGATATGGGTATGCATCCAGACGTTTGGAAAGACAATGCCCATGATAATAAGGGTGACTACTAAGCTGTAGATGTTGTGCCCCACGATGCCGTTAAAGGCCGATTTGGTTTTCTGAGATACCATCTCCTTAACCATACGCATATTCACTATTTCTGTTTCTGCCAAACGCTTGTCGAGTGCGTTCCAACTGTTTTTTAATTCGTCAAGTTCCATTTTACTTTGAATTTTAACTGTTAGACATTTTCTGGAGTTTTTCTTTGATACGATTGAGTTTAACGGCGACGTTTGCCTTAGAGATGCCGAGTATATCGGCCATTTCCTGATAGCTTCGCTCTTCTAACCATAGGAGAATCAGCGCGCGTTCCAATTTACCCAGTTGGTTGATGAGTTTGTAGAGTTCCCTGAGCTGACTTGTCGATTCTTCATCGGCCTCCAGACTGTTTGCCACTTGTGCCGTTATCGGAACGGTCTGTAGGCGAGAGTTAGAGTGACGTAGAAACGTGATGCAGGTGTTCATTGCGATGCGATATACCCATGTGTTGAATTTACTGTCGCCACGATAGCGTGGAAAACTCTTCCACAGGTTTAGCACCGTTTCCTGAAACAGGTCGTCCAGGTCGTCTTGATCTTTGGCATACATGTAACACACCTTATAGATGGTACGTTTCTGCTCCTCAATCATGTTCAGGAATTCTTTCTCTAATTCTTTTGTCTCCATTTTTTTTACTTTTTCGTTTGACCTATTAGTCGCAGAAAAAGTGAAATAATTACAGATTATCAGATTTTTTTCTTTTGCAATCTTGGTAACGATGAAGTAATTCGGTTTTGCGTTGAATATCTCCGCCTGCCTTATATGGATGAAGTGGCAGAATGTAGTCAGTTTAGTGTGGACGTTCATAAAAAGTGACATGCACCGGATCTCCGAAACTCTTGCCGATCTTTTTGCGGATGTTTTTCCGAACCCCGATGATATAGCACGGCGTTCCCATCTTCACAATCTGGCCGTCGTAAGGTACTCCGTCGAATGTGGCGTGAACCAGCAGTCGGCCTTTGTCGAAGAGTGCCTTGATGTCGAACGGCACCTCCACGTAGGCGGCATCCATGTCCTCGTTCTGCAGGATTACCGCATCGAATTCCAATATGCGAGTTTCTTTGGGTTTCATTGCAGTATTAATTGGTTGTGTCCTTCACAATCGAGAAAGGGCATTTCTTACCGATACACTTTTTTAATCCAATCATCCAAAAACCGCATCTGCGCTTCGGTGTGAAACCAATGCTCACCGCCTTCCATAACGGTCAGTGTGGCGTTGTGCTTTTCCGCAAAATCGCTAACGGTATCGAGCAAAATCAGGTCGTCTTCACTTCCATAAAGAATATGTGTCGGCACGTTCCACTCAATTGGATGATTCTTGATAAAGTGCAACCATTCACCAGCCAACTCAACACCATTTAACTTCTCCATATCGACCACGGGCGAAATGAAGAAAGCTTTCTGAATCATTTGGTCGATGCCAGCATTCATGCAAAAATAAGCCCCGATGCTGTTGGCTATCAGGATGACGTTCTCGTACTTGGTTTTCAGTTCCACCACTGCATCGTGTATTTCCGTCCCTGTTTCCCAAGGGGTAAAAGTCTTGTAGTCCAAACCTATGACTTCACAATCTGGAAATAGAGGCTTGTAATGTTCGCTTTCCGATGCGCTTCCATCTTTCCCGTGAATGTATAAAACAGCTTTCATGACAGCACACCTTATCATGCTTTATATTTCTTCCCCGGTAAGAACTTGTTCACTTTCTTGCAATATTCGGCATATTCGGGATATTTGTCGCCACTGATGCCTTCCACAAGGTTGGTGCTGGCCGTAAAGAGGACAATCAGCAGCAGGGCTCCAATCATGCTCCAGTTGATGATACCGACGCCTGCACCTATGGAAAAAATGTAGAAACTCACCCAAATGGCTTGCTCAGCCATGTAATTGGGGTGACGGCTCACGTTCCATAGCCCGAGGGTGTTGAATCCTTTGTTGTAGGGTTCAGGAAGTTCTTCCAACGTTTTTCCGGACTTGATCATCGCCCATTTCTTGCTTTGGAAATCCCATTGCTGCTTGTCGGCTATGGTCTCATAGACGATGAAGCCAAACATCAACACGGCAGCGACGGCATCCACCCAACCGAAAGGCTCGGTGGCCCCCATGCACACCAGCGCGGGGAAAGTGAACATGAGGATGAGAGCGTTCTGGTAGCCCGAGATGAAAAAGAGGTCGAAGGCCATCCATACAGCTCTGTTCTGTAAGAAAGGAAGGGCACGGACCTTTTCCCAACGATAGTCTTCTTCTCCCTCCCAAAACCGGAGTTTGTAGGCGCCTTTTTTGGCGAAGTTGTAGGTGAGGCGAATGCCCCAAATGGTGACCAGCACAGCCATCACGACGAGACGCGGATGCATGCCGCCTTTCGCAGCGATAATCCAGCAATAGGCAATGGGGAGAAGACTCCACACCTTGTCGACCTGACTGTTGTTGCCGGTGATTTCGCCCACCGTGAAGCAGTACAAGGCGCTGCATCCAGCGATGATACCGAGAATTTTCAGCGTTTCCAATTGTAAGTCATTGAGGGCCGGACCTACATAGATGTATAAAATGGGGCACACTACAAGTGAGAGCAAGAGCAGCGCGCACATCAGTGGAATGTTCAATTTTTGCATAGCGTTATTTGTTTATGGGTTTGTCTGGTTGGATTGTTTCTCCGCAAGTTTTTTCCTGGCCCTGCTTTCCTACAACGAACCTGTCGAAAGCGGCAAGAAGCCCTGGCAAAACGAAGATAATCAGCAATACGGCGGCCAATGCACCTGTTGCAATGCATCGCAGTATCGTTGCTATGGTCGCATCATCAATCATAATCGACATGGCAAACGGCGCCAGCGTCATAATCGTTCCCGAGGTGAGAATGGTGTGCATTGAAGCCTGATAAGCCTTGCGGATGGAATCTGTCTTGTTTGTCAATGTTCGAGCTTCGCGGTAGTTGTTGGTGAAAAGTATGCCATAGTCGATGGTCGCCCCCATCAGGATACTCTGCATGATGAGGTAGGCCAAATATAGCAGCCTGCCGCCATTCAGTCCGCTCACGGTCACATCGATATACACAGCTGTCAACACCGTCATCACCAGTATTGCAGGCACGGCAAGCGAACGGAAAGTGAGGGCGACGATGAGGAAAATGGATAATATGGTGATGAGCGTAACAAGAAGCATTTCATCGCCGAACTGGTTGCGCATCTCGTTCATCATCACCGACTCTCCGATAAGGTAATGTATGCTTTCCAGCTGATTGTCGCATTTTGCGGCCAAAGTTTCCACAAAATCATGGGTTGCGTCAGATTCCTTGGGCAGGTCGGAGAAAACAATGGCTTGCGAATACTGGTGCCCGCGCAACTGGCTGAAGTTCTCATCTATCATGACATTAACGGTATCCATGCCCGACCTCATTTCATCATTGATTAACGAAGCAAAGTGTGGACGGTTGATGACTGAATCATTCAGCGTTTTGAGGATGTCTTCTGCAGACATCTTCACATTTTCATCATCGAAATGGCGGATACCATTGTACAGGTAGGCAAGTTCAATGTCGCGCATTTCCATTTTGGCACCTAACGAGGTGAGTAGCCCGTGCATCTCGGCAGAATCAAAACGGCTTCCTTTCTTGGCGATGGCCATAATTTTCTCAGCCTTGTACAGTTTGTCTATGTTTTCCTTATCCACTTCGGGCATGTCCATGACCGTCTCGGCTTCTTCTTGCTCATCGGCAATCTCCACCAATATGGTTTCCGTAGGATTCTCCTCCAATTCGGCTATTGGTTCTTCCTCGGTGGCTTCAGTTTTACCCGCTTGAAGCGTTGCCAACATCAAGCTTTCCTTTTGTCTCAACAACCTGCGGCTTTCTTGGTCTATCTGCGAAGCAAAAATCTTTCTGTTGGCGATGTCGTTGATGACGAAACGTATAAAGTCATACAGCGACATGGTTTTTGTTTTTTGCTTCACGGTTCGTCCGTAAAGGTTGAATATGATGGACGCATGTCTTTCGTTCATTCCTACCATTTGGGCGATTTCGGAGGCGGAATACTGTTTTAGGAAAATGGTTGAATCCTTGTAAATTGCGTTCTCGTCGTCAAGAATACTTATGTTTTCGTTAGTGACTGTGTTTTCTGTGATTTCAATGGAATCGTTTCCAATTGGAAGATCTACTTGCTGCTCAACAAGTTGAGACTCAGGCGTTTTTTCGTTTGTGCGAGAAGGCAACATGCTCTCGTTGAGTAGTTCCTTGGATAATTTGAGAATCTCGCGAATGGAGGCTTTTTGGCCTGGTGGACATATAATCGAAATCAGTTCATTGTCGATGCCAACAATATCTGAAAGTTCTTCCGCAGTCAACTCTCTGTCAATCAAGCATGTGTCGGTAAGCGAAACGAGAATGTTGAGATATTGCAATTCGTCTTCACTCACATGCGACACGTCTCCAAGATATGCTGAAAGGGTAGTGTCGGCACTGAGTTCCGCAGCGAGCGAGGCAAAGTCATGCAGGCTCATTTTTTCTTCGCTGGTATTCCGTGACCCCATGTAATATATTGCATCTACAATCGTGTTGAGGTCAAAATCAGCGAGATTGAGGTCACTGTCCCCAGCCATTGCTGTCAAACCGCCAACCATGTTTTTAGTTTCAGTTGCCGTCATTTTCTTCTGCATCAGTGAAGGATACGAAATGAAAGATTTCACATTCGGAAGAGTCGTCACAGTGTCGGCCAGTTCTATGACCCGTGTGGCATCGGAATTGTCGTACAAAAGCACGATGATGTTTTTTGGTGGGAAATATTTTTCGATTTCGGATTTTTGCTCAAAAGAAAACGAAATTTCGGTCTTATTGTGAAGGTAGTACGAACCTGCAAATAGGATTACGAAAACTATGGCTAACGGGATGCGGAATTTCATGCTGAAACCTGCAAGGCGGTCAGTGTTGAGTTTCAACACCTTTTTTGTCGATTTCTCAATGGCACTATCCAAGGCCAATATGATTGTTGGCAGCACGGTATAAATGGACACCAGACTGCAAAGGACGCCTTTAGCCAAAACGACTCCCATGTCAGCGCCGATTTTCAGTTTCATGAACACGAGTGCCAACAGTCCGACTATGGTGGTAAATGCGCTGCTCACTATCGATGACGATGCCTTTTTGAGCGCATGTGTCATCGCGGTGATTTTGTCGCCATTTGCTAACGATTTTTCCTGCCTGTAGCGGTTCATGAGGATGATGGAATAGTCGATGGAAAGGACTAGCTGAAGAATGGCGGCAATTGAGTTCGTAGTGACTGATACGCTCTTGAACAGGGCGTTGGTGCCCATGTTGATGGCCACAGCCACGCCGATGGCGGCAAGGAATATGGGCGGCTCAAGCCATGACTCACACATGATGAACAGCACAATGAGCAGCAAGACAAAGGCAATGAGTATTACGCCAATAGGTGCTGAAGTGCCATTCTCACTTTTCTCAACGATAATCCGGTCGCCGTATTTTTCCGCAATCTCATTGGCAATGTCCTCCTGACTCCGCTGACTGCCGCATAGCAGTTCATACAATACCTTTTCGCCCTGGTTGTATTCTTCGCTGCCATTCTGGTACAAGATATTGGAAACACCATCAATGTTGGAAAGCTCATCCTTTACAGGATTCTTTAGACTGTCGGGAAGCGACCAAAACATCACCCTGACCATGCCTGTCCCAACTGCATCTGCCCCAAACTCCTCCGACATTCGGTCAATGCCTTGCTTCATCTGCGAATCGTTGGGCAGATAGCGCGTCATGTCGGTATTGATGTTCGTGTGCGGAATCAATAATGCGCAGGCGATTGCGATGACAACCGCTGCTATTAGAAATATAAAACGCTTTCTTACGATAAATTCCGACAGATGCATGTAAATTATTGGTCAGTTTCGGGCGCGAAATTACAAAAAAAAGCCGTAGCCCGAAAATATTCTTTTGTTGAAGCCGAAGTTTGATTGTTACCTGATGACAAGATGCTGTAGGTCGAAATCGTTGGTGGCAGTTTTTTCTTTCCACTTTACGAAGATATTGCACAAGTGATCGCCAAGCGAGACAAGGTCAGGATTTTCCCTGCAGGTGCGTTGGCGCAGAATATGTTGGGGCTATCCACACAGGTGCCTATGAACATGGTATATCTTACCGATGGCAGTAACCGAAAGGTGAATGTCAAAAACGGGCGAGGTATCCTGTTTCGCCACGTTTCACCCAAGAAACTGGCATTCAAAGATAAGCTGGCTATGCTGATCACCACAGCCTTGAGAGATTTGGGTGCAAACAATGTGACCGACGAACACAAGAAACAACTGGAAACGGTGCTGAAACAACATCCCGAGCCGTTTTCGACACACGATATGAAACTTATGCCTCAAGGAGAATAATTTAATGGTTGGGCTTTTGCTTTTGAAAACTTTTATTATTTTTGCATCAAAATTGAAAGTGATACTTTCGATTTTCAATTAAAATCAAAAGTTATTATTTAGATATTAAAAGTATGATTGATCGTATCTTGCAAATTAACAATGAATTAGATAGTAGTATCTTCCTATTTGGGGCACGGCAAACCGGAAAAACAACTGCATTGATTATGCAATTCCCCAATGCCATCTATATTGACTTGCTGGATACCGACACAAAGAACCGTTACATGCGCAGACCAGCTATTCTCTATGAGTTGCTGCATGACAAGCCAAATCAGACTTTGGTGATTATTGATGAGATTGCCGAAGTTCCCGAACTGCTCAACGAGGTACATCGACTCATTGTCAGATGCAATCATATCTTTATTCTCTGTGGTTCGAGTGCAAGAAAACTGAAACGAAAAGACAGAAACACTTTGGGTGGGAGAGCGTTGCCAGTGTATATGTACCCTCTCGTCAGTGCCGAGATTCCTGACTTTGATATTGACCATGCGGTAAACTACGGCATGATTCCGTCTCACTATTTGGCCAAAAATCCATCTCGTCGCGTGGCTGCGTATATTGACATATACTTGAAGGAAGAAATCAAAGAAGAGGCCTTGGTCCGGAATCTAAGTGTTTTCCAACGGTTCCTCGAAGTGGCTGCTTTGACGGATGGCGAAATTGTGAACAACAACAATATTGCCCAAGATTGTGGCGTAAGCGCCGTTACCGTGAGTGCCTATTTCGACATTCTTGTGGATACGCTGATAGGTTACCGTATTCCAGCTTTCCGAAAGGTGATGAAGCGTCGCTTGGTGCAGGCTCCGAAATTCTATTATTTTGACATCGGAGTTGCCAACCACCTGTTGCACAGGAAGGAATTGGTCAGAGGAAGCACCGATTATGGACATGCCTTCGAGCATCTTGTGATTCAGGAGCTGTATGCCTGGCTGCATTACACCCATTCCGATGAAGAGCTGTTTTATTGGCGCACCTACACGGGATTGGAGGTGGATGCCGTCATCGGAGACGCAAGGGTTGCAATAGAAATAAAGTCGGTGGAGGAGGTGCTGCCACGACACTTGAAGGGACTTAAGGCCTTTGGCGAGGAATATCCACAAAGCAGAAGAATCATTGTGTCTTTAGACAAATTCAACCGTCGCATGGGCGATATCGAAAGTGTTTATGTGCTGGATTTCTTCAAGCGATTATGGTCGGAAGGACTATAACAAATCATCATAAAGCATGAAATTCGATTTCAAAATACAGCAATACCAGACTGATGCGGTGGAGAACACCGTGTTAGTTTTTGACGGACAGCCTTCGCCCGAATTGCGGATTTTCATTTATTTTTGTAGCAAATTTCAAAACCGATTCATAGGTGATAATAACAATAGGATGAAAACAAGGCAATTAATATTGTTCGCTTTACTGTTGATTGCATTGGGGGTATGTCACGCACAAACCAACATGGCAACGCTAAGTGGCAAGGTAATTGACGAAAACAGTTTGCCGATAGAATATGCTTCCGTCGCGATATTCGATGCCGAAAAAGTGTTGACAGGTTCGGTTACCGACAATGAGGGTGGTTTTGTCATAAAAGTACCTGTAAGGACAGAGGAATACCTGTTGTCCGTGCAGTTTGTCGGCTACACCAAACACGAAGTCCGTATCAAAGCCGACCGACCCAATGTCAACCTCGGCAATATCGTCCTGATTGACAACGCGGTTTCCCTCAATGCGATTGAGGTGGTGGGGAAAGCCGATGCGCATACTTCAAACGTCGAACGCACCAACATCAATGTTGCAGCTAACCTCAACGCATCGCAAGGTACGGCCATCGACATCCTGACGACTTCCTCCAACGTGTCCGTAAGCAACGGTACCATTGCTATCAGGGGCAACTCCAACGTCCTGGTGCTGCTTGACGGTGTTCCCACCACGATGACCGACCTGTCGGTGATTCCCGCTTCAAGCATCCAGAACATCGAGATTTTGACCAATCCCGATGCCTCATACGATTCAGAAGGCACAGGAGGAATCGTCAACATCGTTTCAAAAAAAGAAAAAGCCTCTGGCATCAACGGGGTTGTGTCAGCCAATTACGGCTTCAATCATTTTGCCACTGGCAATGCATCGGTGGCGTTCAATACCCCCAAGGCCTCGTATCGCATCAACTACAGCACACGCTACGAAGATGATGTCGTGAACAGCACTCTCGACAGGCTCATCCATGAATCAGGCAACCAGACCCACCAACAGATACAATCCAAACGATATGTGTTTAACACTAATGTTGGCATGGGCGCTGACTTCAGGATTGACAAAAGTAACACACTGAGTGCCACCTTGAACTGTATCATACCAAGGCTGAATATCCAGCAATACCTCCACAACACCTATTCCGCAAATGGCTATTCTCCAGAGGAATACAGGCATAATGACGTGACTTGGAACAGGGAGAACATTGAAGCCACCTTGAGCTATAAACACATCATCACGCCCGAAGTGTCCGACTGGGTAATAATAGGGTCGTTCTCGAAAATATGGGGGCATCGTCCGTCATTCTATTATTTGGGCGACTCATTGGTCAACCGCTCGAACTCGGGAGGCAGTCCGCTTATTACTGCACTCCAAGCGGATTTCCGACAGAAACTCGGCACAGGCACACTGACGGCGGGCGGCAAGCTCACCTTCAGGAGGAACAGCATCTACCATGAGTTCTATTCCAATGTGGACGGCCAATGGGAATACTCCGAACTGCTTAGCAATGATTTGGTTCACACCGAGCTGGTTCCTGCCGCATACGTGATGTTCTCTTGCAAAATCGGCCCAAAGTTCAGCTACAAGTTAGGGGTCAGGGGCGAATACAGCAGGGTCACCTTGGACAGTAGGCATGAAGGCATTGCTGACAGGAAAATCGACTTTTTCTTCGCTCCAAACCTCTCGGGCACCTTCAAGATTTCAGATTCGCAAGACCTGTCAATCGCTTTTTCAAGGAGAATTGGCAGACCCACCTATCCGCAACTCAACCCTTACATGAGCATGGTCGATGCCACAACCTACGAACAGGGAAACATGAGGCTCATACCTGAAAAGTCATCTATCCTTGATTTCGGATATGGCTTCAAAGTGGAGCGCTTCCAGCTGTTTGCGGATGCTTATGCCAATTACACGAAGAATTTCATCACCCAGATCACCACGATGCGTAACAACCTGCTCATCACCACCTACATCAATACGCCGTCCGATTTCAAGGCTGGCTTGGACCTGAACGTCAAGTATGCGCCGTTGCACTGGTTTGATGTCACGCTAAGCGCAAGCACCTACCATGTTAATATCAAGGGAATCCAAGAAGGTATGCAAATCGACAATGGAGGATGGGTCAACAACAGTAATGTACTGTTCAACTTCATGCCATCGAAGAAGACAGACATACAACTGCAATATTTTGTTTCCTCGCCACAGTACTTTGCTCAGCTCACAACCGCATTTAACCATTATATGAACATCGGTATCAAGCAAAGGCTGTTGAAAGGCAAGATGACGGTCACCGCCTCGCTGACGGATGTGTTCAACACTCGGGAATGGGTTGTTTACGCATCCAACACCGTTTTCGATATGGAAAACCACAGCACCAACAAGAGCCGTATGCTTTGGCTTGGTGTCACATACAACTTCAATTCCTTCAAGCAAGCCAAGACGGAAAAGAAAACCGATACCGACAGAGGCTTGATTAGATTAGGCTTGTGATTTCCTCCAACGTACCGAAAACCGCGTCTTATCTCCATTTACAACACCCAGTTGAACAAATAATCTAAAGGGTTGATAAACAGCGTCACAGTGCCAAAAAACACACCGATGGGTTTCCAAGTCATAGCCTTCTGAACGATGCCCTTGGAAGAAGCCCAGCGCGCTCAAGGGCGGGCTTAGTGATGGATTGGCTACCCTTAATCTTCTTTGGTAGGGAATCTCTTGAAACTTATCCAAACCATCGTCACCGATATGATAAACGCCAAGGTGTCGGATATCGGGCTGGCGATGAGGATGCCCTGTATGCCCATGTATTTTGGCAGAACAATGAGCAGCGGTATCAGGAACAGGCCTTGTCTGGACAGTGATACCAAGAGTCCCTGCTTTGGATTGTCGGTGGCCGAGAAGTAGGTGACCGTCACTGGCTGGATGTTTTGGAAAAACACAAACAACATGTAAATCTTGAGGTATTTTTCGGCGAATTCGAAGTAGAGATCGGAACCTGTCCCGAAAATTGACACGATTTCCCTTGGAAACAGCTGCAACATCGTGAAGAAGATGACGCCTATGGTGAACGCAATCGCAAATGCCCGCATATAAGTTCCCTTGACACGTTGGTAGTTCTTCGCGCCGAGGTTGTATCCCCATATCGGCTGACAGCCTTGGGCGATGCCTACGGCAAAAGATATCATGATCATGTTGGTCTTCTGCGCCACTCCCGAAACGGCAAGCGGGATGTCGGAGCCGTAGTTCGACAGTGCTCCGTAGGTTTCAAGCATGTTGTTGAGCACGATGTTGGTGGTCATCAGCAGTATTTGGTTGATGAAGGTGGGCACTCCCGCCTGTATGCTGTCCATCATGTGCCGCAGGCTTATGCTAATCTCCTTAATCTTTATGTCGAAAGCTTTGAACCTTGTGAAATAAAGCATGGCCAGCACGAAAGTGACGATTTGTGATATCACTGTCGCTGTAGCTGCACCTTCGATTCCCTTGCCCAGCGGATACATGAAGAGCCAGTCGAGTCCGACATTCAGCACTGCTCCCACGATGTTGAACAACATCGAATAGCGTGGACTTCCGTCGGCCCGGATGGTTGTCGCAGCCGCTGAAGCGAAGATGTAGAACGGCAGACCGATGGCGGAAATCGACAGATACTTCATCGCGTAAGGGTAGACATTACCCGACGGACTCGCTCCACACAGGTCGATAATCGCACCCCTGAAAAGAAACACCAGAAGACCAGTCAGCAATCCAATGATGGCTGTCACGGAAAGTCCCGTGTAAACATATTTCTTGGCTTCGTTCAGTTTTCCGGCTCCTTGGGAGATGTTGAAGTTTGCCGCTGTCCCTATCCCGAGCAGCATGCTGAGCGCTGTCGATAGCGTCACTGTCGGGAAGACCACATTGGATGCTGCATTGCCTACGACCCCTACAATACGGCCAATGAAGATTTGGTCGGTGAGGTTGTACAACGCCCCCACGAGCATGCTTACAATCGACGGAATCGCATACTTTGCGATGAGTGGCATCAACGGAGCCGAACCCAGCTCGGCTTCTGTATTTAGCTTTCGTTTTCCGTTCATTTCAATTCTCTTTTCACGTCTGTCAGACGAAAAGAAAATGAATCGAGGCCGTTACTCTTTCGGTCTGAAGCCGCCTAACGACGTGTAGAGGTTGATGAGCGATTGAATAATCTCATACTGGTTCTGCACCTGGGAGAGTTGTGCCGAAAGCAGGGATTCCTGTGCGGTCAGGACTTCCAAGTAGGTGGTGGAGCCGTTGTTCATCAACTCTGTCGTGGCAGAGTAGGCTTCTTGGAGGGCTTGGACGCGAGCGTCAATATGGCCGGCCATCTCCTCTGCGGTCTGGCAAGTGTGGAGATAACGGTAGGCCTCATTTCCAGCGTCAAGCAGGGTTTGTACAAACTCTATCTGTGCCTTCTCCTGATCCGCTTTGGCGTTTTTGAGCTGGGCGTTGAGTTTCCCGCCAGCAAAGATGGGCTGTGTCAACGATGCTACTGCTTGCCCCAACATTGCGGCAGGGCTAATGGAACCCAGGCCAAAGAGTCCATCGATCGTCAGGCTGGGGAAGAACGCCTGTTTTGCCTGCTGGGTGCCATAATAGGCGAACTCCATGTTACGTTCGGCGAGGCGCACGTCAGGACGTGCCTCAAGTAATCTGATTGGCAAACCAACATGAATCTCCTCCGGCATCTGGAATGCGTTGAAGGAAGCACGTTCGATGTGATGAGGCGGCTCGGCGATAAGCTTGCACAATGAAGCTTCCGTCGTGAGGATGCTGTTCCTCAGATCCACGATTTCAGTGCGTACCTCCTCCAATGAAGCCTCCATTTGATAGACTGCAGGACTTGTGTAGATGCCAGCATCGTACAAGGCGCGGGTGGAGTTCAGAGACTCTTCCCAAAGGCCTTCCGTCTGCTCGGCAATCTCCAATTGGCGGTCAAGCATAGTCAAGCTATAATAGAGGCTGGCAACATTGGCTGCCAAGTTGACTTGTACAGCTTGCTTGTAGTCTTCATTATAGGCAACTTGTGTCTTGGCCTTTCTGATTTGCGTTTTGGTTTGTCCAAATATGCCCAATTGCCAACTTGCAGTGACGGGGAGAGAGAGATTAAAGCTGTTTGCCCGACCTTGATACGTGTAGGTGGCCTGGGGTGCAAATGCAAGCGTAGGTGCATAGCCCCATCGGGCAGCTTTGACTTCGTTTTGGGCTTGCTCAATGGAAAGTTGAGCCGTCCTCATGTCGGTATTGTTATCCAACGCCGTGTTTATGAGCTGCTGAAGCTGTGGATCCTTGAAAATTGTTTGCCAGTCCAGATCTCCAATAGACACCGTGTCGTTTGAATTGACGATATCGCCCATCACGTTGTTTTGGACGGTGGCGGAAGATTCGTATTGCTGATAAAGGGAGCAGCTCGACAAAAGCAACATCCCAACCAATATTATGTAGATAATCCTTTTCATGATATACCTTTATTGATTTATGAATTATTCACTTTCCTTTTCCGGGGTTAATCTCTCGTGCACTTTCTGGAAGACGATATACAAGGCCGGAGTGACGAACAGGATGGCGAGGATACCCACCAGCATACCGCCTACCACAGCTATGGACAACGATTTGTTACCCACAGCACCAGCACCGCCTTCGATGATCAGAGGAATCATACCGATAATCATGGTCAATACGGTCATCAGGATTGGACGCAGACGATCTTTACATGCACCGACTGCAGCGTCATAAATCGACATTCCTTCTTGACGCTTCTGGACTGCAAACTCGGTAATGAGGATGGCGGTCTTTGCCACCAGACCCATCAGCATGATGACACCCGTTTGCACGTAAACGTTGACGCCAACACCCATCAGCGACTCCAAGGGGCGAACTGCGAGGTAAGCTCCGAAGATGCCGAACGGAATGGACAACAGCACTGCGAACGGGATGAATACTGAGTTGTACAAGCAAGCGAGAATGAGGTAAATCAGCAACACAGCGATGCCGTAGATGATGATGGTGTCGTTTGACTCGGCGCTCTCAGCTTCTTCACGGGCCATACCACCGTACTCGTAACTGTAGCCTTCAGGAAACACCTCTTTCATCAACTCGTCAACAGCGGTACGCACATGCGCTGAGGTGTAACCTGAGGCAGGCATGACACTAAGGTTGTAGCATGAGAAGAGGTTGAACCTGCGTTCTTGCGAAGGCCCCATCATCGGCGTGAGAGTGACAAACTCTGACACCGGAGTCATCTGGTTTCCAGCTTGAACGAAAATGCTGTTGAGCGTGCTCGGCTCCATTCGATATTCGTCGCCAGCCTCCACGAGCACTTGGTACACCTTTCCGTATTGGATGTAGTTAGCGATATACTTTCCGGCAAGGTTGGTGCCGATGGTTTCAACGACGGTCTTCGGCGAGACTCCTTTGCGCTTGCAGGCCGCTACGTCAACATCGAGTTTGAACTTCGGATAGTTGGGCGAGTAGGAAGCCATAGCTGCCAAGACCTCTGGACGGTTTTGCAGCTTCTGAGTGAACTCAGTCGCGTAGGCGATAAAGGTCTCATCATCGTCGTTTGAGCTGTTTTGGAGGTTCAACTCCATCATGGAACCTGTACCATAACCTGGAATTTGAGGCATCTGGAAAGGCGTGACATCGGCCTCCGGCATGTTCACCCTTGCCCACAAGCCGATTTGTTTCTGCACATCTGCGATGCTGTAGAACTTACGATCGTCCCAGTTCTTGAGACGTACCATCAACGTGGCATAGTTGGTACCGGCGCCACCATTCATCATGGAGAAACCAGTCATAGCGCCAACTAATTCGGTATCGTCAAGACTCTTGATAAACGCCTCAAGTTTCTCGGCAGCTGCCTCGGTCTCGTTCAAATAAGTGCCAGGCGTGGTGGTTACGTCAACCAAGAGGAAGCCTTGGTCTTCCTGAGGAACCAATTCCTGCTGGGCTGTATTCATGAGCCAAACCATACCTAAACTGAAAGCAATCAACAGAATCCAAGCGAAAATCGGACGCTTGATGAATTTGCCGACACCTTTTACATATTTGCCCAACAAGGCGTTATACGCTGCATTGTAGCCTATCTTAACGTAATAATTGAGTCCTTTCCGCTCTTTGTCGTCTGGGTTCTTGGGCTTAAACAAAATAGCGCAGAGGGCAGGACAGATGGTCAGAGCCGAGAGGCAGGATATTCCCACCGAACCCGCCATGATGAAACCGAACTGCTTGAAGAAGGTGCCTGAGGTTCCCGACATGAAGGTCACGGGGATGAACACAGCCATAAACACCAATGTCGTTGATATAACGGCTGCCGTCACTTCGTTCAGTGCGGCGGTGGTGGCTGAGGCAGCCGACTTGTATTTTCCGGTCTCCATTTTCGCCATCACTTCTTCCACCACCACGATGGCATCATCGACCACAGTACCGATGGCTAACACCAACGCAAATAGTGTCAACAAATTAAGCGAGAATCCCATAGCTTTCACGATGCTGAAGGCTCCAATCAACGACACGATGATGGATACCGAAGGAACCAACGTAGCCTTGAAGTCCTGAAGGAACAGATACACGATGAGAATCACAAGGATAATGGCTACGATAAGGGTCTCAACCACGCTGTGCATGGAAGCATAAAGGAAGTCGTCGGAAGTCTCCAAAAGCTTAAACTCCAATCCTGCAGGCAATGACTTCGAGAGTTCCTCAATCACCTTGTTGATCTCGGCGTTGACCTGAGTTGCGTTGGCGCCAGGTGACTGTTTGACGATAAACGTGGCACCTGGATGTCCATCAATGTTAGAGCGATAGTCATACGACTTGGTTCCAAGCTCCACGTTGGCAATATCTTTCAGACGCACAATCTCGCCGTCAGAAGATGCTCGGACAATAATCTGTTCGAATTCGCTCATGTCATTGAGTAGTCCGTGGAACTCGATATCAATCTTGTTTACGGTACTTTCGATTCTACCGGCAGGCGACACCAAGTGCTGCTCGTTAATGGCAGTGATGATTTCGTTCGGTGTGATGCCGTAGGAGGCCATCACGTCCGGTTTTATCCAGATACGCACACCGTAGGTGTCACCGATGAGCTGGGTAAGACCCACACCAGTGACGCGGCTTACTCTTGGTATTACGTTGATATCCAAGTAGTTGGTGATGAATTTCTGATCAAATCGGTCGTCGGTGCTTTCTAAGGAGAGGATCTGCAAGATTGAGTTGACACTCTTTTTTACGACGATACCTTGTGTGATTACATCGGAAGGCAACAGGCCCTCGGCTTGACTCACGCGGTTTTGTACGTCCACGGTGGCTTGGTCAGGATCAGTGCCCTGTTTGAAATACACGTCAATTTCGGCGCTTCCGTTCGAGAAGGCCGTTGAAGAGATATACATCATGTTCTCCACGCCGTTTACCTGTTGCTCAATAGGCATGATAACTGATTTCATCACTGAGGAGACGTCAGCGCCAGGATAGTTGGTCTGGATGATGACCTCGGGAGGTGCGATGTTAGGGTATTGCTCGATTGGCAAGGAGAAGAGTCCCACTACGCCGATGAGGCAGATCAGCACAGCGACGGCAAGAGCTGCCACCCAGTGCTTGACAAAATATTTTTGTTTATTGGCGTTTTCCATCGTTATCTCACTTTAACACCGTTTGACAATTTACCAGCACCGTTGGTGATGACTTCATCGCCGGGGTTGAGGCCTTCGGTGATGTAATATTCTGTTCCGTCGTTGGAAGGATATACCTTGCAGATGATGCCTTCCACTGTGCCGTCTTGTTTGATGCGATAAAACATCATTTGGTCTTGCAGACGCACGGCAGCGGTTTGAGGCACGCACAGAACGCTGTCCAATTCGATAGGAAGTATGACGTTGGCTGATAAACCGGAACGAAGCACACCGTTAGGGTTCTCGAATTCAGCCTCACAAAGCACCGTGCCTGTTGTCGGGTTGACAATAGCGTCGATCTTCGTTACCACTCCTTCTTTGTCATAGGTGGAACCGTCTTTAAGTTTGAGTTTCAGTTTTGGCATGGCATTACCGATGAAAGTGCCCTTGGGGCCTTCCATACCTTTTGGGCCGATACGCAAACCAAATTCCTTGACAATACGAAGCAACTCGGATTCTGTAAGTGAAAAGTCGGCATCAACCAAACTGTTGTCACTCACCGTGCAGAGATATTGGGTGCGAGTAGCCATGTCGCCGACATCAAAACCGTTGGCATCGACATATCCAGTGACAGGCGCGGTCACGGTGCAATAGCCTAGGTTGGTTCTTGCTATATTGAGCTGGGCTTCAGCCTGAATAACCGATGCCTGTGCCGAATTGTATTCATTAAGGCTGGTTTGGAGTACGTAGTCACTGATGATTTTCTTTTCAAAAAGTTTCAGATTCGACTCATACTGAAGCTTTGTGGTCTCCATTTTTGCTTTTGCCACGCCAAGGTTGGCCGCAGCCGACTTCACACTGAGCTGGTATTCGGTAGGGTCGATGACATAGAGCGTTTGGCCTTTTTTGACCTTGGTGCCGCTGGAGAAACTCTTCTTTGTGACGAGACCTTCAATTTGTGGATAAACCTTGATTTCAGTCGTACCGCACGTTGTTGCCGGAAATGACATGTTGTACACACGGCTTTCGGGCTGAAGCACCTTGCTCTCGTATTTCACCTGCGGCATTGCCGCGTTTTTGTTCTTGTTTCCGCTTTTGCAGGAAGTCATTATGCAGGAGGCCAAGACTAGCGCTGAACATAACAAAAGAAACGTTTTATTCATATTGCTCATTTTTAATTATTTAATAATATTCATTCGTTGGTGCAAACGCATTTTGTTGTCTGCCATAAAACGACAAATCGTTTTCCATCAGCCTTGGAAGTTCATGGTGATTTTGACGATAACATCGGGGTGCAGCGAGCGTCCCACTGGACAACTTTCGGCGGCGGCCCAAAGCAGGGCTTTCTGCTTTTCGGTGTATTCCTTGGCTGGGAAGTTGAACACGAGGTCGATCTGTCCGATGCGACGCGGGTCGGCTGCCATTGTTTTTGTCACTTCGTAGGTGGTGCCGTCGATGTCGAATTTGTGGCCTTGTGCGCTGATGCCCATGATGGTCATCATGCAGCCTGCGAGGGCGGCGCAGGCAAGGTCGGTGGGCGAGAAGGCTTCGCCTTTGCCGTGGTTGTCGGTGGGGGCATCGGTCAAAATGGTGTTGCCCGATTGCAAGTGGGTCATCTCGTTGCGGAGATTGCCCTTGTATGTTCCTTTGATAGTAGCCATATCGTATTTTTTAATTTTGTTTGTTTATTTGTTCCAAAATGAGTCCAGCCAAACGGCTCGTGCCTACGCGGAAAAGGTTCGGGTTGAGCCACTGTTCGCCGAGGATGTTTTTTACCAAATAAAAATAGGTGAGGGCGTCCTCAGGAGTTTTCATGCCTCCGGCAGGCTTGAAGCCGACCTTCTTGCCTGTGGTTTCGTAATATTCCTTGATGGTGTCAATCATGACGATGGCGGCCAAAGGCGTGGCAGCCACCGGTACCTTGCCAGTCGAAGTCTTGATGAAGTCAGCACCCGCGAGGATGGCCAACTCACTGGCCTTGCGGATGTTCTCAACGGTCTTCAGTTCACCCGTCTCAAGGATAACTTTCAGGTGGGCTTTGTCGCCGCATGTAGCCTTGATGGTTTTGATTTCGTCGAAGACCTCATCGTAACGTCCAGCGAGGAACGTGCCGCGCGAGATGACCATATCGACCTCATCGGCACCTTCGTTGACGCAGTATTCCACCTCCTTGACTTTCAGTTCGAAAGGCATCTGTCCCGAGGGGAAACAGCAGGCCACTGTCGCCACACGGATGTTGCTGCCAGCCAACAGTTGTTTGGCCTGACGGATGAAAGGGCTGTAGATGCAGATAGCTGGTACGGAGAGGTATGGCTTCTGTTTCGGGAAGCTCAAGGCCTTCTCGCAGAATTCTTTGATTTTCTCTGCATTATCAAAAGCCTCCAATGTCGTGAAATCGATGCTTTGGAAGATAGTCTTCAAGGCTTCTTTCTCGTTTCCTTTTTTCTTTTCTTCGTTGACAATCAGCGTAATGCGCTCATTGAGTGCTTCTTCGCTATGGTTGTAGGGTTTGAATAGCATGATAGTAGGATTCAGGCTACAAATGTAGGATTTTTTTTGAAAAGAAATGATATGTGATTTCAAATTTCACGAAAAAGCGTTACTTTTGCGCAATAAACCCTTAAAAACATTTATCGAAAAAACAAAATAGAATCATAGATATTTAGAATAGCATTTCAAAACGAATTCTTGAGCATCAATTTCCACAAAGTCTCAATAGAGACACCATATCAAGAATCTGTTATGAAACGCCAGTATTGGCGTGGAATAACTTGTTGATATGGTGGGCGTGGAAACCCGATGCTCGGCAAGTAATCAATTCCACGCTTTTTTTATGCATATCGGGCAACATATAAAAGAGGTAATGCGGCAGCAAGGAACAACGGCCACGCAGTTGGCCAAGGACATCTGCTGTACCCGCCCGCATATCCATAGGATTTTCCGAAAAGAGAACATTGATATCGCATTGCTTGAACGCATTTCCACTGCACTTAAATATGATTTCTTTCATGACCTTTCTGAAGAGTTTAAAAAGAAGGTGTAACTAATACGGTTACTGTTACCGAATTGGATACAATAGTAGAGCAGTTTAGTATAATTTATGTCGATATTTTTGTATTTTAAATTTCTAACTGCAGGCGACAGAATAAAGACTGCCATTTTTTAAATATGAGAAAAACAGTATTATTGTTGGCGATGCTCCTTCCAGGTGTATTCTGTATGGCATCATGTGGAGGGTGGGGTAAAAAATCGCCGAAGAAGCTAATTCAGCCAGACTCGGCCGTGTATTCCATGTTAGGCAAAACCATGTCGGAAGTGCTATTCAATCCGACAAGCGTGACTTGTTACACATTGAAAGGTAAGACTGAGGTGGGTCCGTCGGATTATCAAGTGGAACCTCATTGGGTACGTGATTCCTTAGTTGGGGAACTCTCTCCTGATTTGTACGGCATTCTTCAATTCGCACTTATAGCAAACTGTGAGAATTACAAGGATGACTCGTTACGACTCAAAGCTCCATACGTTCCCGTGCTGGAGTTTGAGTTTTGCAAAAAAAAGACGGAAGTTCATATTATCATATCTGTTCAAGATCGAACATGGACCATCATGTACGATGACAAGAGACAAGTTCACTTCAACTATCACGATTGTGACTTGATTGAACGTTTTTGTGCGTTGTTTTTAAAACCCGAAAATAATTAAAATAATTAAGGAGATATGAAAATGAATAAAAGATTGTTTTTAGCACTAATTGCTATTTTATTGATTGCAGGGAACGCCTCCGCCCAAACACTCCATGTCATCAATTTCTGTAATACCCTCGACCCAAGGATAGGATGTGCGGAGGACTATGATCGTACCATTCGCGAGTCAAGCTTAATTGGAGAGTTTCTGGGATATGGGGTGAGTTTTTATTGCGGTGAAGGTGAGGATTGTTCTAAAGATAAGCTGATGGGCACGTTGAGTTCGCTTGCATGCAAGAAGGACGATGTCATCTTGTTCTACTACTCGGGACACGGAACTCGTTCCTCCCAAGACAAAAGCGAGTTTCCACAAATGTGCCTCAAATATGAAGGCTACGAAGAGGAAAATTTCGTTGCAGTACATACAGTAGTTGAAGAACTAAGTAAAAAAGATGCCCGTTTCACTTTAGTGGTGACTGACTGCTGTAACAATACTGCCCCTGGTGTGTCTGTTAAGAGTTTGGTAAGCAAAGACGGCGGTCCTATTAGTGACGAAGACATGAATGCCATTGCCCGCAATTATCGCAAGTTGTTCCTTGAAAACCCGGGAATGGTTGTCGTGACTAGCAGTAAAAAAGGACAGACTTCTGCGGGTGGCGAAGGCATGGGCGGCTTGTTTTCCATACAGTTCTTTGAGAACAGTCTTTATGCTGCTGTCACTGGTGTAATCCCTGCCACTTGGAATGATGTGCTGAAAGATACTTACGATGGTGTGAAAAACATTTCCTCGCATTCGGATAAAATTCCCCTTCAAGAACCTTATTTTGAGATTAATATGAACAATTCTTCTTCGGGCTCCAATGTGCCCCAACCCAATCCATCTATCAATCCTACACCTGTTGTTGCAGTCGAAAGTGATTTTGCCAGCGATTTGGCAACCTTGCTGGACATTTCCCGTTCGGAGGACTGGCGTATCAACCAGGCCAATAATTTGGCAAACAAATACTTTACTTCCGATGCCACAGTGGCCACAGTGGGCCGTAACGGCACAACAATCATTGAGTATGAAACTGCTCGTGATTTTCTGCGCCGCATTGCAGTTTCCCAATTTATCCAAAAGATTAATGTCATCAAGGAGACTACCGATTCAACGGGTAAAAAACGGAACTATATCAAAATTCAAGAAATTAGAAAATCAAAGTAATTATGAAAAGATTATTTATCACTTTAGCATTTTGCTTTTCGCTGTCGGTTGCGGCCGTGGCGCAAAACGTCCAACTTGTCAACGACCTCGGAATACAATCCGACGAACTCGCCGATGTCCAAGAACGTATTGCCGAAAAAGTAGATGACTTTCAACGCTGGATTCAAGACCTTGCAGGCCGTGGCAATGTTTCGCACAACACAAAAATAGAAATCTATGACAGAACCCTGAAACTCTTTATAGGAGAAGGTAAATCCTATAGAACTCAAGAACCAAGTCCTTATGGCGGATATATTGAAAAAGAACATGAGGCTGTTAAGATGACAACTATCAATTCCAAGTACAAGAAACTTAAAAGCCACTATCCGATGACAACCTACTTGTCAAATCTCATCAAACGCAGCGAAACCCCCAATTATCGGTATTCGCAAATTGTGATTGAGGCTGCTGATGCTGTAAGAGTTGATAATTTCTCAAAAATTGGTGATGGCAGATATGTTGCTACAGCCCATATCCTCCAACACTTTATGGGCTATAGTTCAGACGGAAGGCGCGTTCAATATGAGGATTACACCGCTAAAACCATCACCATTTATATTAACCGTTTGGAAATTAACACTCCAGAAGGAATAAATGTCATTTGGCAAATCCTTTTAGGGGATGTGGACTGTGATGATATATGGTAAGAGTACGTATTCTATTGGTCTTTTGTTTGTCATCATTAATTGCTGCTCCATGTTTTTCCCAAACATGGGGCAGCAATCCTGAATTGAATGCTTTTGCCAATTACTATGTCAAGAGCCTCAACGAATTCATGCACCGCTTCAATGCGGATGAGATACCTGCATTCATTCAGGAAGAAGGAAAAGAGAATATTCGTCAGCGTTGCATCATTGCCCTTTTCGACTTGGAACAAGTGCCTAATGGCCAAAGCGAGGCCGCTCGACGAATCTTGAAATTCGATTCCATCGTTTGTGCGAGCAATATCTTGTTAAGAATTACAGATCCAGGGCTGTATGCCGAAGCGCGCTGTCTGTTCAAATACAAGAAAAAGGAATTAGAGCTTAATCTTGTACTCGTGTATGACAACATCCGCGATGACTATTACCGTTGGTCGATTGCTGGTGTCAACGGACTGGTGGAAGCCGGTATCATCGACACTGCCGCGTATGGCTATATAAACCCTGTGCAGCACGAATTGCACTTTTCGGAATTGTCACAAGCTTTCCCGCACATGAACGGCTATTTCTCAAATCCACACGACATAGACCCTCTCTCTTTCTTTGCTGGCTTGGCTGAAAGTGGTGCGTTGGAGTTGGTAGGTTGCCAAACGGTGACTTATTGGTTCACCCAAGTTCCTGGTTATGTGTTTTCCGTGTCGTTGCATCCTCGTTTGAACACGAATGCTGGCTGGCTGATTCACGACCTCTTGGAAGTGAAGGATGAAGACAAACCCAAAATCATTGACTACTTTATTACTGGAAAATGAAAAATTACTGGAAAATGAAAAAACTGCTAGTATTACTATTTGTCATGGCTGTCTCGTCGGCTCAAGCCCAGTCTGAAATGGAAATGATGGCCAAACACTTTGCCGAGGATTATTACATTGCTTTGCAAAGAATTGCCGAAGTACAGGCAAATTATTCTCACTGTGATGAAGCATTTTACCTTGAGAGTGAATTATTGCACATGTTTGGAAAAGATTCTGATGGTATTGATCTTTCTTATGATATTTATGTTTCGAATGATATTGACTATGTTTTCGGTTCCGACAAATCTGTAAAAAAGGATTTGACTTTTACCAATTATATTGGCCATTACATGGATTATGCCCAACAATTGAAGTTCAGTCTTGCATACAAGGTGGTTTCTTGTGAGCTACTGGAGGCACCTTCTATCAAAGGTGTGGAAAGTGATGAGTTTGCCAAAGTAGTAGTACATAAAACATTCCGATGGGGAAGGAAATCTGCAAAAGTGAAGGAAACCATGATTATTTGACTCTTGGGCAAGGATATGAGTATTAACAGTATAGAAAACTCGTATGGCTCCTCAAAATGAATTAATCTAAAGAGAAAAGAAAAAATTATGTGAAAGAGATTATTAAAATGATAAATAGTAATAAACAAAATGTAGGAAAATGAGGAAAATAATCATTTTAGTATTGTTGTCGCTAACATTGGCAGCCAAAACCGACACTCCTTTGGAGCAGAGAGCAAGAAATTATGCTGAAGAGTATTATTCCTCGTTTCAGCAGTTGTCTCAAATAGAGAATCCATACGAGGAAGGGGCGGATGAGGTAAGGCAACTTGAAAACAAAATCATGAAGTTGGCAGGGGCGGATCAATTCGGACATGATGTGTTGGCCGACTTTCGCGTTTCGAACGATATAGATCCCATACTTGGTTCGGACAATTCGGGAAAATCGGATGTGACACTTTCCAATTATGTTGGCCATTTCATTGATTATGCCGCAAAATATGATTTTGGTTATTCCTATAAAGTTGTTTCTTGTGATATGTTGGAAGCTCCTTCCATGAAAGGTATGGAAATCGACGAATTTGTCAAAGTGATGGTTCGTAAAACTTACTCGTATGCCAATCGGTTCAATGATGTGGATGAAACGATGGTTCTTGCCTTTTCAAAGAATAGTTCTAGCATGTCAAGCATTAGTAACTCGTTTGGAACGGCACAATCTTCTGGTGACTTGCTCGCACAGGCGTTGGAATATTATAGCGAAAAACAATACAAGGAAGCTTTGGCTATGTTCGAGAAACAAATAGAATTGTTTGGAGCTCCAGAAGCGTATTGGTATGCAGCTATCATGTATTTGAAAAATCAAGGATGCAAAGGGATGAAACGCAAAGAGCGGGATGAAAAAGCCATTAATTACTTGCTTTACTTGAAGCGCCAATGGGATAATAAGTTTAAGGCTTCAATATATACCGATGGATTTTATGTTCATTCTACTTATTTGGGCGATAGTTTTTCCGACGAACGGTTGCGTTTCCATCATAAAGCTGTTTCATTGCTTGGTATATTAGGAATTTATTAATCAAATCTAACCATATATGTATGTAAAAATTACTCTTATTGTAATGTTGTTAAGCCTTGCCATAAGCGGCTTCTCACAACAAATTCAGAGTATCAAACGGTTATATGTGTCATTGGGACTCACTGAGAGTTTCCGTATTGCCACAGTTCCTATGAAAGTTTCAACTGCCGATGGAACTGTTTTGGATGCCAAACGTTTGCCATTCTTGAATTTGAAAAATGCACCTCCTATTTTAGGTGGCGGCCATTTAGGTTTTGATGCAGTTTGCCTCTTTCCTATGAGCCGTTTCGGGTTTGATGTGATGGTCAACTACCACAGATTTGGAATCAGCATGACCTATCCTGGCAACGATTGGAAAACCAACTATGTTACCAATTCGGTTGTGCCGGAATTTGATTTGAGAATCGAATTGGGGGATAAGATTGCGCATTCTGAAGCCCCGATTGCAGTTGCTTATTTGGGTGCCGCATACAATTACCACTTCTCGTATAGTGGTATTTTTGACAATGGCCCAAACATGCGTAATGCAGTTAATAATGGTTTGGAAGGGGTAATAGGCGTTGGACTGCAATATATACCAGCAATAATAATGCAAATGCTTAATACTGCAATGGAGTCTGATCAATTAATCGAATACAATAACGATCATCATTCTCATAATCTTGATGATATGAGAAATAGCTTTAAAAAGCATAAACCTTATTTCTCAATTGCATTGATGTACCGTCATAATTTCTATGACTATTTCAACCAAGGCTATCATTACAATGCAAACGATAGTTATCCATTTGAAGGTTTTTCCTCAAAATTCGGAGAAATTTTTATACGGTTTACGGTTGGAGAATAAGAGAAAACAAAACCTATCAATAACATAATATAGAACAGAAAAATGAAAAAACTATTTATTGTAATGGCCGTCATCGGTCTATGTTGTGCTTTCGGCGTGAAGGCACAGGCGCAGTTCAGTATCCATATGGGATATTCTCCAAGTGTAATAACTGAGAAAACTAACCTGGGAGAATCACATTCTGCAAAATTCCATAGTTTCTATGCAGGCGGTTTGTATAGTTTTAATGCTCCCCTGCTAAGCCTTTCTTTAGGTGCAAAGTTCCAATATGACAGGCGAATTGGAAATGCTAATGCTTTTGTCAATATGAATGTTCCTGACTATCAATTACAGATAGGCGTCCCAGTGCTTGTAAATTATAACTTAAATTTATATTTTAACGATTTGTCAGTGACATATCACTATAAAATATATCCATACGTGGGTGTAATGCCTACATATAGGATAGACTTGGGAAAACAAAGCGATTATAAATCATTTGATGTCAATCTGATGGGTGGTTTGTTGTTAGGCTTCTCTCAATTTAATCTATATGCGGGCTATCAGTTTGGCTTGTTGGATTTAGACCATAATGAAACGACAGCCACATATTTACGCGGTTGGTTCTTTGGTGCTGCACTTTCATTTTAAAGAAATAGTGCTATCTTATTAATTTGCAAAGCAAAGTAAAAAATAATAACAAATGAAAATTTTTCATAAAAAAACTAGTATTCTTATAATTATCATGGCAGTATTTGGTTTTACCAATAGTTGCAAGTCATATCAAAGTAGTACGACCGATGTCAAAAATACTTTGAAAGTTCATGCTTATGTGGATCTTGGTCTGCCGAGCGGTACCTTGTGGGCCCCCTGCAACGTTGGTGCCGACATGCCCGAGGGTTATGGTGACTACTTTGCATGGGGCGAGACGAAGCCCAAGTCCATCTACACATGGACCACTTACAAGTATGCCAACGGCATCTATGACAAGCTGACCAAGTATTGTAACAAGAGCGATTACGGCAATAATGGTTTCACCGACAACCTGACCGTTCTCCAACCGGCAGATGACGCGGCCACAGCCAATTGGGGCAGCGACTGGTGCACACCTACATTGGGGCAATGGAAGGAGCTGTTGGAGAACACCATGAACAAATGGACGATGCAGAACGGTGTGCAGGGTATGTTGTTAACCTCTAAGAAGAACGGCAAGAGTCTCTTCCTGCCCGCTGCGGGCTGTCGGGCCGACGTATTATACATTGGTTCGGGCGGCTACTATTGGTCGAGTTCGCTCAGCACGGACAGCCCATACGCCGCGTGGTACTTCGATTTTGGTTCGGATAGCTTCGAGGTGCGCAGTGTAATCCGGGAGGATGGTCAATCCGTCCGAGCAGTGCGTTCTGCGCGTCAGAACTAAGCTTTGTTACGTTACATGCAAAACGGGCAAGGCTCAGGAGCAGTCGGGCGGGGCGCTTGCGGAGCAAGCTATCCAGCCCCGCTCGGTTGCTCCAGCACAACAAATCCACATTTCAAGGCACGTCAAGAATGTGTTCGAATAGGGTGAACTGAATGCAGATACAACTGAAGAATACGACAAGTTCAAGGAACGGACAAAGAACGAACTGACATTTCGTGAAAATTCATTTCCACGAACAGTTTGAACGAGAACAAAAAGAATAACCGACAACGATATCCAATTAAACAGTTGCGCCCGACACTAATGAAGGGCTCTAAAGATGACGATGATGTTGCCTTTTTTTTCACATAAACAATCCTTATTGCATAAAAAAGTATGAGTTTTATGCAATAAGCTTTATGATTTGAAGAAAAAAACGTATCTTTGCCGACACAATGAAATAGAAGATGAAGACGGTTATTCTCAACCAAAAAAAGGAACGTGACAATCTGATGTCGCGTCCTTATTTGACACGACGAGGCAATCAAGATACAGACCTATTGCTGGGAAGCCACCTTATCAAATTGATTACTGGGCCTCGGCGTGTGGGCAAATCCACTCAGGCTCTGCTGATGTTGCGTAACAAGAACTTTGCCTATTTGAACTTCGACAATCAGCCGTTGTTGGATGCTTGGGATGCGAGCCTGATCATGCGGATGCTGGATGACGTCTATCCTGATTATGAATATATCCTGCTCGACGAGGTGCAGAACCTTGATGCGTGGGATTTGTGGGTCAGTGAACTTTACAGGATGGGAAAGAACCTTGTCATCACGGGTAGCAACGCCAAGATGCTCAGCAGCGAGATGGCTACAGTGCTGACAGGCAAATATCTTCAGGTGGAGATGCTGCCGCTCAGTCTGGAGGAGTTTTTCGACTGGCATCAACTCGACCTCCACAAACTGGAGCCGGAACAGGAAACTGAAGCCGCAGTACTGACGGATGATTATATGAGGAATGGCGGCTATCCAGAGGTGGTGGCTACACGTCCATTGACGCATAGTTATCTTGACACGTTGTTTGACTCCATTGTGTGGAAGGATGTGGCTAAACGGCATCATGTACGTAATGTAACAGACTTGAACAATCTCGCCATGTATCTTGTCTCCAACTTCTGTAATCCTGTCAGTGCCAATGAATTGACGGAGGAATTGGGCTTCTCCAGCGTCAATACCACCAAGAAGTTTATGGACTATCTGCACGAGCCATACCTGTTTTATTATCTGCCCCGCTACAATAATAAGCTTAAATTGATGAAGAAAGCCCCGCGAAAGGTCTATGTGGTGGATAATGGCTTTGTAGCGGCCAAGTCTTTCGCTTTGAGCGACAATCTTGGGCGCTTGCTTGAAAATCAGGTGTTCATCGAACTCATACGTCGTGGATACGACACTGATAAGACGATGTTCTATTATCGTTCGCGTAATGACAAGGAGGTCGATTTCGTCTTGCGAAGGGGAACACACATTGAGCAGCTGGTTCAGGTTTGTTACGACATAAGCAGCCCCAAAACCGAGAAACGCGAAGTTGACAGTCTGGTTGAGTGTGCTGGAGAGTTGAAATGCAGCAACCTTGTCATTGTGACGAACAATGATGAACGTACGATAGAGAAAGACTGTTACCAGATAAGCCTTGTGCCTGTCTCTAAGTTTTAATACAAAAACCAATAACCGTTGCGCCCGACACGAATTGAGGGTTTGAATCACTGATTTTGGAATGCTGTTGCTTTTCTCCAAACTCCTCATCAAAAAATCTTCAAACTCCTTATCAGAAAATCTCCAAACTTCTTAATGTTTTTTATGTTTTTTATTTGAAATTCAGATAAATATTATATTTTTGCAATGAATTAATAATGTATAAATTTTGGCAGAAATGAAAACATATTTAAGTCGTGTCGCTGATGAGTTGTTGGAGTTGCAATTGGAAGCAGCTGGTGTGGTGCTGATAGAAGGCGCAAAGTGGTGTGGAAAGACCACTACGGCGCTTCAGCACGCCAAAAGCGTCTTGTTTATGGACGACACGAAACACAAAGAGGAATATCTGCGTTTGGCGGAATCAGATATTGAGGTGTTGCTGAATGGCAACACTCCGCGACTGATTGATGAGTGGCAAAAGGCGCCGCAATTTTGGGATGCCTGTCGCTATTGGGTGGACAGGCGGGATGCTGAGGGGCAATTCATCTTGACAGGGAGTGCTGAACCTGTTGACCAAAGCAAGATGAGCCATACTGGAACAGGCCGTGTGAGGTGGGTGAAGATGCGCCCCATGACGCTGTTCGAGTCGGGCGAGTCAAATGGAAGTGTTTCGCTTGGCGCTTTGTTTGAAAACCGTTTTAAGCCTGCCGAAGGGAACGAGTTGAATTTGCGGGCGTTGTGCTATCTGATATGTCGTGGTGGATGGCCGAAAGCCATAGGCAAATCGGAACGCGTGGCACTCCGACAGGCGTTCAACTATGTTGATGCGGTGGCCAAACGGGAGATTATAGAGGTGGACAAGGTTCATCGCAGTGAGGCTAACACGCGCCGACTGTTGCGCAGTTTTGCCCGTCATCAAGCCTCGCAAGCCACTAACGGTACCATCGCTTCCGACTTGAAAACCAATGACGGCAGCACCTTAAATGATGCTACCATTACTTCATATTTGAATGCCTTGCGAAAGATTTATGTGATAGAGGACATGGAGGCATGGAACCCTAACCTGCGCTCGAAGGCAGCCATACGCACTACCGACACGCGTTATTTTGTGGATCCGAGCATCGCAACAGCGTCGCTTGGCTTGGAACCCAACGACCTGATGAAAGACCTCAACACTTTGGGATTGCTCTTTGAGACGTTGGTGGTTCGCGATTTGCGGGTCTATGCCGAAGCCATTGACGGCAACGTTTTCCATTACCGTGACAATAACGGACTAGAATGTGACAGTGTGCTGCATCTCCGCAACGGCCATTACGGTCTGGTTGAAATAAAACTTGGTGGTGAGTCTTTAATAGAAGAAGGGGCGGCCAATCTCATCTCTTTGGCAAAAAAGATTGACACTGACAAAATGTATGCTCCGTCGTTTATGATGGTTGTTGTTGGAACCGGCAGATATGCTTATCGCCGTGAAGATGGAGTCCTGGTTGTCCCAATAGGTTGTTTGAAATATTAAAATAAAAAATAACAGTTGCGTCCAACACGTCAGTGTTTCACAACAAACTTCATCACTGTTTCGCTGGCTTTGATAAAGTAAATGCCATTGCTATAGTTGGCAGTACCAATATACAGTTCATTGCCATCGGTCTCAAATTCGTCCACCATTTGGCCGAGAGCGTTGAAGACGCTGACAGTGCCCAAGTTTTTGCCTTTGAGGGTTATGAAATCGTTGGCAGGATTGGGATATAGGATCAAAACCTGATCTGTTTCTTCTATTCCTTCAGTGCATTCATGCTGCTCGCAAGCCAAGTCTTCCAGTGCATCGACAATCGTTTGGGTGCTCATAATTGGATAGAGATCGCGGTAGGCTATAGAGTGGTCGGGCTTGATAATCATTACCGTAGGATAGTAGGCCACAGGGATGCTTTGCGCAATGGCGTTTCCGCCACCAGTGCGGCTGATGGTGGGGTAGGTGACGCCGTACATTTTTGCCCAGGCGCGACATTCTTCATCATAATCCTGCGGGCAAATCTCGATATAGAACACATCGTTTTGGTTGCAGCCGAAAAGATGGTATGACTCGGTGATGTAAGGCATTATTTGTCCGCTGGCCGCATCACGGAGGAAAAGGTTGATCAGGACGGTCTGACCGCCATCGAGGATGTCGTAGAGGTGGATTTCATTACCATCGATATCGGTGCCAGTGAAGTCTGTCATGATGTCGGGAGGTGGCGGTACGACAACGAGCGGCACTTGCTGCACCTCGTAGAGTTTGCCTTGCTCATCAGCGGGGACGACCCAAACGAAGTATTCAATATCAGGCTCTAATCCTTCGAAAAAGTGATTTGTGGTTTCTACGCCTTGCAAGCCGTATTCCCGTAGGATTTCTCCCACTTCGAGCCCCGTGTAGTTTATCCATGCCTGCATCTCAGCCTCGGAAAGGAGGTTGTAGTAAAACACGGCGCAGAATTCGTTGGGGATGATGGTTATCCAAGCCGAGTTCTCAGTAACTTCATCGATGTTGACGATTACTTGTGGGTCTTCGCTTGGTACATAGTCACAATTGATGATGGATTGTACTTCGTTGCCGTAAACATCAGTAGCCGTGAAGTTGACGGCTTGCGCTTTCAGACCTAAACAGAAGGCCAAAGCGAGGAAAACAGTAATAACTTTTTTCATAATGCAGGTTTAAATAAAAATTGTAGCATGCAAAGATAGTTATTTGTTTTATTATTTGCTACTAATGGAATGAAAAATCCCCTTAACCCAAAGAGCAAGGGGATTGTAGTGTTTTTTAAAAAAAAGCAAATCTTATGAATCAATTACTTGATTCCGAGTTTCTTTTTGATATCCTTTGGAAGCGCATCCTTGTGGACGACTATATTCATTGTTTTGTAACGGACGAAAGCCTTACTTGCATAAAGGTTTCCGTGATATTGTCCGTAGTCACCCCAAGAGTTCTTAACCATATAATATTCATTGCCAATCTGGTCTTTTGCTGTACCGTAAATAAGCATGCCATGGTCATCAGTGGTTTCCCAATTGTCGAATGCTACCTGACGCTCTTCTTGGGTGACCCATTTTTGTGGGGTAGGTTTATGGTTTGCTTCTTTTGCGCGGTCAGAAGCGGAAAGTCCTAACCAGTGTGCCATGTCACTACCTGTGAGGTCGGTTGATTTTGCTTCAACGTCCGGGACGACAGCTATACCTGCCATGTCGCCTCTGAGCCAGCCTTTTTCACTGACATCAGCACCCCATGCAACTGTGTAACCCTTGTCGATTGCATTGTCGAATATTTCCATTAATTCATCCAATGGAACATTGTAGCATTGAGCCCAACGCCAGTTGTCCTGGATTTCAAGAACGAACTTCTCGTAGAATGGATGATGAGTATATGAGGTAATCGAAACATAGTCGTCAGGATTAAGTCCTAATGATTCATAGAATGACTTTGGAGTGTATTTTACACCTTTGTATGTGAATTCTGTTGGGCATTTGCCAAGATACACATCGTGAATGGCTTCAATGGCTTTTACCCACAATAATTCGTTATCTGAATTTGTCTGCAGTTTGCGTTGCTTGCCTTCAGCGATGGCTTTAACGGCAGCATCAGCAATAGCTGACAGTTCAGTGTGGTCGGAAAGTGAGTCGCCATACATTTTGCCGGCAGGCATTTCTTCATCTGGAACAAGTCCGAAGGTTTTCATGCCATAGAGAACGTCATAGAATGATCCGCCCTGTGAGAATGACACGTCACCATGAGTGCGGACTGCTGCTTTTGCACGGTCTATGTAAGTGTTGTGAACTATGTACATTTCTGAAAAGTCATATTCACCCTTACCCATACGAAGTAGTTCGGCTTCAATGAAACCTAAACCTGAATAGCACCAGCATGTGCCGGCACGGCTCTGGTTTTTGACCGGTGTTACTGGAATTTCCTTTATGACAGTGAATTTGTAACCTTCATCTTTTACGTCATCTTTCTTTTCTGCTTCAACTTGAGCAAACATTGGCAATGCTATCAATAAGCATGCAAAAATTGAGAAGAATTTTTTCATTTGTTATTATTTTAAATTGAACTATATTGTTGATTTATAACTCTTAATTTTCTAATTATTGGTTTGAAAGAAGTTCTTTGACTATCTCGGATATGGTCTTGTTATCGGTTTTGCCGGCAAGTTTTTTTGTTGCCACTCCCATGATTTTACCCATTTCCTTTATGGTCGTTGCCCCTGTTTCTTGAATGATTTCCTTTACAGCGGATGTGACTTCGTCACGTGACATAAGGGCAGGCATAAACGTTTCAATTATAGCAGCTTGTGACAATTCTTCCTCCGCGAGGTCGGCCCTGTTCTGACTGCTGTAGATTTCCGCTGATTCTTTCCTCTGTTTGATCATCTTCTGAAGGGTAGAGGTCTCCATTTCAGGAGTGATACCGTCTTTGCCCTTGCCAGTCTTTAACAATAATATCTCGGATTTTATAGCTCTTATGGCAGCTAATTTTTTCTGGTCTTTAGCGAGCATTGCTTTTTTTATCTCGCTGTTTACAGTATCTTCTAATGACATAATTTTGTGTTTTTGAAAATGCAAATTTAGTTATTTTATATCTATTTTTGAGTACCTTTGCATCAAAATTATTTCAAAATTGTAATTTTATGAAATTCAAAACAGGAGATAAAGTCAAATTTCTTAATAAAGTCGGCGGTGGATATGTAACTCAAGTGCTTGATAATGCGATGGTAAGAATTATCAGTGATGGCGGGCTTGAGTATCCTGTCCCTGAAAAGGAACTTATTCTCATTGACCCCAAGTCAAGCATTGAAAGATATTTCGATGAAGATTTTGACGTGTCGATGCCATCAAAGGATGAACTGAAAGTCAGACATAAAAAGTTCGCAAAACAGGAGTTAAAATCGAAGGGTGATTTGCCGGAAGCCTATGAGGTTGACCGTGAAATTGAAAAAAGAGAAAAGGAGGCCAACAGGATTTCCGGTCCTGTCAAGCTGATTGACAATGCTGACGGTGACAGAATCGAACAGGGAGTTTATCTTGCATATATACCTGCAGACCAGGAAAAGTTTAAAACCAGCAATCTGATTATCAGCTTTGTAAACAATACTGAATATACTATTGTTGTAAATTCTTATCTAAGGAAGTCAACACGTGAATATCACGGGCTTGACTTGAATACTATAGCACCTTTCACTCGTCTCAACCTGTGTGAAATCAAACGTGAAGACCTTGTCAATTGGATTGTCGGCACACATCAGGTGCTGTTCAGTACTTCCACAACCAAAGTGGTGCCTAATCCTGTAAACATTGACATTAATCTTAAGGTAACTTATTTCGACATAAACGACAACTACAGAACATCAAATGTGATGTATGAACGCGCTTTCATGGTACTTCTCAATGATATTTATTACAATGAAAAAATAAATATTCCAAAGGAAGAGAAATCCAAGGATGTGCTCATCACTGAGGAGAAGGCCAAGCAGGCAATTGCTCCTGTGGCGCCACAGCTCATTGACAGACACAAAACAGGCAAGGGAAAAGCGGAGGTTGACCTTCATATTTCGGCATTGAGAGATGATTTTTCGAATATGAAGAATTTTGAGATTTTACATGAACAGACCGAATACTTCCGTTCGGCTCTTGAAAGTGCAATCGAAAATCATTATAAGGAAATTGTTTTCATTCACGGAATCGGCAATGGAACTCTAAAAGGAACTATCACTAAGATTCTTAAGGATGAATATCCGGATATATGGTTTCACGATGCTCCTTTCGCTAAATACGGCAACGGTGCCATTGAATTGTTCCTCACAGAATTATAGAATGTTTTTTCCCATAGCAACTGTTGTTTGCCGCAAATTTGCTATCTTTGCACTCACAAAGATGCTTGCAGGCAATCACACTGTAAAACTAAAGGTTTCAGAAACAATAAAATACAATATAAAATGCAGTTAACAGCTAAATTAATACAAGTATTGCCGGTTCAGACAGGTGAAGGGAAAAACGGACCCTGGAAGAAAGGCTCAATAGTCGTGGAAACATTAGATGACAGATATCCACGCAAAATATGCATCACCTATTGGGGTGACAAGGCTAATGAAGAAGACTTGGTAGTGGGCAATTTGCTTGATATTTCATTTGACCTCGAAAGTCGCGAATTCAACGGCAAATGGTACACTGACGTGCGTGCATTCAGAATAGAGAAAAGCAACGGAGAGTCACAGCCGGCGGGGATGATGCACCAGCAGCCACCGCAGCCCGCTATGAATCATACTGAGGGCGCCATCAACACACCTCCAGCATTTGTGGAATCACAGCCTGCTGACGATTCTCAAATCGATGACCTGCCATTTTAATTGAAACATTTATAAACTTTTAAATTAAAACGATTTATGAGCTACATGAATTACATGAACTTACAGGGCGACTTGTCCGATTACAGTAAGTCTGAAATAGTCTTGGTTCCAGTGCCTTTTGACGGAACAAGTACATGGATAAAAGGTGCCGACAAGGGTCCCAAGGCGATGCTTGAAGCATCAGAAAAAGTTGAGTTGTATGATATAGAGACCAGAAGTTCCATATATAAAAAAGGCATACATACGATGCAGCCTATCTGCACAGGCAACGAAAAATCCGAAGAGGTTGCCGACATAGTTCAGGCAACAATCACAAAACTTATAGATGACGGGAAATTTCCGGTTATGATGGGTGGTGAACATTCAGTAAGCATCGGCGCTTTTCGTGCAATGGCTTCAAGATACAAAGATTTTTCAATTCTTCAGTTTGATGCCCATACCGATATGCGCGACATCTATTTCGGCTCAAAATACAATCATGGTTGTGTGCTTGCACGTGGCAAGGAAGTTTGCAATCATATCACTCAGGTCGGTATAAGGAGCATGGGAGAAGAAGAACTTGTTAACATTGACCAGAACAGAGTCTTCTACTCATTTGACATTAATTCTGGCCGACTTGGCAACTGGATTGAAAAGGTTATCGAACAACTTACTGATGATGTGTATATTACTGTTGACGTTGACGCTATGGATCCGGCTTATTTGCCTGCAACAGGCACTCCTGAACCTGAAGGCATAAGGTATCGGGACATTCTTGATACCATAAAGGCTGTAGCGCAGACAAAACATATCATAGGCTTCGATGTGGTCGAACTGGCTCCAAGCGAGGAGTTCAAAGCTTCGGATTTCATTGTAGCCAAATTGATTTATCAGATATTGTCATATAAGTATTTCTATCAGCACTGATAAGTGAGAATTTCTGCTGTAGTCATAACTCTCAACGAAGAGATTAACATTGCACGTTGTATAGAGTCGTTGATTCCGGTTGCAGATGAAATAGTTATTGTTGACGCTCTTTCATCGGATGCGACTCAGAATATTTGCTCGAAATATAATGTCAGGTTTGTTTCACACAAATGGGAAGGTTATGCGAGACAGAAGAATTTCGCCAATTCATTAGCGACAAATGATTTGATACTGTCCATTGATGCTGATGAAGCGTTGTCAGCACAGCTGCAACAATCGATTCTAAAAATTAAAAAACAGGACAAATATGAGCATGGCTTTGTTTTTACTATGGCCATGCTTCCTTTTTATAACGGTAAATGGATACGTCATTCGGGTTTGCATCCTGACAGAAAGAAACGTCTCTGGAACCGCAATGATGGTCAGTGGCAGGGACTGGTTCATGAAACCCTGCATTTTTCTTCAGATGTGAAAATTGTCAGGTTAAAGGGTGATTTGCTGCATTACATTTCGGATTCTGAACTGTTTAACCAGGAAAAATCCGACAAGTATGCTGAGCTGAAAGCACGTCAGATGTATTCACAGGGCAAAAAAAGCAACGTGTTGAAGATTGCTTGCAAAACTGCTTGGGCTTTCTTCAACACGTTCTTCATTCGTCTGGGTTTCCTTGATGGCAGTACTGGATTCAGAATTGCCGTGAACAAGGCTCAATACACCAAACGAAAATACAGGTTGCTGATGGATTTTATGCGGCAACCGTCTGATTAGCATTATCTCCTGACATATTCTTTTCAATATGGTCGATGACTTCACCTACTGTATTGAAAGGTCTGTCCATATTTTCAAATTTAAAACTGAATTTTTCTTCAATAGCGAGAGCCATAAGCAGCATCGATAATGAATCGATACCGATATCTTTCAGCAAATTGGAGTCTTCAGTTATGCTATCGATTTCCGAATTAGGTTTGATGATTCTAAAGATTCCTTTGAGTTCATCGAGTATTTGATTTCTATCCATTTTCTGATTAGTTTTGATTACGGGCTATTTTCATGCTACCTGTACGCTTAAAATCTTCTTTCCTTACATTGACATGTGCAATTCTATAGTAAGGCGGCTGAGTTGCGTTGACTTCATCAACCACTTTTTGCATGTAATCCACAACTTCACTCCATTCCTTGCCTTGGAATGCTTGCATTCGAGGAAGAATATCAATAGCAATCACATTTTCATCATTGATGGTTTTTTCAGTCACAAGGCAGTCCTGAATATAAGGGTTTTTGTAGAATGGTTCTTCAAGTGCTTCCGGAGAAACGTTTTCGCCGTTTTTGAGAATTATGAGGTTCTTGATACGGCCAACAATGTAGAGATAACCGTCTTCATCGAATTTGACAAGGTCGCCGGTTCTGAACCATCCGTCAACAAAAGCAGCTTTGGTGTTTTCTTCGTCTTTGTAGTAGCCGTCGAACAGACAGTCTCCTTTAACCCAGAGTTCACCGTCAACAACTTTATGTTCCTGTTCAGAGTAGATTTTACCTACTGATGTCGGACGTTCAACAGCTTCGGCATTGCCAGAAACCAGATTGGCGGTTTCGGTGAGGCCGTAGCCGAACACAAGATTGATGCCTAATTTTGTGAACTCGCCGATAAGGCGTGGCGGGACGTTTGCTGCGCCTGAGACAAGGGTTTTCAAATTACCACCGAGGAACTGAACACCATGCACTTTGGTGAGTCCGTAAAGTATTTCGGCAAGACCAGGTACGACGACAAGACAGGTAGGTTTTATTATCGGAAGCTGTCCGATTGTTGTCTTCATGTCTTCTGCAGTAAAAAGTTCATTTCCAGTGTAAAGAACTGACATCATGCTGAAAATGAGACCGAATACGTGTGAGAACGGAAGCAGAGCGATGAATCTGTGCCCGCCGATAACACTACCTGGACGGAAACAACCATTGAAGGAACCTCTCATCAGTGCTCCGTGATTGAGAATTGCACCCTTCGGTGCGCCGGTTGTTCCTCCTGTGAAGAATATCGCAGCTACTGTGGTCTTTTGAACGTCAGCCGATGGTGTGAATGTGGTGTCAGTTTCTTTGGTTGAAAAAATCTTTACACCTTTTATATTTTCAGTTTTTGGTTTGAATTCGTCACGAACAAAAAGCATTTCAACATCGAATTTCATCATGGATCCAATAAGCTGCTGTTCATTTAAAGCGTTTGGAAGCATGATTGCAACATATCCGGCTGATGTGATTGCAAGAAACAGTTCAATGGCCTCCATACTGTTGCGGTCAAAAACGGCTATTTTTGCCCCCGGGGTCAATCCCTGTTTGTTGATAAATGTACGACGGCATCCAACTCTCTGATACAATTCTGAATAGGTAATGGTTGTTGCCAAATTGCTTATAGCAGGACTTTCTGAATAATCATTTTTAATCTTCTCTAATAATTGAGGAATCGTTGGAATATAGTTTAATTTTTCCTTTTCCTCTTTTGGAATCATGTCAAAAAAATAATTGCTCATATCTTAAAAGATTTAAATTGGATTCTATTTTGAACGAAAGCGCAAAATTAATAATTTTTTATAATTTTGCAAACTGTTCAAAAACAAAGCCTATGTCTGTTACAATTGTAGAAGTAAAAACAAAAAAACAACTTAAAGCATTTGTTAAATTTCCCGACAAATTATATAAGGACGATCCTCTATATGTTCCTGCACTCCAGTTTGATGAAATGAACACGTTGCAGAAAAAGTCAAATCCTGCATTTGATTTTTGCGATGCCGTCTATTTCCTTGCATATAAAGGTGAAGAAATTGTAGGGAGAATTGCAGGTATCATCAACAGAAAAGCCAACGATGAATGGAATGAAAAGATAGTACGTTTCGGATGGATTGATTTCATTGATGACATGGATGTTTCGTCTGCACTGATTGACAAAGTGATAGAGTGGGGGAAGAAACAAGGTATGGTTTACATCAAGGGACCCCTCGGATTTTCTGACATGGACAAAGAAGGAATGCTGGTCGAGGGTTTTGACAAACTGCCTTCAATAACATGCATATACAATTTTGCTTATTATCCTGAACACCTTGAAAAGCTTGGCTTTAAAAAAGATGTTGACTGGACGCAGTCGATAATGAAGTTTACAGAAAAAGTGCCACCTCAATTCAGTACTTATAATGATTTGATAGAGAAACGTTTCAATGTTCATCTTGTCACTTTGAAGACAAGAAAGGACAAAATGAAAAAAGGACATGAAATGTTCAAAATCATCAATGAGGCCTTTTTGGACAACAAATTGTATGAATTCACCACCTTGTCGGAGCGTCAGATAGATATGTATGTAAAACAATATGTCCCACTGATAAATAAGAAGTTGGTCAGTTTTGTCGAAGACAAGGATAATCGTACAGTGGGATTTGTGCTTACGATGCCACAGATGTCAAATGCCCTTCAGAAGGCCAAAGGTCGCATTTTCCCATTTGGTTTCATTCATCTTCTGAGAGCTTTAAGGTTGAAAAGCACTAATACGATTGAAGCGTTGATGATAGGTATAATTCCTGAATATCAGGGAAAAGGTGTACATGCGTTGATGTTCAATCAGTTACAAACCAACGCCTATAAACTTGGAGCCCGATTGATGATTACTAATCCTCAGCTTGAGGAGAATGCGAAGGTTCAGACAGTTTTTGCCAATGCCTACGAAATAAAACCATACATTCGACGCAGAAGTTATGTGAAAGAGATATAAAAAAAGGCGGAATTCAAATCCGCCTTTTTTTATTTGTGACATTGTTTAAGGAATTCATCAACTTCCGGAACACCGCCCTGAAGAACAACATATCCGTTATATGGTTCACGCTCGGTGATTTCGTCATTGATAGGTGTGAGCATCAAACGTTTGACTTCCTCCGGATCGTCAGTTTGTCCAAGTACCCATCCGAGTTTGATGTATGCAACTTCTGGCAGCATGTTGCCGCATGGGATTATTCCACGGGCCATCATGTCACGACCTGTATCATAAACGAACATCTGGACATACCCCCAGATTGTCTGTAGAGTCATGAACATGTGTATTCCCAATGAGTGGGCACGTTCAATTGCAGGATATATAAGCTTGTTAACATGGCCGAGACCTGTGCCGACGAAGACTATTCCTCTGTAGCCGGCATCAATGATTGCGTCAAGCACGTCTGGTTTCATGCCTGGGTAGTAGTATAGCATTGTGACCTTATCTGAGAAATATGGCTTTATAGTGACGTTACGGTCACTGCGGCGATGGTTGTACTCCTTGTGGATTGGTGTCACGCCTTTACGTGTGACCATTGCGAGAGGAGTGTCTCCGATAGTTCTGAAGGTTGAACGGTAAGACGAGTGCATCTTTCTAACACGTGTGCCCCTATGCAGAAGTCCATATTCATCCGATGTCGGACCGAACATGCAGACCATGGTTTCTGCGATGTCGCCATGACCTGCGGCAGTCATTGCATGCATCAGATTAAGTGCAGCATCGGAACTAGGACGGTCGCTGGAACGCTGTGAACCTACTAGAACTATTGGGATAGGTGAATTTTGAACCATGAAAGTCAGGGCTGCGCTTGTGTGATGCAATGTGTCTGTGCCGTGGCCAATTACGATACCGTCAACACCACGTTCGATTTCCTTGCCTATTGCCTTTGCAAGAGCTATGTATTGTTCCGGTCCCATGTTTTCGCTGAACACTGCAAAAATCTTTTCGGTTTCAAGATTGCATATTTCAGCCAATTCTGGAACTGAGCCATACAGTTCGCCAGGAGAGAATGCAGGAATCACGGCACCGGTACGATAATCGAGTCGTGACGCTATGGTGCCGCCTGTACCGAGCAGTTTTACTTTCGGCAGTCCGGGTGTGTAAGGGAATTCTTTTTCTGGAATCTTGTAATTGGCTTTATTGTAGCCGGTTTCCTTCATGTCGGTAATGGTGTCGATGTCTATACCTATATTATAACCTGTCACAATTTTGATGACGATATGCTTGTCATCATCGTTGCAAGCACGTGGAAGCACCGTACCCTTGAAAGTACCGCGGGTGGTCGTTATTTCAGCCTGTCCCCAGACACGGGTGTTATATTTTTTCAGAACTTCTAAAGCTCTGCCTTTATATCCTTGAAAAAAATCGTTTTCCATAATTAATTTTCCTTTACAATATTTTTTAATTCTTCCATGCTGATATTACCCAATGCCATGCTGTTCAGTTCTCCCATAATCCAGTTTGCTTTGGCGTCAGGACATTGAGTTCTGCCTATTTGGCTGAACTTGTTGACAAACATTGGAATATTTGAAATTATGGCCTCTTTCGAGATTTTCTTGAAATGCAGTTCCGACAGAACTGATTCGAAATCCATCTGAGGGTGTTGGTAAACTATAGGAAGCATTTTATAAGCGAACTGTTTGTCGATCTTTTGGCCTTTTATGAAAGCGAGAAGGTCGTAGATGCGATTGTAGTCAAATGTGTCCGGGCATGTGTAGTGACCTTCGACGAATTTCAGGCGTTGTCCGAGGAAACAGCAGATGAACTTAGGGTCATAATTCAAATCATTATGGATTTTACTTACGAGAGGGTAGAGGTTATTTCTGTGGATATAAGTAAAGGTGTCATCCGGAACGCCCCATTGCAACATTTGTATTGTACGGTCATGCACATCGCTATCCGGCAGATTTTTTCTGATGTTTTCGAGGTATTCATTGTCAAGAGGAATTGGAGCTGAGTCTGTGTCAGGGTACATGCGGTCAGCACCAGGAAGAACTCTTTCGAAAATGGTTGTTCCGTCAAGCAGATATTTGCGGGTCTCAGGCGGTACACCTTCGAAAGCCATTTTGCATCTTTCCTCTATGGTCTCGAGAGCGGTCTCGACATCATCTTCCTTAGCCCAGAACACTATTTGGGCATCGTTTTCGTCAGCATTGAGAGATTCGGCAATTTTAGCTATAACCTCATTTTTTTCCTGAGGATAAAGATCTTCGGAAGTGATTAGATTTGGTTTTTCAATGCAGGCAATAACTTTCAGGCGGTCGGATATTTCATTGGTGAAACATTGTCCCGGCTGTGTGAAATGTGAGAGTATGCCTTTGAATCCTGGAAGGTTGACGGCGATAAGCTTTTCTTTTCTGTCTTTTGCGGCAATTATCGGAGCGTATGTGAAATCAAATTCGTAAAAATTCAGTTTCTTATGGGAAATCTTCCATGCTTCAGCTTTCATTGATTTGTTGAGAATATCGCGGATATCGAGCAATGCCCATTGTCTGAAGCATTCATTATGAGAAAGTTCCGGAATCAAGCGAGTATGAGCCACACCTTTTATCTCTATACGTGTGCCACCTTTGCAGCTGACGTTGACATCTTCACGCCCAGCCCCGATACCTGTTCTTACCTTCCCTGTTGATCTGTTGAGGAAACGAATATACTGACAGCATTCCTTAAGTTCGTCAGGGTTGTTGAGTTCAGGGTATGTGACAGTTTCGATAAGCGGCATTCCGAGACGGTCGGTCTTATATATACGGATATGTCCGACATCGGATATTTCACGGCAGGCATCCTCTTCTATACTGAGCTGGATAAGATGTACATCTTTGTTTTTCAAAGGGATGACACCATCGACACCGACAATGGCGGTTCTTTGGAAACCGGTAGGAATACTTCCGTCGAGATATTGTTTGCGTGTGATATGTATTTCACCTACGATGTTCAATTTAGCGAGGAGAGATATTTCTATGGCTATGTCAAGTGCTTCACGGTCGATTGGAAATGGAGGAGTGTCGTCAACTTCGTATGTGCAGGTTGTATCGTTGTTGATGCGGTATAGGATGGTCTTGCGTGTTTTGAATTCCATCAGGGCTGTGCGGTCATATACGCCCATTTCGCTAAGAGTAGGACGCATGTGACGGATAACCTCCGAATCAATATGATCGTTGTCGTTGAATTTACCGGCAGGGCAGTGACAGAAAAGTTTGTGCTTTGTCTTCAGCTGCTGGTGTACTTCGAGACCTGACATGAAGCCGATTCTGTCATAGGTTTCTTGTGTCGCTTCCTTGCGTGGGACATAACCTATTCTCTTCATCGAAGTCTCATAATTTTTTTGGGAATCAAAAGGCTTTTTCATCAATTATACTTTAATTAATTATTATTTGCGTATGAGATTTAAAATAATTTGCAAAAATATTGAAAATATACTTTAAATGCGAAAAAAATAATTTTTTTTAATTGCAAAATGAAAAAAAGATGTATTTTTGCAACGCTTTTCAGCGGAAGTAGCTCAGTTGGTAGAGCACGACCTTGCCAAGGTCGGGGTCGCGAGTTCGAGTCTCGTCTTCCGCTCGTGAAAAAACCAAGGTTGCCCAGGTGGTGGAATTGGTAGACACGAGGGACTTAAAATCCCTTGGCTATTGCAGCCGTGTGGGTTCAAGTCCCACCCCGGGTACTTATTAAGGCTGATAACCGTTAAGTTATCAGCCGTTTTTATATTGATATGAAATTCGAATCGCTCGTCAAATCCTATAAGATATATCTTCAGGTCGAACTTGGCATGTCGCAGAATACCATTCGTGGCTATGTGAGCGATGTCTCGGAATTCATGAAGTTTGTTGATGAAAATGACAGTATCCGGAAAATTACTGATATAAACCAACAAACTGTTTCGGATTATCTTTGTAAACTCTTGGATACCAATATTTCAAAGAGATCGCAAGCAAGATTCATATCTTCGATGCGTTCGTTTTACAGATTTCTTTTGCTTGACGAAGCCGTTAAGGAAAACCCGATGGAGGTCATCGAACTCCCAAAATTGGGGAAGCATTTGCCAAATGTTCTGACAGTTGAGGAAGTGGGGAAGATTTTGAGCAGTGTCGATCTGTCGTTGCCCAACGGTCAGAGAAACCGTGCAATCCTTGAAACCTTATATAGTTGCGGATTACGTGTGTCGGAACTGATAAATCTGAGACTTTCAGATATTTATTTTGATGACGGATTTGTGAGGGTTTTCGGAAAGGGCAGTAAGGAGAGACTTGTTCCAATAGGAGCACCTGCAATAAAACAGATTAAATTTTATCTGCATCATGACCGTAATAAAATAAAGCCGAAAAAGGAATATGAGGATATTGTGTTTCTGAACAACAGGGGTTCAAAACTCACCCGTGAGATGATCTTCATTATTGTTAAGGAACAGACTGCAATTGCAGGGATTGACAAAAAAGTAAGTCCGCACACATTTCGTCATTCGTTTGCTACGCATCTGATACAAAATGGTGCGGACATACGTATTGTTCAAGAAATGCTCGGTCATGAATCAATCATGACCACTGAGATATATACTCACATTGATCGCAATATGCTGCGTAATGTTATTGAAAAATATCATCCGTTCAGCAGGGAGTGATTTCCCGTTTATTTTATAATTTCACCGTTAGGACCGAGTATGACACCGAAGTTTACGGAGACAAGTTTGTCATTGTCGAAGTAAAAGTCGATGATTTCATCATCGTATGAGACACATTCTTCCTGAAGTTCTTCATCCAAATTGACATCTGCATCATCATATCCGTTCTTTTTCATCAGGTCGATGACCTGTTTTTTGTTGAGTTCGAATATTTTAACGCCGAAAATTGTGGTTTCAGGATTTTCAATTTCAATATCGCTAAGATAAGAAGGGGATCCGTCGCCTTCGAAGAACAGGCTCATGTCATAATCATCGTATGAGAGTTCTATGTAGCTGAATCCGTCCTCGTCCTGATTGTCATCCTGGATTGAAGCATTACCGAGGATTTTAACCACATCGTCGATTGTCATTCCGAAAGTCAGGCAGTCCATGCCTTTCTGCGGCTCAATTGTAAGATTAAGTTTTGTCGTCATAGTGAGCAAATTGGTTTTAGATTTCGACTAAGTCAACCCAACCATGATTATCTGGGTAGTCGCCTGTTTGAATAGCGAGCAGTCTTTCATACATTTTCGTGCAGACAGGTCCTACTTTTCCGTCTTTGCGGAATACATAGTGCGTATTGGTGTCACGGTCAACGATTTCGCTGATAGGGGATATTACGGCTGCTGTGCCGCATGCTCCTGCTTCCTCGAAAGTGGATAGTTCTTCAACAGGAACGTGGCGACGTTCAACGGTCATTCCCAAATCAGCAGCTATTTGCCTGAGACTCATATTTGTAATTGATGGCAATACAGAGTGTGAGTCAGGAGTGATGTATGAATTTCCTCTGATACCGAAGAAGTTGGCAGGACCGGCTTCATCAATGTATTTTTTCTCTTTTGCGTCAAGGAAAAGAACTGTTGAATAACCTTCATCGTGAGCACGTTCTGTCGCAATCAGACCTGCAGCATAGTTGCCGCCGACTTTGATATGGCCGGTTCCCAATGGAGCAGCCCTGTCATAATCTCTTACAATCTGAACTTTTACAGGTTTGAATCCTTCCTTGAAGTATGGGCCGACAGGGGTCACGAAGATAACGAGCAGATATTCATCAGCTGGATGAACACCAACTTTTGCACCCGTACCTATTAATAATGGACGGATATACAATGAGGCTCCTGAACCGTAAGGAGGGACAAACTTTGAATTCATCTTTATGGCTTTCTTTACCATGGATTCGAAAAGTTCTTTTGGAACTGTTGGCATCATGACGCCTTTTGCAGAGTTGCAGATGCGTTTCCAGTTTTCATCCCAGCGGAACAATCTGACTTTACCGTCTTTGCCCATAAAAGCTTTCAATCCTTCAAATGCCTCCTGTCCGTAATGAAGACAGGTCGCTGCAATGTGCATGGGAATGTACTCCGAAGAGGATATTTCGATTTCGCCCCATGCACCATTTCTGTAATAACATCTTACGTTATAATCGGTCTTATAATAACCGAAAGGTAATTTACCCCATTCAATGTTCATGTCTTAATTTTTTTATTTATGTTAGTTATTTGATTAGTTTTTATGCATATTTTCATGAAAAGCGAAAATAATATTTTTTTTTGATTTTTTTACATTTAGGACAAAATATTTATTTTCGGATTATACTTTGGATTATATAAAATAAATGTCGTAAATTCGCGGATTATTATAACCAAAATAAATCAGCGTTTATGATTGATACAAATTCAATATTTTCAGAGTGTGCAAAACGTATGAAACGTTCTGCAATCCGTGAGTGTTTGAAACTCACCCAACAGCCTGATATTATTTCATTTGCGGGTGGCTTGCCATCACCGACCTCCTTCCCCTACGATGAAATCAATGAAATAGCAAAGGAAGTCATAGAAAATGAAGGCGCCGCAGCATTACAGTATGGTACAACCGAAGGTGAAAACATACTGAGAGACGAACTCGTAAAAAGATATATCAAGGAAGGATGCAACGTGACTCGTGACAACTTTGTTATTACAACTGCCTCCCAACAGTCACTTGACCTTATAGGTAAGATTTTTATCGATGAGGGTGATTATGTGATATGCGAACTGCCTTCTTATCTTGGAGGTCTGAACTCATTCAAGATTTACGGTGCAAAATTCATTGGAATAGAACCTGACGAACAGGGAATGAATCCTGATGTTCTTGAACAAAAGATTCTTGAACTCGCCAAAATAGGCAAAAAGCCAAAATTCATTTATATTATTCCTGATTTTCAGAATCCTGCAGGTATTACAATGCCTAATCAGAGAAGAAAAGAAATCATTGCTGTTGCACAAAAATACGGCATATATATTGTTGAGGACAGCCCTTACCGCGAAATCCGTTTCGAAGGTGAACCGCAAACCATGTTGTACGCTCTTGATAATCAGGGTATTGTCATTACACTCGGGACTTTCTCGAAATCATTCTGTCCTGGCTTCCGCCTTGGTTGGATCATAGCAAATCAGGATGTCCTTGAGAAATTTGTACAGGCAAAACAGACGTCCGATTTATGCACTTCAGCATATCTTCAGAAAATTGCAGGACACTACTTGCAGAAAGGATATTTTGAAAAGAACATTGGTCGAATAGTTGATGAATACAAAGCAAAACGCGATAACATCATTCGCTGCTTCAAGAAATATTTCCCGGAAGGAGTCACGTGGACACATCCTCAGGGTGGTTTGTTTTTGCTTGTAACGATGCCTGAATATATTGATTCCGACGATTTGTTCTACAGAGCATTGGAAGAGAAAGTCGCTTTTGTACAAGGATATACATTTTTCTGTGACGGCGGCGGCAGAAACACTTTCAGAATGAATTTCTCTTTCACTGACGAGAAAACTGCAGAAGAAGGGGTCAAACGATTGGGAGATGCAATTCGTTCAATGATGAAGTAAAAAAAAGACGCTTGAAAGCGTCTTTTTTTTTATTTAACGATTAATTTCTTGGTACACGAACCGCTGTCTGTATTAATCCGCGTTATATACACACCGGGAGACAAATCTCTGACAGACATAGTGTAAGAGTTGTCGTGTGGTGATGCTGCATATACTTGCTGTCCGATTATACTATAAATGTTAATCGAATTGATGGTTTCACTTGAGCTGACTGTTATTTCATCGGAAGCAGGATTAGGGTAGAGTTCCACATCTTCACTTGTAAAACTTCTGATGCCATAATAGTCAATATTTGAGACAGAACAATCCGTGTTGAAATCGAAGCCAAGGAATGATGTATAACTGAGCGGATTGTCAATGGCGCGGCTGTAAAGTGTATTGCTGTTACCATCGTAGATGGTAAATCCGCATTCCTTGTCGTAATATCCTGAAGAATCGGTGCTTGGCACCCACCAGCAGATTATTCTTTCAACAGGGACATTCAAACTTAGAGTAAGAGGGGACTCTCCACTGCCAAGAGTGGCTTCTGCCAATTCCTTTCCGTTTACATCGCGGAAGGATAATTTCGCATCTCCCCAGCCGTCATTCCATTTGTCAATCATCTTAACTTTTATGCTGCAACTTGGTCCGAAGAAAATAGTTTCCTTTATTGCAAATCCTTGCAGCGTGTCACATGTCACAAATAATGAGTATGTGTAATTTCCGAATGAAGGTATCTTTGAATCAGTGAACTGCATGGTGTCGCCGACGCTTGCATCTGCAGTGTAAATGGTGTCTTGATTTCTAAGAAGATATACCGTCAGGTCGGATGATGGAAGATTTCTGCCAATGACATTCTTCGTCGGGTTAACCCATGAAATGTCCAAGTATTCGTAGTTGTCATCAGGAGTCAGAGTGAAATCCGAAGGCGTTGTAGGATTATTGCCATATTTAGGTGTTGCATTGAAGATTGCAGCCTGGCCGAGTGGAAACATAAAAGTGGAATCGGTTGTGAAGTATCCGTCTAATGCACCTCCCCAGCCCCAGTTGAAATGGAACAATCCCGCAACATCGTATCCATCACATACGAAAGCATGGCCGCCTTCCTCGGAGCCACCGCTATAGTAAAGCGGATACCCGTCATCAAGTGATTGTCTTAGTTTTGAAGCCCATGTGCTGGATGAGTACATCATCATATAGTCGATAAATGTTCCATCGCTGAATTGAAAGTAGTTTTTCCATGAGTATGGAACATCTTCGGAATTGGCCCCGCTGCCATCGTAACCGAAGGCCATATTAACGCTTACAGCACAATGGTACATAAGCTGAGACACTTCAAAAATCTCTTTAGAAGTGCTTGTACGTGACAATGAAAGAGGCATGGCGTTGAAATCATAGAATGTTTCGCCGAAATTAGCCGTCTGAGTCCCGTAGGATGAAGCGTTGTAACTGTGGGAACCAGTGCCAACAGGAGGATAGTTCCAGTATTTCATTATCTGAGACATTGCGCAGGCAACGCAGCCGGCATAAACGCGGCCACTTGGTCCACGAGCATCCTTTGGACATTGGTTGTTGTAATATGAGCCTTGATTCCATTTGGTTTTAACCAAAGGGTTAACAAATGTGGTCTGTTTTTCAGCAGTCAAGCTGCCTGTTGCCATGATTTGATTCCATTGGTCAACGGCCTTCTGGCTCGGTTTTGCATTAACTGAACGCAGATACTCGATTTTTTCCGTAAAACAATTCATGTAGTAGGCAAATTCAGGGGAAATGTCATCTGAACTGAAGATGCCTTCTGTTGAATAACCTACAATCGGACCGATAAGGTCATCGGCGGAAACTACGACAAATCCTTTATCCGCAACATTAAAAATGAAAAGATAAGGATTGTCGTTCAGGCTTTCAAATGTATATGCCAATGTTGCCTCAGATGATTTGAGGGAAGTGTTGTTCTGAATGAATTTCAAGGCAACTTCTTTGGCCTTTTCCTGACTGACAGGATTAGCGAAAGAAGTTGCCGAAATTAGTGCTACAACTAATGTAAGTAATTGTATTTTAGGAAAATGTTTAAACATTAACTAAACTATTTTTGTGACATTATATAATTTACAATATCAATGACATCAAGAATGTTTACTGATCCGTCGTTATTGAAATCAGCATTTGTTATCCAGAACGGTTGAGGATTTTGTTCGAGTATAAAAGCGATGATAGTGGTAATATCGTTTATATTAACGAATGTGTCGCCGTTTGCATCTCCGCTGAGAGGAGTAAAGCACTGGTTATCGTAAGTCAGGAACAGTCCTGAGTATGGAGTGCCGTTGGAATCGTATATGACTTCATTATCTGAATTGTATATTTCGAATGAACATTCGCTATCCCAGTTGCCTGAATGCCAGTAGAACTTTGTTGTGCCTATTGGAAGCGGGAAAACTACGGTGTTTTGATTACCACTCTGGATTGTTGCGGTTCCAAGTGTTCCGCCGGCAGCATTTCTGATTTCGATGTATGCACCATTCCAGCCATCACCGTATGAATCGTGCATTGCGATGGTAATGTCGCAGTTTGGACCTATGAATGCTGATTTAGTGGCAGGAAGGCCATCACCATCATCGGTAACAGCATAAACTGAATAAGCGTATGCTCCGAATGCTTCGATTCCATTATCAATGTAACTCAATTCCTGATTAGCAGTCACATTCTCAATAGTTGCAATCACCACATTGTCTCTTTCAACAACAATGTCCATGACTGTTAAGGAATCGGCATTCATCGTGTATGATGGATTTGTCCATGTGAGAGTTGCGGAGAATCCGAAATTTTCTGCAGGTGTGACCGTGAAATTTGACGGTGCTATTGCTTTGCCGTTGTATGCAGGGTTAGGATAGCAGTTGAATATTGCTCCCTGGCCGGAGTTGAAATAATAAGGACCGTGTGTGGTGTTGATAGCGTTGCTTGGATACCAGCCGTTGTCAAGACCGGACCAGCCAAGGTTGAAATGGAACATATTGTTGTCATCATATCCGTCACAGACGAAAGCGTGTCCGCCGGCACCGTTTATGTCCTGTCCGCTGTAATACAGAGGTCTTCCCTGATCAAGTTCATTTCTCAGTTGGTTGTCCCAGTTGTTGTTATAGTAACGTGACTGATAATTGGTTGTACTATTGTAAAGGAAATTATTGATTAAGACACCTGGAACATCGTTTGAGTATGCTCCACTGCCGGTAGGGGAATACATCATATTAACACCAATGCCGCAATGCCACATTAATTGTGCGACCTGAAAAGCCTGGTCGTATGGAGTCAGTGAATCGACTGCATCAGGCATGATGCTGTAGTTGTAGAAAGTCTCACCGAAATTGGCTGTTTGTGGTTGATAACCGCTTGGCACATAGGTATGTGTTCCTTGTCCCATTGCAGGGTAATTCCAGAATTTAATAACTTGGGACATTGCTGTTGCAACACAACCTGCATAAACGTGTCCGTTTGGTCCGGCTGGATCAGCTGGGCAGAGAAAGTTATACCATTTGCCCTGATTCCACGTGGTGGTCAGAAGCGGATCAACGGTGTTTTCATTTTTTTCAGCTACGACCCTGCCGTTTGATTTGACCATTGCCCATTGTTCAGAGACTTCTTCACTGGCTTCAATGTTGTTTGTTTGCATGTAATCCAATGTCCATTTGTAGTCATTGAGCAAATATTCGGCATTTTCATTGATGTTGTTCGCATCAAAATTACCTTCATACGAATAACCGAGGATTGGACTTATTCTGTCTTCCGCTGCAACAATGACGAATCCATTGTCAACATTAAAGACATACAGAACAGGTTCGTTTGATTCATTAAACAAAGTGTATTCGAGAGTACACTCGATATCCGTTTTTCCGGCAAAAGCTTTTACGCTGTTAATCAGGAACTTTTTGCCGATTTCCTTAGCGCTGTTCACATCAACCGGATTTGAGAATGCAGCCAATGAAACAGTTAGCAATGTGGCTGTAAGAATACCACGAAGTAAGTTTTTCTTCATTTTAGATATTATTTGTGATTAAAAATTGTATATTCTAATGCAACCTGCAAATATACATTATTTTTTTAATCAGTTCGGCTTACAAAATAGATTTTATTCTCAAATTCAATCTTTTTAACTGAAATGGAAGCTAAGATGATGTTATTGCCGAAATAGATTTTTCTGCTGTCAGGATCAAAGTAGAAATCATCAAAAGAGTCGGCAATGCCTTCACCGCTCATTTTCACATACGCTTCTTTTGCGGTCCAGAAACGGGTAAAATATTCATCCCTAAGAGATTCGGGTAATGATTCAATATATTTGATTTCATTTTTATTGAAAAAACGTTTAACCAATCCCATTTTGAATCTTTTCGTCGTTTCAATGTCAATTCCGCATGGTTTGGCATCATAGCAGAAGGCAACAAGGTCGGAGGCATGTGAAATGTTGAAATGAAAATAGGGTAAAGCTGGAATGTAAGGCTTACCTCTCTCTCCAAGTTTTATTTTATATTCTTTGTATGAGGAAGGGTGAATCTTGGAAAGATGTTTTCTCAACAGATAAAGTCCTGTCGCTGACTGATTTCTGACTGAATCCTTGTGGAATTTCTCAAGGGACATCAAGTCTTCATCCGAGAGATATGGCTCTGTGGATGACGGAGGTAGCACGGAAGTAACGACACACGAGCCATCAAACATATTTTCGCAGAACATAAGCTATTGGTTTAGTTCGGGTGAATCGATTTCAATGCCTGCATTTCCTATACCAAACAGAGCAAAGTCATATTTGACAGGATCATTTTTGTCGAGTGTTTTCAGATAATCTGTAAGTTCTATGGCAGCCTGCCAGTTGTTGGCTTTTGTTGTGATAAGTCCGAGTTTGCGTCCGACATTGCCGACATGAACGTCAAGAGGGATGACAAGGTCCGAAGGACTGATGCCTTTCCAGATTCCGAAATCAACTCCATTGCTATCGTTGCGGACCATCCAACGAAGAAACATGTTTATCCTTTTTGATGCAGAGCCTTTTGTCGGGTCAGCGATATGTTTTGAAACACGTTGCGGATATTCGTGCTCGAAAAAAATCTTTCTGAAATGGATTATAGCGTTCTTTATCTTATCGTATTGAAATTCGTTATAGCCATCAGTGAATATTTTTTCAAGTCCACCATGGTTCTTATATATGTTGTGAATCGAATCTGCAAAACTGTAAGCGTCAGTTTCCTGAAAAGTCCTGTAATAGAAGCCTTTAAGGGAATCGATGTCTTTATTGCTGTAATTCATTATGAAATCGTATGGGGAATTGTCCATTCGGTCCATCAGCTCATGACAGCTTTTAAGTATTGCTTTGCGGTTGCCCCATGCGATGGCAGACGCAAAAAATCCGGCGATTTCTATATCTTCCTTCTTTGTGAAACGATGTGGAATGGAAATAGGGTCATTAACGATAAAATCCTTTTCGTTAAAGACCCTATAATAATGGTTGAGTAATTCTCTTAAATAATTAGCCATTTCGTGTGATTCCAGTGCGACTCGAACGCACGACCCACAGCTTAGAAGGCTGTTGCTCTAATCCAACTGAGCTATGGAACCAACAATTTTTTTCTTAAAAATTCCGGCTGCAAAATTACATAATTTTATTTGTAATGGAACAAAAATGTCAAAATAATTTTTTTCATTAAAATGCGTTATCTTTGCAGACAAAACAAAAAACATGGACAGAAAGCCATATTTCATATCATTTATATTGCTACTCAGTGTGTTGCTGGGTTGTTGCCTGGTGTCATGTGAGCAGACACCTGTTGTCGATGGTAATGCCAGTCTGTCTTTTTCGACCGATACTGTGATGTTCGATACTGTATTTACTACTATCGGTTCATCGACCCGCGAAATGAAGATATATAATAAATCTGGCGATGATTTGCTGATAAATGACATCACATTGGCAGGAGGCTCTTCATCCCAGTTCAGCATAAATCTAAACGGGATGTCCGGAACACACTTTACAAATGTGGAAATTCCTTACGGTGACAGTATTTATCTGTTCGCGAAAGTCAGAATCAATCCTAACGATATCAACAATCCATTTGTGGTTGAAGATGATATTGTCTTCAATACCAATGGTAAAGAAGAGACAGTCAAACTGCTGGCATGGGGACAAAATGCGAATTACATAATCGCCACGGATTCTGTTGGCAGCTTGAAACTCAACATCATCGCACATGAAAATGAAATCGCTCATTGGACTGCTGAACGTCCGTATGTGATTATCGGCGGATATGCGGCTGTGGATTCATTGGGGACTCTCGTTGTCGATGCGGGTGCCCACATATACCTCCACAAAGGGAGCGGCATCTGGATTTACCGTTACGGTAACATTATAGTCAATGGTACAAGCGGCAATGAAGTTATTTTTGAAAGTGACAGACTTGAGCCTGAATACGATAATGTATCGGCTATGTGGGACAGAATATGGATTAACGAAGGACCGGTCAGAAACGAATTTCATCATACTGTGATTCGTAACGGCTTTATTGGTATCCAAGCTGAATCACTCTCATTATCAGAATATTGGAGCGACAATCTTCTTCTTGATAATGTGAAAATCGAAAACATGTCCGGAATGGGTATTTATGCAGTCCTATACTCCATTAATGCCGGAAATGTTTTGGTCGATAACTGTGGAAGCTATCTTGTCGGACTGACACTTGGAGGAGAATATGATTTCAGGAACTGCACTTTCGCCAATTTCTGGAACAGTTCCATCAGACAGACATCATCAATATATGTGAACAATTATTATCTTGATGAAAACTACAATCCCGTGCAGGTGTCGCTGAATGACTACTATTTCGGAAATTGTGTTGTCTATGGTGTGCTTGAAAATGAGCTTTATCTCGATGGGGTAGGCACTTTCAACTGTTCATTGCAGAATTCTCTTGTGAAAATTGCACGAGAAAGAATTGATGATTACAGCAAATACTTCACTGACTGCATAATCAATAAGTCTCCGATTTTCAGCGACTCCACTAATTTCAACTATTATATCGACACTGTCATTTCACCGTTGATTAATGCCGGAAGCCTGGAAATTGTCAACAGCTCTCCGATAGATATCAGCAAAGACCTTGACGGTGTAAGCCGCACAAATGACGGCAATCCTGACATAGGCGCATACGAATTTGTGGAACCGCTATGAATAACTATATTAACAATGATACAATAACTGCAATTTCAACACCGGTAGGAGTTGGTGCGATTGCAATGATAAGAATGTCAGGGTCAGAATCACTTGAAATTTTGGACTGTTTTTTCCGACATTCAGCAAATACAACTATCGGTCACCGCACCTGTGTTTATGGCCAAATCTATGACAATTGCGAATTGGTTGATGAGGTGATAGTTACATATTACAAATCGCCTGAAAGCTATACAGGTGAAGATATGGTTGAAATATCTTGTCACGGTTCTGTATATATTCAGCAAACCATATTGGATTTGATTGTCAGAAATGGTGCAAGGCTTGCATTGCCTGGCGAATTCACATTCAGAGCATACCGAAACGGCAAACTTGACCTTGCACAGTCGGAAGCTGTTTCAGAACTGATAACCTCTGAAAACAAAAAGTCGCATGATATAGCGATATCGCAATTGAAGGGCAGATATTCATCCCGCATTAAATCACTGAGAGATAGGTTGGTAGAGCTGTTGTCTCTATTGGAACTTGAATTGGACTTCAGTGATGAGGATGTTGAATTTGCCAAGCGTGACGAATTCATGGCGCTTCTTGACACTATTGAAAGTGAACTGAAATCTCTGATTTATTCTTTCGACCTGGGCAATGCCTTACGCAACGGAATTCCTGTAACCATAATCGGCAAGCCTAATGTTGGCAAATCCACGCTGCTCAACTGTCTTTTGGATGAAGACAAGGCAATAGTTTCAGATATTCCCGGTACGACCAGAGATATAGTTGAAGATGTCATCAACATCAACGGTTATGTGTTCAGATTCATTGACACTGCGGGACTTCATAAAACAGATGATGTGGTTGAGAACATGGGCATTGAGCGTACTATGGAGAAAATCAAAAATGCGAAGATAATCCTGCACGTGGTTGATGCAACAAATGCTGACAGAGATTCAATAAAGCGTGAAATGACAGAATTTCAGTCGTATTTGCATGAAGAAGCATCATCTCCTTCTTCGAAAAAATGGGTTGTTGTTGTCAATAAGATTGACAAGGCTGGGAACATGGGAAAACACATACAGTGTACGAATGGCGTATGTGACCAAGATGTCAAGTTAATTGATGGGGATAATGAGTCCGACTGGATTTTCATTTCAGCTAAGAAAGGCGAGAACATCAAAGCCATCATTGATTTGTTGTGTGACTATGTTAAGTCGCAGGATATTGACAGTCGGACCATTGTTACTAATGTACGTCATGTTGAAGCGATGCGTGAGGCGTTGGCAGCAATTCAATCGGCATGCAAAGGCTTTGAAGACGGCATACCGACAGATTTGGTTGCCATTGATGTCCATCAGGCGTCATACAGTCTCGGCAGCATAATCGGAGAAATCAGCAACAATGAGCTGCTGGATTCTATCTTCGGTCATTTCTGCATCGGGAAATAAATATATTGGTGTCCGCATAACGCGGCAAAACTGTTTGCGGACGTACGCGGTGCGTCCCTACTATAGTCGTATCATCTTACGGTTGATGCCGCAAAGAAATAACTATTATTTGTTTTATGATGGGCACATTGCCCATGCAGGACAAAGAGCCATTTTTGACATAATCTAATCATTTAGTTTGAAACATGTCTCAGCCATTGCTTTAAGTTGCTCGGTAGTGAGATTGGCAATGCCTGTCTTTTCAATCAAGGAAAATGCTTCTCTGTTTTTGTCAATGACATACTTGCGCTCTTTACCGTCGATGGTTGCAAGGAGATAGAAATTGCCTTTATAGGCTTGCTCAATGCGGATATTGGAAACGGAATGGCCGTTGATAACCAATTCTGGCGTATTGATTTCTTCTTGCCACTCTCCCCATGCCTTCAGATGGTTGATAATCGTGGATTCAACCCTACCCGTCCATTCTTCTTTTACTTCGTTTTTCTCCGCTAATGATCTAAAAGACGACACAGCAGAAGCCACTTTGCGAATGATAGACTTAGGCGCACGGATGCCAATCTCGCTTGCAAACGAAATAATATCATCGAGGGTTATATCCTGATATTTCCCACCAATCATCAGACAATGCTCCTTATTGGGCAGATAGCCACCTGTATCGAAGATGTAGGTCATATCGTATGCAGGTGACAACCGCCAAATGCCTTGTTGATTCATCACAAAAGTGAAATTCTTGTGATGGTCGTCTGTATTGTTGGCAAGGATATTGAATACCATACGACGGAAGAGTTCCTGACAATCTGTTTCTGGCAAGTGTAACTTACGGCATACGGCAAAAAGTTTTTCATATGAGTCGGCTTCTGGGTCCATTGCAGCCAATGTCTGTGTATGCAGTTTACCCGTTTCGTTACGGTCAAATCGCTTAGTAAGAAAATTCTTCGTTCCGTCCACTTCAAGCAGACGAGACTCCATCATACTGATACCAGCGGCCATTGCCATTTCATAATAAGTCTGCTCCAATTCTGCAGATGAACGCACCTTATCACCAAATTTTAGGATGTAATAATCAAAGCCTGGTTCATGATCGACCTGACCACTGCGTATCTCGCCTGTCTCATGGTTCATGGCAATAATACACTTAGGCTGACGACCTCCAGCAGATGTGCCAACAGCTATTAACGATTGTAAAGTCAGTGACTCATCAGGCAATATCCTTACGTTCTCACGCTCTACTGCTATCTTCTCTGCCAAATCTGCCAATGCCTTGATGTCAATCTTATCGTTCATTGTGCCTCGCTCAACCTCTGGCACAAACTCCAAAGCGCCCATACCGCGTTTTCCAATGAATGCCAACTTCTCCAAGGAGGTCACGCTTCGTTCAGTGAGTTTATTGTCTTTCCGCCATTGCTCAAAGAGTTGGTTTCCCCAAGCGTCGGGCAAAGAGTCGGCTATGAACGACGGGAGTTTCTGATAGATGCGTTCCGCCTCACCGAATATGGCACGTGTATTCAACGGATGATGGATAGAGGCAGCAAGTGGAGCCACATCCAAAGTTCCCTTCAAAAACTCTGGATTATAGACAAAGAACGTTGTCTTTCGCGCTTCATGCCACGCCAAACGACCAATCTCCTGCCCCCATAGGAAAACTTTCAATACTTCTCTCATATCTTCTTATGTCTTACCCGTTGAATCTTCTTGCTCTCTTTATATAAATAAGGTGACTCTGGCTGTTCCGGCATCAGTTCGTTCAGATCGTTGATGCATCCCACCGCCTTCATCAGTAACAGAAACGTACTGAGCGATATATTTGTCACCGTACCATTCTCAAATCGATAGACACTCAACACGGAAAGACCAGCCATCTCTGCCACTTCTTTCTGTGTCATGTTAGCCCTCAGTCGATAGTCCTTAAAACGACTGCCAAGCATCCTCACCAGTTCTGGTGCTGAATAATCAGAATAATCTTTCATATTATATCCTACTTTTCTGATAGTTTAACCGCGTATTCATATCATAATATTACAATATTGTATATTTACGACTGCAATAATAAAGCAAAATTCCCAAAGAAACAAATATTTCCTTAAGAATTTTGCTTTTTAAATACAAAAAAGTCAAAAACACTTGTTTAGATGAAGCAAAATTCGTGCCTTTGCACCCAGAGGTCATGCGGACACTTATACAGACTTTTGAAAGATTGGAAATTCCATTTTGGAATATCAAGTCGTTCTTTAGTTTCTCAAACTCTTCTTTATTAAGTTGGAACATGAAGTCAGGCGGGAAGCGTCTAATGTTGCGTTTTACGGCTTTATTCAAGTTTCCGGTCGTGACTTGATACAATTCAGCCAAATCGCGGTCGAGCATCACACGTTGGCCTCTATGATTTAACTCTTTAATAGAGTTACAAAGTCAGGAAAAAATTATGTTTATAATTTGCACCACGTCAAGGATGTTGACCGTACCGTCACCGTTGACGTCGGCATTGTCGAAATCGAAGGTTGAAGGATTGCCTCCGCAGATATAGGCCACTGCTGTCTGTATGTCGATAACGTTCACTATGCCGTCAAGGTTGACGTCTCCAGGAATTTTTCCCACTGTAATGGTCATTGTGACTGGGATTTCGACTGCATCTGTAGCGTTGTTGACGATTGAACAGGTGGCATTGAATGTGCCTGATTGCGCCCATCCGCCATTGAGCCGCATTGCCAATGTTGCGCTTTCACCGGCCTCAATCACGCCGAATACAGGCTCCACGTTCATCCAGCCGATAGAGGATGTAGTTGCAAGTCCGTTGCAAAATACAGGGAATTTGCCTAAATAACTGAATGTGCTGCTTTCAAGATTAAATGAATATAACTTGGTTTTGTTATCTACCATATCGACTGAAGTGCAATAAAGGGTGTTGGTCTCGAAATCGCATGTCATGGCATTATTATCGCCATAGTTGACCATAAATCCCTGGATTGTATAGATGGGGTTTCCGATACTGCCGGTTTCGATATCAAAAGGCTTGATGTTTCCCGCTACATCCAAAATGTAACAACTCCCATTCCGGTCAAATGCAATGCATAATGTTTGGTAATTGCTGTTTATGTTTGC
>JAEEQW010000028.1 GCA_016285515.1 Bacteroidales bacterium
ACCATATACCCATACGTCGATTTTGACGAGTTTGACGGACATGCTTTCTATGACATGCTGCGTAATGGCGTGCTTCCTACAACCAGCGCAATTTCCGAAGTCGAATACCGTAATTATTTCGAGCCGGAATTTGCAGCCGGAAACGATATCCTTTACGTCCATTTCTCGGCAGCAATGACAGTCACTTTTGACGTAATGAACAAAGTGGTTGCCGAATTGAAGGCGAAATACCCTGAAAGAAAATTCTATGATATTGATGTCAAGGGAATTACTGTTATCGGTTATGCTATCACAAATGAAGCCCTCAAGCTTTACAAGGCTGGAAAAACTGCTGAGGAAATAGTGGAATGGAGTAAAACGGAAGTTGACCATTTCGCCATGTATTTCTTTGCCGATGACTTGAAATTCTTCCGCCGCAGCGGTCGTGTCAGCGGTCTCTCCGCAACAATGGGCGGTTTGATAGGCCTGCGTCCTATCATCCACATGAGCAGCGAAGGTAAAATGGTTAGTCTCGGCACTGTCAAAGGCCGTATTAAAGCAATGGAACGCCTTATCAATACAGTACAGGAGATAGGCAGCGACGTTAAAAAATATCCTATATATATTGGCCATCTGGATGCTATGGAATTGGTAAACCAATTCTCGGATTTGCTAAAACAGAGACTTGGTAATGATTTGGATATCAGAGTTGTACAAGTTAATCCTACAGCCGGGAGTCATTGTGGACCTAATGGCCTGGGCGTTTGTTTCCATGCATTGCACCGTTAATTCTACAGATTATGTTAAACATAAAAAGAAGAACCCTTCAGGAAAGATTGGCAAGACGTCAATTCCATCGGCCAAACTGGTTTATCCATTTCCTGTATCGGACGATAATGAGTGGATTTGTCGCTCCAAAATATAATCCGCATTACAAAGTTATTGATGACATCAACAAATGCAAGGGACCGTGTTTTATTATTTTTAACCACCTTTCCCGTCTTGATCATGCCTTTATAATGGAAGTGACTTATCCGAAGAGGTTCAACATACTCTGCAATTACGGAGAGTTCTTCAGAAGCCATCTTCATCTTGTCTTTTGGTTACAGCAGGTGTTGCCCAAAAAGGTTTTCACTGATGATATGAATAGCATCCGTGCTATAAACCAAATCATAAAGAAGGGGGGCTGTGTCGCATTATCTCCTGAAGGCACAAGTTCATTATACGGTCAGAATCAGCCAATTGTGCCTGGAACAGGCCGTTTTCTGCAATTCTATAACATTCCGGTATATTATGTCCATATTGCTGGCTCATATCTAACAAGCACAAAAGTTTGCCTTGATGAACGTAAAGGTAGGGTGGAAACTGAAATATCATTGCTCTTTACTCCGGAACAACTCCAGAAAATGACTCCTGAGGAAATTGATGATAAAATCAATGAAGCATTTCGCCATGACGATTATGCTTGGAACAAGGAAAAGCATATAAAGTGGGAAAAACTTAATGACAGGATGTGTGAGAGGCTCGATGATATCTGTTACAAATGTCCGAAATGCGGTGCTGAAATCAATATGACCGCCGAAAAGGACTATATCAAATGCAACAATTGCGGAAACGGTGCAAGAGTGAACGAATACTATGAATTTGTGCCTTTTGACAATGATTGCGTTATTCCTGAATTTCCGACCAAGTGGGTTGAATACGAAAGAATGGAGGTTATTCGCGAAATCAGAGAGAATCCCGATTATTGCTTTACTGAAAACGTTAAAATCGGCTGTCTTCCCAAATATCGCTATTTAAAGCATTTGGCTACATCGGTTCCATGCGGTGAAGGCGTGCTGACGGTTGACCATCAGGGGATGCATTTCAAAGGGACAAGAGATGGCAAGCCGTGGAGTTTTGATATGGATTACACTGAACTATACACGCTTTCAATCAATAACGCCTTTGACCACTTTACACTGTATATCGACAGAGAATTCACAGATATTTTCACAGAACGACACTCTCTTGGGAAGATACTCCTTTTGGTTGAAGAAATGCATCGTCTTCATGTCAATACATGGAAGAATTTCAAGTGGTATGACTACATGTATAAGGATTACGTAAATACTGAAATAGATGATAAAACTCGCAATTGATTGTTTCGGAGGCGATTATAGTCCTGATGCCAATATTGACGGCAGCCTTTCCGCTTTGTCAAAAAAACCTGATTTGTGTCTGGTTTTGCTTGGCGATGAGAAAATAATCAAGTCAAAGCTTGAAGGCCGCACTTATGACAGTTCCAGAATAGAAATCATAAATGCGCCTGAAGTTATCGGATGTGATGAAAAGCCTACAGATGTGATTCGTCTCAAACGCAACAGCTCCATGATGATGGCTATGCGTCTGCTGCGGGATGAAGACGATATTGACGGAATGGTCAGTAACGGCTCTACCGGTGCTTTAGTTGCTGGTGCTTTGGTCAGGGTAGGATGTCTTGAAGGGGTTATCAGACCTGCTTTCTGCCCGCTGCTTCCAACTATGGCTGGCGGTATTGTCGGAGTTTGTGACAGTGGTGCTAATGTTGAAGTCACTCCAGCTTATCTTCAGCAGTTTGCAATCATGTCAAGCCTTTATCTCGAAAACGTATATGATGTTCCAAAACCTCGCATAGCTCTTCTGAATGTGGGCAAAGAACCCGAAAAAGGGGATGAAATCCGAAAAGAAGCCTATAAGTTGCTTTCCGAAACGGAATGCGTGAATTTTGTTGGTAATATGGAAAGCCGTGATTTGCTTTCCGGCAAATATGATGCTGTCGTTTGCGACGGTTTCTCCGGCAATGTTCTCGTCAAAACCACTGAAGGAACGGCTCTTGAGCTGTTGAAGAAGGTTAAGAGGGATATTTATTCAAAATCGCTTTATAAGTTCGGCGCTTTGTTTATGAAACGTATGTTTGCCGAAGAAAAGGCGTTTATGAACTATCAGAATTACGGCGGAAGTGTTCTGCTCGGGACTTCCAAAGTGGTTGTGAAAGGCCATGGCAGCAGCAAGCCTGTTGCGTTTGAAAAATGCATTGAACAGGCTTATAAAATGATTGCCAGTGATTTGGATAAAAAAATTGAAAATGAAGTTTTAAAATACAATTACGATGAAAAAGATTGATAACATATTTGAGGAAGTTCAGAAAATACTTGCAAAACAACTTAGAATACCTGCCGACAAGGTTCAGCTGGATTCACGTATCAGGAAAGACCTCGGTGCGGATTCTTTGACAATTTTGCAGTTGCTGTTGAAAATCGAAGATGAATATGACATCAGAATCCCTGATGAGGAACTTGCAAATTTCGGCACGGTAGGTGACGTGGTTGCTTTTCTGGAAAAATTATCGAGTAAGAAGAGGTGATGAATCTTATGAATGGTGATAAGCTCTGCAGGATTATGATATAGAAATTACAATTTAACATAATATTAATTATATAACAAAATGCCCTGAAAATACGGGGCGTTTTTTTTTAATTATTTGCTGATTTGAATTGTTTTCTAACCCTACTTTTTGGGATAATGATTATTTTTGCAGTTTGATATTTATCCACAGATTTATCAACAAAATTATAAATAAATATGAGGAAATTATTATTATCGTTAGTGGTTTTGATGACTTTCGATTTTTACGGCTTCAGCCAGAATGAGGTTGTGACCGATGTCATTGAAAAGGAACTGCGCGAAGAAATGGCAGTTCGCGGCAGTAAAGAACTTATCAGTGTGAACATTATTATGAAAGCACAGTACGACCAACAGGAAATGCGTCGCAAATCAAGTGTTTACACTACTAAGGCTGAAAAGAGGAACTTCGTTGTGAACGAACTGAAGAGTTTCTCTGAGGCAACACAGTCATCCGTGTTGGATGAAATCGGGAATCTGAGCAAAGCTTATTCGGTGGAGAACGTAAAATCACTTTGGATTGCCAATGTGATTAATTGTGAAGCGACAAAGGAGGTTATCGAAGAGCTTGCTTTGAATGATGATATTTTGATGATAGGTTACAATAAGAAACAATACTTGCTTTTTGATGATGAGAAACCTGTACCTGCTGAAGGCACTAAGGGTCTGACTCAAAACATCACTCAGGTTAATGCTGATGATGTTTGGGCAGCCGGATATACAGGAGAAGGTGTGGTGGTCGCCGTTATTGATAGCGGTGTCAACTATAACCATCTTGATCTCGCAGACCATTTGTGGGATGGTGGTCCCGAGTTTCCTAATCATGGCTGGGATTGTGTCAATAATGACAACGATCCTATGGATGACCATGGTCACGGCACTCACTGTTCCGGTACTGTCTGCGGTGACGGTACGGCAGGAACTCAGACAGGTATGGCTCCTGATGCAACACTTATGTGCGTCAAAATGTTGGATGCCGGAGGTTCAGGTACCTTAGAGCAAACTCTTTCCGGTATCCAGTTTGCAGTGGAGCACGGTGCTGACGTTTTAAGCATGTCATTCGGTTGGAGTGGCGGCGGTAACGAAAGTGTAAGGATAAGTCTCAGAAACACCTGTATCAATGCTCTTGAAGCTGGCGTTGTAGCTGCTGTCGCAGCTGGCAATGAAGGTGATGATTTCTATCACTATCCTATTCCTGATAATGTTGGTGCTCCTGGTAACTGTCCCCCACCTTGGCTGCATCCTGATCAGACAATTCTCGGCGGTACATCCTGCGTCGTTTGTGTCGGTGCCGTTGATTATAACGATGCCGCTGCCTACTTTACCTCCAATGGTCCTGTAACGTGGCAGTGGGTTTACGGTTTTGAGGACTATCAATATAGTCCTGGAATTGGCCTGATACGTCCTGATGTCAGCGCTCCTGGCGTTAACATTGTATCATGCCAATATTCCGATGATTACGGCTATACAACCATGAGCGGCACATCAATGGCAACACCATGCGTTGCCGGTGTAATGTGTTTGATGCTCTCGAAGGATGATGACCTTACCCCTGCAGAGATAGATGAAATACTTGAGACTACCGGTGTCCAACTGACTCCAACAAAGAGCAATCTCACAGGAAGCTGCCGTGTGAACGCGATGGCTGCAATTGATGAAATAACAATAGGCCCTGTCAAGTTCCACAATGTGTATGTTGATGATGCTGAGGGAAACAATGACCACCAGCTTAATCCTGGCGAAACCGTATCATTTGATATGTGTCTGTATAACTCTTCAACCGAAACCCTTGGTAATGCCACTGTTACTCTTTCCACAAATAGTGAATATGTTACCATGATAAATCCTGTGGCTGTTTTCTCAGGGTTCGGTCCTGGTGACATTGTATGTGTTAATAATGCTTTCACTTTTGAAATCTCAGAAGATGCTATACCTTCAAGAGAGATCAAATTTGCCTTTGAAGCTGAAATTGAAGGCCAGAATCCTTCCAAAGGTACATTCAAACTCATGACATACGGTTCCACAATATCATTTGCTGGAGTAGCTATAGATGACAGCGAAGGTAACGGAAACGGTATGCTTGACCCGGGTGAAACTGCTGACATCTATGTCTATGTTGCAAATGATGGCAATAAAGATGCACCAGGCGTTTATGGCACACTGGCGACAACTGATGCGAATCTGACGATAAACACAAATAACAGATTCTTCGGAAACCTCTTCTCAGGTGTGACAAGATATGCACATTACAATGTCACTCTGAGCTCTGGCGCAACACCTAATCAGCCTGTCCCTGTTTCAATTGAACTGCTTGACATGGAAAATAAAACATATAGTTTTGATTTCAACATTGTCGCTTCATGTAATGTCGTCTTTGACTTGCACGATGCATACGGTGATGGTTGGAACGGTGCGGCACTCATCGTGAATTTTGATGACGGCACACCTTCACAGTCAATGACAATATCAGATGGAAACAGCGCAACTTATGTTCTCGAAATAAATACTGGCACTACAGTCTCACTGTCATGGGAGTCAGGCAATTGGGATGATGAATGTTCATTCGTTGTTTCATACGAAGGCGGTGAACAGATTTATAGCGGTTCCGGCTCAGAGGGGGTTTCCTTCTCATGGGTTAACAATTGTTCAACAGGCAGCGGAGCTCAAATCCTCGACCCACCTACTGAAATGACACTCACACCAGTCACCAACGACATTGAAATCACTTGGGAAGGTCCTGATGGCGTCACATACGGCCTTTACAGAAACGGACAGTTCCTGACTTTACTGTCCGACCATGCATATACCGACTATGACCTTGAAGGTGGCGAATATTGCTATTATCTCGAAATCGGTTATGATCCATCTTCATATTCAGAACCTTTGGAGGAATGCATATTCCTTTCTCTTGAAAGTCCGTATGTCGTTGCAGACGCTTTCGCACTCGATGGTGACGGAATATTCAGCTATGGTGAAACTTCAGGACTTTCACTGACTATTAAGAATGTCGGTGCTTATCCGACAGACGGTAATGTTACAGTTACTCTTACGACTGAAGACCCATTGCTTACAATTAACACACCGACAGTCGTTTATGGCCATTTAAGCCCAGGTGAAACTCAGACTAAGGACGGTTTCGCAATCACTGCTTCCACCGAGGTAGAAAACGGTCATGTGTTTACGATTTACGTCAATGCTGTTGCCGGTGACGACAGCTGGACAAGTTTTATTCACGTAACGGTTTACAAACCTATACTCACATTTAACACTTTCTCCTGGAATGGCTCATACGAGCCAGGTGAAACACTGGAACTGACTCTTACAGCAGTCAATACAGGTAGTTTTCCTGTTGCAGATGTTGAAGGTACCCTGGCCTCTTCAAGTGAATATGTGACAATAAACGGAGCCACTCAGTCATTCGGTGATATTGCCGTAAATGGAGCTGCTACAGCAACATATAGTGTTACTATATCCGATGATTGCCCTCTTACTGAGGTTATTGGTTTCTCCTTGGCATTGTCAGGAGATGACGGCGATATTACCGGTGAAGGTACTTTTACGATTTCCAATAGCTGTAACTTGCAGTTCGACCTTGCCGATACATACGGTGACGGTTGGAACGGTGCGTCATTGCTCGTTTCCTTCAGTGACGGTTCACCTTCACAGTCATATACTGTTTCTTCCGGTCATAATGCATCGTTTACTCTCGGAGTCTGCACGGGTACTACTGTGACACTTACATGGGAGTCAGGTAGTTATGACTCAGAATGTTCATTCGTTGTTTCATACGCTGACAATGGTATTGAAATATATAGCGTCTCACAACCTTCAGTAGGTTTACAGTATGAATTTGTAGTGGATTGCTCTATTCAGTGCGCCGGAGTTATGGATCTTACTGCAACAGCAAACGGTGGCGGAACCATGGAGATTTCATGGACTGCCCCAGCAGGCGATGTTGACCATTATGACCTTTACAGGGATGATGTGCTGATTGCCACAACAACAGCTACAAGCTATACCGATGAAGGTCTTGAGGATGGCATTTATGTTT
>JAEEQW010000021.1 GCA_016285515.1 Bacteroidales bacterium
GCTTGCATGTGTTAGGCCTGCCGCTAGCGTTTATCCTGAGCCAGGATCAAACTCTTCATTGTATTATTTGTTTTTTTATTATTCTCTGTCTCAAGGAATTGCTCTTCAGCCCCGCTCGCCTTCACGGACAACATCTCGCCGTCCACTCGCCGCAGCACCTACCGGCACCGCAGCCGGCTCGCAGGACCTCTTCTCAAACCACTAGGTCTTCTATTTTGTGCTTCATTCTTTCAAAGAACTTCATCTGATTACGAAACTGTTTGTCTCGTTTCAAATGCGGGTGCAAAGGTAGTATTATTTTTCAATATGGAGCACCCAGCCACTGAAAAAATTATTAAAAAATGTTAATCTGCAAAATGCTTTAAATCAACCGATTACGTATTTTGCACGTAAAAAATTAAACTCTTTTGAGGATTTCAAGGGTCATTTTCCAGAATTTATCAACTGTAGAAATCTCAATCTTCTCGTCTGGAGTGTGAACTCCGCGAAGTGTTGGACCGTATGAGATCATATCCATATCGGGATATTTCTCGAGGAAAAGTCCACATTCAAGGCCTGCATGAATAGAGCAGCATATCGGTTCCTGATTGAACAAATCCTTATAAACCTGTGCAGCCGTCTTAAGAATAGGTGAATCAGGATTAGGTGTCCATCCCGGATATCCATCGGAATGTTCATATTCGGCACCTACGAGTTCAAAGCAATGCGCCACCATATTGGCCGCAAAAAACTTGAGTGATTCGGAATCACTGCGCTGACTTGTTACCACTTCTATCTTGTCATCAATGAACTTGATGGATGCCAGATTGGTTGAGGTTTCAACTATACCTTTTAATTTAAAGCTCATTCCAAGCACACCGTGAGGCATGCCGTAAATCAAGTTGATGAAACGATTAAAATCTTTCCCCGACAAGACTTTTTCCGGCATGTATGTGTCACAACATATCAATGATACGCCCGCATCAGTCAATGAAAGTTCATTCTTGTATATGGCATCGTAATCCTTGACCATCTTTTCAAAATTACTGACATCACGAGTTTTTATCCTAACAATAGCTGTTGCATCGTGAGCAATGGCGTTTCTGAGATTACCGCCACTGAAATCAGCAAGTTGTATTGTGTACTTCTGTGCATAATCAGCTATAAATCTGACTAAAAGCTTGTTTGCATTGCCACGTCCTTTGTTGATATCATCACCCGAATGTCCGCCAAGCAGTCCGGTGAGAACCAACTTATAAGCTTTATATGAGCCGATTCCCACAGGTTTCTTGTAAGAGACTTTCATAGTCCCTACAGTATCCATACCGCCTGCGCAGCCGATGAAAATCAGTCCGTCGTCTTCTGAATCAAGATTGAGAAGTATTTTGGAATTAAGGAGACCTTTACCCAATCCATGGGCGCCGGTCAGTCCGGTTTCCTCATCTCTTGTAAACAGACATTCAATAGGACCATGTTCTATATCATCGGAAGCAAGGATGGCAAGCATTGCAGCAACACCAATACCATCATCAGCACCAAGTGTGGTACGGTCGGCTTTGACCCATTCACCGTCCACAATCGGAGTGATAGGGTCTGTCAAGAAATCATGGATTTTATCTGCTGTTTTGTCGCATACCATGTCCATGTGAGCCTGTAAAGCCACTGAAGGTTTATTCTCATAACCCTTGGTGGCCGATTTTTTTATGATGACATTCTGAGTCTCATCAACAGTATATTTAAGATTATGCTCATTAGCAAAATTGACAAGAAATTCAACCATCTTCTCTTCATGTTTTGAAGGGCGAGGGACTTTCAGTATTTCTTCAAACTGTTTCCACACCACGTTTGGTGACAATTCAGATATTTTCATATTATTTTTGATTATGTTTTCAATTCTGCAAAGATAATTATTTATTTCAGAATTTGAAATTTGGGAATTAAATAGTAACTTTGCGCCAAGAATACTAAAAAACACATGAATATGAAAAAATCACTGATTCTTTTGACGCTTTTTGCGTTTAGTTTTGGCTTGATTGCACAAGCCCCATCTAATCTGACCATAACAAATAATGGTGACAGGTTTAGCCTGTCGTGGGATGGATCTGATAACGACGTGAAATATCAGCTTTATTGGCAGAAAGCCCCTGGACTACAGTTTTATTATTATTCCGAGACAACGGAAACCTATATTGACACGTTGCCCTTTAGAGGGATATACGATGATGGCTATTATGTCGTTTCACAGTGTGAGGATGGTTCTGAAAACATTTCGGATACGATATATGTCTCGGGCCTGATTGCATTGGATTATAATCTTGTGGATTGTCATGGAAATGAATGGCATGTTTACGATATTCTCGATCGAGGACAATATATCTTCATTGACTGTTACTTTTATGAATGTGGCGGATGCCGTGATATTATGCCGTATGTGGAGGAAGCATACGGGTATTACGGATGTAATAATAATGACATCTTTTTTATTGAATTATCCTGTATGGATCATGATGATCTGTGTCTGCTTTGGGAGGAGGAATTTGACGTGGAATATCCAACAATAGGGGTGGATGGCGGCAGCGATGATTTTATGAGGACGTATGGAATCAATACCTTCCCCAATTATGTTATTATCGCTCCGGATCACACCATAGCGTATTCGTGGGCTCTGGACCACTTCAGGATTGAAAGTTTCCAATCCATCAAAGATGCGTTCGACTTGTTTGGGATTGAAGAGCATAAATGCGAACATGGTGTGGCGGAAGAAACCATTCAGGATTTGACAGTGTTCCCTAATCCCGTTGACAATATCGTGAATTTTTCAGTAGAGCTCGAGGATGAAGTTCGGATTTACAATGCCTTGGGACAATTGATGGAATCGTTTGTGGCTGAAAGCGAAAGCGTTCAATTGGCAACGAACCATTATCCCAATGGATTGTATGTTGTCCAAGTAAACGGGAAGGGAAGTGCCCGTTTTAGTGCCCGTTTTGTGGTGAACCACTGATACTTATCAGTTCTGAACTCATATTCTATCAAGGCCTTGTGGCCAACGGAAGCCGGGCGGTGCAAAAAAGATACTTGGGTCTTCCCCATTTGCCCTAATTGTTAACCGCCCAATCCCAGTGTCCTGATTATACGTTATTCTTTTATAGAGTTTCTATCTTTATTTCTTGCAAATTTACTATTTTTGCTCTCGCATTCCTTATTCGCAGACAACCATGCTGCAAATCTAAGGTTTGCACATATAACATTAAGTTTAAAGATTATGATTATAATAGTTGATGGCGGGTCAACGAAGATTGACTGGCGAATTATTGATGGAGAAAAAGCAAAACAAGTTATTACCAAGGGATTCAATCCGTATTATCACGAATCGCGCCTTCTTGAAGGTTTTGCAGCCGAAGTTGCAGTACAGACAGAAGCAGACGAAATCACAGACATATACTATTATGGGACCGGATGTTCTTCCAAGGCAAACAATATAAAGGTATCAAATGCACTCAAAACATCTTTTCACAATGCATCGACTCTCGTATATCATGACCTGCTCGCTTCGGCAAGAGCTGTGCTGAAAGACAGGAAAGGTATTGCAGGCATTCTTGGAACCGGCTCCAATTCATGCCTATACGATGGCAAGTCGGTTGTCGAAAATGTTCCGTCCGTCGGCTGGCTTATTGGTGACGAAGGTTCGGGCACTTATTTAGGCAAACTGCTGATTACCGACTACATGCGATTTCTAATTCCGAATGACATAAAATCAGCTTTGGAAGACGAATACAAACTCACCTTCGAGGAAGTGCTCAACTGCATGTATTCAAAGCCATCCCCAAACAATTTCTTTGCACAGTTCCCACCTTTTATCGAAAAACATATAGACAATGAATACTGCCACAATCTGTTGATGAAGAACTTCGATGATTTCTACTACTGGCAGATTTCGAAATACACCGGTTTTCAAAATGAAGAATTGGGATTTGTCGGTTCAATTGCCTTCTATTTCAGGGAATATCTGAAAGAATGGGCTAAAAAGTATGACCTGAACATCGGTACAGTCATTAAAGTTCCGATGGATGGGCTGATTGAATATCATTCACAACGATAGGTCAGATTCGAAGGCACTGAAACACAATTCCGTGCCAACTCGATCTTTTCCCGGTCAGCATCAGTTGCTGTAATCTTCAGCCGTTTCTTTACAAGTGCGGCAAGAAGCGGATATGCGCCATAACCACAGTCAGTAATGGTGACCTCACCCTCTTCGGGCAATGCAGCTATTTGATTCTCAAAGTTATTGTTATCACGCATCAATTTACGCACTTCACGTTCGACACCGATACCTTTATATATATAATTGTGCATGACCAAATCGGAATAATATCCTGGCGTTTCTATGCTTTTAGCAAGCTTCTCATATTCAGCCTCATACAAATGCCTGATATTTTTTGCCTTATAAAAATCCTTTGTACCGTATTCAGTGCTGCCGTAAGGGATACGTTGCAGAATTTTTGTTGTAAAGCAACCCTTGCGAAGTAAAAATTCGCTCTTAGGAAATACATGTCCGACACCATGAATGATAACAGGTATTATATCTGCATGAAGCTTATCCGCCAAATAAAAGGCACCTTGATGAAATTTCAGTATATTACAGCTTTCGGAACGTGTTCCTTCAGGGAATATTACAATCGAATAACCATGATTATACCTGTCGGCAATTTTATCAAAACTCTCTTCTATGCCATTATAAATAGGATAATAGTCTGCCATCCTTATTATCCACCCATAGAAAGGAGAATGCCACACCCACTTATTGGTTAGGATTATCAGCTTCGGATTGAGCATAATCATAAGGAGCAAATCGAGATGAGACTGATGATTGCAAATAACAACCCCAGGTTTTTCAAATGTTTCATCGAACTCATTAATAAAGTTCTTCTTAATGAAAGGAAACATCTTATAAGCTAAACGCATCGAAGAACACAGGAACTTGTGGAAAGCCAGTCTGTGCCGTTCGGTTTTGCCTCCCACGACAACCAAGAAGAAACCAACAATTGTATCTATAACACTTAAAACCAAGAAGACAATAAAGCATACGATTGTATTGGCAAGATTCAGAAATGTTATTGGTATTTTACGCAGTTTACCTTTTTTCTTAGTCAACCATGAGAATAATACAGGAGGTATAATAAATGTCATAACAATAACCGACAACATACCGATGATGGTAACTTCACCGAGGGAGTGCATGGCCGGATGTTTGGCAAAGACAAGTGTACCGATACCTATCAACATAGTCAGTGCCGACAAAGCGACTGCACTTTTGAATGTGTTCACCAGCTTTTTCCCGTATGCGTATTCGTTTATCAATCCTTCCATCATGAAGATAGTATAGTCATCACCAAGTCCGAATATAAAAGATGCAAGAATGATATTCACTATGTTGAATTTAATGCCGAAAATCCCCATTAGGCCAAGAATCCATGTCCAGCTGAGAAACATTGGCAGGAATGAAAGGACACCGAGTTCAAGACGACCGAAAGATATCATAAGAAACACAAAAACTATGATTCCACAGACATAGACAATCATATTAAAGTCTTCAGACAATGAAGAGATCATCAACCGCATCATAGTTCCTGAATCAAAGGTCAAACCGGGAGTCACCTCAACTATGGTCTGTGCATCGTCAGGTTCGGCATACAACAATGAGACAACCATTTTTCTGTCATCTTTGTCGATGAGGTAGTTCCCCATAAAATTATCAATAAGGAGCTTGAAATATCCAGATGGGACCACATCATAATCAGCAAGCAAAATATCCGCAAAAGATGAGAAAGCACCTTGTTTAAAGCCGTTGGCAATGCCTGCCTCGTTGATATCATCCAAAACCGATTCGCGTTTATCTTTCCAGAAATTATTCCAAAGATCTATTTTCTTTTTCTGCATTTCGGAAGACGGCAAAAAACCGCCTATTCCAACCATACTTACACTTGGAACTGTATCAATTATATTATCAACGACTTCGCGGGTCTTTTCATAATTGATCAGAGCCTCGTCGAGGGTTTTCCCTTCAGACACATTATACAACAAACTCTTTGAAAGATTGCTGACCTGGCTAATCTGTTCAAATGACTCTCGTTGTTCTTGTGTCATATAATTGATTGCGTTCATATTGCCTTCAAACGAAGTTTTGGGAGAGAAAAAGGCGAAGAACACAGTTAATATTGCAACAATCAGCAATAGGACTCTATTGGCATGAAGGCTTAAATTATGAGATTTTTCGAAGATGGTGCTGTAATCTCTGCCGTAAACATTTTTTCTGACAATATGAGGGAGAAAAACAAGTACAAACAAGGTGGTTCCAATTAACGACAGCGCGGCGAAAAGTCCGAAATCGCGCATTGCGCCCGAACTGATGAACAGCAAGCTCAGGAATGCGGCAATTGTGGTGATACTGCCTATCGTGAGAGGAAATGAAATATCTTTCAGTACTCTTTCAGGTCCGGATACATACTTGCTATGTACCACATAATGAAGTGAATAGTTGATTGCAATACCTATAATGATAGATGCCGCTCCGATAGCAATGGCCGAAATTGTCCCCTTGGCAACAGACATAAGTGCAAGTGCAAAAAGTCCGCCGAACAAAACCGGAACAAACAGGTATAATAACACATCAAAACGTCTGAAGAAATAAAACATCAGAGCAACAATCAACAGAACCGCCAACACGACTGAAACAATCGAGTCAGTCTTGATTCTGTCGGCATTTGTAACGGCTACTGCGGCAGCTCCGAAATAAGTTATTCTCACTTCATTATTGAACTCTCTGACAACCTGTGAGATACTCTTTTCCATACCTTCAATCATCCGTTTGTTTCTGGATGTTTCGCTTGAAGGATAAACCGTCGATATTAGTATGATTTCTTCCCGTCCGTTTTTGGTGAAAATATAATCACCGACATTGGAGTATTCGTCACTGATCTTGAACTGGCTGAGTTTACTGAATACAGAAGCAGAAATATGCAAGGGATCGGAGATGATGTTGCGTTTCATTATGGTTCCGGCCGGTGAAAGCAACATCTCTCTGTCAGCTGATATCACTTTTTCAATTGTCTCACGATTGATTATGGTATCAAGACGCTGATAATCAGCACTATCAAGAAAATACACCATATTATCCGTGATGAACGACATCACCTCTATCTGGTCTGATTGGTCAACTTTGTAGAAGACATCAGAGATATATTCGTCACCGACTATGGAATCAACAATTTCAACGAAACGTTCCGTGACATTATTGAGCAAATCCACATCAGGTTCTCCGGAAGTATCAGTTTCAAATATCTTCAATATGATTTTATCGCTAATTCCCGCATTATTAATAACATAGGAGATGTCATCGGAGTGTTCGGATTTTGGAAGAAATTTGGCTATATCCTCTTCAAAATTGACACGTGAAGCGAAGAAAACGAAAACGACAACTGACAAAGAAAGAATTATCCATAGAAGGGACAGATGTTTCCTGAAAAAATCATATATGCCACAAAAAAATTTAGCCAAAATAAGTGTAAATCGTTAAATGTTAAGTTTTTGGGGTTATTCTATACTGAAAACTTCGGAAGGGATATCGGTGTTAACCTTGCAGGAGGATATCGTGATTACAGTAATATCGCCGTTTGCATCTGTCATTTCTATTGATTCGGCAAGATAGCTCTGGTTGAGAAAAACAGCCATTTCAGACAACAAGTTTTTCATGCTTTTTTTAAGAGGTGACAAAACCACACAATATGAAGATTCGTTTTTAAATACATCCACCTTAAAATTATCGCTGTCGGAGAATCCCGAACCATTAAGACTACCTGCGATAAGTTTAACCATTTCAGACATGGATTTGTTTCTGGCAGCATCAATTTTTTTCTTTGAATTATCTGATTCATAACACATTGCATCACCATTGAGGATAAATGCATAGTGTTTTGGAGTATTATATTCCCAATGAAGCCTATTGGGAGACTGATAATACATAACACCTTCAGAAACGGAAGATTCAGCAAGTACTGAAACAAATTTCTCCTGTTTGAAAGAGCACTGCATTGAAGTTACGGATGCAGATTTTTGGGAAATCATATTAATAATATCCGTTTTATCGGTCCCTGTGACAGCAGAGCCTTTTTGTCTTTGAGCCTGGAGCAGTAGCGTGCTGAATACCAGCATGACAGTCACTATGATTTTTATTTTTGACATTCTTTTACTGTTGTTGTACCAAAATTACACCTGCGATGATTAATACAAGTCCTATCCAACGGATGAATGGGACGGATTCATGAAGAACTAAAGCAGCAGCAATCATGCCAAACATGTAAGTCATGGCCGATAAAGGATAAGCAATATTGAATTCATAGTGTTTAAGAATATACATCCACAAGAATGTTCCAGAAAGCGCTGTAATACCGGAAAGGAGCAGCGGCCAGTTAGTGAAAAGATTTCCGAAGAATTTCCATGACCAGCTGAATTTATCAATACGCATCATAGCAATTTTCAGCGATATCTGAGCCGTGGAGATACACAGTGCCTGGATTATTGAGAGTGGCAGAAGACGGAACATATTGTTTCTATTATAAAAAAAGCCCATTCCATACAGAACGGGCTTTATATTTCATATTTATTATTAATTAGAAATTGCAAATGTACTAATACAAACTATCACTAAATTTGCAAAAATCTTTTTCATAATTTTTTCTGTTTTAAAGTTTTTGCAAAAATACAATATTTTTTTAATAACATGGGAAATGTCCAATAATTTGAACTCACATAATCAAAACGGGTAACCGATAGCAAGGTTAAACTTAGTATTAAGAAGGCTGAAGGAAAATGGCAAAATCATCTCACCATCATCAGTTAAGTAATATCTTGGGCAAGGGTCAAAGAAAGGACAGCCGGCATCGAGTCTAAGTACGAAGAAGTTGAAATCGAGTCTTAATCCGACACCAACATCAACAGCTATTTCTTTATAGAAACGGTTGAACTCGAAATTACCGTTATAGAAATAATCATCCTCATTCAGAAGCCAAATATTACCTGCATCTGCGAAGACAGCCATATTGAACACCCCTGAGAGAGGGAACCGGAATTCGACATTGGCTTTAAGTGATATATCTCCAACACGTTCGTAATTTGGAGAATAATTAACGGCAGATCCTGGTCCGAGCAGTTTAAGTCCCCAACCGCGCATATCATTGGCTCCACCTGCATAACAGGCCTTTTCAACAGGCATTGCCCATGAATTGCCATACGGAATGCCTATCGCTGAGGCAAATCTCAAGACCACGCATGTTTTAGGTGTGAAATAATGATAATACTTGTATTCCAGCTCACCGAGGACAAACTGTGCATACGGAACGCCTAAAAAATGATAGTTTCCACTTTCATCCTTTGTCTGTTGGGTCAATGCAGCAATGCCATTCAACAGATTTCCTGAGGACTCGCCGTTGAGTCGCAGATAATGGTAATCGCCTGTTGTTACCTTTGCTGACTGGTTTGACGTCGTATATGTATATTTCACTCCAAGCAATGTATGGCTGGTATATTGACTTTCGTATATCGAGCTTCGCATTGTAATGATACGATGTTCAAACTCAGGAGTCTTGTTGATTCTGACGTAACTGAAATCTAAAGGAGAAGCATAATTCGACTGCAAGAAATTGAACTTCCAGCGATACCCAAATGTAGTGTTAAGTATTATCCTATCATACATCCCTGCTCTTTTCTGATAACTGAAACCCACGTCTATATTTGTCTGAGGAGAATAATATCCCGGCATTTTACCCCAATCCCATGGCAACAGGATACGAGGAAAAAACAAGCTTGAAGTCAAACTTGCCTGCGCTGTGTTTATAATACTGTCGATACCATTCCCAAACTGAATTTCCAGTCCACCCGAAGTGGCTACCAGAAACGATTCCCCACCCGTGAATATGTTTCTGTTGCTGTATGTCAGATTCATTCCAAAACCAAGACGGCCGCCGTTATTGGTAACTTCGGTATCTATAGAATTGGAATGAAGCTTTTTTCGTGTTATCCTAATATCGCAGTCCAGCAGACTGTCAGCCACAGAACCGACAGGAGAATAAGTTACCGTGGCATATCTTATGGCAGGAATATTCACCAGACTTCGAGTGGTGAAGTTAGTCACCTCCTGACGATAAAGATTTCCCGGTAATGTGTATATCGCATTCAACAGGACATCAGGATTGATTCTCTCCTTACCGATATTGTAAAATGTAATCTCACCTTTTGTAATAGTGTCTTTTGCTGGAAACTGAGATACTATAATATCATTTTCGTATGTTCTCCGATAATCGACTTCCGGATCAAAATTAGAATAGATATTGACATTTCGTATGTAATATTTGCGAAAATCCTGTTCCTTTGGTTTGTCGTCAACGATTAACACCGGATTATGGATATCGACCGTAATATTAGCCTTATTTGACATCAGGTTGGTATCCACAGTAAATGTAACCAAATCCTTGGAGAAGAAATAATAGCCTTCATTTCTCAACACATTGCTTATCCTGCTCCTCTCATTGTCAAGGATATATGAATTAAGTATTCCGTCTGTTTTTATAAAGCTCTTACTTCTTCCCTTAAAAGCAATGCTGTCAACTAAAGGGTCAGAAATATTGAAGGAAATATCATTATAGCGACAAGGTGCATTGGGCGTAACGAAATAAGTTATCTTATCCTCAGGATGTTTCTTATTCCGTCGCTTTACAGAATATGTTATTTCAGGATTAAAATATCCGAGATTGAAAAGTTCCTGTCTAAATTGGACAATTGTGTTATCAATATCTGTAGTATCAACATATACCGGAGGTTCTCCCCAAATATTCTGCAACAAATTTTTGAAATCATCCTCTTTCTGATATGAATGAAGGTCAAAGACATTGGGTCCAAAGTAAAGATGTTTATAGTTAAGAGTTCCCAATTCATACATATACAGTTTCATACGGAACATACCCAGAAACTTTGTATTAGGGACCGGAATTGCAAATTTCGTCAAGTCACTTGATTTGACTTCAGATTTTTTTTCAGTAATCTTCACCTTGTTCTCCAAGAGCAAATCGCCTGTACGATAAGCCTTTCTTGCCGGAATGCAGGAAGTCACACATACCGTCAGCAAAGACAAACCGAGAACGAGGTTTCGTACCGACATGATTTTCAGCAATTATTTTATTACAAGTTTTTTGGTTATCATAGTATCACCGAGGAATCTGACGATATATGTACCGCTTGGCAGGTCATCGATTTTCAACTGAATGGTACCGCTAAAAGCAAATTGTCTGACAACCTGTCCTTCCATATTGATAATCAGTACGCTCGTCTTCCCAAACTGATAGTCGGAGGTCATTGTCACAGTCTCATCTGCAGGATTGGGGAAGATATTTACGCTATAAGTCTTTTCAGGAGGAGTAACAGGGTCCACACCTAAGAAGATTGAGCTGTAATTGCTGAAACTGACTATTTTTGCAGCAACCTTAAGAATCGGGTTGTCAGGATGATTACATCTCGGACAACCATTTTGGCCATCAACACAATCCGGATAATTAGGATGACACAAGTCAATGTACGAAGGTTCGAACTGATAAAACATTGATATGCAACCGGATGACAAATAATCTGAAATATCCCAGTTCCATACCAATGGAATAGAGCCGGGACACCAGCCGGAACGAGAATACCACCAAGTACCATTCTGAGGTTGACAGCCGGCAGGATTAGGCTCGCATGTCCTCCATAAATCCTGAGTGAATTTCAATTGGTTGTCAATGAAGATATTGTGCGTTGCCTCATAAAATTCAGCGGCATTACCGGTATTAACTGTATAATTCGGTGGTGTATTGCTACTCCAGTTATGTCCGGTGGTGGTCATCTTCAAAATTGCTTTTTCAGTATTCGGAGCAAAATCAAAGTCCACTACAGGCACTGGGGTCAAATTGGCATAATCACCAAAAGCGTATGTGTCGTAAAGTATTTCATCGACATCTGCATAAAGATATTCAGGAGTTCCTTTTTCAAATGTAAAAGTCAGAATAGGATTAAATCCTGAGCCGTTCCATGTCTCAAAATAGAATTCAAACTCCACAAGCCCTTGTAATACAGAAGTATAATCAGTAACATCTATATCATCTTCACACTGAACTCCAAAAGGAGAAATATAGCGGAAGAGTTCCATCCATTCACCACGGTAATTTCTAACTCTGATACCCCCTACTCTGTCGTATGTGTCACAATTTCCGTTGACACAGTTGTGGTCATAATATGCCGTAATATGGTTGAATGCTCCCACATGGGATGGAATCGGATACTCTCCTCTGACACTCTGAATGGAAGGAGTACATACGAGATCGCCATTGAGAGTCACAACCTGCTGGGTATCAAAATTATCCGTAACCTCGAATGAGCTGTTCAAGGTGGTTATCTTGCCTCCTGAAGTGTGAACATCAACTATCATGTTATAAGTGCCAAAATCCGATGGAGTCCATGTGGTGTAAAAATAGCCATTATTAGGGTTATCAGGATATGCGGTTTCAAGCTCGCACTCTTGGCCATCAATGGTGCAAGTCACCTGTTCTATGAGTATGGCATCGCCATGTTCAATATAGGCACTGACGACAAGCAACATGGCATGCAAATCAGTCATATAGACTTTTGAGCCATCATAAGGACGACGGATAGTCACCTCTGGAGTATAAGCTGACGGATCATACACCTCGAAGGTTTTATATACATCAGCAGCAGGAAGCCAGACGTCATTTCCGGCCTGATAAGCCTTGACAGTAACCGACCCTTCCTCACCGGTAAGCGAAAGGATATTGTCATCAAGTGTGGCAGGTCCGCTGACAAGTTCAAACGAAACATCCAATCCGGAAGTGGCAGTAGCAGTCAAAGTGATTGGAGGATTGATTGTCAACTGGTTTGGAATATCAGCCATATCGATGTACTGGACGTTGCCTTCCGGTGACTTGCGGACGAGGATATTGTCGAAACCGCCGACTCCGCCTTGAGAATGGAAGAATATACCATCCCACATCTGATAGTCGTTTTTATCTCCGGAACCAGGTGTAAGTCCCATATTATGGTTTGTACAGCTTGCCATCTGTATCCACTCGCCCTCGCAGTTTTCCTTTACAAAAACTGTAAGAGCACCTGCACCGTCATACGCTGAAAAATCAAAAGTCAATTTATAACGTGTCCACCCTCCCGCTTCATAGTCCAGTTGAACTGATTCGCTATTAGGGAAATGGACAACGGTATGATTATCACTGCCTTGACTTTTTGCCGACAGATACACACCACCATCACTGTCCGTCATTCCGGGGAGGACATTGCCATCGTTATCGGAATCATAGCCGATGCCGAAGAAAACACCCCACCAGTTGCGGTACATATCTATTTCGAGATCCATGACACCGCCGTCCTGGAAGGAGAAGTTGAAATCAGGCGAGGCCTTACGAGTGGCTGTGCGTCCAACACCGGAGCCGCCGTAAGGATAGAAAATGCCAATGGTTTCATCATGTGTCATTATACCATTATTGACTATGGCCACATCGAAATCCTGAGAAGTGGATGCAGTCTGAAAATGAGTACTCCATCCATCCTGACCATTCAGATTCTGTGTGCCTTCAGTAAGATTATTGAAATCATAAATGTACTCTTCCTGGGCAAAAAGCGCAGTTGACACCATCAAACTAACTATAATAAATAATGTTTTTTTCATAGCCACAAAGGTAATTGTTTTTGCATTATTAAATAAAAATTATTTCATCCACCATATTTTTGTTTTTCGGGAATCTCCAAACTGCATACTTGCAATCTGAGTATTATATGCTTCCACATTGTTGGCAGCCTCGCATGGAGGATATTCCAGTCTGTTGGATTTCAACGACTTATAATCAGTCGAAGTGGGAGTTGCGTGAGTCTGGCGGGCTAATGCCCATGCTTCCCAGGGCTGACGCATAAGATTAATCCATCTCTGTTCGTATATCAAAGGAAGATACGCCGCAGCAGTGGTTGGAAATCCGTATTTAGTGAAGCTGGCCAAACTAACTTTGGAACTCATGTTGGTACATGCAGACCAAATGTCAGTACTGCTAACCAGTTGTAAATATGCCGGATACTTATAATTCCAGATTGCCGCATCGGAAGGCATCTGAGTCCAGAAGACAAAGGACCAGTAAATACCCTGCTCGAATAAATTATTGCCGATTTCGATAATGGAGACATTAACGATGCCGCGTGCGGCAACCTCAGCCTTCATGAAAAGTGCATCAGCATAAGTCATAATGATTTCAGGTATATAATCCTCATCTTCAACCATATAATAGTTAAACGGAGAATAGTGACAGCCATCGCCCTTTGCGGAATAGTCATCACTACGTACCGTTGAATACGGCTTCCCGCCATCAGTCTCACCATTCCTTTCTTGTGGGAACGGAACCCAATTGCCCATGTTGACCTGTGAAGTGTCACCATTGTTTGTATCAAAGAAAAGATATGCACGATAGTCGTATATTCCGGTTCCAAGAGTATCATCATCGCTTGACATGTTCTGCCAGACAGTAGTGCCCATCCTAAGCTTGTTCTGCTGACGGAAAGCCCATCCGGAAGAAGTCTTATAACCGAGAGATTTTGGCCACAGACATACGCCGGTCATATCATCTATTATCGGTTTGTAATAAGCCTCTACGAGGATAGGGCCTGCAAAGTCAGGAGCCTTGTCATAACAGCGAAGAGCATGACGTAGAATTAGTGAATTGGCGAGTTTTCCCCATTTGGACTGATTTCCATAAAGTAATGCATCGTAACCGCCAAGAGACAGATATTCATTGCCTGAAGGAGTCTGAGTTCCGCTTTCATTAAGGATATCCCTTGCCCACACAAGCTCATTGAGCAAAGATTTATAAATGTCTTCCTGAGAGTCGAAAGCCGGATGAACATATTTGTCCTCATCAGGCGAAAGCCAGACCATTCCTGCATCAAAATAAGGCAAATCACCGAAAATATCCGTCAACTTGAAAGTCTGGTATGCCTTCAATACTATGACTTCGGCACGTGCAATATCGCAGATGGCTGTATCACCGGTTTCCTTGCATTCGGCATCAAAATAATATTCGAGGTCACGCACATTCGACAGAAAACAATAGTAATTCGACCATATCGACTCGGTTCCGTAAAAAGACTTGTTCCATTCATCGGAAGTCAGTGCACCAAGTTCAGATTCGGGATAAAAGATTTCATTGTTAAGATAAAGCTGTTCATCGGCCGTCTGACGCATAAGACTTATCATTCCGTTGAAAAGCTGTCCGGCTGAAGCAGTGGTCGGATTCTTCCAGTCGGCATTGATATTCTCGAAATCACTTGTACATGAGACACTTGATAAAAGTATCATCGCACATATCGTTGAAAGTATAATATTTTTCTTCATAATCAATTCATTTACAGTTTAGAAACCAACCTTCAGGCTAATCATAAACGACCTTGAATCAGGATAAAAGGCATATTCAAGCCCCTGTGCATTGCCGGCGCCCATCGTTCCTTCAGGACTGATGTTGTCAGGAAGAGATTTATAAATATAAAACAAATCACGCCCCACAAGAGAAATCTGCATCTGCTGAAACACTTTCTGCTTTTTGACAATCGATTCAGGAAGCGAATAAGTGAGCGACAGTTCGCGAAGTTTCACCCATGAATTTTCAAATACACCGAGTGAAGTTATATAGTCGCCTTTACCGCCATAATTCAGGATATACTTGTCATAATTGCTGATGACGATATCATTCATAATCGGATTGCCGTTTTCATCAACGCCAATAAATCCGTTAAGGATTACGCCCTGATTTCCGAGGGAGTTGCCGTCTCTTTCATATAGAGTTTCAGGACTTTGTCCGGTCTGCATAGCTATCATATATGTGCCACTGTATATTTCACCACCTATTTTGGTGTCTATCAGAATGTTAAAAGAAAAATCCCTCCAACGTCCGTTAAGATTCAGTCCGCCATAAAACTTAGGGGATGTGTTTCCGACCGGCTTGCGGGTGTCACTCACAGCGTATGTCCTTCCATCAGAATTCACCAATGGTATGGCTTTTCCGTCAGCATCGTAGAACGGACCGTATTCCCTGCCGTCAGCATCAATATAAGTATATACATAATCCCATCCGTAAATATTACCGTAAGGATCGCCCACTTTGGCAGCTATGGCAGGCCCGTACGCACCCCATAACTCACCTATTACCAGATATTCCGCGCCGTTCAGGCTTTCAACTCTGTTCCTGTTTATCGCAAAGTTGATTCCCGTCTGCAAATTCACATCACTTCTCTTTACAATATCATAACCAAAAGTCAGTTCCACTCCCCTATTCGACATTTCACCGGCATTGATTATTTCATAAGCCGCACCGGAAGAAGGATTCTTCTGCGACAGCAACATAAGATTGTAAGAATAGATATTGTAACAAGTAAAATCCATTCCGAACCTGTTCCACATACCGACATTAAAACCAGCTTCGAATGTTCTATGGATTTCAGGTTTGAGGTTTACAGCAGGAACTACAATCGGACGGGTTGAAAATGAGTTGCCTCCAAGAAGTCCGACATTGTATGTGTAATCAAGCTGGTAAGGGACAGATTCTACTGAGGACAAGCCGTAAGCCGCTTTAATTTTCAGAAAATCAATAAAATTCCAGTCAATTTTAAAAGCGTTTGTCGGAACAAATGACAACTCAACAGATGGATAGAAATAGCTGCAGTTATCAATAGGAAGGGCTGACGTCCAATCGTTGCGTCCGGTCAACGCCAGATACAGATAATTGTCCCAATTGAGATTCAAAAGACCATATACTGAATTGGTTCTCAGCTCATAACGGTATTCGCCCGGGAGTTGCGCTTTTGAAGCGGAAGTATAATTGTAAATTGTAAACAATCCCGGATTAGCCCATGTGCCTGTTCCTGCCCATAATCCATAATGGTAATTATAATACATCTCACCTCCAAAAGTGAGTGCAGCACTGAATTTGGAATCGAAAAGATTGTTTTTATGGGCAGTTATGTTAAAATCACCGTCAAGGGTATAGTATTTCTGCAAGTCTGTTTTATAGTAAGCTCCCTGAATGCCGTCACTGCCGCTTGCATTGTAGCGGGTATCATATAAATCAAGGTCAAAATCGACAGAGGTTCTGGCACTTGCCGACAGCCAGTCAGTCATGTCATAAATCAGCTTGACCGTACCATACGTTTTGTGTCTGGTAAGGCGGATATTGTGATTGTAAAGATTCCAGAAGAGACTGTCATTGGCAGAATAATACGGATAGTTGTCCCATATTTTCATTGTTCCGTCTTCATTTTCATAGTCAACAGCCTCAATACCTTTCCATGAACGAGGAAAGCCAACTAACATATTATGGCTGATATTGTCTGACGAAACGCCGATAACGGGGCAGTTGTTTCTGTTATATTTGAGATAGGTGAAGGATATGTCAGCTCTGACATTTTTCGAAATATTAAGCAGTGTTCCGAAATAAAAAGTGGTCTGGCTTGAGTTGTTGTTGTCGATTATGCCATTTGAGCGGGAGTCGGTGAACGATACGCGTACCGAGCCGAAATCGCCAGCATTCTGAAACGACAGATTGTTAACCACCTGATTGCTATTGTGATACATCAAAGCCAAATTGTCGGGCTGAGGTGAATATGAACGTATCTGACCGTCCCACCACATCACATCCGAGCCGTCCATTTCGGGACCCCAAGATGAAGAACTCGAAACCTCATATCCATCCGGAACACCCATTCCATATTTATTCTGCACATCACGGTACAAATAAGGCTGTGTAAGTCTGTAACTTACTGAATACGTGATGCCAAGTCCATTCTGTTTCTTCCCCTTATTTGTATTTATCATGACGACACCGTTTCCTCCACGAGAGCCATAAATGGAAGCCTCGGCGCCCTTCAGAATGTAAACATTATCGATATCAAGAAGATTGATGTTGTTTATCATTGTTCCCCAGTCACTGAAAGACCAGTCTGCTCCGACCACATCAGCAAGTCCATTGTCATTGTACATCGGCACGCCGTCAATGACAAAGAGAGGCTGATTGTTGGTTGTAATGTTTTGATTTCCGCGAATCAGAATACGTGACGAAATGCCTTCAATGCCCGTCGGATTGATAACTTGAACTCCGGCACAGCGACCGCTGAGCGCGTCAACGACGTTCTTTCCATTAAGACTGGAGAGACTGTTTGATATGGTATCATTGACTTGTGCCCGCCCGATGAGTGGTGCCATCAGGACTATCATTATGAGAATTATTTTATTTGCATTCATTTTCAACAAGTTAAAGTTATTCTGTCATCCACCAGACTTTGGTCTGACGTGTGTCGCCATATTGCATCTTTGCTGTCTGGATATTGTATTGATCATAGTTATATTCGATTTCTGTAGGAGGATATTCCAATCTGTTTGAAGTCAGTTTTTTATGGTCAATAGTCGTAGGTGTCTGATGTGTACGGCGAGCCAGCGCCCATGCTTCCCAAGGCTGACGGAAGAGGTTGAGCCATCTCTGCTGGTAAATCAGTTGCAGGAAATCATTTCCGGAAGAAGGTTCGGTATATTTTTGATAAACCGCATTAGAGACCATGGAAGCCATCTGACGACATGCGGAATAGATGTCGGGAGCATTGTTCACAAGCGTAGCATAAGCGGGATACTTGTACTGCCAAATTGAAGCACCGGCGGGCATCTGTGTCCAAAAGACAAAAGACTGGTAAATGCCTTCCTCAAAGAGATTCTGCTTAATTTCATTAAGCGAAACGTTGACAATTCCGAGAGCAGCGACCTCAGCCTTCATCAAAAGCACATCAGAATAAGTCATCATGATTTCAGGAATAAACTTCTGGTCACGCACGAGATAATAGTTGAAAGGAGAATAGATGCATGCCGAACCCTTCAATGAGTATTTTACATCCCTGTTGGTGGAATACGGGCTACCGCCTTCGGAAGGCGTTTCAGAAGTCCTGATCTGCGGAAAAGGAACCCAGTTGCCCATATTGGTTTGTGTTTCCTTGCCGTAGTTGGTATCGAAGAAAATATAAACCCTATAATCAAAAATGCCACTGCCGAGAGTATCGTTATTACTTGACATATTTTCCCAGATTGTAGTGCCCATCCTGAGATTTTTATGTTCGCTGAAAGACCAAATGGTACTTGTCTTTTCATAACCGAGCATCGATGGCCAAAGACAGACACCGCGGGCGTCATCTATGATTGGCTTGTTATATGCATCGGCAAGCAAAGGAGCCGCAAAATCCGGGTCTTTTGCATAACAACGAAGTCCATGACGCAGAATGAGGGAATTGGCAAACTTACCCCACTTTGTCAGGTCACCCCCAAACAACGGGTCATATTCTCTCAAGCTCAGGTAGTCATTACCTGACGGTGTCTTAACGTCACCTGCATTGAGAATATCTCTCGCCCACACAAGTTCATTCAACAATGATTTGTAGATGCTCTCCTGCGAGTCGAATTTCGGACGCTTGTAATCAACGCTGTCATTGCTTGCACGCCATATCATTCCTGCCTGAGAATAAGGGATGTCTCCAAAGACATCGGTAACCTTAAAAGTCTTATATGCTTTAAGCACAATAACTTGCGCACGTGCAACATCGCATATTGCAGCATCGCCTGATGAGGTGCATTTTTCATCAAATCTCTCTTCAAGGTCTCTGATATTGGCGAGTGCATAATAATAATCCGACCACATTTCTTCGGTTCCTATCGAATAATTGCCCCATCCGTCAGAAATCAGGGCACCGAGTTCGGTCTCAGCATAGTAGATTTCGTTGCTGAGATAAAACTGTTCGTTCCAACCAAGCTGCAGCGATCTGATGACACCGTTGAACAGCGGGCCAATCTCAGTGCCTGTAGGGTTTTTCCAGTTTTTGTTCATATCTTCAAAACTCTTGGTACACGACAGGCACAAAGTAACGAGAGCCATTGAGACAAATATATGTTTTATTTTCATAACTTATTAATTTACAGATTAGAAACCAATTTTTAAAGTACACATAACAGACCTTGAGGCAGGATATGAAGCATATTCAAGTCCTTGCGCATTTCCTGAGCCAAGAGTTCCTTCAGGATTAATGTTGTCCGGCAAAGTCTTATAGATATAGAACAAATCACGTCCGACGAGTGATATCTGAATTTCTTGAAAGACCTTCTGCTTCTCAAGAATCCTCTTCGGAAAAGTATAAGTCAGAGCCACCTCTCTGAGTTTAATCCATGTGTTTTCGACAATACCTGGAGTGGTGATGATTTTTCCCCAGCCGCCATAGTTTGGCATATATTTATAATAATAGTGAACGACCTTGTCATTCATTATAGGATTGCCTTTTTCGTCAACGCCTGTAAAACCGTTGAGAATCACACCATAATTACCGAGGAGGTTACCATCCTCATCATAGAAAGGGAGGCCATTACCATCTCTTTCATACAGAGTTTCGGGACTTTGTCCCGTCTGCATTCCGATGACGTATGAGGCGCAGTAAATGTCACCGCCAAGTTTGGCATCTATCAAGGTATAGAGTGAAAAATTCTTCCAGCTTGCCCTGATATTGAAACCACCGGTTATCCATGGAGCCGAATTGCCGACAGGAACACGGGAATCTGTTATCGAATATGCCGTTCCGGTCTCATTTATCAGAGGTATCGGGTCACCGTTGTCATCGTAGAACGGACCGTATTCATTGCCTTCATCATCGGTATAAGTATAAATATAATCCCAACCGTATATAGTACCATATTCTTCACCCTCCTTGACTGCAATTGCAGGACCATTTGAACCCCACAGTTCCGAAAGCAGGAACATCTCGGCTCCGTTTAGGTCGATAATCCTGTTTCTGTTTCTTGCGAAATTGAGCCCCAACTGCAAGTACCAGTCTTTTTTCTGTATCACAGTGTAGTTGATGATGCCTTCAACACCCTTGTTGGTGACCACACCTGTGTTGATTGTAGCATACGAAGCACCGGATGAATGAGCGACAGGAATATTCAGTATCTGATTCCATGAATAAATATCGTAATAGGTAAAGTCAATATCAACTTTGTTATCCCACAGGCCAATGTTGAAGCCCGTTTCAAAAGCTCTCTGACGTTGCGGCTGCAGTTCAAGAGGCGGGACTGTTGCCGGCAGGGAAGAATATCTTATGCCACCGAAAGAGCCAGAGTTATAAGTAAAATCGAGTTGATAAGGGTTCGTATCACTTGCAGTCTCCGCCCATGACCCTCTCAGCTTCAGAAAACTGACAGGTCCCCAATAAAAATGGAAGACTTCTGTAGGGATAAAGCTCAAGGTTACAGACGGATAGAAATAACTGTTGTTATCGGCCGGCAAAGTTGAAGACCAATCGTTTCTGCCGGTGACATCAAGGAAAAGCCAATTGCTGTAACTAAGGTTCACGAAAGCGAAAGCGGAATTCACCTGTTTTTCAAAACGCGATTCTCCAGGCAGGAGTGCGGTGGTAACATTCACGTAATTGAATATGTTATAGAGATTCGGATTAGCCCATGTGCCTGTTCCAGCCCAAAGCGCGTAATTGTCATTGTAAAGTGATTCTGCACCAAACGACAGTTTTCCGTTGAGTCTGGAGCCGAAAAGCCTGTCTTTGTATGCAGTTATAACGAACTCACCATCAAGGGTATAAGACGACGCGAGCTGCGTCTGGTAATAAGCGTCTCGGATGCCGTCAATACCTGTGGCCTTGTTCTTTGTAACATATTGGTCAAGTCCGAAATCAACGGCAACCTTGCCCGTCATCATCAACCAGTCGGAAACATCGTATATCAGACGTATGGAACCGTAAGCCTTGTCCCTGTTAAGCTTGGTGTTATTGTTATAAAAGGTCCAGAAAGTATTGGGTGTTATGTACATAAAAGGATAATAATCCCATTGGTGCATCGTGCCGTCCTCATTCTCGTAATTTTTAGATTCAAGACCTTTCCATGAACGTGGCCAACTGTAAAGAAGCCCTTTGTTGAAATTACTGTATGACTCACCGAGGATAGGACTATTCAAACGATTGAACTTCAAATAAGTAAAAGAAATGTCAGCCTTGACATTTCTTGAAATGTTCAGCAAAGAACTTACATTGAAGGTCGTCTGGCTCAAATTGCAGTTGTCGATGATTGCATCAGAGCGGGAGTCAGTAAATGACACTCTGATTGAACCAAAATTGCCGGCATTTTGGAATGACAGGTTGTTAACCAGCTGATTACTGTTGTGATATAGCATGGAAAGGTTTTCAGGTTGTGGAGAGAAAGGCCTCATTTCACCATCCCACCAAAGTATTTCGGTGCCATCCATAACCGGCCCCCAAGAAACTGCGCCGCCGTAATATCCGAAAGTCGTATTTGTGGAAACTCCTTCCGGACCGTCATCCACACTGTATTTGCAGCTTTCATTGTAATCATACACACCATCGGCATTTTTCTTCAAAGTGGGAGTTACAAAGGATATTGGTCCGCCGGCACCATATTTATTCTGCACACTACGGTAGAGATACGGCTGGGTATATTTGTAACTCACTGAATACGTGACACCTAATCCCTGACGACTTTTACCTTTCTTAGTAGTAATAAGCACCACGCCGTTACCGCCTCTGGAACCATACAGTGCCGCAGCGGTAGGACCTTTCAATATGTCAACACTTTCAATATCCTCTTGGTTGACATTATTAAGAGCCGAGCCCCAGTCACGATACGACAAATCACCGCCCGTGCCGTCACCACCGCTGTTTTCGTTGCTCATCGGCACACCGTCAACGACAATCAGAGGCTGATTGTTACCGAAAATGCTGTTGTTGCCTCGGATGACTATACGCGAAGAAGAGCCTTCAACACCAGTAGGATTAATAATCTGTACGCCGGCAGAACGACCGCTCAATGCGCTTATGACGTTTCCACTACCCGATTTTGCTATCATCTCTCCGCTTAATTCCTCGGTAGAATAGCCCAGCTCGCGTTTCTGACGTTTGATGCCTAAAGCCGTAACCACCACGCCTTCAAGCATTTCCGAACCCTGATGGAGAGTTACGTCTATTTTCTTTCTGCCATTTACATTTATCATTTGGGACTCGTAACCTATGAAACTGAATTCCAAGGCACCCTTGGAATCTACAGATATTGAATAGTCACCGTTAATGTCGGAAACAGTTCCCGCTGATGTGCCTTTAACTTTAACAGTAACACTCGGCATTCCCAAACCATCCTCAGCCGATACTATCCTACCCTTCACAACAATAGTCTGAGACCATGCAAACGAAGAAAACAGAAAAAATACCAGCAAAAATGGGATTGTTTTTATTTTATTCATAATCAATAATTTACTTAAAAATAATTCATGGGTTCATCAATTTATGCAAATTGAATATTGAATTACAAAATAAAATAATTTTTGACAATATTGATGGTTTTTGCTTGAATTGTTATCAATAAAAGTTTAATAACTTGTTGAAAAGTGGGCATAACAAAGAAAGACAAGGAGTAAAAAATATATTAATTTTGTATGGTTAAAATGAAATCATATTAACAAATTCATATACTTAGAAAATGAAAAAAATTCTATTTGCAGTCATTGCAGCATTATTCTGTTATTATGCTCAATCCCAGAATTATTCATCTGTAGCAATTAGTGATGTGGAGACCGAGATACTCAATCTCATAAACGACTATCGTGCAGAAAACGGTTTACCTGAATTGCAAATTTCACAGGCACTCTGCTATGTGGCAGACGTTCACGCAAAAGATCTTTTCCACAACAAGCCTCAGGACAAGACAGGGTCGCTGAATTCATGGTCAAACAAGGGAAACTGGAAGGCAGTCAATTACTCCAAAGACAAAAATGCCGTCAAGAAAACCAAGAAAAAACCGTCTGAACTGACTAAATACAAGGGACAGTCAATAGAAATTGCATATTACAACAAAGGAATAGTCAACCCGAGTGCCATTGTTGATTCATGGAAACTGTATCCTCAGTTCAACAATGTGATTCTCAATCTCCAGCCATATTCCTCGCCGAAATGGGAAGTGATGGGTGTTGCTGAATACAACGGTTACGTATGTCTGTGGTTCGGTCCTACAACAGACAATGCGGAGATTGTCAAAATTGACCGTAGTTTGTATCCTTCAAGAAAGGTTATAGCGCAGAAGCCGTTAGAGGTACACGATGCGATTCCTGAATCCACATTGAATGAGAACAGATTTGATCAGCAGCAGAGGATGGACGGAAATTCTGACAAACAAGCTGAACAGGAAAGAAAACAAAGAGAGTTTTACGAAAATGCACGTGCAAATGCTCCTGAACAATATTACGTCATAGTATTCTCGTCCAACGATGTCGCCAACAGCCGTGACTTTGTCGAAAATCTGAAAAAGAAAGGCTATAAAAACGCAGAGATGATAAAGACCGACAACAAAATCAGAATTGCAGTCGAAAAGTTCAACTCTCACGCTGAAGCTGACAAATACAAAAAAGACCTCATAAGGGTTTCTGAATTCAAAGATGCATGGATACTCAAGAAATAGACTTGATACACCAATCTGAGACCGCTTACGTTGACGATAGCATAAAGACGCTGAAGTGGAATGAGCACATCAGACGGCGTCCGGGTATGTATGTCGGGAAATTAGGTGACGGTGCCGCCCAGGATGATGGTATTTATATTCTCGTAAAGGAAGTAATCGACAATTCAATCGATGAATTCACCATGGGTTTCGGCAAACTCATTGAACTCACAATTGACAACAAGGAAAATGTCATGGTGAGGGACTATGGGCGCGGCATTCCACTAAATAAGCTGAAAGACTGCGTTTCTCTGATGAACACCGGTGGAAAATACGATTCAAAGGTTTTCAAAAGAAGTGTCGGACTTAACGGTGTCGGCACAAAAGCCGTCAATGCGCTGTCAATCAACTTCGTTGCCACATCCGTTCGTGATGGCCAAAGCAAAACCGTGAGATTCAGCAAAGGCGAACTTGTAGAGGATGCTCCGATTCAGCCAACAGAGGAAAAAAACGGCACAACAATCTGTTTCACGCCTGACTATGAACTGTTCGGAGACTTCCATTTCATAGAGGACTACATTGAGAAGCTAATCTGGAATTATTGCTACATAAACACCGGACTCACAATATCATACAACGGCATAAAGCACGTTTCACGCAACGGTCTCGTAGATTTGCTGCAACACAATGTAAAAGAAGAAGACTGCATTTATCCTATCGTACATTTTCATGACGACGAGTTTGAAGTTGCCTTCACGCACAGCCACAGCGTTTATGGCGAAGAATACTATTCGTTTGCAAACGGTCAGAACACGACCCACGGAGGCACACATCTCACCGCCTTCAAAGAAGCTTTTGTCAAGACCGTAAAGGATTTCTTCAAGAAAGACTTCGACCCGAATGATGTCAGGGCATCATTGATAGCCGCCATCAGCATCAAAATCACGGAACCGCAGTTCGAGGGCCAGACAAAGACAAAACTTGGAGCACTGCTCATGGAACCCGACGGCAGGTCGCTGAGGACTTTCATCCTTGACTTCATCAGGAAAAATCTCGACAACTACCTGCATATCAACAAGGACGTTGCCGACCTGATGCAGAAAAAGATACAGCAGTCCGAGAAGGAACGGAAAAGCATCAACGAAATCAAAAAGGCAACTCGCGAGACAGCAAAGAAAGCCAGTCTGAACAACCGCAAACTGCGTGACTGTAAGATTCATCTCAACTCCAACAACGAACGCAAACTTGAATCCACGCTGTTCATCACCGAGGGGGATTCGGCAAGCGGCTCCATAACCAAGTCACGAAACGTATATACCCAGGCAGTATTCAGTCTGAGAGGCAAGACGACAAACTCTTTCAAGGAGCCGAAGGAAGCCATGAAGAACGAGGAACTCAGTCTTCTGAGTGCAGCCCTCAACGTTGAACAGGATATCGAAAACCTGCGTTACAACTACATAGTCATTGCCACCGATGCCGATGACGACGGCATGCACATCAGACTGCTGATGCTGACCTATTTCCTGGTTTTTCATCCAGAGCTCATCAAGGCAGGACATGTTTATATTCTGCAGACACCGTTGTTCAGGGTCAGAAACCAAAAAGAAACCCGCTATTGTTACAGTGAGGAGGAACGTATCAACGCCATCAACGCTTTGGGAAAGAATCCTGAAATCACGCGATTCAAAGGACTTGGCGAAATTTCGCCCTCGGAATTTTCACACTTCATAGGCAAAGGTATGCGTCTTGACCCCGTCATTCTCGACGGAAACACCAACGTGCAGGAACTGTTGCAGTTCTATATGGACGACAACAAAAAGGTTACAGGACGCAGGGAGTTCATCATCCAAAACTTACGGCATACGGAGGTTTAAGCGGTAGAGACAACGCATGCCGTGAGGAATCGCATGCCGTAGAGACAACGCATGCGTTGTCTCTACAATGATAGATTAAGCGAAAGGAGCTTCATCGTTGGCCAATACCCACTCACGGAAGAAGGGGTCTTCCATATTACGTATTTTTTCGTTACGATTTTTTTCGTAATAAACTCGTTGCAAAAATACATATTTTTCCTTATACAAAATGAAAAATAATGATTCTTTCCGGTGAAATCATTACATAATGAATTACCCTGTAGGGACACACCGCGTGTGTCCGACATACCGAAACCATTTTCGGACGGACGCATTCGATGCTTCACCACAAATCAGGTGAAACATAATATGTAAAACAATTATAATCAAACAATTATGATTTAACCCAAAAATAGAGTGACGAAGTCAGGACGTGCCAGGTCTTTATTCGCTTTTCTATGGCTATTGACGATATGCTTAATTGCATGGTGATTTCGGCAGCAGAAACCTTCGGATTCTCCTCGATAAAGGCAAGAATGGCAGAGTTTATTTTGTCAATTTTCTCCGAACCAACATCCATGCTTTTCTCCGAACTAAACATGTCTATAGGCTTCTCGTCACAACCGTCGTGCGATGGGATATTTTCAATTTATTATTTACGTATATATACCGCTATTTTTAACAGTATTTACCAACCTACTCATTATCAATAATATAGTTTTTTTCTAAAAACCATTCTAAAAACAAAAAGCCTTTTTCATGACTGTTTTTTTGTTTTTATACGACAGGAACAAGCCTATATTGTGTCCATCGTTTCCGCCCCATTTGTTCAACTCTTCCTTCTTTAATCAGCTCTTGTATTTGTACTTGAAGTTTCCGATATGGTATTTCTTCCCCAATCCGATTCCGCATCAGTGATGTAAAAGTAGTCAAGCAGTTCCTTGTCATCCTTTTGCTTCACGAAATCCGACACACGGTCCGAATCGCGAAGTTCTTTCAATAGTACATCATACAAAATGAAAAATAATGATTCTTTCCGGTGAAATTATTAAGGAATGAATAACCGTGTATAGACAACGCGTGTTGTCTATACCGCATGTAATTCTACAGTGCATTTTGCAAGCAGTACAAGTATCGTATTACCAGCGGATCAATAATGCATTTTATCGTATTTCAAAAAACATTTTTTTGCATTTTATCGTAATTCAATTGTTTTTTCTATCTTTGCGACCATAATCGGAAAAATTATGATAGACGAAAAGATCATATTACAGGTTCTGGCTGAACAGCAGGAAGAAATCAAAAGTTACAAACCTCAAAAATGGGTGGCTCGAAAAGAAGAGTCGCTCTTTGAGTTCGACACCACGATGGCCCAAGTGGTAATAGGTGTGCGTCGAAGCGGAAAGTCCACGCTATGCCATAAGGTATTGTTAGAACGTGGCATCAGATACGGATATGTCAACCTTGATGATGACCGATTGGCAAACATGGAGGTAGTTGACTTGAACACAGTGCTTTCATGTGTGTATCAGCTTTACGGAACAGATGTCCCTTATTTGGTACTGGACGAGATTCAGGACGTGGATGGGTGGTATCTGTTTGTGAACCGATTGTTGCGCACCAATCTTCATATCTTCGTAACGGGGAGCAATGCAAAGTTGCTCAGCGGTGAACTGGCCACCCATCTGACCGGCCGATACAATGAAATCCATCTTTTTCCATTCTCGTTTTCGGAATATTGCCAGTATCATCAAATTGATACACAAAGCATCACCACAAAGGCAGATGCCGAACGCAAGCGTGCCTTTATGGATTTCATCCATGATGGAGGATTCCCTGAAATGCAAGGGCTGCGCAACAAGCGGGCGTATGTGAAAAGTTTGATTGAGGCCATCCTAAGGAAAGACATCCAAAAGCGTTTCAAGATACGTAACATCGAAGTTCTGCGCAAGATTGCCCACCACCTCATCAATAACGCCTGTCAGGAAGTGAATTATGATAGCTTGTCGAAAGTGCTTGGCATTGCTGATAAGACAGTTAAGAAATACGTGGACTATCTTAGCCAGGCTTTCTTGATTCAGTTGCTGACACGCCATTCCTTCAAGAGCACAGTACGCATCCGCAATCAGAAAGCCTACATTGTTGACACTGGATTGCAGGGCAACCGAGACAACGCACTTGCTCCCGAAAATCTGGGATGGCGGCTTGAAAATATGGTCTATATAGAGTTGCTTAGACGCTGTGCCCATGACTTTTGGGACGTGTACTATCACAAACCCTCTCCAAGGGCAAAAGAGATTGACTTTGTGGTTTGCGACCAAGACAAAGCCATCGAGCTGATCCAAGTTGCCTACGAGATTGACAGCCAAAAAGCGTATGACCGCGAGACCTCATCACTCGTAAAAGCATCCGAAACTCTTTTGTGCAATCAGTTGACCCTTATCACTTTTTCGCCGACTCGTGATGTAGAAATCGAGGGTAAGACCATCCACATTGTTTCGGCCTTGGATTGGTTGTTACTGGATAATCAGGATTGATTGGTTCACAGGCACTTCGACATCCTTCGTCACCATTCGATATGTGTAGAGACAACGAATGCGTTGTCTCTACCGTTACTGGAACCATTTTCGGGCGGACGCATTCGATGCGTCACCCCAAATCAGGTGATGTAAAATATATAAAATAATTATAATCAAGCAATTATGATTTACCCCCTTAATAGAGTGACGTAGTCATGCGTATCTGAAATGACGCCGAAAGTGGTTTTTTTTTGAGATTCGGCATGAGAATACGATGTCCACGGTCAATAGGTGATGCAATGACGAAGTCAGGAAAAAATGAATTACGATAAAATGCAGAAAAGTATTTTTTGAAATACGATAAAATGCAATATAGATACGCTGGTAATACGATACTTGTACCAGTTTCAAAAAGTAGTGTACCAACGGTTTTGGGGACGTCGCATGATGGTTGGACATTGCATACCGGTGAGAAATCGCATGCCGTAAAGACAACGCAGCGTTGTCTCTACCGTTGTTCCGACCGTTACCGCCGTTTTTGGCGGTAAATTGGCGGTATCTAGCAGTACTATTGAAAAACTGGCAGATGTGTATTTGTTCGTAAAAAACAATCCTAACTGCAATTCAGAGAAAGTGGCCAGCATGTTGAGCAGGGGGAAGTCAACAGCAAAAAACTATCTGCATATTCTTGCTGAACTTGAAATGATAAAGCCACAAGGCACTTTCAAAGATCGTACCTATTCAGTCTAATGATTGGGACTGATAATAAGCATTCACTTCTAATTAATAGCGGCTACAGTTAATCCGTTGAATTCATTACGTAATGAATAACCCTGAAGAGACAACGCACGTGTTGTCTCTACGGTTGCCAATGGCCTTTTGACGCAAGACAGCAAAAAACCGCCATAAATGAAGGAAAACAGTCATAAAACCGTCAAAAATGAAGGAAAAAGACGGAAAACGGTCAAATAAATGGTCAAAAAAAAGGTCAGATTTGACCATTTTTGGATTTTCCACAATGTGGTGATGCACGACCGTGTAGAGACGCACGGCCGTGCATCTCTACATTTTTGTGCTGAAAATCAGATTAACGATGGCAACAAGATCCAAAGCATTGACAACTCCGTCTCCGTTTATATCAGCATTGTCAAAGACAAATTCATCAGGGGTTCCACCAAAGATGTAATTAACAATGATGACGATGTCAAGTGCATTCACGATTCCGTCGCCATTGGGATCACCAGGCAGGTCAAGTTCGGCTTCAAAGTTGGCCACATAACTTGCGTCTTCGGTCACGGTGAAGTTGTAGATGGCACTAGTAGAGACCTCTATGCCGTCTTTTGTCCAGTTGGTGAATTCATAGCCTGTGTTAGCGGTGGCTGTGAGGGTGCAGGTGCTGCCACTCTGGTAGGTTCCGGCGCCACTCACCGTGCCGCCTTCAACTGGGTCGGCAGTGGCGGTGATGGTGTAGTTGACTGTAGCACTCACAAACTCAAAGATGTAGGGGCTTACAGGCGAACCTAAGGTTCCATTCGTCACAAAGGACTCCACGTTAGAACAAGTGCCATCAAACTCCTGATCGAGCACATGGTCGTATAGACGAAAGGTGAGTTGGTCACCTTCCGTTCCATACATGGTCAGAAACAGATAATACCGGTCCATTTGTTCGATATATACGGGCATTTCGCGGCCTCGGCATTCGTCACCACAAAAGGCACCGACTTCCAAGGTGTTCACCATCTGCTCCACACCGTCAATCTGGATGACAGCAATAGCCGTCATGGTATTGGGATATTGGTTGGGGTTCACTATCCAATGATAGCCACCAGAAACGCTGGTAAAGTTCGCCACCAGATTCCTGTTGCCAGTCACCGTAAACGTATAACTTGCATTGGTGGAAACCTCGGTGCCGTTCTCTGTCCAGTTGGTGAATTCATAACCCGTGTTGGCTGTAGCCGTCAAAGTGCAGGT
>JAEEQW010000022.1 GCA_016285515.1 Bacteroidales bacterium
CTCCCACCACACGCCCATGGATTTCACGGGGTGAATCCACGACACATCCTCCAAGACGCAGGGATCGTTGAGGTTAAGGATAAGACGCGAAGCCAAGGCATCGGTGGCCGAGGTGGTGACCATGACCGTGCGCCAAGGGGTGTTGAAAGGGGCTTGGATGCGGCCTTTGTAGCCCGTGGCATCGGGTGAGAGCCAAGCGCGGAATACCATGTTTTTGTCGTCGAGGTCAAGGTGCATGGTGGGATAGTCAAGCGTGGCGGCCTCGTGGATGTTGAGATAAAGGCCGTCGTCGGTCTTCATTTGGAGAGCGGTCTGCACGCCTGTCGGGGAGAAACCTGTCCACGGCCAGCCGCCGTCTTTGTGACTTGCATCCCATAGCTCACGAATCTGCGACAGCCGCGACTGTGTGTAATTGAACTCCTGCGTGTCCAAGTCGCCGGGAATCCACCAGGCGGTGTGGTCGCCTGTCATGGCAAACTCTGTCAGTTCCTCCTTGATCCAAAAATAGACCAAAGCGTTCTCCATCGGGAACTCATAGCGGAAGCCGAGGCCGTCATCATAGAGGCGGAAACGAATCTGCATGACGGTAGGTTTCTTCTCGGTGGAGTGGTCCATGCTCTCCACGCTGCCAATGGGTTGCTCCAAGGTGACGAGCATCTCATTGTAATGGTTGCGGATTTGGGCTTCCTCGCCCCAGACGGGTTCCCAAGTCTCGTCGAAGGTGTTGTATCTCGTTTCCTTAAGGACAAAAGCATGGGCAAGGTCGTCACGCCATTCGAGGGTGAAGCCCATCTTGGAGGGCAGCACCACAGGCTTGCCGGCGCGGTCGAGTGCGTAATAAGGCACGCCATCTCGCAGTTCAAATTTCACTTCCAGTTGTCCGTCAGGGCTTTGCAACTTTACGGGCTCGGCAAAGGACTGTATGCAAAGTCCAAAAGCCACGCAAAAGAGGATAAAGGAGAGTTTTTTCATATCGATAGGTTTATGATGATGGGTACATCGGAAAAACCTGCTAAAATTGGATTCCGAACATTAAACCTTTATAGTTCAGGCTTCCTGAAATAATGGATGTCGGATGTTCCACATTCATGAACAGAGCATCTTTAATTGTTATTGAACGGGTTTTGTCACTGTTGGTTGACAACGTGAACGTACCATTAATTCCCATATACCCCGTATCCCATGTTTGTCCTGTGAGGTCAAAGTCAGTGATAATGAACGCTGTAGGGAATTTCCCCAAACTACTCAGCGAATATGTCCCATCGGCCATTTCTCCTTCTCCTGCGATTAGGAAAACCTGTTTGTAGTTGGATGAGAAGAATGCCATACAGTTTATGACATATTGGGAGTATTGTGATAGGGAGTCCGGCATCAAACTGCTCAGATCCAAGATACTTGCCATGCCAATCTGATATTTTTTGTTACTAATGGTGAACTCGTTGTTATCAGACATGGTTATGTTGTCAAATGTTCCTTCATAGTTGACGGCTACGTTGTATTTGGAGGAAGAACCGCTGTAAATGGCTGAGCAGTTAACAAGGATAACAGAATATGTGCTGCCGTGTTGTGTAATGACCAAAGTGCCGCTGCTGCATTTGTAGAGTTTGCCGTTGTATATGGTTCCGTCTTCTATTAAAACAGGCAGTTCTGCCAGGCTGACTTCCTCAAGAGCATAAATAGTTATATTGTCTTGGGCTTTTGATGAGGAAAGCTCGTATGAACCGGGAACTATGCCGTCGTCAAATATAATGCAGACCGCATTGTTATTATAATCCGTCAGATCCTTTGTTGTGAGAACTATCACCTCATCATCGTCATCGTCATAGCTGATTGCTGTTGCCGCCTTGATGTTGAAAGTTTCCTCACCTATTACAAATGTCTGCTGGGCGGTTGTGGGTTCAACTTTTGAATCCTTATCGCAGCTTGAAAACACTACTGCAAAGCATGAAATGAGTAATAAACTAAAAAAAACGTTTCTTTTCATCTTTAAAGATTATTTGATGTTAATTGCAAAACGAATATTTTATGTGTTTAATGTAATGTTTTGACTTCTTCTATGATGTCTCGCAGCATTTTATCGTAATTTGGTGCTGCGTGCGACAGGGAACACACCTGTCCGTCTTTGATAAAGCAGTGCCTTGATGTGGCAACGGCTGACACGTTGCCGGTCGATGTGTTACGCATATTATAGTCGAAAATAATCTGTGCTCCGGTATATTTCCCGATGGTGATGTCTATCTCAATAATATCCGAGTAAGTGCTCGGACTTTTGTAATTTACATCTATGCTCACGACAGGTGACATTATTCCCTCGTCTTCCATATTGCGGAATGACAGCCCGATGCTGTCAAGAAGGGACAGACGTGCTTCTTCCATCCACTTTACATAGTTGGAATGGTGGGTGATGCCCATTTTGTCGGTTTCGTGATAATGAACGGTTCGTTTATATGTGTACATGATTTGAATGTTTCAAATTGCAAAAATACATTATGTGTGATTGTTGCTGTTTTCGTATGGCGTCAGGTTACTGAGACCAATGGTAAGGCGCTGGAACAGATGAATGCATGTTACAGTTCGCGGGTTGCATTGGTCAGCCATTTCCTGTCTGCCTCATCAGAAAGGTGGGGGAGCAGAGTCTCCCGCACATGGCTATGGTAGTCGTTCAGCCATGTGCGTTCTTCCATGGTGAGCATCTCGACTATGACAGGACGCAGGTCGTAGGGGCATAATGTGAGCGGTTCAAATTTCAGAAATCTTCCGAACTCATTTTCCTCGTCCAACACGCATAACAGAGTGTTCTCAATTCGCACGCCGAACTTGCCTTCCACATAGATTCCCGGCTCGTCGGTCACATTTTGTCCTGCATGAAATGGCAGGACGGTGTCTTTGCGATGGTTTTTCCTTATCTGACAGGGACCTTCATGAACGCAAAGACGATGTCCTACACCGTGGCCTGTTCCATGACCGAAGTCGTATCCGGCACGCCATATCGGCATACGTGCAGCAGTGTCTAATTGCAGACCGGTTGTGCCGTCAGGGAAGTGAATGTTTTGTAGTTGCAGATGGCCTTTGAGAACCAACGTATAAACTTTCCGTTCTTCTTCCGTCAGTGGTCCTAATGGAATTGTGCGCGTGATGTCAGTGGAGCCGCAGTCGTAATGTCCTCCGCTATCCAACAGCAGAAAACTCCTCTGTTCCAATGGGATGTCAGTTTCAGGTGATGGTTCGTAGTGAACAATTGCACCATGTGCTCCATAACTTGCTATTGTCTCAAAGGAAAGTCCGCGGAAACCTGGCTGTTCTGCGCGCAGTGATGTCAGTAGTTTGTCAACATAAACCTCTGTCCATCCCTTGCCTTCTGTCTCGTCAAGTCGGCGCAGGAACTTCACCATGGCAATTCCGTCACGCAGATGTGCCTTGCGAAACCCTTCCTGTTCTATCGGATTCTTGATGGAGCGCCATACTGAAATTGGAGTTTCTCCCTCTAATTGTCGTGGAGCATTTTCGTACTGTTCCAATGAAATGTTCAGACTTTTCAGATATGCTTCAACGTCCCGTCCAATCTGTTCTTTATGCACATACAAAGTATGGTCGCCTTCCTGTTGCACTAAAAGGAAGGCGATTATGAACGGGTTAAACGGGATGTCGTTGCCGCGCAGATTTAAGAGCCATGCTATTTCTGACAGTTCGGTCACCAACACCGACTTTTTGTTTTGCGATTTCAGCCATTGGACGAGGCGGTGTAGCTTGCTTTCCGCCTTCTCTCCGGCTATTTCATCGGGCATCCTTTCTGCTTTGCTCAATGGAAAAGCGGGGCGGTCGGGCCACATTATGTCGAACGGGTCGGTTTTTACAGCCATTGCATCAACTCCTGTCAGCAGTTCTTCCTTCAGCGCAGGTGTCATCATGTCGTTGCAATAGCCCACCTTTCCCTTCACATTATTGCGGAGCCATTCGTTCACAGTAATGTCAACAAGGTCTTTCATCAGGCGGTAAGGTGTGTCCTTGAGTTGTTCTTCTGCCTGAAGCCAGTATCGGCTGTCGGTCCACAGCAATGCGTCCGTCAGAGTGACAACTGCTGTTCCGGCACTGCCGGTAAAGCCGCTTACCCATCTGCGGCATTGCCAGTGTTCGGCAACATATTCTGAGTTATGGGGGTCCATTGTAGGCACCACCATGGCCTCTATTCCTTGTTCTTTAATCCATATACGCAGCTCTTCCACGCGCTTTCCAATTTCTTTGCTCTTCATAGCATGGATCTTTGTTCTGTTGGGTGGGATTGCCTTACGGCAGTTCGTTCAAAGTGGAATTGTCTTCGTATTCAGTGCCGTTCCATTCGCCACCCGAGAAAATATACACGTTGCCTTCAGCACAGCCTGTAAAAGAGTTGCCGCTGTGGGTTACGTTGCTCCAGTTGCCGATGTAGTCGATGCCAACGCCGTTGTAGTTGCTCGGACCGAAAACGTTGTTGGTGAGGGTGAGCTTGGCATCGCTGCCAATCCAGAGGCAGGTGCGTTCGCTGCCATAATCGCCGATACCGCAATTCATGATCTTGGCGTTGTTGATGAGGTTGCCGGTGCGGTTGCTCCAGAACAGGATTCCTCTCCAAGGATCTTCAGCGTTCTTTGCTCTGAAAATGACAGGTTGGCTTTCTGTGCCATTCACTTCCAGTCGGCTGTCGTCACTGACGATGAGTTCTTTGTCAGGGGCAAACACGAACTCCGCGCCTGCGTTAACAATCATCTTGGCATTTTCACACACATTGACTCCATCTATGGCATAGTAGGGAATGCCTTGGTTGTTAATGGTGGCGGTTTGTTGCTTATCCAACCAGTAGGCATCAACAGTAATCATGTTGTTGGTGTTGTTGGTGTAGGTGTTGCCGCCGCCAAGGATGCCGGCTTTTTCGTAAGCGTTGATCCACAAAGGATAGTTGACGTTTTTGATGGTGTTGTTCTCGAATGCGGTGAAAACGCCTTCGAAATATAGTTCCACGCCGTTCCCCAGTCCGCCGTTGATGAGGCAGTGCTTCATGGAAAGTTTGCCTTCATTGCTGATCACGGTATTTTCGTTGGAACCGCCATTGATGAATTCAACATACTCGAACTGGTTGTCGTTGCGTTTGGAGTGGATGATGATTCCATGCCAAGCACCAGGATTGTTGTTATTGAGCGGGTTAACGAGGCGGATGGGCTTTTCAGCAGTACCGACCATCTTCAAACCAGCGTTTTCACCCACGTCCAAACCACCGTCAGTGCCGGTGAACATGATGGTCACACCGGGCTCAATGGTAAGGCAGGCGTTGCCTTCGATATATGTCCAGCCGTCGATTATGTAGTCAACATCCAGTCCGCGGTCGGGCCATGTGGTATTAGCGTTGATGTTGCCTGACCATGTTGTCGGATCGGTACCACCACCATTGGCGTCAATGGTAACAGTGGCCTTGTAAACCACAGAGGAGCCGTCTTCAGCGGTCACAGTGAAATCAACAGGATTGGTGAAGTCAACTTTAGAGCCTGATGCAGGAGTCACAGTTGCTTTGTCAGAAATGGTGATGATCGGTACCAGGCTGGTGATGTTGGTCCCCTCAGGAACGACTGCCACGATGGTCTTGGCACTCTCGGTTATAACAGCCTCAACAGCTGGTGATGCAAACTTGAATTCAAGGATTTTCTTTTCGCTGCTTTCTCTTTGGCAACTCGCCAGCATTGTTATGGCTGCCAGCGCGATGATAAAAACTTTACTGAGTTTTTTCATATTAGATAAGATTTTAGGTTAGTAATCTGGATTATTATTCGTCATTGTCTAAACGGTTTGCATAACTAATTATTGCATAACCTTGTGTGTTATTGCAAATATCGTGCCTTAACCTCACACTTTGACGGTTTATAATTACCAAAAATTGACGATGCAAAATTCCCGATTACATCCCGCCAGAAACGAATTCCAATGGGAGGTTTTGTAGTGCTGTCGTACCACGGTAGCCGCGTTACAATTCGCCTGTGGCGGCTGCCACAATGTGACAGTCCTACAATGGACACGATTATTCCACCTCAATGCCGCTTATGAACTCTGATTGAGACATCAAGCTCGAAAAAAAAACAAAAATTCTTGCATATTAAAAAAAAATTGTATTTTTGCAACATCAAAACGATATCAAAATAATATCATCTATGGAAACAAAGGAATTTGAATTTAAAGGTTTGGCGATGAATGGTTTCATCGCGTTGTTTGTTGAATTTGCCATCATCGTGCTGAGTTTACTCGGCTTTATCTACTTTGGTACGGGCCATGTCGGTTCTCCGATTTGGTCGATTGTCGGTTTGCTGCTGGCTTGCATCCTACCCATCGGTTTCCGCAAACTGGAACCCAACGAGGCTATGGTTATGCTGTTCTTCGGCAAGTACAAAGGCACCTTCACCAAGACGGGTTTCCACTGGGTTAACTTCTTGATGACTTCTAAGAAAGTCTCGCTCCGCGCCCGCAACCTCAACCCAGACAATATCAAGGTGAACGACAAGACGGGTAATCCGATTATGATTGGACAAATTCTCGTCTGGAAGCTGAAGGACACTTACAAGGCAATGTTTGAGATCGACTCGCAGACCATGGCTGGCGGTGGCTCAGGCACGGCTCCCGTGACTGTCAGCAACCGTATGAGGGCTTTCGAGAGCTTCATCCAAGTGCAGAGCGATGCTGCTTTGCGTGAAGTGGCGGGAATGTATGCCTACGACGAGAACGAGGCAGAAAAGGACGAACTGACTCTCCGCTCAGGTGGCAAGGAAATCAACGACGTTTTGCTGTCAAAACTGAATGAGCGTCTGACTATGTCGGGCTTGGAAGTACTTGAGGCAAGAATCAACTATCTGGCTTATTCGCCTGAGATTGCAGCGGTGATGTTGCGTCGTCAGCAGGCTGCCGCTATTATCTCAGCCCGTGAGAAGATTGTGGAAGGTGCTGTGTCAATGGTTCGTATGGCCCTTGACAAGCTGAAAGCCGAAGGTGTTGTCGAACTCGACGAAGAGCGCAAGGCCGCTATGGTAAGCAACCTGATGGTGGTGCTCTGTGCCGACGAGTCAGCACAGCCTGTTGTTAACACTGGAAGCCTGTATTAAATTGGTAATGCTTAAAAACAACGAATTATGACAATGTTTTGGATAAACTTGGTAATAGGAGCGGTTTTGATACTTGTGGGATGGCTTTGCTATCGCAATCCCAACCTCATCAATCCATACGGTGGTATGTCGCCAGAGCGCAAGGCCTTGGTCGATATTGAAGGCCTGAAATGGGCGTTGGCCATCATCATGACGGTAGCGGGCGGCCTCATTATTTTCACCGGCTTGCTTTCGGCTTTCAGGGTCATCAGCGAGGAAACGAGCAGCCTTGTGATGACGGCGCTTTGCTTCGCCATGCTTGTGCCCATGTTCATCGCCATGCGCCGGCACAATGGTTTCGGTCGCGACAGGTCGGGCGAGCTGAAGACGGATAAAAACGCGATAGGGTCTGCCATTAGAGTAAAAGGCTGCAACATTCCAAAATTACTTAAGCTGAAATCCGACAAAACTGGGGAAAGGTCTGCCATAGCGGCCATTGTCATTACGGGATTGTCGCTTGCTTTTGCCGTTGTCCTCCTCTTGTTTTCCAACCAAACTCCGAAAATCGAAGTGGGAGAGGAGGCTGTCAGCATTTCGGGCATGTACGGGCGCGACATTCCAGTTTCGGAAATTGTGTCCGTGGCGTTGCTTGACAAGATGCCGCCCGTCGCTATTCGTACTAACGGCTCCAGCACGGGAAAGGCCAACAAGGGTTATTTCAAGCTGGAAAGTGGCGAGAAGTGCATGTTGTTCACCCAAAACAAAGCGCCTTACATCGAAATCCGCACAACGGACAACTTATATTATATTAATGGTGACACGGAAGCCGAAACGCTGGAGATTTGGTCCAAACTAAAACAACAAATACCTGAAAACCAATGAAAAAAGCCATAATATTTTCAATCGCCGTCTGCCTGTTCAGTTGGGCGGCAGCAGCTGTGGCCCACTGGGGCTTCGGCATGGACAGGGTGGACACGCCCGTGTTTTTTACCACCTTTGCCACCATTTACATGTTTTTCCCACTTATCACGGCTCTTGTGCTGCAAGTCATCGACAAGGAGAAATTCAACCACACTGGCTTGGTCAGTTTCAAGGTGAATTGGACTTGGTTGGTGGCTTGGCTGTTGCCTGTAGTGATGGTTGCCCTATGCATCCTCATCAACGGCATGATGCCGGGTGTATCGTTGCAATACAATTCCGAGCAACTTATTAACCAGTATCATGTTCCCGAAGACCAACAAGAGATGGTTCGTGAGCAGATGGGGCAGATGCCGGTCTATCTGATGCTCATCATTACTTTGGTAAGCGGCTTGATTGCGGGCATCACCATCAATGCCATAGCTGCCTTTGGCGAGGAATATGGCTGGCGCAACTACCTTGTCGGTGCCTTGCGCGAAGTGAAGTTCTGGAAAGCCGCATTGTTCATCGGCATCGTGTGGGGTCTTTGGCATTTCCCGCTTATCTTGATGGGTCATAACTACCCGAACGAGCCTCGCTGGGGCGTGCTGCTTATGGTGGTGATGTGCATCTTGTTGGGAATCATTGAGCTATATTTCGTGCTGAAGTCCAAGTCTATGGTGGTGGCAGCCATCATGCACGGTACTTTCAACGCTGTTGCAGGTGTGGTCATCTATTTCACCTTGGGTGGAAATGACTTCCTCAACGGCATGACTGGCCTGTCGGGCTTCATCGTCATGGCTGTGACCATCTTGTGCCTCTGGATTTACGACAAATTCGTTTCCAAGGACAACATCTGTTCGATGACCTTGGGCGAAGCAATAGAAAGGTAAGCTATGGCGAAGGAGAAGGAAAATAGCACCAACAACAAGACCTTCCTGCTCCGCGTCGATTCCGAGACGATGGAGGCAGTGGAGAAGTGGGCTGCTGACGAATTCCGCTCCGTCAATGGGCAGTTGCAATGGATTATTGCTGAGGCACTTAAAAAGTCGGGGAGGAAGAAGAAATAATATTTCTCGTGCTGTAATGCTTTTACACGAAAGATCAATTCAATACCTTGTTCATAGAGATGAAGTCGGGGTAGGCAAGTTGTTGTCCGTTGATGGAGATGTAAGGTTTCACCTTGAGGCCGACGTTGACAGGATTGCTGCTTGCACCTGCCAGTTTGAATGCTAAGTTGAGCAAGGCATCGGCCGACTCACCGCTGAAGAGTTGGAACAAGTCGGTTGTGATGGGAATTGTCACGGTGCTGTTGGAATTGGCGGGCACGTTGATGTTTTGGTTCATGGTGGTGCTGATGACTTCCTTGCCGTTGAGGCTCACGATGTAGTCCATCTTGGTCATGGCAGCTGGAATGGTGTTGGGATTGTTTACATCCACATTGACGTTGAAAGAGACTGGTAACGTCTTGTTCAACAGTGCGTCAGTAAGCGCAAGCAATTGGGTGACGTTGAGGTCTTGCTTTGTCATGCCTTTGCTCAGTTTGACGCCAAGCATTTGGATGTTGTTGACATTGTTGAAGTTGAAGGTGCAATTGGCGAAATTGGCCATCTGTAGCACTTGGTTAAGCATTTCGCAGGAAGAAAATCCCAATGCGAGGAAGAGTACGATAAGTGTTTTCTTGACTTTGGACATGGCTGTAACTTTTTTATTGTCAGATGATTAAATAGCTTGTTTTGCTTTAGGCGAAGGCATTGCGGTTGCCTTTTCCTACTAAAATGCGATAATACAAAAAAAGTCGGACACGCAGCCCGACTTTTTGTAATTATTTTTTGTGGATTTTCTTTGGTGGCAGTACGGTTTGATTTCCATTTATTTTTTTTTTGTGTCACATGTGACAGATTTATCGGATGCAAAAGTAGTGTTTTGTTCTAAACCGCAAGGAGTTTTGAAAATAAACCTTCCCATGGAATAACGTTTACTGTTGGACCGGTAGGGCTGTCACATCGTGGCAGCCGCTGTAGTCGTTTGGCAAACATCGGCTGTCCGATATAATACGTACCTTTGCTTTCGCATTCCTGGTTCGCAGACAACCACACTGCAAATCTTATGTTTGCAAGTGTCAACTTTTTTCAGGTTAAGACAAATTGGAAAAGGCTGAAATGTGTTGAGCCAGTCGCTCGGATTTCTCTGACAGTGCAGTTTTCCAATCCAACTCATTAAGTTCTTCTGGCACAGGGTAGAGGCTATCCCTTAGTGATTTCATTGCTCTTTCTTTCCAGTTCATTCCTGCAAGTTTTTCTTAATTACTGAGATGGAGTTTGATATTATTGTGCAAAATTATGATAGTTTTTTGAAATATCGAAATCCAAAACCGAAAAAGTTTCCCTTATAGTACTTGTACCGTTTCTTTTTATCAAGCCCAATCTCTATAGTATACCGTTAGTAAATTTTTCCAGTTTTCCGTCCGGGCGGTGCGTTCCGCGCGTCAGAACTAACCTTTGTTCCGTTTGCACACAGGCAGACGGACAGGTTAATAAAACCGATCCGTTTCCCATTTCATTGGATGGTTTTGGATATAATCGGCAATGCTGTTAATTTCCGTCTGATTACGGATAATGTGGTCGTAATAACGCCGGATGTTGTAGGGGCGAATAATTATTCGCCCCTACAACATTCTGGACATACACGACCATGCATCTCTACAACCGTGTCATCTGGTTTCTTCGGATTGTTTTGACGGTATTTATATCATTATTTCCGCAAAAATATTATTTTTGCTTTCGCATTCCTTATTCGTAGATAACCATGCTGCAAATCTAAGGTTTGCGTTGTTAAAGTATTTGTCATCAAGAATAATTTAAAATAATAATCAAATATCAATCAATATGTCAAAAAGAATCACAGAGAAAGTTACCTGGGTTGGTAAGATAGACTGGGAACTTAAATCATTTCATGGACACGAACTTTCCACGTATAAAGGCTCGTCCTACAATGCTTATCTCGTCCGTGGAAACAATAAGACGGCACTTATAGACACTGTTTGGCAACCGTTCGACAAGGAATTTGTGACTAATCTGAAAAAAGAAATCGACTTGCATTCAATCGATTACATCATAATGAATCATAATGAGATAGACCATTCGGGTTCTTTGCCGGAACTGATGCGTGAAATCCCTGACACTCCGATTTATTGTACGGCAAAGGGTGAAGGTATAATCAGAGGCCATTATCACAAGGATTGGAACTTCGTGAATGTAAAAACCGGTGACAACTTGGATCTCGGCGGTGTAATGCTGACTTTCATTGAGGCATCAATGCTCCATTGGCCTGATACCATGTTCACATATATGAACGGCGGAGATGGCGAACATATTCTGTTCTCAAACGATGGCTTTGGACAACACTATGCTTCTGAATCACTGTTTGACGATTGTGTGGACAAACATGAGGTTTATCACGAGGCAATGAAATATTATGCTAACATATTGAATCTCTATTCATTCCAAGTGACAAAGAAGATCAAGGAAATTCTCGCCATGAACCTTCCTCTTGATATGATAGCTCCAAGTCACGGTATCATCTGGAGAAGTAACCTTACAGAAATAGTAGAAACTTATCTTAAGTGGGCGGATGCTTATCAGGAGAAACAGGTGACTATCTTCTACGATACCATGTGGAATTCCACAAGAAAGCTGGCCGAAACCATTGCAAAGGGAATCAGAAAGGAGAGACCTGATGTTGTTGTGAAGCTTTATAATTCAAGTATGGACGACAAGAACCACATCGCAACTGAGGTTTTCCGTGCTGAGGCGGTGCTGGTTGGTTCACCTACAATTAATTACGGATTTCTTTATTCCATAGGTGGAATGCTTGAAATGATAAAAGGACTTCGTTTCAAGAATAAAAAGGCGGCTGCATTCGGCAGTTACGGCTGGAGCGGAGGTGCCGTGAAACAGATAACTGAAGGACTTAAAGGCTGCGGTTTCGAAATAGTGAACGACGGTTTTGAAACCATGTGGGTTCCTGATGAATCGACTCTTGCAAAAGCTGAAGAATATGGCATGCAGTTCGCTAAGAGTCTGAAATGAAATTAACATGGAAAAATCAAAAGTTTGGGATAGTATCAAGAACTTTCTCAGAAATGAAACATCATTAAAAGGGGAGATTGATACTGTTACTGCGGAAGAAAAAATAAGGAATAACATCTGGTTTAGAGGTGCCAATGTGTGGATTCTTGTCTGCTCTGTTATTATTGCCTCAGTCGGACTTGATGTGAATTCCACGGCAGTGATTATCGGTGCCATGCTCATCTCCCCCCTGATGGGTCCTATTATGGGCATGGGACTATCATTGGGAATAAATGATGTGGATTTACTAAACCGTTCGTTACAGAATTATGTTGTGATGGTGGGTGTAAGTCTTTTTGTCTCATTTCTCTATTTTTTGGTAAGTCCGCTTAATTTGATTGATCCTACTGAGCTGACAGCGCGTACTCGTCCTACTATTTATGATGTGTTCATTGCTTTTTTTGGTGGGGTGGCTGGCATCTTGGAACAGTCGCGCAAGGAAAAAGGCACTGTACTGTCGGGAGTTGCAATTGCGACAGCTTTGATGCCTCCACTTTGCACAGCAGGCTATGGACTTGCAAATGCGCGATGGAGCTTCTTTTTTGGTTCGATGTACTTGTTCATAATAAATACTGTTTTTATACTGCTTGCAAGTTATCTTGTATCTCTTTATCTGCCGTTCAACAGAGAGGCAGCATCAAAAATGTCAGCTCAGAAACGCAATCTGTATAAATGGTCTCCTTTTATCTTAATTGCTATATTGGTTCCAAGCGTCATAAGTGCTGTAGGATTGATTCGAAGTAATAACTTTGAAATGGAGGTTCGGGATTTTGTGACGGAAAATAAGACGTTTGGCGGCTCTTATATTTATGACTATGAAATACAGAAAGGAAGTAGCAAGAAGAATAGAAAGGTTACAGTTTTTTTCACCGGCAATGAATTTTCTGATGAAGAGATGGCATCACTTATTGCTTCGGCAAAATATCATGGCATCGATGAAGACAAAATTAAAATCGAGGTTAATAAAAATAGATATAATGACAATATTCATGAAATGATGCGGGAAATATATGAACATACTGATTTTGAACTTGCATACAAAGACATGGAAATAGACAAGCTGAAGCAGGAATTGGCTGCTGTCAAGACTGATGAGATTCCGTATTCCCAGGTCACAAGAGAGATTAAGTACAAATATCCGTATGTCAGCAATGTCACCATCTCGCGTGGAGTCAATGTGGGTGCTGACAATCTTGAGATTACTCCATGTATTTCTGTCATCACATTGTCAGATCATAAATTGAATGATTCGGTAATAGCCGAATTGACATCTTGGTTGAAGATCCGTCTGAACGATTCGACAGTCGTGGTTCACAGTTTTACTGAAAGCGAAAATAAATTAATTAATAATTATGATAATTGATATCAATATGCTGATAGTCAGGTTGATGACTATAGATGACTACGATGACGTATATCGTCTTTGGACAATAACTGAAGGTATGGCTCTCAGAAGTTATGATGACTCACGGGAGGGAATTGAAAAGTTTCTGAAGAAGAATCCCACTTCAAATTTTGTCGCAGTCTATGATGGTAGAATAGTTGGCGTGATATTGTGCGGTATTGACGGAAGACGTGCGTACATTTACCATACTGTTGTTGACAAGGATTTCCGTTGTCAGGGCATCGGCAAGAAATTGCTTGATGAGGTTATCAAAGTGTCGGAAATAGAGGGAATCAAGAAGAATGGACTTCTTGTGAAGGGAGACAATGAACTTGGAAAACACTTCTGGAAGTCACAAGGTTGGGACGAACGCAACGATGTGATTTACTATAGCAAAAATAACGTGGAACAGTGATTCCAGGTATCTGCTATGGCTTGATATAGAAATTCTTTGTTGCCATACCACTGAATAGTCCGATACCGTTTTCAATATTGCAGATTACTTGTACCGGCTCGTTGAAGAAAGACAAGCTGGAGGAGTTGCTCATAGTTTCTATTGACTTGTAATATTGGAATGTTGGTGCATTTAAGGAGCTGGATACCAATTGAAAGATATAAGGTTCGGATCCGAAATAATAAAAGGTGTATTCTATAGTTATTATATGTGACTGCCCTTCAAAATAGCTGTCTTTAAAGCAAATATACTTATAGATGTCGTCTGAACCTTCGATGGTACTAATTATGTCATTGGATTCCACAATCATAGGATCACTGCAGTTAAAACTGCACGAGTAGAATTGTGTGCTGTCATAATAAGTGCTGTATCTGAGTTGCATTTTATAGTAGTTGTCGCCTACAGGGTCGTTGATGCTGAACTTGATGGTATATTTTTTCACATTATCACCGTATGTGTCGACGGATTCGGTTACTGTGCAGCTGATGATTTCTATGTCCGGATAATGAGGGATGACACTTGTGGCCGATAGTGTGCCGCGTTCATAATCTGGGATGTTTACTGAAACCGACAGTGAGTCACCTTCAGCAGGGATGCAGTCGAAGAAATAATCACCGTTTTCGGCTGCTGTCTGAGACACCATCAGGCCATTTTGCATAAGCTGTATGTTGGCATTGTCAATGGTTTTATAGGGCTCGTCATTGTCTTTAAGGAAAAACCTGCTCCATGACAAATGTAATTTAACGGCAGAGTCAGGGTAATTGTCGCTGATGAGGACTGCATAAGGGTAGGTTTCCTTGCCATTGAAATCAATTGCTTCCGTGCATCCTGCAATTAATATCATCACCACTCCTATAATGCTTAACTTGTATATTGTATTTTTCATTTTCACTTAAAAGTTTGATTGTTGATAATTTATGAGATTTCTCGGTTGCTTTGTTCCATTTTTAGAATTTAAACGAATATGAAAAAGACGGAATAATTGGGAACAACGAGAGTTTCATCAGAGAATTGTTATAGGTGTTACCTTCATCATCAATATAGGGTTCTCCATATCCGACATAAATCAAGTATGGGTTTTTGTGGTTATAAACGTTGTAAACGCTGATATTCCATGTATGTACACCATGCCTGCTCTGCTTGTGGAAGTTGATGCTGAGATCCATTCTGTGGTATGCAGGCATACGATAGTTGTTACGGCTTTCAATGTAAGGTATATCGTTGTAATAAGGATATACATCGTTGTAATCATCATAGTTTTGAATTGCAAGAGTGACTGCATTGCCGGTGTTATATACCCAAGTCGTGCTGATATCGAATTTTTCGGATGGTTTGTACATCACTATGATGCTGATATCATGCCGGCGGTCGTATTTTGCAGGGAAAGGTTTGCCGTTGCTTATGGTCATATCTTCACGGTCGAAGAGACGCATCGATTTGCTCCAAGTATAGCCTATCCATCCTGTCCATTTGCCTATGTTTTTCTGAACGAGAAATTCCACGCCGTATGCCCATCCGCGTCCCATGGCCACTTTGTTTTCCCATTTGGTGCTCGAACTCCAGAACGAGGCACCGTCTTTGTATTCCAGCAAATTGTTCATGGTTTTGTAGTAGCCTTCGATACTGAAGTCAAACATGTTTTTCAGTTTGTAGAAGAAGCCTGCCGCCACCTGTTGTGAGGTCATAGGCTTTATATTTTCGGTTACCGGCACCCACAGGTCGGTTGGCAAACTTATGTTGCTGTTTGAAAGCAGGTGCATGTATTGAGTCATATATGCGTATCCGATTTTGAACGACAGGTCGTCGGTAATGATAACACGTCCGCTCAGTCGTGGTTGGACGGAAGGGTAGAAGGTGTTTTGTACTGCGAAGCCGCTAAAACGCACGCCTGCATTGAGCTTTATCACGTTGGATATCGACCAGTCGTCTTCGATGTATGCGTTAAGTTCAGTGGCATAGACCTTACTTTCGCCGATGACGGAATCAATGTTCCCCTCCGTGTAATTGCTGTCGAACATGTAAAGACTCATGACTTCAGGTGTGAAAATGTGTTCCGTCACAGAGGTGCCGAAGCGTATTGCATGGTTTGGTGACGGTGCATAGTCGAAATCGGCAGAAGAAATGATGTCACGTATGCCGCTTTTATATGTCATGCTCATCTCCTCGTTGTATGTCATGTATTCGTTCTTCCCTTCGAATTCAACACCTGTCTTGATATCGTTGCGGTAGCGTGTGTAGGCACCTGTGAGGTTCATGAACAGTTTTGGCCCCAATTCGTAGTTCCATCGCAGACTTGCTACTATATTGCCCCAGTTGTAGCCCAGTTTCATGTATTCACGGTCATAATAGTTGACATCATGTTCTTCTTTGAATCTCACACGTGCTGCCAATCTGTCATCGCCCATGTATAATGATGCGAAAAGATGGCTGCGGTCGCTGAATTTATGGGTTATCTTTCCGTTGAGGTCGTAGAAATGATATCCTCCTGTGACTTTATAGACTTCGGAATCGGAAGTTTTGGTTGAGGCCATTGCGAGTGCAAGCCGTGTGAACAAATCAGAATATGTCCTGCGGTAACTCAGGCTGAATGTCGTTTTCTCCTTTATTATCGGACCTTCGATGTTGGCTTTTGCGCTGATAAGTCCAATGCTGGCACTGCCATGTATCTTCTTGTCATTGCCGTTGTTGGTGGTGATGTCAAGGACACTTGACAGTCTTCCTCCGAAATGTGCCGGAAAACTGCCCTTGTATAGCGTGATGTTCTTTACTGCATCACTGTTGAATGCGCTGAAAAAGCCTCCTAAATGGTTTACATTATAGAGCGGTATGCCGTCTAACAGAAACAGGTTTTCATCAGGACCGCCTCCGCGGACATACATTCCCGACATGCCTTCGCTGCCACTCTGTACACCAGGCATAAGCTGTATTACTTTCAGGACATCTGTCTCGCCGAAGATGACCGGTATTGACTTGATTTGCTTGACGGGTATGTCGATGGCACTAATCTGTGAAGACTTGACGCTGTTGACTTTTTCGCCGACAATGTTGACGGTTTCCAATTCTACGGACGGTTTCATGGCATAGTTCAGTTCACGGTTACCGTTTAACATAAATGTCTCCTGATAAGACGAATAGCCCACATAGGAGATTACCAACTCAACTGTGTCTTTGGGTAATGTGAGAGAATATCTGCCGAATGAGTTGGTGGCAGTACCCTTATTGGTTCGTGCATCGTAAATGGTTGCACCTATCAGCGTTTCACCGCTTTCCATGTCAGTAATTGTGCCGCTGATGGTGAATGACCGACCTCGGGATTGAGCTAATGCGCTGAAACAGCATAACATCCCTAATAGCAATAGAGTAATTTTTTTGCCCATACTTGTTGTTTATTTCGACAAATCCCATTTTATTCCTATAGTGGGAATACAGTAAAAACCTTCAGCAATAAAGTTGTTGGATATTTCAACTTCTGAGCCTACGCTGAAATGGAAGTTTTCCCATCCATGAATCTTATCCAGATTAACCCATATTTGTGGTTCTGAGATGAAAATATATTGTGTCCCTTGAGGATGTATTTCGCTGTATTGCCATGCACGCGCCTCACGCCAGAAATCGAAGAACCCGTCGAACCTGCACCAGCCGTGCGCAAAATCAACTCCCCAAACTCCTGTAATCTGGAAATTGTGGATGTCTTTTTGCAAATTATCCGTGATTGAAGGGTCATGGCATGCTATTGTGTTGGGAATCAGTTTGTACATTACGCTTAATGACCATGTTTTCGTATAATCTTGCGAATGACCGGAATAGGTGAGACCGGTCAGCCATGCATCATTGTAGCCTCCTGCCATGCGGCTAAGCCCGCCATTGTATTCAATATGAAACGACAGCCAGTTCATCTTTGAATTCGGCCAGAAACAGAATTCGCGGTATATTTCCCAATAAGCGCCATAAACGCTCTTGGAGGAATAGTCGAAATCTGCAAAGAAGAATGTGCTGCCGATTCTGTCGGCCTTGAAGAATTCGTACGTGCTTGTCAATGGAAATCGTCCGGGATTGTCTTCGTCAATTTTCTTCAAATCATCATAAAGGTATCTTCCGAAATCGTAGTGTAACTGAAGATTTTGTGCTGATGCCCCGAAAAACATCATGATGATGACAACAGATAATAAATACTTTTTCATTTTTATGCTTTTAATTTTATTTTTTGGTCTGCAAAAATAGTAATTGTTTGGCGTTTTATGTATAATAATAGTTTGAGTTTCCGAGTGAGTGTTATGTATGTTTTACATTTTGGCTTAAAGTGACGAGTATCACGGAAGATAGAATAAGGACGATACCTACTGCAAGTCTGCCTGTGAAAATTTCGCCGAATGCAAATATGCCGATGATTACTGCTGTCAGCGGTTCAAGAGCGCCAAGTATGGCGGTCGGTGTTGCACCTATGTATTTGCTGGAGTAGGTCATCATCACCAGGGCTGCAATTCCCGGGATAATTGCTAACCATACCACATAAAACCATGCCTTGACTGTTTGTGGAAACAACAGTGGCATGCTGCCCGGATTTGCATTGTTTCCTATCCACGTGTAAATCAGCATACCTATTGCACACCACAGCAGTACATACCAGTTGATTTTGAAAGATGAACATTGCAAATTTGCCTTGCCCACCACAACAATGTATATGGCGTACGAGAGCGCTGAAATCAGCACCAGCACAACTCCCCATGGGTTTAAAGTCTGCCCTTCGCCTGTCCAATACAGCAGCATTACGCCTATGGTGGCGAGTCCTATGGACAGCAAGGTGTATATGCTTGCCTTTTCGTGATAAACCAATGCCATGATGATAACCGTCATTATCGGATATGTGAAGAGTATGGTGGAAGCCACCCCTGCCGGCATGAAATGGAAACTCAGATAAAGACTGAGTGATGAAAAGATGAAAAGAATGCCGAGAATTGAGACTATACCGAACTCCCGCCATGAAACCTTCAGATTTTCCTTGCGCAACAGCATCACAATGGTCATTATGAGCCATGCTAATGCGAATCGGTAGAAAAGGACACAGTTCGTAGTCATCCCTTCACCATATAAATTGAGTGCTCCCAACGGATTGGTGCCGTAGCATACCGCTGCGCCAATCCCACATATCGTTCCGATTATTTTCTTGTTGTTGTTCATTATTGTCTTTGTCCGAGGACCGTAAGGACCATCGGTTGATTAATTGTCGTCTTGTAAGAGTTTATGGTTGTACACTTCTACGTTATATCTTCTGTCTTCGCGGTCATCAAAGGCTAAAATAACCATTTTCACAAACGCGTTTTCGACCTCGAAAATTGTGTAATCATCGAGAATGTCTATCTTTCCAATCTTCACTTTGTGCCTTACTGTATCGTTGATGAGGCTTATCAATCGTACCGGTACTGTACCGGTTTTATGTCCGATGTTTATTTTTAGTTTGACAAAACCGTTGGTTGATGCGGCAATGGCTTCGTGGATATTGTAATCGGTATCAGCGGATTTTTGCTTTTCAATGGCAGTTATCTCTTCAAGATTGTCAATGTTGATGTCTTTATCGCTATTGTAATCGTTTGATAATGTATTGATCTTCAAAGATATAATTCGTTTGATGATTTCTTCTTTGGACATATGTTCCAATGATTTGTTGGCGTTTTCAGAAATTGCCGAGATAACGTTTGGAAACCTTTTGCTAATCTCATCATTGGAGAAGTTCTCATCTGCAAGTGATTCTATTGTGTGTAATATGTGTTGTTTGGTGATTTTATCGCCGGACGGCACAAGCTGTTTATGAAATATGATGTGATGGGTGGAGGCGATGTTTTGCAGTTTAAACTGCTCTTTTACGCTTACAAGAGTGATTGCGGTGCCTGATTTGTCGGCACGAGCGGTTCTGCCGCTTCTGTGAATGTACTGTTCGGAATCATCCGCAACGTTGTAATGGATGATGTGTGTAAGGTTGTCTATGTCTATCCCACGGGCAGCCACATCGGTGGCAATCAGAAGACGTACGTTTTTTGTGCGAAATTTCAGCATTACGGCGTCACGTTGTTCCTGTGTAAGGTCACCGTGAAGTGCATCTGCGGAGAAATTGCTGTTGATAAGTCTCTCAGCGAGTTTCTGGGCTATCTGTTTTGTCTTGCAGAAAATTATTGCGTAGATGTCTGGATAATAGGCAATTATATGAGTCAGCGCCTTGAATTTGTTCGATGGGTCAACAACGTAATAGTCGTTGGTTACATTGTCGGCGATAGAGTTGGTCGGACCTGCTGTGACAGTTAGAGGATTGTTGAGATATCTGCCGATTGTGGATTCCAGTTCAACTGGCATTGTCGCTGAAAACAGCCATAGATGCTTTTTTGCTGAAGTGCGGTTGAGGATGTCGCTGATTTCAACGATGAATCCCATGTTGAACATCTTGTCGGCCTCATCGATTACAAAAGTCTTTATTTTGCTTATATTGACTTCATGACGGCGGCTCAGGTCGAGCAGACGGCCGGGAGTTGCGACTAATATGTCTGTTTTGGATTTCAGCTGATTAATCTGACCTGAAATGTTTGTGCCTCCATAGATGGCGACGATTGAGATGTCGTTGAGATATTTTGCGAAGGAATTTAGTGTTTCAGCTATCTGAATACACAATTCTCGGGTAGGTGACAGCACAACCGCAGGGGTCAGCGTAAAGCGGGAGTTGGATATGTCGTTGATTAGCGGCACTCCATACGCAGCTGTTTTGCCGGTACCCGTTTGTGCAAGTGCAATAAGGTCGGTGGATTTACGTAGAAGGACTGGAATCACCTTTTCCTGAATCGGAGTCCATCCGTTGAAATTCAATTCTTCAAGTGCTGCTATTATGTTTTGGTTTACAGTCTCTTGCATGAATTATGGCCTGAATTTAAATGGATTGAAAAACATGCTGTCGCGGAATTTGTTTATCTGGTCGGCAAGGTGAACTAATACATCCAAACCCATTTCTTGCAACTTTTGTGCGGCATTTGACTCTTTGTTGCATGTGTCGGCAAATAAAATTTCGATAGTGTAGCCATATTTTTCGAGCCACATACGGGCATTTTTGTTGTTATCGATGGTATAGTCGAGGGCTGAAAAGGCGGCATAGCCGTTGTTGAGCAGCCATTCATTGGCCTTTTCGCTGCCTCTTACCGCACTCGAAAAGGCTGCCAACTCCGGAAAACCGTTGTTGAGCAGCCAGGAGTATATCTCATCGTTTCCGGTGAAGGTCTCACCGAGGGCATAAAGAATTTTAGGAGTGTAATTTAATAGCAGGTCCATTTGCAACCTATTATTTGAAAGGTGATTACATGATCACTAACTTTTTGATTTCCACGCCGTTTTTGCCTGAAGCCTTAAAGATGTATGTGCCTTTCTGAAGGTCTGACAGGTTTATTGTCTTTTCATCACCATACCATTTGAAATCTTTTATTGTTCGGCCTGTAATGCTGACAATGGTCACATTCATTGGTTCCTGTTTGCAGCTGCTTATTTTGAATATGCCTGATGAAGGATTAGGATGGATGGTGATTCCATAGCTGTTTTCATTGAGATGTGAAGTGGCACCGTCGAAAACGTTGACGTTATTGCTGTATGTCAGTACTTTGGCTGCAACATTGAGTATTGGATTGTCGGGAGCATCGCAATTTGGACAGCCGTTCTGACCGTCAACGCATTCAGGATAATTTGGGTGACAGAAATCTGTGTAACTTGGGTCGAAGATATAATCAATAGTGAAAGGTGAGCCTATATATTCTGAAAGATCCCAGTTCCATACCATGGCAATTGAACCCGGGCACCAGCCCTGACGAGGATATAGGTATGTGCCTTGCTGATTGTTGCATCCTGCCGGATTAGGATAACATGAGCCGGATTCAGGCCAGAGATGCTGCGTGAATTTATCGGCACCATTAATCTTTATCAGATGTGTGCCTTCGTAGAATTCTGCAGCATTATCAGTGTTGACCGAATAGTTGGGGGCCGTGTTGCTGCTCCAGTTATGCCCTGTGGTAGTCATTTTGAGATTGACTTTCTGGGCATGAGGGTTGATGTCAATATAGGCAGTAGGAACAGGCTGAAGTTGTGAAAAATCACCGAAGTCAAATACCTGACACCATATTTCGCTGATGTCAATGTATTTGTAGTCTGGTGTCCCCGGATTGAAGTTGAAATTGAGGACTGGAAGATAACCGCTGCCATCCCAGCATACAACTTCGAATCTGAATTCAACAAGTCCTTGAAGGACATTGAGGTAATCGGAGAGGTCGATATTGTCGCTGCAGGCAATGCCGAAAGGAGTAATATATCTGAATAGTTCTATCCAGTTACCGTCAACATTTTTGATTTTCAAGTTTGCTACGCGGTCGTATGGGTCGCATCCGCTCGGCGGTGCGCAGTTCATTTCAAGATGACCACTGACACTATTGTAACTTCCTACAGATGACGGGAATATGAATTCACCATAGATAACTTGGTTGGTCGGACTTACTTGTATTGTGCCATCGAAAGTCGTGACATTGTAGCTCGAAATGTTATTGGTTATGTAAAATGAGTTTTCAGTACTGTAGCTGTGGTTGCCGCTGAGGGTCACTGTCACTGTCATATTTGTCTGTCCATATTCCGAAGGTTCCCATATTGCCGTATAATAGTTTGTTCCATGTCCGGCACCATAGACGGTTTCGCCGTTAACGGAGAATTCTATCTGTTGCACTTTGATGACGTCATCGTGGTCAACATCTACGGAGGCTACTACGAGCATCGGCTCCAGATTTGCAAGATATACGTCAGTGCCATTATAAGGTCTTCTTATTGTGATGGTCGGGGCGTATAATGCCGGGTCATATACATTGAAACTGCGGGTGACCGGAGGTGCGGCCTGCCAGTTGTCATCACCGTTTTGCGTTGCTCTTATTGAAACGGTCCCTTCTTCGCCAGTGAGTGTCACCACGTTGCCGTTGAGAGTTGCCGGGCCGCTGATTAACTCGAATGATACTGGAAGACCTGATGTGGATGTGGCTGTAATCTGAAATGGCTCATCAATGGTTAATTTATTAGGTATTGCAGTGAAATCAATGAATTGTGAAGCAAGTCCGGAAGGAATATGGGTGATTTTGATGTTGTCCCATCCGCCGTGACTTGAGCTCAAAAAGAAGAAGCCGTCCCATGCTGCTGGGTCGAAACGGTCGCCGGAACCTGGAGTCAGTCCAATATTCAGACCTTGTATCTCTGCTATCGGTTCGAAGTTGTCACCTGAGCAAGACCAGTCGGCAAAAAGCGCCACGCTTCCAGCACCATAGTTGGCATCCAAGTCGAGAAGAATGCGCCAGCGGGTCCAGGCATTATCGTTAGTGTAGTCGAAGTCAACAGGCAGAGTGTTGTCTGGCAGCACAATCCCGTTGATGAATTTTGGATTCGTTGAGCTGCCGGTGGTGACGAAATATACCCCTCCGTCTTCGATCTGAAGGTTAGGATTCGGCTGTGTGGTCTCGTAACTCATAGGAGGCAGAATAACACCGTTGCCGTCAGCATCATATCCGACTCCGAAAAGAGTGCCCCACCAATTTCGCGCCATATCCATTTCTATCTGGTAAGTCCCTCCTAAGGAGAAGTCTATCGGGAAGTTTTCTGCATATTTGTGAGTGGCGACTTCACCATAGTTTGTGTTGGCGTTGTTGAAGAATACCCCGAGAGTTTCATCGGGTGTAACCAGGCCTTGGGGACCTACCTCGTCAACAACGTTGTGGCCTCCGCCGGCACTGTGCTTCACAGAAATCCAACCGTCTTGCCCGTTGAGATTTCCTATGCTCAGACTGTTAAAATCGTATGTGAATGTCTCTTGAGCACTGACATATCCTGTCATCGTCAGAAGCAATATGATAATGCTTAATATTCTTTTCATGTAAACATGAATTTAACGGTTAATAATTCATTTGTATTCAATACTACAAAGATAATTTATTTTCTCTACTTTTGCGTGAATAAACTAAAATAATCTTGGAAGACAATTATTATCTGGAACTGCTGGCGCCGGCAAAGAATCTTGAGTTTGGGAAGGCTGCAATAAATCATGGCGCTGACGCTGTCTATGTTGGTGCACCAAGGTTTGGGGCACGCAGCGCAGCGGGCAACTCAATTGCAGATATAGCCCAACTTGTTGATTATGCACATGTCTTCAACGCAAAGGTTTTCGTTACAGTCAACACCTTGTTGTTTGATGATGAACTTGAAGATGCAAGGAAGATGATTTACGAACTTTATGAGGCCGGAGCGGATGCCATAATTATTCAGGATATGGGCATTCTTGAAATGGACTTGCCACCGATACAAATTCATGCGAGTACGCAGATGCACAATATCTCTCCGGAGAAAGTGCTGTTTCTTGAAAAAGCTGGTTTCCAGCGAGTTACTTTGCCACGTGAATTGTCAGTCAACGAAATCATGGATATTAGCAAGAATACTACGGTGGAATTGGAGTGCTTCATCCATGGGGCATTATGCGTATGTTACAGTGGCCAGTGCTACATGAGTCTTTCCATCAATGGTAGAAGCGGCAACAGGGGAGAGTGCTCCCAGCCTTGCCGTTCAAAATATGATCTCCTGAATGAAAAAGGTGATGTCCTTGTCCATGACAAACATCTCCTCTCCCTGCGGGATTTCAACGCTTCACAATATCTGAAACTGCTTGCTGCCGCCGGAGTTTCCTCATTTAAAATCGAAGGCAGACTCAAGGATTTGAGCTATGTGAAAAATGTAACCGCATATTATCGTCAACTTATTGACAATCTTGGAGACAATTATCATAAAACTTCCTCTGGCACTACCATTTTTTCATTTGCCCCTGACCCTGAAAGGACGTTCAATAGAGGTTTTACAACATATATGCTGGATGGGTACCGTTCGCAGATGGCATCATATCTTACTCAGAAATCTCTCGGGAAAAAAATCGGCAAAGTTTTGGTTCCATACACTGACGCAATAAAGGCTGAATTGTCGGAGGAACTCCATAATGGCGATGGAGTCTGTTTTTTTAACAATGAAGGACTTGACGGATTTCTTGTCAACAGATTTCAAAACAACATCATCACACCAAATAAGCCAGTTAATATTAAGAAGGGTACTATCCTGTACCGAAACAATGACATGGAATTTGAAAGGAAGCTTCAGCGTGATGACTCGGCGGAGCGTAAAATTGCCGTGAATATGGAATTTGCCCTTTCTGATTGCGGATTTGGATTGAAGATTACAGATGAAGACGGATGCACGGCGACAGCTGCGGTCACTTTGGAGCATACTCCTGCAAATAACGCTGAGAAAGTTCGTTTTCAGATTCGACAGCAGTTGTCGAAATTGGGACAAACACCTTTCAAACTTGTTGAATTTGTTGATAATAGTACGGAAACATATTTCATTCCTGCTTCTGTGCTGAATGAATTGCGGCGAATGTGTGTGGAAAATCTGCTCGATGTCCGTCGTAATAAATTCAAGTCTGAGGACATCCAGTTTGAAAAAACAGATGTTCCGTATATCATTGGGGAAGTCGATTATAGGACAAACATTACCAATAAGTTGGCTGTGAATTTCTACCATAGGCATCATGTGACCGAACTTGAAGCTGGTCCGGATTCAACCCGTGACTGTAGCGACATAGTGCTGATGACCACAAAGTATTGTCTCCGTTATGAAATGGGACAGTGTCTGAAATCAAAGAATGTTGACGAGGAATACAAGGGCAGATTGTTCCTCGAAAATAACGACAAACGCTATGAATTGAAGTTCGACTGTGCTAAATGTCAGATGAATGTGATAAATGTGTCTCGCGGTAGTCTTTTACAGAAATGAGTCCAATTGTTTTCGCAGACTATCAACGTATTCATCGAATTTTGCTTTCTCGGTTGCTGATGGAGTATGTTCAAAACGATGCGCCAGAGCCTTGTTCAGCTTGTCAGTAAGCATAATCCTTTCGTGACATGACGCATCAATGTATGTTTTTTTGAAGATGTCCCAAATATAATCCACGGCTGTTGTACTTGGGTGCAGCATGTCATCAGCATAGAAACGGTAGTCGCGCAGCTCATCGTTCATGATTTCGTAAGCAGGAAAATATCCGATTTTGTTGCCGTATTTTCTGCATATTTCATCAATCGCCAATATGAGTGTGGATTTGCTTCTCTGGTTTTCAACCGCACCGTCTTTCCAATGGCGTATTGGACTGACAGTGAAGATGATATGCGAATTGTAACTTTCCTTGGAAATCATCTGTACGATGTTGTCGAGACTGTTTACGGCTTCTATTAACGAAATCCTTCGAGGAGTGAAATTGTTGGCCGGAATTTTATGGCAGTTGCCGACTGGAAGTCCGGTTTTGTTATAAAAATAAACTACTGATGTGCCGAGGGTTATGAAAACAAAGGAAGTGCTTTTGATTGTCTTATGTGCATTTTGGACTGCCATATTGATTTTTTCAAGACATGCCTGCCGGTCAATGTCGGAGAAATCACCATGGTGGTCGAGGCTCAGCCATTTGTCATTATATTCAATAAGGTCTTCCGGTTTGTAGTGTCTGCCGTTTATGACTTGTCGGATGCAGTTTTCAATCGACAAAGGATTGAACATTATCCCGAAAGGATTTGCCAACGTGTTGAATTTCAACAATTTCATTCTGTTGGCAATGTTTTCGGAAAAGCACGAGCCCATGAACGTCAAATTATCTTTGTACGTTATTTTATCTTTCGACTCTGGAATGTCAAAAGTCGTTCTAAACCGCTCTGCATTCATAGCTTATATCACCATTGTCCGTCGAAGATAGTCCAGAGTTTGTCTCCGGTTTCCCATGCCGCATTGAGGGCTTCGTTGCCGCATTTGTTTGTAAATTCAGTCAGTGTTCTGATAGCCCCTGACAGGTCTTTTTTGTTGTAAAGGGCGATTGCCGTTTTGTCTGTTGCCAATTGGTCTTTGAAGAACTGTTCCTGCATCGGGTTCCAGACTGCATCAACGACTTTGTGCATGTCGCCCCAGCGTTGTGCTGTCAGTGTTCCGAGACGATTGAAACACCACCATGCTGATGAGCGGCTGAAGCCAGTTTCACGACCGTCGGTCTTGTATTCGGAAAGCAGGTCAGTGACATTGGCATAGATCGGAACGTAGATTGATGAGGCCACGTTGTCGAGGGCGAACCAGCATAATGCCCCTATTTCATCAGGCAGCCAGCCGCGGCATTGGATGATGGTCCCATAAACTGTGAAATGGACGGCGATGTTGCGTTCATATCTCCATCCCCATGCTCCGTTTATTTTCAGCATCTTAAGTTCATCGTTCTTCATAAAAGGACTGGCCATTGGAGAAATTATCGTTTTGCCGTCCTTGTCGGTGACGGTAAGGCTTTGGCGCATGTCAAACTCGGTTCCTTCATAATAGTCCTTGAAGACCCTAACCAGGTCGGCGACAGAGACTAAGGTGTCGGGTTTGACGGAGAACGGGAAGTTTTCGGCGTTGGGGTCGAGCTTTAGCGATGGGGCGAGGAGGTTAAAGACGCGCCATTCGCGGCGGCTGCAGGCAATACTGGTGCGTGAGTTGGGAGCGTAGGCGTATGCAAACTCAAATTCGCCCTGACTTTTGTCCCACCAGCCGTTTTCTTCGGCAAGCGAGTAAACATTCTTCGATGCCATGAAGAAATCCTTGTCGTTGAGGTCGATTCTCCTTATTCTCGATGCGTTGGCGTTGACTGATATGTGGTCATCAGGAACACGTTGTGCAGCCCATACTGCGCCGGTTTTGCCTTTGCCGGGTCCGAGGACCTCGAAGTGCCATACTTCGTTTTTGTCAGCGATGGTGAGACATTCTCCGGCATCATTCCATCCGTATTTTTCCAGCAAGTCACCTGCCATGACTATTGCTTCTCTTGCAGTGGCGCATCTTTGAAGCATTAGCATACATAACCTTTGGCAGTCAATTAACCCCTCATCGGACTTGAGTTCGGGTCTTCCGCTGAATGTCGATTCACCGATGGCAAGTTGCTTTTCGTTGACACAAGGGTATGCTGTGTTGAGAAATTGGTAGGTGTGTTTAACCTGTGGAATTTCACCGATTTCGATGTTCTCGTATTTGTCCATCTTCCCTTCGACTTTCTTTGCCCACTGGCGTTTGTACATGGTGACCATCTCACCTTTCTTATGGTCGGCAGCCTTTTCAACAAGTATGTTTGTTCGTGTGCGGTGGCTGTCGTCAGTGTGGGAGGTTATGACAGAGCCATCTGCGGATGCTTTTTTGCCTACGGTGATGGAAGTGCATTCCATGCCATCGGTTATGGGGTCATATTCAAAGGAGGTGTCTTGTGCAGAAGCTATGATGGAAGCCAATGCAAGCAGTAATAAGGCGGATAATTTCTTCATTTGTATTTTATTTTTGATTGCAAACCTTAGATTTGCAGCGTGGTTGTCTGCGAACTGGGAATGCGAGAGCAAAAATAGTAAATTTGCGAGAAATACAGATAGAAAGTCAATAAAAGAATAACGTATAATCAGGACAATGGGATCGGGCGGTTAACAATTGCAGCAAATGGGGAAGACCCAATTATCTTTTTTGCACCGCCCGACTTCCGTTGGCCACAAGGCCTGGATAAGAATATGCGTTCCGAACCGATAAGGTTTGTAGGCAAAGGCTAGCGGTCCCAAAGTCCACAAAATAAAATGCAAAATTATGAAGAATTATCAAATGGGCATCGACATTAGCAAGGAAAAATTGAACATCTGCCTAAAAAAAGGGACTCAGACCATACGTGAGGAGGAAATCAAGAACACCGTGATGGCCATCAAAAAATGCGTGAAGAGAATCGAGAAAGAGAACTGCGTGGCCAATGACGATGTATTGGTGTGCGCCGAGTACACAGGGAGATACATCTACCCGCTGGTCTGTGTCTGCGAGGAGATGGAGCTGTTCCTGTGGATGGAGGACCCGACACGGATCAAGAACTCCTTCGGCGTGACCCGTGGGAAGGATGACCGGGTGGATGCCCGCCGCATAGCAGAGTACGCCTTCCGCTTCTCCGACAAAGCCGTGGCATACGAGATGCCTGACAGGACACTGGTCTCATTGAAGAACCTGCTATCCGACCGCGACACTCTATTGGCAGACAGGCACAAGTACGAGATGCAGCTCCATGACCAAAAGGGTTACATGGATGCCGCCGACTATGCCCGCAAGAAACGCTCGTGGACTGCCGTGGTCAAAACGCTCGACAAGCAGATAGCCCTCATTGACGATGAGATCCAGGTGCTGGTGGAGTCCGATGAGAAATTGAAACACCAGACCGAACTGCTCAAAACGGTTGACGGCGTCGGCGACAGAATCGCCGTCCGGATGGTCGTGGTGACCATGGCCTTCACGCGCTTCGAGACACCAAGGCAGTTCAACTGTTATGCCGGACTCGCCCCGTTCCGATACACCTCGGGGAAAAGCATATATTCCAAGTCGAAGGTGTCCCAACGGGCCAACAAGCAGATAAAAGCGCTCCTCCATCTTGCCGCAGTATCAGCAGCGACACATATGAAATCAAGCGAGTATAGGGACTATTATGAGAGAAAAACCGAAGAAGGGAAACATCCCATGTGTGTCCTCAATGTCATCCGTGCCAAACTCGTAAGTCGCATGTTCGCCGTCATCAAAAGAGACGAAGCATATCAACGGAACTACAAAATATTTACTCCTACCGAAAAAACTCTCAAAAAATCATTGTCAATTCATAAGAATAGATACGTTTTTTGCAAGCGAAATACAAAAAAACCGCAAAAGACACGTAATCTTTCGCGGTTGTAGTTTGTGACAGAAAGGCAAAGATACTGATCTTTATCGCCCCTGATAATTAGTGAAATAATTCCATCCAGTAGCCGTGCGATATTGCTCAAGGTTGGCCATCGGAACGGTCACAGGGAGGTTGGCGTCCATGCCTTCAAAGGTGTTGTTGCTGGCGGTTGGAGGCGTGGGTGTCAGGCAGGTGAAGTCAGTCACGGCAGCGCAGCCGAAGAAGGCTTTGGAGCCTATAGTCAGCATGTTACGGTCGATGTAGATTTCCTCAAGGGCGGTGCATCCCTCAAAAGCCTTTGCCGGGATGTTGTTCAGCGAGGTCGGGAAAGTGACGTTAGTCAACGATGTGCAGTTGCGGAAACAGCCTTCGCCCAACTTCGAGATGGAAGCCTGCAAACTATAGCTCTCAAGCGAAGAACAGCCTTCGAAAGCATAATCGCCGATGGTGGAAAGCGGCTGGGGCGTGTTGATTTCGCTCAAGGCCGTGCAATTGCGGAAGGTTTTCTCCTCAATGACGGAAATGGTTGAAGGGATAGTCATCTCGGTGATGCCGGAATAACCTTCGAAAGCACTCTTGCCGATTTGCGAAACGACATAGTTTGTACCATCATAATTGACGGTTGATGGGATGACAACCTCGCCAGTCAACTGGTCGGCAGGGGTGATGGCGGTAACACGGACGAAATTGGTCAAGGGGACGATGACCTCATACTTGTATTCCACACCGTTTGAGGTGGCGTTGAACGAGGTGACATTCAGAGGCGAGCAATTCGCCATAGCTAGGGCAACGAGTG
>JAEEQW010000010.1 GCA_016285515.1 Bacteroidales bacterium
CGAGTCAATCTCCTCTAAAGCCTCGAGCGCGGCAGTCCCACTCTGAGAGGGGGTGCCCGTCCGGGCGGAGGAGCCAGGAGAATCTCCACACTTCACCATCACTGCAAGCAGAAGCCCCAAACCTAATATGTGATTCAAGCATTTCATGCCTGCAAAATTAGTGAAAATCCGTCAAACTCAATCAAAAATCTCCTCCTTTCAAAAGGTTCAGCCGCTATTTGACCCGAGGCTCAAGGAAAAGGTAAACCAAAGGGCTGAAACCTGAAACTGGTATCAGCCCTTTTTCACGACCTCGTCACCTATTATAGATGTATAATAATCCCAAAATTAGCGCATTAAATATTTTGTGTGCCCTATTTTGGGGTACGCAATGACGAAGTCAGGAGAAATTAGTTCTGCGTTTTTATTATCGACTTGGTAATCACTCCATTCCTACCTGTTATCCTGATTATGTACATTCCTGGTTCAAGCTCTGAGATGTCTATGCTTTCCGAAAGTTCATTGAACTTATATTGCTTCAGGGTTCTGCCCATGACGTCGATAATCTGACAATGGTATGGAATCATGTCGCTGCCGACTTTTATGTGTAAATATTTATCTGCCGGATTGGGGTATGCAATGAATTGGTTTGTCTTCGAATCTGGAATCCCGACCGGTGTCAGAAAAAGTTTGTCAATTAATGTAAAACCATCAGCAACAAACAAATCGTAATTGATTGTGTTTCTGCTGAAAAGATAACCCAAAGAGTAATCTGCCCCGGCTCGTCTCAGATAAAAAAACATTTTTTCACTGTCGGTCATTCCGTCTGTTTCTGCAGTGGTCGGGTCATCTCCATATACTTTGACAAACATCTTTCCATCTGTTGCAGCCACTCCGAAACCGAAGCATCTGCCTGAATTTGAGAATACTACGACTGTGTCACTGGTAAAAATTGAGACTGTGTCTTCCATTGCTACTATATGGTCGATGGGAGTTGGTTTGATTGTTTTGCCATCAAAGACTATGTCAGGAGTGGAGTCTATGTTTATAATCTGAATAATGTCGTGTTGTTTTGTGTAATCGAAATTTACGGTATATGGTGCATTGAATCTCGCTTTGTATGATTTCCCCGGCAACAGGTCGAAACTTTCAGTAACTCCCGGAACATAGATTTCATTGTTGCCGAAACCTTTTATGATATCAAGTTTGTCGGTATTGCCGAACAAACTGTCAATGCTCACAGGTTCGTCTGATTTGACTGGAAATGAAGTCCATCCTTCAGGAAAATCTATAAATGTGTTTGAGTTCACTTTTCCTGTAAAGTTCAGTACAATGCTGCTTGCAGTCTTAATGCTGTACCCTTTTTCGGCATCCCATTGTGTGATAGTGGAAGTGGAAACATCCGTCGGGAAGAAAAATCCGTCATCATTCATCAATACATATACTTCATCTTCATAATTTTCCAAAAGTGTTTCGAGTTCATTCTGGTAAGGGACTATATAGCTTGAAATTCCAGACCAGCCTTTCGGTATGATAATCATTTGTGTCACTTTTTCCATGCCTATGAAATCCAACATGGTTACTCCGTCTATGGTGAATGTTTCAGGGCCGGAGGCGTATTCCACCGCGGCATCATATTCCATTTCTGTGTATGGGTCGTATATTTTCCAGTAGATTTCAGTGCCTTCGGTAAATCCGAGTGTGTCTTGAGTGTCGGGATTTGCAGCCCATGAGCTCATGCACTGCGAAATGGTGGTGTCCACATACATTGCGCCACAGCAGTAGAAGTTGTCATTTTTGCTGTAAAATGTCCCAATCCATGTCCCGTTGCCAATGTCGTCAAGATTCAGTGCAGACTTGGGTATGCAGAAGGTATGACTGTTGTTAGTTATGTTATAAATCCATCCGCTTGGCAGACGCTTGGCATCGAAATCAATATTCGGCATGTCTTCGTCAATACTGTAGATTTCTCTGTATGCCGGAGTATAGATGTATTGCGGATTTGCAGGCGTGACAGTCCCTGACCATCCGCTCTCAACATAAATCGTGAATTCTCCGTTCTGGTCTGTCAGTGCCGTCATGTCACCTGGTTGTATCTTAATCAGGATGTTTTCAAGGGCGGCGTTGTTTTCGGTTATTCTTCCGGTCAGACTGAATGAATTGTCGGGTCTGCTCTGAATAGAGAAATCATCGATATATACTGCATCATTGTTTGCTTTGTTTTTTACAGAAATCACACAGATTGTTTCCGACTGCCCAAGCTGCATGGTGTATTTCTTCCATGTTGTGACCTTTTTTGCCTGTATGGAAATCGACTGTATCAAGGTGTAATCCGAATCGAAAGTTTCGACCTGTAAAACCGGTGCATTGCTTGCAGCTGATTGATTGTTGGGACAATAGTAGTAAAATGTAAGTGATGGTTGGGTGGTACTGCTTACATCGAATCTCCTTGTGTAAAGATATCCTATCCCGTTGTCCGGTGAGTTGGCACAGTCGTATTTCACTGAACTGCCACCATTGCGACCTATGGTCGCATCTATTGTCCAACTGTTTGTCTCACCTGCAACGGGATAGGAGAACCAGCAGTCGGGTAGCGAGTTGAAATCTGTTTCGTATGGCAACTCTGTAACCGCCTCACATTCAGGAATTACAACAATGTGCTTCTCCTTTGTCAGGGTGATGTTACCATGTTCGTTTTCAACATACAGACTTACATCGAACATACCATTGTTATTATAAGTTACTGTTGGATTGTTCTCCTGCGACGAGGTTATGTTTCCACCTTGGAAGTTCCAAAGAAGATTTGTGAAGTTTACAGATTTGTTGGTGAAAGCCACGCTGCCGTTAAGTGAGATTATTCTCTCGGTATTTGTGAAATCCGCAATTGGCCGCTGGTTGATATTGGCCGACCCGGGCGAACAAAATATGGTCAGTGTGTCCTGACCTGATATGATATCCTTGCTTTGTTGTGATTTTTCCCAGTTTGTACCTATCGTATTGTCAACGGTATGGCTCAACAATTCGATTGACGGTCCGCCTTTTGACGGAATAGCAGGCCATGGTGCCGAATTGTAATACGTAACGCTGTCTATGACCTGCTGATTGCTGTTGAAAAGAACAATGTCTTTGGAGGTGTTGTTTAGAGTCTTTCCTGAATTCCATTGTAATGCACTGATATTAAATAAGCTGTTAATTGTGGTTGAATTTGCCGCGATAACAAGGTAACCGTCGGGTGCAATGGTTGTCGATTCGGGAAAGGTGAAATTGATGTTGCTGGTTCCCACACTCGGTGATTTGAGCACATAACCCTCAATGTTTATTGCTACAGCTGAAGGGTTGTATAACTCTATAAATTCCAACGAATCGTCGCTCGAATTGGGCGGATTGTAGAAAATTTCATTGATAACCAATGAAGTGGACTGACAAAAAAGATTTGAAACCGATAATGTCATTAACATTATGGCTACTGAAATGAATAATACATTTTTTTTCATAATAAACAGTTTTTAAGTTGGAATACATAATATCTGCCTTGTCGGCTTTAATATATATTGCAGAAAAACTGTTTTTGTTACCGTTTTTTTGGGGAAAATACAAAAAAAATTCCGTTGGATGAACGGAAACTGTTTTTGTATTAATTTGTGTACCTGTAGTGCCCGAAACAAGAATCGAACTTGCACTCCCTTGCGAGAACTAGTCCCTGAAACTAGCGCGTCTACCAATTCCGCCATCCGGGCAAATTGTTTTTCAGGCTTTTTAGAATTATTGTGCCCAGGACAAGAGTCGAACTTGCACGCCCGAACGAGCACCACCCCCTCAAAGTGGCGTGTCTACCAATTTCACCACCTGGGCAATAATCTTTTTCAAAGCGGTTGCAAAAGTAATACTTTATTTTGAATTGATGATTATTTTTTTGAAAATTTTTTTGATTATCTTCACGGGATTTCTATTACCTTTGTATCTCTGAAATTTATAAAGTTATGTTATTAATATTAGACATCGGAAACAGCAATATTGTCGGTTGCATTTATCAGCCGGCCACTGCTGAGCAACCTGAAAATTATCTTGAAGTGATGAGAGTGAAAACAGCCGATAAGTTAACATATACCGACTGTCTCATTGATATGAACTATAATCTCAGCGAGTATTTTGATAAGGTGTCAACGATAGTTCTCAGCTCTGTCGTTCCAAATCTGAACGGATTCTATATCCAGTTGTGCCATGAACTTTTCAATAAAGAGCCATATATCATCAACTATAAACTTTACAACAGGCTTCCGCTCAGTATCCCTCAGCCGCATATCATCGGCTCAGACCTCGTGGCCAATGCCATAGCGGGATATGACAAAGCTCCTGATGGCTGTATTATAGTTGATTTCGGTACGGTCTTGACTTTTACGACAGTCTCTGACAAGGCAATAAAAGGTGTGACTTTCGTTCCTGGAGTCAGAACAGCCATCGATGTATTGTTTGAAAAGACTGCACAACTTCCAAAAATAAAGATTAATCCTCCTTCATCAGTCATAGGCCAAAATACTTGTGCTGCTGTAAACAGCGGTGTGTTCTACGGTTACGGCGGTCTGGTTGACAGGATTGTTGAAAAAATTAATGAAGAAGTGGGCTCGGATTTGAAACTGTTTGCCACAGGAGGAATGGGAGCTTTGATTTTACCTTACTGCAAAACCAAGTTCGACTATGACATTCATTTGACCGTTTCCGGCATGAGGAAGATTTACGACCTGACAAAATAATTTGCTATGAAAATTCTGTCCGTTCCTCAAATACGTGAAGCCGAGCGCTATACCATTGAACATGAGCCTATCTCAAGTTTGGACCTCATGGAAAGAGCTGCCTCTGCCGCATTCGAACATCTGAAAACCAAATATTCCGAAACTGAGAGTTTCTACATATTCTGCGGAATCGGAAACAACGGCGGAGATGGTTTCGTAATCGCACGTATGCTCCTTCAGAACGGCTTCGACGTCAAGGTGTTCTGGCTTTGTTTTACTGAAAATGTCTCGCCTGACTGCCGCACTAATTATGAACGCCTCATACGCATCGATGATTCTGTGGTTACAATTCTGTCTGTTGATGATGCGGCAATTATCGCTGAAGATAATTTTATGTTCCCCGATGCGGAGACAGATTGCATCATTATTGATGCCATCTTCGGCTCAGGACTTTCAAGGCCTGTCTCAGAGGAATATGCTCCTGTTTTCGAGCTGATAAACAACAGTCATCACAGAATCATATCAATTGATATGCCTTCTGGCCTCTTTGGCGATATTTCTTCCGATGAGAACACACCTATTATTAAAGCTGATGAAACTCTTACTTTCCAGATACCAAGATTGTCGTTCTTTTTCCCCGACAATTATCAGTACGTTGGCGATTTCATCACTTTCAACATAGGATTGGATAAGGGTTATATCGATAATGCTAATACTGATAATCTATTGATTAACAATAGAATGTATAATGCAATCAGGAAACCGAGAAAAAAATTCGACCATAAGGGAAAGTTCGGTCATGCTTTGTTGATTGCTGGCAGTTATGATAAATGTGGGGCTGCAATACTTGCTGCAAAGGGATGTATGCGCAGTGGTGTGGGGTTGCTCACGGTTGATGTCCCGAAATCCTGCCAGATCGCTTTGAACATTTCCTTGCCGGAGGCAATGTGTGATTCTTTGGATAATCCGGATTTGGATTTCAACAAATTTACATCTATAGGAATCGGACCTGGAATCGGCACTAACGAATATGCTCTCAACAAATTCGAGATGCTGCTCTCAAAATGTGATGAAAACACGAAACTGGTAATCGATGCCGACGGACTGAATATGCTTTCCCAGAACAAAATGCTTTTCGACCTTTTACCTGAGAATACCATCCTTACGCCCCATCCTAAGGAATTTGCAAGACTTTTCGGCGAGTATCCAAATGATTATGAGCGCATTATAGCCCAAAAGGAGTTGTCGGCAAAATATAATGTCATTATAGTATATAAGACAGCGCATACCTCTATCAGTATGCCCGACGGCAGAATGTATTTCAATTCTACGGGAAATCCCGGAATGGCAACTGCAGGCAGCGGAGACGTGTTGACAGGTATGATTACGGGACTTCTATCCCGCGGATATCCTCCTGAGGATGCAGCAATTCTTGGAGTTTATCTGCATGGACTTGCAGGTGATAAGGCTTCGATAGTCGTAGGTCAGGAATCGCTTATAGCTTCCGATATTGTAAGTTACCTGTAATCTGTCGAATGAAAATAGTTGTCGTTTCTGATTCATTCAAGGGATGCGCTTCAAGCAGGGAAATCAATGATTTGATTGAGGAAGGTGTCAGACGTGCCATTCCTGATTCAGAAGTGGTAAAAATACCTGTTGCAGATGGCGGGGAAGGTACAGTCGATGCCTTGATGTCTAATACTGGTGACACACGTTGTTATTTTGATGTCAGAAATCCAATGGGTGATCCAGTGACAGCTGAAGTTGGAGTCATCAATGATGATGCCGCCGTTGTGGAAATGGCTTCTGCATCTGGACTTGTCTTGGTTACTCCTGACGTTCGCAATCCCTTGATTGCAAATACTTTCGGTACTGGTCAACTGATACTTCATGCAATGGATGTTTTGTGCCAGCATCAATCTGAATCCCGGAAAAAATTGTTCGTGGGGCTTGGCGGAAGTGCCACCAATGACTGTGGTATGGGTATGGCAAGCGCGTTGGGGTACGTTTTCATTGATAAAAATGGAAATGTTCTTCCCCCTTTCCCTTATAATATGATAAAGGTATCATCTATCGACTGCTCGCATGTCAGTAATAAATTGTTGGATTGTGATATCATCGGAATCTGCGATGTGCGAAATCCGCTTTACGGTACGCAAGGAGCGACAGTTGTTTTCGGGCGGCAGAAAGGTGTGACGGAAGATACCTGTGCTATGCTTGATGATGGACTGAAAAATATGTCTGAGGTCATTCATTCCCAGTTAGGAAAAGATGTGGCAGATATTCCGGGTGCTGGTGCGGCCGGTGGCTTGGGTGCCGGTCTGATGGCTTTCTGCAATGCAACTTTACAAAGCGGAATTGAGACGGTTCTTGATATGTCGAATTTTGATGAGATAATAAAAGATGCCGACTTGGTAATAACCGGCGAAGGGTGCATTGACAGCCAGTCGATATATGGCAAGGTGCCTGTGGGCGTGGCTAAACGTTCTAAAAAACATAATGTTCCTGTATTTGCAGTTGTCGGACAGATGAAGTGCAGCGCTGATGAACTGAAACCGTTTGGAATTGATGCCGTAGTCAGTACAGTTGGCCCTTCTGTCTTGCCAGAGGAGTCAATTGCAGAGTTTGGAAATTTGATACCCAATGTGGTAAGTCGGTATCTCTCTTGTAGGTGATTTTTTTGATTTTTGTTACTTTTGCAGAAGATTCAAATAGCATATTGTTAATTGTAAACCACTAAATATTAAGTGAATATGAAGAGAAAACTTTTTTTGATACAATGTTTGATAATGTTGTCCGCCATGAATGCGGTATCTCAGGAAGAATACCTTGAAGGACAAAGTTGTACATCAATAATGGTCGGATGTAAAGCATCAACTGATGGCTCGGTAATCACATCCCATACTTGCGATGGATATTATCGTACTTGGGTGACATGGGAACCTGCTGCCGACCATGAAGAGGGAACCATGCATAAGGTTTATAAGGGAACTATGCATACAGAGACTCCTGCAAGCATGGAGAAAGTTGAACTTGCCGGCGAAATACCGGAAGTGGCACACACATACTCTTACCTTAACACTGCATATCCGTGTTTGAATGAAAAACAACTTGCAATTGGCGAAAGCACATTTTCGGGTCCGGATACATTGGTAAACAAAAAAGGTATGTTCTATATTGAAGAACTTGAAAGAATAGTTCTGCAACGTTGTGATAATGCGCGTGATGCCATCAGGATGATAGGAGAGTTAGTCAAGCAGTACGGATATGGTGACGGCGGAGAATGTCTTACAATTGCTGACACTAAGGAAGTATGGGAATTTGAGATAATGGGTGAAGGACCGGAAACGATAGGTGGAATTTGGGTGGCTCAGCGTGTACCTGACGATGAGGTGGCAGTTAACGGGAATATAGCACGCATCGGCAAGCTGGACAGAAAGAACAAAAACTATTTCATGTGTTCCGACAATATTGAAGCTGTTGCAAAAAAATACGGATTGTGGGATGGCAAAGGTGATTTTATTTGGTGGAAGGTGTTTTCCACCGGCTATGGCGATGGCAAAAATCATCGTGAACGTGAATGGTACATATTCAATGAACTTGCTCCATCGTTGAATCTTTCAATTGATGCTGAGGAACTTCCATTCTCAGTAAAACCTGAGAAGAAAGTTGACGTAAGAGATGTCATGGAACTCTTTAGGGCAAATTATGAAGGATGTGAACTGGACGTTACGCAGAATCTTCTTTATGAGAAGAAGGTTAAAGATGAAAATGGCAATATTGTAATCGACACCGTTGTGAACCCATACGCCAATCCATGGATGAATTCGACTAGGATATCCATGTACAACTACCTGAAACCAGAAAGTGTGAAGTTCTATCGTGGCGTTGCAATGTCGTGGTGCGCATATTCAACAGTAATCCAGTGCCGCGGATGGATGCCGGATGAAATCGGCGGTATATGTTGGTTCTCAGTAGAAAACCCGGGTGAAAGTCCTCGTATTCCAATATATTCAGGCTCGACAAAGTTGCCGGCAGGTTTTGATATGTGTGGTAATGTAAGGTATAACGATGATGCTGTCTTATGGCATTATCGCAAGGCCAATAAACTTGCCCAGGTCTGCTGGGGTAGAACCAAGAGTATATTGCTAAAGAATGTAATGCGTTATGAGGATAAGGCTTTTGCCGAACTTCCTGTTTTGGAGGAACAAGTAGCCGAATTGCTGAAAGAGGGGAAGAAGGACGAAGCTGTAAACATGCTGAATAATTACACTTCGGATTTTGCCGGTGCAACACGTCAGACATGGCAGGAAATGGAACGCAAATTCTGGGAGATGTTTTGGACAGGGTTCTAATCGGCAAGCAATTAAACCGTATTATGTCGGACATCTTCCGGGATGATTTAATGCCGGAAGATGTGTGATTTAGAATAATCTGTTTATAGCATTTAGTATTTCATCGTCTTTGACATCGATAGGAAATACGTGTGATGGTTTGAGGTGATAGACAGTATGACCGCTCAGCATGCGTTTTTCACCGCCGCCGGTGATGTTTAGCATGACGATTTTGTCTTTGTCTATCATGTTGTTTTCCACGGCTTTAAACAGACTTGCCGTTGCGATTCCGGCTGCATGATATATGTCTATTCCTTCGTATTCCTCAAATATAGCCATTGCCTTGTCAGCCTCTTCATTGGTGCATGCGAAGAATTCACCGTCTGTGGCAGATAGGGCATCAAACAATCCGCCGGCAATTCCGTATGGAGGCTTGCGGTTGGAGAGTACTTTTGCCTTTATGATGGATGCGTCGGTACGCGCCTGGTTGTCATCGTAAGGAAGCAGTGCTCTTGATTTGGCTTTCCATGAGTTGTACATTGGGATGAATGGCGAGTTCTGTGAAACCATGAGTTTCATGTTTTTAGGGATGAACCTGCCATCTTCATTCAGCCTGAGGTTTGCTTCCCATGCGGCTATGGCACCAGTACCGCTGCCAACTGCCTGGAAATAATAGTCGGGAATTTCACCTATATATGAAGCTGCTGAAAGCACCGTGGTACTCATGCCGTCGCGGCGGGCAATGTTCTTGGCGCCACCTTCAGCCAGAAATTTTTTGTCCTTTACAGCAACGTTACCAAGATGTATGGAGTCGAAATAGTCGCTGCCATGAGCAGAACAGATGAGTTTGACGCAGTCGTTGAGCGGCTTTGTGAACCATAAGGCATCTATGTTGTCATAAGGAACACACAGCAGCAGTTTTATGTTGTTGTCGGAGCAGACTTTGGCGAAAGCCCTGCCTGTATTGCCTGCAGATGAAACTACCAGAATCCTGTCTTCTTCCGGATTCATCCTCGCACATACAGAATAAGCTTCGGTTTCCTTGAAGGAACAAGTGTTCATACATGCACCTATTTCAGGATAATAACCGCTGAAAGTAATGTATAAGTTGTTGAGACCTAATAGTCTGCCAAGACCATTGCTCTTGTATGTCACTGGAGCGGACGAACCTTGCAAGAAATGGTTGACAGGCATCCAGTCGGCAAATCGATAAATTCCCCTGTTGGTATAACTTGTGTCTAATTGCTTCTTTTCATAGACGGCCCTGATTAATGAAGGTTTTCCATTTGGTTCTTCTATGAGCCAGCCTGTATCTTCAAAAATATTACCTGATGCAACATTCATCAGTTTGTAGTTAGTCTTGTCTGATGTTTTCATGTTCAAGTTTAAAAAAAGCGAAAATAATACTTTAAGTTTTATTATTATTTGTTAATATATCGTTTTAATTTTTTTTAACAAAATCAGTCGTGGACAATTTCATCCTGAAAGAAATTAACATTAAACAACCAACCCGCTTTGCGGATAAAAAAAAGTATTATGAGAAAAAAAAATTCAATGGGCTCTGCTGACATTCAGCAAAGAGCAGATTATGTTTTAAAAAGGTTCGGTTTGATTTTCAATCATTTGGAGATAAGTCGGATTTTGACAGTCCCTTATCTTGTTCTCAAAGAGGATGAAATTACCGGAATCCTAATGTTACCGCGGCAAACAGCTATTGAGGATTTCGAAAGAATCATCAGGTTTTCTTTTGCCAATATGTTTAATCCTATTGAAGACGAACTCAACAGAAACGCTGTTGATTTGTCACTGATATTTCTGTATTATCTGAAATCCATTGAATCGACGACGCTTCTGATTGATTATTTGCGACAGGATGTCGGATACATGTATATATGGCAGAACAACGGAGCCATCGAATCTTTCACGTGGCCGGTATTTGCTTATTGTGCCATGTATTATCCCAAGAAGTTTGTGTCGTTTGCTTTGGAGCCGGATTTGTATTTGTGGAACAGAGTTGTGGCACCGCAATCTCTGGCCAAGGTCGCAATCATCCATCCTGAACTTTATGAGAATACCATTGAGATTTTCAAGGATTTGCTGATGAAATATTACATCAAGCATAACGACAGAAGGGTATTTGACCCTGAATTTGTCGGAATACTCGAAAAGGAGGTTATTGAAATGGGAGCGACAGAACTTTTGACCGATTTGCAGATATTTCATGACGAAAAACTCGTTGATGAATCGTATTGGGGCAACTTTGCCAAGGTTTCGAGAAGAACGTTCAAAGGCAAACTGTCACCTGAAGCTGTTAAACCAAAGTCAATCTTTGAAACATTGAAGAGTTTTGGAAGACATTGTTATACCAAGGGAGATGAAGAAGGTGACTTCTTATGGATAATGAATGGGACTCATGATGTGCCGGTTGAGGAATCAGGATATGCTATGACAGGATTATAGGATTATGATGCTGCCACCATCGAATAAAGGGCCGTCGTACAATTCTGTCAGTTTGCAGCTGGCAGTCTCTATGAAACATTTAATTGCATACCCATCTCTATGGAATTTAAGTCGTCCGATAACAAACACAAGGTTGTCAATGATACCGAAACAGCCGCCAATGCAGCCATTACGATAACCGGGAAGGACAATGTCTTCCGATGAAACCAATAGGTGTCTGATATGGTTTTCGTCAAGGACTTTGGATATGCCTTGATCGGAGGTTATAAAAGAGCCATCGGGTAGTGGCAGAACTGAGCATCGTGTGAAACCTTGTTTGACATTGATGAATGTCCTGCCGTTTTGCATAGATAATATTTCCGGATCGGTGTATTTCTGGTTATGGATTATGTATTTGTCAGTTACGACAGCATTGTAATGAGTGGCATCGAAGCCGAAACCAACCGGTGAAACACCAGGGACAATGTGTTCGTAATTGTTTTTTAGGAGTCGGATGATTTGCGGGGCAGCAATCAGTTGATTGCCTACTTTGCAGCAGAATACATCCGGATGGCCCGCAATCCCTTCATCAGTAACGTCATGGGTCATAAAAGAGAAACAGTTACCTGTGTTCTGTAACATGGTAACTGCTTCCGATGGTATTATTTCGTTGTGAATGAATATCAATGCTAAAATGTGGAATATTCGATTTTACCTTGTTCGCACTTCAGGATTTTAGGCGAATAAAATTCTCTGAACAGCTGATATGCATGTGTTGACATCAGAATTGTAGTGCCGTTTTCCTTATTGATTCTGAAAAGCAATCTCATGATTTCCTTGGAGGTTTCAGGGTCAAGACTACCGGTAGGCTCATCGGCGAGGATGATTTCCGGCTTGTTGATGATGGCTCTGGCTATGACAATCCTCTGTTTCTCACCATCGGAGAGAGTGGCCGGCATCTTGTCTTTTTTATGCGGCAGTCCGACAAGGTTGAGGACCTCCTCTTTACGGTGTGCTATCATCTCTTTGTCTTTGCATCCGATGGCTCTCATTGCAAAGTCGAGATTGGCATCCACCGTTCTATCCATCAGCAGTTGAAAATCCTGAAATGCTATGCCGAGTTTTCGTCTTAAAAATGGAATGTCCTTAGTCGGGATGTCGAGAATATTGAATCCGGCAACCATTGCCTCGTCACCGTAAATATCCTCAATGTCAGCATAAAGTGTTTCGAGGAAAGTGCTTTTCCCGGAGCCGGTTTTGCCGACAAGGTAAACGAAATCGCCCTTTTCAATGGTCAAGGTTATATTTTTGAGAAAATCCATGCCATCACGCCTAATGGTGAGATTTCTGATGCTGATTATAGTTTCTTTCTGGTCTTCCATAGCTTCATTTTTCGTTAATGCAAAGATAAAATATTTTTACAATAGTGATGGGGTTTTATGAAAGATTTGCGTTCATCATCTTCAGCCATTTCCTGTATCCGAATATCGCTATTATCACGTATAGTGCGTAAAGGCTTGCCTTGAACGGGATGTCTTTATAGAAATAAAGCGCGCAGGTCACCACATCGACTACAATCCAAATGAACCACTGCTCGAGATATTTGTGTGCCAAAGCCCATATCCCGATGATGCTCAAAGCCGTTGTGAAACTGTCGGCTATAGGCACGGTACTGTTAGTGAAGTTGACGAGTAGCAGATATATGACGAGCCATACGGCTGCTATTATTGCAAGCCATGGCAATATCAGTTTCTTTGGGAAATGACGTATTGGAAGTTCCTTTTTTTCGGAAGATCCATGCACCCATTTCCAGTAACCGTAAACGGTCATTGCGAGGTAATAAAACTCCATTCCGCAGTCGGCATAGAGTCCTTTTTGGTAATAAAGCACGATGCCGAGTGCCTGCATCATAAATCCGACAAGCCACATCCACACGCTCGCCTTGTATTCCAAAAGGATATATGCGAGTCCGAGGACTGTGGTGACAATGTCGAGCCAGTGATTGGCGAGAAATTCCATGAGTTAGAATTTTAATGTTAAGTTTGCCATCATGTTGAAGCCTGCCATCGGCATGAAGCCCATCTGGTAGTAACGGTTGTCGTTAGGATGGTTTTCGCCTAAGATTGAAGACCAGACCCAGCCGCTTGCAGCATAACGTTTGTTGAAGATATTGTTGAAATTAAGTTTGAAAATGGCTTCTTTCACAACTTTCTTAGGCTTCAAAGTGTAACCCAGACTTATATTTGATACGGAATAACCAGGCAAAGAACGGTCGAGGTTCTCTGTGTTATCAAGATACATTCTCGAGACATAATTGGTATGCCAAGTCAAAGCTATTCCTTTGTGATGGAATGTGACAAAACCATTAAGTATTGTTGATGGCGAGAACGCAAGTGTTGAGTTGTCATAATGAACGATTGTCGGCTCTAACTCGTCCCAATAATCATCGTATGTCGTCACCACTTCGTCAAAATCTTTGATTTTGTTTTGGCTAAAAGCAGCATTTGCCTCAATTGTGAGCCATTTTGTTGCGTTGACGCCTGCTTGGAGCTCGACACCCATACGGTAAGATTTCTTGATGTTCGTGGTGAGGTCTTCGCCTATATCACTTTTTTCTCCAGTTTGCACGAATTGATTGTTGTAATCCATATAATAAAGGTTCGCGCCCGCTTGCCAGATATTGCTTGCAAAGTTATAACCTAATTCATAATCAACGAGTTGTTCGGGTTTTGGATAAGGATACGAGCCATTGTCAGTGAAGTTGTTACGTTCTGGCTCACGATGACTCATTGCCACCGAGGCATAGACGTGATGGTAACCCATGTTCCATGAGAGACCGCCTTTTGGGTTGAAGAAATCGTAAGTTTCATTGACATCAAGCTGCTGGTTTACGAATAATCCATCCTCATTTTTAACAAATTTATCGTTGATGCCATTGGTTTTATAGTTGACATGACGATATTGAACATCGCCAAAAACAGTCCAATTATCAGTAATATTGAAGGCTGCTTTCACGAATATGTTTCCGTCGAGTTTGCTTGCGTCAGAATCATAATATTTATAGTCACCGTTGGCAAGATATTTTTCAGCAATACTATCAATAGCTATGTATGTGATATAACCAAAATGATTTCCTTCGAAGTTCTGCAGAGAAACGCCGCCGATAATATCCCATTTTTCGTTTTTATAGTTGGCGTTCCAAACGAAACCGTATGTGTCCTGGCGGAGACCTTTTTTACGTACAACATCAGATTTTACTGATTTACCGTTGGATTTAAACTCATTGATACCGAATTTATCGGCTAATTTGTTTTGATACCTGAATTCCTCATAGAAGCCGTAGCCGTAGGTGTAATGAAGCGATACTGATGTTGTCCAGTTATCGTTGATATCCCAGGCAGCTGAGAGGATATTGTGGTCCTGCCAGAAATTGTCGGTGGTCTTGTTCCAATAGCTTCCGTCATTCATTATATAGCGTTCGGTGACGTAATTGCCGTTTTCGTCTTTTTTAAACAGACCTGTATTTTCGTCATAAACGAGATGTTCGTAAAGATTGTTAAACTGTCCGAGACCGACATTGTACATATCTTCGTATGTGTGAATACCAGTATTTGCTGTATAAGTCCATGTGCCGTCGTCGTAGCATCCATCCATCAGGGAATAGTCGTTATCGCCTGCAACTACGCCGTTCCATGCCTGGCCGGTTTTTTCGAAGTTGCCGATATTCTTATAGCGGAGTTGGAATTTGTTGTTGACGTAGGTAATTCCTCCGTAGTAGCTTCCGCTGCGACCTTGTGTGCCGTGGATGAAGCCGTCGGTGCTGGTTTGATGGTAAGCCCCGTCAATGATTAGATGGTTCCACAACAATCCTGTCGAGGCTTTCGCACCGAAATTCAGGGTGTTGAACGAACCGTAGGAGCCTGTGATTTCCCCGCCGGGATTGAGTTGTGGTGAAGCTGTTGACATGGCAACCGTACCTCCGAAGGCACCATCGCCGTTAGTTGATGTTCCCACTCCACGCTGTATCTGTACGGAACCTAAAAGAGACCCGTAACTGTTCATGTTGGCCCAAAAAACACACTGGTCTTCCGGTGAGTTGAGAGGAACGCCGTCAAGGGTGACGTTGATACGCGAATCGCCGGCACCACGGATGCGCATATAAGAGGTGCCGGTGCCTACACCGTTATCACTCCATGCCAGAATGCCTGGCGTTTTTGAAAAAAGAAATGGAAGTTCCTTGCCGGTATTGGAAAACTCATCAAGTTCCGTCTCTTTGATGTTTGTAACTGCGTATGGCGAATTATCCTGAACCCGCACACCGCTGACCACCACCTCCTGAAGTGATTTGATGCTGGTGGTGTCGTAAATGTAAATGATATTCTGCGCTTTCACACTAACTGCCACAAACAGGACAGCAATAAATAAAAAGAATCTTTTCATTTAATCTTAACTTTTTAATTAATAATGTAAAGGGGAATTCTGAACCAATATCCATTCCTACGCCGGCATTATCCGGATCAGGTTAGAGGGTATTATCTCAGCCATAATAGGCACCCCTTGAATTTTCGACTGCAAAGATACTGATTTTGAATGTATTTTCGTTCTATAAAATGGAATTATTTTTTGGATAATCTTTTATCTTTGCATTTGTCTTTTTCGGAAAAATGAAAGGAAAAACACTGTTTCTTATAATAACTGCTATTGTATTGATAAATAGTCATTTGTGTGCGCAGGGTGTCCTCCCCAACATCCGCCTCGTAAATGTACCTTCACAATATAAGTCTGACACTCTGTATAATTCAAATGACACCTCTATTGCAGGCAGATACATCTTGGATGAGATGACAATAATTGATGAGACGAATCCTGCTTATCGGCTGATGGACAGTGTGTATGCCAACAGAAAGAAACACGATCCGGACAATATCGGGCCTATGAGATTCAAGACGTATGACAAGGCTGCTGCCGTACTTGCAGGTGATGAAGCTGTGAAAGAGTATATCACTAATGAAATAGGATACAAAACTAACCTCTTCGTCATGGAATCAATTTCCGAAGCTGTTGTGGTCCCTCCTAATGGCAAGAAGGAGACTGTGGTCGCCAGCAAGATTTCAGGTGTCAAACAACCACAGTTCAATATCTTTCTTAGTGAACTTTCGAATGTGTCAATTTATCAAGAAGATATTAAATATATCGGTGACATCTACCTGTCACCTGTAAATCATTATGTTAGAGGAAATAATAAGAAATATTATTTCAACATTGAAGACACCATTATCAATGCTCCAGCTGATACAACGTTCGTCCTTTCATTCCGTCCTCTTCTGAAACAGGATTTTAACGGTTTCAAAGGTGTAATTAAGGTTAATTCGGTCGATTGGGCCGTTGAATCGGTTATTGCCGACTTTGTCAAGTCGGGGGCATCTTTGTATGACCTCAAAATAAACCATAAATTCAATAAACATCCGTCTGGTCAATGGCTTCCAAGCGAGTGGCTTACGGTTATTGGTATGGCTAATGGTCTTATTGCCGTTGATACAGCCAGTTTGACGACTCCTGCTGATTCGCTTCAAGCCGATTCGGCATATCTTTTCGGTTATCCTCAAATCAATGTTGAACGTTATTTCTATGATTATGAATACGATAGCACTTTACGGAAAAGAGATGTCGGGCACATTAAATTGGATATGGACGAGAATGCCTATTATAAAAGTGACACTTATTGGAACAATAACCGTTATGTCCCTTTGACCGAGGAAGATGAAAATGCTTATAAGTTGGTGGATAGCATTAGCAAGGAAGCACACCTTGACAAACTTGCCAATTTATCCAGTGTCATTTTAAATGGCTATATTCCGATTTGGATATTCAACATGCCTATAGAATTTATGGCAATGCTTGACAATTACGAAAAACTGCGTCTTGGCATTGGACTTGAAACTAATTCCCGTCTGTCGAAACACATTTCATTAGGCGGTTTCTGGGGATGGGGCTTCAGGGATGCAAAAGCCAAATGGGGTATATATGCAAAAGCTCTTATTGACAAAAGAACTGATTTCAGGGCGATGTTGGGGTATTCAAAAAACATCTGTAAAACCAGTTCGTATGAGTCGATATATTCCAGAGCGAATCTGTTTGATCCGGAGACATACAGATACTATCTTGGCTCCAATTGGAATACGGTTAAAACCGAATTTGTAGATGTGTCCATCCGTCCGTTCTCAGATTTTATGTTTAGAGCCGGTTTTTATGTGTCCAATAAAAAACCGACGTATAATTACCAATATGTTGTAAGTAATTCCGATAATATTCTTGTCACCCGCAATGAATTCAATTTCACCACTTTAAATCTTGGTGTCATTTTCGCCTACAAAGAAAAATTTGTTATGACATCAACGGGATTAAAGTCGCGAGGAACGAAATTTCCGATATTAACCGTTGATTATCAGCGTGGTATGAAAGGCGTTCTCCATGGTGAATACGTGTATGATAAAATTGAGGCAAGTTTGTTTGGCAGGTACAATGTCGGCGAAAAGGGGAGATTTACCTTTGAAATAAAAAGCGGATACATAGATTCCGACATTCCGTATCCTAATCTTTTCGTTCCTTTAGCAGGCTATTCCCCTATTACTTACTTTACTCCACGGGCTTTCGGGACCATGCGCGTGGGAGAATTTGTCAGTGACTTGTACGCATATATTTTCCTCCAATATGATTTCGGCAACATCTTTAATCGTAAAGGTCTATTCCGTCCTTCGCCTTCGTTGGTCTTCAACTATGGCTATGGAAATCTTATAAATAATTCTCTCGAAAAGCATATCGGCATTGATGCCAGGACAATGGAGAAGGGTTTTTATGAGGCAGGTTTCCTGGTAAATGACCTTTTTGGAGTCAGCTATTTGTCGTTCGGCCTTGGAGTGATGTGTCGTTTCGGATATTATTCGTTTCCGAAGGTATTGGATAACCTGTCACTGAAATTTACAGTGACGATGTGATTTTTTTGTTGATTTTTTCCACACGGTCAACATCAACCTTGATGACTTTCCTGTCGTAGGTCATCAGCCCGTTGACTTCCACTTCACAGTCGGTGGTTTGGGTATAAACTGCTGCGGAGAAACCTTTGTCGATGAGTTTAAGAAGCATTTCGCCGTATTCGACATATTTGTCGGTGACTTCCTTGCTGCTCTTGAACTCAATGTAACCCCAGTTTTTGTCGGGTACCCACAGATGATTTTCCACCGCATAGCCTATTCCGCCGTATTCGCCCAGGACAGTTGCACGATAACTGTCGAACATATACATTTGAGGCTGAGGGTAGTGATGAAGGTCGAGGATGTCACCGCATTGGAAGTGATTGCCGCCGCTGGCCGGATTTACTAACCTTGACGGGTCTTTAGCCTTTGTCCATTGCGCCACTTCCTCCGTCTTGAACTGTCCCCATGATTCGTTGAAAGGAACCCATACACAGACACACGGATACGAGTGCAGATAATCTATGATTTCACCCCATTCCTTGAAGTAGTTAGTTTCGGATTCATAACTTCTTTTGTTTGGCTCTTCGTTTGGATAGTAGTAGTTGTCAATCCAGCCATATCCTTCATTTAGTGCTCCGCTTGGCATATCTTGCCAAACAATGATGCCTAATTCATCGCAATAACGATACCAACGTGCCGGTTCAACTTTTACATGCTTGCGTATCATGTTGAATCCCAATTTCTTGGTGATTTCAATGTCGTAACGCATCGCTTCATCGCATGGCGCGGTGTAAAGGCCGTCAGGCCACCAGCCTTGGTCAAGCGGGCCCATCATGAACAGGTTTTTGTTGTTGAGCTGCATTCTGGTGATGCAGTCATCACCACGATATGTGGAAATCTTGCGCATTGCAGTATAACTGCTGACCCGGTCAATGGTTTTTCCCTTGTTCTCGAGCGTTATTTCAATATCATAAAGGTATGGGTCGTCAGGACTCCATAATCTGAAGTCAGCCGACATCACAATTTCCACATCACTGCCGCTTAAGGCTTTTGCAGAAGCAATCACATTGCCTTTATCCAGAACTTTGACGTTAACGATGTCGTCGCCCTGATTGTTTTCAACCTTTGTCTTGACGATTACAGTACCATTGTCGATATTTGTTGTGACTGTCAAATCAGAAATGTGACGTTCAGGGACAGGTTCCATCCAGACAGTCTGCCAGATGCCTGTGACTGCGGTGTACCATATCGACTTCGGAGAAAACACCTGCTTTCCACGTGGCTGGTATCCATTGTTTGTCGAATCATAGACCCTTACTGTAAGTTTGTTGCTGCCTTTAGCATTGAGGGCGGCTGTTATGTCGAAATAGAACGGAGTGTATCCTCCGGTATGGCTGCCGACTTTAATGTCGTTGACCCATACGTCCGCTTTCCAGTCAACAGCACCGAAATGAAGCAGAATATGCTGGCCGTTCCATTTTGAAGGTATTGTGAATTCTCTTTCATACCAAAGCACTTCATTTGCAGAGACAGATTTTTGAACGCCTGACAATGAGGACTGTATTGCAAAGGGAACCAGGATTTCACCTTGAAATTCGCCATGTCCGCTACTATTTTTGTCGGTTACGGAATAATTCCATAATCCGTTGAGGTTCTGCCATTTGTCACGTTCCATAATAGGGCGCGGATATTCCTGCCATACGTTGTTGACATCAATGGTTTCAGCCCATTGGGTCTTTATTTTGTCACCTGCCGGCTCCCATTGCGAAAATGCCGGAATTGTAAGAAGTAATGTTACAGCAAGTAAAAGTGTTTTTTTCATATTAGTTTTTATTTATAATTTCGAGACATGCTTTAAGAGAGTCCTGCCAGTAGGGAACCTCTGCACCGAGATTTTTTATTTTGTCTTTTGCAAGGACACTGTATGAAGGCCTTGTGGCAGCCGTAGGATACTGCCATGATTCGATGGCATTGACTTTCACGTTGTTTATTCCTGACAATGAATAGATTGTTTTGGTGAAATCATACCAGGATACGGCTCCTTCATCAGTAAAATGATAAATGTTGAAACCGCTGAATCCCTTTGTTATAATGGTCATGATAGCCTTTGCAAGGTCGGTGGCGTATGTGGGCGAACCGACTTGGTCATATACTACGTTGATGATATCTTTTTCTTTGGAGAGACACAGCATAGTCTTTACAAAATTGTTGCCGAACTCCGAATACAACCATGCTGTTCTGATGATGGTAGCATCACAGCCAGAATTGCGTATCGCCTCTTCACCTGCGAGTTTTGTGCTGCCATAAACACTGTGAGGGTCAGGACTGTCTGTCTCCTTTATCGGATGACATGTTTCACCGTTGAAAACGTAGTCGGTTGAAATATGTATCAGTTTTATATTATTGGCTGCAGTTACCTTCGCTATAACTTCTGGCCCTCTGCTGTTAATTTTTCTTGCAATCTCTGCCTCACTCTCGGCCTTGTCAACCGCTGTGTATGCGGCACAATTTATGATTATGTCTATTTTGTTGATTGCCACGAAGTTATTGATGTTGTCAACATTGGTAATATCCATCTCGGGAATATCAGTGAAATAAAAATTGTATTTTGGAAATTCATTGTGAATCTTTCTAAGAGACATTCCCAACTGACCATTGCCGCCTGTAACTAAAATATTCATTTTATTTTTTTTGCAAACTTAGGTATTTTATTGAAAAATATATTAATTTCGTTGTTCGTTTTTGAAGAGTTTTTTTTAATAATGAATTATCAGTTTTTATAATATTAAAGTTCAATAGATTATGAGAGTAATTATCAGTAAAAATTACAAGGAGATGTCGAAATGGGCAGCAAATCACGTTGCTCAGAGAATCAACGAATTCAAGCCGACAGCTAAGCGTCCGTTTGTGTTGGGACTTCCCACAGGTTCAACTCCGTTAGGCACGTATAAAGAACTTATCAATCTTAACAAGGCAGGCAAGGTGTCATTTGCCAATGTTGTGACTTTCAATATGGATGAATATATAGGCATTCCTGAAGAACATCCGGAAAGCTACCATTCATTTATGTGGAACAATTTCTTCAGCCATATTGATGTCAAGAAGGGTAATGTACACATTCTCAATGGGAATGCTCCTGATTTGGAGGCTGAATGTGCAAATTATGAAGCTCAGATAAAATCATTCGGAGGCATAGACCTTTTCATGGGCGGTATTGGTCCTGACGGACATATTGCATTCAATGAGCCTGGTTCATCTCTTACTTCAAGAACGAGGGTTAAGACGCTGACCACTGACACTATTATAGCAAATTCCAGATTTTTCGACAACGATGTTAACAAGGTTCCAAAGCAGGCCCTTACAGTCGGCGTGGGTACTGTCATGGATTCACGTGAGGTGATGATTCTTGCCAATGGTCATAACAAAGCTGTTGCATTGCAACATGCTATCGAAGGCGGGATAAGCCAGATGTGGACTGTAAGTGTCCTTCAGATGCATCCTAAGGGAATAATTGTCTGCGATGATGCCGCAACAGTCGAGATGAAGGTTGGTACCGTCAACTATTTCAAGGATATAGAAAAAAGCATTAATCGTAAGTAAGCTTTCGATATGAATAAAAAAAAGATTGTGCTGACAGTAGTTGTTGCACTTTTGGTTATAATATTCGGCTTTTCGTCATTTTACACGATAAGTTCCACACAGAGGGGAATTCTGACCACCTTCGGTAAGGTGTCAAGCAAGTCGGTAAACGATGGCCTTCATGCAAAGATACCTTTTATCCAAAATGTCAAGAAAGTGAACGTTCAGACTCAGAAAATTGAAGCCAATACTATTTCCTACACCAAGGATATTCAGTCTGCTGAGTTGAGTTTTGTTGTGAACTACGATTTTCAGTTGGATAACCTCGTGGATTTGTACACTAAGGTTGGCTACAATTATGAAACAAAAATTTTGTCGCCAATTATCGAAGGTGTCATCAAGGATGTGGTAGGCACGTTCAATGCTGCAGAGATTGTGGAGAATCGTGATAATGTGAGAAATAAAATTGAGATTCAGCTTATTAACAAATTCCCTTCCCAGTATTTCAGCAATATTCGTTTTCAGATAGTTAATATCGACTACGATGACCAGTTCGAAAAGGCTATCATTGAAAAGCAGGTTGCAGAGCAGAATGCTTTGAGGGAGAAGAATAACACGGTCAGAATCCAAGAGGAAGCCAACCAACAGATAATCAAAGCTGAAGCAGAGGCCAAGGCAATCCAGATTAAGGCCGACGCGTTGGCAGCCAATCCAAAGATTGTCTCATACGAGGCTGTTCAGAGATGGAATGGTGCGTTGCCTGAATATATGCTCGGCGATGCTGTTCCGTTTATAAATTTGAAGTAACTCCGGTTTTTTGTAAAAACATCACCCAGCGCTTGTTTTTGTTGGCTATGGAATTATTCTTTATAAGCTGATAACCGCTTGTCAGAAAATAATTGCCGTACCATTGCTCAATGGTGGTGTTGCGCTCTTTCAGTATGACATCTTTCCTGTATCTTTTTTCAGGATAATATGTGCTTGTGGAAGTTGATTTTGTCAGCGGTTCCAAAATGGAGTATTGTATATGGTCAAATGAATAGGCCATATTTATGATATCGCCTTCACTGATGTAAGTCGTTGTGCGTTTCAATGGCTTTAATGACACCACATTTTCAAAATACGAGAGACCAGACCAGACTAAATTGCCATCAGGAAGGAAAATATAGTTCAGACCTGTGAATGTGGAAAAGCCGTTGAGTTCGATTCTTTGCACCGAATAGGGCCTTCCCCAGAAATCATAGTCTATGTCCGTCACTGTTCTGTAAACAGGAAAGAAAGCCTCTCCGGAAAAAAGATAACCGCGTGATTTAATACTGTTTACCGAATCAAACTCTATGGGGTCATCCCAGATGAAATATATGTCCTGACTTGTTTTGGCAGCAGGATAAATGTTTAGTTGGTCGCTTTGCAGGTTGAAGGAATAGACACCTGTTGACTTGTTGCCAAAATTGTAGTCACCCCTGATATGTCTTAGCTCACCTTTGTAATAACTGCCAACAATGGATTGAATCTGACCTGTCGTTGAGTAGAGTGGTGATGCTGACACAAATGTGACACTGTCATTGAAATCTTTCGTGTAAAAAGTTGATTTAACGCCATTTGTATAGCTTTCGACAGTCAGTGTCTGACGGTTAAGCTTGGGCATATTCTTTATGGTGAATATATAAAATCCGGTATTTGACTGGTTTACTGCGATGTTCATGACATCGAATCTCTTGAATGAGTTGTCGGCTTCATCTACGCTGATGATATCTTTCACTTCACCGTTGTTGAAGTTGGCCGATAAGACACGGCCGGTATTGTTTTTAGTCCTGTATGCTACGAGAGCGACACGCTTAACTGCATCAATTTCAGTGAATCTTTCAAAAGAGTCGGAGATGTATGCCGCGTAGGAACATTTTGCTGACATCATGTTGTATTCCACAACGACAATATTGGCCTTTGATTTTTTGTTGGATGTGGTCAGTGCTGTGTAAATCATGCTGTCATTGACAGCGGATCCGTTATAGTAGATGTCGCCGGGCAGAGTGATGTTGAACTCTATCACTTTCTCAAAGTTGACATCAAGTTGTGTGACAGTCCACACTAAAGAGTCATGGCCGATGTTGGATGAGACATAATATGTCAGCGCTCCGTATTTCCCGCAGTTGACAATGCTGATTGGAGTTTCCTCTTCAGTGACCTGGTATTCAATTTTGAATTTGTTGTCAATTTTATTTTTCTGAGCCTGGCACAACAATGTTACTGTCAAGCAAAAAAACAGGCATGTCAATATTTTTTTAAAAAAATACATTTTAGTTTCAAAAATTATAGTACTTTTGCAGCCGAATTTTCAAGTGGGGACCACGTAGCTCAGCAGGTAGAGCACATGCCTTTTAAGCATGGGGTCCCGGGTTCGAATCCCGGCGTGGTCACTTAAAAACCGTTGCCGTGCAAAGGTAACGGTTTTTTTGTTATCTCAAAATGCCTTTTCCCTGACGGATTATTACTGGCTCCTCACTGGTGCAGTCAACAATTGTAGATGGCTGGTTGTCACCGTATCCTCCATCAATTACAATATCGACAAGGTCGCAGTATCTTTCATAAATCAATTCCGGATCGGTCATGTATTCCACTATTTCATCCTCATCTTTAATGGACGTGGTGACGATAGGCATATCAAGGACTCTGACTATTTCACGAATGATGTTGTTGTCGGGGACACGAATACCTACGGTCTTCTTTTTGGACTTAAAAATTGAAGGGACGTTGCTGTTGGCATTTAAAATGAAGGTGAATGGTCCCGGAAGATTAGCCTTCATCGTCTTGAAAATGTTATTGGGTATTGGTTTTGTCAGTTCGGAAAGGTTGCTAAGGTCATGGCAGATAAGTGAGAAATCGGCCTTTTCAACCTGTACGCCTTTAATCTGAGCTATTCTCTGTACGGCTTTCTGGCAATGGATATCGCATCCAAGACCATAAATGGTATCGGTGGGATAAATGACTATTCCGCCGTCGTTGATACATTCAGTTACCATGCCGATGTGCCGCGGATTGGGATTCTGAGGATAAATTTTCAGAAGCATTTTATATATAGGGTATTGATATCCAATAACAAAAAATGGGTAAGCTACTTATATCGCACTGCTACAACCGCCTACCCTTGCTGCCTTCCGGCCCTGGGGGATTCAGCAGGAGCTAGTCGTATAAGACTTACCCGCCGCAAAAGTACTACTTTTTTTATTATACTCAAGAAAAAATAAGTACTTTTGTAAAATTTTTTTTATGAAAGACAAAATATTGAACAAATGGCAGAACCGCCTCGTGTATGGCGCTGTTGCGGGAGGGATATTGTTAGTTTACAAAATACTGATGATAGTGTTTTTCGGAAATTCACAAACGAATTCATCCCTCAATATAATAGATATGATATTCGTTGCATCGCTGCTCGTTGTCACAATGACAAAAGGTATCAACCGCTACAGGGAAGAACAGCTTGGAGGTTTTATCACTTATAGCCAGGGCTTTGGACAAGGTTTCTTCATCAGTCTGATTGCCTGCGTGTTACACGATTTGCCCACTTGGGTTTATAATTCTTTCATCTCCGCTACTTACAAGGAAGAATATCTTGAACAATCATATAATATGATGTATGAGATGTATGGCTCCGAAATGGCCGACAGCATGTCAACCATTCTCGAAAACACTATTTTGACACCAGCATATATGTTTTTTGCCATGCTTTTGTCAGCCGCTCTTACATCGCTGATACTCAGTGCTGTAGTCGCTATTTTTACAAAAAAGGAAAAGGTTTTTTAAAATGCAGATATCTATTGTTGTACCTCTTTTCAATGAGGAGGAATCGTTACACGAACTTTATGATTGGATTAAAAAAGTCATGACGGCAAATGATTTGTCGTATGAGGTTATTTTTGTCGATGACGGCAGCACTGACGGTTCATGGAAGATAATTTCGGATATTGTTGCCGCTGAAAACAATGCGATAGGTGTCAAGTTCAGAAGAAACTACGGCAAGTCGGCAGCTTTGAACGAGGGTTTCAGAATCGCTAATGGTGATGTCGTCTTTACTATGGATGCTGACCTTCAGGATAGTCCCGAAGAAGTGCCTGAAATGTACAGGATGATAGCTGAAGACGGCTGGGACATAGTCTCAGGATGGAAGAAAAAAAGATACGATCCTTTCATCAAACGTTCAACTTCAAAATTCTATAATAGCGTAACTCGCAAGATGTCAGGAATCAAACTTCATGATTTCAATTGCGGACTGAAAGCGTATAAAAAAGAAATAGTTAAGGAAATAGAAGTCTATGGTGAAATGCATCGATATATACCGCTTATCGCCAAAAAAGCCGGATTTAACAAGATAACCGAGAAGGTCGTTCATCATCAGGCACGCAAATATGGTGTGACAAAATTTGGAATGAACCGATTCATAAATGGCTTTCTTGACCTTATAACTATCACATTCCTGAATAAATACGGTAAAAATCCAATGCATATTTTCGGTGCTATCGGTGCACTGGTTTTCTTAATAGGTTTCATCATATTTCTAATCCTTGTCATAGAGAAGTTCTTCGGACATGTATATGGCATGACTTCCAGACCTTTATTCTATTTCGGCCTTCTTTGCATGGTTCTTGGAACTCAGCTGTTTACAACGGGTTTCATAGGAGAAATGATCAGCCGTGAATCACCGGACCGCAATGTTTACAATGTGGAGAAGGTGATTGGTAAAATTGAAAAATAGTTGAAAATGGAAAATAGAATATCGGAAGCCATAATGCAATCTGTCAATGTGAAGAATGACATCTTGAAAGATTCTCATTTCCTGAAGACCATTGAAGACGCCAAAAACGCAATCGTTTCGGCTTATAGAACGGGACATAAGGTGCTGTTTGCCGGCAACGGTGGCTCCGCGGCTGACGCACAACATCTGGCTGCAGAATTGTCCGGAAGGTTTTATCTTGACCGTTCGCCTTTGGATGCCGAGGCTCTTCATGTCAATACATCATACCTCACTGCCGTGGCTAATGACTACTCGTATGATAATGTCTATCTCAGAGCTGTCATGGCAAAGGCAGAGCCTGGTGATGTATTGGTGGCTATCTCTACATCAGGGAATTCCGCCAACATCCTCAATGCCCTGAAATACTGTAAGGAGCATGAAATCATTATCATTGGACTCACCGGAAAAACTGGAGGCAAAATGAAGGATTGGTGCGATTTTCTTCTCAATGTGCCGTCAACAGATACACCACGTATTCAGGAAGCACATATTATGATTGGACATATCATCTGTGAACTTGTTGAAAAGGAACTGTTTGCGTAATGGATACCATAATTCTTGCCGGTGGTTTCGGAACTCGTTTGCAGTCAGTTGTGAGTGATTTGCCCAAACCTATGGCTCCAGTTCAGAACCGTCCTTTCCTCGAATATCAGCTTGACTATCTCAAACAGTCTGGAATAAATGACGTGATTCTGTCTGTGGGTTATCTTCATGATGTGGTGATTAGGCATTTTGGCGACTGTTACAACGATATCAGACTAAAATATGCAATTGAGAACCATCCGCTGGGGACAGGCGGCGGCATTAAATTCGCAACATCTTTAATGTGTGGCGAAGATGCACTTGTCCTTAACGGTGACTCTTTTTTTAATATCAATATCGAAAAATTCCATTCCTTTTATGAAAAATATCATCCTGATATTCTGCTGGCTCTCAAGTATATGGATGATTTGTCAAGATATGGCGGCGTTGAAATAGACAATGAAGGCAACATCGTGGCGTTTCGTGAGAAAGGTTTGATAAAGGATGGAGGCTATATCAACGGTGGTATTTATCTTTTCAACAAAAATATCCTTAACGACTTCCCTGAAAGATTTTCCTTCGAGAAAGAATTGTTGGAAAATCCTGATGGCCTGAAAGTTATGGGGTTGCCATTTGATTCAGATTTCATTGATATTGGAATTCCTGAAGATTATAATAAGATTCAATCATGGAACTGGTCCCAACTGAAATAACTAAATGCAAATATCTTTTTCTCGATAGAGATGGAGTGATAAATGTCAGAATAATAGGCGGTTATGTGACTTGTAAGGAGGAATTTGCCTTTATCGACGGAGTTCTTGATGCGATGTCAATTCTTGCAAAACATTTCGATTATATCTTCTTGATTACCAACCAACAAGGAATAGGAAAAGGCCTGATGACCGAAGATGCTCTGGCCGAGATTCACAGGAATATGACCGATGAAATCGAAAGTCATGGCGGGAAGATGACTAAAATCTACTATTGTCCTTATCTCGCAAGTGAACATCATCCCGACAGAAAACCCGATATTGGAATGGGGTTGAAGGCCAAGCATGATTTTCCTGAAATCGACTTCAAGGAAAGTGTGATGGTGGGGGATGGAATAACAGATATTGTCTTTGGCAAACGTTTGGGAATGAATACAGTATATATAGGTTCCGATGAGGATGACTCCGGTGCAGACTATTGCTGCAGTAATCTCAGAGAATTTGCCGATTTGTTTAATCATTAACAGTTACTGACAATGCCAACTTGGTTAATACTTATTGCTTTTTTATCGTTTACGATTGCGTTATTTGTTGTTTCGTATTTCACATCTAAGAAGGCTAAAACCGACACGTTTTTCGTCGGTGAGAGAAAGATGCCGTGGCCGCTTGTCGCATACGGCATGATAGGCGCATCGCTGTCAGGAGTCACGTTCATATCTATCCCTGGCGATGTCTATAATTCGCACATGTCGTATCTTATGGTCGTTTTCGGCAATATGATTGGCTACCTTGTGATAGCATACGTTCTGTTGCCGATATACTACAAAATGCATGTGACCACCATTTATACTTATTTGCAGCAGCGTTATGGGAACATTTCATACAGGACGGGTTCCACATTTTTCATCATTTCCAAGCTGCTCGGTGCCGGCGGACGCCTGTATCTTGTTGCATTTGTACTCCATACGTTCATTTTCAAGGAATGGAATTTGCCTTTTGTTCTCACAGCGGTGATTTTCATCGGACTAATAATGTTTTATACATACCGAGGTGGCATCAAGACCGTAATCTGGACCGACACTCTTCAGACAACATTTATGATATTGTCGCTGATATTGTGTTTTGTATTTATTGCCAAATTGCTGAATATCAGCTTTGGAGGTCTGCTCAGACAAGTGTTCAATCATCCATATTCCGAACTGATAATCACCGATGTCGGCAGCAGGTATTATTTCATGAAACAGTTCCTCAGCGGCATTTTCATAACCATAGCAATGAATGGTCTCGACCAGGATATGATGCAGAAGAATCTGAGTTGCCGGAATCTGAAATCTGCACAGAAGAATATCATTTCGATGAGTCTGACGATGATTCCTGTTGTTGCTCTGTTTCTGATACTTGGTGTTGCACTCTACATCATGGCTGAATCGCAGGGTATTCCTATTCCTGCAAGCACTGACCAGCTGTTTCCTGAAATAATGCTTCATCATCTTGGCCCTGTGGCAGGAATAGTTTTCCTCATTGGTCTCATCTCTGCTGCCTATTCCAGCGGTGATGGTGCGCTGACTGCTCTGACGACAAGTTTTTGTGTTGACTTTCTCGGTTTTGAAGGCAAACGAGCAGATCTTCCTGAATCGGAAAAGAAGAAACTTCGCACGAAAGTTCATTTTTCATTCGCATTTATCATGATATTGCTGATGCTTGCATTCAAAGCACTTAACAACCAGTCGATTATAACAACAATCTTCGATATTGCAGGATATACATACGGACCTCTTCTTGGCTTGTTTGCTTTCGGTTTGTGCAGCAGGTCAAAGTTGCGTGACAAGTATGTGCCGGTTGTTGCAATTCTCGCACCGGTGATAACTTATATCGTATGTTACATCAGCCCGCGCTATTGGAATTATTCTTTCGGATTCGAGAAGATATTGCTCAATGGTGCATTGACTGTTATCGGACTGATATGCATTATTGACCGATCGTCAACAAAGTCGTCATCAGTTTCTCCGGATAGTTTGTAGTGATGTAATCCACCCCTTGTTCTATAAAATACCGCATATCCGGTTTGTTGTCGATGGTCCAGACGTTAACTTCTAATCCCAGGTTGTGGCATTCTTTAATCCATTCTTCATGGAATTTCAGAACTAACCCGTTGTAGTCGGCACCGGCAAAGTTTAAGTCTTTGAGCTCCTGCGGACTGAGGTCTCCGTTGAGATAATAGACTTTTGTATCGGGAAGCAATCTTATTGCCTCCTTGCATATATCCAACGAAAATGAAATGATGTCTGTACGGTCGAGGAGACGGTATTCGCGCAGTTTTGCGACGGTGAGTTCTACAGCCTTCATCTCACGTTCCGTGGTCTTTAATGGTTTGATTTCAAGGATAAGTCTCAGGTCGGGATACTTCAATGCTTCTGAAAAATATTGGTCTATGGTTGGCAGATGCTCACCATTGCTGAGCACTATTGCTGTGGCAACCATAGCGGTCGCTTCGGGTATTACGACACCTTTGAACTTATCATCGTGATTGACAACCAATTCGTCATCGGCAGTCAGAATCACGTCAAATTCAGAGCCGTAGCAGCCTGCTTCTGCTGCCTTTCTCAGCGATGTGAGCGAGTTCTGTGCTGAATTTTCAGTTTTCCAGTAACCTCTATGCGCAATTACCTTTGGCTGCGCCATGCTTTCCAAAATGGAAAACGCCATAATTATCAGTATTGTTATTTTTTTCATCATTTTCTCTGTTATAGTTTTGTGCTTTAAAAGGTTATCGAATAACTGTACACTTCACCTTTATTTTTGTCATCATTATTGTCACTGTCCTTTTTCGGGGTTGTGACGTAAGTGTATTGAATGTTTATTGTTTCAAGCAACTGTTTCTCTGTTTTGTCGATGCGGAAGAAGATGTTTATCTTGAAATTTGATTTGATTCTAAGCCCTCTGTTACGTACTGGGCAGTATTTCAGAGAGTTGACAAGACGAAGCGCTTCTTCATCACATGAAGGATAAAGTCCTGTGATAATCTTTGATGAAACCACATTGCCGTCATCGTCAACTTCATATGAAACAGCCACAACACCTTGAATCTTGGCTTCGAGAGCATCGTTGGGGTATCTCAGATTATCGTGGATGTATTTCTTCAGAGCCTCCTTGCCACCAGGGTATTCAGGCTTTTTGATGAACTCTTTCTTTTTTTGCATATATCAAAAACCGTTTAATTGTAATTTAATAGTGGGTATCAGCAGGATAAAACCGAGGAAAAACATTACTACTATGAATTTCCAGAAGAATTTGAACCAGCGTTCGTATGGTATCTTCGCCATTCCCAAAGCACCCATCAGCACTCCTGATGTCGGGGTTATCATGTTGGTGAATCCGTCACCGAACTGGAATGCCATTACCGTAGCTTGTCGTGAAATCTCTAACAAATCAGAGAAAGGAATCATGATTGGCATGGTCAGTGCCGCTTTTGCCGAGCCTGATGGCATTATGAGGTTAAGACCGGTCTGGATGACATACATGATACCGAGAGACCAGGTTTTGCCGACGTTTTTCATGGTCCCTGTCAGATAGTACATTATTGTATCAATAATTTTACCATCATTGAGTATTATGATAATGCCGCCTGCAAGACCGACTATCATTGCAGCTGAAAGGATGTCCTTGGCACCGGATACAAACAGTTTGGCGGTTTCGTTGGCTCCAAATCCTGCTGCAATTCCGGAAAAAATCCCCATTGCAAAAAACAACGCACCTATTTCAACAACATACCAGTTGTATCCCATTACTCCGATGATAAGATATATGACTGTAAACAGCAGCATGTCAAGTATGTAGAAATGCACTGACTTGCGTAGGGCGAAGAATCCGGAGATGACAAGTAAGGCTGAAACTGTCGGAACAGCTGGCCATGTAAGCTCCGCAGAACCTATTTTCATTGCCGTTATTGGAAATATTATGGAAATAATCACCAATAATATTGACATCACAGCCCATGAAATCCATGCTGATTTCGGAGTGAAGTATTTTATTTCTTCTGTTGGGTTAAATTGCTGTTTGCGCCAATAGTCATCCAGATCATACATCGGTGATTTTTTTGGGTTCTTCTTGACGTTGTTGGCATACATTAATATAAATGCAAATCCTATAATATTGATAATCAGCCAACAAAATATTCTGTATCCGATTCCTGAAAACAGTGGAATGCCTGCAATTCCCTGTGCGATTCCTATGGTGAACGGATTTAGGATTGCTCCTGCGAAACCGAGGTGTGCGGCGACATAAACTATGCAGAGACCGGTTATGGAGTCATAGCCCATGGAGATTGCAAGTGGGATGAAAATCACAATGAACGCAATGGTTTCCTCACTCATACCGAAGATTGCTCCGAACAGACTGAAAATCAACATTATCAGTGTCAATATGATGTTGTTGACACCGATTTTTTTCAGGAATTTGTATTTCTCAAGTTTTACCACTGAATTGCAGAATGTGTTTATTCCGATACTCAGAGCGTTTGAAGCATTAAGAATCCAGAAGGCGCCACCGATGAGGAGTATGAAGATAATGATGTGAGACTGTGATTGGAACCCTTTTGCGAATGAAGTGAATATCTCCCAAAGCTGCGGCGATTGGTCCACGAAATGAAATGAATCTTCCACTACCACACTGCGAGTGCTGCCGTCGGGCATATTTATCGATTGGCGTTCGAATTCTCCCGCTGGAATTATCATGGTCAATATTGCACTGATGATGATAATTGAGAATATTATCACGTATGTATGTGGTACTTTCTTCATATAACCATTTTTTGCAAAAGTATTTAAAAAAAATTTTAATTTTGCATTTTTCATAAAATAGTTAAAGATATGTTCAAAATACTTCACAAACACTTTTTCACGCATGATACATGCCTTATGGTTATCAATTCACCTCGTATTGCACAATCAGTTTTGCCTGGACAGTTTTTGATTGTGAAAGTTGATAAGGAAGGTGAACGCATTCCGCTTACTGTAAGCGATTTTGATGTTAATAAAGGCACTGTTACCCTTGTCTATAAGGTTGTAGGAAATACGACCCGCGCGATGAGTGAGATGAATGTTGGTGATAGTTTGGAAGATGTAGTGGGACCGCTTGGCAGACCATCTGATTTCTATTATCTCACAGATGAACGGCGCAAGTCGAAAAACTATGTGTTTATTGGCGGTGGCATTGGAATTGCACCTATCTATCCGCAGGTCAAGTGGCTTTATGAACATGGTGTGAAGGTTGACTGTATAATCGGTGCCAGAACCAAATCGATGCTTTTTTATGTCGATGAATTGAGGAAAGTTTCAAATCTGTATATTACAACTGACGATAATTCTGGCGAAAATCAAGGACTTGTTACAGATTTGCTCCGCAAGTTGGTTGAGGGCGGGAAGCATTACGATGAGGTTGTGGCAATAGGCCCGATGATAATGATGAAGTTTGCTGTAAAGACCGCTCAGGAGTTAGGCATTCACAGTGTGGTGAGTATGAATTCCATTATGGTTGACGGAACAGGAATGTGTGGTGCATGTCGTGTTTCTGTTAACGGAAAGACCAAGTTCACCTGCATTGACGGTCCTGAATTTGACGGCGCTTTGGTGGATTTCGACAACGCGATGAAGCGTCAGGCGATGTATGACAACTATGAAACACGGAAAGTCCTTGAGGATGAGGAACGTAATGAAGGTCACGAATGCTTTATAGGCGGTGTTTCGGATGAAGCCCGTGATAAGAAGAAACGTGTGCCGATATTGGAACAGAAACCTGAAGAAAGAGTTAATAATTTCAATGAGGTCTGTCTCGGGTACAATGCCGAGGAAGCGATGGAAGAGGCAAGACGCTGTTTGCAGTGCAAGAATCCTCAGTGTGTCAGGAATTGTCCTGTGGAAATCAATATTCCAAAATTTATCAAGGAAGTTGCTGCCGGCAATTTTGAGGAGGCTGCAAAGATTATAGCCAAAGATTCGGCTTTGCCTGCGGTATGCGGCAGAGTATGTCCGCAGGAAACCCAGTGTGAAGGCAGTTGTGTTATGGGAAAAAGATTCGAGGCGATCGCTATCGGCAAACTTGAACGTTTTGTTGGCGACTGGTCAAGGGAGCACAATATATCTCTCGGTACACCGGCACCTTCAAATGGTCACAAAGTTGCAGTAATAGGCAGTGGTCCTGCCGGAATAACATGTGCAAAGGAACTGCTCATGAAAGGTTATGACGTGACAGTATTTGAGGCTTTGCATGAATACGGCGGTGTGCTTGTCTATGGTATTCCATCATTCCGTCTGCCAAAGGATACGGTAGTGAAAAGCGAAATTGAAAATGTACGCAGATTTGGTGCCAAATTCGAAAAGGATGTTGTTGTCGGCAGAACTGTCTCAATTGACGATTTGATGGACAATGAAGGCTATGAGGCGGTTTTCATCGGAACTGGTGCCGGATTACCTATATTTCTGAATATCAAAGGAGATAATTTGTGCGGCGTAGTTTCTGCCAATGAATTTCTTACACGCAACAATCTTCTGAATGCTTATCGTGAGGGTTATGAAACCCCGAATTATGTCGGTAGGAAAGTTGTGGTTGTCGGTGGTGGTAATGTCGCGATGGATGCGGCCAGAACCGCTTTGCGTCTTGGAGCCGAAGTGCATGTCGTATATAGACGTTCGGAAGAGGAGTTGCCGGCGAGAGCTGAGGAAGTGCATCATGCCAAGGAAGAAGGCGTTATATTTAATTTGTTGTGCAATCCTGTTGAAATTATCGGTGATGAAAAGGGCTGGATGAAATCGGTGGTGTGCGTTAAAACTGAACTTGGTGCACCGGACGAATCCGGACGCAGAAGACCTGTCGTCATAGAAGGTTCCGAATTCACCTTGGATGCTGACATGATGATTGTTGCTTTGGGAACATCGCCCAATCCGTTGATTTCGTCAACCACACCTGGACTGGATACCAACAGATGGAACTGTCTTGTCGCTGATGAAAACGGACAGACAACACGCAAGGGCGTGTTCGCCGGCGGTGATGTCGTCAGCGGTTCCGCCACTGTTATCCTCGCTATGGGCGCCGGCAAGAAAGCTGCCGCTGCAATTGACAGGTACATCAGGCAATTATAATACATATATTCCATTATGAATCAACAATTACCGCATCCACCAACACCGCTTTTCAGAATCGATTCCGACAGATGCGTGAACTGTGCAGTACCGGTATGTACAAAGGTATGCCCAGTCAGCGCCGTATCAGGAAATTCAGGTAATGCTTACCGGATAGACCCCAACCGCTGTATAGGTTGCGGTGACTGTCTTGTGTACTGTCCCAATGATGCTGTAAAGTTCAGAAACTCAATTAATGAGGTAAAAAATCTTATAGCCGGCCACAAGACAGTTGCACTGCTTGACCCGTCAATATCCGGCGAATTTGAAGACATCACCGACTACCGTAAGTTTGTCGCCATGATAAAATCATTGGGCTTTTCCAATGTCCATGAAGTCGCTTTCGGCGTGGATATGATTGCGGAAAAGTATAATGATTTGATTAACAACTACCAAGGTAAATATTATATCTTTTCTACCTGCCCGGCTGTTGTCAACTATGTCCGCAAATTCCATCCCGACTTGATAGACAACCTTGTTCCTTTCGTTTCACCTTCCATAGCTATGGCGAAATATCTGAGGACCAAATACGACAAGGATACAAAATTTGTTTTTGTGGGACCTTGTATTGCGAGTAAGGATGAAGAATTTTATAATGAGGAGAAATATATAGATGCCAATATCACCTTCAGGGAACTGCGACAAATGTTCAATGAGTCTGACATCCAGGAACTCAAAGTGAAGTTTGACGATTTCGATGAGCCGTATGGCAACAGGGGAGCACGATACCCATTGGTTGACGGCCTTCTGTATGCTGCTGAATGTGAAGATAGCCCAGTCTTTTCAATGGCTGCCGGACGCACGTCTCTTGATGCTGTTAAGACTTTCGCCAATGAAATAAACAAGGTGAAAAAACATTTCAACCTGATTTATTGTCGCTGCTGCTCTCTTGGTCCAGGAACAACCGGCGGCAACTTTATCATGAGCGACAATGCAGTAAGAAATTATGAGAAGAAACGCTGCGAGATGCTCAATATTGATCTATGGAAGAAATGGCTTAGGGACTCTTCAAATGTCGATCTGAAGACTTCTTTTGTGGTTGATGACCAGAGAACCCCGGAACCTGCTAAGGAGAAAATTGAAGAAGTGCTGGATAGAATCGGCCACAACACCAGCGGTTGCCGTCTCTGCGGTTTCAATTCCTGTTTCGATTTTGCGACCAACGTCGCCAGAGGTCATGTTGATATTTCCGACTGTACATTCTATGAGGTCGAAAATCGTGAAAAGCTTCTTGCCAACCTTGAAAGGGAAAAAGAACAGCTGACGGCTGAAAGAGACAGATTCCACGATAACGAAATAAAGCTCCATGAAAGTGTTGAACGACTCGATACAGAGGCCCAACTGATGAATATATTGCTTGACAATCTCAATTCTGCTGTGGTTGTTGTGGATTCGGAATTGTCGATAGTGAAAACCAACAGTGTATTTGTGAATATGCTTGGCGAAGATGCTGCCGAGATAGCCGAGGTGATTCCTGAACTTGTCGGTGCGGCCTTCGATGCACTTATGCCGCCGCAAGTTGTCGATCTTTTCAATAATGTGCTGAATGCCAATAAAGTAATCAGCAATAAGGATATCATCATAGATGAAAAATTCTACAATATTTCCATTTTCCCAATAGGTGAAGGCAGGATGGCTGGTGGCATTTTTCGTGACATGCATTCTGCCGGAATACAGAAAGAGCAGATTATCAAGAAGATAAATGATGTGATAGACGAAAACCTGGAAATGGTGCAGAAAATAGGATTCCTTCTTGGTGAAGGTGCATCACAAACTGAAAAAATGCTGAATTCAGTCATCAATTCGTATAAGATTATTGGCGGCAAAGGCGAGGATAATAAGTAGGACAAGATGGAATCCCAGACAATAAATACAATTGGAAGAAAGTCCGTACCGGTAAAAAGCAGGGACTTTTTTGTGGAAGTGTTCTGCAAACAACGGAATTACAACGGCGAGCATATCTGTGGCGATGTGTTCAGAGTCAAGCGCATAAAAACGGAGAACAGAATGATAATCGTGCTTTCCGATGGCATGGGACATGGCGTCAAGGCTAATGTTATGGCAACCCTGACATCTTCATTCGCATTGAATTTCACAGAGGAACATAAGGACTTTGAGAGGATTGCTGACATAATAATGAATACGCTGCCGGTAAATGCTGAGACATCAACGAGTTATTCCACCTTTACAATTGTCGATATTGATTTTGCAGGCTCTGTCAAGGTGATGGAGTATGACAATCCTCATGCTCTGATTTTACGCGGTTTTGAAGAGCTTGACATACCATGGTCAAAGTTGGTAATGGATACTGAAAGAAATAAGGGCAAGGTGTTGAAGATGACCACGTTTATCCCGCGCAATGGTGACAGAATCATATTCGGCTCTGACGGCATTGTGCAGTCAGGTCTTGGAATCCTCAACAACAATGTGGGATGGCCGGTTGAAAAAGTCAAGGAATATGTGTTGCAGCTGATGATGAACAATCCATACATTTCTGCCAGCGAACTTGCTCAGAAAGTGGTGAACCAGGCTCATAGAAATGACGGTTACGTGTCGAAAGACGATATGAGCTGTGTTTCGATATATTTCAGAAATCCGCGCGAATGTATGATTTGCACAGGACCACCTTATGACAAGTCACGTGATGTGGAATATGTGCAGACTTTGAAGAACTTTAAAGGTAAAAAGATAATCTGCGGAGGAACAACTGCTAAAATCATAGCCAAATACCTGAATTTGAATGTCGAAACCGACAGAAATGCAGTTGTTGACCCAGACTTGCCACCTTTGCATATAATGCCAGGTATCGGAATTGTGACAGAAGGCATACTGACTCTTACAAAGGTCTATAATCTGCTTGAACAGGACAGCAGCAATTCGCCCGATGCAGATGCGGGACCTGCCGGCAGAATAGTTTCAATCATCCACGAATCCGACATGGTTCATTTTCTTGTAGGGACAAGTCTTAACTCAGCACATCAGGATCCGGAATTGCCAGTGGAACTTGAAATACGCAGAACTATCGTGAAACGTATCGCAAAACTGCTTGACGAAGTGTTTATGAAGGATGTTAAAATCACATACTATTGACAAAAAGTTGTATCTTTGCAGTTTAGTTTTTAAATACATTGTCAGTTAAGTGAATTATTATTATATTTAATAAAAAATGAATGAAATGAAAGAAAGAAAATTAAGACTGTTTTTAATGGCTGTACTTGTAATGTTTTGTGTATCAGCCTTTTCTCAAGATAAGATTTATCTCGTAGGCAATAATGAGCCTATCGAATGTGAAGTTAATGAAATAGAAGGGACAACTATTTTCTATACTCTTCCTAATAGTAACGCAAAGTTGAGGATTGACAAGTCGCAAGTAGATATGATAAAATACGAAGGTGGAGTTGTTCTTTCTATGAATGACCTCGTTACTGAAGAGGAATATTACAAGGATGCAAAGCGCAATGCCTTGAAATTAAATGTACTGTCACCAATATGGAATGTGGTGGAAATCGCTTACGAACATGCATTTTCCCCTACCAAGTCAATTGAAATCACAGCCGGTTATATCGGTATTGGAAGAGATGCATACGACGACGTTGCCGAGAAATGGGATTTCACATACGAGCCGAAAGGTTTTATGGCAACTATCGGCTATAAGTTTATGGGTACCAGACGCACATACAATCTGAATGACAAGTATCGCTCGATATTGCAGGGTGGTTATATAAAACCTGAATTTGCTATCAGTTATGCCAATAAACTTGAAAGAGTATATGTTTATGATGATAATTATAATGTAAGAAGTTTTAAGGATGTAAACAAGATTATGATGTCGTACTCGTTGATGGCTGTAGGTGGTTACCAGTGGAATTTCGGCGGTTTCATCCTTGATCTCTACGGTGGTTTGGGATATGGCATTGGTTCATATACCAGCTATGGATATCTCATGTTCAATGACGGTTTTTCCGTGGTGTTGTCAGCTGGGGTGAAACTTGGATTTGACTTTTAAATGGAATTAATAACCCTAAATATGCAAAATCATGATAAAAAAATTAGATGATCTTTTTGATGAATTGAAATCACGTCCTACCAAGAGAATTATAGGAGCATATGCTTGTGACTCTCATACTATTGGGGCAATTTATAACGCGGTAAAAAAAGGTATCGTAAGTGCAACGCTTGTTGGCGATGAGAAAAAAATTGCCGATGTTTGTAAAAGTGAAAATATTGACATTTCGTTGTTTGACATTGTAAATGAGCCTGTTGACACAAAGGCTGCAACAAAGGCTGTCGATATGATAAACAAGGGTGAGGGTGATATTTTGATGAAAGGCACGCTGAGTACCGACAGATATATGAGAGCTATTCTCAACAAGGAAAACGGGCTTGTTCCACCTAAGGCTGTGCTTAGCCATGTAACGGTTATCGAGAATCCGGCATACCATAAACTCCTCATAGTGGGTGATGTCGCTGTGATTCCGGCTCCGGACCTTGACCAGAAGATAGCTATAACCAATTATCTTATTCGTACAGCTCATGCTCTCGGCATTGACAAGCCTAAGGTGGCAGCCATTGCTGCAACTGAACAGATGCTGCCAAAAATGCCGGCTTGCGTTGATGCCGCTATCATTTCAAAGATGTCAGACAGAGGTCAGATAAAGGGAGCCATCGTTGATGGACCTTTGGCTTTCGATGTGGCTATCGACAAGGAAAGTGCTGAGATAAAGGGTGTTCAGAGCCCTGTTGCAGGCGATGCCGACTGTCTGCTGTTCCCGAACATCGAGACAGGCAATGTCTTCTACAAGACAAGCACAAAGTTATGCAAGGCTGAACTGGGTGCATTTGTGGCAGGTGCAAAATGCCCGTGTATCCTATCATCACGTGGAGATACAGTCAACACTAAATTATATTCAATTGCAATAGCTGCAATGCTCGCATAATGGAACCTATCAGATCTTTAACGGAACTGACTGACTTTCTCAAAAGTAAGAATCAGAAATTTAAGATAGCAGTGGCGTGCGGGCATGACTCAAATACGATTCATGCCCTGCATGAGGCTGCAAATCAGGGATTTGTACATCCAATTCTCGTTGGAGACGAACAACAGATTAACGATATTGTGAAAGCTGATGGCCTCAACGGTAACCTCTTTGAAACAATAAATGAGAAAAGTGATTCCAAAGCTATGGACATTGCTCTGTCAATGGTGAAAAACGATGAGGCTGACATTCTGATGAAAGGTCTTATCGGTACCGACAAATTTCTTCATGCTGTCCTTAACAAGGAAAAAGGCCTGATGAAACCAAAGGCAGTGTTGAGTTATGTCTGTGCCATAGAGGTCCCGAAATATCATAAGCTGTTGTTTATAAGCGATACTGCTGTAATTCCTTTCCCCGATCTTGACCAGAAGATTGCCATGTTGAAATATGCTGTGAAAATGGCTAACCGTTTTGGTATCAATCGTCCGAAAGTGGCTTTGATAGGAGCTTCAGAGAAGGTGAGCAAGGGAATTTCTGATTCACAGGACTATGCAATAATGTGCAAGATGGTTCAACGCGGACAGTTGCCAGACTGCATCATTGACGGTCCGCTTGATATCTTTCTCGCATGTGATAGGAACAGCGTTGAAATCAAGGGCGTTGACACACCGATAAACGGTGATGCCGACATTCTTCTGTTTCCCAACCTTGAGGCTTGTAACAGTTTCTACAAAGGGCTCATGCTTTTCGCAGACGGTGAACTTGGCGGTCTGATTCAGGGTACCGAAAAACCTGTGGTCGTAATGTCACGCAGCGAAAGCGAAAAATCAAAATATTATTGTATAGAAATGGCATGTATTGAATGCCTGAATAGTTAGTAACCAATATTTCAGATAATAACTATGTTTAGAATTTTAGCAATAAACCCCGGGTCAACATCAACAAAGATTGCCGTATATGATGATGACAAGGAAATATTCATAAAAACACTCAGACACTCTTCTGAGGAAATATCCAAATATGAAAGAGTAACCGATCAGTTTAATTTTAGAAAGAAACTTATCGTAAGTGAAATTGAAAAAGCCGGAATACCTGTGGATTCGCTCAATATGATAGTCGGACGCGGCGGATTGATCAAACCTATCCCAAGTGGTGTCTATGAGGTGAGCGATGACCTCAAGGATGACCTGCTGACTTGCCGTCAGGGTGAACACGCAAGCAACCTTGGCGGACTTATAGCAGATGAAATAGCAGATGATATCAACATCAAACATGGCAACGAAGATGTGAAAGCTGTTATTGTTGACCCAGTCGTTGTCGATGAACTACAGGATGTGGCAAGGATTTCCGGTCACCCGCTTTTCGAAAGGAAGTCAATATTCCACGCACTGAACCAGAAGGCAATAGGTCGTCAGCATGCAAAGAAACTCGGTAAAAAATACGAAGACCTCAACCTTATCATAGCACACATGGGTGGTGGCATTTCCATCGGCGCACACTGCAAAGGCAAGGTCATTGATGTCAATAATGCTCTCGATGGCGAAGGCCCGTTCACACCGGAACGTTCAGGCACATTGCCTGCCGGACAACTTGTAAAACTCTGTTTCAGCGGTGAATACACCCAGAAAGAAATACAGACATTTATTAAAGGCAAAGGCGGACTTGTTGGTCATATTGGTACCAATAGCGCTCTTGAACTTGATGAAAGAGCAGACAAAGGTGATGAAAAATGCAGGCTGATAAGAGATGCAATGTCATATCAGGTCGGCAAAACCATCGGAGAAATGGCAACAGTCCTCAAGGGAGATGTTGACGGCATTCTTATAACCGGCGGTATTGCATATTCAAAATATATTGTGAACTACATTGCTGATATGGTAAAGTTCATAGCACCTGTAACCGCTTATCCTGGCGAAGACGAAATGGGCGCTCTTGCTTCAAATGCGCTTATGGTTCATTACGGTGAACTCAAGTTGCAGACATATTAATGTTTTTTAATATATATATATCAGAATATTTACGAACTTTGCAAGTTAGGTTTAAATAATTAAAAGAAAAGTTTGAAGAGTTTTAAACTGTTGATATTGTTGTTATTGGTGACAGCTGGTCTGCATGTGAAAGGGCAGACCAGTTATTCACCGTATTCGAATTTCGGACTTGGGAATATTTCAGGTCCGACGAATGCTGCATTAAGGTCTCTTGGAGGCTGCTCCGCTGCTTTCAGAGATTATATGGTGATTAATACCGACAATCCGGCGTCATATACTGCCTTTGATACTTTGTCGTTTGTCCTGGATGCAGGTATATCAATAGATTCGAGAACTTTTTTTTCCGTCAGGGAACAGTCATCTTATACCTACGGCGGATTGAACAATGTTAATGTTGGATTCCCTATTTGCAAGTTCATTAAGGCGAGCGCTGGATTGGTCCCGTTTTCCGAACTCGGTTATTCCATAACCCAGACGGTGACGGATACTTTAATAGGCGAAATGAAACTCGGTTATGTGGGTAAAGGCGGTCTCAGCAATGCATATTTCGGATTAGGCATAGAGATAGGTCCTGTGTCTATAGGTGCAAACGCATCCTACATATTTGGAAATCTTGTCAGAAGCCATTCTCTTCTTTATCCAGATTCAACATATTTCTTTTGCGTCAAACAGCTTGATGAGTTGAATGTCAGCTCTTTTTACACTAATGCCGGTATTCAGTACAATGCAAAGCTTTCCACTTCGATGTCACTGTGTCTCGGTGCGACTTATGCTCCTACGATGAAACTCAATTCAACTGAGTATAAGGCTGCATATACATATACTGAAACAAACAACATCGAAGTGCTTCGAGATACGGTTTCACTGTACAGAGGCAACGGCGGGGTGGTGTTACCTATGAAGATAGGTGGAGGCTTTATGCTCAAGAAACTTAACTCTTTTAAAATCCTCGGTAACTTCGAATGGCAGCAATGGTCCAAATTCCAGGCATACGGAATTGATGCCGGCACATATAATGATTCTTACAAGATAGCACTTGGCTATGAGCATTCTCCACGTAGTTCGTCAGTGTCGAGCTATTTCAAATGGATAAAGTACAGAATGGGAGCTCATTTCGAAAAATGCTTCTATACCGTCGATGGGAACAACATAAATCAGTTTGGCGTGACAGTAGGGGCATGTTTCCCTATAATTCGCTCAGCATCAACGGTTAACCTTTCAATTGATGTGGGTAACCGTGGAAAAAGAAGCGGAAAAATGATACAAGAAACTTACATTAAGGCTACTTTGGCATTTTCTTTGTATGATACTTGGTTTTATAGAGTGAAGTATAAATAAAATTCAATATTCAAAATGAAAACGAAACTTTTAATATCGATTTTAGCTTTGGTTCCTTTTATCTCAATGGGACAAGTTAATGACAGTATCAAGGCTTTACCTAAATACGGTAATGACAGTGTTACCTGCGTTACTAACCTATCTCTTTACAGAGAGGCTTTCAAACAGTGGAAGGATGGCAAGTTCCCGGCAGGAGGTTTCGACCAGTCTTACCATTATTGGAAATGGGTTTATGAAAATGGTCCAAAGGCTTCTCTGAACACATACGTTGACGGTGTCACAATTATGGCAAATTATGCCAAAAATGCCGCTACAGCAGAGGAGGCAGAAGCTTATATCGATACCATAATGCAGATATACGACAAACGTGCGATGTATATGGGTAAAGAAGGCTATGTCCTCGGCAGAAAAGGTCTTGATTATATGAAATACAGACCTAAAGAGTTGAAGAACATATATGACATTCTTGACCGGTCAGTCGCACTTGAGAAGAATAACTCTTCCGATGCTGTCCTTGACGCTCTCTTCAAAGTATCAATACAGATGTATCAGGAAGGACTGGCAGAAAAGTCTGTAATAATCGACAACTATGACAGAATTAGTGAAATAATAGAATATAATGTAAAGAACAACACAAAGGAAAAGGATAAATATCTCAACCTTCGTGAAGGTATTGAAGGCAATTTTGAGCCTTATGCATCTTGCGAAAACCTCATTCCTATCTATGAAAAGAAATTCAATGAAACTCCTGAAGACATAGATCTTCTCAAGAAGATTTCCTATATGCTGGATAAGAAAGGCTGCACTTCCGACAAACTCTTCGAAAAAGTTTCAATTCAGTATCATAAACTCAACCCTTCTCCTGAGTCTGCATTCATGCTTGGTAAACTTATGCTGAAAAATGAGGATTATGATAAGGCAATTGTTTATCTCCTTGAATCTCTTGGCATGGAAGATGACGCTAAGAAATACACGGCATGCACTATTCTTGCTCACTGCTATCAGCAGAAAAACAATTTCCCTGAAGCTCGCAACTATGCTCTTAAGGCTGCTTCATTCGACCCTTCAAAGGGTGAGCCTTATATTCTGATTGGCCAGCTCTATGCAATGAGCAACAACAGCTGCAACGATCCGAAACTTCCAGGTGCAGTTTTCTGGGTGGCAGTTGATATGTTTGAAAAGGCTAAACAGGTTGACAGCTCCGTTGCCAGTGAAGCTAATGCACTTATCAGAGATTATTCACGCTACTTCCCGTCAATGGACAAGATATTCTTCAACAGTCTGCAGGAAGGTGACACCTACACAGTAGGCTGCTGGATTAACAGGACTACTAAGATTAGAGCAGCAAAGTAACATGAAATACTTAAACAAGCGCAGATGGTATTACAGCTGTCTGCGCTTTTGTTGTTTATTGAATATTGTAATTGTTTTGTTATCATCATGTTCTGATAGCGAAAAAAATGGTGTGTCCGTTATTGGACCTTATTCTGATTCCATACCTGAAGAGGTATTCCACAACGTGGAGATGAAGTACAGCGAACAGGGCAGAATCATTTTTGTTATTATTGGCAATGATGTTGAGAGCTACTTGAATCAGGATAAACTGGTGTTTGAAAATGGCATGAAAGTGAATTTCTTTGAACGCGATATGAGCGTTAAGACTTCACTTACAGCCGATTATGGCATCAATGTCGAAAGCAAAAAAATAGTGGAGGTACGTGGTAATGTGATTCTCACCAATCATCAGTCGGGTGAAACTCTTTATACTCAACACCTGCGTTGGGAACAGAACAAAAAGATGATATTTTCCGATACGCCTGTGAAAATAGTGACACCTGACCAGACAATTTATGGCGCCGGCGGCATGGAAGCGGACGAGACGTTCGACCATTGGACTATATTACAACCTTCGGGAAATTTTAAAATAGACGAAAATGAATAATATACTATATCTGACACTTATTTCTCTGATATGCATGTCAATGGTTGGCTGTGACAACAATTCCAAACATTCGCAAAAGCCGGTGACACATAATGAAAAACCTGCTGAAACCGTGAAGGCATTCAAAGATTTTGACGAGGAAATGGCTTATCAGTTCGTCAAGGATCAGGTTGATTTTGGACCGCGTGTTCCAGGGTCGAAGGCCCATAAGGACTGTGCTGACTATCTGTATGGACAGCTTAGAAAATTCTGCGACACTGTTTTCGTTCAGAACTTCAAGTCACGCGTGTTTGATGGCAAGGAATTCGATGCAAAGAACATCATAGGCTCTTTCAACCTTGAGACCGGAAAGCGTCTTCTTCTCTGTGCACACTGGGATTCGCGCCCTTTTGCCGACTATGATGAAAACCCTGAAAACCATAATACACCAATAGATGGTGCCAATGACGGCGCAAGCGGAGTGGGTGTCCTGCTCGAAGTAGCCCGCCAGTTGTCGATTTCCCGCCCGAATGCTGGAGTGGATATAATATTCCTTGATATGGAAGATTACGGACCTACGGAAGATTATAAACTCAACTCCAACACTTCCACTGAATTGTTGTGGGGACTTGGAGCGCAGTATTGGGCGAAAAATCCGCATGTCCCTGGATATGATGCTTCCTACGGCATTCTGCTCGATATGGTGGGTAACAGTAATCCGACTTTTCTGCGCGAACAGTATTCCGACTATTTCGCGAAACGAGTTGTGGATAAAGTGTGGAAAAACGCAGCAGCTATCGGTTATGGCAATTATTTCGTCAATAAGACCGGCGGTATCGTTACCGATGACCATGTTTTTATCAATCAGATTATGATTATACCGACCATCGACATAATACACCAGGATTTCAATTCACCGAATGGCCTGTTCCATGATAATTGGCATACACTGAAGGATGACATCAACTGCATAGATGCCAAAAGTCTCAAAATTGTCGGGGATGTGGTACTGACAACAGTCATGAACGAATAAATATTAAATAATACCCTTATGGATACTGTAACTATAGAAGACAAGACATTCAATGTCTATATGCGGGAAGATGAAATACAGTCGGCTGTAAAGAAAGTCGCTTCTGAAATCAATGAGAGATACAAAGGGAAAAAACCGCTTTTTCTCGGTATTCTCAACGGCGCCTTTATGTTCGCCGCTGACCTTCTGAAGAATATCCACCTTGACTGTCAGATATCTTTTGTGAAGGTTTCAAGCTATTCCGGAACCAAATCGACTGAACATATCAACCAGTTGATAGGCTTTGATATCCCTTTGACAGGAAGAGATGTCATCATTACGGAAGACATTATCGACACAGGGCTGACTATAGAATATGTGCTGCAGCAGTTGAAGAATATGAACGTTGCAAGTGTTGCAATTGCAACGCTACTTTTTAAGCCTGCTTCCTTCAAAGGCACCTATAAGATAGATTTCATTGGAAAGTCTATACCTAATGATTTTATAATAGGGTATGGCTTTGATTACAATGGTTATGGACGTAATTATAAAAACATATATCAATTGAAAACACAATTAACAGCGTTTGCATTGACAGGCGCACCTGGTGCCGGAAAAGGTACGCAGGCAGAAATACTTAGACAGAAGTATAACATAGGTTACATCTCTACAGGAGATGCATTGAGAAGTGAAATAGCAGCAGGGACCGAACTTGGCAAACAGGTCAGTGGTCTTATCAACAACGGTCAGCTTGTCCCTGATGATGTTGTGCTGTCGATTATTGTCAACTTTATGAAAAAGGCTAAGGAATCAGGCGTTGAAAGCGTGCTGCTCGATGGATTTCCAAGGACACTGCGTCAGGCCGAAATGCTTGATGGCGTATTGAAAAAGGAAGATGTTCCTTTCGTTGGAATGATTAACATTGTGGTTGACGAACAGGTGCTTGCCGACAGGATTTCCAAAAGAGCCGAGAAAGACCACCGTGCCGACGATGACCTTGAGACTCTGAAGAAACGTCTTGATGAATATCATACCAAGACTGTCCCTATCGTGGAATATTACCGCAGACAGAACAAGTTGTATGAAGTCAACGGAGTTGGTGCCATTGAGGACATAAATAAAGAGATCTGCAAGATAGTGGATGCGATAATTTAGTTTGTTTGTAATTTTTTGATAGCGATATGGCACAATCCAATTTCGTAGATTATGTGAAGATATTCTGTCATTCCGGCAAGGGAGGCAGCGGTTCGAAGCATTTCTTCAGGTCGAAGCACAATGCCACTGGAGGTCCGGATGGCGGTGACGGCGGTAATGGCGGAAGTATTATTGTTCGTGCCGTACCACAGAAATGGACTTTGCTTCATCTGAAATACACGAAACATATTTCGGCAGGTGACGGTGGCAACGGCGGTGAACAGTTCAGCACAGGCAAAACTGGCGAGAATGTCTATATCGATGTTCCGCTCGGAACTGTGGCAAAGGATGCTGAAACAGGCGAGTTAATGGGGGAAGTGACACAGGCTGGAGATGAGTTTGTCCTACTCAAGGGCGGACGTGGCGGAAAGGGAAACAGCTTCTTCAAATCTTCCACTATGCGTGCCCCTAAGTTTGCACAGCCTGGTGAGGAAGGCTCCGAAAAATGGATTATTCTTGAACTTAAAGTCCTCGCTGATGTCGGGCTGGTTGGATTTCCCAATGCAGGCAAATCGACATTGCTGTCTGTGGTGTCGGCAGCCAAGCCTGAAATTGCAGATTATCCGTTCACTACTCTGGTTCCGAATCTCGGCATGGTTCAATATCACGGTGAAAATTCTTTTGTTATAGCTGATATTCCAGGTATAATCGAAGGTGCTCACGAAGGCAAAGGTCTCGGACACAGATTTTTGCGACATATCGAACGAAATTCGGTACTGCTTTTCATGGTCCCGTGTATAACCACAAGAACTCTGTCGCAGGAATACCGCATTCTCCTCAGAGAACTTGAGAAGTTCAATCCTGAACTACTCGACAAACCGCGTCTGCTGGCTATAACAAAATGTGACCTTATCGATGAAAAACGTCAACGGGAACTGCATCGCCAGCTGCCAAGGAATGTCGATAGTATCTTCATATCCTCAGCTATGCAATACAACATTGAGACACTGAAGGATAAACTGTGGCTCATGCTCAACAAGGACGATTTCACAAGTCTCGGACGTTAGAGGATGCTGCTTCTGACCGACATTATGTCATAGAATGTCATGGCACGATGTTTGATGATATCTAAATAATCAATTAATACAGAAGAAATGGAATTTTCATCACCAATGCTTTCAGACTTGCTGAACAGAATAAAGGCTCTTTCGAAAAGATTGGGCCGCAAGGCAGTGCGCCCATTGCTGCTTCTATATTATGTGCTTACAGACTCTGATGTGCCTCTTAAGGACAAAGTATATATCTATTCGTCAATTGCATATATAGTCCTCCCGATTAATCTGCTGTCATTCAAACGTTTTCATCTGTTGGGAATACTTGATGAGGTGGCTTCATTTGCTGTAATCTACGACAACGTTAAAAAACATGTCACCATTGAGATGGAGATGAAAGCTGATGATACGCTTGATTCGTGGTTCGGCAGCCAATATTCAATTGTTGATTAATCTTCAAATAATAATATACGTATGCGGCATATTCCATATGATTATGCCGCATATAGTGTTTCTATCCGGATATGATTCCTCCGCCGATTAAATCATCCCCTTCGTAAAATACGGCACTTTGGCCGGGAGTTACGGATTCGACCGGAGCGGCAAAATCAACTCTTATCCTGTTGTCTTCTGTGAATAAATGAGCGAGGGCTCCCTTGTTTCTGTATCTTATTCTGCAAGTCACTTCCATATTGTTGCTGACAGAAGGGTATTTCATCATGTTGATGTCGCTGACATACAGCGAATTGCTCATAAGGTCGTTTTTGTTTCCAAGAACGACTTCGTTTGTGTCTTTCCTTAGAGCCACAACGTATGCCGGTTCGCCGAGAGCTATGCCGAGTCCTTTGCGCTGACCGATGGTGTAGTTGTAAAGACCGTTATGTGTCCCGAGAATACGACCGTCAGTGCTGACAAAATTACCCGGCTTGTGCAGTTCGTTAATGTTTGGGACTTCGTCAATGAGAAAACTGCGGTAGTCGTTGTTTGGGATGAAACATATCTCTTCGCTTTCCTTCTTTTGTGACAATTTGATAAAGCCGTGTTGGGCAGCGATTTCGCGGACTTCCATCTTAGTGAGGTGCCCCAAAGGGAACAGTGTTCGTGACAGAAGGTTCTGTGGAATTTTCCATAGAAAATACGACTGGTCTTTGGCAGTGTCCTTGCCGCGTTGCAGAAAATATCGTTCGTTTTGGTTTCCGATGCGTGCATAATGTCCGGTTGCGAGGTAATCGCATCCGAGTTCGTTGGCCATGTCAAAGAGTAATCCCCACTTAATCACAGGATTACAAATAACGCAAGGGTTGGGCGTTCTGGATTGGAGATATTCGTCAATGAAGTTCTTTATCACCGTCTCACGGAACTTCTTACGGACATCGAGAATATGATGTTCAAAGCCGAGCTGTTCTGCGAGATGCTTTGCTTCCATTATGGAATCTATTGAGCAGCAGCCTTTTTCACGGGCTATGCAGCTTTCGGTTATGTTGTCGAAAGTCCTGAAGGTGGCACCGATAATGTCATAACCCTGTTCCTTGAGCAGGATGGCGGAGACACTGCTGTCGATTCCACCACTCATTGCCATCAAAACGCGTTTGTTCTTTTCCATGTTATAATCCTATTCTCTGATAAAATATCTGTATGTCTCTGCTTTTGCGAGCGGTATGCTTTTGTTTGTAATTACAAAATTACTATTTATTTTGATATAACTCTTTTTTTGTCGGATTAATTAATTTCAAGATTATTTTGATTAATAAGAGATTTATTTCTAACTTTGCAAATTACTAAAAAATAGACTTATGAGCTTGAAATGCGGAATAATAGGACTTACCAATGTGGGCAAGACTACAATATTTAATTGTATATCAAAGACTAAGGCTGATGTGACCAATTTTGCATTCAGCAATAACACTTCAAATATTGGTGTGATAGACGTGCCTGATTCGAGGCTTAACGAACTTGACAAAATAGTGCATTCTGCCAAGATAGTTCCGGCTACCGTCGAAATAGTTGACCTTCCCGGACTGGCCAAGGGTGCAAGCAAGGGTGAGGGCTTCGGCAACAAATTTCTTGCCGAGGTGCAGCAGACCGATGCGCTGATACATGTTTTGCGTTGCTTCGATGATCCGAATCTGCCTCATGTGGAAGGCTCCGTTGATCCTGTCAGGGATATAGAACTCGTCGATTTTGAACTTCAGGTGCGAGATTTGGAACTTGTGGAACGTAAAATCCAACGTCTCGAAAAGGCTTTCAAGAGCGCAGGCGACAAAGATGCGAAACAGGGTATCGAAGTTCTCGAAAAATATCAGGACACATTGAGCAATTTCGGAAACGCTCGTGATGTCGATACTTTACCGGAACTGTATGACAAATATGTTAAGGATTTGCTGCTGCTTACCGACAAGAAGGTGATGTATGTCTGCAATGTTGATGAGGATTCGGCAGTCAATGGCAATAAATATTCCGATGCAGTCAAGGAGTCATTGAAGGATAAAGATGCATTGGTGCTAATCGTTGCAGGTAAACTTGAATCTGAGATTGCCGAATTCGATTCTGAAGAAGACCGTAATTTGTTCCTTCACGAGGCAGGACTTACTGAACCTGGCGTCAACCGTATGATACGCGGAGCTTACGACATGCTCAACCTAATGTCGTTCTTCACGGCAGGTCCGAAGGAAGTCAGGGCATGGACAATTCATAAGGGCATGACTGCTCCTGAAGCTGCCGGTGTTATACATTCAGATTTGGAGAGAGGTTTCATCAGGGCCGAAGTGCTAAAATACAAGGATATGGTGGAACTTGGCAGTGAAGCGGCATGCAAGGATAAGGGAAAACTGTTCGTCGAAGGGAAAACGTATGTCGTTGAGGATGGTGACATCCTGAATATAAGGTTCAACGTATAAATACTGCGTTAGAGATTCATATTATTTGCTGGTTGCCGCCCATTTTAAATAAGACCCATTAGAAGTCGTAGCTTTTTGTTTCAGCCACGAAGTAGATGTGCTTAATGTCACTTCCCTCATGGAATACCACAGCCAAGGTTGTAGTGTCCCACAGGCGTATTGATATAGAAACCATTTGGCAGCTTTGTATAGACAGCCACCTCGTTACGAGATTTCAACTGATTAGCGGAATCCATCTCAATGCCTTGTGAGTCAACCACTACAAGGTCGTACTTCACACGGCTGCTGGTTCTTGAATTATAGCTTTATTGATTTATTAGGTTATTGTCAGTTAAAAACTGAAATAGTCCCACGGTTATTATACCATTATCATCAAGCATTGGTGGATAATGGCCCGAAACGACTATTATTTTTCTAAAAGAGTCTCTTATTTGAAGCAAGGAATGTTTCTCCTGCGCTTCCTTTGTTTCATCCTGCAATTGATAGGCAGATTGTATATAGTAGCGACGGCTGTCTTTCTCTGCAATAAAATCCACTTCAAGCTGCGTCCGCGTGCCATTGCTCATGCGTGCCTCAACTCCGCCTACATCTACTCTGAAACCAAGAATACGAAGTTCATTGTAGATGATGTTTTCCATTACGTGACCACGATCCAACTGTCTGAATGAAAGTAAGGCATTTCGCAAACCTATATCCTGGAAATAATATTTTGACTGAGCACCTATATATTGTTTACCTCTGATGTCATATCGCAGGGCATGTTCCAATATAAAAGACTCTTCAAAATATTTGATATACGTGTTAACGGTCTTGTTGGTCAATGACAAGTGCTTCTTGCTGTTAAACGTGTTTGTCAGATTGTTGACATTTGTCAGGGACCCAACTCCAGATGCCATCACACGAATCAGTTCCTTTATTTCAGGAACGTTTTCTATACGATTACGTTCCTTGATGTCTCGTAAATATACTGTATTAAACAATTGTCTCAGGTATTCTGACTTCCTCTCTCTGTTTGTTATGTGTAGAAGAACCGGCAAACCGCCAAACAAAGAATACTCATCCCAAGCCTCTTGCAACGTGCCACCACAGGCGCTCACATATTCACTAAATGATAGTGGATAGAGATGTATTTCATAGCTTCGCACTCGAAATTCGGTGGCCACATCAGTTGACAGGAAACGAGAATTGCTTCCAGTGACATAGATGTCAATGTTGTCAAAGTGAAGCAAACTGTTGAGCGCATCCACAAAGTGGTTGATCATCTGAACCTCATCGATGATAACATAGTATTTCTGCTTTTGGTCGGCTGCGAAATCTTCTATGCGAGTAAGTAAGACATCTGCTTCCCGATATTTCCGCATACGCCAATCCTCCATATTCAAAAACAGTATGTTATGCTCGCTAACGCCATCAGCCAAGAGCCGTGCGCGGAAAAGTTTATTCAACAGAAAAGATTTGCCGCATCTGTGGATCCCTGTAATCACTTTTATGAGGCCATTGTCCTGTGCTTCAACTAGTTGTTCTACGTACTTTTCCCTGTTTGCTATCATGTCTTTCCAAATTTTAGCCATATTTGGCTGATTGTTGGCACAAAGTTACTGCTTTCCATCGTAATAACCAAATGTTTTGCCACTTTTCTTGACGAATATTTTGCCTTTTCTGCCAATTTTCCGTGAGAATGTCATATCACTCTGACGTTGTTCTTTACCTCTTCATCCGTCCAACTGCATTTTTGTTTGAACAGTTCAAAGAGATTCATTTTGTAGACTGCCTTAAACTGAAAAAAGTTGACACTTTTGGGAGCAATAACCAAAAGGTTGTCGTATCTTTGCAGCCGGAAAGCAGAAGAGATGCTGGAAAAATCCATGTGACAAAACCTGCAAATCGGACAAAACCGCTATCTTTGTCCCGCCAAACAAAAGCCACTCTGGATTGTCCCGCGGTAATGGAACGGGGGTGACAACCGTTTTAGGGATATGGGCCTAAGATTGTAAACCGGAACAGTGATGACGTAAACCAAGTTAGGGATAGGATGAATGAGACGTCAACCTTTTTCAGGAAAAGTCAATATATCAACTGTTTATGATATCTTTTGCCTGTTTGTATTACGGGTTTTTGGCAATATTACCGTAAATCTGTTGCAAACAGTAATCATAATATTTGATCTGAACAAGAATAGTTCAAGCAAATCATAAAATCTAATATTATCCAGTCATTTAAAACATTATCAGCGTTCCACAAACAAGTTATCCAATGTGATTGACTGATTGAAAATACTGGCATGTTCACCCCTTGCTATTACCATTTTCATCCGGATCGTCAATCACGATACTACATTTATCTGGTTGGAACTTGAAGTCGCGGATGCTGTCAAGATTCATGTCCATGAAGATGTTGAGGAACATGCTCTTAATGAAATCGGTCCGGACATAGCCTCTGTAGTCATTCTTGCCGTCCAGTCGTTCACCGATGTTCCAAACGAAGTGGCGGAGATCAACGATGTTCAGTCTCTGTTTCAAACGGACTGGTGCCGGAGTGTGATTTTCTGCTTCGCAAACCATTCTTCGTGGAAAATTGCACCGAAATAATACGTCTCGATACTGAGTCCGGCATTCTTGGTGTCCATTTCCTGATTCCATTGTTGTAATGTTGCAGGGGATTCGTTGATGTTCAAATAAATAACGATAACATTGTCATCATTTTCATACTTAAAGTTGCGGTTATTGTCTTTTTTCAGCCTTTCAAGGTCGCCTGTGTCGGATAAATCATAGTTGACGAAAGTGCATTCGGGAAAATTTTTCCTACACCATTTCTGAAAATCTTCAATGACATTAACATGTCCTGAACGGATTGTCTGTAGGTAAGACGTTGTATAGTAGTTATATACATGCGGTGAATGTAAGCCATAGGCATTTTTGCCGTGAAATCTGTAGAAAAGCCGCCTCCGTATCTTGAACCACTTGTGGGACATTATGCTTCAGTGACAGTTATTTCGTTGATAATCGTAAGAACATCGTGGAAATCGTATGGATGCGCTTTGTCATACTCGAACTGCAGAGTCATTCTGCCATTTTTCTCGCCGATTTTTGTGATACGGTGTGTCTGCTGTACATATTTGAATATTTTGTTGCACGTTGCCGACTGGTAGAAGGCTGTGTTTTCAGTAGGAAGGAAATAGAATTTGAGTATTTCACCTTTAAAAAGAATTTTTTCAATTCCGAGGTTTCTAGCTATGCTTTTGACTTTCAGTACGTTGAATAGAGCTTTGACTTCTTTTGGAATTGGGCCGAAACGGTCGGTCAGTTCACTTTGTATCATGGCGAATTCTTCATCATTCTTCACCTCGTTCATTTTCCGGTATGTGAGCATTCTTTCGGACAGGCTGGAGATGTATTCGTCAGGAATAAGTGCTTCGATATCAGTATCGATTTGGCAGTCTTTTGCGAAACTGACATCAATCAGTTCTGAGTTGGCAGTCTGTATGTTCTCTTCAAGTTTAAGTTCTGACATGGCTTCATTAAGAATCTTCTGGTACATGTCGAATCCTATGTCGGAGATGAATCCTGACTGTTCGGCACCGAGGATGTCACCTGCTCCGCGGATGTCAAGGTCACGGAGTGCAATGTTGAAGCCGCTGCCCAGGTCGGAGAATTCCTCAATGGCACGCAGACGTTTTGAGGCTTCTTCTGTGAGTGTCTGAAACGGTGGAGAGATGAGGTAGCAGAACGCTTTCTTGTTGGTGCGTCCTACACGCCCCCTAAGCTGGTGCAGCTCGCTGAGGCCGTAGTTCTGTGCATCGTTGATGATGATGGTGTTGACGTTAGGTATGTCAAGGCCTGATTCTATGATGGTGGTACACAGCAGAATGTCGTATTTGCCGTCAATAAAATTTATCATAATCTGTTCCAATTCGTTGCCGTCCATTTGTCCGTGGCCGACTGCGATGGAAACACCGGGCATGATTCTGAGAATCATGTCCTTGACGAGTTCTATCGTTTTGATTTTATTGTGAACGAAGAATACTTGACCGCCGCGGTTGAGTTCGAATTCGATTGCATTGCGGATGATGTTTTCATCAAACTGACAGACTTCGGTCTGCACTGGTTGTCGGTTGGGTGGCGGTGTCTGCAGAATGGAAAGGTCTCTTGCCCCCATAAGTGAAAATTGCAGGGTACGGGGAATTGGGGTGGCTGTTAGTGTCAGAGTGTCAACATTGACCTTCATTTTTTTGAGTTTTTCCTTTGCCGACACCCCGAATTTCTGTTCTTCATCGATAATGAGCAGTCCCAAGTTTTTGAATTTGGCTTTCTTGCCAAGGAGGATGTGAGTTCCGATGAGTATGTCGATTTTGCCGTTTTCAACGTTGTTCCAGATTTCGGTTTGCTGTTTTGTCGTTCTGAAACGGTTGATGTATTCAACGTTTGCAGGGAAATCTTTAAGTCTGGATTTGAATGTGTTGTAGTGCTGCAGTGCGAGGATGGTGGTAGGGACGAGGACAGCCACCTGCTTTGAGTCGCTTACTGCTTTGAAGGCGGCACGGATAGCTATTTCTGTTTTGCCGAAACCTACGTCTCCGCAGATGAGACGTTCCATAGGATATGGCTTCTCCATGTCGGCTTTGACATCATTTGTGGCTTTCACCTGGTCAGGCGTGTCCTCATACATGAATGATGCTTCAAGTTCGTGCTGCATGTATGTGTCGGGGGAAAATGCGAAACCCGGATTGGCCTTGCGTTCTGCGTAAAGGTTGATCAGTTCTTTGGCAATGTCTTTTACTTTTTTCTTTGTGTTGTTTTTTAGCGTAGCCCATGCCGAGGAACCAAGTTTGTTGAGCTTTGGCGTATGACCTTCACTGCCAGAATATTTTGATATCTTGTACAGAGAATGGATGTTCACGTACAGTAGGTCGTTGTTGGCGTACGAGATACGAATGGCCTCCTGTTCCTTGCCCCCGTTGACAATTTTCTGCAAACCTTCAAAACGACCGATACCATAGTCAATGTGGGTTACGTAATCGCCAGGATTAAGCGAAGTCAACTCTTTTATGGTTGCAGCCTGACGTCTATTGAACCTGTCCTTTATCTGGTATTTGTAGTAACGTTCGAAAATCTGGTGGTCAGTCAGAAATGTGATTAGGGTTTTATTGTCGATGAAACCTCCAGTTAACGACAATTCCATGAATTTTGCTTCTATGATGATATTGTTGTCCGACTGTTTGACGAGCTCATCGATGATGTTCTGGATTCGTTTGGTTTGCGATGCCGTTTCGGAGCAGATGTATATCGTCTTTCCGGCAATAGTCTCATCTTCAAGATAATTCACCAACATTTCGGAGCTTTTGTTGAATTCGGGCTGAGGCTGTGTGTCGAAATCGAACTGCGTGTCAATACTAAGAGTGCTGTTAAGTCCTGTGACTGCTATTTTGTATTTGAGCAGTGATTTCGCGAAGTCGTCCTGATTGATGGCCTCATCGTTGCCTGTGTTGTTGCAATACTCTTCGATGTGCGAAAAGACCAAGTCGGGATCGCTGATAAGAATCCGTGAAGATGGCGGCAGCACTTCGATTAGTGATTTCCTGTCAATGTCATCATCGAAGGCAGGTATGATGGTGATGCCTTTATGTTTTTTTACTGACAGCTGGTCAACAGGATTGAAGCTGCGCAGTGATTCGATGCTGTCGCCAAAAAACTCGATACGATAAGGATATTCGTTGTTGAAGGAATAAACGTCGAATATGCCTCCGCGAATGGAGAACTGTCCCGGTTCAAGGACAAAATCCACACGCTCGTAGCCGTGGTCCTGAAGATAATCGGAGAGCTCGTCGAATGAGAGACTTTGTGATGTGCGGATGTTGAATCCGTTCTTTTTGATATCCTGTGGTGTCACGGACTTTTCAGCCACCGCTTCTGGATAAGTTACGATGGTCACCTGTCGGGATGAATTTGAAAGTCGTGACAGCACTTCAAGTCTGGACAGTTCGTTCAGAGAATCTTTTTCGGAAAGGGTGTTGAGTGTTTTATGGGAATTTGGGAAAAACAGGATATGTTTTTTCTCGATGTCAGCATCGGTTTCCTCGAAGATGTTTTCGAGGTCGTTGAAAAAATATGAGGCTGTTTCCTTGTTGTCCATTATGATGAGATTGCATTCCCTGCTGACTGTTATATGTGTGGCATAATATACTGCGAGGGCGGAACCTGCCAGCCCTTTCAGCCTGATATGTGCGGCATCGGATGTGAGTGCAGATTCAAACTTTTTGAAGTGTTCTGTTTCCTTGTATAGGTCAGTGATCATCGGCTTTGTCATAATGAGGTGCAAAGATAGACATTTTGCCTTTTTTTGTCATTAATATATGAAAGATAAATTTTTGATGTCATGGAAGAAAATCATTTTACCGAGTCACAGCTTTTGGGGCGTGACGGAGAGCAGATTGCAGCGGATTATCTGGTTTTCGCTGGCTATAAGATAATTGAAAGAAACTGGGTGTGTGGCAGATACGAAATCGATATCATCTGTACTAAGGATGATGAGCTGGTATTTGTAGAAGTGAAATCCCACAACAAAAATCCATTTTTTAATTTGGGGAATATGGTTAATACTGAAAAACAAAGAAAAATCATTTATTCCGCCAACAAATACATTCATCTGCATCGACTGGATATGAATGCACGTTTCGATATTATAGAGGTGTCGTTTACATCTGATGATGAATTTGAGGTTAATCATATCACTGATGCGTTTTACGTGAGTTGATGTAAACGAAGTTGGCAAGCAGCAGTTAACTGTCCTCACATAATTTAATGAATTCCTTGTCAACTCCAAGTAGTTCTGCAATGCGCAGCGCTTCCTGCGGTACGTCATCGTCATATATTTCGGTCAGGGAATAATCGATATACATGTTGATATTGTTGATTGTCAGAGTGACACCTTTAGGAATGGAGGTCAGTCCCTTGACTCGCAGTCTTCTTGTTGGATAGCTGATATCGCTGTAGTGTGAGGATATAAGCCCTCTTATGTTATGTCTGTCAAGAAAATTAAGCGTGGCGCTCACTATCTTTTTACCTTCCACAGGATTTGTTGTGCGTGCCAGTTCGTCAATCAGTACAAGTGCGTTAATCCCGTTATTGACTTGCGAGACGATTTCGTTCACCTTCAATATTTCTGCGGCAAATGACGAGAGCCCTTTCATGTCGTTGTCGTTTTCGTCCATGCATATTGCTATTGCATCCACCAATGAAACCGACGCTTTTGAGGCTGGAACGAAGAAACCGTACTGAGTGAGATATTGTGCCATGGCTATTGTTTTCAGAAGAACTGTTTTACCCGACATATTGGCACCGGTTATCAGACATGGTTTTTTGTACAGTGTAATGTCAATTGGCTGAAATTTCAACGCCTTTTCTTCCAATGCACAGGCAATCATCGGATTAAATAATCCTACAAACGATGTCGGATTATCTGTGCCCACAATGTCCGGACGTGTCAGATTACGGTCAAATGCCTGTTCCGCTTTGGCAAGCAGTATGTCAAGTTCAACGATGGCATTGATGGCTTCACGGATAGGCTTGACATGTTGTTTGAGTTTTTGTGAAAGTACAGCCCTTATTTCGTCTTCCTTGACTCCTTCCTCAAAGCGGAGCTGCTCTTCTTTGTCCCTGTCCTTGTCAGCTACGGCAATGCGTATTTTCTTGCGTATGGCTGCAAGTTCCTCTGAGTATGAGTCGTAAACGTAAAAACTTGGTATGTTGGTGTGGTCTGGGTCGAGTATTTCAACGGTTTCGGACAGGTTGGGGAAGTTGACTATGGCAATGTTTAGCGAATTGTAGATGTTTCTGATTTCATTGCTGAGGATGCAGAAACTTTTTACTTCAAACAACTCTATATCGCCAAGTATGGTATTGTTTCCGATGTTTGCAAGAGTGCCGTCAATATCTCTGACTTGGCATAGCTTCATCCCGAAATCGCTGATTATCTTGTTGTTCCGTTTAATTATATTAAATAGTGTTTCTATTTTGTCGTATGTGTCGTTGATATATGTTGAATCTGAACAGAAAGGAGTGTCAAGCAGGTGTTTCAGTGTTATCGGTGACTGGATATTGAGGTTGTCAACCATATATTTGAACGACGGTAGGGTGTTGTAAGTGTTTCTTAGAAGCATAGTTGGTTATTGTATTCTTTTAATATCATAAACGGGAATGTTGATGGCATTGCTTAGTGCGTCACGCATTTTGTCGGAGTTTAGAAAATAACCGGAAGGGGAGAACGGATTGATAGTGATTGCAATAAGGTTGGATTTTTCCACAACGGAGATTTTACCGCCTTTTCTCATGAACGTACTTATGGTTTCCGGTGCGGCAAATAATCTTGTGAAGTCTTTGGCTATCAGTGTGAAACTTTCGGTGTTCTTTTGGGTTTTCAGTTTGTTTATCAAAGAGTCAGAGATGATCCCTGGTGTGTAAATGGTATGTCCGTACCTGAAGATGTCGGATGTGGTTGAGTTGAGCATAAGAGCTGACTTTACGTGCAGGTCATGAATTTCGTTATCGGTGTCGATGGCATAAAGTCCGTTGGGTAAGTCTTTAAGTTTTTCGCATAGGCTTTCATCTGCTTGTGGCAGCGATATCATGTTAAAGACGAATTTAGTTTTGTTGACAAGCTCCTGGATGTTTATTGAAACAGCGGCTCCCGTAGCCAATATCATGGCATCTGTGACGGCTGGTGCGCCAAGGCTCAGACGTGACAATGCTCCATCAACGATTGTCAGGTCGCAGTTGTATTTGTTCTTGATTTCGTTGAGCAGTCGTTTGAGGTTGTGGGTGTCGGGTGGTCCTGACAGCATCACTTTACCTGTATTTATGGCTTTGGCCACAACCAGACGTCCCATGGCAGTGGATGCGTAGTTGAGGATGTCGATGATTTTGGCGGTGATTCTTTTCTGTCTGTAAAGTTTTTCTGAGGTGACGAAGATGTCGCCATCGTAGATTGTGACCTCGGGTTTTTGCGTTTTGTAAACTTGGTCAACGGTTTCGCCGTCAATGCCTATTGAAGTAACGGCTACAGAGCATGGGTAGTTCTGTAGCCGTTTAAGAGTATAGTTGAGGCATTCTGTTTTGCCTGTGTTCTTTTCGAGTCCTACAATGGAAAGGCTGTTATATTTTAAGATTCCTTCGATAAACGGCATTTGAATCTTTCTTTTCTATCGAGTATTGTGGGTTCGAGTGACATTCTTTGCCCTTCATGGAGTGAGGCCACGCCTTCGCTGAAGCCTGCAATGTTTTCCTTTCTCTTTCGTTCACATTCAGGGCAATGGCATTCTCCCACGTAATCGGCAGGTTCGGTGTATGTGGTGATTACCCCTTCAAAGTTGCGCAATACCACCTTATGTGGACTCTGTGAGATGACGTAGTTAGGCATGACAGGGGTCTTGCCGCCTCCGCCTGGAGCATCGATGACGAAAGTTGGTACTGCAAAGCCTGAGGTATGACCTCTGAGAGCTTCGATGATTTCTATGCCTTTGGAAACAGGTGTGCGGAAGTGCTCAAGTCCCATAGAAAGATCGCATTGGTAAATGTAGTACGGACGGACTCTGATTTTTACGAGCTTGCGTACCAAGTCTTTCATTACGTATGTGCAGTCGTTGACACCTCTGAGCAGTACCGACTGGTTGCCGAGAGGTATGCCTGCATTGGCAAGACGTTCACACGCAGCTGATGATTCCGGAGTTATTTCATGCGGATGGTTGAAGTGAGTGTTGACCCATATCGGATGATATTTCTTCAGCATGTTGCAGAGATTGTCGGTAATTCTTTGTGGACATACGACAGGAGTACGAGTGCCAAGACGGATTATCTCAACGTGTGGGATGGCTCTCAGTCTTTGAATTATCGATTCGAGCATGTTGTCATTGACCATGAGTGCATCACCGCCTGAAAGAAGGACATCCCGGACCTGTGGAGTGCGTGCGATGTAGTCAATGCCCTGCTGAATCCTGTCGGCAGGTGACTGGCAGTCGTGTTGCCCTGCAAACCGTCTTCTTGTACAGTGACGACAATACATCGAACACATGTCGGTTATAAGGAACAGAACTCTGTCGGGATATCTGTGAGTAAGTCCCGGTACTGGTGAATCCTCGTCTTCACTTAACGGGTCCAGCAAATCGGCCTTTGATATATGGGTTTCGGTGATGGTTGGAATACACTGTCTTCTGATTGGGTCATACGGATCGTTCTGGTCAATGAGACTGAGATAATAAGGTGTAATTGCCATACGGAGAGTCTTCAGTGATTCTCTGATGCCCTCTTCTTCCTCTTCGGTGAGTTTTACATACTTTTTCAGCTCATCTAACGTCTCTATACGATTCTTAACCTGCCATTTCCAGTCGTTCCACTGTTCATCGGTGACATCTGGAAATAACTGTTTTCTTCTGTTTTCTACCATAATTTATATAATTATATTAACTACTAATAATATTTTGGAACAATCTGCAAAGATATACTTTTTTTTTCAATCTTCCAATTTTCTCGAACACAATCATTGTACCGTAATGTGGATGGTTGGAGCTTAAATTGCCAAAGGAATTGTCACAATTGGGCTCATTAAAAATTTTCCTATATTTGCAATGTAAAATAATTATCCATAATGAAGAAATTTCTGAAATTTTTCACACCATTCGAGTGGTTCTTGTTGCTGACAATCATAACGTTGACTATAATCGCTTCATCATTCACCCCAAACTCTACATTTGCTGAAAGCTTCTTCACAATTGAAACCCTTTCGGCAATCTGCGGTGTCATAAACGTTGTCCTTGCCGCCAAAGGCCATATTTCCAATTTTGCGTTTGGCATAATCCAGTGCGCTCTGTATGCTTTCTGCTGCTACAGGGAAAGTGTCTATGGCAACGCCGTCTTGTATTCTCTGTATTTCCTGCCGATGCAGTTTGTAGGCTATTTCTCGTGGAGAAAGAAATTGAAAAGCGACGGCAGTAATGAGGTGGTGTCGAGATTTATGAACCTCCGACAGTCGATAATCGCTTATTCCATAACTCTTGCCGCCATCGTTGCATTGTATTTCATACTGAAATATGTTAACGGCCAGGCTGCCATTTTCGATGCCGCGTCAACAGTTTTCAATATCGTTGCCATGGTGATGATGGTAAAAGGCTTTACCGACCAGTGGTATCTTTGGATTCTGGTCAATATCTCCTCCTTGGGTATATGGGCTTATAAGGCCTTGAAAGGTGATGCAGAGGCAGTTTCACCTACCAATTTGATTTTCTGTGCAATGTGGTTTGTATATCTGCTCAATTCCATCCACGGACTTATTGTTTGGAAACGTAATGCGGTTTCCAATGAAGAATATAAAAGCATTGACACGTCAAAGAAAATTGTAAGAAATGAATAGAAGAACCTTTTTGAAAAGCAGCCTGATGCTGTCGTTAGGTATGATGCTTGAATCGAGGATGAGACTTGTGGCTGGAAATGCTGATAAGATTGTGAATGCTGTTGGTGACAAGGGACTGAGTGCAAGGGAATTATATGGATTGTTCCAAAATCCAACTTCCGAATACAGACCTTTTGTACGCTGGTGGTGGAACGGTGACAAAGTGGAACCCAAAGAGATTATACGGGAACTGCACCTGCTTAAGGAAGCGGGAATCGGTGGCGTTGAGATTAATCCGGTGGCGTTTCCTTCCGATACTGATGACTTAGGAATAAGGTCTTTGACATGGCTCAGCAATGAGTGGATTGACATGCTCAAAGTCGCTTTCGATGAAACCAAGTCTCTTGATATGATTGCCGACTTGATAGTAGGTTCCGGCTGGCCTTTCGGAGCTGAATATCTTGAGGGCGATGAACGGGCTTCCATTGTCGTCAATTATGCTGAAAAGGTTACCGGCCCGGTCGATTATGAAATATCACGTGACGGAATTTTCGCCTCCGCTGACCCGAATATCAGCTCACCATTTCAGGGAAGGAAGATGAAACTCCTGTCTTTAAGGTTGTACCCGAATCCTTGTAACAGCATCAGCGAAGGCATCGACATGATGCAGTATGAAAACAACGGGTCCTTCAAAATCAGAGTTCCTGAAGGCAGGCATACTGTGGCTGCGTTGGTGGAAATTTCCGGTTTCCTGCAGGTTATTCTCGGTGCTCCCGGAGCAAGCGGTCCTGTCCTCAATCATTTCAACAGGGAGGCAGTGAGCAAGTATCTCAACAATATGTCCGACACTATCCAGAACAGAATCGGTCCGCTTTCAAATTATGTAAGGTCTTTGTTTACGGACAGTATGGAACTCGAGGGTGCCAACTGGTCGTTCAATATGAGAGAGGAATTCAGAAAACGCTGTGGCTACGATGTGCTTCCGTATCTGCCTTTTATCTTGTTTAAAATAGGTAGCATGGGCAATGCAGTAAATTACGATGCAGTTGTGCCTGTGACTGACGATTTCAATGAGGTGATACAGCGTGTGCGTTACGATTTCGAATATACCAAGGCAAGTCTTATCCTTGAGACTTTTAACGATGTGTATCTGAAATGGTGCAGGATGCTGAATGTCAAGTCGCGTGCTCAGGCATACGGACGCGGTTTCTTTCCGTTGGAGACGAGCATGAATTATGATATCCCTGAATGTGAATCCTGGACTATGACATGGCTGCGGCACAAGTTGGGTGAAGAAATGTCGGAGACCGATTACAGACGTGGCAGAGCTTATACAATGGTAAACAAATACGTTTCTTCAGCGGCTCATCTGAAAGGCAACCGCTTTGTCAGTTGCGAGGAAATGACAAACACATATACTGTCTTCAACATGACGATGGAAATGCTGAAGATAGGCGGTGACCAGACTGCAATTTCAGGCGTTTCGCATACCATCTTCCATGGCTTCAACTATTCACCTAAGGAAGCTCCTTTCCCCGGTTGGGTTCGTTATGGCGCTTACTATAATGAAAACAATAACTGGTGGAAGTTTTTCAAGTTCTATACCGCATACAAAGGCAGAATGTCAGCTGTGATGCGTAATTCCACAATGTATGCCGACATTGCGATTCTGAACCCTATTGGCGATATGTGGACTACCATTGGAATGCAGAACGAGCCGTTCCCAAGCACCACAATTTACCAGTACAAGACATTGGTTTGGGAATCCATCAACAAATGCGGCGGCGGTTGTGACTATGTGTCGGAATCTGTCATCGGCGATGCTTCGGTAAAGAACGGATGCCTTTGCTATAATTCACGGAAATACAGCGTGCTGATTCTGATAGCTGTAGAAAGGCTCCTTCCTGAAACGGCTGATAAGATTTTGGATTTCGTGTCTAAGGGCGGACGTGTGCTTGCAATTGAAAAGGAACCTCATCTCTCTTTGGGGTATAGTCATGACTATCAGACTAAAGACAAAATGGTCAGTGATGCTTTTGAGAAGATGAGGCTTTTCAGCAATAATTATGTGTTTGTTGACAGACCGGAGAAGAATTTCATCCAATGGTACGATAGCCTTATGAAAAAGTACGATTTGCCGCATTATTTGGATGTTGAGAAGCCCAATGCTTACGTGATGCAAAACAGATATATCACCGATGACAATTCGGAATTCTTTTTCATCTGTAATTCACACAGATACAACTCGCACAAAACAAGACTGACGTTTCATAAAGAGACTTTACGCGGTCGCAATGCTTCAGTATGGGACTTGGAGACTGGAAATCGTTATAACCTGTCTCTTGATGCTTTCGGCAGCCGCGTTTTCGATTTGGGGCCTGCCGATTCTTTGCTGATATATTTCGGTAAGGAAAAATGCAAGGAAGAATGGAAACCACTGCATGAGTTTGATTTCCATAATGTTATGGATATGTCAGATGACTGGAATGTGGAATTTGACTATAGTCTCGAGGATACTGTGAAAAAGGATTTTTTCCATCATCTTGTGGATTTGAAGGACTGTGAGGATGCAAATGGAGAGAAGGATTATAGGCATTTCAGTGGAACTGTCATTTATCGGAAGCGTATTCCCGGACATTTTGCCGCTGAGCGTGTCCTGCTGAATCTCGGCAGGGTAGAGGGTGTCTCGGAGTTGTTTGTGAATGGTCATGAGTGCGGTGTGGGATGGTATGGAAGAAGGATGTATGATATTACGGAATATTTGTCGGATGGTGCGAATGATATTGAAGTGCGTGTCACGACGATAATGGGTAATTATATGAAAACATTGAAGGATAACAAGATAGCCCAGAAATGGGTGAACCGTAAGGGTCGCGAGCAACCGTATCAGAGTATGGGACTGATTGGGCCTGTATGCGTAATGAGTTGATAATTGGAGACTTATAGCTGATGAAAAAATCTTTGTTTTATATTACATTTCTGATGTTGTTTTTGGGGGTATCGGCACAATCCGATTACTCCACATCGTTCGACAAGGCATATAAACTATATCCGCAGATTCCGCGGGGATGCCTTGAGGCTGTGGCTTTCAACAATACACATGTCAATCACCTGACAGATAAGAATTATACAAATGACGACCCCACTGCGATGCCGCGAAGTTACGGCGTCATGGGACTGGTGCTTGACGGTAAGGGCTGGTTCAGAAACAATCTGCAGACAATATCCGACATGTCGGGGATTTCTGTGGGGGCGATTTTGAATTCTGCTGATTCAAATATTATCGCATACGCTTCCGCATTCGCTTCGATGATGGATGTGTATATTCCTAATAATAAGCAATTTGATATTGAGGACCTTAGACCTGTTTTCGTTGGACTTTCAGCACTTCCTATACCTGAAAAGGATGTTGAAGATGATTTTGTTTTAAACACTATGCTCTATTCGGTATATAGTTTTCTGAATGACGAGGCACTGTGTGACAAGTTTAATGTCAAACCTTATAAGGTGGATTTTGACAAATTGTTCGGCAAAAATATTAAACTGCTTACGGCAGAAGGTATAATTGTAAAAGATTGTGAATCATCCGTCAATGTGATGACAGAGCCTTTAGATGATGGTGGAGCGGTTGTAAAGGGTTGCGGAGCATCTGTTGACGAACCTGATTATATCAAGGCTATATGGAATCCGGCTCCAGAGTGCAATTATGCCAAGGGAAGAAACGGTGCCACTATTCACGGGATAGTGATACATTATACTGAAGGCACTTACGAAGGTGCCATAAGCTGGTTTGGCAACTGTCAATCCAGTGTCTCCTCACATTATATCATCCGTTCCAGGGACGGTCAGGTGACGCAGATGGTTCACGAGAGCGACAAGGCATGGCACGCGAGAAGTGCAAACACTTACACCATTGGCATTGAACATGAGGCATACGGGGATATCATCAGTTATTTTACCGATGCGATGTACAGATCATCCGCTGATTTGGTGAAGGATATATGTCGTAGAAACCAGCAGATTCTGCCTTATAGAATGTTCTATCGTGATACTCTTGATGATGGTACAGCGCTTGATTACGGAGTGCATTCTTTGGGTGATTCCACGGCCTGCATCATGATAAGAGGTCATCAGCATTATCCGGGGCAGTCTCACACCGATCCAGGACCTTATTGGAACTGGAATTACTACTATAAGCTTGTGAATGACGATATCAATGTGACAGAGTTTGACAGCGATGCGGGAACGTTTTATGACAGTGGCGGTCCTGCAGGTAATTATGGAGACGATGAACGCAGAGGATATCTGATTCATTATGACGATGCAAAAAGCATCAGACTGACATTCAGTGAGTTCAATTTGGAGAAAGATAATGATTTCATTTGGATTTATGACGGTCCATCGGTACTTTCACCTCTGATTGGAAGATGGAACACACGAAGTCCAGGCAAAGTCCAGTCGTCGGGGAATTCAATCTTTGTAGAGTTCAGGTCGGACTGTGCAATCACGGCATCCGGTTGGACAGCATCATGGAAGGCGATTATGCCAATTGATATTATCAGTGTTTATCCTAATCCGGCAGGTGATTTTGTGAAGATAGAAGTGCCGGAAAAGTTTTTCCCTTTAAAATTGTCTGTTTATGGCGAAACAGGAAACCTTCTCGAAGAGAAAGAACTCAATTCAAGCGTTAATGTATTGGATATCAGTGGTTTGCCAGATGGAGTGCTAATATTCAATTTTACTAAGGGAGAACTTAACTTACGTAGGATGAAAATTATTAAATTTGCAAAAAATTTTTATCATGAAGGATTATAAGAGATATACGGTAACAACGGCGTTGCCATACGCAAACGGTCCGGTACACATCGGACACCTTGCAGGTGTTTATGTGCCTGCTGATATTTATGTCAGATACTTACGCTCCAAGGGCGTGGATGTCATGTTTATCGGGGGGTCGGATGAACACGGTGTCCCAATCACCCTCAAGGCTCGTAAGGAAGGTACTACACCGCAGGCTATCGTTGACAGATACCATTCAATCATTAAGAAATCTTTTGAAGATTTCGGAATCTCTTTCGATATATATTCCAGAACGTCAAGCAAGACACATGCTGAGACATCATCGCAGTTCTTCCTTGACTTGTATAAAAAAGGCAAGTTCATAACTAAGACAGAGGCTCAGTATTACGATGAAGAGGCAAAGCAGTTTCTTGCCGACAGATATATCACCGGCACATGTCCTCACTGCGGAAACCCTAAGGCTTATGGTGACCAGTGTGAAAAATGCGGTACTTCATTGAGCGCCAAAGATTTGATTGACCCTAAGTCAGCTATCAGCGGCAATGCGCCCATACTCAAGGAAACCACTCACTGGTATCTCCCCCTTGAAGATTATGAGCCGTGGCTTCGTGAATGGATTCTCGAAGGTCACAAGGAATGGAAAGTTAACGTGTATGGTCAGTGCAAGTCATGGATTGATGCCGGTTTGCATCCGCGTGCTGTGACGCGTGACCTTGACTGGGGGGTGAAAGTTCCTCTCGAAGAAGCTAAAGGCAAGGTGCTTTATGTCTGGTTTGATGCTCCAATAGGATATATTTCAGCATCTAAGGATTTGAAAGGCGATGACTGGGAAAAATATTGGAAGTCGGACGACACTCGTCTTATCCATTTCATTGGTAAGGATAACATAGTGTTCCACTGCATTATCTTCCCTTGCATGTTGAAGGCCGAAGGTTCCTATATCCTTCCTGACAACGTTCCTGCATTCGAGTTTCTAAATCTTGAAGGCGATAAAATTTCGACTTCACGCAACTGGGCAGTGTGGTTACATGAATATTTGCTGGATTTCCCAGGCAAGCAGGATGTGCTGAGATACGTACTCTCTGCAAATGCACCTGAGACTAAGGACAACGACTTCACATGGAAGGATTTCCAGACTAAGAACAACAGCGAACTTGTTGCGATTTTCGGAAATCTGGTCAACAGGACAATGGTGCTGATAAAGAAATATTTCAATGGCATCGTTCCTGCCAAAGGCGAACTGACAGATGTTGATAAAGAGACTATTAAGGGTATAGCTGAAGTTCCAGGTAAAATTGCTGAAAGTCTCGAAAACTTCCATTTCCGGGATTCCCTCAGCGAAATGATGAATCTGGCTCGTCTCGGTAACAAATATCTCACGGAAACTGAACCGTGGAAGATTTATAAGACTGACCCTGAAAGAGTTAAGACAGTATTGAATATTTCGCTCCAAATCTGCGCAAATCTCGCCATAGTCGCCGAACCGTTCCTTCCTTTCTCATCAGCCAAACTATACAAGATGCTGAATTTTGAAAAGAAGGTTTGGAAGGATGCCGGCAGTGCGGATTTGATTGAAGCGGGTCATGTTCTTGCCGAACCTGAACTGTTGTTCGAAAAGATTGAGGATTCAGCTGTGGAAGCTCAGATTGCCAGACTTCAGGAAACCAAGAGACTTAATGAACTGAATGCTCCTGTGGAGATATCTCCGCAGAAGGCCGAAACTTCATTCGATGACTTCTCGAAGATGGATTTGAGGGTTGGAAAAATTCTTGAGGCGGAAACAGTACCGAAAGCCAACAAATTGCTCAAACTTCTGATTGACACAGGTATAGACAAGAGAACAATTGTCTCTGGAATTGCTGAATATTACAAACCGGAAGAAATTATCGGGAAGAGTGTCTGCGTGCTGGTCAACCTTGCGCCTCGCAAATTGAAGGGAGTCGTTTCCAACGGTATGATTCTGATGGCTCAAAACCCTAAGGGCGGGCTGTGCTTTGTGTCTCCTGTCGAGGATTTTAATCCTGGCTCGGAGATAAAGTAGTCGGAGACCATACAACGGGTCTTAATGTATTTGGCTTGTTGGTAACTGTTTCCTATTGTTGCAGGAAATGTTTGACGCGAACAGACATATTGTATTTCACATTACCGCCATAAAGCCATGAGTCGGCAAAATGCAGATTTCCCAATGGAAACATATTACTGTATTCCTCAATATAGGTAAAGTCTGAGGGTAAGTCGCTGCATACCATCATGTTATGTTGGAGACTGCCCCCTGTCACATTAGGAATAATTAGAATGGAATCGCGAGACTCGTTGTATTTTGCCAAGCCTATGTGATTTTCCCTGGATACGAAAGTAGTGTCGGTGGTCCAGCTGATAGGGTTTATTCCTACAGCGGTAGCAGCAAATAGGGGACTGACGCCCGACAGATCTGTAACTGAGTTAAACATAACCACGCAGCCGACGTCGGTGCTGTCTTTTGCAGGTATCAGACGGTTTGGATTCTGCCGCAGTTCTTTTTCAGTGATTTGATGCCCAATGCAATAAGCGGCAACCATTTGCTGAAATTGAGAGTCAGTCATGCCACTTTTCAAAAGTTCAATAAGCATTTCTGAGCCCTGACTGTGTCCGACAAGGATAAACGGACGACCACCGTTGAAGTGTTCCATATAGTATTGAAATGCGTTCTCCACGTCAGACGCAGCCACATGCTTGCTGCGTCGTATTTTCCATGCATCCTGCTTGTATGCGTCAAAAATAATCTGTCGGTAATACGGTGCGAAGAAATTGTAGTCGCAGTACAGCCGTTTGTTGAAATCCTGGTTTTCATTTGCCATAGTCTTTATGGAGTCGATACTGATGTCTGCCAGCCATGAATGGTTGTTGTCGTTGTATGGTGTTGTGATGACAGTCGGATAGACATAAAAGATGTCCGCATTCTTTGAATTGTCGTTACATGAAAACCAATATGAGCTCTGAGAATAGTCCGGAGCATCCGGAATCCTGCTGCACATAGTGCACGTGGCAAGAATGATTAAGGAAGCGTATTTGATTTTATTCATTATTTATTTTTTTTGCAAAAGTAATCAAATCGATGATTTTAAGTCAATTTTTCACGTGGTGTAAATACACAATCGGTTGTGGATTAATTATTTGTTTCCGAAGAAAAGAGATGGAGAAATTGTTTATTTTTGCGGGTTGAAAATTGATTTTTAAACTTTAAAATATTACAAAAATGTTTAATGCGAAAATTAAGGCCACACCTTTTGTTGTAATTGCTATGATTACAATGCTATTACTGGGAGTCCGCCCTGTACATGCACAGAATAAAGTAGGTGTGAGTATCGGTGATATTGCCAAAGACAATATCGAACCTCCTGTCAAGGTTTCTCTTATCAGCGATTTGGAAATAGGCTGGTGTAACGTGCTGAATCCTGATTACAGCTTATATCCGAACGACAAAGATTTTATGAATTTAAAAATTGCACCAAGTACAAACATTTCTCTTGGAGTTGCAGAGGTGTCTATCCGTATTATAAGTGGTTTCTATTTTAAGATGGGAGCCAGAATTGATTGGTACAATTACGTCTTTTCCAATCAGATTACACTTGTTGATGACGGTGTAATGATACAACCTTGTGCAATTACAGATGCCACTGATTTCAAGAAATCCAAACTTGCGACCACTTATATCGGGGTTCCTGTAAGGTTTGTCTTTGGAAGTCCGAGAAAACTCAGCATAGGTGTTGAAGGTTCTGCATCATATCTTGTGGAGTCTCATACAAAATACAAAAGCCCGGTCTATAAGGACAAGGGCATCCAGCATCTTAATGATTTTCAGCTGATGGCAGGAGCCTCAATATCTTTTAAAGGTATTGGCGTTTATGGAAGATATGCGTTTAGTCCTATGTTCAAGAGCAATGAGGGCCCTGCAGGATGCAACGGATTATATTTCGGTATTTGCTTGGGTATGTAATTTGAAGACTCACCGTAATCGGTGTGACTTTCTGTTAAATAAGGCTTACCGTGACTGGTGAGCCTTTTTCTATTCCTAACAATTGAGAAACATTGGAATAGCACATTGCTATCTCAAGGTAACCATGACATCCGAATATGGCCAGGAGTCTTCCTTCAAAGTCATTTTTACTGCCAGTATTTGTGTAAGTCTTTGAAATCATGTCTATCTGCGCATTTCTCGATTTTACATTAATGAAGAACTTCCTGTCTCCGACAAAATTCTGAAAAGTTTCTTGGGTAATGTTGACCACAGCATTGCTGTAACTGTCGATATATATGACTTGTCCATGCAATTCGTTGTCAATGATGGTTGGTGAAAGATCAATAAGTTCGAGGCTGAAACTGTTTATAGGAGATGCAATGTTTTCAATATTGTCATTTGATATGGCGGAAGCAAAAGCCGAGGTCGATTCGATGAATGACAAGAAGTTGTTGTCGTTGGTGAATGATGTGTTGAGTTTGAATATTTTATCTTGTTTTCCGCAACTTATTAGCGACAAGATTCCGTTGTCGGCAGAGATAAAATAATGTTTGTCGTATAGCATGGCAATCAGTGGTATAGAATCTGAAACTTCGGTTTGTACACCAATGATGTGTATGGTCCCTTCAGGGAAGAATTTATACGAACTGCGAAGTACAAAAGCTGTTTCTCTGATGTCAAATTTGGTGATGTTGTTAGTGATGCTGGTGATGGTGGCATTTGGGAGTGCTTTCATCAGTTTTCCCTTCAGGATGGCTTCATAAAACGAGTCTTCTCCGAAATCTGTCGTCAGTGTTATTATTTTTTTCTTCATTTTATTTGTAGTTTTCAAAATAAATATACTTTTGTAAAACTTTACAAAAGTAATATTTTTTACAAAGTTAAATGGCAGAAAGCATAATTTCCCTATCAAATTATAATCCGGTTGAGATTTACGGCCCCAACAATGTGTATCTTGACAAAATCCAGGATATGTTCCCGAAGATCAAGATAATAGCTCGTGGGGAGTTTATTAAGGTAATAGGAGCTGATGATGACAGGCTGCTTTTCGAAAAGTATATCGACAGTCTGCTGATGCAGCTTGACATGTATGGATCCATAAAGGAGAAGGACTTGCTCGATTGTCTTGAACAGGAGAAGAGGGTGGAGGAGGTTATGAAAGACGATGACGTTATTCTTTATGGTCGTAGCGGAAACATCATCAGGGCACGTACTAAAAACCAGCGCATGATGGTGAAGTCCATTGAAAAGAAAGACATGCTTTTCGCAATAGGTCCAGCGGGCTCAGGTAAAACTTTCACGGCAGTGGCATTGGCTGTCAAGGCGTTGAAAAACAAAGAAATAAAGCGTATCATCCTGACACGTCCTGCAGTTGAGGCAGGAGAGAATCTCGGATTTCTTCCCGGTGACTTGAAGGAAAAACTTGACCCGTATCTCCGTCCTCTGTATGATGCTCTAAATGAAATGATTCCGTTTCAGAAGCTTCAGACGTATCTCGAAGACGGCACTATCGAAATAGCTCCGCTTGCTTTTATGCGTGGACGTACTTTAAGCAATGCTTTTGTAATATTGGATGAGGCCCAGAATGCAACAGACAAGCAGCTCAAGATGTTCCTCACGAGAATGGGTGAAAATTCAAAATTCATCATCAACGGTGACATCACGCAGATTGATTTGCCGAAAAAATCGTCAAGCGGACTGCTGAATGCAATGAAAATCCTTGATAAAGTGCATGATATTGATTTTGTGTTCCTCGATGAAAAAGACATCATACGACACAGACTCGTCACCCAAATAGTAAAGGCATACGAAGCCGAAGACAAAAGAATTGAAGAAATAAGTAAAGAAAACAATAATAAATTATGAAAGGTACAATAAATTCAACAAATTTTAAATTCAAAGATGTAAAAAGTGTTTACCATGGCAAGGTAAGGGATGTTTACGATATCGCAGACAAATATCTGCTGATGCTTACCACCGACAGAATATCGGCATTTGATGTGGTGCTTCCAGTGGGTATCCCTTATAAGGGACAGGTTTTGAATCAGATAGCATCTATGTTTCTTGACATGACAGAAGATATTCTTCCAAACTGGAAAATAGCCACGCCGGATCCAATGGCAACGTTTGGTGTCAAGTGCGATCCGTTCAAGGTCGAAATGGTAATCCGCGGCTATCTTACAGGACATGCATGGAGAGAGTACAAGTCGGGGAAAAGAACGCTTTGCGGAGTGACTCTGCCTGAAGGAATGAAGGAAAATGAAAAATTTCCTGAACCTATTATTACTCCTACGACTAAGGCAGTCGAAGGCCATGATGAGGATATTTCTCGTGAGGAAATCATACAGCTCGGACTTGTTTCGGAAAAAGATTACGTGCAACTTGAAGATTATACGCGAAAACTTTATCAGAGAGGTTGCGAAATCGCATCACAACGCGGCCTCATTCTTGTTGATACCAAATACGAATTCGGAAAAAATGAAGGCCAGATATTCCTGATAGACGAGATTCATACACCTGATTCATCGCGCTATTTCTACGAAAAGGGTTATGACGAATGTATGAAAAACGGCCAGCAGCCAAAACAATTGTCGAAAGAATTCGTCCGTCAGTGGCTTATGGAAAATGGTTTCAGCGGACAGGAAGGGCAGAAGATTCCTGAAATGACCCCGGAAGTTGTAAATGGTATAAGTGAAAGATATATAGAACTTTATGAAAGTGTTACGGATAAAAAGTTTGTAAAGGAAGATATTACTGATTTGGAAAAGAGAATAGAAACAAACGTCCAAAGTTTCCTTGATGTCTATCTTTATAGATAATCAGATAATTTTTTTGATAATTGTTGTTATTTAAAATAATAATTGTATTTTTGTAATACATTATCTAAAAAAGGATATGACTGAGAAAAAGGTAAAACCAGAAAAGACAGAAAAAGCGGTCAGAGCTAAAAAATCTGATGATGACAAATACCACTTGCATAAGTGGCTGAAGAAGATATTCGGTTTCGACAGTTTCAAAGGGAATCAGGAAGCAATTATAAGAAGCGTTCTCGAAGGTCATGACACATTTGTAATAATGCCTACGGGAAGCGGCAAATCCATGTGTTACCAGCTGCCGGGAATCATCAGCAAGGGTACGGCAATAATTGTGTCGCCGCTGATTGCCCTGATGAAGAATCAGGTGGATGCCATAACTAATTTCGGACAAGGGAAAGGTATAGCCCACGTGCTTAATTCTTCATTGACAAAAGCTGAAATTCAGGAAGTCAAGGAAGACATAGTCAGTGGAAAGACCAAACTTTTGTATGTTGCTCCGGAGACTTTGACAAAGGAAGATAAAATCGAGTTTTTCAGAAATGTGCCAATATCTTTTTATGCTATCGATGAGGCACATTGTATCTCTGAATGGGGGCATGATTTCCGTCCTGAATACAGAAATATCCGTCCTGTTGTTGATGCTATAGGCCAGAAGGTGCCTATTATCGCTCTTACAGCCACTGCAACACCAAAGGTTCAGCAGGATATTCGCAAGAACCTTAAAATAATGGATGCAAATTACTTCAAGACTTCTTTCAACAGACCAAACCTTTATTATGAGGTAAGACCTAAAACGAAGGAGTGTGTCAAGGAAATAATCAAATATATCAAGGAAAATTACGGAAAATCGGGTATTATTTATTGTCTGAGCAGAAAGAAGGTTGAGGAAATAGCTGATATCCTGGTTGCCAACGGTATAAAGGCCCTGCCTTATCATGCGGGTCTTGATTCTGCGACACGTAAGGCAAATCAGGACAGTTTTCTTATGGAAGAAGTGGATATCATCGTCGCTACAATCGCTTTCGGTATGGGAATCGATAAACCTGACGTTCGTTTCGTCATCCACTATGATATGCCTAAAAGCCTTGAGGGATATTATCAGGAAACAGGTCGCGCAGGCCGTGATGACGGTGAAGGCAACTGTATCGCCTTCTATTCATACGACGATGTCATGAAACTTGAAAAGTTCATGAAAGGTAAAAAAGTTGCTGAAAAAGATATTGCAATGCAACTTCTTCAGGAAGCAATCGCATACGCCGAATCATCAATATGCCGTCGTAAACAACTTCTGCACTATTTCGGTGAGGAATATGAACAGGAAAATTGCGGTAACTGTGACAATTGCTTGCATCCGAAAGAAAAATATGATGCTCAGGATGATTTGCTGCTCGTACTTGATGTTATTTCTGAGATTAAAGGGCAATTCAAAGATAATCATATAGTTAATATTATCATGGGGAAGAATAATGCCACTATCAAGCAATTCAAACACAATCAGCTTGAATTCTTTGGCAGAGGTTCCGAACATGAGGATAAGCACTGGTTCAACGTTATCCGTCAAAGCATGATTGCCGGTTTTGTCGAAAAGGATATAGAAAACTATGGTTTGCTAAAGGTCAGCGAAAAAGGCACTGAATTTCAGAATGAACCATTTCCGGTGATGTTCGTAAGAGATGAAGATGAAGATGATCAGACCGATGTTGAAGTCAGTGGCGCCGTCAAACAGAGTTCTTGTGATAAGGTGCTTTTCAGCCTTCTCAAAGACTTGAGAAAAGATATTTCAAGAAAGGAAAACCTTCCGCCTTATATCATATTCCAGGATCCTTCTCTTGAAGATATGGCCATCCAGTATCCTATTACTATGGAAGAAATGACCAACATAACCGGCGTGGGTGTGGGTAAGGCACAAAAGTATGGCAAACCTTTCATCGATTTAATCAAAATATATGTTGATGAAAACGATATCATACGCCCAAATGACATGGTGGTCAAAACTGTTGTCAACAAATCCAGTCTGAAGGTCTTCATCATCCAAAGCATTGACAGGGAAATAGACCTTGAGGATATAGCAAATTCCAAGGGTTTGGATTACGATGAACTTCTCACTGAAATGGAAAGTATTGTCGCATCAGGCACAAAACTCAATATCGACTACTATATTAATGAAAATATAGAGCTTGAGCATCAGGAAGATATCATCGATTATTTTGCCGATGCCCCTACCGATTCGGTAAACGAGGCACTTAAGGCTCTCGATGAAAACGAATATACAGAAGAAGAAATAAGATTAATGAGGATAAAATATATATCTGAAGTGGGTAATTAATTAAAAATAAATATGAAAACAGAAAAAACTTTAAGTGTTATCAGCCTTGTGGTTAGTATTTGCGCAATATGTCTGTGCTTGATTTCCTATTTTACAGGGAATCAGAAATGTGATAATAATGTGGAAAACGTATTGGATACCCTTCCGGCATTATCGGAATCAACCGTTCCACGTCTTGCTTATATAAACAGTGATACACTTATGGCCAGATACGATATGGTCACCAAAATGACCGCTGAAATGGATGCCAAGATGAAATCTCTTCAGAAAGATTTCGACAAAAAGAAAAATCAATTCCAGAAGGATGTTGAATATTTCCAGAAACAGGTCGAACTCGGTTCTCTCTCAGAGCAAAGCTCACAGGAAATTTATCAGAAACTGATGGATCGCCAGCAGGAACTTTATGACCTTCAGGAAAACTATGCCAACCAAGTCGCTGAATTGGAACAGAAGAATCTGCAAACTGTATATGATAAGGTTACCAGTTATCTTTCACGTGTAAATGAAAATAACAAATACTACGATTTTATTTTCATCAACACTGGAATCATAAATGTTAACAATGCATACGACATCACTGAGACGGTCGCTGCAGGATTAAATGAGGAATATCACGCACAAAAGTGAGAAATCTTTTAAACATCTTTTTGTTTTTATCTCTTTTTACATTTTTTACTGCCTGCAACCAAAAAGCAGGCAGTAATTCTATAATGCCTGCTGATTCTATGGTAGTGATAATGAAAGATTTGTATATAGTTGAGGGCATCGGGGCGACTAATGCTGTTCCCGGAGTGGCCAAAGAGGAACTATACGATGAATATTTCAAGGTCAACGGCTTAGACCGTGAACGTTTCGAGAAAAGTCTTGAGTACTACTACAAGAATGAACCCAAAATGCTGAATGAAAAAATCAATGCGCATGTTGTGGATTCTTTGCAGAGCATCAACTAAGCGACTTGCTCCGATTTATTAATTGTTTTATCTGTTATCGTCTTTAAGAGAGCTTATCATAAGAACCATCCCTTTAAGATATTCAGTCTCAGGGTGATATATGTTTATGCAGTGATCTGGCGACTGGTGAAGCTGATGAAGAATTGAGACATTTCTCATCGCATCATTTCCGGCATTGTATATTATTGTCAGGAAGTCATTTTTCTGGATAACCTGTGAGCATGAAAATGTAAACAGAATGCCGTTATCGGTCAGATGTTTCATTCCTAATGCGTTGAGACGTTTGTAGGCTTTGATTGCGTTGCTCTTCGAATCGAGATGCTTTGCAAATGCTGGCGGGTCTATGACGATTATGTCATAATTATCTTTGTTCGAAGAAAAGAAATCGAATGCATCAGCGACTATTTCCGTATGATTTGTGCAGTTGCCGAAATTGACCTCGATGTTGTGTTTTGTCATCTCTATTGCTGAGCCCGAAATATCGACGGTTGTAACGTGACTTGCGCCGCCTTTCAATGCAGATACGGAGAAGGCACCGGTATATCCGAACACATTGAGCACCTTCTTGCCCCTACAGTAGTCTGACAGTAATTTCCTGTTGTCGCGTTGGTCAATAAAAAATCCTGTTTTTTGCCCATTTATAAAATCGACAGTATATTTCATGCCGTTCTCGCAGATTTCGGAAGTGGTGGAGGAGCCGTAAAGAAAAAAGTCCTTTTCCACGTCCGGACTGACGTGACGTACTGTTGAACCGCTTTTGCAGTATATGGTGTGAACCTTGTCACCTAAGATTTCCCTGAAGCATTCGGCAAAAAGCGGAATGGTATTGAACATTCCAACCGAGTGTGCCTGCATGACAATGGCACCGTTGTAATAGTCGGCGATTAGTCCTGGCATCATGTCACTTTCGGCATGAATCAGTCTGAAGGCGTTTGTGATATGAAAATCGAAGAGCTGCATAGAGACTCGTTTGTTCACTGCATTGGTTATCAGTGATTTCCAGAACGCCTTATCGACATTGACTCTTGCAAACGAGAATATCCTGACACATATAGAGCCGTCTTCAAAATGACCTGTAGCAAGATATTTTCCGTCATTGGAAAAGACTTCAACCACTTCGCCGTCAGACAATTCGCGGGTTATGCCTTCAATTGCACCTGAAAAAATCCATAGATGATGTTTCTGAACGGATTTTTCACGTCCTTTTTTAAGGATTATCTGTGGAGGGTGAGAGTTCACTATACTTTCTTTTGATGAGGAACTTCTTCATATCCTTCAATGATATCACCGATTTTGACATCGTTGAAGTTTTCTATGTTCAGGCCGCATTCGAGTGATGCTTTGACTTCCTTGACATCGTCCTTGAAACGTTTGAGGGAGCCGAGGCGACCTGTATGGATAACGACACCGTCACGGATGACACGGATGTTTGTGCTACGGGAGATAACACCGTTCTGTACGTAACATCCGGCAATTGTGCCGACTTTGGAGATGTTGTATGTTTCACGCACTTCGACGTTGCATGTGATTTTCTCTTCAAATTCAGGTGAAAGCATACCTTCGATAGCATCTTCGATTTCCTCGATTGCCTTGTAAATGACGGAATATGTTCTGATGTCAATCTTGTCTCTTTCGGCAAGTTCCTTGGCCTTATGTGAAGGACGGACCTGGAAGCCGATGATGATAGCGTCTGATGCTGCTGCAAGGGATACGTCGGTCTCTGTGATTTGTCCTACGGATTTGTGTATGACGTTGACCTGAACTTCCGGAGTGGAAAGTTTAATCAACGAGTCGGTGAGGGCTTCCACTGAACCGTCAACATCTGCTTTTATGATAATGTTAAGTTCCTTGAAATCACCGATAGCTATGCGGCGTCCGATTTCTTCAAGGGTGATATGTCCTTGGGTGCGTATGCCGAGTTCGCGTTGGAGCTGGGAACGTTTGGAGGCGATATTTTTTGTTTCGCGTTCGTCCTTCATGACAATGAATTTGTCGCCGGCCTGCGGAGCTCCATTAAGACCTAATAATGCGGTTGGACTTGAAGGTCCGCATGTTTCAACTTTTTGGTTTCTTTCATTGAACATGGCCTTGACTCTTCCATAGCATATTCCGGCGAGGACGATGTCACCGATATGCAGTGTGCCGTCCTGAACGAGAATTTTTGCCATGTAGCCGCGTCCTTTGTCGAGTTCGGATTCTATGACAGTACCTTCGGCGCGTTTATTCGGATTTCCCTTAAGGTCAAGGATGTCGGCTTCCAAAAGCACTTTCTCGAGAAGCAGGTCAATGTTGATGCCTTTCTTTGCGGATATTTCCTGACACTGGTATTTGCCGCCCCAGTCTTCAACGAGGATGTTGATGTTCGAAAGTTCGCGTTTGATTCTTTCAACGTCAGCAGTAGGTTTGTCTATCTTGTTGATAGCAATGATGATAGGGACACCTGCTGCCTGAGCATGGTTTATTGCCTCTATTGTCTGAGGCATCACATGGTCATCAGCTGCAACCACCACAATAACCACATCGGTGATTTGAGCTCCTCTTGCACGCATGGCGGTGAAAGCCTCGTGGCCAGGAGTGTCAAGGAATGTAATGTTTCTGCCGTTGGGAAGGTGGACTTCATAAGCACCCACATGCTGTGTGATACCGCCGGCTTCACCTGCGATGACGTTGGTGTTTCTTATGTAGTCAAGAAGGGAAGTCTTGCCGTGGTCAACGTGTCCCATAACCGTTACGATAGGGTTGCGAGGTATGTAGTCGGCTTCATTGTCTTCGACTTCCTCATCAGCCTCATGAAGATCAGGATCCACAAACTCTACCTTGTAGCCGAATTCTTCGGCTACTATCGAAAGTGTTTGGGCATTGAGACGTTGGTTGATGGAAACGATAACCCCGAGGTCCATACATATCTTTATGACATCGGTGACAGGAACGTTCATAAGAGTTGCCAATTCGTTGACAGTGACAAACTCTGTGACTTTTATGATTGATTTTTCGGCTTCCAGCTTAGCATTCTCACGTCGCTGGATTTCGTTTTTCTGTTCACGTTTCTCTCTTCTTCTTACTGACGCTCTTGACTTGCCTTTCTGTTCCAGGTTGCTAAGGGTCTCATGAACCTGTTTCTTTACTTCTTCTTCTGAAATTTCAACTTTGCGTATTTCTTTCTTTTTGTTGTTCTTGCCGCCACGATTGTTCTTTTTGTTGGAAGCCAGATCCTTGTCTTTATCTTTTTCTTTCTTAGGGGCATTCTGGTCGTCTTTCTTGCGAATCATGTTGGCGACTTCTGCAGTGTTGACCGGGTCTTTGGTTAGTCTCTTCCTCTTCGGTTTCTTGGTGGAGGCATTTTCGCCTTGTGACTGTTGCTTTGAAGGTTTCGGCTTTTCTACAGGAAGCTCAATCTTTGCAATGACCTTGGGCGCTTGGATTGTGTCAACATGAATTCTGAAAACCTCATCCTTTTCAGGCTGTTCAGTCTGCTGGTTTTCAGGCTGAGTCTGTTTCTTTTCAGGTTGTGTTTTATCAGCCTGGTTCTTTCCTGCATCTTTATCTTTGGGAGGAATATTGTCGCTTTTGTTGGGTTGTTGAATGGCTTTTTTCGCTTGTTCCTCCTTGTTTTGTTGTTCCTTCAGTAACCTTTCCTTTTCCTGTTGTTCTTTTAGTAACCGTTCTTGTTCCTCTTTTTCCTGTTTTTCTCTTAATAACCGTTCTTGTTCTTCTTTTTCCTTTTGTTCTTTGAGCAGTCTTTCCTTCTCCTGTTGTTCTTTCAGAAGACGTTCTATCTCCTCCGCCTCTTTCTTTCTCTGCTCTTCCAACTTTCTCTGCTCTTCTAATTTCTTTTGCTGTTCCTTCTCTCTCTTTTCTCTTTCTTTTTCAGCCAGTTCTGCTGCCCTTTTAGCAGCTTCTGCCTCTTCGATATGACGGTTGGGAAGACTGATATTATTAGCGGCATCTTTGGTTTTCTTATCTTTTGAAAACTCAGTCTCTATAAGATTGGCTATCTCCGGTTCCACGCGGGAATTGGGGGTAAGTTCAAGATTATAGCCCTTTTTCTTAATGAAATCATTAACTGTTGACAGGGCTATATTATACTCTTTTAATATTTTGCTTAATCGAACTGCGGTTACTTCTGACATATAATAAAGTTATTGGTTATTTTTCAAATTCGGCTTTCAGGACTTTGATTACTTCTTTAATGGTTTCTTCTTCAAGGTCGGTTCTCTTCACGAGGTCTTCGAAGCTGATTGAGAGCACGTCTCTTGCCGTATCGCATCCGATACCCTTAAGGACATCGATTACCCACTGGTCGATTTCATCGGAGAATTCGTCGAGTTCGACATCATCTATGTCGCTGTCGGTGTCACGGTAGATATCAATATTCCAACCGGTAAGTTTGCTTGCCAGTTTGATGTTGTATCCGGATTTTCCTATAGCGTTCAGCACCTGGTCGGGCTGCATGTAAACATCGGCTTTCTTGGTCTCTTCGTGAAGGGTGATGGATGTTATTTTTGCAGGGCTTAAGGCTCTGGTTATGTAGAGTGACTGGTTGTTGGTGTAATTGATAACATCGATGTTCTCGCTTCTCAGTTCTCTTACAATAACATGTATTCTTGAACCTTTCATGCCAACGCATGCACCGACTGGGTCGATACGTTCATCGTAGGACTCGACAGCAATCTTGGCTCTTTTGCCGGGGATTCTGACAATTTTGCGTATGGTGATGAGGCCGTCGTAAATTTCTGGAACTTCAGCTTCAAGAAGTCTCTCAAGAAATACCGGGGATGTTCGTGAAAGGACGATGATAGGCATGTTGTTCCTCAGCTCAACCCTGGCAACAACGGCGCGGATAGTGTCGCCTTTATGATAGAAATCATCAGGTATCTGTTCTTGGCGTGGCAGTGTAAGCTCTATCCCTTCATTGTCGAGAACGAGGATTTCACGTTTCCATACCTGATAGACTTCGCCAGTTATCACTTCACCGACCCTGTCAATATATTTCTTGTATATGTTGTTCTTTTCATATTCCTGAATTTTACTGCTGAGTTCCTGACGTATCGTGAGAATGTCGCGACGTCCGAAAGAGTCGATTCTTACAGGCTCCGACACCTCTTCGCCGATTTCGAAGTCAGGTTCTATCTTGATAGCATCCGAGTAGGCTATCTGAAGATTTGGATCTTCCACTTCGCCGTCTTCAACAACTATTCTGTTCTTGTAAATTTCAAAGTCGCCTTTGTCAACATTCAGGTTGACGTCAATATTCTCATCAGTTTTGTATTTTTTGATAAGCATACTACGGAAAACATCTTCCAGAATTCTCATCATTGTGGTTCTGTCAATGTTCTTAAATTCTTGAAATTCAGAAAATGAATCAACTAAGTTAAAATTTTCCATAATTATGAAGTCGTTAATTAATATCAATAAAAAGTTTTGCCGTCACGTAGTCATCTTTTGTGAAGTGGATGTCCTCTTCGCTTTTGACTTTGGCGGTCATGCCCTTCTTGACTTTTGACAATGTCTGTTGAGCAATGGTAATGCCTTCTTCAGTAGCATCTTTCAGGATTCCGGTGTGTTTTTCGCCATCCTTGCCTACTACATCCAACTTCTGACCGATATATTTCTTGAACTGGCGTGTCAGCAGAATCGGGCTTGTGATGCCAGCTGAACTAACCATCAATTCGAAATCCTCTTTGTCTCTGTCAAGTTGGCTCTCGATGTGCTGACTCAATTCAATGCAGTCATCCAACGTGATTTTGTCATCACTGTCGATAAATATCTCTATCTTGTTCGATGGTGTGACCTTAACGTTGACGAGAAATTTATTAGAATTTCTAAAATGCTCATTTACAATATTTTCAATCAGTTTTGCTTCCATTGCTTTACAATAAAAATGGGGACTGACCGTCCCCACTTTCAACCCATTTCAATGTTTCTAAAAGTTTTGCAAAGATACTGCTTTTTTTGAATTCTCATAATATTTTTAAAGTATTTTTTTCATTTAAATGCCAGCCTATTTTCTAAAAAAATAATATATATTTGCAACTTATTATGATGTCCTTGAAATAAAAAATTAGAATTAATGATAAAAAATTACAAGAAATGAAGAGATTATTTGCAGTGTTAGTAATGGTTTCTTTAGGCATTGCGACTTTCGCCAATCCTGTTGATGTCACTACTGCGCAGGCTGTCAGTACTAAGTTCATGATAGCCAACACGGAGATGAGGGGAGACTTGAATCCCCAATTAGTTTACACTTATGTGTCCGAGGCAGGTAATACTTGTCTTTATGCTATGAACGTCGGCACTAACGGTTTCGTTATCGTTGCAGCCGATGATCGCTCAACACCAATTCTTGGATATTCAACTGAAGGCAGTTTTGATATTTCCAGTATCGCTCCTGCAATGGACGAGTATTTAAAAGGGTTTGTTGAACAAATCGATTATGCCATCGAAAATGATATTCCTGCTTCCGATGAGATTGTTCAGCAATGGGCGTTGGTTAAAGCAACAGGCAATATCACGGCATCTAAGAACACTAATACAGTCGATCCTTTATTGTCATTGACATGGAATCAGAATTATCCATACAATCTTTATTGTCCTATTGATGCTGGTGGCCCGGGTGGACATGTGTATGTCGGCTGTACATCCACAGCTATGGCCATGATCATGAAATACTGGGGCTATCCTGTTCATGGAATTGGCTCGAAGACATATACTCCATCAGGTTATCCTCAACAATCAGTGAATTTCTCTACCGCACACTATGAGTATGATATTATGCCAGACAATATCACCATAGACAGCAGCATGGAACAAATTACTGCTGTTGCTTATTTTATGTATCATTGTGCGGTAAGTCTTGGAACATCTTTCGGCCCTGGTGGTTCAAATGCTTATCCTTCTGATGTTCCTGGTGTCATGAAGAACAATTTCGCATATAGTACTGAAACAGCTGGCAAGAACAAAAACAGCTATTCTACGAGTGCCTGGATAGCATTGCTTAAGGGCGATTTGGATTTGGGACGTCCTATCCATTACAGCGGTTGGAATAGTTATGGCGGCGGCGGACACAGTTTTGTCTGCGATGGTTACGATGAAAGCGACTATTTCCATTTCAACTGGGGATGGAGCGGCTCCGGCGACGGCTTTTTTGCATTGGGTGCTCTTTATGTGGGCAACTATGATTTCAGTTATAACAATTATGCGGTAATGTATGCTCATCCGATAAGCTATACTGTTTCTGCAACAAGTGCACCGTCAGCAGGCGGTACCACACTTGTTGGTGACGGCAGTACAGACAGCTTCTATAAATTCTCCACAGTTACAGTTACAGCAATTCCTAACACTGGCTATGAATTTGTCAAATGGACAAAGAATGGAACAACTGTTTCAACAGATCAGGAATATTCTTTTGAAATTACAAATAATACTTCTTTGGTCGCTCATTTCCAGGTTCCAATAATAACTTACGAGGTTACTGCAACAGTAACACCAAATGGGGCCGGAACAGTCACAGGTACAGGGACTTATAACGAGGGCTCAACAGCTGCTTTAATTGCCACGGCAAACAATGGCTATAGTTTCCAGTATTGGCTTGACCAAGATGGAGACATCGTTTCAAATGCAAAGACATATTCATTTGTTGTAACAAGTAATGTTAATTTGACTGCTGCTTTTACTGAAGTACCGCAAGAAATCAACATCATGTCCGTTGGTGATTATGTTGGCAATATAGGTAATACTCTCACATTAAGTGTCAGTCTTGAGAATGAATCTGAGGTCGCCGGTTTCCAATTTGATTTGACTTTGCCATCATCAGTCACATACGTTGCTGGTTCACTTGCGAAGTCATCCAGACTTTTCCCTCAGCACATTCTTCTCGGTCAGGTTGTAAGCGGTAATATTCTCAGAGTATTATGCTATTCAATGCCAGGGACCTATATCAGTGGAAATTCTGGTGAAATAGTAACTTTCAGTCTCGACCTTGTTGGTCCGGGCGGTGTGTACTCGCTCCCATTGTCAAATACTGCCATTTCTGATATTACGGGTCATACATCCTATCCTCAAACAGTTGATGGTAGTGTTATTATCCTTGAACAAGGACAGAACACTTACGAAATCACTGCAACCGCAGATCCTGCAATTGCTGGTTCAGTCAGTGGTTCAGGAACATATATCGAAGGTACGACAGCTACTCTTACTGCAACTCCAAACGAAGGTTATTTCTTTGTAAATTGGACAGAAAACGGTACAGAGGTTTGCACAACACCTGTTTACAGTTTTGTCGTTGATGGTAACAGAGATTTGGTCGCTAATTTCATACTCGCTCCTGTATTTTATAGTGTGACTGCTGATGTGGAGCCTGCAGGTACTGGGACAGTTTCAGGCACTGGCACATATATAGAAGGTACAACAGCCACCCTGACAGCAACACCAAACGATGGATATTATTTCCTGCAGTGGCTGAACGAAAACGGAGACATTGTCTCAAGTGAAAGCACATATTCATTCATAGTAACCCGTGATATTAATCTGACTGCAGTTTTTGCTGTAATTCCGCCAGAAATCAATATCATGTCCATCGGTGATTATGTCGGCTATATAGACACTGAAGTAACAGTAGCCGTCAGTCTTGAGAATGAATCTGATGTCGCAGGCTTCCAATTTGATTTGACTTTGCCATCATCAGTCACATACGTTGCTGGTTCACTTGCGAAGTCATCCAGACTATTCCCTCAGCATGTTCTTATCGGCCAGATTGTAAGCGATAACATCCTCAGACAGGTATTATATTGG
>JAEEQW010000023.1 GCA_016285515.1 Bacteroidales bacterium
CTTCATTCAGGAAAGCCTCACGTTGTTTCGCTGCTTCTTCGCTTTGTTGTTTCAAGACCTTTTCCAATGCATTTACCTGCGCTTCACGTTGTTGTAGGTTCTGTCGCAATGTTTCTTGTTCCTTCTGGTAGCTTAACCGTTCTGTTTCCAACTCTTCCTTATGCCGCTTCTTGATCTTCTCCATTTCCTTTTCCGACTGCTCTTTCTGTTCTCTCAATTCTTTCTCGTGTCGTTCTTTTGCCTTTGCCATCCACTGTTGGTGCTTCATCTCCACCTTTTCCAACTGTTGCTCGGCATCAGTTAACCGTTGTTCGGCTTCCGCTTGTAATCGTCTCAATTCATTTTTATGTTCTTGCTCCGTCACTCCAAATCTTATGTTTGCTTCTTCCTGTTGCTCCTTCAAGAGTTTCTTGCTCTTTAGCTTTGCAAAAATAATGATGGCTATTACAACCACAATGGCAATAGGTACAATGATGACAATTGTTTTTCTGATGGACTTTTCATGTGCTTCTTCCGCCTCTTTCTGCTGCTTTTGGTCCATGTATGTCTTGAACATGGCTTCAAGCTTTGAGATTAAAGTCTTGTTTTCACCCTCAGATCTCCTATAGTCTGCAATAAATTTTACACAGGCATCAGATTTCTCCTTGTTCTCAAAGTTGTCATAAATGATGCGAAGACACTCGGCATATTTAACTCTATATGGGTTATTCTCATATCCAATAAACGCTGGTTCTAAATAAACCAATGCAGAATCAAACATACCTTCTTCAAAGAAAATATATCCGATGGTTAGGAAACGAGTTAATCGTTCCGCTTCACTTTCTGAAAAAGATACGATTTGCTTCAAAGTGTTCATAGGTTGGTCGATACCTAATCCAAGTTGATAATCACATAGAGCTTTTAATGATACCGCATCCCTAAAAACAACATTATCGCTATCCTGCAGCATTTCTATAGCACGTACATAATATTGTCTCGCATCTACCTTCTTGCCATTTTTGTCGTATTGTTTTCCGATAAAAATAAATGTAATGGGAATTTGGTTGGACAAAGAAGCTTCTTTTTGGCAATAATACAAAACCTGTTCACCGCAGGTAATCGCAGGATCCATCATAAATTGCGCCGAGAAAAGTTCCAAAAGTCTATTGTAAGTATAAAACATAAACACAGCCCGTTTCCCTGTCAACGCCCTCTCCTCAAAATGTTCTTCCATTACCTCCAATGTCCTTAAGTATTCTCCACACGCCTCAACCACGCTGTCCTTTTCATAAAACCCTACACCATTGATATAATGTGCCCGCGCATCCAAAAATGCATCTCTTTTCTGTATGGACACACCGCGTGTGTCCGCCTTGCGCCCGTCCGTCTTATATCCATCCGCTGCAACTATCGAATCAAAATAATCCACCGCCTTCAGCAAATCTTCCCTATTGCTCTGCCCATAGTCATTCTTATACAGCAGCTCCGAAATCAGCATCTGGCAATAATGCCCCTCAAACTCAGCAAGACTGTCCGCCTCTGGGCTTGCCGCAAACTTCAACATTACCGTCAAAGCACTATCCGGCTGTTTCCACATCAGCGAGTCAATTTCCTCTAAAGCCTCGAGTGCGGCAGTTCCACTCTGAGAGGGGGTGCCAGTCAGGGCAGGGGAGTCAGGAGAACTTCCACACTTCACCATCACAGCAAGCAGAAGTCCCAATCCTAATATGTGCCGCAAACATTTCATGTTCGCAAAATTAGTCAAAATCCGTTAAGTTCAGCATTTCTTTTCGACTTGACAATTACCGCTGCTCCTTTTCCATACAGAATCTACAATGTTTGCAATGGCTCCATCACCGGTAACGTTGGTTGCCGTGCCAAAACTGTCGATAGCTAAATAGATTGCGATGATTAGGCCGATTTGAACTTCGCCAAGACCGAGGATGGATGTGAGCAACCCTATGGCAGACATGATTGCACCACCGGGAACTCCTGGAGCGGCAATCATGGTGACACCAAGCAGAAAGATGAAGCCAATGAACGTCCCCATGTCGATGGGCATCCCGCTGAGCATCATCATTGCTAACGAAAGTCCTACTATTTTGATAGTGCTCCCAGACAAATGTATGGTGGCACATAATGGAATGACGAAATTGGCAACGGCCGGACTGACGCCGGTCTTTATGGCCGAACGAAGAGTTACAGGTATTGTCGCGGCAGATGAGGAAGTGCCTAATGCCGTAACGTATGCCGAAAGCATGTTGCCAAGCATACGGAAAGGATTGCGATGGCTGACGATGCCGGCAATAATGAACTGAATCAGCAACATGATGACTGTCAGGATGAATAGGAATACGATAATTTTGACAAATATGACAAGCACCATCTTAATCTGTCCGTTGGCTGACATCTGCAGGAATATGCCGAAGATGTAAAATGGAAGCAGAGGAATGATTACCTTTATGATAACCAGCATTACCACGTCCTTGAAATCCTCAAAAAATCGTTTGATTGTGCCGTTGCCTCCCACGGCAGGGATGCTCAATCCTAATATGAAGGCCAGCACCAGTGCACTTGTCACGTTCATCAGCGGCGGTATGGCAAGGGTGAAATAAGGCTCTATTTCGGTGGCATCTGAACTCATGGCCGTCAGGGTGGTGTCACCTAAAAGTCTGGGATAGACAAGGCTTGATGCAGCCCATGTCCCGAAACCGGCGAGCAGCGTGAAACCGTATGCCAAGACTACAGTGAGAAGCAACATTTTGCCTGCACCTTTTCCCATATCGGCAATGCCCGAAACAATCAGACCGAGGATGATAAGCGGAATGCAAAAACCGAGGAATGCTGAAAATATGCTGTTGAATGTGGCGAATATGCGGGTGGCCCATAACGGGAAAAACAATCCGCATAAGATACCTGATACAATTGCAATCCCAATTTTCGCTAAAAGTGGTAATTTCTTTTTCATATATACAAGATGATATTTGACTGTTTGAGTGATTGCTAAGCTAATTATCAGTTGCAAATGTAATCAAGTTTTCCGACTTGTGGGGAATGAGGATCCTTAAATTAATGTTATGGCGCGATACAATAAAATACAGTCTGTTGCGTTATAAAAAATTAATAAATATTATTGACAATACGCCATAAGATATGTTTCAGAAAATCATCAACGGCTGTGTGAAACTGGTCCAGCGCTGGTTGCCCGAGCCATTCATCTTTGCCATAATCCTTACGCTTGTAGCCGGCATTCTTGCCATGCCTATTTGTCATCAGACTCCAATGGAAGTCATAGAGCATTGGGGTGGCGGTGTATGGAATCTGCTCGCTTTTGCCATGCAGATGGCTCTTGTGCTGGTCAGCGGAAGCGCACTTGCGTCGGCACCCACTGTGAAACGTGGCATCAGTGCATTGGCCTCATTGCCCAAGACACCTGCCGGTGCAATAGCATTGGTGACCGGATTTTCGGCATTGGCATGTTGGCTCAACTGGGGCTTCGGACTTATCGTGGGTATCATCTTTGCCAAAGAAATAGCGTTGAAGATGAAAAATGTGGACTACCGTCTGCTCATTGCCAGTGCTTATAGCGGTTTTGTGGTGTGGCACGCAGGACTTTCCGGGTCCATACCTCTTACTATGGCAACACCGGGTGACAGTTTGGCAATAGCCACAAACGGTGTGCTCACTTCTCCCGTACCAATCACTGAAACCATATTGGCAGTCCCCAACCTGATAATGGTTGCTTTGGTCATAATTGCCATTGTTATTGTCAACTCGCTGATGCATCCAAAGAACGCAACACAGGTCGTGACTGTCAATCCCTCTTTGTTGCTGGATGATAATCCGGAATCCGGAGCCATGGCGGAAAGTATGGAGAAGGCAATGAAAGGAGTCAATGTGGGAACCAAGTGCCAAAAGGCTAACCCCACTCCAGCTGAACGTCTTGAAAACAGTCGTGTTCTAAGCTGGATAGTGGCATTGCTGATGGTTGTGTATATTGTCATGCACTTGGCGTTTCGTGGTGGAACTTTTGACTTGGGTACTGTTATTCTGATTTTCCTTGCACTCGGTATTTTACTTCATGGCAAACCATTAGCATACGTGCATGCTTTCACTAAAGCGGTAGGAGGTGCGGCAGGCATCATCCTGCAATTTCCATTCTATGCTGGCATCATGGGAATTATCACCGGCATAGGGGCAAGCGGCATCTGTTTTGGAACGGTAATAAGCGATGCTTGCATCAGTGTCTCAAATGCTCACACATATCCTTTGCTGACATTTCTATGTGCTGCTGTCCTCAATATGTTTGTCCCTTCAGGAGGAGGCCATTGGGCAATACAGGCACCGATTATGTTTGCGGCAGGTGCCAATCTGGGCGTGAACCCAGGTCTTACCGGCATGGCCATCTCATGGGGTGATGCATGGACAAACCTTATTCAGCCTTTCTGGGCTTTGCCTGCACTTGCTATTGCAAAACTCAACGCCAAGGATATCATGGGGTTCTGTATCATAGACCTCATTGTCACCGGCATCATAATTTGCATCGGTTTGCTCCTTTGGGCAATGTGACGTTTTCCGCCCTATAGGTCTCCATTTATATTGCACAGAGTTTCTTATGACTTCGCTCTCTGTTATCTGATTCTGTCAAGTGATTTGACCAATTTGTCATCTTTGCGGATACTTCTGTATGCGAGCATCATACAGATGAAGGAAATCAGCGGCATATATATTCCGGCACATTTGTTGTACTCAGTGACAACACTGTAATGCTTTTCAATGTTAGGGGAGTAGTAAAAGAATATAAGAGCAATCATTGCGAGCACCAGACCTATTGTAATGCTTAACAGGTTCAATTGTGTGCGCCGCTTGTTGAACAGGAATATCGTTATGAAATTCATGATGATGATTGCAGCCCATATTATAACAATCGGCAGATTGAAAAGAAATTTCTCGGGGTCCGGCACCATGTCGCTCATTGGCTTGAATGTGAATATTTTAAGAACATACGAGAAATCCCCGTAATACTTTGCTATAGGGAAAATTGCGCCTAATGCCAAAGCGGTTATTGATACCAATAAATATAAGGTCTGTATCCTGGATATGGATGCAAGTACAAATGAAAATTTATTTTTCTGAACCATTTTTTACGTTAATAATTTGAGTTTATTTAATTTTTTGCAAAGATAGTTGATTTTTCAGTATTTTTTATAATTTTGCAGTCGAATAAAAACCGCGGTAATTCTTCTGTAATTACTTTGTTTATTTAATTTCATACTACATTTTCTTTACAGCAAATAATTTATAAATTTACTTTTATGGATATAAAAGAACTGAATGCTAAGTCTGTGGTTGAACTCAGAAAATTAGCAAAAGATATGGGTATTAAAAGACCTGAATCCTATAAGAAGAAAGAACTTATTTTCCAGATACTTGACACAAATGCGACACAGACTGCCAACGGAATAAAAAAAAATGTTCAGGCAGCAGAGTCTCAATCACAGTCTCAGTCACAACCTCAACCTCAACAAAATCCTGACAACAAACCTCAGAAGAAGAAATCTGTAAGAAAACGCAAATCAGCGCAGGAGGAAAATCAAAATCTGAATCAGGAAGTTATTGATTCTCAGCAGACTAACAATGACCTTCCGACTTCGATGCCACAACAGGAGCAGGCTTCAAATAGTCAGGAAAAATCTCAAAAAAAGAAACGTACTCGAATAAAAGCAGAGAAAATCGGATATTCTTCTGCTGAAATGCCGAACAATGTTGAGAGTGTTGATAACAATGACAACAATGGGGCGCGTCAGGGAAATAATAGGAAGAATGCCCTTAAGACAAATAATCCTGAGTCATTGTCTGATAATTCACGTGAACAGGAAAATCACTCTGATTATTCGGCAAATCAAAATCAATCTGCAAATCAGCCTGTTGCTTCTGATAATGCCCAGCAGCAAGGTTATCAGAAACATCAGAAATTCAACAAAAGAAACCAACGTCAGAACGAACAGAATTCCAACCAGCAGCGTAACGACAATAATAAAAACAATTCTCAAAATAACCAGAATAGCCAAAACAATCAGGTTCAGCGTGATGTGCAACAGGCTGCAAACGAACAGCCAGTCATAAATGTGGAAATAAACGTTGAAGCTGAGGGCGTTCTTGAAATCATGCCTGAGGGATATGGATTTCTGAGAAGTTCGGATTATAACTACCTTAATTCTCCTGATGACATTTATGTTCCTCAGTATCAGATAAAAAGTCTGGGTTTGAAGGCAGGTGATACCATAAATGGTAAAATCAGGCTTCCTAAAGATGGTGAGAAATATTTCCCTTTGGTCGAGGTTGAAATGATTAATGGCAAGAAGCCTGAAGATATACGCGACAGAGTGCCATTTGATTTTCTGACACCTCTTTTCCCTGAAAAGAAATTCAAATTGACCGGACATCCGCACGAAACATTGTCTTCGAGAATAATTGACTTGTTTGCTCCTATCGGTAAAGGTCAGAGAGGTCTTATAGTGTCACAGCCTAAGACTGGTAAAACCGTGTTACTCAAGGAAGTGGCCAATGCCATTGCATACAATCATCCGGAAGTTTATCTGATAGTTCTGCTTATTGATGAGCGTCCGGAGGAGGTTACCGATATGCAACGCAGTGTTAATGCCGAAGTGATTGCTTCGACTTTCGATGAACCCGCCGAACGTCATGTCAGAATTGCCAATATCGTTCTTGAAAAGGCAAAGCGTATGGTGGAATGCGGCCATGATGTTGTGATATTGCTTGATTCCATCACTCGTCTTGCACGTGCATACAACACGGTTTCCCCTGCATCCGGCAAAGTGTTGTCAGGTGGTGTGGAAGCCAACGCACTCCAGAAACCAAAACGTTTCTTCGGCGCAGCCCGTCAGATTGAGAATGGCGGCTCTCTTACAATTCTTGCCACTGCTCTCGTTGATACCGGCTCCAAGATGGATGAAGTCATTTTCGAAGAATTCAAGGGTACAGGTAATATGGAACTAATGCTTGACAGAAGATTGTCGAATAAGCGTGTGTTCCCGGCTGTTGACATATTGTTGTCGGGTACCCGCCGCGAGGATTTGCTTTTGCCGGAAGACGTGCTCCGTCGTGTATGGATTATCAGAAATCATATCGCTGACATGACTCCGGTTGAAGCCATGGAGTTTATGATCAAACAGATGAACGGAACCAAGACCAATGCTGAATTCTTGGCTTCTATGAACCAATAAGGCAATATTGCCGGCTTTTCATAACCTTGTTTTTTGAATAAACAGGGATAATTACAAAAGAGACGGGGGATTACCTGTCTCTTTTTCTATTTTACCTAAGTCATGAAAATAGCAGTCGTTGTACAGGTGTCCGTATATTGGCACGACGGAGGCTATCTGAAGATATGCTGAAATAAGGTCGAAAACTTCACCGAAATCATCAAAATACTTTGATATTGAAGGACTTACGGCGTGTATGCCCGAAAATGCATATTGATAAAACACTGGCTTGCTGTTTTCAACTTTCTTTGTTTCTCCTGTCTTTGTGTTAATCCATCCGCAGAGTTTCATGTCTTCGTCAAATCTAAGGTATCTGCTTGATTTCCTGTCGCTGACCACAAGATGTGCAATGCCGTAAGGAAAATGTGGCATTTTTTCAATAAAACTTTTCAAATCGAAATTGGTGTCAATGTCAACATTGTGAACTATCACCGTTTTGTCATCATTGAGAGTTTTTATGGCTTTTTTAAGTCCGCCGCCAGTATTCAGCAATTTTCCGGTTTCATCGGAAATAAGTAATTCCGGATGGTTAATGTGAAGATAATCAATGAGTTTGTCGGCAAAATGATGCGCATTGACGATGGTTTTGTCAAGATAAACGTTTTGACAGCGTTGCAGAATCCATTCGATCATCGGTTTGCCGGAGACTTCTACAAGAGCTTTCGGCTTGTCAGCCGTCAGCGGCAGCAACCGGGTTCCCAACCCTGCTGTAGGTACAAACAGATTTACACGCATATCTGCACAGTTTACAGTACTCTGTCCATCATCTGCTGTAATCTCACTATCATGCACAGTACTTTGCTTTTTTACCATGTTTCTTTGTTTAGGTGGGTGACTGCAACGATTACATTTGAATTGTTGCGATAGTAATTGGCAATGCGCTCGGCACAGTACGCGGAACGGTGCTTTCCGCCGGTGCAGCCGAATGATACCATAAGATTTGTGAATCCGCGTTCGATATAGTTGTTTACGGAGATGTCCAATACTTTTATTACATCATTGATGAATTCATCAACGACCGGCTTGCAGTCAAGATAATTCCTTACAGGCTCTGAAATACCCGAAAATGGCCTCAGTTCTTGAATCCGATGAGGGTTCGGCAGTCCGCGGCAGTCAAACACAAATCCGCCGCCGTTAATTTCATCCCTCGGTATTTCATTATACTTGTAGGAAAACGATAATATGTTGATTGTCAGCTTGGTGGGAACTTCTGTTTGAGTTTTCGGCATACTGCAATATTTTGACTCTAACTTTTTGCAGGCCGAAGACAATTCTGTCAAGTACGAGTCGTGAATATCTGTGAGGATAGCGCGGAAGTTCTCAATTCCGAGCGACAGACTGTCGATGAAATGCCGCTTATGCTCTATTATTCCACGAAATCCGTATGCCCCGAGAGTCTGAAGTATTCTTAACAACAGGGTATATCTTAAAATGTGGTAATAATCATCTTTGCCTATTTCAATATGTCTGTTTATCAATTCATAGTAGTAATCCGATAACTCCTTTTTGTCATCTTTTGAAAACCGGGCTTTTGCCTGAGATATGAAAGACGCCAGGTCATACAGACAAATACCTTTGCGACCACCTTGATAATCAATGAAATACAATTTGTCGTTGTTGACCATAATATTTCTGCTTTGGAAGTCACGATATATGAATGTCTGCAATTCAGGTTTCGACATCACCACATTTATAATGGTATCAAATTCTTTTTCCAGCTTGGGTTCGCTGAAATTTATTTCAGCAGGTTTCAGCAGGCAGTATTTGAAATAGTTGAGATCCCACATTATCGCGGTCCTGTCGAAATATTCCACAGGATAGGCATAATGATAGTCGATTTTTTCTGCTGCCTTGAACTGGACTTCCACAAGTTGCGAAAGAGCCTTTTTGCAGAGTTGCATCATGTCTTTGGAAAGATTATCCTCGGTCCGTTTTGTGATGAGATCAAAAAGAATGGTATCTCCAAGGTCTTCAAGGATATACATTTTATAAGACGGATGTGTGCTGATGATGTGCGGCACATTGATACCTGCTTCCTCAAATACTTTCGTATAATGCAGGAAAGCCTTGTTCTCGGCCTTGTTGTCGGATGAAACAGCCATAACAGAACTTTTGTTTTCCCTGATAATGCGATAGTATTTCCGAGATGACCCGCCTGTTGTGGTTATAGGTATAATGTCTTTTACATCAGACAGACAGGAGTGGACATAATCGTTTATGCCGATATCCTTGGTGTTTTCATTGTTATCAGGATTCATGCCTCGGCGCAGCAGTTCTTCTCCGTCATCTTTTTTCTCTTCATTCGTTGCTGTTTTGGTAACGAAAACCTGTTCTTCTCTTTGAATATTTTTGTTTGGAGTTATTGAAATTTCAAAATTAGTGGCTTGGGCGTAGCGTTTCAGGCATTCCACCGAGAAATCTATTCCTTCCTGCAAGCCGTCTGCACCCGAATAAGCGTTGATAACCATCAGTAATTTAGTCGATTGCAAATCAAGTTTTGTGCGTTCATTATCGCTTGTCGGGGTGCCTATTCCACCTATCGTGTCGCGATATACCGGTAGCCCTTCAATGTTAAGGATGCCTCTGCCAATTCCTTCGAACACATCTTCAGCGGTGCCGATTCCGAGAGTTATTGTGTTCCCTTGGATTTTATCAGCGTCAAATCCACCGATGGAGTAACCTGTTTTTATGGATATGAGATTGATTATGTCAACCAATGTGTCGATTCTGTAAAGTTCCATGTCGCGGCAGATTCTCCGGCATAAGGCTTCTGCCGATGGTCTATATCTGTTAGGGTCCTTGCCTGTTTTCTTATATGCTTTACGCGTTGCTGCAATTGCCGGACGTTTGTTGATGTCTTCCAGCTTGTTATGCGCTTTGAAATAGGCCGCGAAACTGTCAATTTCTTTCCAGAGCTTTTCTGAAGATTCTGAATTGACCACATCGCAGGATATTCCGGCAACCACCAAATCCGGACATAAAGCCTTTATTTTATCGCTGATAATTATGTCAACCATTTTAAATGTAGTTTTTGCAAAGATATTCCTTTTATTAAAAAATTAATAATTACATTTGCAAAAAATATAATTTTGGTTGAAAATGAAAAAGAGTATCTTGGCACTGATGATTATCCTTTTTTCAGGTTTCACGGCTATGTCCGAGGATTTGGGAATAGAGAGATTTCTTGGTGATAACAACTATTTCGTTTTCGATGAAAACATTCATTCAATCGAAATAAGAAATGGTTATGGCGAATGGTGTCAGCCTATAATTGAACTTGGTTCTAATGACAAAATCCATGTCACATTTGATGATTTCGATGCAATCGGAAAGAACTATAAATACACCTTCGTCCATTGTGATCCGACCTGGCACAAGTCGAATGACATTATCAGGAGCGATTATATGACCGGATATTACTTCGAAGATTATATTAATGATTACTCTCAGTCATTCAATACTTTACGTGACTACACACATTACTCGGTGTCATTTCCTAACGAAAATATAAACATTGGATATTCAGGCAATTATGCGTTGGTTGTTTATGAGGAGAATGAATATGAACCGTCATTTATGGCACGTTTTTATGTCTATGAACGTAAGACAAGCATAGTCATGACAGAAGGGTTCAGTAAAAATCCGAGTCTTTACAACACAGTTCAACGTGTGACTTTCACAATCGACTGTCACAACAATATTCTTCGTGAGCCTTACAATAGTCTTACAGTTGTAATCCAGCAGAACAACAAGCCGTTTCTTGCACAGTATGCATTTGCTCCCAAGTATATAACGGGGACTTCGTATGTTTATGATTATGATGACAAATACGAATTTAACGGCAATTATGAGTTCCGCAATATTGACATTTCAAGTTTAAAGTTGCTGACACGTTATGTCTCCGAGATAGATGTTGTCAACGGTGAATACTATGTCTATACTCATGGCATAGCCCCTTGGCGGACCAAGACTTACCAGCGTTATCTTGACAACGATGGAGAGGCGCGATTGTATATATCTCCTGAAGACGGATTTGTTGCGACTGAAGGGGAGTATGCGTATGTGAATCTTCACATAAAAGCGAATGTTCCAATGCAGAATGACGAAATGTATGTGTGCGGTGACTTCAACGGGTGGCAGATGAATGATGCAAACCGAATGGTATATAATTATGACAGAGGCGAATACGAGGTCAGTCTTTACCTTAAGCAGGGTATTTATGACTATATGTATATATTAAGACAAAATGACACCGGTACTTTGGATGAAACCTATATCGACGGGACTTTTTTGGAGACACAGAATCGTTATTCGATTATGGTGTATTATCATCCTTCTGGCGAAAGGTACAGCCGACTTGTCGGATACAGTCTGATTAATTCTGTGGATGAGTAGTGATTTGTAAATTAATTGAAAAATATAATAGAATATGAAACTTGAAGGAAGACGTGAAAGTCAAAATGTAGATGACCGCAGGTCGATGAGCGGTGGCGCCAAAGCCGGATTAGGTGTTGGCGGCGTAATCATTGTCGCATTAATTTCATTGTTGTTGGGCAGAAATCCGCAGGAAGTGCTGCAATATGCAGAGCAGACAACAACAGGAGGCACTGAATCCGAATATGTTCCAACGGAACAGGAAGAAGCGATGGCTAAGTTTGCGAAGCAGATTCTTGCCGGAACTGAGGATGTATGGACAGCATTGTTCAAAAAGATGGGGAAGACATATACTCCTCCAAAGATGGTTCTGTTCCGTAATGCTGTAACTTCCGGCTGCGGAAACGCAACATCGTCAACAGGTCCTTTCTATTGCTCTGCTGACCAAACAGTGTATATTGACCTTTCGTTCTTTGATGAAATGGCCAAGAAATACAGTGCAGGAGGCGATTTTGCATACGCATACGTAATCGCACATGAGGTCGGCCATCATGTTCAGAATCAATTGGGAATTCTGCCGCAGGTACAGGCACAGCAGCAGCGTATGTCTCAGAAGGAAGCCAACAAGCTTAATGTAAGACTTGAACTGCAAGCCGATTTCTTTGCAGGCATTTGGGCTCATTACGATGACAAGATGTATAACTCTTTGGAAGACGGAGACATAGAGGAAGGTCTTAATGCCGCTTCCCAGATTGGTGACGACAGACTTCAGATGAAGGCTCAGGGCTATACTGTCCCGGAATCATTCAATCATGGTACGTCTGCACAGCGTTCAAAATGGCTCAAAAAAGGTTATGTCACAGGCGATGTGTCAGCTGGTGACGCTTTATATACTTTAAGTTACGAGAATTTATAGGCATTTAACAGCTAAATAACACAATAGCTGCTGAAACAGCTGCATTAAGGGATTCGCTTACACGAGAGTGAATCCCTTTTTTATTGCCGTCGGGTATTGTTATGCGATGAGTAATGTGTTTTTTTGCGGTCTCTGAAATTCCGTTGGCTTCATTGCCGATAATTATGACTGATTGCCCGGTGAACTTGACTGTCCGGATATCCTCACCTTCCATAAAGGTTCCGTAGATATTCATGCCGTTGGTGCGGGCGGAATATAGAAATTCCTCAGTATCAACGTAATATATTCGAATGTTGGCGATGGCTCCCATAGTTGCCTGCACGACTTTCGGATTATACATGTCAACTGTGTTCTGAGAGCAGACAATGGTGTTTTTTCCGAACCAGTCTGCGGTGCGGATGATGGTGCCTAAGTTGCCTGGGTCGGAGATGTTGTCGAGAAACAGGATGTGTTTGTCGTTTGTTTCTGATAAGTCGAGTGGGGGATAGTTGAATTTTTTGAATACTGCAAATACCTGTTGTGGAGTTTTAAGTCCGGATATCCTTGACATTACGGATTGAGGAATATGTTCTCCGCATGAGGTTATTTTAGATGAAAGTTGTTTGTTGCCGTCGGTATAATATAATTCTTTTGGGGTGTATCCGAGTGAGATGATATCGCTGACGGTTTTAATACCTTCCGCGATGAAGACATTGTTTTCATCGCGGAATTTCTGCTGTTGCAGTGAATGGAGGTATTTGATATTCAATGTGATCGGTTATTTGAACATGAAATTCTTCTTCGTGGTGTATTTCTCACAATAGTGGCATTGAAGCTTGAGTTCCTCGCCCGGATTGTTGATTACGCTGAATTGGCAGTCAACGTCCTGAATGTTGGTAATGCATTTCGGATTGATGCATTTAACTATGTTGCCGATGTTTTTAGGCAGTTCAACCTGCTTTTTCTCAATAATATTGAAGTCCTTGATGGTGATAATGGTTGCTGTTGGAGCAACGAGGGCAATCTTATTGAGCTCATCGTCTTTGAAAAATTTGTTGGCGAGTTTGATGATACCTTTCTTGCCATATTTTTTGCTTGAGAAATTATAGCCGATAGTGACCTGGTTGCTGAGCTTTTCAACATCGAGGAATTTTACGACGGTGAAGAGGCTGTCAACAGGTATATGGTCGATAACGGTGCCGTTTTCGATGGCAGATACGGTAAGTTCAGTTCTTTGTTCCATAATAAAAGATTATTTAAGTCCTAATGTATGTGCCAATAAGGCTTCGCGCATATAGACTCCGTTGAGAGCCTGTTGAAAATAGTATGCTTTCGGGTTTTTATCGACATCGATGTTAATCTCGTTGACTCTTGGCAGCGGGTGCAGAACCTTCAGGTTGTCTTTTGAGCCGTCGAGCATGTGGTTATGGAGGATATAGCTGTTTTTGACGCGTTCGTATTCGAGTGGGTCGGCGAAGCGTTCTCTCTGGATACGTGTCATGTAGAGAATATCAACCTCAGGAATGGCATCTTCAAGGTTTTTCATCTCATAATATTTCAGGTTGTGATCCTTGATTGTCTGGATGGAAGATGCGGGCATACGCAGCTCTTCAGGGGAAACGAGGTAGAAAGTTGCGTTGAAGTTCGACATGGCCTGAACGAGAGAATGTGTGGTGCGACCATATTTAAGGTCACCTACGAGGGCTATTTTGAGGTTTTCGAGAGTGCCTTGTGTCTTCTTGATGGAGAACAGGTCGAGCATGCACTGGGTTGGATGCTGGTTGGCACCGTCACCGGCATTAATAATAGGTACTCTTGAAACTTCACTGGCGAAACGTGCTGCACCTTCGATAGGGTGACGCATGACGATGAGGTCGGCATAGAGGCTGATGGTCATGATGGTGTCACGGAGAGATTCACCTTTCTGAGTGCTTGAAACGCTGGCATCAGCAAAACCTATGATGCGACCGCCGAGACGCTGTATTGCGGTCTCGAAACTGAGACGGGTACGTGTCGATGGCTCGAAGAACAACGATGCTATAATCTTGTTCTTGAGCAGTTCCGGTTCAGGATGACTCTCAAAATAATAGGCGAGGTCTATAAGTTGGAGAAGCTCTTCTTTGGAGTAATCCGTAATTGAAATTAAACTTTTATTCATGATGGGGTAAAAAAAAAGCGACCATCGAAAGATAGTCGCTTTTGTCAAAAAATATTATTTCTTAACGTATTTTGCAATGAAGTCATCAAGTATTCCCTTAAGGTCTGGCTGACCGATTTCCTGGAGTTCATAGCCAACCTTTACGCAAGGCTTGTTGATTTTCACGAAACGCTGGAGGTCGATAGGAGTACCTATTACAACTGTATCGCAATCAACATTGTTGATGGTCTTTTCAAGGTCTTTAATCTGCTGTGCACCATAGCCCATAGCTGGGAGCAGTATGCCGATGTTAGGATATGTCTCGAATGTGGTTTTCAGCTTGCCCACTGTGTAAGGTCTTGGGTCAACGAGTTCACCAGCACCGTATTTCATTGCAGCAACTGTGCCGGCACCCATCTTCATCTCACCGTGAGTCAATGTAGGACCGTCTTCGATTACGAGACATCTCTTACCCTTAATCAGTTCAGGTTTGTCAACTGTGAGGATTGAAGCGGCATCAATGATAGTAGCCTTTGGATTGATGCTGCGGATGTTGTTTCTTACTTTGTTTATGTTTTCGAGGGAAGCAGAGTCTTCCTTGTTGATGACGATGACATCAGCAGTACGAGCTACAACTTCACCAGGATAGTAACTGACTTCAGCACCTGGACGAAGCGGGTCTGCAACGCCAAAGCTTAAATCAGCCTTGTAGAATGAGAAGTCGTTGTTACCACCATCCCAGAGAACGATATCGCAACCGTCTGGGTCGTTTTCAGCAGCACGGAGGATAGCCTCATAGTCAACGCCTGCATAAATGACGTTTCTCTTTGTTGAAACGTGTGGTTCGTATTCTTCCATTTCTTCGATAGTGCAGCGGTACTTTGCAAGGTCTTCGATGGTTGCAAAACGCTCAACTTTCTGGAAATTGAGATCATCATCGTAAGGCATTGGGTGACGAACTGCTACTACTCTTAAACCTTTTGCTACCAAATATTCAATGATCTTACGTGATGTCTGTGATTTACCGCAGCCTGTACGTGTAGCGCAAACTGAGATAACTGGCTTTGTTGACTTTATAGTGGTGTCGTTTGGACCCTGGAGAACGAAAGTTGCTCCGGCAGCATTGACGATAGCACTAACTTTCATTACGTAAGGATATGGCTTGTCGCTATATGCGAATACGCATTCATCAACTTTATACTTCTTAATCAGTTCAGGAAGGTCTTCTTCCTTGTAGATTGGAATTCCCTCTGGATATAAATCTTCACCTGCAAGTTCCTTCGGATATTTTCTGCCGTCAATATCTGGAATCTGAGCAGCTGTGAATGCAACTACGTTGTAGTTGGCATTGTGACGAAAATAAGTATTAAAGTTGTGGAAGTCTCTTCCAGCAGCACCAATGATAATTACATTTCTTTTCTTCATAATTGATAGATTTTTAATATATTATGTTATTAATAAACAATTTTTGACCCTCTATGGGAAATTTTTTGCAAAGTTAAGAATGTTTTCATAATATATCAGTTTTTATGCTGTTTTTTTTTGCCGGATTCCAAACGAAGTAAGGGATGATAAATCTGTTATTGGAAGACTTCACCGACTGCTGAAATAGACTATATTTCAGGTGTGCGATAGAAATAGAAATATGTGTCGTCTTCACCTGCTGGAAGCATTCCGGCTGCTTTGAGACTTGTGGCAGAACTTGAGTTCTCCTTGTAGCACTTTGCATTGATTTTTTCTATCGAAAGATTTGCAAAGGCAAAGTCCGACATGGCTTTGACCGCTTTCTGCGCATATCCGTGACCGACATACTCTTTAAGAAGACGCATCCCTATCTCTGCCTCAAAGGTGTATGTGAACTTGTGAAGGACAACTTCACCAATGAGTTTGTCGTGAAGATAAATTCCTAACGCCAGTTCAGTTCTTTCTCGCCAGGTCTTTCTAACAAGACTGAGAAAGAACGCCGCATCAGGAGTGTCTTCCGGACTGCCTTTCCAGTCACTGCGGTAGTCATATCCCCAATATTTGTTTCTTTCGATATCACCGGCAAGCCTGGCATAGTCTTCAGCACTTGAATCTTTTAGCCTTCTGAGAACGAGTTCTCCCGATTTGATGACCGGCATTTTTGTCAACTTGGAAAGCGGTTTGTCAATGAAAAGGATATATTTCTTTATCATTCGGCATGGATGATATTGCATTTTCGACTTCCTTAGTCCCATGTCGCCGATGTCTTCCTCCCTGTTCACATACAGTATTCCTTCTTTGCCGAAAGTTCTTGTAAATGCTTGGACTGTGGAGGCATATATGCCATCGTATTCCCGCAGTGACTTCTCAATATGTTCTATTATGGTGTCATTGCATATTTCACCGACAGCCACTGAAACTATTTTGCCGTCAATTTCGTAATATCCGCAGAAGATGTCAAATAGGTCGAAGTCATTCATGACTTCTCTTGCCTTTTTAAGCTCTTCAATTGCAACCAAGTCTTCCTTGCTGAACTGTGTTTCCTCGAACTCCTTGAAAAACTCCATGATACGCGGTTTGTCTTCAGCAGTATATGTTTTGAACCGTGCATTCGGGTATTTTGAACGGAATTTGTTGATGTGATTCCTCTGTCCTGAAAATTTCCTGCCTTTGAAATCCTTGAAGTCATCGATATTATACAGATAATCCTGCCACTGTCGGTCCATATAGATGTGAACACCATTCTGGTATCGGTTGGTTAGCATTGCCAATCGCTCTTCCGGAATGTTGACGTAGTTCAACTCCAGATTATTTTTCGTACAGAAATCTTCAATTTTCTTAATGGCCGCAAGCTCTTTGGTCTCAGTGTTTTCCAAATTCAGCGGTAAGGGAAATGAAAAATAAATCCTGCCGTCGTATCTGCATCGCATCATCAGAGTGTCGTCTTCGATGGTGTATTCTGACGAAATCCATGATGCGTTCCACATATATTGATATACAGTTGAATAGTTGCTGATACGAAATGGTTGGTTTCTGAAATATTCTTTCAGTTCATAGGCAATATTATCTTTCGTAATTTTTTTCCAAATCATGTCTGCAAATTTACATGAAAAAAGTGAATGTAAACGACCAACAACTATTATCTTTGCAGAAAAAATAACGTTATGAAAATAATAGGCAAAATGACCATTGCACTTGCAATTACAATTACTGGTTGTACAAATCAGAAAATCGAATATCCTGTCACTCAAAAGTGTGACCAGAAGGATGATTATTTCGGAACCATAGTCGAAGACCCTTATCGCTGGCTCGAAAACGACACATCGGCAGAGACCGCTGCATGGGTGAAGGCTGAAAATGAGGTGACATTCAAGTATCTTGACAAAATACCGTTCAGGTCTGAAATAAGGGAACATTTGAAAGAGCAGTGGAACTACCCGAAGGTTTCTTCACCGTTTAAGATAAACGGACGCTGGATGCAATACAAAAATTCTGGTTTGCAGAATCAAAGTGTACTATATCTTCTTGAAAATTATGATGATACGGTAGGAACAATTCTGCTTGACCCAAACAAGCTGTCGGATGACGGAACAGTTGCACTTACAGACATTGAGGTCTCAAACGATGGCAAAACATTGATTTACAGCATTGCACGCGGCGGCAGCGACTGGAATGAAATCATGTTCATGGACATAGATTCACGCAAGGGGCTTGAAGACCATCTCAAATGGATAAAGTTCTCAGGCATTGAGGCTTACAAGGATGGAATTATCTACAACCGTTACCCTGAACCTAAAAAGGGTGATGAACTTACCGCGATGAATGAAAACTGCATGGTTTATTTTCATAAAATCGGAACCGGACAGTCGGAAGATGCCCTCATATATTCTGACCCTGCACATCCAATCAGAATCAACTCCATTTCGACTGATGAATCCGGCGAATATCTGTTCCTCTACGGTTCGGAGGGAACATCCGGCAACACTATAGCTTTCAGAAAAGAAGGCGACAAAAGATTTACGCCAATCGTTGACGATTTCGAGAACAACACTTACCTTGTTGAAGTCATTAACGGCAAATTTTATCTTTATACCGATATTGATGCCCCACGTTACAGATTAGTTGCCGTTGACCCGAAGAATGTGGCAAGGTCTGCCTGGACCGAAATTATCCCTGAAGATGACTGTGTGTTGGAAGGAGTCAGTGCCCTTCACGATAAACTTATCGCTTTCTACCTTAAAGATGCACATACATTGGTAAAGGTGTTTGACAATAATGGCAAATATTTGTATAATATTGATAATGAGGCTGTTGGCAGTATTTCAGGATTTGGTGGCAAAAAAGATGATACTTTGACATTCTATTCATTTACATCTTATAATGTTCCTTCAATCACATATAAATATGATGTTGACCACAACGTTTCCACTGAATTTTACCGCTCGAAGATAAAATTTGATTCCGAAAATTACATCACTAAGCAGGTTTTCTTCAATTCTAAGGATGGTACAAGGATTCCGATGTTTCTGACATATCGCAAGGACATTGAACTTAATGGCAAGAATCCGACCATGTTATATGGTTATGGTGGATTCAATAGCAGCTTGACCCCTTCATTTGCCATTTCACGTCTGCCGTTGCTTGAACGCGGCGGTATTTATGCTGTTGTTAATCTTCGTGGCGGTGGCGAATACGGTGAAGATTGGCACAAGGCGGGGACAAAGATGAACAAACAGAATGTGTTTGACGACTGCATAGCCGCTGCAGAGTACCTAATCGACAACAAATACACCTCTCCTGAATATCTTGCTTTGTCAGGTGGTTCGAATGGCGGACTTCTTGTCGGGGCTGTCATCAACCAGCGTCCTGACTTGTTTGCAGTTGCATTGCCGGCAGTGGGCGTGATGGATATGCTTCGCTATCACAAATTCACCATCGGCAAACATTGGGCTGTCGATTACGGTACGAGTGAGGACAGTAAGGAGATGTTTGAATATCTTTACGGATATTCCCCTTTGCATACCATAAAGGAAAATGTGGAATATCCTGCTATATTGGTCACTACAGCCGACCATGATGACAGGGTGGTGCCGGCACATTCTTTCAAATATGCAGCCACATTGCAGGAAAAATATCATGGTGACAAACCTGTTCTGATTAGAATAGAGTCGCAGGCGGGTCATGGCGCTGGAAAACCTACAGAAAAGAGTATCAACGAGATAGCTGATGTGATGTCGTTTATGTTCTATAATATGCCTAAAAAGAAATAATTAAATGAAAAAAAATAGTTTTGCAGGTCATTCCGCCATAATTGTCGCAAATACATTGTTTGGATTAGGTGTCCCTGTCAGCAAATTGTTGCTTGACAAATGGGTGACACCAATGGGCTACATGGCATCGCGAAGTTTTTTCGCTGCATTAATCTTTTGGGTTATTGCGATGTTTATGCCGAAGGAAAAAGTTGAACGCCGAGACTTGATTATCATTCTTTTGGGCGGCGTTATGGGCTTTGTCATTTCACAGACGCTGACAGCATGGGCATTGGTATATACAACTCCGACATATTATTCGGTGGTGGCTGCGCTTGTCCCTGTTATTGTGATGCTTTTGGCGGCATTGTTTATTGGTGAGAAAATAACATTGTTAAAGTTCATCGGCGTTGTGGTGGGCATAACCGGTACTCTTCTGATGTTTTTAAAGGTCGGGGATAACGGCAGTGGCCGCAATGACATGTTGGGAATTTTGCTTACCTTCCTGAGTGCCGTCACATGGGGATTATACCTGATTATAACCCGTAAGGTGTCAGATAAATATACACCGGTGACACAGATGAAGTGGGTGTTTCTGATTTCTGCGGTTATCACGGTGCCTTGGGCTTTGTTTGGTGACGGTCTCGGTCCGCTTTACTCTTCAGCCGTTGAATTGAGTGGTGTTCTGGAAATGGCATTCATAGTGGTCTGCTGTACAGTCCTTGGATATTTCCTGATCCCATACGCCATGAAATACATCGGTGCCACTACCGTCAGTGTTTATACAAACTTACAGACAATAGTGGCATCGTTTGTCGCTATTATTATCGGACAGGATATACTTACCTGGGATAAACCAGTGGCTCTTGTGCTGGTATTGCTTAGTGCTTATATCGTTAATGTGGCCGCCGCGAAGTCTTCATAGCATCTGAACTTGTCAGAAACCTGTCTGTCTGTAAATACATAATCAGCATCATCTATTGATTTCAGTCTCAATAGATTTTTTGTGCAATACATAAAGAGCTGCAAATAATAATGGAATTAGTTTGAATTATACTTCTCAATGACTTGTTTGAACTCTTCTGGATAATTGGCTTTCAAATAAGCCATTTGATAAGCCAACCAAGTGTAGCAAACAGCATGAGACTTATTAAAAGCGTACATACCTTTACGCTCCATTTCATTCCACACCTTTTCAAGAGCATTCTTTTTATGTCCATTCTTTATTCCACCTTCTATGAATTTTGACTTCATTATTGATAGAACATCTTTTTTCCTCCTCACGAAGGCTATTCTCAGGCGATTACTCTCACTTCTGTTAAAGCCAGCAATCAAGCGCGATAGCATCATCAACTGTTCTTGATAAACAATAATGCCGTATGTATTCTGAAGGTACTTTTCCATACAAGGAATGATATACTTAATTCCCTTCTTCGATTTTTTGTGCTTGATGAGTATTGGAATATCTTCCATTATATCTGGTCTATACATACAATTCAAGATTACCAAATCCTCGAAGCATGTTGGATGAAGATCGCGCAAATACATTTGCATCCCTTGATTACCGAACTGGAAAACATCTTCTGTTTGACCAGTCTGAAACAACTTTATTGTTTTCTCATCATCAATCGGAATAATCTCAATATTGAAATCCTCTTCTTTCCGGGTCTTAATAAGCTCACAAATATCTTTCATTTTGGATATTGTCTTTAGGCTGAGGAAATCAAACTTTATGAGGCCAGATGCTTCCACATTCCCTCCATCATATTGAACACATCTATATATCTTATCATTGCCATTGGAGTCCTTAAAACTTGCTGTGGAAATGGGTGCCCAGTTTGATATTGGTTCATTAGCCACAACAAATCCACAGGCATGAATACCAAGATCACTGACTTTTCGCTCCAATACGGCCGTATTTTCAATAGCATTCTTCAAAGGTGCACCTGCTTTACCAATTACCTTTTTTAGCTTAGGTTCACACTTTATTAAATCCTTGATAGAGATAGAACTATCCCATTTATAGCCATAGAGAGACGAGAGTGTTTCGTTTATAGCAATGACCTCGGGAGTGAGTATTTGGTTAACTCGTACTACGGTACTGAAAGCATTTGCTGTAGAGAATGTGCGGAACGTAGCAATATGAGCACAATATTCTTTGCCATATTTCTGCTGAAGCCATTCGAGAACACGTTCTCTACCTTCTTCGTCGAAGTCTATGTCTATGTCTGGGAACGTCGTGCCATCTGGACTAAGGAATCGTTCGAAAAGCAGGTCATGTTTCAAGGGGTCTATCTTAGTAATCCCCAGACAATAACATACAAGGCTTCCGGCAGCAGAACCACGTCCAGGACTGATCCATGCGTCAAGTTCAGATTGAGCGGTGTTAATTACATCTTGTAGAAAGAGGAAATAGTTAGAAGCTCCTCTTTGCCTAATAATATGCAATTCAAACCTAAGCCTGTCAGTCACATTTTCAGGAAGCAATTCCCCATATATTTGTTTGGCTTTGGAAAAAGACAAGTATTCTAAGTAGGCATCTTCCTTGCTGATTTTCTCATTCCCAAATCCATCGGGAATATCAATCGTAGGGATAATGGGGGAGTGGTGTATATTATAGAACTCAACCTTGTCAAATATCTCCATTGTACTGGCAATAGCTTCAGGAATATCTGAGAACAACTCGCACATTTCTTTTCTGCTTCTCAGCCAGTGGGATTGAAGTATATCCGTTTTGGCAAATTCATCCATAGTCTTTCTTGTGGCATAGCATTGTTGGATATTGTAAACCGCCAAATCTTCAGGAGCCACATAATGGACATCATTCGTGGCTACAACTTTTACGCCATATTCCTTTGCTTTCTGCATTAGAACGGTATTAACCCTTTGCTGTTCAAGCATCAGATCACTTGGCGTGTTGCTCTTTATGTCACAATCGACATTACGCTGCAATTCCAGATAATAATCTTCTCCGAACAGTTGTTTATACCATTTGATGGTTTCATCCAGCCCTGCAATATCGTCATTGACAATTTTGTTAAAGACCTCACTACCAACGCTACCTGAGAGAACTATCAGGCCTTCATGGTGTTTCTCCAAATCCACACGATCTGTCCGAGGACTTCCATAGAAACCGTCAGTCCAAGAATCACTCACAATCTTAATGAGGTTCTTATAGCCTGTCAAGTTCTTGGCAAGAACAGTCAGATGGAACCCTTTCAAATCCTTGTGACCATCTTTCCGTTCTTTGGTCCCATGCTTAGCCACATACAGTTCACACCCGATGATTGGTTTGAAAAGTTTCTTGCCATTCTCTTGTCTTGCGATGTTAATGCGACTAACATAGTTGAAGAATTCCATAATACCAAACATATTGCCATTATCAGTAATAGCGATGCCAGGCATTCTGTCTTTGATGGCGGCGTCCACCAATTCCCTAATGCTGGCGCACCCATCATTTATTGAATAATGTGAGTGAACATTTAAATGTGTGAAACGATATGCTTTCATATTACATCAGTATTACATCTTTTTGTGCAAAGTTAATATAAATTTACGTCAAATAGTGACAGATAAAGTTTATGTAAGGCGGTTCCACCCCGGAACGCCAGCTGCGATGCCAGAAAATAGTCACTGAAGATGGTAACCAAAGCATGGCATATAATCAGGTCTTGCTCAAGCTGGGCATTGTCAATCCACGGAGCATGATCACTCCATTGTTGTATAGATGTTCTGTTAATCATATATCATCTGTTTCTATTTGAATGTTTATATTTGAATGTTTATATTTATTTTCCATCGGCTATCTCTATTTGATGGATTGTCTTCTGCCGATGTACTTAAAGGCTTATATACCATACGTGCAGATAATGAATGAAGTTGTTCGTAAAGCTTATCAGCCGTATTGTTGTCCTCCACGATGTTTTCAAGAATATAGCCGAGGCGCTGCCATGTAACAGTCTTGACATAAGGTACAAGTGTCTTGAACTGACTGTCTATGTCAATCTGTTCCGCCAGTTCTGCAAGTATTGTGGCAACACGAGACAGACCTCCAACATGCTGCTGATTTTGTACAAGGTCGGCTATTGTCAAAAGAGGATTGGAAATACGAATAGTACCTGTTTCCGTATTCTTAACGATAAGGGCATCCTCTGGTAATGTTTTGCGATAAATTTTTACAACGAGCGCAACGAAACGGCAAAACCGCCACAAGGTGCCATGCGTAGTTTCAGCGTCGATTTTGAAGTCACAGTTTTTTTCGTGATAGTGTAGGCCTGCGCATTGTAATGCTCGTCGGGAATACCGCTGGCATTGTCGGCATCGGCGTAGATAGTCGCTTCGTATTTCACCCCAGGCTTTAGGAAATCCAGCTTCACCGTCACCTCACGGGCGTTCTCGTCGGTGATGCCACCCACATACCACACATCGTGCGGTTGTGCGTGCCATAGGTCTTCGATCGTGGCATCTTCAGGTAAATCATAAACGAATTTTGTCGCGTTGGAGACCACACCTTTCTTACCATCAGGCAGGGTGCCAACACCTTCAGCAGCCTTGTTCAAAGTTGACAACTTGGGATGACGTGCCGTGACGATATAGTCGCCAGGTTGGGCCATGAGATAGAGACTCTTGTCCCAATCGACAGCCACGTCCTTGATGAACTGGAAGGCATCCATGTGTTGCGCGTAATGCTCAGGGAAGTCGGCGGCCATCTGCAAAGGCGAATAAAAGGTCACATACAGACCGAGTTGGTTGCAGATGGTGGTCTTCATCTTTTGTCCCCACGGCACGATTTTGCCCATGTCGGTCTCGAAGATACCCGGCGTGTAGTCCATCGGACCGCCTTGCAAGCGCGTGAAGGGCAGAATAGTGGTGTGCCCAGGGTTGATGCGCTCGCGGAACTCGGTGCCCATGGCGCTCTCGTTGCCAATCATGTTGGGCCAAGTGCGGCAGAGGCCAGTAGGTCTTACCGCCTCATGAGAGTTCACCATGATGTGGTGCTTGGCGGCTTCCACGATGGCATAATGGTAGTGGTTGTTGATGGGTTGGCTGTAGTGGCCCTCGCCGAAGGGGATGATGGTACCCACATAGCCGCCTTTCACCGCATCGTAGCCGTATTGGTTCATCAAGGTGTAGGCTTTCTCCATCCAACGCTCGTAATTTATTGTGGATGCGGAGCTTTCGTGGTGCATGATGAGACGGATGCCCTTCTCATGGGCGTATTTGTTCAACGCGGGTAGGTCGAAGTCAGGATAAGGCGTGATGAAGTCGAACACAAAATCCTTCTGCTTAGCGTACCAGTCCTCCCAACCGATGTTCCAGCCTTCGATGAGCAGGGCATCGAAGCCGTTGGCGGCAGCAAAGTCGATGTATCGGCGCACATTGGCGTTGTTGGCACCGTGGTTCGTGTTGGGTTTTGCGTGTGCATAGTCGGTCTCGCCCAATTTCACCGAAGGGAAGTCGTTGGTATAGGACCAACTGCTCTTGCCCGAGATCATCTCCCACCACACGCCCATGTATTTCACGGGGTGAATCCACGACACATCCTCCAAGCCGCAGGGATCGTTGAGGT
>JAEEQW010000011.1 GCA_016285515.1 Bacteroidales bacterium
ATGTTCCGATAGTGACGTACCATTGCTGAAGTTCAAGCAAATCAGGATTCTCAGAATTTAATATTGCTTTTATACAATTTTTTGACATATTTGACATAATAGACAATGTGTAATGCATTTGACCTATTAAATATTCTGCATATTCAAGTTTGTCTTTATCATCAATGATTTTGTTTTCATAGTAATTTTTTAGAATGGATTCATAATCATTTTGGACATATTCATCCAGCATATTAAGATATTGTCCCTTAAGTGTCAGATAATTCTGCATATTATCAGTTTTGCTGACAGTGATAGCGTTGATACAACCAATTGATTCACATGGATTTTTTCTTGCGCCAGTAATTCTAAAAACATTTTTAAAATTACTGTTATAATATTGGATATGGTCGGGGAAATGAACATCTGAAGAATCTCCGCTCAGATAATAATAAAGTCTGAAAGCACTTATGGGCTGAGGATAAATAAAATTGTTACCATCATGGTGGTTAAAGATGTTCATACATCCCATACCACAGTTTATTATGAAGTTGTTGTCAGCTCCTAGTCTCATAGAACCCTGCATGGCTTTGATTTTGCTATCTGTTGCGATATATATGTCAAAATCATCAAGGACAAAGGAATTGCACATTATTTCAAGACCTTGTTCAGCCATATTTGATGTGCCGTTAATGCTGTCACAATAAATTCCAAACAGCAATCTGTAAAATGAATTGTTGTTGATTACGTTTTCCTCCGTGCCGCTGTTGAAAACATAAACACCATAATTCTGATACAAATGATACAGGCATTCAAAATTGTTCTCTGATATTGTATATCCCGTACAATTTGATGAATGTATTCCGTATGTTCCTTCCGTATAATATCTGTGGAGATAAAAATCACAATGTGTAACAATGTAATTGTCCAATTCCGATGTCTTTATGTTATATCCGTTGCAGATGAAATTCGATCTCTCTACGGTCATCAGTTTATTCGTGCCGTTTGTCGTGGCTTCTATGCCGCTTTCCATTCTTTCAAATACTGACGGCTGACTTAAAGTATTGCATTCACATACTGTGTCATTTGAATATGAACCGCAGTATTCATCCACTGTAAAACGCGAACTCAAAGCATATATTCCGCGTCCTCTGTATGTCCCTGTGTTCAGCGTGTCGGTCAAATTATTGAAAGTGCATCCGTAAAAGTATATGCCGTCTGCATTTGCAAGTTTTACATGGTTGTAGAACACGTTGGAAATATCTAAATTGTTGTAGTCATTGATAGTAAAGGTACACAGGGTAAATTCGCTTCCGTTACTTACATTTCCATTGTCATTAAAAATATCGACCGATTCCTTGTTGTTAATGAACGATGTGTTCACGGCAGTGATATAACCTGCATAATAATTGATTCCCATGACAAGACCGTCTGAATACACAGCCGTGTCTGCATTTTCAATTATACTGTTGGCTGCAATTAAATGAGATCTACGTGTCGATGAAGGGGAAGGATTAAGAATAATTCCCTCCCATAAGACATCATCACATAGGGATGTCAAAACACACGTGTCAAGTTCAAGTACAGCACCAGCATTGACAATGATATGCACGCTGTCGCCTAAATATATAGAGTCTTTCATTATTACGTTAATCCCTTGATTAATAACTATATCTCTGTTAAATCGTATATTACCTGAAATCACTGTGTCACTGGAAATGACAAGCGGATTGTTGTTATAAATGTATGAACTGCAGTCGAAGCGGGCATTTCCATTTTGGGATATACCTAATGCAAATGGTAATAGAAGAAATAAGATGATAAAAGTTTTCTTGAACATAGTTGTGCAATAATACATAAAATTTCCGAATTTTATGCCGGATGAATAAAAAAAAACCTCTCACCACCTTTGCAGGCGAAAGGCTTGGGTGTGGGAGGCACCTCTTTGCCTTTAATAAGAGAATGGGAACGCTTCTATGAAGCATGTTGAAACAAAACATACTTCGAACATGTGCTTTAAACACCAAAATAAAATTCTAACGAACATAAAATAAAAAAAGAAGCCAACCTAAAATCACTTTTTAGTCGGCCTCTATTTGTGTGAACCTGGCGGGGATCGAACCCACAACCTTCTGATCCGTAGTCAGATACTCTGAATCCAATTGAGCTACAGGTCCATTTATGTTGCAATGACTTATCTCTCTCAATTGCGGATGCAAAGATAATACTTTTTTAATGATATGTTACTTTTTTGTTAAAATTATTTTTTTTCAGCAAAAATGAGGATTTGATTTGATGACATTAAAGGTCGTAGTTTATTGTCATTGCTCAATTATTAGATTTCCAGAAACGTTCCATGCGCTGAAACTGTTTCCTTCGCGCGGGCCTTGCGGAATGGCTATAATTATCCTGTGACTGCCGGCTGACAGCTTTTCATAGTTGAATTCAACTGGATTTGTTATAGTTCCCGGGCACCAGCCTGAACGACTGTAATCTGATGATGTCAGACCGTCAGGGGAATTGCCTGAGCAAGGATTCTTTTCCCTGTTGCTGGCACAGTCACAACGCCATGGAGTGAATACAGTCTTGTTACCATCGAGAATAATGCTGTTCGGCTTCCGGTTGAACTCGTCTCCTCCACCCCATCCGCCATGACCGGTGGATATATAACTGAGAATGACGTTGGCAAGTTCGTGATTTATTTTGAAGTCAACCACAAGAGAATCGGTGTCGAAAAAATCCGAATAGCTTTGTCCTGCCATCTCCATGATATTTAGTGTGTTGAACAATGGTATTACTTCTCTCCTAATACCCGAACCGTTTGGATGATATTTCAACTTTAAGTTAATAATATGTCCGCCTCGGTCATAATTGCCTATGAAGACACCTATCCATGCCTCGTGTGACAAATATTTTGAAAGAGCAGTCACATCCTGATGAAATACTATTGAATCATACCAATTGTAGTCACCATATTTGTACTTGTTATAGGCTCTTGTTCCGAACGAAGTGTAAAATCTGATCAGTTCAACAGGAACGTTATATTTTTCTGTGGAGACTTTTCCATATTGCCTTTTACCTGTTTTGGTCTCAAATGAAGGCAGCACTTCAACACCTTTCAGCAATCCGTCAATATACGACAATTCCTTGTCGGTCGGGATTACAAAGACCGTCCCTGTACGGTCGTATGCATCACCGTCAGAATATTGTGTGAGTTCTGCAAAGATGTCATAATTCCACGCGCTGTCGGGCAGTTGAACTTTCTTCAGGACTATTGTTCCGTTGGCAAATCTGTAAACGCTGTCGCCCCCAATTTCCGAATATGATGTCGGTGACTTTATTCCTGTGTCGAAACATATTCTTTGATTGTTAAATATGTCAACGACTTTCGTGGAGTTTTCATTGAGCATCTTCTGAAGAACATGGCTTTCAACTATTTTGCCGTAAGTGCTCGGAAGCAAATCCTTTGATTTCTTGGAATACTCAATGTTAACAGCCTCCAGTACTCGTGAAGCATTGATTACATATTTCAAAACCAGTCCTTTGGTTATTCCGAAACGTGGAGCCGGGGTGCCCCAAAATTTTATGTCAGAAGTGTAGTAAATGTCTATCCTGTTTGAATTTATTGTTGTGTAGGCCTTTTTGCATTTTACTCCTGCCACAGTCTCAGTTTCGTCAGTGTATTCCCAGTTGTCGAATTTGAATTTGTATGTCGAGGATACAATCTGCCCGTTGTCAAGAGTGGCACATTGATATACGGAGGAGTCAACAAAGTCGATGTATGTGACTACATCTGGACTTCCAGGATAACTTTCGCCTACCGAATATATTTTGGCGGAATTTTTTGAAATATCAACTATCGTAGATGAAGTCGTATCGCGATTTCCGTTGAATGACGACTGATATGTAATTGTCACACTTTCAGCGTTCTTCTGTGCAAATGCTGTATAACACAGCAATGTCAGAATAATGTATGATATTCGTTTCATGTCTATTTAATCGTATCGAAGTTTTTGCCGAAGACACCTTCAACTCTTGAAACAGACAAGAATGCGTTCGGGTCAACTCTTTTTATGAGCTGTAAGGCTCTTGCCTTGTCAATTCTTGGGACAATGACCAACAATACGTTGATGCTTTGTTTGGAGTACCATCCCTTGCCGTCAAGAGTTGTTACCCCTTTGTGTATCTCGTTCACAAATGCATCAGCTATTTCCTGGTATTTTTCAGACATTACGATGAACTGATATGACTGTCTGTGTCCGTTAAGTGTATGGTCGATAAGTGCTGATGTTAACAGCATTGTCACAAAGGCATAGACTACATCAGTCGGGTTTCTGTAAATAATGTACATGGCAGCAACTATAATCACGTTGCAGTACAGACTGACCCTGCCAGTGGAAACATTCCTATACTTGCTGATTATGAGTGATATTATATCAGTACCTCCTGTGTTACCACCGTTGTTGAAGCACAAACCGAGTCCGAATCCTCCCAAAGTACCACCGAGCACCGCACACATGAATCTGTCATCAATCATCGGCTCTGTTATCAGTTTCTGGAATAGTGTGAGAAGTACAGATGTGACAACAACTCCATAAATAGAGAGCTTAATAAATTTCCAGCCCATAATTTTCAAGGCAAAAATAAACACAATCAGGTTCAAGACAAAATACGTGACACCGACAGGAATGCCGTTGCCTGATTTTGATGTCAGAAAATAAACGATTGTACCTATACCTCCAAAACCGCCACTTATTATTCCTGATGGAACGAGGAATGCAGTGACTGCAAAACAATAAATCGCTATCCCTAAGGTGATTAATACGTACGACTTTATATTGTTGAGTATCAATTTTCTATCAATAGATTTCATTTTGTTTTGTTTAAAAAAAATCGAGAAACCATTTTTGAGATGGATTTCCCGATTTAAATATTTAAAAGAATAAACTATTCGCCGAGAGTAGCCACCATGACAGCCTTTATGGTGTGCAGGCGGTTTTCAGCTTCATCGAAAACGAGTGACATTGGTGATTCGAACACTTCATCGGTGACTTCCATTTCGGAAACGCCGAATTTCTGGTAGATGTCCTCACCTATTGTGGTTTCGCGATTGTGGAATGAAGGCAGGCAATGCAGGAATTTCACGTTAGGATTGCCGGTTTTCTTGACCACATCCATGTTAACCTGATAAGGAAGCATTATATTAATTCTCTTAGCCCATTCTTCCTGAGCTTCACCCATTGACACCCATACATCGGTATAAAGGAAATCAACTCCTTTGACACCTTTTTCAACATCCTCTGTGAGGGTGATTTTTGCGCCTGTCTCTTTGGCTATTTTCTTGCATGTTTTAACAAGTTCCTCTTTTGGCCAGAAAGCCTTCGGGGCAACTGCTCTGAAATCCATACCCATCTTTGCGGCACCAACCATAAGGGAATTGCCCATGTTGTTGCGGGCATCACCCATATATGCGAACGCCACCTTGTTGAGAGGTTTGTCGGTATTTTCCATCATTGTAAGAAAATCAGCAAGAATCTGTGTCGGGTGGAATTCTGTTGTAAGACCATTCCATACTGGAACTCCGGCGTATGCTGCGAGGGTTTCGACTATTTCCTGCGAATATCCGCGATATTCAATGCCATCATACATTCTCCCGAGGACGCGAGCTGTGTCTTTCATGGATTCCTTTTTGCCCATCTGTGAACCTGACGGTCCAAGATAGGTGACGTGAGCACCTTGGTCGAGAGCTGCGACTTCAAAAGCACAGCGTGTACGGGTTGAATCCTTCTCAAACAGCAAAACAATGTTTTTGCCCTTTAATGTCTGCTGCTCAGTTCCGGCATACTTTGCCTGCTTGAGCTGATAAGCGAGATTTAAAAAATGTTGGATCTCCTTTGGAGTGAAATCCAGCAACTTTAAGAAATTTCTGTTTCTAAGATTAAAAGCCATTTTCTTTCAGTTTAATTGATCTGTATTTTTTGATAAATATGTATTGTCTGTAGAAACTGCAAAATTACACATTTTTTATATCTTTGCAACTTTAGAAATAGCATGAAAGATAATAAACAGTTACAACTTGCATACGATTTTGTCCTGTCAACAGGTACTTCAATCTTTCTCACGGGAAAGGCGGGAACCGGCAAATCCACGTTTCTTCGCAAGATAAGAAAGGAAATACCCAAACGGAGTGTCGTCCTTGCCCCTACTGGTGTGGCCGCTATTAATGTCGAAGGCGTAACTGTCCACTCTTTCTTCCAACTGCCGTTCTGTCCTTTTATTCCAGGCATGAACTATAAGGAAGAAGACACCTATAAATATACAGCTGAAAAGTTGAAGATTATCAGAAGTGTTGACCTGATAATAATTGATGAAATAAGCATGGTCCGTCCGGACACTCTTGACGCAATGGACTCAATATTACGTAAACACAGACGTAATGAAGCACCTTTCGGAGGTGTACAGCTTCTTATGATAGGTGACCTGCAACAACTTGCTCCGGTAATTAAAGATGATGACTGGTCGGTGCTGAAGTCATATTACACAACACCTTATTTCTTCAGCAGCATGGCACTACAACGCATGAACTATGTCTGCATTAATCTTACTGAAATATTCCGGCAGAATGATCCGGAATTCATTGAAATTCTTGATAAAATACGTGACAAATCCCTTGATGATGAAACTATCAATATTATAAACAGACAGTATAAACCGGATTTCGTCCCGGATGACAAGGATGGCTACATAACTCTTACCACACACAATGCCACAGCAAAGAAAATCAATGAGGAAAAACTTGCTGCCATAGATGATGAAGAATTTACGTTTGATGCTCAAATTGACGGCGAATTTCCTGAAAATTCATTCCCGACAGACAGGACACTCATTCTAAAGAAAAATGCTCAGGTCATGTTTATTAAAAATGATGTTGGCGCTGACAGACGGTATTACAACGGAAAAATAGGTATTATCACTGATATTGATTCAAAATCAGTCACAATCACTTGTCCTGAGAACAACAAACCAATCGTAGTGAAACCCGTCCAATGGAAGAATGTCCGATACAAAGTTGACAGAAAAACAAACGCAATTTCTGAAGAGGAAATCGGTTCGTTTGAACAGATGCCACTTAAACTTGCCTGGGCAATCACAATTCACAAGAGTCAGGGACTGACGTTTGATAAGGTTATCATTAATGCTCAGGCCGCTTTTGCTCATGGTCAGGTTTATGTTGCCTTCAGCAGATGCCGTTCGCTGAAAGACATAGTCCTACACTCCCCCATCTCAAAAAATATGATTTTTGATGATTATTATGTGGATTTGTTTACCAATGAAATTCACGACAATCAGGTTGACAATCAAAAACTTGAATTATTCCAACAACAATATTATATGCAGCTGCTGAGCGAATTGTTCGATTTTGACCAGTTACGCGATTCCCTTTCCATGCTGTCAGTCCAGATTAAAGTTAATTTCGGCAAGTCATATCCGAAATTATCAGAAGATTATACAAATGCTGTCAAGGAATTTTACAAGGATATCATTGAGGTCGCACATCGTTTCATGTCGTTGATTCCGACACTTTCCCGCGATAATGATGCGTTTCACCTGAAAATAAAAAATGGTGCCTCCTATTTCCGTGGAAAAATGGAGAATATAGTTAAAAATCTGATTGACAACACAAACGTTGAGACCGATTCAAAAGAAAACAAACAGAAATTCAATGAAATATACGAGCGATGCTATAAGGAGTGGTATTTGAAGGATGCCGTTTTACAAACGACAGCTGATAATGGATTGAATACTGTTGAATATCTTGATGTAAGAGCAAATGCAATTCTTGAGGCTGATAAGCTATCGAAAGCAAAACTGCGCAAACGTGACGGCTCGGCATCGCCTGATATCCAGAACATGCGACTGTTTATGACACTAAAAGAGTGGCGTGAGGCAGAGGCTTCCATACATGATGTGGAGCCACACGTGATACTTCAGTACAAATCACTTGTTGACCTTGCAAACAAACTGCCGTCAACGAAAAAGGAGCTTCTTTCAATAGCAGGAATCGGGAAAGTGAAGGCTGCAAAATACGGAGATGAAATTCTTGAAATCATTGAGGAATGGAAAAGTTACAGGAGGGACCAGTAAATGTGGAATGAACGTACGCTACTTCTTATACATGAAGAAAATGTAAAACGTTTGCAGCAATGCAACGTGCTCATCGTCGGAGTCGGAGGAGTAGGCGCATACAGTGCCGAACATATCTGTCGTTCCGGCATCGGAGCCATAACAATCGTAGATGCTGACAGCGTCAGCGAATCAAATATCAATCGGCAGCTTATTGCCCTGCACAGCACCATTGGTATCCCAAAAGTTGAATTGATGAGAGACAGAATGCTCGACATAAATCCCGAGTTGAAAATTGAGGCGCGCAATATGTTTGTTACCACCGACAATATTCCTGAAATTGTCGGCTCACAGCATTTTGATTACATCGTAGATGCAATTGATACTATCGCACCCAAAATCGCTCTTCTGACCTATGCATATAATCACAATATCCCGGTAATCAGTTCAATGGGGGCTGGTGGAAGAACGGACCCGACCAAAATTTATGTTACTGACATTTCAAAGACTTATAACGACAAACTTGCATCCGTAGTTCGTCAGCGTCTCAGAAAAGAAGGTATATTGTCCGGCATTAAGGTTGTATTCTCGACTGAGGTTGCAGACGCCGAAGCCGTCATGCAGACTCCGGGAGCAAGAAATCAGTGCTCCGTGAGAGGAACTGTCTCTTACATACCTGCACTTTTCGGTACTATGATTGCAGGAACTGTAATTAAAGATTTAATTACCAAGTGAGTTGTTTGTAATTTTGCAAAAAAAATTTCATCTTTGCAAATCAAATTTTGAATTATGAATCTTGTTCATAAAAATGTATATGATTTTATCAGATTTTTTGCACGTATCGTCATAAGAAATAATTTTGAAAAAATTGTTTACATTAATGATGAAGTTGTTCCTGATGATGTGCCTGTAATATTTGCCCCAAATCATCGTAATGCGGTTGTCGATGGACTTTTGCTCGTTAATTTTTTCAGCAAAGAGATAGTGTTTCTTGCGAGGGCAGATTTTTTCCGCAATATCATACTGAGAAATTTTCTGAAGTCACTTTGTGTTACTCCGATTTATCGAAACCGTGACGGACGTAAGAATCTTTCAAAAAATGTTGATGTGTTTGATGCTTGCGGCAAAATTCTTTTCGAAAAACAGCCAATATGTATCTTCCCTGAAGGCATGCATAGTCCGAAGCAGTCACTGCTGCCTATACAGAAAGGCATTCCGAGGATAGCACTGCCGGTTGAGGATAATAATAATTTCAGTCTCAACATAACAGTTATACCTGTCGTTATTTATTATACTGACATGCATGCTCTTTTATCTGACTGTTACGTGAAATTCTGCAAACCTATTAGAGCGGTTGACTATAAAGACCAGTATCATGAAAATCCAAACCTTGCATTCAACAATATGCGCCACGATATGGAGCAGATTATGCAGTCGGAAATGATAAACGTGACGCATGACGAATTCTATGATGACTATCTGCACTGTATTGACCTTTGTGCCAGAGGAATCGTTGCAGAAACCTTACCTGACCGTCAAGATGGTCTTTTCATAGTCACCAAGAGTATTGTTGAAAAATTAGATTCTCTTTTCACAAATGAAAACGAAAAGTTCAGAACAGTTATAAACCGCTACAAAGAGGCATATAACCTTTTGTCACAAGCAAAGATAAGTTCCAAGTGCGATATCAAGAATGTAAAGTCTGACTCATCAATATCACTTATTATTCTATCATTGCTATTGACATTACCTTTCGCTTTATATGCTGCAATAAACTGCATTTTTCCAATTGCCATTGACAAAATTTTAAACAAAGTCATAAAGGACAAACAGTTTATTTCATCACTGAGAATAGTCATAGCATTATTTGTTTTGCCGTTATTTGTTATAATTCAGGCAGTTATATTAGGCTTATGTCTGCATAACTGGTGGATTCCCATATTGTATGCTTTATCAATAATACCTACATTTAGGGTATTTGAATATTGGCGTAAAAACTTATTCAATATTGTCAGCAATATCCGAATCAAGGGATTTATAAGGAAACATCGAGCCACATGGGAAAGGATACAGGACCTTACTGATTGGCACGATTGGTTCAACAACTAAGTAAAAAAAAACTGACTGTTAACAGCCAGTTTTTTTTTACTAATTTTTAATGAGATTTTTAATAAGTAATTACTCCTGGAAGTTTCTTAGCATGGTCAATCATTCTCTGAACTTCAATTTCAACTGGTACACGGCCAACGAGATGTTTGGCCTCATTGACTTCAGCAAGTTTGGCAGCAAGATTTGCTGCATTGCGTGTGCCAAGTTCCTTGACTGTATCAACACCAGCTGCTTCGAGCAGTTCGGCAAATTGTGGACCTATGCCCTTTACACGGAATAAGTCAGCGTGATTTGTCCATGTCAGAATCTTATCATTGGAAATACCGGTTGCCTCGACAAGTTCCTTACGACCTTTTGGATTGCAGCATTTTTCAAGTAATTGTTCTGCTGTTTCAATTCCAGCTTTTGTAAGTTTTTCAGCATAAACTGGACCTATGCCTTCAATTTCTACTATTTTATGTGCCATGATATAAATTATTTTGTCGCAAAATTAATTAATATTCAAATACTTTCAAAATGTTTTTTCAATTTTTTTTCATTCAGGAAAAATATTTTGCTTGCTCTGATTAATTTTGCAGCGATTAACAATTTCAATGAAAACAAATTGAACAAAAAAATATTAAGGTTAGCACTGCCCAACATAATCACCAACATTACTGTTCCTCTTCTTGGAATGGTTGACCTTGCAATAGTGGGACATATAGGTAACGAGCAATATATCGGTGCAATCGGCATAGGTACCACAATTTTCAACATGATTTATTGGAACTTCGGATTTCTGAGGATGGGTACAAGCGGCTTCACTGCACAAGCATACGGCGCCAACGACATGAAAGAATCCGTAAAAATACTTGTCAGGGCTTCAGTGATCGCTTTGTCCATTGCAGCGCTTCTGCTGTTACTTCAATACCCTATTGCGTTACTTTCCAAATATTTTGTCAGAGGCAGCGAGGAAATGATTGATTTCACACTTGAATATTTTTATGTCAGAATCTGGGCAGCACCGGCAACACTTGGACTATATGCAATCAAGGGTTGGTATATCGGTATGCAGAATTCAAAACTTCCGATGTGGATTGCGATATTCCTTAATCTGTTGAATATCGTGGCAAGCCTGATATTTGTCTTTGTGTTTCACAGTGGCATTAAGGGCGTGGCTCTCGGAACCGTGATTGCCCAATATGGCGGTCTAACCGTTGCTATGATTTTCTGGTTTCGAAAATATGGCCATCTTAGAAAATTAATCAATGTCAGGTTAAGTCTAAAAATCAATGAGTTAAAGGCATTTTTTAAAGTAAATATTGATATATTCCTGAGGACATTATGCTTGGTCGCAGTCTTCACTTTCATACCTTTTGTTTCATCATACATGGGTGATATGACTCTGGCAGCCAATACAATCCTTATGCAATTGTTTACATTGTTTTCATATTTTATGGATGGTTTCGCTTATGCCGGAGAATCACTTGTTGGCAGATTTATTGGCGCTAAAGACAGACTTTCTCTCAACAAATCCGTTATTTGCCTGTTTTACTGGGGAATAGGAATTACCGCAGTGTTTACCTTGTTATATCTGTTATTCAGCAGAGATATTCTTTCCCTGCTTACTGACAGTAGTGCTGTAACTGACACTGCCATGACATATTCGCGATGGACTTCGCTGGTGCCTGTCTGTGGCTTTGCTGCGTTTCTTTTTGACGGAATATTCATCGGTGCGACCGCATCCAAAGCCATGCGTAATGCGATGTTTGTTGCAACAGCTATGTTTTTCGTGATATATTATAGTACCAGAGCCACACTGTTCAATGACGGTTTATGGATAGCCTTTCTTATATTTCTGGTTTTAAGAGGTGTTATGATGGCTTTGATGCTGAAGCGCAATGTTTTAGATGTAATATAACACTGTTCAAGGCAGAATGTTCGAGGTTATTTTAGCATACCAATCGCTTGCGTTTCCTTCTTCATCAAGCAGATAGACATTTTCAATTGTTTTGCAGACCAATTTTTTTGAAAAAGTCATTATAGTCCTTTCTGGCTTAATGTTGCCTTTCTTACTGAACACACATATTTCATCGATACAGTATATTTTTTCATCAATGAATCTCATTTTCAGGTTGCTCGCTGTTTCAACCGGATATATGCAGCAGAAATAACCGTCATCGGAAATTAAGCGTGCAACGCAACAGGCGATATCATTTACCGTCAGCGTATCTGTATGTCGAGATATTGCTTTAGTTTTGGAAGCTGATTTAAGTGAATTTTCGAAAAAAGGCGGATTGGAGATAATAAGGTTGAACCTTAAATTATCAGCGAGATTATAAACAAATTGTTGCAATGATGTACACTCAGCAGACAAACGGTTGTTCCAGGGTGAGCGAGAAAAATTTTCCAAAGTTTCTTCCACTGATTGTCTGTCAATATCTATCGACTTTACATTGGCATGTGGGAAGAATTGGGCAGATAAAAGTGACAATACACCGCAACCGCATCCAACATCCAGAATTGTTTTGGTTTCGTTCTTTTTCAGTATTCGATTATGTCCAATGCAACCTCCCAGCAAGATGGCATCGGTGCCAACTTTGATTGTGCTGCGAGAATGAGATACATAAAAGTTTCGGAATTGGAAAATTCCTTCTTCCATCACCAACGGTTATGAGAGCTTTTTTATCATCTTTTCACCGAGAGCAGTTTTGGTCTCGATGTGTTTTTTTGTGGCGACTACAAACGTATTGGTTTCATAATCACCCCTAACAGAATTGAAATCCTTGTCTCTGTCGCTAATGTCCCCATCGGCTCCGAAGCCTATTTTCACTGTTTCGCCGAATTCTTTCATTGCATCTGCCAATAGTCTGTTGTCAAGATCAACTACAGCATTTTCCCATCTTTTGATAATATCAATCACATCAGTTTTTGTGAATTCAGTGTAGGATTTATGCAGATACTGTTCGATTCTTTTCAAAGCCCAAGTCCATTCGTAAGTATAATAATTCCTATGAATATCTTTGAATGCTTCATTAATTTTATTGAAAGTGTCATAAGTGCCGTCATCGATATGATGGAATACTTTGCGGATTTCATTTTTCGGAGCGATAAGTCCTGAAACATCAATCCAGTCGTCATCACCGATGTTAGTTTCAGGTTTCAGACTTTCCACCATTTTCTCATTGGTTGAGCAATCTCTGTTTTCTAGACGGCTGATTATGGAATTGCCCAAGAATTTGATTATGGCTATTTCATACAGAGTAAGACCGGTTTGCATGGAGGAATTGTTTATTCTAGTACTGCTGTATGCGTAGTAACTCGAAGTGTTTCCGGACAGTTCTTTCAGATTTTGCAGTATTTCTTTGCCTTTTATAACCCTGTTAATAGTAAATGGGCTGAGCAGATTGAAATTTATGCTGTCAAGAAGGTCAGGGTCAGTTCTTCTGTCACGTTTCGGCCATTTCTGAGCATCTCTCACTGTACCCACACTGCGTAAATTGACGCCAGGCACAAGCACACTTTCGTCGTTTTTCTCAATAAGATATGAAAATGGGAAGTTGGAAGTGTCGGAATTGTGATAGTGTCGTCCCATGACAACTGTGAAAGGACCAACTTTAGCAGGCCATTTGACATACGAGTCTGATGCCGTCTTGATACCTCTTTCCAAAATGCCCTGATGGATAGGGCCAAGTTTATACATGTGGTTGCTGAAGTTGGTGCCGCTGCCTGCGTTCATAAATGAATACATTCCAGCTATCAGCAATGTGTTCTTGTGATGTGTAACTGTGTATGGACCAGCAAAAATGGCACATGCCTCCCCATGAAGCCCTATGCAGTTTGCAAAGAATAACGACTGCTCGGCTGAGAACTGCTCCCCTATTTCACAACCCTGTCCTACAAAGCAGTTATAAATCAATGCGTTGTCATAAACCTCACAATTTGTGCTTATGATACTGTCTTTTATAATCACTCCATTGCCGATGAATGTTGGGGCTTCTTTGCGGCTGTTGATTGATACGTTGCTTAATCTTGATGCTCCGACAATACGCGAGTACGAACCTATTTTCGTATTGCTTATCATACGTGTGCTTACAATCATTGAATTGTTTCCAATCCTTCCAACAGATGAACGGACCGACTCCGCGTATGCATCGACAAGGCCGTCGAGTCTGGCAATAGTTTGTGTCCTGTCACGATACATAACGTAAACATGGGCAATTTGAGCCGAAAGGCAATCACAGATTTTTATTTCTCTGCCGCCCGTTTCACAAAGGACACTTACGACAGTGCCATTTCCGAATGTGCTTTCCTCATTCACACTAAGAATGTCAACATCCTCAATAATAACATCGTCCTCAACTATATAATTCGATATGTAATTTCTTACCTGATTGATATAAACATCATTTCCAATTGTGCAATTGTTAATAGACGCATTATAAATGCCGGGATGTTTTACAATACCGTCAAGGACTATATTCTTTTTGTTGAAAACACCTAATTTGACTTTACCTGAGAAATTTACATTACGTATGTTGTCACAAATGAAATTGCTGGCCACCATAATGTCATTCCAGTCATTGCAGCGACAATTGTTTTTTATAAGTTCGTTTATTTCGTCTTGAGTAAGATGACGGTATTTCTCTTCCATGATTAAAAAGTTATAGGGTTATATTACATTGTTGAAAGTTATTGAAGACGCTGGCGTTTTTTGAGGAAGTTGAGCATTATCTGGTCATATCCGAGGTTGATGTCAGCCTCCACAAAATCAATTTTGTACTGAAGGCAGCGTTCCTCAATTTCATCTCTGCGTTTTTTCTGGTATTTGTAGTATTCATCCCTGATGAGACGAGGATTGATCTTGAGTTCGGTACCGGTCTCAAGGTCAATGAATTTGGTCGGTTTGTCAGGTAATTTGAAATCTATTTCAGTATTCTTGTCGACCACGTGAAACAGAATCACTTCATTCTTATTGTATTTCAGATGCTGAAGAGCGGAAAATACGGTGTCCAAATCCGAATAGTTGTCAAACATGTCCGTAAAAAGGATGAATAATGAGCGTTTGTGAGTTTTTTCCGCAATCAGATGGAGACATTCGGCCACATTGGACTTCTTCTTGTCATTCAGTGTAAAGTCTGAGATGAGTTTTTCGTATTCACCAAACAGATATTTAAGATGCACGTATGAAGACCTTACAGGCGTGAACAGGTTGAGGCTGTCGGAAAAAACGGACACTCCAACAGCATCGCGCTGCTGTTGGAGTATGTACGAAATGCAGCCTGCAGCATAGATGGAAAATGTGATCTTGTCAGGATTATAGACTGTGGGTGAAGTGATGACAGGATAATGCATTGAAGAGGAGTTATCAAGCAAAATATATGCTCTGAGATTAGTCTCCTCTTCAAATGTCTTCACGAATAATTTGTCTGTGCGTGCGTATAATTTCCAGTCAATATGTCTCGTTGATTCGCCGTCATTGTACAGTCTGTGCTCGGCAAATTCCACGGAAAAGCCATGAAATGGACTTTTATGAAGTCCAGTCATGAAACCTTCAACTAATTGTGTAACAATAAATTCTAACGAATTATACTGCTGGAAAATCTTTGTGTCAAGCATTAGAGCAGTTTCTCTATCTTAGCCTGAAGCGCTGCTTTATTGGCGGCACCCACTTGTTTGTCGATAACCTGACCGTCTTTGATAAACAGGACAGTAGGAATGTTTCTTACTCTGAATTCAGTGGTGAGATTTGGACAGCTATCCACATCGACCTTTCCGATATTCACTCTGTCACCGAACTCCTCAGCAAGTTCATCAATAAAAGGTGCAATCATTTTGCATGGTCCGCACCATAAAGCCCAGAAATCCAAAACCAAAGGTTTGTCAGCTTTTTTGTATTCTTCAAAATTTTCGTCTGTGATTTGTAATGCCATAATTTTTATTGTTTTTGTTCTTTAAAGTTTATTTATTTGCAAAGGTAATTAATTTTTTAGAAAAAATAAAAATTGTCATCAAAATTATCTATTTTTGTAAATCAAACCACATATAAATTAACTTATCAATTAATAATAAATAATGAAAAATTTTTTACTATCAGTTTTACTTGCATTTGCAAGTGTTTTTACATTAAGCGCGCAATCATTCGTTAGTACTGAACCTTCAAACAGAAATGCCCTGTTGGAAGAGTTTACCGGAAGAAATTGCGGATATTGTCCGGACGGACACAGAATAGCCAATGAAATAGCTGCAGCCAATCCGGGTCGTTTCTGGGCAATCAACATCCATGCGGGATCTTATGCACCGACAACCTATCCTAATTTCCTTACCCCGGACGGCACAACAGTTCACAATTATTTTTCCATAAGCGGTTATCCTTGCGGAACAGTCAACAGACCGAGCAAGACCCCTTCCGATCGCTCCCAATGGAATTCACAAGTCAACAGCATTCTTTCACAAACTTCCTGCGCAAATATCGCAGCCATAGGTTTCATCAATCCTGACACCAGAATACTGCATCTTATCGTAGAACTTTACTATACCTCAAACAGTTCCTCATCAACAAACTATATGTCGGCTGCATTGATTCAGGACAACATCCTCGGTTCACAGGCCGGCGGCAGCAGCAATCCTTCACAATGGAATGGCACCACCTACAACCACATGCATGTCTTCAGAGATATGATTACACCTACGTGGGGTGAAACAGTCAGTGAAACCACCGCAGGCAGCTACCATCAGTTCGTTTATGACTACGAAATCCCTGAAGTCATTGGCAGCCCCAACGGAGTCAACGTGGTGCTCGAAGACCTCAATGTGATTGTTTTTGTCGCACAGAACAACCTCAATGTGATTACAGCAAATGAAGCCATACTTTTCATCTCCAACGGTGACAGTGAAATAAACCCTTATGTCTCAGAAATGTCTCAAACATCAGCAATCGAATGTTCAAATGCCCTTAATCTTACCACAAGTATTATGAATATAGGTAGTGAGAACCTGAATTCAATGACAATATACTACGACTACAACGGAATATCTGTACCTGTGGAATGGGAAGGCGACCTTGCACAATACAGCCTTGTCACGATTGAAAACACATTGCCGGTTACTGTCGGAACAGAAGAAATTACGGTTACTGTTTCATCTGCCAATGGGCAGGAACTTGAATTGGGCGCTGGAAACTCAAAGAGTTTTGATGTGACGGCTTATCAAGGTTATGCCGGTAATGGTGATAAAATTGTCGTGAAAATATGGCAAGACAAATATGGTAATCAGACCACTTGGAAAATATTCAATTCGGAAGGTGAAGTGGTAAAGTCTGGCGGCCCTTACAACCAGCTCCCGGGTACTAACACAAAGCTTCAACAGGCAAACTTCAATTTCGAATATGATGACTGCTACAGATTTGTCATTTATGATTCGGAGCATGACGGCATCAATAACGGCAACGGTGAAGGACATTATCAGCTCGAAGATGCTAACGGCAACATTATTTTCTCACATGACGGTGTGTTCACTGACTATGAGATAACTGATTTTTATGCGTCATCTGAAGAACCTAATTATATCACCATTAACCCGGATATTATTGGTAGCGGAAGCGTCATCGGCGCCGGTGATTATATCGAAAGCACCAAAGTGGCTTTGCTCGCAGTTTCCGGTTCAAAATCCGTATTTATGAATTGGAATGTTAATGGCGAAACTTTTACTGACCCATTATTGGTTATCGATGCTCTCGATGGATATGAAATCACAGCAAATTTCAGCTATGACGGCATTGGCGATTATGAAAATGATCTCGAAATCTATCCTAATCCTGCAAACAATTTGCTTACAATAAGCAATGTTAATGTACAACATGTTGTCATTTTCAATATTAACGGCCAGGTGATGCTGAAACAGGACTTCTCGAATACTGTCGATGTATCCGCCCTGCCTAAAGGTATGTATTTCATAAAGGTATCATCTGCTGATGGTCTCGCCACAAAGAAATTCATAAAAGAATAATATTCTCATTCCATACAATAAAAAGCATTATTTTAACATTATTATTAAGTAACAACTTAGTAAACTAATGGATAAAGTAAAAATTCTGTGGGTTGACGATGAAATAGAACTTCTGAAACCTCATATCATTTTCTTGCAAAACAAAGGATACGACGTCACCACCTCCAATAACGGTGGTGACGCTTTGGATATAATGTCGAAGGAAGTGTTCGACATAGTGTTTCTTGATGAGCAGATGCCGGGTATTTCAGGCATAGAAACTCTTGAAAGAATAAAGAGCAAATATCCTCTTGTACCGGTTGTCATGATTACCAAGAGCGAAGAGGAAAATCTGATGGAGAACGCAATTGGCTCAAATATTGCCGATTACCTTATTAAACCTGTAAATCCAAATCAGATATTGCTTTGTCTTAAGAAAAATCTTGACAACAGAAAACTTGTTGACGAAAAAAGCACTATGCAGTATCAGCAGGCATTCCGTCAAATCGGCATGAATATGTCGTACATTAACAGTTTCGATGAATGGGCCAATGTCTATAAGGAACTGGTTAACTGGGAACTGCGCCTTGGCTCACCTAGCACCAGCGGTATGTATGAGGTCTTTGAATCGCAGAAGATAGAGGCCAATAACCTTTTTTCGAGATTCATTGAGGCTAACTATGTCAACTGGTTGAAAATCAATAACCCTGACCGTCCGCTGATGAATCAGGTAATACTTCAGAACGTTCTTTTCCCGTTAATTCAGAAAAACAAATCATTATTTCTCATTGTCGTTGACAATATGCGCTATGACCAGTGGAAGGTGATGGAAAGGATTATCGGCGACATATACCGTACCGACAAGGAATATATGGCATCAAGCATATTGCCCACTACTACCCAGTATGCACGAAATGCCTTGTTTGCCGGACTTATGCCTTCAGAAATACAAAAAAGATATCCCAAATATTGGCTCAACGAAGAGGATGAAGGGACCAAGAATCAGTATGAGGAATTCTTCCTCGGAGAGAACCTCAAACGACATGGGAAAAGCGATATTAAGTTCACATACAACAAGATACTCAACCTGCAAGCAGGTAAAAAATTCGTTGACGCTTTGCCGAATCTGCTGAACAATGAACTAAATGTATTGGTCTATAATTTCGTGGATATGCTGTCACATGCACGTACCGAAATGGAAATCATCAAAGAACTTGCAGACGATGATGCTGCATACCGCTCAATAACTGAAACATGGTTCGAACATTCAGCGCTCTACGAAGTGTTTGAATATCTCGCCTCAAGGCATATTGACATAGTCATAACCACTGACCATGGCTCCGTAAAAGTCGAAGGGCCAGTCAAAATAGTCGGTGACAAGGCCACCAACACCAACCTTCGTTATAAGGTCGGCAAAAACCTCGATTACAACAAAAAGGATGTCATGGAGATAAAACATCCTGAAGAGATTTATCTTCCAAAGGCCAACCTTTCATCAACGTATGTGTTTGCTAAAGGAAGCGATTTCTTTGCATATCCTAACAACTTCAATTATTATGTCAGCTACTATAAGAACACTTTCCAACATGGCGGAATCTCCATGCAGGAAATGATTATTCCGGTTGCTGTGCTAAAAGCCAAGTAATCACAATGCAATTTATCTCAAACAATCCTGAGGGCCTAAAAGACATAGCACGTTCCATAATTGAGTCCTACCCTGAATCACGTGTGTTCCCAATCTATGGGGAAATGGGTGCAGGAAAGACAACTCTTACAAAGGAATTATGTAACGTGCTGAATGTTATAGATATAGTCAACAGTCCAACTTTCGCCATAATCAATGAATATATCACCGACAAAAACGAAAGTGTATATCATTTTGACTGTTACAGGCTTAAAAACGTTAACGAATTTCTTGACATTGGTGGCTGTGATTATTTCTTCAGCGGCAACTACTGCTTTATCGAATGGCCCCAGATTGTAGAAGATTACCTGCCCGATGATTGTGTTAAAATCTTCATTGAAGTTGACGATGACACACAGGTTAGAACTATTAAAACCGAATGATGGATTATTTTGTCGTCGATGGCTCGGCATTTTGTAATGAACTTCGTGAGTTTATTGTAACAAATAATTATCACTCAAGACACATTTTCATTCTTACGGATGAAAATGTCAATAAATTCTGTCTCCCGACTATCCTGCCTGTTTTGGAAAATGCAAAATACGATGTTATTGTCTGTGAGGGAGGAGAGGAAAACAAGACATTAGAAACATGTTGTAAAATTTGGCAGCGTTTGTCGGATTTGAATTGTGACAGACATTCATTTGTCATTATTGTAGGCGGTGGAGTTTTGTGCGATATGGGCAGCTTTGTCGCCGGCACATTTATACGCGGCATTGACTACATGCTCATCCCCACTACTCTTCTCGCCCAGATTGATGCTGCATTCGGAGGAAAAAACGGCATAAACTTCCACAATGTCAAAAACCAAATCGGACTGTTTCTGAAACCGAAATCAGTAGCAGTGAATACGGATTTTCTCAAAACTCTTCCTGAAAGACAATTTAACTCCGGACTTGCTGAGGCTATCAAATACGGTATTTTGGGCGTTGATGGCATATTGAATGAAACTTGTCAGAAACCGCTCTCACACACAAGCATATTAAGAATCGTTGATGATGCTATACGGTTCAAGATAAGCATCACCGATGAAGATTTCACTGAAAAAAATAAAAGAAAGATTCTGAATTTTGGCCATACTATAGGACATGCGGTGGAAACCTATTATATGCCACAACTGCTTCATGGAGAGGCTGTAGCCTTCGGGATGGTATGTGCGGTTCTGCTTTCAGAAAAAAAATTCAGTCTTGACAAGAAATATGCTGAAAAACTGATATCGATAATCCGTCTCCACTTCGATAATAATATTGTTCAATCGTCTGACATTGAGGATATTATTGAGATTATGCGTCATGACAAGAAGAACGAAAATGGTGAAATAAAATTTGTCCTGCTCAATGATATCCACTCGCAGGTTTACGATATAACTGTGTCCCTTGAGTACATCCGAGAAGCTATCAATGATGCTATAAAGATATTTGCTAATATATGAACATCCCATTCAGCAAAAGCGAATACAACAGGTTTCTAATTCTTTCATACCTGTATGGAGACCATATTCCACAACCAACATACGACTGTCCGGATGATGTGAAACTTCTGTACAAAACACTTGATGAATTTCCACAACGAACAATAAACTGCGATAATGCAGGCACTGTCTTTAGATTTATGCTTTCGGTCGTTTCAGCGAAACATCAGCCTTACCCCATTGTAATTACAGGCAGCGAAAGAATGCTTGAAAGACCTATAGAACCGTTAGTCAGCATATTACAACAATTAGGAGCAGATATTTCATACATCGGCAAGAACGGTTTCCCGCCCGTCAGAGTGAACGGCTCTGTGAATCCGGATTGTTTCAGTGAGATTTTCTTCAATGATGTTGTCAGCAGTCAGTTTGTATCGTCAATTATGATGATTGCACCTGTATTCACACACGGATTAATCATACATTATAATAATATTCCATCGTTCGAATATGTAAGGATGACTTCGAAAATGATGAACATCTTTGGACTGAAGAATGAGATTACAAAAAAAGAAATCAAAGTCTGTCACATCGGAAATGAGGTGAAAATTAAAGAATCAATTCTTGAAAGGGACTGGTCATCTGCTGCATATATCTATCCGATATTATTGATTGATAACAAATTGCAACCTGTTATTAAAGAATTACATACTAATAGCATGCAAGGCGATGAAATGATAGTCAGCATTGCAGAAATGTTTGGCATCGTGTCGGATAACACAAATGACGGAATAGTACTGCATTATGATAAAAGTCATATTGCAGGAGAAAGAAATATTAATGTTATCAATGTGCCGGATTTGACACCCGCTATTGCAACTTTGGCATCTCTTCAGGATGGCAGGACAAATATCTTGGGAATGAAAAATCTCAAATGGAAAGAGTCAGACCGTCTTGCATGTATAGTCGGTAATTTGTCTAAGCTTGGCATTGATGTGCAAGTGAATTCCAATGATTCAATAACCATAATTTCGGAAGATACAATAAGCAAAATCAGAAATATAGATTCTCAGATAACGGTCAGCTCCTCTAACGACCATCGTATTGCAATGTCGCTTTATCCCTTCACTTTGCTGAATCCAAATATAATAATTGACGACTTGAAATGCGTCTCCAAATCATTTCCGAATTTTATAGGGGAAATATCAACTATTTTTAATACCTTTGCAGTTTAAAATTAGAAAAAATGGTTGTTGATTTATTCGTTCCATGCTATATTGACCAGTTATATCCACAGACTGCCTTCAATGCAATAAAGGTTCTAAAAAAATGCGGTGTGGAAGTTAATTATAATTCACAGCAGACATGCTGCGGCAAGATTGCTTTTGAGTCAGGATTCAGAACAGAAGCCGAGGAATTGGGTGAGAAATTTCTCAACGAATTCAGCGGTGAAAACCCAATTGTAGGTCTTTCAGTTTCATGTGTCGCCTACATTCAGAAAAGATATAAAAATCTTTTTTACAATACAGGAAATCATCCACGTTTTCAAGCAGTTGAGAAAAATATTTTCTGCATCGAGGATTTTCTCGTAAACAAATTGAATGTTACGGATTTTGGTGCGACATTCGAGAAAACAGCAATTTATCATGATTCATGCAGTTCTTTGAACCTTTATAACAAAAGATTGTATGATGAGCCTCGCAAACTTCTGAAAAATGTCTGCGGACTTAACCTTTTGGAGACAGGGAAAGGTTCATGTTCAGGCAGCGGCGATCTGTTCACGGTTAAATACAGTTCCGTATCTTCAGCAATGATTGAGACTGAGATTAAAGCAGCACTTGACTGCGAAGCAAGCACTATTATCGTTTCTGACAGTAGCTGCATGATGAATCTCGAAGGTTACATCAGAAAAAACAATCTGCCTCTTGCCGTTGTCCATCTGATTGACGTAATCTCCTCCTTCTAACACATAATCATTATATGACAGACGAAGTGATATTTCACAGGATTGCCAAAGAACTGGGTATTAACTTTGTCCAGGTGAGCAATACTTGTCGTTTGCTTGACAATGGTGATACAATACCGTTCATTGCACGATATAGAAAAGAAGCCACTGGCAGTCTTGATGAGGTTACCATTGAAAGCATCAGAGACATGCGGCAGAAGATGCTTGATGTTGAGAAACGCAGAACTTTCATACTCAACACATTAGAGGAAGAAAATGTCATCACCGACGAACTTAGGCTGAAAATAGAGAATGCTGAAACGTTGGTTGAACTTGAGGACTTGTATCTTCCTTACAAACCGAAAAGAAAAACAAGAGCATCAATTGCAAAAGAAAAAGGACTTGAGCCTCTTGCTGATATTATTCTGCGTCAACAAAACATTGATGTCAAATCAAAGGCCGAGCAATTTGTCAGCGAAGAAAAAGGCGTTGTATCTGCCGAGGATGCAATTCATGGAGCTTCCGACATTATTGCGGAAAGAATAAACGAGGACGCCTACACCCGTTCCAAAATCCGTAATCTGTTTAACAAAAAAGCACATATTGTTGCAAAAGTGGCAAAAGGAATGGAAGATGAAGGCAATACATACAGACAATATTTCGATTATGATGAGCTTCTGACAAAAGCTCCTTCACACAGAATTTTAGCCGTTTTCAGAGGTGAGAACGAGAAAATTCTTAAACTTAAAATCCGTCCTGATGAAGCTGAAGCCATGAGCATCCTTGACAGGATTTATGTGCGTGGAAACAATGAATCGTCTGAAATCGTCAGGAGGTCTGCTGAAGACTCTTATGACAGGTTGCTTGCTCCATCAATTGAAACAGAAATCAGAGCAGATGCCAAGGAAAAAGCGGACAAGACTGCGATTGCGGTGTTTGCTGACAATCTGCGTCAGCTGCTGATGGCTCCCCCACTCCACGGCAAGAATGTGCTTGCAATAGATCCGGGATTCCGTACGGGCTGCAAAGTCACAGTGTTGAACAAAAACGGGAAACTGCTTCACAATGATACCATATACCCTCATCCACCAGAACCGAAGATTCCTGAGTCAATTAACAAAATACTCAATATGGTGGAGATGTATGATATAGACGCAATCGCAATAGGAAACGGCACGGCCGGAAGGGAAACTGAAAACTTCATAAAAAGAATCCGTTTCCCTAAGGATATAGTGGCTGTTATGGTCAATGAAAGCGGTGCATCAGTATATAGTGCGTCAAAGATAGCACGAGACGAATTTCCAGAGTATGATGTTACTGTAAGAGGCTCTGTGTCAATTGGAAGGCGTCTTATCGACCCATTGGCTGAACTTGTTAAAATAGACCCCAAATCAATCGGTGTGGGACAATATCAGCATGATGTAAATCAGACTGAACTTCAAAAATGCCTGCAATCGGTGGTTGACAGCTGTGTGAATGCAGTTGGCGTTGATGTAAACACCGCATCCAAGGAACTTCTGGTTCATATTTCAGGACTCGGTCCTGTCCTTGCCCAGAACATTATAGACTACCGCAATGAAAACGGCGATTTCAAGTTGAGAAGTGACCTTAAGAAGGTAAAACGTTTCGGTGACAAGGCTTTTGAACAGTCGGCAGGTTTCCTCCGTATCAGCGGCGGAGCCAATCCGTTGGACAACAGTGCGGTACATCCCGAATCATATCATATTGTCGAAGAAATGGCATCCGACTTGGGGTGTGATGTTTCTGAACTCATCTCCAATAAGGAACTGATTAATAAAATTGACATCAAAAAGTATGTTACAAATACAACCGGACTGCCCACACTCAATGACATAAAATCGGAGCTCGAAAAACCAGGCAGAGATCCACGATGCACTTTCGATATATTTGAATTCGACAAGAATGTCAAAACAATTGACGATGTCAAACCAGGAATGATTCTTCCAGGGATAATCACAAACATAACATCTTTCGGTGCATTTGTTGATATAGGAATACATGAAGACGGACTGGTTCACATTTCCCAAATGGCCGACAGATACGTCAGTGACCCGAATAAAATTGTAAAGTTAAATCAGAAAGTTATGGTTAAAGTCCTTGAAGTTGACACTAAAAGGAAAAGAATTTCGTTATCTATGAAAAAATAAAACTTTATGAAAAAGAGGTCGCTACTGCTTTTATTTATCATATTACTGTCGCTCAACACTTTGCATGCCCAAATAGTTAAGGGCTACGGCGCATTGGGAACTAACCTCGCACAGGTTGACGGGGATGAGGCATACGGTTTCTATAAATTCGGACTTAACATAGGGCTTGGTGCTGAAGTTAAGTTTTCTGATTTGTTTTCCGGTTCCATTGAGGCAAATTTCAACCAGAAAGGAGCCAGAAAATATATGTTCTACTATGGCTATAATCTTCGCATAAACTATGCCGAAGTACCAATAATGTTTCATGTGACCGACAATCATAATGTGAAATTCGGCATCGGTGCTTCATATTCCCGTCCGGTAGGCACCATATACGAAAACGATCCGAGAGATGGGTATGGACAGGATGAATACGGCAATCTTTATTCTTTCTTCTCCATTAAGAACAAAACCGATGAAATGACAACATACAAGCAATTCAGGGATGCAAATGACGGTCATTATGATACTGAAGCATACGCCGAAGAATATTATAATCAAGTTGTTGTACCTTGGAATGCCGCCAACAACAAATTTGCAAAAAACAATTTCAGCCTGATGGCGGAAATAACTTTCCCGATCTGGAGACAGCTAAAGGGCAATATCAGATATTCATATACACTTACCACAATTCGCAAGGTTGACTATTATTTTTACAACGGTATCAACTTTGACAATACAGACACCAAATATGAATTGTATGATGACGGCGGCTTTTATGTAACTCCGGAGGGACAGTATTATAAGGACTATTTTGAGGCATTTACAAGAAACGAACACCATAATTGTCTGATGTTCAGACTTTTGTTTTATTTCAACGAAAAACAGGCCGATAAAAACAAGGAAGCTGAAAAAGCTGCAAAAGAAAAAATGAATTATGGTTACTGATTATGAATTTTTTTTTCAAAAAACCTCTGTATTATAAAAATTTATAGTACTTTTGCAGTCCGAAATTTAGAGTATTAAAAAGAAAATATTATTGAGATGTATTTAACTCCTGAAATTAAAGAAAAAATTTTTGCTGAATATGGTAAATCAGCAAAGGATACTGGTTCAACAGAAGCACAGATTGCTTTGTTCTCATTCAGAATCAAACACTTGACAGAGCATCTGAAGCAAAACAAAAAAGATTTGTTCACAGAACGTGCACTTTACAGACTCACTGGTAAAAGAAGAAAACTTCTTGACTATCTGAAGAAGAATGATATTCAGAGATACAGGGATATCGTAGCAAAGCTTGGTTTAAGAAAATAACATTACACAATAAGAAATGGATACAAAAAAGGCAATTATGCATAATTGCCTTTTTTTGTATTTTTATATCCATTTCACAACCATTAGTTTACATTTTATATAACAGAATTTAACAATATGAATATACCACAAGCCATAACAACTTCTTTTCTATTGCCTGACGGACAAGAGGTTACAATTGAAACTGCCAGACTGGCAAAACAAGCCAACGGTGCTGCTGTGGTTAAGGTCGGCAAAACTATGCTGTTGGCTACTGTTGTTGCAAAACAGGATGCGGCTGAAGATGTCGATTTTTTGCCTCTTACAGTTGATTACAGGGAAAAGTTTTATGCTGTCGGACGTTTTCCAGGCGGATTTTACAAACGTGAAACCAAGCCGTCTGATTATGAGGTCCTCACAGCACGTCTTGTTGACAGAGCCATCAGACCGCTTTTTCCGGATGATTTCCATGCAGAAGTACAGGTACAAGTTACTTTGATTTCCGGTGACAGAGATGTTGCCCCGGATGCATACGCCGCTCTCGCAGCATCAGCAGCATTGTCAATTTCCGACATTCCTTTCCACGGCCCTATCTCAGAAGTGAGAGTCAGTCAGATTGACGGCAAGTTTGTCATCAACCCATCAATTGCCGACCAGGAAAACGCAACTCTTGAATTCATGGTTGCAGCTGACATGAAAAATATAGTCATGGTTGAAGGTGAGGCCAAGGAAATCTCCGAAGACACCATGATTGAATCGCTTAAGTTTGCACATGAAGCCATAAAGACTCAGTGTGAAGCAATAAGCAAGCTCGTCGAACTCGCAGGCAAAGAAAAATTCGAATATTGTCACGAAACCAACGATGAAGAACTTCATAAATCCATGCAGGAATACTGCTACGGCAGATGCTATGATGTGGCCAAGTCACAGACAGCCAACAAAAAACTGAGAACTCAGATGTTTGATGATGTGAAGACTTCATTTGAGGCAACGCTTACTGAGGAGGAACTCGAGGAAAAACAGCCGATGATAAATCGTTATTACGCTGAAATCCAGCGCAATGCCGTCAGAAATTTCGTTCTTGACACCAATTCACGAATTGATGGCAGACAACCTGATGAAATCAGACCGATATGGTGTATAACCGATTATCTGCCTGCCGCTCATGGTTCAGCTATTTTCACAAGAGGGGAAACCCAATCTCTCAGTGCCGTTACATTGGGCACCAAACTTGATGAACAGACTATCGATGGTGCTATTTTTGAAAGAAGCGACAAATTTATTTTACACTATAATTTCCCTTCATTCGCAACTGGTGAAGTCAAGGCTGCCAAAAGCATAAGCCGTCGTGAAATAGGACATGGCAACCTTGCCCTCAGAGCCTTGAAAAATATGATTCCGGAGGATTGCCCTTATACGATACGTGTGGTTTCTGATATACTTGAATCCAACGGTTCATCTTCAATGGCAACAGTTTGTGCAGGCACACTTGCACTCCTCGACTCTGGTGTCAAGATGAAGAAACCCGTATCCGGTATCGCAATGGGAATGATTTCCGATGAAAATCGTCACGTTGTTCTGTCGGACATACTCGGCGATGAAGACCACCTCGGTGATATGGACTTCAAGGTGACCGGTACCGCTGACGGTATTACAGCATGTCAGATGGACCTTAAGATTGACGGTCTTCCATACGATGTGCTTGCTGCTGCACTGCAACAGGCAAAACAAGGCAGATTGCATATCCTTGATATTATCCACGAGACAATTCCTGCTCCTCGTGCCGACTACAAGGAATTCGTACCAAGAATTGATGTGATGACTATTGACAAAGAGTGCATCGGTGCAGTTATCGGACAAGGCGGTAAAGTTATTCAGGAAATTCAGAGCACAACTAACACAACCATCGTTATCGAAGAAGAAAACAATGTCGGTGTTGTTACAATTTATGCTCCTGACCTTGATTCAATCAACAACGCAAAGCTGCAGATTGAGCGCATAATTGCCAAGCCTGAGATTGGAACCGTTTATCATGGTGTCGTTAAATCAATACTTGAATTCGGGGCATTTGTGGAATTTCTTCCTAATAAAGACGGACTTCTGCATGTTTCTGAAATCGCTTGGGAAAGACTTGACGATGTTAATAAGGTACTGAAAGTCGGTGATGAAATAGATGTCAAACTTATCGAAATCGACGCTAAAACCGGAAAATACAGATTGTCAAGAAAAGCTTTGATTCCGAAACCTGAAGGTTATGTTGAACATGAAAAGAAAGAACGCAAACCTGGCAATAACAACAATATTAACCGTCAGAACGGAAATAACAAGAACAACAATAATAACCGAAACCATAACAACAACAATTTCCGAAACGGTAATCACAACAATAACAACCACCGTGACGAATAATTTAAATTAATACAAGGCGGCTCAATTAGCCGCCTTTTTTTATTGCTATGCACATTAAAATAGAAGAAAATCTTGCACTAATCAACAATAGGCAAGTAAACAGATATACTCTGACAAACAATAACGGACTATCCGTCTCAATTCTTAATTTGGGTGGAATCATCAATGCGTTGAGAATCCCCGGATCTGATGGTCTAAACGACAACATAGTACTTGGGTTTGATGATGTTGGATTGTACGATTGTAAAGAATATCGTGACAATTATCCATATTGGGGGGCAATCTGCGGACGAGTTGCAAACAGAATTGGCAATGGCACATTCTGTTTGGACGGAGTAAAATATAATCTCAACAGAAACAATAACGGCAGTCATCTCCACGGAGGAAATGAAGGATTTGACAGAAAATTTTGGAATGTTAAAGTCATTTCCGGAGACACATTTGCCACACTGCATCTCTCCTATTTTTCACCAGATGGTGAAGAGTTCTACCCCGGCAATCTGAATGTCGGGATTGACTACACATTAAATGATGATGACACTTTTGTCATAGATTATACGGCAGAAACTGACAAGGCAACTCCTGTAAATTTAACCAATCACACATATTTCAATTTATCGGGTGACAAAAAAGACATTTCCGACATGACAATACAGGTGTATGCCTCAAGATTCACTCCTTTGAATCCACTTCTTGTTCCTACAGGAGAAATTGCGCTCTTGGATGGAAGACCAAATGACCTTCGTGATGCCACAAAATTTAAAGACGGATTCAAACGACTTGCAGAAGGATATGACTATAACTATATTCTTGATGATGAATCTTTTGTAAAGAAGGCTGCCACGATCAGGGATGAAGGTACTAACAGAGAAATCAATGTATATACCACGCAGCCTGCAGTTCAGGTTTACTCCGGATATTATATTCCTGAAATCAATGGGGAATTCGGCAAATATTCAGGTGTAGCCATTGAAACGCAATATTACCCTGATTCTGTTAACGAACCGAAATTTCCGAATACAATTCTAAGACCTGGGGAAATTTACAGAGAAACCACAATATGGGAAATAATCTATAATTGATTTGCCTGCAACATTGTAGAGACGCGATTCATCGCGTCTCTACAATTCATCGCGTCTCAAAGCAGTTAATCTGTTTCAATTACATTTTAATTATCAGGATAATTATTTTGAATAATCATCATAATAGCCTGGATATCACCAATATCTATTACTCCATCCAGATTAGCATCTGCGTTACTCACATTGAATATAGGCAAATTGTATTCATACAGATAAGCTGCAACAGCTTGGACATCAGCGACATTGACTACATGGTCATTGTTCGCATCACCTAAAACACCAGGTAATCTGAAGTTAGCAACGAGGTTGCGGTCTTCAATAACGACAAATGAAAACGTTGCATCTGTTGAAACCACTGTTTCATCTTCTGTCCAATATAAGAATGTGTAGCCCTCGTTAGCTATGGCTGTCAAGGTGCAGGTGGTACCCATTTCGTAGGTGCCCGTCCCTGTCACTGTGCCGCTGTTGGCTGGTGCGGCCACAGCCGTAATTTCCTTAACCTCGCAGCATTCGAAAATGTTGTTGAACACGTACCAACCCTCGGCGTTTTGGTAGTCGCTCAACGAGCCACAAGGCACGTAAACTGGGATGAATTGGTCAATGCTATGAAAGGCACCTTCACCTACGATTGGCGGCACCTCAGCATGACTTATAATTAGGGAGAATGCCGCAAATTGGAACATGTTGGCTGGGATGCGCTCCACATTCTCGCCGATGATGAGTTGACCGGTACAGTAAAAAAACGCGGACCAAGATATGTCAGCACAGTCAGTCATATTATACTCCACAGAGGAAAAAGCGCATTCGCTGAAGGCATCACCGCCGATGTAAGTCACAGAATTGGGGATAACCAAGTTTCCATTGAATCCAGAGCAATAGTAGAAGGCGCTACCGCCTATTGTGGTCACGGAATTAGGGATAACCAAGTTACCAGTGAATCCATTGCAGTAGCAGAAGGCACAGTCGCTTATTGTGGTCACGGAATTGGGGATGACCAAGTTCCCATTGAATCCAAAGCAGGCGCCGAAGGCCCATTCGCCTATTGTGGTCACGGAGTAAGTCAATTCGTTGTAAGTAACCATTTCAGGAATCACAAGTTCGCCAGTGGCCTCCGTGCCATCCACGTGGCCGTTTACGGTTACGGTTGTTCCGTCATCATTTACGGAGTAGTTGAGGTAGCCCATAGTGAAACTTTGGGCAAAAGCTTTCGTCATCCCCACTGCACTCAACAGCAGGACAAACAGGACGGCGCTCACTGACCCTTTAAGTTGTAAAGTGTTTGATTTCATTTTATAGTTATTTTAAGATTGTGTTTTTCTCTATGGGACTTCTATTTTTATTCTTTTCCCGTCATACCTCCAGACCTCGCGAAGTCCGTTAAACAAAATCTGAAAATACAACATGGCAAAGTTACATGTTTTTTTTTATTATCAGGTGTTTGTTGCAATTATTTTTGGGGTTTATGGGGGGGTAACATATTGATAATCAATGTATTGTAAATTTCAGTTCATCCCTAATCGACTAATTTGCTCATATCTCAACATGTTGTAAACCAGACATGTGAAGATAATTTGGGCTGAATTTCGGAGAAATCCGACCGACTGACTGCGCATCCCGTGCATGTTCCCCTCCATATACACGAACACATGTTCCACCTGTGCCCGAGTCTAAGCTTGTTCTCCTCGTGGCTGTTACGCTGGCGCGGCACCTCCACGAAGCTGCCATCAATGATAATCCCCTTTAGCGTGATTTTTAACTATAACTAATTGTGTTCCAGTTAGAAATATTTATAAGTCGCCAATAAAAAATGTGGGGTTACTCTTTTCAGTTGATTAAAGGGAGTCCTTTGACTGTCTCATCATCTTTTTTTGCTGAAAATAAGATTAATGATGGCAACAATATCCAGAGCATTGACAACTCCGTCTCCGTTTATATCGGCATCGTCAAAGACAAATTCTTCAGGGAGTGCTCCAAAGATATAATTGACGATGATGACGATGTCAAGTGCATTCACAGTATCATCGCCATTGGCATCACCAGGCAAGCCGACTTCAGCTTCAAAGTTGGCCACATAGCTTGCGTCTTCGGTCACAGTGAAACTAAAGGTCGGGTTGGTCGAGACGACTATATTGTTCTTTGTCCAATTAACAAATATGTAACCATCATTAGCTGTAGCAGTCAAGGTACAGGTTATACCAATTTCGTATGTGCCTGCACCGGTCACAGTGCCACTGTTGGCTGGGTTGACCGTAGCCATAATCACGATACAACTGTCGAAAATGTTAGGGAACTCGTTCCACCCCTCGGCGTTTTGGTAGTCGCTCATCGAACCGCAAGGCACATAAACGTGGATGCTGTGGTCAATGCCATAAAAGGCATCGGCACCTACGGTTGGCGGCATTTTAACCGGATTTTATGGAATGTCGGGCGCAAAAAAAACAGGGTGACCGTTGGGCCACCCTGTTTCGTTATTAATGCAGTTAATGTCAATTACATTTTAACCACATTCTTGACTATTACAGAACTGCCTGTGATGATGCGTACCAAGTAAGTACCCTTCTCAAAACCGTTCATGTTAATATTAGCTGATGAACCGTTAATGTCAGCATAACGTGCCACAATCTGACCCATCATGTTCGAAATCACTATCTCGCTCATGTTTTCAGCTTCAATAGTAATCATGCCGTGAGTAGGATTAGGATAAACATTAGCTGTCACAGTCTCTTCGCCAATGCCAAGTGGATCGCCTTCAATGCCATCTACTGTTGCAGCTGTTGGTGTTGAGAAAATCATCTGTTCAATTGTTCCGTCAGCAATATTCAGAATAGCATATTTACCTGGTTTAACAGTCTTGCCATCGAGGCTGTACGCCAAGAGCATATAACTGTCAGTACCTTGTACTCTGTCAATTACAGTTGAGAAACCATCAAACACATCGGTATTGGCTATTTCTATAGGAGCGTCAACCATTATCTGCATAGCTGAAAGTTCTTCTGTCAGTGAGATGTTAAGTACACCGTTCTCTATTGTATAGATAACAGGTTTGCCACCCATTGATTTATCAGGTTGATTATTTTGAATAATCAACAGAATAGCCTGGATATCACCAATATTTATTACACCATCCTGATTAGCATCTGCGTTAATCACATTAAATGTAGGTAAATAGTATCCATACAGATAAGAAGCAACAGCCTGAACATCAGCGACGTTGACTACATTGTCTTCATTCACATCACCTAAAATACCAGGTAATATAAAGTTAGCTACGAGGTCATGGTCATCTGTAATTGCGAAAGTGTATGAAGCATCTGTAGAAACTTCTATATCACCTTCTGTCCAATTGACAAACACATAAGAATCATTAGCAATTGCAGTAACTGTCACTAATGTGCCTTCCTCGTAAGTGCCTTCGCCTGTAACGATACCGCCTTCAGCTGGATTTGCAGTCAAAGTAACAGTATAATAATTGATAATTACTTCCTCGAAGTTTGCAACCAAATCGCGGTCTGACATAACTGTGAATGTATAAGAAGCATCCTCTGAAACTACAGCATTGCCTTCGGTCCAGTATGTGAAAATGTAACCGTCATTAGCAGTTGCTGTAACTGTTAATAATGTACCTTCCTCGTAAGTGCCTTCGCCTTCAACTGTACCGCCTTCAACTGGATTTGCAGTCAAAGTGACAGTATAATAATTGATAATTACTTCCTCGAAGTTTGCAACTAAGTCGCGGTCTGCAGTAACTGTGAATGTATAAGAAGCATCCTCTGAAACTACAGCATTGCCTTCGGTCCAGTATGTGAAAATGTAACCGTCATTAGCAGTTGCAGTAACTGTTAATAATGTACCTTCCTCGTAAGTGCCTTCGCCTTCAACTGTACCGCCTTCAACTGGATTTGCAGTCAAAGTAACAGTATAATAATTGATAATTACTTCTTCGAAGTTTGCAACTAAATCACGGTCTTCAGTGAGTGTGAAAGTATAATAAGCATCCTCAGAAACTATTGCATCACCTTCTGTCCAGTATGTGAAATAGTAACCGTCATTAGCAGTTGCAACAACTGTTACTTCGGTGCCTTCTTCGTATGTGCCTTCGCCTGTAACTTCACCGCCTTCAGCTGGATTTGCTGTCAAAGTTACTGTAAAATAATTAACAATTTCTTCTTCGAAGTTTGCAACTAAATCACGGTCTGCTGTAACTGTGAATGTATAAGAAGCATCTTCAGAAACAACAGCATTGCCTTCTGTCCAGTATGTGAAATAGTAACCGTCATTAGCAGTTGCAACAACTGTTACTTCAGTGCCTTCTTCGTATGTGCCTTCGCCTGCAACTTCACCGCCTTCAGCTGGATTTGCAACAACAGTGACTTCGTAATAAACAATTACTTCTTCGAAGTTAGCAACGAAATCATGGTCTTCGTTGATGATAAAAGTATAAGATGCTTCTGTGGAAACTATTTCATCTCCTTCAGTCCAGAAAGCAAATGTGTAACCGTCATTAGCTGAAGCTTCAATAGTTACTTCAGTGCCTTCTTCGTATGTGCCTTCGCCTGCAACTTCACCGCCTTCAGCTGGATTTGCAGTCAAAGTGACTGTGTAATATACAATTTCTTCCTCGAAGTTTGCAACCAAATCACGGTCTGTAGTAATTGTGAATGTATAAGAAGCATCCTCTGAAACAACAGCATTGCCTTCTGTCCAGTATGTGAAAATGTAACCGTCATTAGCAGTTGCTGTAACTGTTACTGTTGTACCTTCCTCGAATATGCCTTCGCCTTCAACTGTACCGCCTTCAGCTGGATTTGCAGTCAAAGTGACAGTATAATAATTAATAATTATTTCTTCGAAGTTAGCGATGAAATCATGGTCTTCGGTGATTGTGAAAGTATATGATGCATCTGTAGAAACTATTGCATCACCTTCGGTCCAGTATGCAAATGTGTAACCAGCATTAGCATAAGCTTCAATAGTTACTGATGTGCCATGGATGTAAGTGCCTTCGCCTGTAACTGTACCACCATCAACAGGATTTGCAGTTACTGTAACATCGTAAGTGTTTATTGGGAAATGAGCGATGAAATCATGGTCTTCGGTGATTGTGAATGTATAAGAAGCATCCTCTGAAACTATTGCGTCACCTTCGGTCCAGTATGCAAATGTGTAACCATCATTAGCTGATGCTTCAATAGTTACTGATGTGCCTTCCTCGAATGTGCCTTCGCCTGTAACGATACCGCCTTCAGATGGATTTGCAGTCAAAATGACAGTATAATAATTGATAATTACTTCATCGAAGTTAGCGATGAAATCATGGTCTTCAGTGATTGTGAAAGTATAAGAAGCATTCTCTGAAACTATTGCATCACCTTCGGTCCAGTATGCAAATGTGTAGCCGTCATTAGCTGAAGCTTCAATAGTTACTGATGTGCCGTAGTCGTAAGTGCCTGCACCTGTAACTGAACCACCTTCAACAGGATTAGCAGCTACTGTCACATCGTAAGTGTTTAATGTGAAGTTTGCGATGAAATCATGGTCTTCGGTGATTGTGAAAGTATAAGAAGCATCCTCTGTAACTATTGCGTCACCTTCGGTCCAGTATGCAAATGTGTAGCCGTTATTAGCTGAAGCTTCAATAGTTACTGATGTGCCGTAGTCGTAAGTTCCTGCGCCTGTAACTGTACCACCTTCAGCAGGATTTGCAGCTACTGTCACATCATAAGTGTTTAATGTGAAGTTTGCGATGAAATCATGGTCTTCAGTGATTGTGAAAGTATAAGAAGCATCCTCTGAAACTATTGCATCACCCTCTGTCCAGTTAGCAAACGTGTAACCAGCATTAGCATAAGCTTCAATTGTTACTGATGTGCCGTAGTCGTAATTGCCTTCACCTGTAACTGTACCACCTTCAGCAGGATTTGCAGTTACTGTCACATCATAAGTGTTTATTGCAAAGTATGCGATGAAATCATGGTCATCGGTGATTATAAAAGTATAAGAAGCCTCCTCAGAAACTATTGCGGCACCTTCTGTCCAGATAGCAAATGTGTAACCAACATTAGCGGTAGCTTCAATAGTTACTGATGTGCCATAATCGTAAGTGCCTGCACCTGCAACTGAACCACCTTCAGCAGGATATGCTTCTACTGTCACATCGTAAGTGTTTAATGTGAAGTTTGCGATGAAATCATGGTCTTCGGTGATTATGAAAGTATAATATGCAACTGTAGAAACCACTGTACCCTCTTCAGTCCAGTTAGCAAATGAGTAACCAATATTAGCGGTAGCAGCAATAGTAACTGATGCGCCTTCCTCGTATGTGCCAGCGCCTACAACAATACCGCCTTCAGCAGGATTTGCAGCTACTGTCACATCGTAAGTGTTTATTGTGAAGTAAGCAACAAAATCATGATCTTCAGTTATTGTGAAAGTATAAGATGCATTTGGAGAAATTACTGCATCACCTTCTTTCCAGAAAGCAAATGTGTAGCCAGCATTAGCAGAAGCTTCAATAGTTACTGAAGTGCCTTCTTCGTATGTTCCTGCACCAATAACTGTACCGCCTTCAGTTGGAACTGCTGTCACAGAAACTGTATAATAGTTAACAATTTGTTCATCGAAGTATGCGATGAAATCATGGTCATCGGTGATTGTGAAAGTATAAGCAGCATCCTCAGAAACTACTGCATCACCTTCTTTCCAGTTAGCAAATGTGTAGCCGTCATTAGCTGAAGCTTCAATAGTTACTGATGCGCCGTAGTTGTAAGTTCCTGCACCTGTAACTGTACCGCCTTCAGCAGGATTTGCAGCTACTGTCACATCGTAAGTGTTTAATGTGAAGTTAGCGATGAAATCATGGTCTTCGGTGATTGTGAAAGTATAAGATGCAGCTGTAGAAACTACTGCACCCTCTTCTGTCCAGTTAGCAAATGTGTAACCCACATTAGCGGTAGCGGCAATAGTTACCGAAGCGCCTTCTTCGTATGTTCCTGCACCTGTAACTATACCACCTACAGCCGGGTTAGCAGCTACTGTCACATCGAATGTGGCAGCAGCTACAGTTAAACTGCCGTTAACCACAATGCAAGAAAGTGGCCCACCTGACATGGAAGAAAGGACAACGCTTTCCGGATTTAACTCAAAAGTTCCTGCTTCTGTGCCTATTACATCAAAAGTAAATATAGGGCCGTCATTACCGGAGAATGCAGTTGTTGGAAATGCAAACAACAAAACTCTCAAAGTGTTAGTGTTAACAATTTGAGCATTGGACATGTGAGTTGAAGTTCTTGAAGTAAGGGAAAAAGACCCGGATACGTAAGTAATGGATTCATCCAAAGGAATATCCATTTGGATTGCTGCGGCTACATCTTCATTCGCGAGGTTAACGCTTATGGTAGTCTGAGCATTGACATCGGCATTGTAATCGCCGATAGAAAGAATGTTCTGCGAGAACGCAAATACGTTCCCAAAAACTAAGATTGCAGACAACAAAAATTTAAAGAATGTAGATTTTTTCATTTTTACATTTATTTAGTTTAACTTGTTTTTTCGTTCTGTTAATAAAACCAATATTCAATAAATATACAAACAACAAATTGCAAAGATATTCCAAATATCTTATTTAACGTGCAATTGTATATAATATTTTAGATATTTTATTAATAAATTATTAACAGATAAAATCGATTAATCAATCAAAAGACTGACTTTCTTTTCAATGGTATTTTCGTCATCGAACAAGATGGTGGAAATACCAACTTTATTTGCCCCTTCTATGTTTTCAATCCTGTCATCTATGAACAAGGATTCATTGGCTTTGAGGTCATATTTGTCTAACAGAAGTTTATAGAACTTCGGATTTGGCTTGGCTATTTTTTCAAAGCCTGAGACCAAAATCCCGTCAAAATCTTTAAAAAAGCTGAACTTCTCAAACGCATAGTGTATGGTGTCCTGGCACCAGTTTGACAGACCGTAAATTTTATACCCCTTACTTTTAAGTTTATAGATAAGATCAACAGTTTTCTGATATTGTTTGCCAAGCATTTCATCCCATCTGTCAATCATTGCCTGAACCACATGTTCATACTTCGGAAACATATCTTTCAGTTCCTGACATGCTTTGGGAAATGAATAGCCAATGTCTAAATTGTTGTTCCATGTCCGGGAGCATATAATGTCGAATAAAATCTGTATTTCCCTACTGTGGTCATCGAATTCGTCAATAAGGTAGTGAGGGTTCCAATCTATCAGTACCCCTCCGAAGTCAAATATGATATTTTTTATTTTAGGTTTTTCATAATCACTCCATTTGTCGCGATATTCCTGCGGTATTGGCTTGGACACATTTTTCTCCCTGTCGAATGTTACAAGCACGACATGACAGACAGTCATAATCTCGTTGGTGTCAGCATTTACTAAACGTTGAAGCATTTTTATGCTGCTGTTGCCAAGTTCATAGACATCTGTTTCACACACAATCTTATCATGAATGCGAATCGGTTTTTTGAAATCAATTTCGATATGGACAACTATCAAATCGAAAGTCAGCCAGTTGATTTTCATTCCAAAAACATGCTCAAAATATTGTGTTCGGCCATAATCAAGAAGATGACATTGGGAGCCATTGTTTACATGGTTAAATGGATCAAGGTCACATAATCGTATTTGAATTGGACAGGAAAACATGGTAATCAATAAGTTACATTAATATTTATAAGCGTTGCGAAGTTTTGCTATTTCATTGGCAAAGCCAGACAAATCGTCGTTAGGAGTTTCAAGGAAAAATGGCAGATGACAGAGACGTGGGTTGTTAGTTACGCGTGACAGGGCATCAAATCCTATTGTGCCTTCCCCTATTTTTGCATGGCGGTCCTTATGGCTTGAAAATGGATTCTTGCTGTCGTTTAGGTGAATAGCCTTCAGTCGGTCAAGTCCAATAACAGCATCAAATTCATCCAGTATCCCGTCAAGGTTGTTAACAACATCGTAGCCAGCATCGTTGATGTGGCAGGTATCCAGACATACGCCAAGATGGTCGTTTAATTTCACGCCATCGATAATTCTGCGTAATTCTTCAAATTTGCTTCCAACCTCGGAACCTTTACCTGACATGGTCTCAAGAAGAACGGTAGTATGCTGTTCAGGCTGAAGAATCTGATTCAGAAATTCGATGATGATTTCAATTGCGACATCAATACCCTGCCCGACATGACTCCCAGGATGAAAGTTATACATGTTACCCGGAACATATTCCATTCTTTGCATGTCATCTTTCATGACCATTAAGGCAAAATCTCTGACTTTTGAATCAGCGGAACAAGGATTTAACGTATATGGTGCGTGTGCGAGTATCTTTGTGAAATTATGTTCTTTAGAGAACTGAAGAAAATTTTTCACATCTTCTTTATCGATGTCCTTAGCCTTTCCGCCACGGGGATTGCGGGTAAAGAATTGAAAAGTGTTGGCATTAATGGAAACAGCATCTTTTGCCATTTGCATGAAACCGTTTGAAGCCGACAGATGACAACCTATATTAAGCATATTAGTATTAGATTTTTTTGAAGTTGCAAAGATAGCACAATTACAAATTCCATATTCGAATCCGGAACAATTTTGTTCGAGACATGTTCAGACCATAATTGTGTCATAGCAAAAGTCAGATTTATGTTATAGACAAAAAAATATTAAATTTGCATTTTTAATAAAAAACAATTCAAGGAGATAATTATGAGCCTGATAAAGCAACTACTATCGCAGAAGAACAGCATAAATAATTTTGTCCATCTGCTGTGCTGGATTATAATTTTCGCCACACCGCTTGTTTTCCTTGAAAGGGATGCAGAAGGATACATTGTATGGAGAGATTATCTGTCACACATTTCGGTTCCAATATCCTTTCTGATACTTTTTTATGCCAACTATTCAATTATCACTCCAAGTTTCATATTCAACAGCGATATGGATATGAACAAAAAGATAATCTATTTCGCCAGCTTCAACATATATTTGATTCTTCTTGCCAATCTCTTCATTTTCTTTTGGGAAGGTCAGTTCGGGCCCAATGCATACGATGATGCGCATCTGATACTTGCCCATCCAGTTGGATTTTTCTTGCGCAACACATCACTTTGCATAGTATGTGTGTTGGTAAGTGTGCTATTACGGGCGAGTGCTGATATTAATGTAATGTATGAAAAAATGAAGGAAGTGGAAAAAGCCAAAACGGAAGCGGAATTGCAAAATCTTAAAAATCAGTTTAACCCACACTTTCTGCTTAACACCCTCAACAACATATATTCATTGATTCAGTTCGACACGGAAAAAGCACAGAGTGCCGTAAGCGACCTAAGTGACCTTTTGAGATATGCCATATACGATAGCAGACAGGAGTTTGTTCCACTAATCAAAGAGGTTGAGTTTATAAAAGATTATATCGAACTGATGAAAATCAGACTCGATGAAAATTCTGTCGTTTCCGAAAATTTTGATGTCCACTCGGAAAAGACGATGATTGCCCCCATGTTATTCATTTCATTGATAGAAAATGCCTTCAAACATGGAGTGTCATATAAAGAGGACAACTTTATTGATATTTCCATCTCGGAATCACTTGATGGAAAAAACGTAATTTGTTCCATTTCAAACAGTTATCACCCTAAGGACAATTATGACAAGAGTGGTTCTGGCATTGGTCTCAAACAAGTCAAACGTCGCCTTGAGTTAATATATCCTAATCATTATACGTGGAATCAGTCCATAAGCCCCGACAAAAAAGTATACAAATCAGAAATTATTATATCCCTTTAATCATGAACTGTATTATAATCGATGACGAGCCTCTGGCATTGAAACTCATTGAGAGTTATGTGAAAAAGACTGAATTCCTTACTTTGGTTGGAAAATTCAACAGTGCAATTCAGGCTATGAAAAAGATGAAAATCGATGATGTTGACCTGATATTTCTTGATATCCAGATGCCGGAATTGAATGGGATTGACTTCGCAAAAAACATAAACCCAAAGTGTGAAATCATCTTTATTACAGCTTTTCAACAATACGCCATTGACAGTTTCAAAGTAAATGTGGTTGACTACCTTTTGAAGCCGGTCTCTTACAACAATTTTCTTAAGGCAGCCAAGAAAGCGTATAATTTGTATGAACTCATGAAACATTCCCAAGATATTCAATATCAGACAAATGAAGTTGCAACACATGATTTGGGGCAACAAAGTGAGCAGATTGAAGAAAACACAAATGATTCATTTTTTATCAAGAGCGGGCACAAGGTCATTCATTTATATTACAATGATATAAATTACATTGAAAGCATAAAGGATTATGCCAAGATATACACAAAAAATGATGAATATCCTATAGTTACGCTTACAACCATGAAAGCGCTGGAGGAAAAATTACCGCACAATATGTTCATGAGGGTTCATCGTTCATATATCATCAGAAAAGATTGCATCAAGCTCATCGAGCACAACAACATTATCCTTGGGGATGTATATGTGCCCATTAGTCTGACGCATCGTAATGAAGTCAAAAAATTCCTCGGGATAAAATAGGAGCCACTGATTTATAATCCCATACAGATGATGTGGAAACAATGTTTTGTCACCTCGGAACGACCTCCGTTCTTCTATTGAGTTTTCTACCCTCCTCTGTATCGTTGGGAGCGACGGGCTTGTTTGCACCAAAACCCTTGTATGTCAGGCGTGATGCTGAGATTCCCATACTGACAAGATAATCATAAACAGATTGGGCTCGCTTTTCTGAAAGTCTTTGGTTATAATTGTCTTCACCTGCATTGTCGGTGTGTCCGTAAATATCAAAAGACAGTGTTTCGTTGTCCTTCATCATCCTTACTAATCTGTTCAATTCTGGAAATGATTCGGGTTTAAGTTCATAACTGTCATATTCAAATTGCACATTATTGATTATCACAGGTTTCCCTATTTCTAAAGGTTGCATTCGTACTACAATAGTGTTGGTATCATTTTCAATCAATGCAGAATAAATCATGTAATTCGGAGCAACCACTGTAATACCGTATTTGCTGTAAGTTTTCATGCAGACAATGAATTGTCCGTTCTCATCCGAATTTGATACAATGCCGTCCTTTGTTTCAGCATTGTATTCCGTCAAATCAATGCGTACATTTGAAACAGGATTGTCAGTTGATGCATCAATGACTATACCTGGCTTGCAGACTGTCGGCACTGGCTTCACATCTTCAGGTATATCGAAGGACACGATATCATAGTCAGTGCCCAAATCGTTGACAGTCGAAATATACCCTCTTCCACCGGACGGACTGACCACGAAATTCATCTGATCATTGAAGTCGTTTATTGGGTAGCCAAGATTGGTTGCAACAGTGTCGTTTTGCATATTAAACATCCAAAGGTCGAGTCCTCCAAGACCATTCGGACGGTTGGATGAAAAATATAACGTTATACCATCGAAATGAATAAAAGGAGATAGTTCTTTAAACTCGGTATTTATTTGATTTCCAATGTTTTTAGCTTCTGAAAATGTTCCATCATCGTTAAGTCTGGTGTACCAGATGTCTTCTGCGCCATAGCCTCCAGGGCGATTGCTTGAAAAGAAGAGAGTGCGCCCGTCAGAGGACATACAAGGTTGTGATTCCCAATACTCCGAATTGACTGATAGCCCAAGGTTTTTAGGAGCGGACCATCTGTGGTCATTCAGACGTCGTGAATAATACAAATCACAGCTTCCCATACCATCTTCACGTCCGCAGGCGGTAAAGAATAAGATGCTTCCATCCGGGGACAGAGTCACTGCTCCCTCATTGCCTTCCAAAGTCAGCAAATCATTGATTGATTCAATATTATCAAACTGATTATCGTTAATATTCTCGCGTTTAGCCGACATAATGTCCTCATTGACGAATCCTCTGACCGAATGACGGCGTGTAAAAAAAAGAGTGGTTTCATCGGATGACAGCGCATTGATGAATTCGTCATTGTCTGTGTTGATTAACGAATCGGAATAGTAGTTTGTGATTTCGTATTTGTTATCAACATAATTCTTTGCAATCATGCATGCCTTAAGTAATGAGTCTGCATATTGATATTTGGACTTGCTTTTCACATGGTTAAGATAATTGCTGAATGCGTCAGCGGCGGAGTTATATTCCCCGCAACGCATAAACTGGCGTCCTGCATTGAGATACAGCGAAATACGTGTTGTATCAATTGCGGCGGTATTAATATTCGTCACAGCGGCTTCTTTAAATTGCTTCAGTGAAGTCAGGATGTCAGCTTTAAGCAGACGTGCGTCAATGTAACAGCTGTCTGCGGCAAGACAGTCGTTCACACGCAAGATTGCATTGTCAAGGTCATTGTTATGGAAATCAGTGAGAGCCTCGTTATAAAGCCGTTGTGCTTTCCTTGAAGGTTTCGACTGGGCGCAGAGCGTTGTATTAGTGAGAGTTGCAATTATGACCGTGATGATCACAATGTTTGTCTTCGCAATCACATTCATCATTGTCGCAGTTGTCACAATCACCGGCAAAAAGATGACTATATTTGTTTCTGTATGCTGTCATAGTATTGAGAAGCAGTCCGGTAATTGTCATCGGACCTACTCCGCCTGGTACTGGTGAAATCCAGCCGGCAATTTTTGAAACCTCATCAAAATCCACGTCACCGACCAGTTTGAAGCCTGATGGTGTGTCGGCTGCCTCCACTCTGTTGGTGCCCACATCAATAACCACAGCACCCGGTTTGACCATGTCAGCGGTTATGAAATTAGGTTTGCCTATGGCAACGATAAGAATATCAGCCCTACGGCATATCTCAGCCATATTTGCAGTTTTGCTGTGGCAGAGTGTAACAGTGCAGTCTCCAGGATATCCTTTCCTTGAGAGGAGGATGCTGACAGGTGTGCCCACAATGTTGCTACGTCCCACAACCACACAGTTTTTTCCAGCTGTTTCAATTTTATAGTATTCCAGAAGTTTAAGGATGCCGAATGGTGTTGCAGGAAGATATGCTGGTTCTCCCGAAACCATCTTGCCAATGTTTACCGGATGAAATCCGTCAACGTCTTTTGAAGGGTCTATAGCGTTAATAATCAAATCCTTGTCAATATGTGGTGGCAGTGGAAGCTGTACTATAAATCCGTCAACTTCATCATCATGATTGAGGAAATCCACAACAGCAAGAAGTTCTTCAGTAGTAGTGTTTTCCTTCATCTTGTAAACAGAAGAGCTGATTCCGACCGAATGGCATGTTTTTTCCTTATTGCTCACATAAGTTACACTTGCAGGATCATCACCGACAAGCACGGCAACGAGATGAGGTGCGCGAGCACCCGAATCTATTATTTTGGCCAAATCTTTTTTTATCTGTTCCTTTATGGCTATAGAAACGAGTTTACCATCTATTAAATTCATAATAATTATTTTCTGTTACGCATTGCTCTCATCATATTTGCTCTGCCCTGATTCGAGCTCATTACATGCATCATTTTCTTTGTATCACCAAATTGTTTGAGAAGCTGATTAACTTCCTGTATTGACGTTCCGCTACCTGCTGCAATCCTCTTGCGGCGACTGCCGTCAATGATTACTGGATTCTGACGTTCATAAGGTGTCATGGAATTGATGATTGCCTCAATACTTTTAAATGAGTCATTGTCAATATCAATATCCTTGACTGCTTTCCCCATACCTGGAATCATACCGACCAAGTCCTTGATGTTACCCATCTTTTTTATTTGCTGTAACTGATTCATGAAATCTTCAAGGTTAAAGGTGTTTTTGGCAATTTTTTTCTGGAGTCTCTTAGCTTCTTCCGCATCAAACTGTTCCTGTGCCTTTTCAACGAGAGAAACAATATCGCCCATGCCAAGAATACGGTCGGCCATACGAGCCGGATAGAAGATGTCAAGTGCATCCATCTTTTCACCGATTCCCACGAATTTTATTGGTTTGTCAACCACAGCCTTGATAGTCAGTGCAGCACCGCCTCGGGTATCACCGTCTAGTTTTGTAAGCACAACCCCATCATAATCTATCTTGTCGTAAAATGCTTTGGCTGTATTCACTGCATCCTGACCGGTCATTGAATCCACAACAAACAGGGTCTCTGACGGTTTGATATTCTCTTTGATTGCGGAGATTTCATTCATCATGTCCTCATCAACAGCAAGACGTCCTGCCGTATCAACGATAACGACATTGAAGTGATTTTCCCTTGCGTACTTAATGGCGTTCTTGGCAATCTCTACAGGTTTGTTGTTGCCTTCTTCCGTATATACTGGAACGTTTATGCCTTCTCCGAGAACCTTTAACTGTTCAATTGCTGCCGGTCTGTACACATCGCCTGCAACGAGTAACGGTTTCTTTTGTTTTTTGTTTTTCAGGTAGTTGGCAAGTTTTGCTGAAAAAGTTGTCTTACCTGAACCTTGAAGACCTGCAATGAGAATTATGGCAGGACTCCCATTGAAATTAATGTCAACCTTGTCACCGCCCATCAGTGATGTAAGTTCATCATGGACAATCTTGACCATAAGCTGGCTTGGGGAGACGGAGGTTAGTATTTTCTGACCTATCGCTTTCTCTTTAACAGTATCTGTAAATTGCTTTGCAACCTTATAGCTGACGTCGGCCTCAAGAAGTGCTTTGCGGACATCTTTCAAGGTTTCTGCAACATTTACTTCGGTAATATATCCCTGACCTTTTAACAGCTTAAAAGATCTTTCTAATCTATCACTAAGACTTTCAAACATATCAATATATTTTAAACTGCAAAAATAATAATAATTATTGATTCTTTGCCAATCTACACCGCAATTGGAGCTGCAATATGCGGATGGCATTGATAATCTTTCAGTTCGAAATCTTCATATTCAAACCCGAATATGGAATGAACATCAGGATTGATGACCATCTTTGGCAGTGGGAATGGGGTTCTTTGCAACTGCAGTTTGCACTGTTCAATATGATTTAGATAAATATGTGCATCTCCGAGAGTATGAACGAACTCACCCGGTTCATATCCCGTGACCTGTGCCATCATCATAGTGAGCAATGCGTATGAAGCGATATTGAAAGGAACTCCAAGGAACACGTCACAACTGCGCTGATATAGCATACATGACAGTTTTCCGTTTGCAACATAAAACTGAAACATCACGTGACACGGCGGCAGGGCCATTTTGTCAATATCGGCCACATTCCACGCCGAAACTATGTGACGGCGTGAATATGGGTTTTCCTTGAGTGATTTTTCAACATTGGCAATCTGGTCTATAATGTGTCCGTCAGGTGCATGCCATGACCGCCATTGGTAACCATATATAGGGCCGAGATTGCCGTCCTTATCCGCCCATTCGTCCCAAATGCTAACCTTATGGTCATGAAGGTATTTTATGTTTGTGTCACCCTGCAGAAACCAAAGCAGTTCATAAATAATGGATTTCAGATGAAGCTTTTTTGTTGTCAGAACCGGAAAACCATCTTCAAGATTGAAACGCATCTGATAGCCGAAAACGCCCTTTGTCCCGACTCCTGTCCTGTCTTCACGGACATTCCCGTTGTCGAGAATATATTGAAGTAAATCGAGATATTGTTTCATAGTCTAACCGAGAATAGTGCCCATGATAGCTGATGAAAGAAGAGCAGTCATTGCTGCTACCAGCAAGGCTTTCATACCATATCTTGACAAGTCGTGACGACGTGTCGGAGCAAGGCTTCCGATTCCTGCAAGCTGAATGCCCACAGAGCTGAAGTTTGCAAAACCGCACAGAAGATAAACACCCATGATGATTGACTTGGGCTGAAGGATACCGTTGCTGACCATATCGGTTAAAGTGGCATATCCCACAAATTCATTGATGATAGTCTTTTCTCCAAGAAGCTGACCGAGTTGGAACATGTCCTGACCGGGAACTCCGATGAGCCACATTATTGGGGATAAGGCATATCCCAAGATAAATTGTAATGAAAGACCGTTGTAGTTAGTCTTGGCGGCAATAAAATTGTTCAGGGTTGTCCAGTCACCTATTTTAAAAAGTATGAAGTTTGTCAGAGCAATCAGAGCGACAAAAACAAGAAGCTGAGTAGCAACATTTACAGCGAGTCTCATGCCTTCAACTGCACCGTTTGTGATGACGTCAAGGACATTGGTGTTTTTCTTGTCGGTCTTGGCAAGCTTGACTTCCTGTAATTTATCGACAGTCTGCGGAAATACAATTCGTCCTATTACGACCGAGGCAGGTGCGGCCATGACCGAAGCTGCAAGCAAATGACGTGCAAAGAACACGCTTAAGGCAGGGTCGCCACCGCCAAGCAATGCAATGTAAGCGGAAAGTGTACCACCTGACATCGTAGCCATACCACCGACCATAACGATAAACAATTCGGCATCGGTCACATTAGGCAGATAATTCTTCACAATCAATGGAGCCTCAGTCTGCCCGAGGAAAATGTTGCCTGCAAGTGAAAGACTTTCAACACCTGACAGACCCATAATCTTCGAGAACAGCCATCCGAGCCATTTCACTATAACCTGTATAATTCCCCAGTAAAACAACAGACTTGATATGGTTGAGAAAAAGATTATTGACGGCAATACCTTGAAGGCGAACATATACCCTATTTGCTCATTGTTGATAAGTCCGCCGAAAAGGAAAATGACACCGCTTTCAGCCGCCATAGTTATCCTTACGAATATCTTACCGAAGAATGTGAAGAATCTGGCAACAGCCGGTATATAAATGATACATAGGGCTATCGCAATCTGAAACAGCAGCGAAAAAGCAACGAATTTCCAGTTTATGGCTTTTCTGTTATTACTGAATAGCCAAGCTATTCCAATTATTACAATAAGTCCGAAAACACCTCTTAAAATATCTCCGAAAGAGATTGACCTGTCAATGCTGCTATTCAAGGCTTCGAGCAATCCCGAATAGTCCTTTCGTTGTGTTGCGGGATTCTGAGTAACAGCTTGTTGGACAAGTGTGTCAGCATCAGCGATACTTTCTTCAAAAACGACTGTATCGGCAAGTTGTTCGCTGACTTTGACAACTGTTTCCATTTCATTGACTTGGGCCGTTGAATTGTTTGATGTCCCAGCAAAAAAACCTATCAGAACTATTATGGCACTTATTGCCATCAGACAAATTCCTATGTATTTTATTACCTTTTTCATTTGTTTTTGTTGAAATCTAACTATTTGTTTTTTCTTTTGTTTCTTTCATCACGATATAACGAGGCAAGTTGGTAGTCTTCGTCTTTCACGGCCTGTTTCAAGGCATCTTCAAGTTCATCTATTGTGAATTTATGTACCTGTTTCGCCATCCATCCCAAGTAATCATCATCTTCTTCACTTGACACTGCATTCATTTCTGAATCATCGTATTTGGAAGATACCGACAGCTCTTCGAAAACATTGTCAACACAGCCTATAGGCGAATTGAACTTCAAGGCCATGACTATTGCGTCAGATGTTCGGATGTTCAGTACTACGGTGTAGTTCTGATCCAATCTGTCGATTAATATGTCCGAATAGAATACCCCATGTTCAAATTTCTTGATTGCCACATATTTGACAATAGAATTCGTATCATTGAGAAAAGTCTCGAAAACATCGTGCATTGATGGAACAGGCTCCTCTATATGCTTCAATGTGCGGTAAATAGGCTTTGCAGCGACATCGCTTACAACTATCAGCAGCTGACGGTCACCACCAACTTCTTGAAGAACCAGCGCAGATGAATCCTTTCCGGTATCACTGCTTATCAATCCTTTTACTTTAACTTCGACCATTAATATCTGTCTTCAATTGTTTATTGTTTTATAATTTTCTTTGTGACGATATTGTTGTCAATCATGATTCTTACAACGTAAATGCCTTTAGGCAAATCACTGATGCTTACTTTTTCGCCATTGGTGAGCGATGAATTATGGACCATGGTTCCTGTAACGTTGAAAATCTTCATATCCGCTCTTTCACCATTGAATTTAACAATGAGGTGATTTTCTGCAGGAACAGGATAAATTGTAACCGCATCATTTTCATAATCATCAACACCTTCACAATTCTTGATTGTAACACCAATAGTTTTAGAAGCAATGTATCCTACTTCATCGATAGCTGTGAGTGAAATATCGTAATTGTCTTCCGGATCGAATGGTGATGTTGTAATTGTAAGATATCTTGTCGTATCACCTGTTGACCACAAATAAGATGCGAATTCGCCTGCATCAAGAACTATTGACTCTCCGACACAAATAGTGGTGTCAGCTGGAAGGTCAATTGACTTAGGACCTACAATATTTACGCCGAAATATTTCAGTATTTTTTTAGCGTAATCAAGTCTGTCACCATTACTGTTTTCAACAAGTCCGCCATATTCGAATGATGCGCCTATAGTTTTGTAAGTGTCTGTAGTGTTCCCGACAGCGCCGCCGAATTCAACAGGAGAATTGACCATAAGTTGTGTGGCATTATTAATAGGTGTAACACAATCGATTTTCCTGTTGTCACCATTATATTCAATATAAATACCTTCGAAGTCCGTTCCTTCAACACCAACTATATCCGTATAGCCATTAACCCAACTTTCTTCGGAAGGATTACCTTCTATACCAAAATACTCTTTCAAGCCATAATCTCTGTCAGCATACCATACTGAACCGCCTTCAAGATATAGGTTTCCGCCGTTCTGAAGGTAGTTGATGAGAGCCTGCTGTTCGGATTCCTTGAGAGCTGTATTATTGTTGTACACACCGGCACAGAGGAAAACAATGTTATATGAGTTAAGTGTTCGTTGAGAAGGAAGCGTCGTCTTATAATCGACATTGGCACCGATGAAGCTGAACAGGTCGGACCTCAAAACAGGCATTGAGTTTTTCAGCTTATCAAGGTCAACCAGTAAGATTTTTGAATCACCAATCATATAACATATTTCCTTTTGGTAGCTAATATTCATTTCATCACTCAGATGAGGCAGGAAATGAATGATAAAGCCGTCAATGCAATCACCTACAGTAAAATCAAAACTGCATGTAACGCTTTCGCCTGATGCAATTTCATCAAAATGGATGACAGCATCTGAATAATTTATGACAGCATCAACATAATCCAAGTGAATATCGACGTTTCGCATTGGGTATTTGCCTGAATTGGAATATGTTAATGTAATGGTTCCTGTTTCACCTTGTTCGATTACACCGTCTTTATCTCCCGTTTTTTCAACTATGGAATAACTATCCAATGAAATGACAGGTGCCTCGATTGTCATAAATGTTTCGAAAGAAATATTATTGCTTAAATGGAATTTGATAACAACGTCTTTGCTTATTGCGGTGTTTGGATTTATATATGCATAAAGCCCTTCAACATTACCTGATTCACCGGCAGCCAGTTCCTGAAGTCCGAAGGATTGTACGCCGAGTTCCACAAAATCATCATCACATGTTATGGTAACCTGTTCGCCAGGGAATGGTGCCTCACTCAGGTTGGTAGCCCTTATTATAAAATCAACCCTATCACCGTAATTTATGATTCCATCACTGTTGCCTTGTGAATCGGAATAGTTAATCGTAAAATCGATTACAGGAGTAAAGTTAAGCACTCCGACTGAAGTGATGAACGGAATCATGTTGTCAGCCATTATATTGACCTGCATTGTGTCACCTGAAACGAGGTTTAATGATTGGAAATCAATGGTGAAATTACCGTTTTGAGTGTTGCCTTTATATATGATGGCATTGTCTTTTGTTATGACAATTTCCGCTTTGTCAATATTGCAACCGATGTTCCAATCCTTCAGGGTGTTAGGAACAGCAGAAACAATAGTTGCCAATATTGGATAAGGTTTTTCAATCCAGACTTTCATCGATGGATCGCCGAACAGTGTAACCTCATAATTTACAAATCTGAAATTGTCTCCATCATAACCCATAACCCAACTTGTATATTTTTCCTTTGAATATCTGTTGGCATCACCAATTTTTGTGTATCCGCGGTGGTATAAGCCGTCAAAGAAAAGTCTGTCATAATATTGTGATGAAACGTTTGTGTTTCCTGGCATGTACCATCCGTAGCGAGAATTGCCGATCTGGGCGACATGGCCGGTTTCGAGAGTTGTGAAAACCTCTGCAAAACAATCCGACTTGCCATACGCCGAATAACCTTCGCCTCTGTTGTCGAATGAGCCGTTGTAGCAGCCCTGCGAATATTGGATGGTAAGTGTATGATTAACGCCATTATTTTTGAAATGACTGGTTGTCAACGCTGAAGCATTAAGTTTCATATTGTATTCCACATTGGAGTGCCCAAGGTGATTCACAACATGAACACCATCTTTGCTGTACACATCATAAAGGTCGCTTCCCACCCAAGTTGTATCTCTCTCATATAATCTTCTCACGCTTACGTTGGAAGGAATACCGCCGGTTGTAAAGCCATGGTTGCTTGTACCATACGCAATTTCATCCTTGTAGGTTCCGCCCCATGTGACGATTTCGGAGTTGAGGTTTTCACCAACCATCAGATCCCTTTCAACTTCGTTGGCAACAGGTGATGACTGATAAAGCATCAGTTTGTTTGTATGTCTCGTCACCTCAGCAGGGCTGTCAGCACAGATTCTGCCCACTGACACTTCAGCATAGAAATCCGCTTCAAATGAATCTTCACCAAATAAATTGTCTCCGTCTGTATTCCATGTGCCGTCAAGGTTTGAATAGTAAAGGTCGGATGGGATTGAAGGATCACCACCTGCATAAAAACCACGACACGGAATGATGTTCTGCTCAGGTGTGGCCACATCTGCATCGCCTACAAGCAAAAGATAGTCTATCCCATAATTGTTGTAATAATCCTTGACACAATTTCTGATTTTTTCCTGACTGTCATTGCCTTGATAATACTGATAAATGTGATCTGTAAGCTCAACAGCGCAATAGTAGCCCTGATTTGTCTTAAAGTTGATGTATGGCTGCAAAGCTGACAATAATGTGTCGGCTGTGATGAAAAGAATGTCGTAATCAGTGGATTTCCTTTCCGGATAAGTGTATGATGACAATGCAGATGAATCGTCAGCAATGTCAGCAATACGTCTCATTGTCTCGGCATCGTTATAAGCATTCATCTCGGCTTTCTGAGACTTGGAGGTATTTTCAAATGTGATGGTTTTTATGCATCTGACAATGTTTTCGGAAGGATAATATTTAGCAGGATAAATTTTTACCGTGGTTATGCCATGGCCTCTCAGAAACTGAGTGTTTGAACCGAACACGTTTTCGGCAGGATATGCTGACTTGGAGCCGTATATCTCAGCATTTTCAGTTCTTTCCACAACATCTGAAGGATGTGAAATAGGAATGGGGTTGCCCGCCGGCAAAAGACGTCCTTCTATTTCTTCGTCATAATATTCAACCGACTTGATAAGTACCTTTCCTGAAACGTTGTTTTGTTTCTCAAGAATGTTGTACTGATAGAATGGAATGACCGGATATCCGGGAGCGGCAACATCAAAACAGTTGGAGTAAACCAATTCAATATAATTACCGTTCTGTTTGACCTGAGGATATTCAAAATTAATCGTAACTTCCTGAGCCACAACAAATAATGTCATCAAAAACGACAATGCAAATACAGAAATAAATCTTTTCATCTTATTATTATTTTTTATTATTTTCAAAAAGAAATTTAAACGACAAAAATAAGTAATTTTATGTTCTTAGTTGATTTTTATTTTTATTTTTAACTAATTTTGCAGAAACTTTACAAGAAATGCGTTTATTACACACATCAGATTGGCATCTCGGGAAAAAACTTAACAATTTCGACAGACTCGAAGAGCAGAGGGATGTTATGCGTGAAATTGTCTCCATTGCTGATGAACAGAATGTTGACATGGTTGTCGTTGCCGGTGACCTTTTCGACACGTTTAATCCTTCGAGTGATGCTCAACAGCTATTATATCAGACCTTATATGAGCTCTCACATGACGGACAGCGTCCTGTAATAGCAATAGCCGGAAATCACGACTCTCCCGACAGAGTGGAATCGCCTGAAGTGCTTGCCCAGGTCTCAGGGATTTTCATGTTCGGCTACCCTAATTCAATGCCTGGCAACGCCTACACCCACAAAAAATTCCACATTACCAAAACAGACCAAGGATTCATGGAGATTCAGATTCCCGGTTGTATGGCTCCTATCAGAATATTACACACTCCATTCACTAATCAGGAACGTCTCCAAGCTTATCTCGGAGTGACAGAAGACGAGGAGCAGAAGGCACTGCGCAACCAGCTTCAGAATATGTGGCAGAAAGTGGCAGACAAGTATTGTGACAATGCAGGCGTAAACATACTTATCGCCCATCAGTTCGTCATCAACAACGAAAATGATACCGACGTTAAGGAACCGGACGATGAAAATGCTGTCAATGTTGGGGGAACTTCGGCGATTTTCTCATACAATATTCCAAGACAGATACAATACACTGCACTCGGACATCTGCATCAGTGCAGAAAAGTCGGCGACAACAATATATGGTACAGCGGAAGTCCGCTCGAATACAGTTTTGCCGAAACAAACCAAGACAAATTCGTACTCGTTTCCGACATTGAGCCCAACAAAGAGCCTTCAGTGAATAAAATTCTTCTTGAATCTGGTTGCAAACTAAAAAGAATGACTTTCAACAACATTCTGGATGCGACAAACTGGCTTGAAAAAAACAAGGATTGTTGGGTCGAACTTACTATAGTGTCCGACAACTACTTATCACATTCAGATAAACAAATGCTTTATGATGCAAGCAATAAAATTGTTGCCATAATCCCACAGGTGAACACTACAAGCGACACTTTGTCGGCAGGAAGTCTGATAAGCAGCATCCGCACTGACAAGACAGCATTGTTCATGTCATATTTCACCAAAATGAAAGGCGGCGAGCCTGACCAGTCATTAATTGATTTGTTTAAAGAGATAATTTCACAACAATGATACCCATAAAACTGACAATAGAAGGAATATATTCATACCAGAAAGCACAGACCATTGATTTCACGAAATTGACCAAGGAAAAAGTGTTCGGTATCTTCGGAGCTACCGGCAGTGGGAAATCCACTATCCTTGAAGCAATGATTTATGCACTTTATGACAACTCGGAACGTCTCGGTGGCAGCAACTACAAATACAACATGATGAATCTCATGTCCAACAGAATGTTCATCGATTTCGAGTTCTTAGCGGGCAACGAAATATATAAGGTCACCGTTGAATCGAAAAGAGACAAAAAGAACTTCGATAATATAACTACGCCAAATAAAAATCTCTACAAGAAAAACGGAAACGAATGGAATGCAATTGATAAAAATACCATTCCCGATATCGTTGGACTTTCGGTTGACAATTTCCGTCGGATTGTCATAATCCCACAAGGCAAATTCCAGGAATTTCTTCAACTTGGCGGCAAGAAACGCGCCGATATGATGATGGAAATTTTCCCGGAACTTAAAGATTACGACCTGTTCGAAAAAGCCAATAAACTTTATGAAGACAACGATAAAGCAATAAAAACGCTTGAAGGACAACTCAGTCCGCTTCAGGGTGTCAGTCAAGAAAACATTGATAAGGAAATATCCGAACTTCAGGCTATTAAAGAAGTGCAAGCCAATATTATCGGACAAATAAACACAATAGGGGACGAAATAAATTCTATGGATGAAATCAAAGACAAATTCTCTGAACTTGACTCCAAACTTGAAACCATGTCACAACTCAGAAACAGGTCAGAGGATATTTCAGCCAAAGAAAAGGATATCAGTGATTTGCGTAAATGTGAAAGACTATTCAAATCAAACATCTCGCTTCTCGAAAGAACAAATAACACACTAAAGGAAAACAAAGATGCAAAAGTAAAAATCGAGAAATTAATCACTGAAAAAAAAGAAACCTTAAATAAAATATCGTCCCAACTTGAAAGAGCCAAATCGGAATTTGAAAAAATCGACAGTCTCAACGACAAGGTGAAATATCTTGAAAAAGTAATAAGTCTTAATGATAATCTGACAAGTAAAACTGAAAAAGAGAACGACAATTCAAAACTTCAGGAACGACTTAAAAAAGGCAACAAATGTATTGATGACTTAAAATCTGAAATTAACAACATTAAAGTTGAAACTGCCAATTTACAGCAATTTTATATTGAACGTCAGACAATCAACCAAGTTAGCGAGTGGTTCAGAACCTTGCATAGCATTGAGGAAAAATATGCATTTTACCATAAAGAAAAAGCAAAACATGTAGATAAACTGCAGCAAAATGAGAAAGAAAGGCTTGAAGCAATAGAAAAAGCCGGCTTTGATTCTGATTGTACAGACGTCAATAATATAGCCGATGCAATCAGCCTTGCTGTCACTAAACTTAAAGCAGACCTGATACAATACAAGGAAAAGATGCAGAACTTTAAAATAAAGGAAGAACTCAACAAATATGCAAATGACCTAAGTGATGGTGAGCCCTGTCCTTTATGCGGAAGTATCCACCACCCTGCCATAATCAAGATGACAGATGTAAGCAGTGCTATCAGCAAACTAAATGCAGAGACCGAGAAATTAGAAAACAAAATCAGCAGCTATGAAAAACTTGCTGTCAAAATTGAAGGAATAAACAAAGCAATTGCCCAAATTGACGATGAAATCGAAAACGATAATGATCTTCTTTCTTTAGAAGACAAGAATTACGAGAAACATAATAACAGCTTTAATTTCAACGGTTTCTCCAAGAATGAGGATGAACTAAAAAAAAGGAAGAAGGAGAATGATGACATAATCGAATCATTGCTGTCAAAACAGAATGAACTGCCAAACAAAGAGAATAATCTTGAAAAGTACCGCAATGAAATTGAAAAAATCAAAAAGCAGATTAATGAAACAGAAAAGGAAATTTCACAATATGACGGCATCATCAACACACTGAAAAATGATATTCCCTCTGAAATTTTGGAGCAGTTTTCCAAAATGTCAGCAGAGACATTAAGAGGTGAGATTTCATCTGTAAAGAATGAAATTGTACGAATCAAAAGCGATTATGACAGATTATCGAAAAGCTCAACTGAAATTAATAATACCATCAGCGATGCCACTGGACAGCTTAAAAACATCGACGGCAATATCACCGTCAACAATAATGAAATAGAGAGTCTGAACATAAAAATTGAATCCCAGCTACAACAAACTGAATATAAATCCATTGAAGAAGTAAAAGCAATTTTATCCAAGAATATCGATATTGAAGGCGCCGAAAAGGAAATCAAAAAATACAGGGACGAGCGGGCAGCAACTGAAAGCAGAATCACCGAGTTGGAACAACAGCTTGAAGGCAGACAATTCGATGAAAAAAAATACCTTGAAGCCAAGAAGAAACATGACAAATTACAGGAAGAGAGGGATAAAAATCTGACAGAAATTGGCTCACGGGAAAGTAAGATTGAAACTATGACCAATCAGTTGAACAACCGTCGGAATTTAGAGAAGGACATGAAAATCAAGAAAGAAAGGGCCAAAGGTCTCAACGATTTGTGCAACATATTCAAAGGCAGCGGATTTGTCAAATATGTGTCAACAATATACCTTGAGGAACTCTGTCGCAATGCCAACGAGCGTTTCATGAAAATGACTAACAACCAGCTTGAGCTTACCGTCAACGAAGACAGTGACTTTGAACTTATCGACTATCTCAACAACGGTCACCATCGTTCTGTCAAGACCTTGTCTGGTGGTCAGACATTCCAGGCCTCGCTATCGCTTGCACTTGCGTTAATTGACAACATAAGACGCAATTCATCATCGACCCAGAACTTCTTTTTTCTTGATGAGGGCTTCGGTTCACAGGACAAGCAGAGCTTGAATGTGATTTTTGAAACCTTAAAAGACCTCCGCAATGAAGACAGGATTGTCGGCCTCATCAGTCATGTTGAGGAATTGCAGCAGAAGATACCGGCAAGCGTAACTGTCAGTTGTGACGAGTCAGGTTCAATTATCCGCTGACTGTAATATACGACAACTTTTTCATGCGAGGACAAAATTCTGACTGGAGCAGAGATACGCTCATAGTTGGTGTTGCTTTGCAGCAGTTGGTTATGAGGATGTTAATTAGAAACCGTATATCAAACAACAGTTGTCTGGCAGATTAACGGGTCCTATCTGTTTGGACGGCTAAAAATGAATAAATAGCCTCCCCTAAAAAAATTATTGCAAAATAAACTTGTTTCCGATTAAAAAAATTAATTTTGTAAACTTTTCCAACGGAAAAGTACATCATAAAAATGATAACAAAATAGTATTGCATATTTATTTGCACAAACCATTTGCGTTATGGAAGATACATTAAAAAAATTAACGGACCAGATTTACAATGAAGGCATAACCAAAGCCAATGAAGAAGCGGAAATAATAATCAGCAATGCAAAGAAGGAAGCTGAAAGGATTATTGAAGCAGCAAAGAAAGAATCTGCAGAAAGAATTGCAAAAGCTCAGTTTGATTCTGACGAATTAAAGAAAAAAGTAAATACAGAGTTGGAACTTACTGCAAATCAAGCTGTTTCATCTATCAAACAAAGTGTTGCCAATGTATTGCTCGAAAATGTAATAGATAAATCTATGAAGGGGCTGTTCAATGACAAAGAATTCCTCAAGGAAATGATTCTGACGATGGTCAAGAATTGGGACAGCACAAAGGAGCAGGCAGATTTCAACATTTTGTTTCCGGAAGATTCCAAACTTGACGGGTTTTTACAGTCTGAACTTGGCAAAACTCTGAACAATCACGTTACTTTCAAACCTTCCAAGTCGGTCGAAAACGGCTTTGCCATTGAAACCAAGGGAGAATCATATAAGATCAATTTCACAGAACAGGATTTCAGTTCATTTATTAAAGATTACATTCGCCCGAGAACTTTCGAATTGTTATTTAAGAAGTAAACTGTTATAGGAAGCAAAATGAGTTATAACTATTACTGCTTAGTAGCGGGAATGCCAGAAATAGCATTCGACCAAAAGACACTCGTATTCAAGCCTGATGAGCTAAAGGAGTATTTGAAGGAATCATTGCGCGGTTCCGATTTAAAGGAATTACGCAATCTTTACTATGAATACGACAATCATAACATACTTGGAATGCTCTTTCATGATGACAAATCAGAAGTTGAATTCAACAATCTTGCAAACTACACTTACGATGAGCTTTTAGCGGCCTTCAAGGATCCAAACGAAATAGACACGGACTATATCGCCAGATTCATAGAGGAGTACAACGACAGCGACAGGAAAGACGACAGATTGTATTGGGAAAAACGTCTGACGCAGGCATATTATGAACATATTGGCAATTCATCCAACCGGTTTATAAGAAACTGGTTCAGTTTCGAGTTTATGCTAAAAAATGTCATGAGTGCCATTATAGCCAGAAAATACGGTCTCGACAACGATGATCAGCTAATTGTAAACTCAGAACCGTTACAGCTTATTGCAAAGAGCAATGCTAAAGATTTCGGCTTGTCAGTTGACTGGCCGATGATAAACACTGTCATCAACATTTTTGACAACAGCAATCTTTTCAAGAGAGAAGAAGAAATCGACCGTCTTAAGTGGAAATGGCTTGATGAAGCCACTACCTTTGAATATTTCTCTTTTGAGGTGGTCATAGCAATATTGCTGAAACTCAGAATAATAGAAAGATGGGTTAATGCCGACCCCGGAAAAGGCAAGACTATGTTCAGGGATCTCATCGAAGACATCAAGAACACAGCTGATTTGGATAATAATAAAAATTGAAATATATGAACACAATTGGAAAAGTAGTTGGAATCATTTCGAACCTTGTCTCGGTTAAAGTTGACGGGCCTGTTGCACAGAATGAAATATGTTATGTGAAAATGGGCGACGAAAACCTTATGGCAGAAGTAATCAAGGTCAACGGTGACATTGCCAACATCCAAGTTTTTGAAAGTACCAGAGGACTGAAAGTCGGCACTGAAGTGGAATTCCTTCAGCACATGCTCGAAGTCACTCTCGGTCCAGGTATCCTTTCAAAAAATTACGACGGATTACAGAACGACCTTGACAAAATGCAGTCCACCTTCCTGAAAAGAGGCGAATACACAAACCCTCTTGACGATGACATAAAGTGGGACTTTAAACCATTGGCCAAAGTCGGTGATACTGTAGAAGCTGGTGACTGGCTTGGCAGCGTAAAGGAAAACTGGGTTGACCACAAAATCATGGTGCCTTTTTCTTTCAAAGGCAAATATAAGGTTAAATCCATAACCCCTGCAGGCCAATATACTATCAAGGACACTATGGCAGTGCTCATCAATGAAAAAGGTGAAGACGTAAAAGTGACCATGATACAGAAATGGCCTATCAAACGTGCAATCACCTGCTACAAGGACAAACCGATACCGAAGAAGGTTCTCGAAACCGGTGTCAGAATAATTGACAGCATGAACCCTATCACAGAAGGCGGCACCGGATTCATTCCGGGTCCTTTCGGATGCGGTAAAACAGTGCTGCAACATGCCATTGCAAAACAAGCAGCAGCTGACATCATCATCATGACGGCCTGCGGTGAACGCGCCAATGAGGTTGTCGAAATCTTCAAGGAATATCCTGAACTTATTGACCCGCATACAGGCAGAAAGCTGAGTGAACGAACAACAATTGTCTGCAACACCTCCAACATGCCTGTTGCTGCCCGTGAAGCCTCGGTTTATACTGGGATGACAATTGCCGAGTATTACAGAGCCATGGGGCTGAGAGTCCTTCTCCTTGCCGATTCAACTTCACGTTGGGCTCAAGCACTGCGTGAAATGTCAAACCGTCTGGAGGAACTTCCGGGCCAGGATGCCTTTCCTGTTGACTTGTCGGCAATCATTGCCAACTTCTATGCGCGTGCCGGGTTCGTTGAACTTAACAACGGAGCAACAGGTTCGGTTACCTTCATAGGAACAGTCTCCCCTGCCGGCGGCAACCTCAAGGAGCCTGTCACAGAATCAACTAAAAAGGCAGCGCGTTGCTTCTACGCTCTTTCGCAGGAACGAGCAGACGGAAAACGCTACCCTGCTGTCGATCCTATCGAATCATATTCAAAATACCTCGAATACGAACAAGTACAACAATATCTCAGAGAGAAAATATCTCCTGACTGGAACGAAATTATCGATGAAACCAAAAACATTGTCCTGAGAGGCAAGGAAGCCAAGGAGCAGATAAACATTCTTGGTGATGACAGCGTGCCAATTGAATATCACATCCGTTTCTGGAATTCGGAACTCATTGATTTCGTGTTCCTCCAGCAAGACGCATTCGATGAAATCGATGCTGACTGTCCTCTGCCACGTCAGGAATTTATGCTAAAACTTGTCCTTGACATTTGTCACAACAAGTTCAAATTCGACTCATTTGAAGAGGTAAGTGCTTATTACAAACGTCTGATTAATATTCTTAAACAGATGAACTATTCTGAATATCAGTCGGATAACTTCAATAAATATCTCAATGAGCTCAACACGATAGTTGAAGAAAGGAGAACCAAATAATGACAACAAAAGCATTTCAACGTATATATACCAAGATTACACAAATCACCAAGGCCACATGTACTTTAAAAGCAACAGGTGTAGGCTATGATGAAATGGCCATAATCGACGGCAGAATGGCCCAGGTGGTTAAAATCAGCGGCGAAGATGTGACATTGCAAATCTTCGGCGGAACTGAAGGTATCCGCACCAATGCAGAAGCCGTATTTCTTGGCAGACCTCCTGTACTCAAAGTCGGACCGGAACTTTCGGGTCGTTTCTTCAACGCATACGGAGACCCTATCGACGGTGGCACACCAATCGATGGTGAGGAACGCCAAATCGGTGGTCCGTCAGTCAACCCCGTCAAACGTCAGCAGCCATCACAGCTGATTTCCACAGGTATTGCAGGTATCGACCTTAACAATACGATAGTTACAGGTCAGAAGATTCCTTTCTTCGCTGATCCTGACCAACCATACAATGAAGTTATGGCTACAGTCGCCCTCAGAGCTAAGGCTGACAAGATTATCCTCGGTGGAATGGGACTGACTCATGATGACTACCTGTATTATAAGAACACTTTCGACAATGCAGGTGCTCTCGACAGAATAGTCAGTTTCGTCAACACGACCGACGACCCTCCTATCGAACGACTGCTTATCCCTGACATGGCGCTTACGGCTGCTGAGTATTTCGCATACGATAAAAATGAGAAAGTTCTTGTACTGTTGACCGACATGACACTGTATGCCGATGCATTGTGCATAGTTTCCAACCGTATGGACCAGATTCCTTCAAAGGACAGTATGCCTGGCTCACTGTATTCCGACCTTGCAAAAATATACGAAAAAGCCGTCCAATTCAAGGAAGGCGGCTCAATAACAATCATAGCGGTTACAACCCTCAGCGGCGGTGACATCACCCATGCAATTCCTGACAATACCGGTTATATCACAGAAGGACAGCTCTTCCTCAGAAGAGACTCGGATATACGTAAAGTAATCATTGACCCGTTCAGGAGCCTTTCACGTCTGAAACAGCTTGTTATAGGCAAACAGACAAGAGAAGACCATCCTCAGGTCATGAATGCAGCCGTCCGTCTTTATGCCGATGCCGCCAACGCACGCACCAAACTCGAAAACGGTTTCGACTTGACCGACTATGATCAGCGCTGTCTCGATTTCGCATCGGAATATTCCGAAAAACTTCTTGCCATCGATGTGAACATAGATATAGAGAAAATGCTTAATACAGCATGGGAACTTTTCGCTGCTCACTTCTCAAAGGCCGAAGTCAACATCAAACAGTCATTGGTCGATAAATACTGGAAAAACTAATTTATTCACATCATGGCAATTAAGTTTCAATATAATAAGACATCGTTGCAGGAACTCAACAAACAGCTGAAGGTACGGCAAAACACACTGCCTACCATAAAGAACAAGGAGTCTGCATTGCGTCTTGAAGTAAAGAAAACGAAGAACGAGGTGATTACACTTGCCAACGACTTTGAAGAACAAATTGCCTCTTACTCTGATATGTATCCATTATGGGGTGAATTTGACCAAAGCCTGCTTAAGATTGATGATGTGATTCTTACCACCCAAAAAATTGCCGGCGTACAAACTCCTGTTCTTGAGGATATCAAATACAGCATCAACGACTTCTTTCTGATGAATAAACCTTCGTGGTATTATGACGGTATCACTATCCTGAAACTCATCTCCAAAACTGTCATCGAAAAGGAAGTTGCCGAACGTAAACTTGAACTCCTGGAATATGCCCGCAAAAAAACCACCCAGAAAGTGAATTTGTATGAAAAAGTCCAGATACCCGGACTTCAAGATGCAATTTTAAAGATAAAACGTTATCTGGAAGATGAGGATAATCTTACCAAATCCGCCCAGAAAATCGTCAAAGCGAGACAAAACATGAGAAAGGAGACTGAAGAATGATTGAAAAAATGCGCAAATACTCATTCCTCGTTTATCATAATGATTATGACACTTTCGTGGAAAAACTTTACGAACTCGGTGTCATTGATATCATTGAAAAAGAGAAAGTCTCTGTAATAAATGAAAAACTGGAAGACAAACTGTCTCTGATGAAACAGTATGCATCAGCGGAGAAATACCTTGAAAATATACTGAAAACGCCTGCTGATTCAGTTCCTTTCACACCTTCGTGTGACATGCTTATAGATGATTATAAGTTACTCAGGGATAAAAAAGACACAATTAAGCAACAACAGCTGCAAGTCAAAAAGGATATTGAATCCCTCACCCCATGGGGTGATTTCGATTTGAGCACCATTGACAAAATTACCGAAGCCGGATATTATTTCAACTTCTTCACATGTACGAAAAAACATTTTAATGAGGAATGGAAAGAAAAGTACAATGCAATTATTGTGTATGAATCCAATACCAATTATTGTTTTGTTACAGTCACCAAAGAAAACGACGTGACTATAGAAGCTGATAAGGTAAAACTTCCGGAACGTTCCCTCAATGAACTTACGGCACAGTATGCTGCGCTGAATGAAGAAGGCGATAAAATATCGGCACAATTGACATTTTTCGCACAAAACTATCTTCCAGAATTAAAAGCGGAATACGATGCACTGCGTACAGAATTCGATTTTTCAAAGGTAAAACTCAATACCGAGTCTGTTGCTGATGAAAAGGTCAAACTCATAGAAGGCTGGGTTCCGGAATCAAAAAATGAAGCTTTGGAAAGCTACTTGCATGAAAATGGAGTTCTTTATACATCACGTGAACCTGACACATCAAAGGACAATATTCCTATATTACTGAAAAACAACAGATTCAATAAACTTTTTGAACCATTGGGTGAACTTTACACCCTGCCAGCTTATGGTGAAATCGACCTAACCCCGTTCTTTGCACCATTCTATATGCTGTTCTTCGGACTCTGTCTGGGCGATGCAGGATATGGACTTATTATGGCTGTTGCTGCATTCATTCTTGCTGCCAAGGCAAAACCAAGTATGAAAGGTATTTTCAGACTTGCCGGATGTCTTGGTGTTGCAACAGTGATAATGGGATTTATCAGTGGAACATTCTTTGGAGTCAGTCTGATTGACGCAAATATCCCTTGGCTTGAAAAGTTCAAGAAATATATGATGGATTCCGACAAGCTGTTTACGAACTCACTGATATTGGGTGCCATACAGATTGTTTTCGGTATGTTCATCAAAATTTTCAACGAATTCAAACAAAAAAGATACAGCGGTGGCATAGTCACTATAGGGTGGCTGTTGATTATCTTGGGATGTGGAGGAACGTTTGCTTTGTCACATTTCAATGTAATTGACCAGTCAACTGCCAAAATAATGTATTACGTCTTCGGAATAAGTGGCGGAATATGTGTTTTCTTACTAAACAACCTGAACTTCAACAAGAAGAATCTTTTCGGAATACTCAATATAGGCTCAGGACTGTGGAACACATACAATATGGCAACAGGTATCTTAGGTGATGTACTGTCATATATCCGTTTGTTCGCACTTGGAATCTCTGGCTCGGTAATGGGATTTGTATTCAACAGCCTTGCAATGGATTTAAGTCCTGATATTCCAGTTCTCAAGCAAGTTGTCATGCTGATAATTCTGCTGATAGGACATGGTATGAACATTTTTATGTCTGCATTGAGTGCCTTTGTTCATCCAATGCGACTGACTTTTGTGGAATTTTATAAAAACTCAGGCTTTACCGGTGGCGGAAAGAAATACAAGCCATTTGGTAAAGTTGCTGAACAACAATAAATTATGCAATCAATAAATATTAATAAATAAAATTTTAAATTATGGAACCAATTGTATTAGCTTACATCGGAATTGGATTAATGGTAGGACTTGCCGGCATCGGCAGTGCCTATGGTGTAACAATCAGTGGTAATGCGGCTATCGGGGCTATGAAGAAGAACCCGGACGCATTTGGTAACTATCTCGTACTGAGTGCATTGCCAGGTACCCAAGGCCTTTACGGATTTTTGGGCTACTTCCTTTGCCAGTCACACCTCTCAGCCGAAATGGGTTGGCTTCCTGCAGCAGGTATATTCGGTGCAGGTCTCGCCCTCGGCTTTGCCGGTCTGTTGTCTGCAATACGTCAGGGTCAGTTGTGTGCTAACGGCGTCGCTGCCATAGGGGCAGGCCACGATGTTTTCGGTAAAACTCTGATTCTTGCCGTATTCCCTGAACTTTATGCAATCGTTGCACTTGCTGCAACATTCATGATATCAGGTGCTATCTAATCCTTAAAAAACATTCCAGATCACATAGAGACGCATTATTTTTGCGTCTCTATGTGTTTTATAACTGTCTGAATTATGACATATAATCTGTCTGATATCAATGACATCCATACACATCATGATTATGATGACGGCACAGTATATGTCAAAAATCTTCAACTTAAAGAGCTGTTGACAGACAGTTGCATTTCAGAGTTCAAAGACGCTTCAGCGCGGAAAAACAAACTTCTTTCAATAGGTGTACACCCATGGGAAATCAAAGATTTTCCTGAAGAGCAAATATTCTCCTGTATTGACGGACTTTTCCCTACCCTGCTGCTTCATCAGAAAATTTTCGCTATCGGTGAATGCGGACTCGACAAAAGCATATCCACAGGCTTAAATCTTCAAAAATCAATATTCAACAGACAAATCGAACTTAGTGAACAATATCACAAACCAATGATTCTCCATGTGGTCAGAGCCTACAATGAAATCATCGAATTTCGCAAAAAAATCAAGCCTGAACAGCCATGGATTATTCATGGATTCAACAACAATGAAACAATTGCACGGAAATTAACAGAAATGGGATGCTATCTGTCAATCAACATGAAAAAACCTTTAACCGAAAAAATACAACACACAATACAAAATATTCCGACAGAATTTATCCTAAATGAAACAGACACTTTAGAAAATGTCAAATAAACGTCACGAAAAGACAAATAATGTCCTGGCTTTAATTTTCACGGTTTTATTGGCCTTTGCACTATGGTTTTTCTTGTTTTCACCATGGACAAAAGGAATGGTTAATTTCTGGATTGCAATAAGTCTTGCTTCATTGGTTTTAAGCATCATCGCATTATCAAGAAGAAAACAGATTATTAGCGAATTGAAAATCAATTGGCAAGCAATTGTAGCCGGAATATTCATTGCAGCCGCCTTGTGGGGTGTATTCTGGATCGGTGATAAAATATCATCAATGATGTTCGATTTTGAAAAAAGCCAGGTTGCAAGTATTTACTCCATGAGGGATGGACATAGCAAATGGTTGATAGCCACGTTGTTGCTGCTAATAATGGGGCCGGCAGAAGAAATATTCTGGAGAGGATATTTGCAGAATACATTGCAGACAATCATCAATCCTAATGCAGGTTTTGTAACAAGTGTGATATTGTACTCTTTAGCACACCTATGGTCATTCAATTTTATGCTAATAATGGCAGCATTGGTTGCAGGATTAGTATGGGGAGCAATCTACCGTTTCTTTCCCAAAAGTCTGCCTGCACTGATTATTTCGCATTCATTATGGGATGTGATGGTCTTTGTTGTATTCCCCATATAACATTTCAACTATGTCCCCTACAATGTGGGAATACGCAAAAGAAAGACGGCAATAAGCAAACCTATTATAAATGTAATGCCAAACAGCATCTGAAGACGGGCTGAGGATAAATCAAGGAAATTGATGTTTTCAATGTTGTCCTTTGCCGTACTCATGGTTTTCAAGTTCTTATATGCAGTTGGAAAGACCAATATAACTAGAACAGCCATCAATGGAAGTTCACCAAGTAATGCGAAAACAATATTCCAGACAAAAGGAATAATGACTAAAATATAATAATAGATTATTGAATTATTTAAGCCTAATGCCATGGCGAAAGTATGTATTCCGGCTTTGGAGTCCCGTTCAATATCTCGCGTATTATTCGAGTGAAGAATTCCAAGCGTAAGGAACCCAATGGGCACTGATATGATGAAATAATACGGAAACAGATGTCCGGTTGCAACGTATACGGTTCCTAACGGAGGCATCAAACCAAAAGCAGTGAAAATACACAAGTCACCCAAATAGTTGAATTTCATCTTTGAATAAAGCAAGACTGCAAATATGCCTGTTGCGCCTATCCATAAAAGATGAAGTCCCGAATTATATGTCAGAAACAAGCCCAAGATTATTCCGCACAATAACAAAACCAGTCCGAAATTTCTGATTTCATGCGGTTGAAACTGTTTTGTCACCAAAGTCTTTGCGCCAAAATCATTATCGGCAGTATCAACACCCTGTTTATAATCATAATAATCACTCAAAAGATTTCCTGCCGAATGAAGAATCATAATTCCAATTATAGCGAGGACACTATTTAACCAATTGATATGTAAAGGATTACCTGTAACTGAATTATTATAGAACAACAGAGCCAATGTAACTAACACAGGCATTACCGAAGCGGTTAAAGCCCAGGGACGTGTCGCCATAAACCAATCTTTTACAGAGTGTTTCATAATTATTATGTTAATGTGAAAATTAATTAAATAGTCCAGGTCTTCAGACCGTCTGTGGTGAACTGATATCGCTTTGATTCACCGCCAAACTGTTTCAGCGTTTCCACAACTTCATAGCGTGTGACCGAAGGACAATAGAAAAACATATATCCGCCACCGCCTGCACCTGAAACCTTGCCACCTGTAGCTCCAGCAGCTTTTGCCGCATCATAGATGCTGTCTAACAGCGAATTGGTGATGCTGTCAGCCATTTGTTTCTTGTACTTCCATCCGTAATCGAGAATAGAGCCTATACCATCAATATCACCTCTGAGCAGAGTTTCCTTCATCAATGCAGCCTGATTTTTAAGCTTAAGCATTGCTTCGATGGAGGACTGCTTTTTGGCCATGACATTTTTCTGCTGGTCTTCGATTATTTGTGCAGAAACGTGGCTCGTATCAGTATAATATAGAACAAGATTGTGTGCAAGCTCATCGAGATGGCGTTGGCGAACACGCAACGGATTGACAATCACATTGTCACCTTTAAATTCCATATAATTGAAGCCGCCGAATGTGGCCGCATACTGGTCTTGTTTTCCACCAGACATTCCGAGGTCAATACGTTCTATTTCATAGGCTAAATGTGCAATATCGTATTCACCGAGAGGAAGTTTAAGCCATTCCACAAACGCTCCGAGAATTGAGACGACCAGTGTAGATGAAGTCCCAAGTCCGGAACCCGGAGGTGAATCGACAAATGTTGACAATCTAAACGACAACGGTTTATTATGATACTGGCGGATTATTCTGTTATAAACTCCCTTATGGAGAATGAAAAATCCATTAGGCTCAAGATATGAACAGCTGTTGAATTCCTCATGAAGTCCGTTGGACGGGGAATCGAAAACAATGCGTCCGTCATCTGTAGGTTGAATGGTGGTATATGCATACATGTTTATTGTGGCATTGAGTATTGCACCGCCATATATATCGGAAAAAGGCGAAACATCCGTACCACCGCCAGCTAATCCTAATCTTAATGGAGCTTTACTTCTAATTAACATATTTTCAACTATTTAAAATTGCCGCAGTCATATTTGACCATGCATATTTTTTCTTTTCTTCAGTTATTTTTTCAGAAAATTCCGCTTCTCTGTCATTCTGAAAATAATCGACCAAAGCCTCTGTGATTTGTTTTACATCAGGTTCAACCACATAACCTATTTTCCCATCAGGTACTATTTCAGCAAGACCGCCTACGTTTGTCACAAGCATCGGCTTCAAGAAATGGAATGCAATTTGGGTGACACCGCTCTGTGTTGCCGTCCTGTATGGCTGGGCGACTATGTCGCAAGCGCTGAAATAACGGTTAACCTCACTGTCAGGGATAAAGAATGTGTTCAGTTGAAGTCGCTCACCAATATTGAGGTCGTGTATCAATTCCATATATTTTTCCTCATTGCTGTAAAATTCTCCAGCAACAAGAAGTTTCACATTCAAATCCTTGAAACGGCTGTCAGCAAATGATTCAAGCAATAAGTCAAGCCCTTTGTAATCTCTGATTATTCCAAAGAAAAGAACATAATGTGTGTCATGTTCCAGACTTAAAAGATTCTTAGCCTCATCCTTATCCAATAGCTCACCGTAATTATCATATAGAGGATGCGGGCAGAAAACACGCGGCTTTTTAGTGTCAAATAAAGACAAATCGGACAGGACTGACTTTGACATGGCAACAAATTTATCCGTGGATTTGACGAAATATTTCACTAACATTTTATCTCCAAAACGCTTTTCGTGCGGTATCAGGTTGTCGAGAATTGACACAATAAGAGTATGCTTGTTTTTGCGCACTTGCCGTTCAATAGTCCCCAAGCATGGAGCAATATACGGAAGCCAGAACTTGGTGATAAGAACATCAGGACGCTTGCGGCGGATTTCTTTTCCGACTTTGAGCCAGTTGAACGGATTAATAGAATTGACTCTGCGGATGATTTTCAGGTCTGTTGGGGCAGGTCCATCAGAATATTGGGTCTTTCCTGGAAAAAGAAAATCAGGATATTGCAGTGTAAAAGTATATATTTCAACATCATGGCCTTCCGATGTCAGCACCCTTGCGAGATGTTCATTGAAGGCAGTAAGACCGCCCCTATAAGGATAGGATGTACCTACTATGATAATTTTCTTCTTATCCATTCCATAAGAATAATTATAAACTGCGAAGATACGAATTTTTAGTAATAAAATATTATTTTTGCATGATAAACATTTAACTACGAACAGTTGTCATTATGGGAGTGGTCATCAAGCAAAGCATTAAGGGAACTATAGTCACTTATATTGGTGTGGCAATAGGTGCCTTTACCACTTTGGTGATATTAACACGCTTCCTTACGACCGAAGAAGTTGGCCTGACAAGAGTCCTGATTGAAGCAGCGACATTGCTCTCCTCATTGGCACAGCTTGGGACCAGCTCGTCAATACTGCGTTTCTACCCTTTCTTCAAAAACAGCGAAAAAAAAGATAACGGATTTTTCTTCTGGACGGTGATTATTCCGCTTGTCGGATTCATGATATTCGGACTGACATATATTATTCTCAGAATACCAATAACCGATTATTTTTCAGAGAAATCCCAACTGTTTAACAATTACTTCTACTTTATAGTGCCACTGGCATTTTGCCTGATGTACATGACAATCTTTGAGACAAATGCCAACGTACTGATGCGGATTGTTGTCCCGAAGTTTGTCAGGGAGATACTTGTCAGAATTATCTCATTGACAGTATATCTTCTGTTTGCCTTCAAAATAATCAGCATTGATGGAATGGTTGTCGGCTTATGTCTGGTATATGCAGTCGCAATGCTTATCGACTTGGGATACCTGCTGTCATTGGGGAAAATCTCATTAAAGCCTGATTTTAAATTCATAACCAAATCACTGCGGCACGATTACACCATGTACACCATCATGCTTGTAATTGCGTCAATAGCCACTGTGATAACTCCGTTTCTCAACACTTTTTTTATAACAGCCAAAATGGGATTGTCTTCAACGGGAATTTATGCAATTGCCGTCTTCATAGCAACTCTCGTTGAAATCCCCTATCGTTCATTAGGTGCCATCTCCCAACCCCTTATATCACAATCGGTTAAAGACGGAAACATAGCCGAAACGAACAAATTATGTCAAAATGTATCACTACATCAGCTTTTGGCAGGCTGTTTTATTTTTTTCATCATTTGGATCAACATTGATGTATTGTTTGACATCCTTCCCAACGGTGACATTTACAAAACAGGCAAAATGGCAGTGCTAATTCTCGGCTTTGCGAAACTGGTTTATTCCACTATGAATATTGGTATAACGACTTTGAATTTTTCAAAATACTACTATTTCTCATTCATTTTCACCACCATTATGACTATATCTGCCATATTGCTGAATATCAGACTCATTCCTGTTTATGGCATAAATGGAGCTGCTATGGCCACCCTGCTGTCTTACGTAATCTACTACATTTTAATGATACTATTCGACAGACTAAAGCTTAAGGTATCACTTTTCTCAGCCGGTCATCTCAAGACATTGGTCATTGTTGCAGTCATGATTATTTTCAACATGTTATGGACATATTTAATCAGCAATAAGATCCTTACCTCGTCAGCTTCAATATGGACTGTACTTGCAGATGCAGTTGTAAAGACTATAATCATTGTATCGACAGGTTTGTTTATACTGTATCGATGGAAAGTGTCTGACAGTGTTAATAACATATTAAACAAAATTCTAAGAATAAATCGTCAATAATTTATTTTTGCATTAAATAAAGAAACAGATATCATGAAAGACCTGAAAAATAATAACCCATTATGGTACAAATGGTTACCATACATAGCAGCATTTGTGATTTTTATTGTATTGGCATGTATATACTGCTACCCCGCACTTGAAGGCAAAGTTGTAAATGCCGGAGACACGCACAATTTCAAGGGGGCTGTACATGAAGCGCAACAATATCATGAACAGACAGGGAAATACACATGGTGGACCAACTCTATGTTCTCGGGAATGCCCAATTATCAGATAGGAGGCGGACGATACGCATCAACGGAATGGCTTGCTCCGCTTATGAAGATATTCCGTTTGGGACACACGTATGTAATCATGATGCTGTTCTTTTATTTTCTTGGCTTTTATCTGTTGTTAACCTCATTAAAAATAAACAGATGGCTAAGCATTGTTGGCGCTATAGCCATGGCTTTGTCATCATATTTTCTCATAATAATTCCAGCCGGACACAATACAAAAACCACGTCAATTGCATTTATGTCAATTGTAATTGGAGGGTTTTATCTCATATTTCAAAAGAAATATGGTCTTGGGGTCATATTGACAATGATTTTCACGACAGTTGGATTTTACCCGCACCCACAGATGAGTTATTATATATTTATGCTTATAGGGTGTTTGTTTATCGCTGAAATTTACATTCACATCAAAGAAAAAAGATATAAAGACCTTGTTGTTGCCACGCTATTGTTTGCTGCATCGGTGGGAGTTGGAATGGGTACCGGATTTGCAGGCTTTCTCACCAACACTGAATATGCGAAAGAAACCATGCGCGGAGGACATTCCGAGCTCGTCAAGGATGATGATGCCGTCAACAAGACCAAAGGACTTGACCTTGACTATGCCACTGCATGGAGTTATGGTATAGATGAGACTATGACACTGATGATACCGAATTTCAAAGGCGCATCATCAAACTATAATCTCGGTGAAAAATCAGACGTTTACCAGGCCCTGAAAAAAAATGGTGTGCCAGCCGCAAATGCACGTCAGTTCTGTGCCAACGTGCCGACTTACTGGGGAACACAGCCTTTCACATCCGGTCCCGTATATGTTGGTGCTATAATTTGTTTCCTTTTCCTGTTAGGGATACTTATTGTAAAAGGTCCGTATAAATGGGCATTATTAGTTGCCACCTTGTTATCGATATTCCTTGCATGGGGACATAATTTCCTGCCTCTGACACGTTTCTTCTTCAAGTATGTTCCAATGTACGCCAAATTCAGAGCCGTGTCTTCCATCCTTATTGTAGCTGAAATAACGATGCCGCTTCTTGCTTTTCTGTCTTTAAAGACAATTATGGACGAAAAGTCGGACAAAAAGAAATTTTTGAAAAAAGTCTATGTTTCTGCCGGAATCACTGCTGGGATATGTCTGTTCTTCGCATTGTTCGGCAAATCGATCTACTCATTCACAAGCCCAAACGATGCCCAATTTGCACAACAGCTTCCTGAATGGCTTATGAGTGCCATTATTGATGATAGAGCATCAATGTTTGTTGCCGACTCCTTCAGATCGTTTGTATTTATCGCATTGGCAGCGTTATTGCTCATATTATTCATCAGCGGCAAGCTGAAACAGAACCTCTTTATTCCTATTCTGGGAGTATTGATATTGGCAGACATGTGGCCGGTTGACAAGCGATTCTTCAATTCAAGTGATTTTATCTCAAAAAATCAGGACAAGAATTATTTTGCACAGACGGATTACGAAAAGATGATTCTACAGGATAAAGACCCTGATTTCAGAGTGTTTAACCTTGCCACCAACACATTCAATGATTCCAGAACATCATATTATCTCAAATCCATAGGAGGTTATCATGGTGCAAAGTTACGTCGTTATCAGGATCTGATAGACCAGCATATATCCAAAAACAACTGGGATGTCATCAATATGCTTAACCCTAAGTATATCATTTTCAAAAACGGTGACAAAATAGTCGCACAACCGAATCCTGATGCCATGGGAAACGCCTGGTTCGTTGATTCTCTGATGATTGTAAACAATCCGAATGCAGAATGCGATGCATTGAATAATATCAATTTACACAATACGGCAGTCGTGGACACATCGGTTTATAAGTCACAGTTTGCGTCTCTTGCCTCTTCGTTTGTACCAGGCCATGATTCGACTGCAACCATAAAGCTGACACAATATGCCCCGGACGCACTTGATTATGAGTCAACATCGTCAAAAGATGCAACCGCTGTCTTTTCAGAGATATACTATCCATACGGATGGAAAGCGTATGTTGATGGCCAACCTGTTGAATTGTACAGAGTAAACTATATGCTTCGTGCCATCAACGTGCCTTCAGGCAGTCATAAGATACATTTTGAATTCAGACCTGACAGCGTACGGATTGGCGACAGGATTGCTATTGCATTTGTGATAATAATGTATGTAACTATTTTGGCTATTATCTGTTACGCAATACTAAAAGCCAAAAAGCAATCAGACGTCAACTGAGTATCTTTCTAAATTTATTCTCAACTGCCTCTTCTGTATATTTCTCAAGAAATATCTGACGGGGATAGGTGTTAAAACGGGAACGAGGATTTCCTGTTTATATCAGAATCTGAAGTAGATGAACGGGCTGAAACCGGCGGCGTTGAGTGCTCCGAGGCAGATGAGGAACATGAAAACAGCCAAAACCCAAGAAATTATTGTGCCTGATAAGGCGTGTTCCTTATAGAAAACAACGTCTTGCAACTTCTTTCCGAACGGGAACAATGCGATAAACGAGAACACGAGCGCTACGATTAGTGTGGTGTAGAACTGTGCATCGGCGTTGATAGAGAATGTACTGAAGTCGAAGGCGAACAGTCTGCCGATGAAGGTGAAGGCCTGGTCAAGGTCTTCGATTCTGAATATCGCCCAACCCACCATCGCAATGATGAAGGTGATGATGACACTTGGTGCCTTGCCGATTTTCTCATAGAATTTCTTCAATCCCATGCGCTCGAGCACGAGCCAGATGCCGTGGTAAGCGCCCCAGATGACGAAGTTCCAACTTGCGCCGTGCCATAGACCGGAAAGCAGGAACACCACCCAGAGGTTGAAATACATACGGCGTTTCGAGCAACGATTGCCGCCCAATGGGATGTAAAGGTAATTACGCATGAAAGCGCCTAATGTAATATGCCATCTACGCCAGAACTCGCTGATACTTGCAGAGTTATATGGGTTGTCGAAGTTTTCAGGGAAGTGGAATCCCATGATTTTACCAAGACCGATGGCCATGTCGGAGTAACCTGCGAAGTCGAAGTAGAGCTGCATGGTGTAGGCGGCGATGGTAATCCATGCTGTGCCAGAATCCATTATAGCGAGGTCGCCAGCCAGGAGTTTGTCCACTTGAAAACCAATGACATCAGCGATGAGCACTTTCTTCGACAGACCGATGACGAAACGGTTGAATCCCTGCAGAAACTCCTGCGCGCTGTATTCACGGTAACGAATCTCACCCTCGATGTCGCAGTAACGTACAATAGGACCCGCGATGAGCTGAGGAAACATCATGATGTAAACGATGTAGTCAGTGAGTTTCTCCATCGGCTCATTGTTGCCACGGTAGGTGTCAATCACGTAGGTTATCGACTGGAAGGTGAAGAACGAGATACCGATTGGCAGCAGCACTTTCGCCATCCTAATGGCGTTGGCACCAAACAATCCGATGAGCACGTTAATGTTGTCGATCAGGAAGTTGGCGTATTTGTAATACACTAACAATCCGAGACTTATGATAATTGCCAAGGCGCAATAAAGCTTCTTCAGACTTGTTTTATCAGTCTTCCGCATCGCTCTCACCAGATAGAAGTTGGCAATGGTGGAGCCAAGTAGGAACAAGATGAAATCAGGCGCGCCGTAGGCATAAAAAACTATCGAAAACAGTAAAATAACATAGTTTCTGAACTTTTTCGGACAAACGAAATAGAATATCAGAAAAAGCGGCAGGAAATATAATAGGAATACATTGCTGCTAAATACCATAACTCTTAATTATTATGTTCAATCATCCATTTTGCGTCGAGTTCGAGCTGTTTTTCGACCGAGATATTGTTGTTTTCAGCTTTTTCTTTTATCGTTTTCATCCATTCGGAATCGCTCTCGATATGGTTCATAAGAAGCGCCACTTCGACTTGCTCGGGGTCTTTGATGCTCGCCAAAGCGTCTTCCACAAAACCTCTTGTGCCGTGATACCATTGATAACCAACGGAATACACAACGATAAAATCGGCGTTGAGTATGCTTCTCAACTTGTTTATTTCATTGACTTTATATAGTGTCTTGTCAAAACCTTTGTAGGCTTTGTCGTAGTAAAACCAGTTTTCGTAATACGAAGTTAATTCTTTTTTCGGTATCAGCCATTCGTAGGCAAAGATGAATGAGTCACCGACAAACATAACTTTTGGTTTGCGGCTGGTGCTGTCGCTGATCACGCTTATATCAGCAGTGTAAAGTGGGGTGTCGTTTGGTACCTTGAAAAGCAGGTTGAGTGTCGCCTCGTCATCCTGGCGTCCTTTGAACTTGCTTTCCTTAATGCCATTGATTTTCATTTGCGGGATGCCGAAGTCGTTGAGGCTGTTCATCATCCTGAAAAGCGAGTCGTAGCCCCATACGCTGGCATACTGCCAATGAGAATCCATCGGCATGAAAAGCAGGCGCTTCGAGGTGTCGGCGATGGCTTGATACCATGGTTTCATGTCAATGTTCGGGAAACCTGTTTCCGCAAAACGTTGAGCAAAATAATCGGCAGCATTACCCAAAGTAGTGTCCCTTTCCATGTCAGGAAGATGCTCCGGATAAATGAACGGCTTGTCTGGACCGATGAACGAAAGCAGCTCTATGCCGTAATCATTTTTCAAGATGTTTCGCAATTCGTTGAGCATATCGACCTGATTGTCAACAAAATCCCTTAATTCTTGGTCTGTTTTGAATTTGCTCAAACCTTCTAAACCGTAATAATCGCGCACACCTGGAGCGTAATACATCCAGTTGTCTTTTCCAGGCATTAAAAAGGGGTTACAAGTCTTTTTGTTTTTAAAAGTGTAATCGTATTGATTGCCAATGCGAATGCACAAAGCTCTGGTCGCATAGTTTTCTCTAAGATAGTTGTCAACTTGCTTTTGGTATTCGCCTTCGCAATAGTTTTTGAATGAAAGTTCTGGTTTTGGAGCGTCTTTGGAATCGTTTTTCAACTTAAGATATTCAAAAGGATGCCATGTTGTCTGTATTGTTAGCAGTGCTAACACCACGATGGTTATTATCTTTAGAATATTTTTCAAACGTATCTCCATTAGATAAAGAATTAGTAATCAATGAGTATCTTTCTAAATTTGTTCTCAACTGCCTCTTCTGTATATTTTTCAAGAAACATCTGACGGGAATAGTTGTTAAAACGAGGACGTGGATTTGATTCAAATTCCTTGATTTTTGCAATAAACTCCTCACTGGTGTTGCACTTACCCCCTACCATGTCGTAATCGATATCATAACCCATGAATGCCTCATCGGTTGCGAGGATGTTTTTGCCATACATAAGCGATTCGCAAGTCTTGACTTTCATTCCGCTTCCCTTGAAAATCGGCAGAATCATCAGATCGGCCTCTTCAAAATATGGTTTCAAATCAGGAACATCGCTTATGACCTCAATATTGTCGGGTATGTTATAATGCTCTCGCAACTTATTCATTCCCTTACCAACAATTTTTACAGAAATATTGACATGAGGATAAACATTTTGCATAAACCATTCAATTCCTTCGTTGTTTGGCGGAAAATAAGCACCAAGGAAAAGGCACAGAGGCCGTTTGCCCGTGAGTTCCTGAGAATATGAACTTTGCTGATAGCTGTCTTTAAAGGCGACAGGAATAACTTCGTCAACGTGCCGGTGATAACGTCTGAAGATTTCAGCATCATCACGGGAGTTTAGGGCAATAGTTTTGTCAGCATATTTACAGCAAAAAGCATCATTATTATCGACACAATTCAAAATGATTTTCCTTCCTGGTTTGTTTTTGCCGATTTTAGCATCAAAATAAGGGACCTCGACATTGTGGAAAAAGCATATCACTTTGCCATTGTACCCATTTTCCTTCAACGATTTGGATATTATTCCGAATACGCTTCTGTCAACAAAGACGACATCATATCCCTGGGCCATATTCACAATTTGAGCCACACGCCTTGGGGTTAAACCGAAAAAATAATTTTTCGTGAAGTAGTAAGCACCCTTCACATAGTCAATGAATCTTTTTTTAACATTCTCATCATGAACATAATATGTCGTAATATTTTCAATTCCGACAATTCTTGAAAGAAGGTTGAAATTTTTCTGGCTTACCTGCTCTCCTCCCTCGAAGATGTTTTGGGATTTTTTATATCTGACAAATAAAATATTCATTGACCTGCTTTTTAACCAATTGCAAAAATACAACTAAATACAATATCAACTTCCAATTGTCTCGGCTATTTTTCTGACATTCAGACTTCTTGCCGATGCGTCAATGATTTCCTTGTATATACCTCCCTTTTTATAAATTTCATCAGGGTTTCCTGATTGTTCCACATGACCTTCCCTGAGAGCATAAATATAGTCGGCATCAATGATTTGCGAAATACTGTGAGAAATGATGATAACCGTACGGTTCTTCTTGATTTCATCAATACTGTTCTTTATCTGTTCTGTTGCTATGGCGTCAAGGCTTGCTGTAGGTTCGTCCAAGAAAATTATTGGAGGATTTTTCAGAAACATACGTGCTATCGCAATACGCTGTTGCTGACCACCCGACAGTTGCTGGGCCCGGCTGTCGAATTTTTGCGGTAATTCCATGATTTGGTCATAAATGAATGCCTTCTTTGCAGCCTCAACCACTTCCTCATGTGTCGCATCCGGTTTCCCATACAAAATATTCTCTTCAATTGTTCCATCGAAAATATGGTTGCTCTGCAGGACGAGTCCAACGTTCTCACGAAGATAATGAGTGTCGTAATCACGCAAATCCACTCCATCCAGCTTGATATATCCTTTGTCGGGTTCATAAAATTTGTCAAGCAGATTTACGATTGTACTCTTTCCGGCTCCTGAAAGTCCCACGAAAGCCGTAATTCTTCCACTTTTAATGTCCATGTTTATGTCCGACAATGCCTTGGTACCATTTGGGTATGTAAAGTCAACGCCTGAAATCTCGAAGTTGCCTTCTATCTTTTTCGGACGATATTGACCGGATGCCTCTATTTCATCATCTGAATTGAGAATATCAAAGAAGCCTTCAGCATATATCAGAGCATCGTTAATGTCATCGAAAATACGCTGCAGTTGTGTTATTGGCGCAACGACATTACCAAACAGCATAACATGATACATTATCTTTCCAATCGTCATGCCTGCATATCCTTTTAAAACAAGATATGAAGTCAGAATGATAACCAACACTGTACCTATTTGTTTGACAAAACCTTTTACACCATTGTAATAGAAACTTACCCGACGTGTTTTCAACTGATTGTCAGTCATCTGATTCTGAATTTCAAGCTGTTTGTCGCCTTCAATTCGTTCTCTGTTGAATGATTTGATGACATTAATATTTTCAATGATGTTCATTATGCCGTGACTCTTATTTTCACGGAAAGATCTCATACCGCGTCGCCACCCCTTGAGGCGTCGTGCCTGACGGTAGGTGATAAAGAAATATACCGGAACAATACCTAACGCCACAAGTCCGACATAAACATTGGCAGCAAACATTAGTATTAGTGCCAGAATAGCACTGGTGAACAATGGAAGCATGTCGATGAAGAAATTTTGCACGGAACGTGACAAACTGCTTACTCCCTGATCAATACGGGTTTGAAGTTTCCCCGTGTCGTTTTCAATAGCAGAAAAGAAAGCCATCCTGAATGTCAGAATCTTTTCAATTGCTGATTGGGCCAAATCTCTTGACACAAAAATGCGCATCCTTTCACCAAAATAGTTCTGGGCGAAAGTAGTCAAGGCCGACAATATTTCTTTAGACAGGAGGACTACAGAAATAATGGTGAGAATTTTTGCAGCCTTTGCCCAGTCGAAATTTTCCATGCCCACCAATTTATTGATAGCATCTACAGTCTTGTCAAGAACAATAGCATTGACCTGAGCCATGAATGATCCGGCGAGTGTCAGCAATAAAGTAACTAATATCAGCCATTTGTAAGGCTTGACAAAAGGTACGATGTTTTTGATTAATTGTCGTATGTTCATTCGGTAAAATTGAATATTGGGTTATTTATAAACATCATCGAGCATTTCCTGCACCCTATGTGTGAACGTATGATTGTTTGTGATTATCAGATTTTTCATTTATGATATTTTCCAAAATAGCACTAAGGTTTCCTCCTCTTCTTAATACGGCGGACATTTCGAGAACATGTTTTCGAATGAGTTGCATCTCTTCTTTGTCTTGATTGATAACTCTTTCTTCCAGTTCCGTCAGTGATGAAATAGAAATTCCCAATTTATTCTCTTCCACATATTCCGCCAAAGCAGATTCTTTGCTAATTATAACAGGAATTCCAGCGGCAATATACAAAGAGACTTTATGTGGTGAAATATATTTGAGATAATTTCCAATTACACCCTGAAGAGAGTCAATGCCTTCTCCATCCCAAGACAGCCCCCACTCTTCATGAAGCATTGTAACATTTTCTGGGCTAAAACGGCCAATATAACTCATCCAATCTGGATAATTGGAAGTGTCTTGGGGCTGACCGCCATAAAGATGTAGTTGAATGTTCTTAAATGGGATTCCTTGAAGTTTCTTTAAGAATATACTCTTGTCCAAGGCCCCGGCAAAAGCAATAGTATTGGAACCGTCATATATTGGATTTGGTATTTCATCTGTTAAATAATCAAACAGCCAAAGATAATGACAAGGCTTATCCACCCCATATGATTTGAAAAGCTCCTGTGTTTTGTTATTATGAACAATCAGTTCGGAAGCGGTATTCAAGATTTTTATTTCTTTATTATTGAACACTTTGGTCTCACGATAGTGCACAAGATCATGAACAAGCAGGACCAAGTGACATTTTTTCATTTTCAAACAGCGACAGAAAAACAGAGTGAAGAACTCACCAAATGGAGCAAAAGGATATTGGAAAAGCACTACTGTCCCTTTTTTTATTGAAAGCAAAGACCCACAGAGTATGAATAACTTTCTAAAATTATATAAAAGACGCGAGACAAGATTCTGCTTTTTCTCCTTGGCTTGTTCTGTGGTTGTTCTTGTATTAATCAAAAACGGCTTAAATCCATTATTTTGTGCAATGTGATTAACATCTTCCCTTGCTTTAGAGCGTGCACTAAAATAATTCTTATATACATAATCAACGACAATTTTCTCCATACCAACTTATTTTCCAATTATTGAATTAGTCAATTCCCTTGCTTCTTTAATATTATCCTCAATGGAACAATAAGTCCAACTTCCATATCGTCCTATAGAATAAATATTCTGCTTTTTCAGTTCCGCTTTCATCACTTGACAATGATTAGTGGATTTCTCATTAATGTGTACGTATGCTGGGTTCATAACCAAACATTCATAATCCACCAATTTTTCATCATGGACAATCCCGGCATCCTTCAAATCATCAAGAACTCGTTGCAAAGATGTATCCATCGGAATAATCGCATCCTTACTAAATCCTAATTCCACATATAAAGACATTTTGTCCATATTTAGGACATTGTCATAAAAGCCAACTCTATAAAAACAATACTTTTCCTCGGGAAAATATATCCAATGAGTATCGGTGTTTTGTCCTTTCTTATCAAATCCCAAGTTGAAAACGACAACGATATTCCAACTATATATGTTGTCTTCAGGGGGCATCGAACACATTGACAATAACATTGGAAAAGGAACAGTAGAGATAAGGTTGTCATAATGATACTTCTGTCCATTACTATCAACAACCATTTTAGACTCAACATCTATCTTGACAATTTTCGTATTCGTTCTAATCTCACAGTTATTTATACTATTTCTTATGGCATTAATATATTCAACTGCTCCATTATAGGGATAATCAAAAGTATTATTATATGATGAATTATTCTTTTCTTTGAAATTACGAATAATGTCTTCTTTCTCTGCATACGGGAAAAATCGTCCCATTGCATCTTTATCTAACGAATCCAGATTACAGGCATATAATTTAGAATTGTATGGAATTAAAAATTTATCTGCTATAGATTTCCCGAATTTGCAATATAACATTTCTTTAAATGTTGAGAAATCTGCAGTAGGAGCAGTAAAAAGGTCATACAAGCAATCAATAAATTCTTCTTTCGGAAGCTGATGAATATTCTTTTGAAAAGGGAAATCAACAAGGATGTCTTTATATTTTATTTTTGTATGCTTGTCCACCTTTCTGATAGCATTGATTGGCAAACTACGAGTAATGATGGATTCGATATCTTTATCATTAAAATGGAAAAAATGCCCAGAATAATCCCAGACATAACCATTACGCTTTGTTGTTTTACAATATCCTCCTATTTCGGGTTCGGCCTCCAAAATTAATGATTTATTGGAAGTAAAAAGAGCATACGAAAGACCTGTGACACCACCACCAATAATAATATCCATAATTCTATTTATTTAATTGAGATATTTTCTTCAAATTTTCACTGATATCAGAAATATTACTACAAAAAGTCACATAATCACCTAGTTGATCCATAAAAAAACTAATATGCCGTTCTATCATCGGTGACACCGAGTGGTTTTGTACATAAAAGCTTGAATATGAAACAACTGGAACATTAAAAATAAAATGACTTGAAATCACCACAGTGGAATATCCGCCGACAACTGCACAGGGCTTATACATAGCCACCAATTCTTCCCCACTGATCATCGAATTAATTATTCTGACTTTCGGATATCTTGAACTGACAGTCTCATCAAAAGAACTGCGCGTATCACTCGGATGCTTCTTGATGACAATATCAACATCGCTATTCCCTACCCCGTCTAAAATAGTCTCAATAATTTGTACTGCCTGTTCATCAGGTATAACCTGATAATCTTTGAATATAAGAATACAATTTTCATAATCGCTTTGAGGTGTCACTCTGTCATAATACAACTGTTCAAGAGCCTCACAAGCACTCTTATTGGGAATTAATTTCTTGCGATGAATATCAAA
>JAEEQW010000029.1 GCA_016285515.1 Bacteroidales bacterium
CCAAAGGGACTGTAATGAGAAGATAAGGCTTTACGTCTGCAAATGCCTTAAGCAGTGCAGTCGGAGTAGGAGCCTTGCCTAACCAATAGATTGATGTTCCGTTACATACAGGATATATGAATTCTATAACCAAACCGTACATGTGAGCCATAGGCAGCATCGAGACCATCTTGTCGCCTGCCGGAACTTTACGTTGGCAGTAATCAACGGTTGCACTGAAGTTTCTGTCAGTAAGCATCACGCCCTTTGGATTGCCTGTTGAACCTGATGTATAGTTGATCATTGCGAGCTTGTCGTAAGTTTTGTCCGGGAAAACCACATCTTCAGCTTTATATCCGTTAGGATGTTTTTTCTGAAAATTGTTATCCATATTGTCAAAAGCAGCTTTGATTTGGTCATCTGTGTAGTATATCAGTTGCCATGTGGCTGTATCAATTGCAAAACGGATTTTAGGTAAAGCCTTCGGATCAATCTTTTTCCATTTGTCTGTATTTGTGAAGACACCAATGGCGTCGGAGTGTTCGAGCAAATTGGAAACGCTGTCAGGAGTGAAGTCGAAGAGGATTGGTACTACAACTGCCTTGTAAGTTACTACGCTCATGTAGGCCATGCCCCAATGGGCGCCGTTGGCGGCACAGATGGCGATATGTTCTTCCTCCTTTACTCCTGCCTCTTCAAAAAAGCAGTGAAATTTTTCTATTTGAATTGCCATTTGGCCAAAAGTGTAACTGTCACCTCCGATGTCGTTCAATGCCGGTTTGTCCCAGTATTTACGAGTTGCATTCTGAAGTCTTGTCAGATAGTGTGGATATTTTTCCATGTCTAATTTTCTTTAAAAATAATTTGCAAAGGTACAATTTTTTTTAAAACATCCATTCTTTTAACTGTTTTTCCATTTCAGGCTTCAGGCGGCATATTACCTGTTTTGGAAATATGGCTTCCGCCAGGTGGAACATATGTTTTCAGATTCTGACGTTCTCCGGGTGCCTGACTTGTTTGCAATAATAAAAAAAACAATTCCCATACTCGGATGAGTGATGGGAATTGTTTTGATAAAATACTTTCAAATAAAAAGTATAAAACTAATCTTGATATTTTGCGAGAATATCCTTGACCATTCCTGGTGATACGCGGCCGTAAGTCTGGTCACCGATAATCATTACAGGAGCAAGGCCGCAGGCGCCGACGCAGCGGAGGCAGGAAAGTGAGAACTTGCCGTCAGCTGTGGTGCCGCCGACTTCAATATTCAGTTGTTTCTTGAGTTCTTCGAGTATCTTTTCAGAACCACGGACATAGCAAGCTGTGCCAAGGCAAACAGAGATAGGGTGTTTACCTTTTGGTTTCATTGTGAAGAATGAATAGAAAGACACTATGCCATAAACTTTAGCAACCGGAATATGGAGATTGGCAGCGATAATTTCCTGCACTTCAGCTGGGAGGTATCCGAAGATGCCTTGAGCTGCATGGAGAACATTAATCACTTCGCCTGGTTTATTGCCAAAACTATTGCAAACATCATTGAGTTTTTTTACGTCTTCTTCGTGAAGAGTGATTTTTATATTTGCCATTTTATATTCTGAATTTTAATTACAAAACAATCTTATTCAATAGTGATATCGAGTTGGCTCTTATCGAAGTAGGTGGTATGGAGAAGGTGATGTGAGAGTTCACCGCAAGGCTCGCCGAGGAATTCCTTGTAAAGTTGAATGATATAAGGGTTCTCGTGAGATTTTCTTATCGGTTTGTTCTTGTCTTCTTCATAGATAGCATTGAAGCGAGCTTTGATTATTTCGGAGTTTCCGTGATGCAGAGGTTGACCGCCGCCACCAATGCAGCCGCCCGGACAAGCCATGATTTCGATTGCCTGGAAGTCACATTTGCCGTCACGAACCATTTCGAGAAGTTTACGGGCATTGCCCAAACCGTGAGCGATACCTATCTTAATTGGTGTACCGTTAAAGTCAAGAGTTGCCTGACGTACATTTTCGAGGCCACGGAGTTCATTGAATTCAATCTTTTCAAGTTTTTTGCCTGTAAACAGTTCGTAAGCTGTACGGCATGCTGCTTCGATTACGCCTCCGGTAGCTCCGAAGATAACAGCTGCACCGGTTGATTCACCCAATGGAGCATCGAAGTCGGAATCCGGAAGTTTCTTGAAGTCAATGTTGAACTGTTTGATGAGATGTGCCAACTCTCTTGTTGAGAGTGAGTAGTTTACATCTGGATCACCGTCAACTTTGAATTCATCACGTCCGCATTCGTATTTCTTTGCAAGGCAAGGCATGATGGAAACTACGATGAGGTCTTTTCTGTCAACGCCGATTTTCTTTGCGAAATAGTTCTTTGCAATAGGTCCGAACATCTGCTGAGGGGAGCGTGCTGTTGAAGGTATGTCTCTCAAATCAGGGAAGTTGTGTTCGAAGAAGTTAACCCATGCAGGGCAGCATGATGTCATAATAGGCAATTTGACTGTCTTGTCGCCGTTGAGGAATTTTCCAAGACGCTGGAGAAGTTCCGTGCCTTCCTCCATAATTGTAAGGTCAGCTGCGAAGTCAGTGTCGAATACATATTTGAAGCCTATCTGACGGAGTGCTGTAGCGAGTTTTCCTGTAACGATGCTACCAGCTGGCATGCCGAATTCTTCGCCGAGTGCGACACGTACTGCAGGTGCTGTCTGAACTATGACAGTCTTGGTTGGATCTGCAAGGTCGCGGATAAGTTTTGTGGTGTTGTCAACTTCGGTGAGTGCACCAGTTGGGCATACTGCAACACACTGGCCGCAATATGTGCATGGTGACTTGATGAGGTCCTGTTCGAAAGCAGGAGCGACAACAGCATCGAAACCACGGTTTACAGCTGATAGTGCACCGACTGTCTGAACTTGGTTGCACATCGTTTCGCAGCGACGGCACATGACACATTTGTCAACGTCTCTTATGATTGAAGGGGATTCGTCCTTACGATATGACGACTGTTCACCCTTGAAGGTGATATGTCTGATACCCATTTCGGCGGCGAGATCCTGAAGCTCGCACTTGCCGCTTTTCGGGCAGAGAAGACAATCTGCTGGGTGGTCGGAAAGCAGAAGCTCAACTACTGTCCTGCGTGCATTGAGTACTCTCAGGGAATTGGTTTTGACAACCATGCCTTCAAGACATTCAGTAGCACATGCTGGAGCGAGGTTTCTTCTCTTTTCCACTTCTACCACGCATACACGGCATGAACCCGGTTTGTTTTCGATATGCAGGTGATTAAGGTTAAGATAGCATAAGGAAGGAATATAAATACCATTGGCTCTTGCTGCATTTAAGATGGAAGTACCTTTTGGCACTTCAATTTGTTTGTTGTCTATAACTAATTTTACTGTATCCATTATAATATCCTCCCTAATTATTTGATTTCTATAGCATTGAATTTACATACTGACTTACATGTACCGCATTTGATACACAGTGACTGATTAATGGTATGAGGTTGTTTGACAGTGCCTGTAATTGCATTGACAGGGCAGTGACGTGCGCATGAGGTGCAGCCTTTACATTTGTCTGGATTGATATGATAACTCATAAGATCCTTGCAAGCGCCTGCACGGCATTTCTTGTCAACAACGTGTTCAACATATTCGTCCCAGAAATTGGTGAGGGTGGATAATACAGGGTTTGGTGATGTCTGTCCAAGTCCGCAGAGTGCGGTATCTTTGATGACTTCAGCGAGATATTTGAGGTTTTCGAGGTCTTCCATTGTACCCTGGCCTTTGGTGATTTTGTCGAGTATTTCATACATACGTTTGTTACCGATACGACAAGGAGTACATTTACCGCATGATTCGTCAACGATGAATCCCATGTAGAATTTGGCGATGTTAACCATGCAGTCATCTTCATCCATGACAATCATACCGCCTGAGCCCATAATTGAACCTGCAGCTGCGAGTGATTCATAGTCAATAGGAGTATCAAGGTCTTTTTCGGTTAAGCAGCCACCTGAAGGACCGCCAGTCTGAACGGCTTTGAATTGCTTTCCGTTTTTGACGCCACCGCCGATTTCATAGACAACTTCACGGAGGGTGGTGCCCATAGGAACTTCAATAAGACCAACGTTGTTGATTTTGCCTGCGAGGGCGAAAACCTTTGTACCTTTTGACTTTTCAGTGCCAATGCTGCTGTACCAGTCTGCGCCTTTGGTAATAATGATAGGAATGTTTGCGAAGGTTTCAACATTATTGACATTGGTAGGTTTCTGGAGATAACCGCTGACAGCTGGGAATGGTGGTTTGAAAGTCGGTTCGCCGCGGTTGCCTTCCATTGAGTGGATAAGAGCTGTCTCCTCACCGCAGACGAATGCGCCGGCACCGTAACGGAGTTCAATGTCGAAATTGAAACCTGTGCCTAATATGTCATCACCTAAAAGTCCGTATTCACGAGCCTGTTTGATGGCTATCTGAAGACGGTGGATTGCCAGTGGGTATTCTGCTCTGATATATACCAGACCATGATTTGCACCGATACAGTAACCGCAGATGGCCATTGCCTCTACAATTGAGTGAGGGTCGCCTTCAAGGATAGAACGGTCCATGAATGCACCAGGGTCGCCTTCATCGGCGTTGCAGACTACATATTTCTGGTCATTGACGCTCTTGCTTGCAAACTCCCATTTTGTACCTGTCGGGAAACCTGCACCGCCACGGCCTCTCAGACCTGACTTCTTGATGACTTCAATGCATTCGTTAGGAGTCATTGTGGTCAGAACTTTACCTAATGCTTCGTAGCCACCACGTGAGATTGTCTCATCAATGTTTTCAGGATCAAGGAAACCGCAGTTTCTTAAAGCAATTCTCATTTGCTTTTTGTAGAAATCCATGTGCTTGGAGTCATCGATGTGTTTCTTCGTTTCAGGATCCACATAAAGCAGTCTCTGAACTTTACGACCTTTGATGATGTGTTCAGCAACGAGTTCCTTAGCGTCTTCAGGTTTAACGCCTACATAGAAAGTGTTATCAGGCATTATCTTAACGATAGGGCCTTTTTCGCAGAAGCCAAAGCAGCCTGCCAGGATGACCTGAACGTCATTTTCAAGATTGCATGCTGCAACTTCTTTTTTCAGATTTTCGAGAATCAGAGCACTTTGAGATGATTGGCATCCGGTACCACCGCAAACCAATACGTTATATTTGTATTTTGCCATTATTAATAGTGGTTAATTATTCGACTTTTCTGTAGTTTACAGGGATGATGCCTTCAACGAGTTCCCCGTTTTTAATGTATTTTTCAATGATTTCATCTGCTTTAGCGATGTTGACGTAACCAAAAACGATAGGTTCCTTGCCAGGGAGTGTT
>JAEEQW010000030.1 GCA_016285515.1 Bacteroidales bacterium
CCGGCCTGCTTGTACTGATAGGCGCGTTTGCCAATGGTCGTGGTCTTGCCCACGCCGTTCACGCCCACCACCATGATCACGTAGGGTTTCTTGGCATCGGGCTCGGTGAATTCTTCGGCATCGGCATTGTCGTTATCGACGAGCATCTGTGTGATTTCGTCGCATAGCAAGTTGTTGAGTTCTTCGGTGCCTACATATTTGTCGCGCTTTACGCGCTCGTTGATGCGGTCGATGATTTTGAGGGTGGTGTCGACGCCTACGTCGCTGGTGATGAACACTTCCTCGAGGTTGTCGAGCACGTCATCATCGATGCGCGACTTGCCTGCAATGGCATGCTTGAGTTTGGAAAACACGCCTTCTTTGGTCTTATTCAGACCTTTATCTAATGTCTCTTTTTTCTCTTTTGAGAAGAAATTCTTGAAAAATGCCATAATAGTTTGGGTTATTGTGAATCAGGCTGCAAAGGTAGTGAATTTTTTTGATATTCTTTGTTCCAGGGTCGCGCTTTACACGAGAAAGGAACAATTCTTTATTTTTAGACAGAAAAACAAAAGTTATTTAGACAACATAAGAACAAAAGTAGTTTAGACAAAAGAACATAAGGACAAAAGTTATTTAGACAGAAGGACATAAGGACAAAAGTAGTTTAGACATAAGAACAGAAGGACAAAAGGTTGCAATGACGCTACTATTAATAATCTCAATTGCAAAGGTGGAAATCTGGGGATGGAGGGGAAGGATGGGAACGGTGGGGAAATCATGGAAAATCATGGAAACCGCCAACCTGTATATGGGACCTGACGACAAACTGGTCTATCCCACGAGTTATGATTATGTGAACGCATTCCACGCCTACATTCTTGTTGATTTGGGCAACGGCCTAGGCCTGCCCGGCGAGAAGACTGTGCGTAGAATTATCATGAACATTACCGACGAAGAGAGTATCATTACGCGTGTGGTTGAAATCGCATTGCCCACACCTGTGCAAGACGACGCATGGTATGACCTGCAAGGTCGCAGATACACCACGAAACCCACGACGCCGGGCATCTATATCATGAATGGTCGTAAGATTATCATCCAGTAAAACCCTGAACCCAAATCGGTCATTAGGCCGAAAAGGTTTGTTATATAATCTTTTTTGCCATAACAGTTTTCTTTTGGCATCTTGTTTCCGCTGACATCTTACCATAGCCCGCTATGCTTGCACTGTCATCGTCACAATCTGCACAAAATAAATTCTGTTCTAACAAAAATCCTAATGACCGAATTGGGTTGGACCGGTTGTGCCGGATTATAATGTCGTTTCACGGTTATTGCAATCTCATGACATTGTGAGGTTGCAATAATTCTTTATTACCCTTGCAACACGTCTGTAACATCCTGGCTATACTTTTGCAGCGTCAACAGAGAGCAAACTATATCCTCGTTGACGCTGTATTATGAACAAAGAAAAAGCAGAAAGAATTCAGAGAATCTTTAATTGGGTGAGATTTATCATCCTTGTGTTGTTCCTCGCATTTGTTTTTATAGGATTGTCTAAGGCACAAAACACCAATGACATAGGCATGTGGATCAGTGCTGGTACGGAAAAGAATCTGAACAACAGATGGAACCTTGGTGTAAGCACCGAACTCCGCACGAAGGGCAATGCAGGAATCATTGACCGTTGGCAGTTAGGCGTGAGTGGTACGTATAAGATATCTAAGGTCCTGAAGTTGGGAGGAGGTTACGAATTTCACCTGAAGAACCGCACAGTGGATGATGTGACGGAAGTGGTTCCTCGTCATCGCCTGATATTCGACATTACTCCAGGGGGCAAGATGTTCGATTGGCTAAAACTCTCCTTGCGCGAGCGATATCAATATACACATATGATACAGAAAGGTAACGTGGATGCAAGCCATGAGCATCATTTGCGCAATCGGTTAAAGGCCGAGATAACTAATAGTAATATGAATGGCTGGAGCACCTTTGCATCGGTCGAGATGTTCAACAATTTGAACAAACAAATGCAAATTGATGAGATGCGTATGACTATCGGAACGGCATATAGCATTAATGCTCATCATGGCATTAATTTTGGTTATTTACTTGACCTGAAGAGGTCAGCTGGTGGCTTGGACAAAGCTCTTCATGTGTTAACTATGGGATATATGTATCATATTTAATCATACTATGGAATCGAAATCACCAAAAGAAATGCAAGTCGAAGAGATAATAACCGATTTGGTTACAAAGATTATGGAAGGCCAGACATCTGGCGATGACTTACCAATAAGACTATGGTATAATCTTCGGAATAATCAGGAAATAGCCGCTATTCAAGATTATGCCAATATGGTATCAATAGGACGTTTGGGGTTGAATGATCACGGGCCTGTTCACATGAAGACTGTATGCTGCAATGCATTAAAGATGCTGAGTATATTACATACTGCTGGAATACAGACTAGTTTGGAAAAGGAAAACATCGGGACTTTTGCTGACAGTGTAACGGCGGTTATGCTTGCTTCGCTTCTTCATGATAGCGGAATGACAATAGGAAGGAAAGGGCATGAACTGTATTCTGGCATCATATCCTATTCTATTATTGAAAAGGTATTGTCTCAACTCCTTCCGGAAAACTCTAACATTCTGCGGCGGACTATAATACGCTCCATCGCAATGGAAGGAATTATCGGGCACATGGCTACACATCCCATCCATTCTATTGAGGCAGGAATTATTCTTATTTCAGATGGTTGTGATATGACAAAAGGGCGTGCACGCATCCCATTGGAAATCCCATCCAAACCAACAGAAGGAGATATTCACAAGTATTCTGCAAACTCTATTGAAAAAGTAAAAATAGAACAGGGGGATGATCGCCCTTTGAAAATAGAGATACACATGAAAGCGGAAGTAGGTTTCTTCCAAGTAGAAGAAGTGCTCATTCCCAAAATTCAATCAAGTCCAGCAAAGAATCTGTTGGAGTTATATGCAGGAGTTGATGGAGAAGATATGAAACGATATATTTAATCAAATAAATAGATCATGAATACGTTATTTCTCGGAATAGTAATATTCCTTATTGTGCTTGCAGTCTTCGACCTTGTGGTGGGCGTGAGCAACGACGCGGTTAACTTCCTTAATTCGGCTATTGGAGCGAAGGTGGCACGATACAGGACCATCGTGACAATTGCAGCCATCGGCGTGTTTGCAGGGGCGGCACTAAGCAACGGCATGATGGATGTGGCACGGCACGGCATTATGACACCCCTGTATTTCTCGTTCTACGATGTGATGTGTGTATTCCTAGCCGTAATGGTTACAGATGTGGTACTGCTCGACGTGTTCAACACGCTTGGCATGCCGACATCCACCACTGTTTCAATGGTATTCGAACTGCTGGGGGGCGCCTTTGCCATCGCCCTGTTACAGATACTTAACGGGGCAATGGCAGCTGACGGTACATTACTCTCATTAGGCGACCTGCTGAACACAGAGAAAGCCATCTCGGTTATCCTCGGCATATTCCTGTCGGTGGCAATTGCATTCTTGCTTGGAATCATCGTACAATGGATAGCACGCATTGTTTTCACCTTTACTTTTCGTGTAAACGGAAGGACAACGGCTCAATCGGGCAAGATGGGTGGCAGACTCTTGTCATCGCTAAAGATTGGCGTCTTCGGCGGACTATCAGTGACAGCCATCGTCTGGTTTCTGCTTATCAATGGACTGAAAGGCTGCAGTCTGATGACGGCTGAGGTGAAAGAAATCATCAATCAAAACACATGGCTGATTATCGGCGGGAGCATAGCCGTGTTTTCTATGCTAATGACACTACTGAGTGCATTGAAACTACCAGTATTGAAATGCATAGTGCTGTTTGGTACATTTGCCTTGGCAATGGCTTTTGCTGGCAACGACCTGGTGAATTTCGTGGGTGTACCTTTGACGGGACTTGAAGCCTATCAGGATTACATCGCAAACAGCAATGGCGATGCACAGGGCTTTATGATGGGGTCGCTGATGGAGAGCGCTCATACGCCCGCCCCGTATCTCATAGCGGCAGGTGTGGTGATGGTGCTTGCACTCGTTTTCTCGAAGAAGGCACAGAACGTTGTGAAGACCTCGGTGGACCTTTCGCGTCAGGATGAGGGAGACGAGATGTTCGGTTCAAGCGGTGTGGCACGGACGTTGGTGCGCACGTCGAGAAGCATAGCCAGCGAATTGGCGATGGTGATGCCGACATGTGTGTCAGACTGGATTGACTCGCGTTTCAATGCTGACGCAGCGGTGTTGAAACAGGGAGCCGCTTTCGATGAAATCCGCGCAGCCGTCAATCTGGTACTTGCTGGTGCATTGGTGGCATTGGGCACATCGCTCAAACTGCCGCTATCCACCACCTACGTCACCTTCATGGTGGCTATGGGAACGTCACTTGCCGACCGTGCATGGGGTCGCGAGAGTGCTGTGTTCCGCATTACGGGTGTACTGTCTGTCATCGGTGGTTGGTTCATCACGGCTGGCGTGGCATTCATCTTGTGTTTCCTTGTAAGCATCGCCTTGTACTTCGGGTCATTTGTAGCAATGATGGTCGCCATTTCGCTTGCCATCTTCCTGCTCATTCGCAGTCATCTGAATTACCGAAAGAATACGACGGAGGGTGAGACTGACAAATTATTCACAAGGATAGTGCATTGCGATGACAAGGAAGAATGTTGGGCGTTGCTCCGAGAATATGTGAACCAGACGATCAAGGCTCATGTCCGTATGGTAACAGATGATTACGAGACACTGACCACGGCTTTCTTCTGCGAGGATTACCGCCGCCTGAAACATGTCACTATAAATGTGGACCAACAACGCAAGGAGCTGAAACGCCAGCGCCGTAAGCAGATTATCGCCTTGCGCCGTTTAGACCCGATAGTGAGTGTGGAAAAAAGCACATGGTATTTCCTTATCGTCAATTCCCTCTCTCAGATGTACTATTGCTTGAAGCG
>JAEEQW010000012.1 GCA_016285515.1 Bacteroidales bacterium
CGATGTGGGTAGGGACGATTGGAGCCAATGGGGCTGGAATTATTTCATAAAACTCGCAAAAGGCACTGACCCAAAAGAGTTTGAGGAGACTGCACATAATGTCGCTTTTGACCTATTTATGAAAGCATTCGACATTGACGACAGCAATATGACCGAAAAAAAAGCAGCGGATATTGAGGAATATAAAAAAATGATGTCGCCTCATCTTATGTTGTTGACCGACAACTACTTTGCCGAAAATGTCGGGCATCCAGGCAAGTCGGGTGACCGTACCACAACCATCACCCTTTTGGTTATTGCCGTTTTTGTGATGCTCATCGCCTTCATCAACTACATCAACTTCTTCTTTGCCATGGTACCGCTGCGCCTGAAGAGCATCAACACCCGCAAGATATTGGGCAGCAGCCGCTTCCAGTTGGTGATGTCATCGATGGGCGAGTCACTGCTGATGGTGGTCATTGCCTTGGGTCTGGCGGTGGCTGTGGTTACTTTGTTCAGGCAATCCACCTTGGCTGCGCTAATAGACACTCCATTGAATTTCGACAAAAACATGGGTATTGTGGCTTTGACCATCGGTATCGCATTGCTCATTTCGGTGCTGGCCAGCCTTTATCCAGCTTTGTTCTCCACCTCTTTCAATCCCGCTTTTGCCTTGAAAGGTACCCTTGGCACAACTCAAAAGGGCAAAGCTTTCCGCGTTGGCTTGATTGGCTTGCAGTTCACCGTTTCCATCGTGCTGATTATCTGCTCGATTTTTGTCCATCAGCAACGCAGTTTTATGATGGAGCACGATTTGGGCTTCAATCAGGAAAACCTGCTTCAGTCGCACGTGACATGGGACATTGCCAACAACCGTGAGACTGTCGAGAGTCGGCTGAAATCCGATGCTGCCATTAAGGACATTGCCTGGGGCGATGGACCGTTTGTGGCCAACAACCGCCATATGGCATGGAATCGTCCGTTCAAAGATGGAGATGTGTCATGGCAGGTCTATCCCGTCTCGTGGAATTTCTTGCGTTTCATGGGCATCGACATTGTGGAGGGCCGCGACTTTACTCCTGCCGACGAACAATCGGAAAACGGGGTATATATCATCAACGAGACGGCGCAGAAAACGTACGGCATCACCACTGAAGACGAAATCAAGGGTCATAAAGCCGGCCTAGCCGAGATTGCGGGTGTTTGTAAGGACTTCAATTTCTCTCCTTTGCGCGAAAAGATTGAGCCATTCGCCTTTTATGTGTATGGTAAGGATCCGTGGAACCCGTGCATGAGGCTGTTCATCCGCACTGAAGCTGGCGTTGATACCCAAGCATTGATGGACCGTACAATAAAAACCATCAATGACCTTGACCCAACACTGGGCGATGGTTTTTCGGTTTGGATGAGACCGTTTGAACAATCCATTGAGAACCAGTACAAAAAGGAAAACAACCTCTCGAAGTTAGTCACTTTGTTCACGGTGTTGGCCATTGTCATCTCGCTCATGGGAGTGTTCGGCTTGGTGATGTTCGAGACGGAGCATCGGCGCAAGGAAATCGGCATCCGCCGTGTGCATGGTGCCACGGTGGAGCAGATTCTGGCGATGTTCAACTCGCGTTTCGTGAAGATTGTGGTAGTGTGCTTTGTCATAGCAGTGCCCGTCAGTATCGTCATCATGCGACGCTATCTGGAGGGCTTCGCTTACCAGGTGTCGCTGCACATCTGGGTGTTCGCCTTGGCATTAGTTGCCGTGCTGGGAGTCACCGTTGCGGTGGTCACTTTGCGGAGTCTGCGGGCGGCTACGGTGAATCCGGTGAAGTCGCTGCGGACGGAATAAAAAGCATAAAAAACATCGTTTTCCTTGTTATGCGACGATTTATTTGTATTTTTGCCGCAAAATATGCGACGATATGGAATAAATAACGTCGCAAAAACATGAGAGTATGTATATACATGAACATGAAAATTGGACGGATTTCCGTTGGTCGGCTGAAGCGGTGGCTTTGCCTTTGGACGAGGTCTGTCGTGAACAAGGAAAACTGCTGGGTAGGTTGAGTGGCCTTGGCTTCGACAGCCAACTGAGAGCTGTGGCCGAGAACTTGACTCGCGATGTGGTCTATTCCTCAGAGATAGAAGGCATAAGGCTCAATGCTGATGAAGTACGCTCGTCCATTGCTCGCCGTTTGGGGATTGAGGGTATGAAGTACACGCATTCGTCGCATTATGTGGAAGGCGTGGTGGCCGTGATGCTCGACGCGATGGAGCACTTTGACCAGCCTCTGACGAAGGAAAAACTCTGCGGATGGCAGTCGGCTTTTTTTCCGTCGGGCTTCAGTGAGGGTGCTTATATCGAAGTGGGGCAATACCGTACCTACGAGGAGCATATTGTCTCAGGATTTTTGGGGCGTGAGCGTGTGCATTATATGGCCCCTTCACCTGACCGAGTGGAAGAAGAAATGCGTAAGTTCATCGACTGGTTCAATTCGGATAAGCCCATTTCTCCTGTGATACGCTCGGCCATCGTGCATCTGTGGTTCGTGTCCATACACCCCTTTGAGGACGGCAACGGTAGGTTGGCACGTATTCTTGGCGACATGTACTTGGCACGAGGCGACAACAGCCGTCTCCGTTTCTACAACATCTCCTCCGAGATCAACCGCGATAAGAACCACTATTACGACATCCTGGAACGGGTGCAACACGGCGATGGTGACATCACGGAGTGGGTGGTATGGTACCTGCAAACTTTGCTGGCGGCCCTCCGTGAGGCCTCGGCCACGGTGAGCATGGTGTTAAACAAGAGTTTCTTCTGGATGCGTTTCGGCAGCGTCCCGTTGACCGAACGTCAGACTAACACGCTGAACCTCTTCCTTGATGGTTACGAAGCCAAGATTACCTCCAAGACCTGGGCGAACCTAAGCAAATGCTCGAAAGACACAGCGATTCGCGATATTCAGGACTTGGTTGAGAAGCATATCCTTGTGGAGGATATTCCAGGTGCCAAACGTCCCAGCTATTCCATCAATTATGGTGGCGAGACGGATGACATCGTGAAACGTTTCAGTGATGTGGCTATCCAAGAGGAGGCAGGAGGCTTTTATCTCACTGCGGTTCTCGACGGGAAGGCCAAGGTCAGGGAACACCTGCTCGCTTTGGATGCTGAGCGCTATCGGAAAGGTGACTTGCCTTTGGGGAATCTGTTGGCGAAGTACTGCACATATTTGGTGGAGTGAAGTTGGGAGTTTTTCCACAAGCAGTACAGTAATCTTGGAAAAGTGTCGTAAAATGGCCTGAAAGTTCTTGGAAAAGTGTCAAAAAGATATGTTTTTTGTCTTGGATAATGACTTGACGGGGCTGAAATAAGAACTGAACTCTGTTGAGACGTTGAAGAAGGAGTAAAGACACCAGAAAAACTACATTGGCCTGAACACAATCTTTTTGTTTGGAAGCTCTCTTTCACGGAGATACATCAACAGATACACAGGGAGATATATGGTTCTGTCGAGGATTTCAATGTTTTTTGTCGTATATACAAAAGCCTCTTTTATCGCATATTCCTCGTTTTTCATCACATTGCAAAGGGCGTTATGCCGTTTGTAATCCTTCCCAGATTTGATTTCTATCGGGAGAGCCTGATTGTCGTGTTCAATGACGAAATCGAGTTCTCCCTGCTTTTTACTGTTGAAATAGTATAGGTCGTAACCATGTGAACGTAGTTCTTGTGCGGCAAAATTCTCAAAAACGGCACCAAAGTTCGCATTGATTTCACCAATTATAACATTGAGTTGAAAACCGGATGAGTACATGCAGGATAGCAGGCCAACATCATTAAGAAACAATTTGAACAAGTTGCGTTGTTCATTGAGTTTCAACGGCACACAAGGTTTGTCGACATTATATGTGGGTATGGCCACCCCTGCATCGGTCAGCCAAAGGAAGCTGTTCTCGTATTTTTCGAATTTTGCTCTATCGTTCAGTGATTTTAATATAAATCTCTTGTTTTGGGCATTGAGTTCCGACGGAATCCTGTCAAAAATCTCTTTGATTAATAGCTTCTTGTCGGCATATTTGGCAATGTCCTTTTTGTATAGTTTCAGGATGTTCTCCTGCTCGCGCCGGACATCCTGCATATTGTTGGTGTCCAGATACTTCTCCACAACAGCTGGCATTCCTCCAATCACTAGATATAGACGAAGCAACTCCATCATCTTCTCATGAACGACAGAATCGATGGGGGTTCTCTTATCGTAGCATTCATGAAGATGCGTCATCACCTCATCGCTCATGCCCAAAGCCAATGCGAACTCTTCGAAGTCGAGCGGAAACATTTCTTTTTCAGCCATATAACCGACAGGGACGCTTCGCAAGTCTTTCAATTCGACACCTAAAAGAGAGCCGCTCATGACATAACGATAGCTTCCTTCATCGACGAGAAACTTAATCGCAGTGACGATTTCTGGACATTCCTGCACCTCGTCGAAGAAAATCAAGGTGCTGCCTGGTTCCAATTTTGTGTCGGTCAATGCAGAAATGCGCAACAGGATATCGTTTGTGTCGAGCGGATTGGCAAAGATGGTTTTGAGTTTCGGATCTTTGATGAAATTGAATTCCACAAAATGCTTGAATGTTTCTTCGCCCACCTTGCGTATGGCATAGGTTTTTCCTACTTGTCGTGCACCTGTTACAAGAAGCGATTTCTTGTCATTCAAAAAGAAATCTTTTAAATAGTTGTAAATCTTTCTATTAATCATTTTAAAATGCTTTTTTCCAACTGCAAAAATACAACTATTTTGCTTTTTTCCAACCTAAATTAGGTTAAGTTTATGCTTTTTTCCAACTTTTTCATAAAAGTAAGGAAATAGCCTGCATCTGGTTTACACGACGATTGTAAAGAATCTTTACACCACTGTAAAGATTCTTTACACTTTTCTTTGAATCTTAAATCTTTAAATCTTTGAATTTTAAGTAATTACATTTTTGGCACAATTAATGCTATGGGATAATTAATTGTTTTAATTGTAACCTTGTAGCATTATGAGCAGCTATTTGAAGTTTTTAAGCCGAAACAAACTTTACACCACCATAGAAGCCATTGGCCTCATCGTTTCCATTGCCTTCGTCATCCTGATTGGCAATTATGTGTATCAGCAGTATTCTGTCGCCTACGGCAACCCTTACCGAAACAGGGTGTATGCCGTTGGAAACCAAGATTATATGTCGCTATCGTGGTGGGACAAGGCCGTCTTTGAGGACAAGCTTCCCGAGGCCGAAGCCGTGGCCCGCATCTCTGGCTCCGACTATGACGGCTACATCACCTTCGGCGACGAGCAGCCTGTCAGAGCCTTCATCACCGAGGCCGACCCGGAGCTTTTTGAACTCTTCCCAAGCCTCATTTTGATTGACGGCAATCTCGACGTGTTCCGCCTCAAAGGGCATTGTCTCGTGTCTGAGTCACTTGCCAACCGCGCCTTCAATGGCGATGCTATTGGTAAACCGCTCAAAGTCAGTTATTTCGATGAAAAAATTGAAGGTGTGGTTTGTGGCGTGTTTAAGGATGCCGCCAACTCGATGATACCTTACACTGATGTGCTTTTCAATCCCGAATTTGAAGAGCTGTATGCCTCGGGTAACCAAAAGCCTTTCAGTAGCATTGGGCAGTATGTGACCTTGATAAAAGTCCATGAAGGCACTGACCGTGAGCAGCTTGCGAAAAAAGTCGAGGCAGTCGGACTTCCCAATTATTCCGACGGTTTCGTGAGTGCTATGCCAATCTATAACTTGCCAGAGGTTTTTTTCAATGATAGCCAGTGGGTGTTCAAGAAAGGCAACAAGTCGGTGCTGCAAATGCTTACGGTGGTGGTTTTGTTGCTCTTGCTTTCGGCCATTTTCAACTATGTCAACCTCAACATGGCGCTTTCTGGAAAACGCGCCAAGGAGATGGCCACACGCCGGCTTCACGGTGCCACGAAAGGCCGTATTGTGATGAAGTACATCGCTGAGTCTGTGACGTTTACGGCGGTTTGTTTCATGCTGGCCTTGCTGCTGGCTGTCGCCTTGCTCCCGATGATAAACGACTTGCTAAGAGCCGTTTCGGGTGGCGAAACGGGTATCGATGCTGAGGCATTTGAGCAGTTTGTTCCTGTCCGTTTTGATTGGTCGATGGTCATTGTGGCAGCTTATCTTGTGGCGGTTGTGCTGTTGGGCACTTTGGCGGGCATCGCGCCTGCCGCCATCGCTTCGCGTTTCGAGCCGATCGACGTGGTGCGTGGCACCTATCGGCTTCAAACCAAAAGGGTGTTCAGCAAGGTGTTCATCGTGTTCCAAAACACCATCACCATCGTCCTGATTGCCATGGCACTCCTGATGGAAGTGCAGATGCGCCACATGATGAACCGTCCCACTAACATGCGTTCAGAGGGCTTGTATTCGTTGCAATGCTGGGTGCAGGACTATTCCGATATAGTGCCGCTCATCGACCGTTTGGAGAAGATTCCGAACGTGAAAGCAGTAGGCTACGGTCGTGGTTTCGCGGGGCAGATGAACATGGGCACCAGCGTCAAAACGCCCGACGGCGAAATGGTGAACATGCAACTTATCCTGTGCGACGAGACGTATTTCGATATGCTTGGTTTGCAGGTTGTTGAGGATTTCGGCGTGCCAAAAACCAATTCGGTCTGGATGTCGAAGACTTTGGCTGAAAAACTCGCTTTGAACGACTCAACGGTGAATTATTACGCCCGACACATGCGCATCAATGGCTCTCGACCCGAGACCGTGGGCGGCGTTTATGAAGACATCCCGACACGCTCGGCTGCGTCGTCTGAACCCAACCAGTTTTCGGCGGTCATCATCGCGCGTGACGAGGACTTGATATGGGGTAACGGCGTAATGATTGATGTTTCAAACGATTATAAAGAGACCGAAAAAGCTATTATGCAAGCCTACACCGACTATTCCGAGGAAAAGAACGGCATGTTCGTTGAACCCGCCCAAAACGGCTTTGTGAAAGACCTGATTAATGTGCTACTCCAACCTGCGAAGATGGCTATGCGCCTGCTTGAACTCTTCATGGTGCTTTCGGTGCTGATTTCCCTGCTCGGCCTCGTTGCCATGAGCACCTATTACAGCGAGCAAAGCACCAAGAGCATTGCCGTGCGCAAGGTGTTTGGCAGCAATGTCCACCGCGAGTTGTGGCGCACGGTGAAGGATTACATGATTCTCGTCGGCATCGCCGCACTCATCGGGATTCCGCTTGCCGTTTGGTTCTGCGGTAAATATTTGGATCGCTTTGCCTACCGCATCGAGCATTATGGTTGGATTATCATCGTGGCGGTTATCCTTGGTGTGCTGATGGCCTTCCTGTCGGTGCTTTGGCAGACCTTGAAGGCGGCGCGGACTAATCCTGCGGAGGCGTTGAAAAAAGAATAGATTTTGAAAGATTTCTTGCCGCAGGCAATAAAAAAAAGTATTATCCTTGCAAAATAATATGTTCGCAATTCGCGAACAGCGAACAATTAGATATAAATAACTAATAAATAATGTGTTATGAAGCCACAAGATATTCTTATTTTGTTAAAAGAACTAACATCTAAAGGACAAAATTTGTCGTGTAGGAAATTGGCGGAGGCTTTGGGAATGAGTGCTTCAAGCGTTAGCGAAAGTCTTGAACGATGCCGACAAGTGCAGCTTGTTGATCGTAACAAAAAACGTGTGAATACGATAGCTCTACAAGAGTTTCTTATACATGGTCTTCAATATGTGTTCCCTGCTGTAACAGGGCGTGTCGTCCGTGGTGTACCCACATATATAAGTGCTTCTCCTTTACAAGATAAAATAGCTAATAGTAATGAGAGTTATGTATGGCATTATGCCAAAGGAAACGCACGTGGGCAACAAATCGAACCGTTATATTCATCGGTGCCGGAAGCTGCGCTTCAGGATAACGATTTATATCAGTTGCTGGTCATCGCAGATACACTGCGAGTCGGTCGTGCACGCGAAAAAGAGATAGCTATTGAAGAACTCACAAAACACATCAACCGCTATGTCCAAAACCAATAACGAACGACTGCAAGAAATTGCAGAAGGGATGCAAAACCTTAACGAAAGATTGGTGTATGTCGGTGGCGCAATGGCTGGGGCGTATAGTCTGCGCATCCAGCTTGTCAGCGACCTTCATCTGGAGTTTCCACAAAACAGGCAATGGCTGGCACAGCATCCATTACAAATAACAGGCGATATATTGCTTGTTGCCGGTGATACAGCATATCTTGATCTGCCGGAATCAGGAAAGAACACTTATCCTGCATACAAGTTTTGGGACTGGGCAAGTGAGAACTACAGGGAGGTTGTTGTATGTTTGGGAAATCATGACTTTTATGGATATTACGACCTCGCTTTAATACCCGATGGTTATTGTAAACAAATTCGCAACAATGTGCATGCATATTACAATTCTGTTGTACATTTGGATGATGTTGATATCATTGTTTCCACATTGTGGTCAAAAATCGAGCCATATAACGCTTACCTGACAGAACATAATGTCAGTGATTTCGATCGTATTATGTATAATGGTCATCGATTGACTTCGGATGATTTTAATCGTGAACATGAACGGTGCATTGCATTTGTTAAGCAAGCGGTGAAAACCAGCAAAGCAAATACCAAAATTGTGCTCACTCATCATGTCCCTACGCAGCTATGTACAGCGAAAGAGTTCCAAGGTAGTACAATAAATGGTGCTTTTACGGTTGAGTTGGGTGACTATATTGTTGATTCGGGCATTGACTATTGGGTTTATGGTCATTCTCACCGTAATATTGATGCGCAAATTGGCAAAACCAAAGTTTTGTCAAATCAACTGGGCTATGTATCACAAGACGAATATCTGTCCAACGGATTCACACCTTCCCGCCATATTGTTATAAACCTCAACAAGGAATTGTAAAATTTCTTTACACCACTGTAAAAAATCTTTACACTTTTAAAAATACGTGTTTTTACAAACCATTGAATGTCAAATAATTAAAAGTTTAGCACAATAATTGTTTCCTGTCATTTCGACCGAAGCGTAATAAAATGTAGCGAAGTGGAGAAATCCTCACTTCTCCAATGCAATTGAATAAAAAGGATTTCTCGATTCCGGTTCCGCCTTCTCTCGAAATGACAAAAAAAAAGCAACAAATAATAAACAAGAAATGAGCAGTTACCTGAAATTCCTCTCCCGAAACAAACTCTACACCGTCATCGAGGCGGTGGGCTTGGCCGTGAGCCTCGCTTTTGTCATCATCATTGGGAGTTATGCGTGGCAGCAATACAGCATCACGCGCGAAAGCCCCGACCGAAAGAACATCTATTGCTTCGGCATGCCTGGTTATCTTGGATTGACCTACGCTTTTGTTGATGAGGTGACCGACCGTGTGCCCGAAGTGGAACTTGCCGTTCGGTATTGCAACGAGGCCAACCCGCCATCAATGCTGGTCGAGGGCGAAGAGGTTGAAGTCTCATACGCCGCTGTCAGCAAAGAGTTTTTCACGATGTTTCCTTACTTCAAATTCGTCGAAGGCGGACCGGAAGGCCTCGAAGTGCCTTTGAATATTATCGTGAGCGAGCGTTTTGCCAGAAAATACGACCTCAAGGTCGGTCAAACTATGGATTTGATTCTTGACAAATATGTCATCATCGGCATCCTTGAGGATTTCCCCAACACGGTGTTTCCTTCTGCGGATGTGATTGTCAACGAGCGCGACCGGTTCAACAAGGTTGCATGGGATACGCCTTACGACCGCTACGGATCGACCATTTCTTTCGTCAAGTTCGCCGAAGGCACCGACCCGCAGGTGATTTACGACAAAGTGGAGCTGGTCTGCAAGGAGATTTATCCCGACATGTACGGTCAGGCCTTCTTCGAACGCTTGGACATGACCCGCTTCGACCAATTGTTTTTTAAGGACTTCGGTGGGGCTAATAAGCAATTGAAGCATGGCGACCTGAAAACGCTGAAAATGCTTGCAATCGTAGGGCTATTGCTGTTACTCTCTGCGGTGTTCAATTACATCAATCTTTCGTTTGCCCTCACAGGAAAACGCGCCAAGGAGATGGCTACGCGCCGCTTGCTTGGAGCGCAGAAGGGTGAGATTGTTTGGAAGTATATCGCTGAATCATTAGCGTTTACGGCGGTTTGTTTTGGCCTTGGATTGCTTTTGGCCTATATGTTTGCGCCTTCGGTCAATGCCTTGCTCAACAATCCCGATATCCCGATAAAGGTGCAGGTCCCCCCGATGTATTTCCTGGTTTATCTTGTGATTATTGTGGTGGTGGGTGTGCTCAACGGTATCATTCCGGCCTTCTTTGCGAGCCGTGTGGAGCCTATCGATGTGGTGAAAGGCACGTTCCGCCGCAACACGAAAATGGTGTTCAACAAGGTGTTTATCGTCATCCAGAGTGCTTTGGCGGTCTTCCTCATCGCTATGTCCATCGTAATGGAGGCGCAGTATCGCACCTCATTGAACCGCCCGATGCACTGTAATACGAAGGACTTGTATTATCTGGCCGTGTTTGGTTCGTCACCGCAGTCCGACTTGTATGAAAGACTTGAAAAATTGCCTTGCGTGAAAAAGATTGGCCGAAGCAGATGCGTTCCAGGATGCTTGTTTGGTGGACAATACAGTTTGACTCGTGACGGGCAGAATATCGGGTATTACCATTTGCAGATGGATACTGTTGCTTTTCAAATGTTTGACTTTGAAATCCTTAAAGACTACCAGACGCCACTTTATAATACGGTTTGGTTCGGCGAGCGGGCTTTTACTGCCACCGGGCTTACCGAGGAGGATCACGACATCCCGACTTTAAGAGAAAGGACGAACAACTGCGAGCAGGTGGCTGGCGTGATTCGTGACTTTCCCGTCGCTTCGAGCAATATGGGGGAGGAAGAGTACCAGATTATCAGCATCACGAAGGCAGAAGACATCAGATATGGTGGATTCGTGATGGAAATCGTTGGTGACCATGCCGAAGCCAAAAAAGCCATTCATGAGGTAGTTGATGAATGGCGTGACGGCGAGTTGCTGCAACAAGTCGCTGATGGTTTCATTGATGATTTCTACCGCGACGCGCTGAAGCCTGCCAAAAACAATATGCGCCTGATGGAAATCTTCATGTTGCTTGCCGTGCTGATTTCGCTGCTCGGCCTTGTCGCCATGAGTACCTATTATGCGGAAGAGAACGCCAAAGGCATCGCCGTCCGCAAGGTGTTTGGAGGCACCGTCTCGAGCGAGACCTGGCGCACCGTCAAGGAATACATGATTTTGGTCGCAGTGGCCTGTGTCATCGGTGTCCCGCTCGCAATCTGGGCGGCGCAGCGTTATCTTGAAGGTTTTATAGTCAAACTCGAAAACTATGGTTGGGTCTTTGTCCTCGCTGTGGTCATTTCCCTGCTGATGGCCTTCGGCTCGGTGCTCTGGCAGACGTTGAGGGCGGCCAAGACGAATCCGGTGGATGTATTGCAGAAAGAGTGAATTATGTTTTTTCGGTAATTTTTTTTCGGTAATTTGTGAAAAAACGGCGGTTTTCGACAGCGTGGCCACCCGAAGCGTGAAATTGCGCAAGCAGTTCGTCACGTTCCTGAAGTCGCTAAGTGCGGGTTTCGGCTACGACACCATCCAAAACATACCTACTTTTGATGTCAAGTTGGGCGATGTGCAGAACCCTGAATACACTTTGGCGGAAATTTTTGGTTACCTTTAAAAAGTCGATAAGCGCTGTATCATTGTCATCGACGAGTTTCAGCAAATCACGCGTTATCCTGAAAAGAATGTAGAGGCTTTGTTAAGGACTCATATTCAGAAACTTTCCAACGCTAATTTTGTATTTTCGGGCAGTCAGCGGAGGCTCATGGAAGAGATGTTTTTCTCGTCGAAAAAACCTATTCCATTTCCGACCCATTGATGAAACTATGGTTGGATAGAAGAAAAGTTTGAATTATAGGGGCTCTGTCATAAATCATATCTGGTCAATATGACCGGTACGTCATATCATAATATCATATTAAAAAAACAAAAAAATATCAGCAAAAAGTAATGTATAACAAACTTTTTGTACCTTTGCACCACTAAGTCGAAGTGGTATACTTTTGAATTATTTTTGGTATACTTTTGTGTTAACATTTACATAATTAAAAATTAAAAACATTATGAAAAAACTACTTTCAACGCTATTTGCGCTGGCCTTGTCCGCAGTGATGATGGCCGGCAATTTCGTGATGCTTCCTTATTCGGGACGTACCGAACTAGAGAAGCATTTTTCTGACCCGAACCTAACGGTGCATTTCTACACCAATTCAGAAATCTTCGCCACGGCAGAACACTTCGATGCCGCAACTATGGTGATGCTTGACGAGAATGCCTTTTCAACCAACGACACTTACACGTTGGTATATTGTCCGAAAGAACAACAGCAGAGTTACGATGCGCTGTATGCCACACAAGATTATATCATAGTGAGTGGGGCTGCTATGCCACATAAGAACGACGGCACAGTGGCAATCTTCAACAAAAAAGCGAGCCTGCCTCACCTCAACCGCGATTTTCCTGTGGTGACCGAAGAAAACCCAACCATCCTCGAGATGTTGAGCCAAGTGAACTGTGATTCGATTGAGGCCACCGTGCAGCACCTTCAAAACTATGGCCACCGTTTGTGGAACTCCGACAATGCCTTTGCAGCTTCTGACTGGATTGCGGGTCGCATGCTGGCCCTCGGATTAGAGGTGGAGCAACAGCCTTTCTATGCCAGCACATGGTTTGGCAGTGGTGAGGCGGCACCCAATGTCATTGGTATCCAGCGCGGTACGCTCTATCCCGACATCTATGTGGTGTGCGGTAGCCATTTCGATTCATTCTCCTGGGAGGCCTATAGTGGTGGCCAGGCACCTGGTGCCGACGACAATGCCACGGGCGTGGCCAGTGTGCTGGAGAGCGCAAGAATCATGACACAGTATGAGTTTGAATACAGCATCATCTATTGCGCTTTCGGCTGCGAGGAAATGGGCCTCTATGGCAGCGAGGCCTACGCTTCACGTTGCCAACAGCAAGGTATGGACATCATCGGTTACTTCAACAACGACATGAATGGCTACCTCTATGGTAACCAAATCCACATCGACTGCATCTATCCTAATTCGGTACAGCCAATAGGCACTTATTACATGAATGTCGGCAGCGTTTATTATCCTGAGTTGCCCATCCGTCACGTCAACTTCAACGAAGGCGACAGCGACCACACTTCTTTTAATAATCACGGCTACATGGGCATCTATCCTTTCGAGGATTATCAACACTACAGCCCATACATCCACACGACTAACGACTTGATTGGCCCCAGCGTGACTAGTTTCGCAATGTCGCAGCAGTATTGTCAGATGAACATCGCCTGCCTTGCCGAGATTGCCAATCCTGTGGAAGAAATACCGCATGTGTATTGTAATCCGGTGACTAATTTTTTTGTTGAACTTCCTGTGGGAAAAGAATTAAGTGCAGTTGTTTTGTGGTGGGAAGCTCCCGAAGAGGGCTCGACTGGCGAATTGGAGCATTTTGACGTTTATCGCGACAGTGTAATGATTGCCACTGTTGAAATAAATCCTGACCCCACGTATCAATATAGTTATTTGGATACCATCACAGTTGGTGATTCGGCGGAGTACTTTATCATGGCAGTATATAGCGACGGTTGCGAGGCTCCTTCGCAAACCGAAATAGGCTATGGTATTGATGGAATTGAGGAGTCGGTGTCTCATGTTTTTGTCCATCCCAATCCTTCCAACGGCACTTTCAACATCAATCTCGGCAAAAGCCAATGGAACGTGGAAGTTTACGACATAATGGGCAGAAAGGTCTATGAAAGCCGCATGGAAGGCAACTCCATCATCGACCTTGGACTATACCCAAAGGGATTGTATTTCCTGAAAGCCAATAACGAAAGCAGGACGCTGACGGCGAAGATGGTGCTTCGCTAAGCCCTCTTTGATGTTTGCGAAACGATTACAGACGGCTGCCGTGGTACGACAGTAGGGGCGAATAATTGTTCGCTCCTACAAAACCCATGGAATAACGTTTACCGTTGGGCCGGTAGGGCTGTCACATCGTGGCAGCCGCACGCGGTGCATCCCTACTGTGGCAGTCGCTGTTTGCTAAATTTTAGCGGGCAGCAATAGTTTTCTCAAGAAAATAGACTATCTTTGTCAAAAAAGTTAGAGTTTAATCACAATGTCCAAAATTAAATCAAGAATATTAGTCGTTGACGATAACCAAGGCATCCGCGCAGCGCTGAAACTACTGTTAGAGATGCACTTCGCTGAGGTGGAGCTTATCGCCTCACCCAATATACTTATGGAAACTATGCATCGCTTCAAACCCGACTGCGTGCTGCTTGACATGAACTTTTCATCCGAACGCAACACTGGCAACGAAGGACTGTTATGGATAAGTGAACTTCGCAAGAACTGTCCTGACACCAATGTTGTGCTTTTCACTGCCTATGCCGATGTACAACTGGCCGTTGAAGGCATGAAACGCGGTGCTTTCGATTTCATTGTGAAACCTTGGAACAACGACAAACTTGTGTCCACTCTTAAAGATGCCTGCTCCAAAAACAGAATCAAGTCCACAATCCATGAGAAAATGTTCTGGGGCGATTCCATCCAGATGACAAACATTCGTAACATGGTGTCAAAAATCGCTCCTACCGATGCCACAGTACTGATAACAGGTGAAAACGGTACCGGCAAGGATATGATGGCACGGGAAATCCATGACATGAGCCTTCGCAACGGAAAAGATATGGTTGCAGTAGATGCTGGAGCAATCCCCGAGAACCTGTTTGAAAGTGAACTCTTCGGACATGTCAAAGGTGCTTTCACCGATGCTGTGACTGACCATACAGGCAAGTTCGAACAGGCTGACGGCAGCACACTGTTTCTTGATGAAATCGGCAATATTCCCCTTCAAGCTCAAGCCAAACTACTGCGTGTGCTGCAAAATCGAACTGTCACACGCCTCGGCAGCAACAAGGAAATACCAGTGAACATTCGACTGCTATGCGCCACAAATATGAATTTGCTTCAAAAAGTTAAGGAAGGACTCTTCCGCGAAGACTTATATTACAGGCTCAACACCATCAGTATTCACATTCCTGCCCTCAGAGAACGGCAAGAAGACATCGTACCTCTTGCCAATATTTTTTTAAAGCGATATGCCGAAAAATATCACCGCAGTCTCAACAGTCTGTCATTATCAGCTGAAAATGCCTTGAAAAAAGGCGTCTGGAAAGGAAATATCAGAGAACTTCAGAACTGTATCGAGAAAGCTGTCATTCTTTCCGAAGGAGACCAGTTGACGTCAGATGACTTCAGCATAAAAAACGACTATGAGATGTCATCGCATTTAAATACACTCGATGAAGTGGAAGAGAGGACCATACTCAATGCTATGGATGAATTTCATGGCAACTTGTCATTAGTTGCCAAGTCTTTGGGCATCAGCCGACCGACTCTATACAACAAACTCAAGAAATATGGAATTTAATGAGGTATCACTATGAACGTTAACGACAAGATTAACTTTCTGCTTGATGCACTTGAGGACGGTGAAACCAATTTTCAATTTGACGAAAACAAATTCGGTCAGAGGAAAATAAACCGTACCCTAAACCGCATCAAGAACATATATGCAAAGAGCAATGATGCTGTACGCAAGGAAATGGAGGAGAATGAAAGCACTACTTGGCAACGCATGATACGTGTTCTCTCACATGAAATCCTAAACACCGTTGCTCCAATAGCCTCTTTAAGCCAAACTCTCAAGAATGTTCAGGGTGCCGAACTAAACATCGGTCTTGACACCATCTCAGCTTCAGCGGAAGGACTTATCAAATTCGTTAATTCATACCACAGTCTAACCCATTCAGCGCAGCCCATACGCAAATCTTTCTATGTCAAGGATATGGCTGCAAAAGTGATCGAACTCACCAAATTCCATGGTATTCCTGTCAACTTTCAGGAACGCAGTGACGATGTTCTCCTTTACGCCGATGAAGAACAGATTTCTCAAATTATGCTTAATCTCGTGAAGAATGCTGTAGAGGCTGATGCAACACGAATTAACATATATACCCAGATAGACCCTCAAGACAATGTCATCATTCACGTTTCGAACAACGGAAAACCGATAAGCAACGCCAACCAGGATGCAATCTTCGACCCCTTCTTCACCACCAAGCCATCAGGTTCAGGAATCGGACTCAGTTTATCGCGTCAGATTATGAGGCGTCACGGCGGCTCGCTGACGCTCACATCTTCCGACAACTATGCCACGATTTTCACGTTGACATTTCCGTAAAGATATAATCAGAGGCTTTGCCGAATTTATCGCTTTGAATGAAACCACTATCGGAACTACCGATACGCTTCACATTTGTTTTGGTAAGCCATTACCGCCTTCCTGTATTCCATGCGTTTGTCTATCAGTTCTTCGCGGGCAGTACGTGTGGCGCTTTCCGCCTGAAGCAAAGAAGTGAGGGTATCACGACCCGCCTCGTAGTCTGCTCGGATGTTCTTTTCGTTTTCTTCAGCAACTTTAACAGATTCCTCGCTTACAGCAATGGCATCCCAGGCATTTTCCACATCCACAAACAGTTTTCGGCTCAAAAGCACGAGTTGTTCATCCAGATATTCCCTTTCATTAGCGGCCTTTTGAACAGCATATTCATAACGTTTTGCCCTAACCGTAGCTTTGCCGATATCAGTAATAGGTATCTGAACCATACCGAAAATGACACCGTTAAAACCGTCACTGACATTACCTAACATATTATTATAGCCATAGTCGGCACCAATGAGGACCTGCGGGAGCAGTTCACCTACAGACATTGCCTTTTCGAGTTTTTTGGCTTCTTCCTGGATTTCCAACAGACGACTTTCTTGAAGAGGTTTCATCGAATCCTGAGGAACATATATTTCAAGCGGTTCAGGAAACGCTTCAAGAGAAGAGACAAGCATTATAGAGTCGAGTTCAAAGTAATCGTAAGCTATGCCGGCAGCATTAAAAAGGTCCATTTTTGCAAGTTTGAGACCGCTGCGGAGTTGCAAAAATCCATTTGAGAGCTCCTTTTGCTTTTCCTGAACCTGTATCAACTGCGAACGGGCTATGATCCCTGCATTCACGGCACTTGTGACATCTTTCTCAATGGCATCAAGCATTGCCTGCATTTTTTCCAATGTCTTCATCTTTTCCTGAAGGGCAACCGAAAACCAGTATTTTTCCTCTATTTCATAAGACGTTTTTTTCTGCTGAATGTCGTATTGGATTTTTGAAGCTTCAACACCGAGACCGGCAAGTTTGTTGCCATTGCGAATACGCCCGCCAGCATAGACGGGCTGCAAGGCTGTCAGCGATGACCCATAGCCATATTGTGCAGTTTCGAAATAAGGTTTGAAACCGTTCATATAAGCCAGGTTACTGAGAAAATTAGCCAAATTATTTGCGGCATCGCTACCTTTTATGACATCATGTATGTCAATGCGAAAAAACGGGTCTATTGCTCTGTATCCGTATGACAGCAACGACACTTTCGGAAAATATTCCCAGCGTGCCTCATTACGCTGTGCCTGTGCTGACAGGACATCCAACTGAGCATTCTTCAGATAGACGTTATTGGAATTTGCAGCATCCAAACATTCTTCAAGAGAAAGTCCCCTCACTTGTGCATGAAGAACGAAAGGCACTAAAAAAGCTATAGTCAGAATCATTTTTTTCATACTGCTACCTCCTTTTTATTATCAGCATTTTTGAAAACCTGCCAATACGAGACTGGCATTACCAATGTTATGAGGAAAATGCTCAGCATGGTTCCAAAGCAGATAACCACACCCATCGGCTGCCAAAGAGCATCTCCTCTGATTATCATGGGCAGAACACCCAGTGCAGTGGTCGATGATGTGAGGAAAATCGGACGCATTCTTCTTTTTCCTGCTTCCATAGCGGCTGTCTTCACATCCTGGCCGCCATTGAAACGGGCATCTTCAGCATATTCATACATCAGAATTCCGTTTCTGACAATGATACCAACAAGACTAATCAAGCCCAACACCGCCGTGATACTGAAATCCATTTTGAATATCCACAATCCGAATGAGGCACCGAAAAGGCACAGCAGGCTCATGCTCATGGTAAGAATAGCGATGCTGGTTTTCTTGAAATGGATAAGCAGGAAAACAAAGAGGATACCCACGGCAGCAAGAAAACTCCATATCACTTGTGGAAGCACGTAGGCATTCATAGCGTCAAGGCCTCCGAATTCAATTCTCACATCTTCAGGCACTTCCACATTATTTTTAATGAATTTCTTAATCTTTTTGACAGTTTTAGGCTGACTTTGATTTGTTTTCAGGTCAGCATAAATATTCACAACATTTTCGCCATCGGCGCGACAAAGTTGATAAGGGCGCCATTCAGGTTTTATGTCCGCCACCTGTCGTAATGGCACGCTCACACCAGGAATGGTAGTTGGCACCATTTGTCCGTAAATGTTTGAATACGACATGCTGTCGGAAATATTGGTACTGTATATATTAACAGGTATCTTACGTCCATTATCCCAAAGAGTGGCGATGTTCTGAGAGCCGTATGTTACTGCCAATGAAAGAGATACCAGAGTCTTGTTGACACCCATACGAGCCGACTCATCAGGTTCAAGTTCAACCTCTATCCAAGGAGCAACGTTATCCATGTCACTGTGTACCCATTTCAACTCTTTAGTCAGAGAGCACATATAGCCTTTTATCTGATCATTGATTTCAGTAAGTTTCTCTCTGTCATCGCAATATATATTTACTAAAACAGGTGATGCAACTATCTGGTAGTCCATTTGTTTGAAACGGATAAGGGCATTAGGAAAAATGTGCTCGTATTTGTTTTCATATTCACGAATAATTTCCTCGGTGGCCTTTATGGACTTTGTATGAACCACGAGCTGTGCAGTCTGCGGAGAAGGAAGGATAGGTGCGTATGCGACGTTGAATCGAGGAGCACCTGTCCCCACAAAAGCCGTTACATGTTTCACCCTATCATCATTCAGAAAAATTGAAGTGAGGGAATCGGCGTATTCCTTTGTTTTTTCAATTCCATTGCCACCATCGAGGTACATTTCCACCACAAAGTGGTCACGTCCCGACTTCGGCATCATCTGTAAACTAAGGGTTGAAGCCATCAGCAGTCCCAGACCTATAGCCAAGACCCCCATCCCTATGGTGGCAATCGGATGTTTGAAACACCACTTTTCAGTGACATCATAGATTTTCTGAATGAAGTTGAAGAAAGAGTCCTGAATACGAGTAAAACGGTTCTTAGGATTAGACGGATCATTAATCCGGATATATTTGATTTCCAAGGAAGGGACCACACTCACTGCATAGAACAGTGACGTCATCAGAGCTGTGAGGATTATGAATGGGAAATTGCGCACAAAGTCACCTATATAGCCGTCAACTATCAGCATTATCGGGAAGAACATAAGTGAAATTGCCAACGTGGCAGTGAAAGTTGGGAAAAACAGTTCCTGTGCACTTTGGCTGGCAGCCTCAATTCCATGAAAACCTTTTGAAGTCTTGTCCATATATCCATCCATAGTTATGATGGAATCATCGACTATCATGCCCAATACGACTATAAGTGCTGCGAGTGTGACTGTATCCATTGGCATTCCGGTAACAGCCATCACTGCTATAGTTATGGCAGTACATATTGGAACGCCACTGCTGGCAATCAGGGCCGAGCGCAATGGGAAAAGCATAAGCATCACGAATATAACCACCAGCATACTCATCAGCAGGTCCCTCAGGAAAGACCAAACCGAGTTGCCGACGACCTTAGGCATATCGCTCACACGACTTATGTTCACGCTATCCGGAAGCTTTTCCTGAAATTCAGCAAGCACTTTGTCAATCTTGCGTCCGTACGCCACAATATCATGTTTGTCGGCCATAGACACATCTACGATAAGGCATTGGTTACCATTGTATGAAACGAAATCCGACGGTTTCTTATAACGTCTCTCTATCGTAGCAATATCTTTTAACCTTACAATATTCCCCAAAGGGTCGGAATATACGATACGGTCTGACACCTCCTGTTCACTGCTGACAGTATTCTTCACATGAATGGCAGCATTGACATAATCGGTTTTGAATGTGCCTGCCGGAATCGACAATGACGATGTTTGATACTCATACATTATCATTGTAGGGTCGATGCCATATGAGGACAGTTTTTCACGATCCAGGATAACGGCGATTTCCTCTTCCTGTTCACCGACAATGGCGACTCTTGATGTTTCAGGAATTTTGCGTAACGATTTGGCAAGGCTCTCAGCGTAGTCCTGGAGTTCAAAATAGCTCTTATCATAAGATTCAATGGCGATAAGCATTGAAGACGCATTGGAAAAATCGTCCAATGTGACCACCGCTATCACACCTGCCGGGAGCATCATCTTCTGTTGCTGCAGGCCTAATTTTATCTTGTTCCAGACCTGATCCTTCTCATTTTGTGCACATCGCACATCAACATAAATGTACCCCATACCGTCACGCGTCACAGTAGTAGTAGTTGCTCTTTTAACTTCCTTCAACGAATAAAGATAAGCCTCCAAAGGTTTTGTCGCATGTTCCTCCACCTCTTTGGCAGTAGCACCTGGGTAAACAGCAACAACCAATCCCTGAGTAAGCTGAAAATCAGGCATTTCATTCTTCCTCATGGTAACAATACCCACAATGCCAATTGTCACGAGAGCAAGAATGACGATATAAATAAGCTTCTTTTCGGAAACAGTCCAATTTACCCACTGAGCGATTAAGCCCTTGGGCTGTATTTGTCTCTTAGGATTTGTAGAATTCACAGTTCCCATGTTTCTCTACTCTATTGTCTTTACCTTCATTCCGGTTGAAACCTTGCTTGCGCCTTCAACAATCACCAAATCACCATCTTCAAGTCCTTCACCTATTAAAATGCCCTTACCACTATAACCTTCCACCGTCACATGTTTCTTGCCGACAACATCGTTGGTAACAGTCCACACACAACGTCCCTCCATATCAGTGCTTACGGCAGATGAGGGGATTACAATGCCACCGCCTGACGATTTGTTTATATAAATCTTGGATACCATTCCCGGCATCAGTCCAGGAATCGGTCTCTGTGTCCTGACCTGACAGTCATAACTGTGGGAAACACTTGAAGCGACAAGTCCCTTGACAGATATATACCCCTTGTCAGTGACATTCAGAGCAGGGATTTCAACTCGCACTGAATCACCAATTTTAATTGTATGGTATTCATTTTCCGGAAGAGAAAAGTGAATTTCAGGGTTATCAATGTCAATTATGCTTGCAATACGTTCGGCAATAGTCACCTCGATGCCTGTTCCAACAGGATACACATCCTGAACAATACCATCCATCGGGGATTTTATCGTGCAGTTGTCCAATGCGTTTTTAGCAGACATTTCCATGGACTTGGCTTGAGAAAGTTTGGTTTCCATTTCCACCATCTGCACCTCACTGACGCTTCCGGTTTCATAAACCATCCTAAGTCGTGCCATTCCGTCTTCTGCCTGTCGCAATGTGGCAGCTGCTGCTTCATAAGCACTCTTAACCTGTTGAGACTCTATCTTCGCCACCACTTGCCCTTTGCGTATTCTCTGTCCTTCTCTCACGTAAATATCAGTAAGAGTCCCCGAAGCCGGGGATATAACCAAAGAACTGTGTGAAGTTTTTACCGAACCCACAAAGCAATCAGAACTGACCATATCAGACTTGCCGACTTCAATCACCTTAACGGTAACCGGCTCGGAAGTCCTGCCTCTGAACAGCATTTCGCTGATTTTCTGCCGCTGCTGTGAAAGCTCGTTTTCATTTCTTGTATCACTATTATTGCTGCAAGAGATAAAAAAAACAGAAATAAGAAGAACTATAATTATGCCGTACTTATTCATTTGGAATTGCAACTGTTTGAACATCTGAATCCGTTATTTCAAAATTTACGCCTAATCTTTTCCAGCTTCCACTGTAGTTCATCTCAAATATCAGTATGTCAACATAACGTTTTCCTACAGCATCCACTGTAATAACTTGACTTAATTGATCTCCAAAAGGATTTAAATCATCAATCAGTTCCAGCCCATTGAAACGGACAATCCTTTCCGTAGGTTGCAATGTCAGGATTTTTTTTGATGTAACCCCATCCATTACGACAACATCGCCGAACAATGCATTCATAGTCAGCACCACTGCATCTTTACCCGTTTCGGCTATATGCATCTGTCCGCTTTCGGTAATGACCTCACAGGTATAGGTGTCATCAATTGTAAAAGTATGTTCCACGCCAACGCTGTCGGTTATCGTAATACTGCCGTTTACATAAATATCAATGGTTCCACTCGTCTTGTAGGAGTAGTTGCCTTCGAAACGTTTCACTCCGGTTTTCTCACATCCGGTCAGTACTGTCAGCAAAGCCACAGCACATAATAAAATGCCATATTTCTTCATGTTTTATGAGGACTTCTTTTTTTTTTAATTTTTCACGTCATACTTTCAGACCATGCGAAGTCCGTTAAACAAAATCTGAAAATACGACAGGGCAAACCTTGGATTTGCAGCGTGGTCGTCTGCAAATAAAGAATGCGAGAGCAAAAATAGTAATTTTGCGTGATATATAAAGTAGAGACTCAAAATTTTGCGTCTCTACCCTCACGAAACAAAGGTTAGTTCTGACGCGCGGAGCGCACCGCGTGCGGCTGCCACGATGTGACAGCCCTACCGGCCCAACGGTAAACGTTATTCCATGGTAAAGTTTATTCTCAAAACTCCTTGCGGTTTAGGATAAAAACACTACTTTTATATCCGATGAATCTGTCACATGTGACACAAAAAACGAATAAATAAAAATCAAACGAAATCTATTCTGGCAGAAGCTGATTGACCATCGGCACAATGGATTGATTAAAGTCGTGGCTTGAGTCCGCCGATACGGAAAATCATACCTGATGTTCAACCTGTTCACCAAATATTTGAAATCAATCGGCGTGGACGACAATCATATTATCTAAAGTGAATCTGCTGCAGAAACAAGAAGTTCCGCAATCCTGCTGCACTCCTTGAATATCTTGACGGAAAGTTTGTCGAGGCGATGTCTTAATCAATTCCAAAATTTTCCGCATACTTTCCTGCGAACATTTCTCTGTTGGGTTCGCAGAAATCTAAGGTAAGAGATACGCCAAAACAGTTTTCCAATCAGGAAACCGCTCAGAGCCAAACTGGATCCACTCGCCTTTGAACTCGCTGGTGACGTTCTTGCCACGGTCGTCAATCAGAAAGTCACCATCTATCAAGTCTTTCCGATGGGTAATAATCATGCGCTTATGGAATACGTCATCAAAGTATTTGGTTACCCAAGTCACCTTGTCAGACCATGCAGACGGATTCTTCCAAGGGGCAGTAGAAAGAATGAAAACATCATACACTTCTGCCAATTTGTGAACAGCCTCTACAGCTCCAGGCATAGGCTCCATCTTACCGAACAGACCAGGGATTTCATCCAATCGGTCTTTGTCACCAGGTCCCTGTGCCCTGTATTTCTGCTTGGTTTCCTCATCAATCTTGTCAAGTCCTGACTGGAAATCAACCAGCACATTGTCCATATCAAAAAATAGTCGTTTCTTCATATTATATTTTTATATTTCAAAAAACAAAAATGTTCAGTATGCAAAACATTTTCGAGTAAAATCTGTTTTACAGGCTGAACATTTCAGGAAAAACCACACGAAATATCCTCTAAATGTTTAGTATGTTAAACAAATCACCATGAAATATGTTCAGTATATAAAACATTTAGTAGAGACGCAAAATTTTGCGTCTCTACTTGAACAAATCGTCTGTCGTTATTTTCGAGGTGAAAATGTCAGAATATTTGTTGGTTTTCAGAGGGGCAGTGCTGACCAAGGTCAGATGGAAGGTTTTATCGGGTTTTGCCTCCTCAAGCGTAGCGATGCGTTCGGTGAGTTTGTCAGCGTAGACTTTGGTGATGCTGATGGCCGTCTTGTTGAACTTCATCTCGCAAACATTCACCACATCGTCGGCGCGGTCGATGAGAAGGTCTATTTGCATCCCATTGTTTTCGCCTTTGCCTTTTACGATCAATGCAGATTCGCTTGACGCGACACCTGCAATTTGCAATGCCGTCTTGATTTGCCGGACGTGCTGCAGACACACTTCCTCGAAGGCAATACCACGCCACGATGCTATTTCCTGTTCTTTCAGGTGGTGCTCCCAGTAGTCAGTTTCGGTGATGTTGGGCTTTTCTTTGAAGTGAAGCCAAAACCAACAAAAGCAGTCTGTGAGCTTGTAATGCAGTTCACGCTTGCTGGTTCCGTATGGAACGTATTTCTTTACGAAATCGCTGGCAATAAGTGCTTTCAAAAGTGCTGTGAAATCACCGTTGGGATTGATACCTGTCTTCTCCGCGATTTCTTCTCTGGTATATCCAGAGTGCCGTTGTCCAAGAACTCTCACAATTTCCATACAGGCTTGGGCGTGGTCGAATACCGAGCTGAACAGACGGCCAAACTCGTCGCCGAGCTTCGCTTTGGGGTTGAAAAACAGCCGGTCGATGTTTTGCGCGAGGCTGAGCGACGGGTCGAAGCAATCGAGATAGTAAGGTATGCCCCCCAGAATCATGTAGGCTTGGATGATGTTGTAGCGCGACAACTTGATTCCCCTGCTTACAAAGAACCGTTCGCATTCGTTCAGCGTGAAAGGCGCAAGGTGTATTTCACAGGTGAGACGGCCGTATAGCCCTCCCTTGTTGTTGATGAGATTGTCGAACATCCAAGAGGCAGCGGAACCGCACACGACGAGGCAGAAGTTGTGGCGGGTATTGCCCCAACCGTTCCAAAATGCTTCCAGCGCGGTAAGGAATCCCGATTTCGGTGTGTCCATCCAGGGAAGCTCGTCAATGAACACCACCTGTCTTGTGCCGTTGTCACGATGTTCAAGCAGTTGCTCCAGCATGAAGAAGGCCTCCAACCACGACTTTGGCGGGTTGCTGCCTTCCATGCCATGACGAATCAGCGAGAAATAGAAGTTCTGCAATTGGTCCTTCAGCGTGACTTTCCGTTTGCGATCGTAGGGTGACAGTCCGGTATGATGGAAGACCATATTGTCGCGCATAACCTCATTGATGAGGAACGTTTTGCCTACACGCCGACGACCATACACCGCGACAAACTCAGGGCGGTTACTGCGGCAACGACGCTCCAGTTCTTCGATTTCCTTTTCTCTCCCAATAATGATGCACATACAATTCGTTTTGTTTGATTCTGGCAGCAAAGATACTATTTTTTTGAATAAAATCAATTATAATTCGCTACGAAATATATTTTTTTTGTTTTATAGCGGATTATGGTCGATTTTATTTAGGATAAATATTTTCCTTGGAAATTGACCTTGATGAAGATTTCGTTGCTTACATTTTCCTTACTCGATAATTTTGCCCAAAAGTGTTGCCGCCGTACATTCTTTAACCATTACATTGACATACTCTCCAGGATGAATATTACCGCCAGGGAATATAATAACCTTATTTTGGGAATTACGGCCATAAAGTTCATCGGCACTTCGTTTGGACCTGCCTTCGACAAGGACTTCAAAAGTCTTTCCAATATCGTGACGATTGCTCTCCAAAGACAATTCTTGTTGAAGAGCGATAATTTCCGAAAGTCTTCTTCCTTTCACTTCATCAAGCACATCATCATCCATTTTCCGTGCGGCCAGCGTACCGGGTCGAACAGAATATTTGAACATATAAGCATAATCGTACTTGGCAATACGCATAAGCGACAAAGTCTCCTGATGATCCTCTTCCGTCTCGCCACAGAAACCGGCAATGATATCAGTTCCGATGCATATTCCGGGTATATTGTCGCGGATGGCCTTAATCCTGTCAATATACCATTCACGGGTATATTTCCTGTTCATCCTCTTAAGGACTTCAGTGCTACCCGACTGCAGTGGAAGATGGATGAACTTGCAAATATTATCATATTTTGCAATCGTCATTATCAGTTCGTCTGACAAATCCTTAGGGTGCGAAGTGGCGAATCTGACCCTCAAAAGCGGACTGATTTCAGCCACCATAGCCATTAATTTACTGAAATTCACCGTATTGCCTTCTTCATCAGTCCACTTGTATGAATTGACATTTTGTCCAAGCAGAGTCACATCGCGATAACCTCTGTCGAACAGGTCCTTAGCCTCAGCAATAATAGTCCCTGCATCTCTGCTGCGCTCCCTGCCTCTTGTATAAGGGACAACGCAATAAGAGCAGAAATTGTCACAGCCGCGCATAATTGAAATGAAAGCGGTCACGCCATTACTCGAAATTCTTACAGGATTTATTTCAGCGTATGTCTCATTTGTTGACAGCACTGTCTGCACAGCCTTCTGTTTGTCATTGACCACTTCATCAATCATTCTTGGAAGAGACCTGTATGCGTCAGGACCGGCAATGATATCCACCACTGGTGCCTTTTCAAGTAGTTCTTCTTTCATCCTTTCAGCCATGCACCCCACTATACCGACCACAAGTTCCTTCTTCTTTTTATAATAATTGATTTCTCTCAGTCGGTTAAAGATCCTGTTTTCGGCATTTTCCCTGATGGAACAGGTGTTTATGAAGATGACATCAGCACTGTCAATGTTATCAGTCAGGCTGTAGCCATTATTAGTCAATATTGCCCCAATTACCTCACTGTCAGCGAAATTCATCTGGCACCCATAAGTTTCTATATATACCTGCTTCATCTTTTAAATATTTCCGCAAAAATACTCATATTAAAAAAAAAAGCATTTATTTTGCACCGTTTTTTTCAATCCCATTAGATTTCAAACCCTATAAGATATGTCAAAAAATTTAGTTATAGTCGAGTCTCCTGCAAAAGCGAAAACGATAGAAGGATTCTTAGGAAAAGATTATAAAGTTAAACCTTGTTTCGGTCACGTTCGTGACTTATCCAAGAAAGGGCTTGGAATAGATGTTGAAGACAATTTCAACCCTATATACGAAATCAGCGACGACAAGAAAAAAGTTGTTGCTGACCTTACAAAACTTTCAAACGATGCAGAAGTCGTATGGCTCGCATCCGATGAAGACCGCGAAGGAGAAGCAATATCATGGCATCTGTCTGAGACTCTGCATCTGCCAGAAGACAAGACAAAACGTATCGTATTCAGTGAAATCACAAAGATGGCAATTCTGAATGCCATTGAAAATCCGCGCGGCATCAACTACAACCTCGTTCATGCCCAGCAGGCACGCCGTGTCCTTGACCGCTTAGTCGGATTTGAGCTTTCACCTCTTCTCTGGAAGAAAGTCAAACCTGCTCTCTCCGCAGGACGAGTCCAGTCGGTAGTAGTAAGACTTATCGTTGAAAGAGAAGAAGCCATCAAGAATTTCATTCCTGAATATGCTTATAAGGTATCTGCAATATTCACGCAGGCTGACAGCAAGTCAACAGCAGGTCTGAAGACAACTCTGGTTGACAAACTAAATACCAAGGAGGAAGTCATAGACTTCATCAACACGATAAAGGACGGTGATTTTGTAATCGATGCCATCGAGACCAAGCCGGCGACCAAGAGTCCTGCTCCACCATTCACCACTTCAACACTGCAGCAGGAAGCATCCCGCAAACTTGGTCTGTCGGTCACAAGAACAATGTCGATTGCACAACAGTTGTACGAATCCGGTAAGATTACCTACATGAGAACTGACTCCGTTAATTTGTCAACTTTGGCTCTTGGCACTATAAAGAATGAAATCATAAAAGAATATGGCAAGGAATATTCCCGTCCGCGCAAATATTCCGTCAAGTCAAAGGGTGCACAAGAAGCTCACGAAGCCATTCGTCCGACATACGTTGAAAACGTTTCCATCGAAGGTGACACCTATCAGCAACGCCTGTATTCCCTCATTTGGAAACGTGCCGTCGCCTCACAAATGAGTGATGCAAAACTGGAATACACCACAATAACCATTAAATCCAACAAAACCGACAAGATATTCACTGCAAAGACCGAAGTACTCCTGTTCGACGGTTTTCTCAAGGTTTACAATGAATCGACCGACAACGCCGAAACTGACGAAGAAATAACCGTTCTTCCATTCAAGATTGAGAAAGGACAACATCTTAAGCTGAAAGAACTCAATGCTGCTGAAAAAGCGACAAAACCTCCTTACAGATATTCTGAAGCAAGTCTTGTCAAAAAGATGGAAGAACTTGGAATAGGCCGTCCTTCAACATACGCGCCTACCATCTATACCATTCAAAAACGCGGATATGTCGAAAAGATAACCAAATCTGGCGAAAACAAGGAATACAACCTCATATATTTCAAAAACAACGCAATCACCGAATCGAAATACAAGGAAAAGGAAGGCGTATCCAAAGGGAAATTGGCTCCCACCGACATGGGGTACGTTGTCAATAAATTCCTCGTCAACAATTTCAGTGACATCATGGACTACAATTTCACCGCAAAAATTGAAAAAGACTTCGATGAAATAGCCAAGGGAAAGATTGAATGGCAGAAGATGCTCGCAAATTTCTATCCTGATTTTCATGAGGAAATCCAGAAAGCCGACAATAACAAAAGCGATAAGGTCAGAGGAGAAAAGCTCCTCGGCGTTGACCCGGCAACAGGCAAGAATGTTTATGTGAAACTCGGAAGATATGGTCTGATGGCACAGATAGGCGAATCGGAAGATGAGGAAAAGCCGCGTTTTACAGGGCTGAAGAAAGGCCAGACTCTCGAAAACGTCACATTCGAAGATGTTATGGAACTTTTCAAATATCCTAAAAACATAGGCAAATATGAAGATAACGATGTCATTATAGGGCAAGGCCGTTTCGGACCTTATATCCGCCACAACAGCTCCTTCTACTCCATCCCTTCATCTCTCGACCCGCTGTCAATGACCCTGGAGAATGCTGTAGAAATCATAAACAACAAACGTGAGCAAGACAAGAACAAGACGATAAAGGCCTTCACCGAAGATCCTAAGATGCTGGTACTCAACGGAAGATTCGGCCCCTACATATCATTCGAGAAGAAAAACTACAAAATCCCCAAAACCATCAAGCCGGAGGAGATCACCTATTCCGAATGTCTGACCCTAATAGAGAAAGCAAAAAACAAAGCACACAAATAAATCTTCCAAAAAATGCTTACAGACATACTTGCATACCTGTCGCCAATTGTTATACAGGACATTCCTCTCACAGGCAATTCCATTGGCAACAACACTCTTTTCTACACCAAGGAGAATGAATTTCCGCCCATCAACAAGGCAAACATAGCAATCATAGGCATTCCCGAAGGAAGATGTGCCGTGGGCAATGAAGGATGTGCCAATGCTCCGGATGTGATAAGAAGGTATTTCTACCCTTTATTCAATCATATCGACAACCTGAAAATGGTAGATGTAGGCAACATAAAACAAGGTAAAGAGCCTTCTGACACTATGGCTGCTGCCACTGCGGTAATAAGCCGGCTACTCGCCGAAAAGTTGTTCGTCATCATTCTTGGCGGCGGAAACAACATTGTCCATTCAAATTATCTTGCATACGAAAACATGAAACAGCTCATCAACCTGACATGTATCGACTCAAGGTTTGATATCGGAGAGACCGAAAATGATGCCGACACTTCCACATCTTACCTCAGCAAAATAATTCTCCATCGTCCGAATTACCTTTTCAATTATACAAACATAGGCTTTCAGTCGTACTATGTTGACAAGAAAGCCATGGAACTAATTGATTCACTATATTTTGATTCGTTTCGCTTAGGTGTTGCGAGAGAAGACATCGCTGAAGTTGAACCTGCGATACGCAATTCAAACATTGTCAGCCTTGACATGTCATCAGTAAAAGCTGCTGATGCCCCTGGCAACCCTTTTTCATCACCAAACGGTTTCACTGGGGATGAAATCTGTGTTTTATGCCGTTATGCAGGATGTAGCGACAAGGTGTCATCCTTCGGAATATATGAGTATAATCCCGCTCTTGACATCGAATTCAGAACCGCAAAACTGATAGGACAAATTCTATGGTATCTCATTGACGGATATTATGTCCGCACTGACGAAATGCCTTACAAGGACATCAACAAATTCATAAAATACCACGTAAACTCAGCAATTTTCCAGCACGAAGTCGTATTCTACAAAAGCAAACAGACCAACCGCTGGTGGATGGAAGTCGAGTGTCCTGACTATCTGAAGACAAAATATGCACCTCATTATCTTGTGTCCTGTTCCTACAAGGATTATCTTTCAGCAAGCAACAATGAAGTGCCCGAAAGATGGCTTCAAGTATATAAAAAGCTAATGTAAATGAGTAACATACGTCATTTCCTTCATGCTCATCCAGAACTTTCCGGCAATGAACATGACACTCATGATTTTATCGTAAAATATCTATCAGCGCTGAATCCCGACAAACTTTTCCAGCATATCGGCGGTTATGGGGTGATTGCAGTATTCAATGGCAGGGAGAAAGGCCGCAATGTGGCATTCCGCTCCGACATTGACGCCCTACCTATTCAGGAAAACAACGACCTACCCTACAAATCAACAGTCTGCAACGTTTCCCATAAATGCGGACACGACGGTCATACCACCATCCTACTGTCACTTGCAGAAAAGATTTCTCACAACCGTCCGCAAAAAGGCAACATAATACTTGTTTTCCAACCGGAAGAAGAAACCGGCTATGGAGCACAAAAAATAGTAGATTCGGGAGTGCTTGACGAACTGAACACCGATGTCATCTTCGGAATTCACAATTTGCCCAACTTCCCGGAGAAATCCATAGTTGTCAAATACGGCACGTTTGCAGCCGCCTCCTGCGGTCTTGCAGTTAATCTTACAGGCCGCCAGACTCATGCTGCACACCCCGAAAACGGAATCAATCCCGGATTGGCTGTTGCAGAAATGATTAATTTCCTAAACAGTATCAACAATGGTGACTTGTCACCCGAGAAGTTTCAGCAGGCAACTCTGATATACACCCGCATTGGTGAAGTTGCATTCGGCACATCTGCAGGAGACGCACAAATTATGACGACGCTTAGGGCATTTTCCAACAGCAAAATGCAGAATCTTGTCGATAATGTGATAAATACATTCAAAGAAATCAGTTCCCGCCACCATCTCGACTTCGACTATCACTTTCAGGATAATTTTGCCGCCGTGGAGAACCACACTGAATTTGTTGACAAAATAAAGGAAACTTCACAGAATGGAAATTTCAACATCGTGGAAATAGACGAACCTTTCCGTTGGTCTGAAGATTTCTCCAACTATCTGAAACACTATCCCGGAGCTTTCTTCGGTATCGGTGACGGTCTCAACCATCCTGAACTGCACAGTCCGATTTACGACTTCCCTGATTCCATCATCGACACCGCATCCGACTTCGAAATGGCTTTATTCAAAACGTTGAATGACAATTAATGCTATTAAGTCTCGGTAATATAATATTATCGCCGCTGCCGTAAAACCTCATAAACAAGTATCGCCGCCGAGACAGAGACATTCAGCGAATCGGCAATTCCGTTCATGGGGATAAGTATGTGTGAATCAGCAGCATAACGCCACTTGTCAGAAAGACCTGTAGCCTCAGTACCGAAAACTATTGCCGTGGCACCCACAAAATCACAGTCGTAATACACCTGCGAATCCTGCAGTTGTGCAGTAAATATCTTTACCTTCCTTTCTTTCAGAAATGCTATGGTTTTATCAGTCGCCGCAGCAATAACAGGAACTGTAAAGACTGTCCCCACGCTGGAACGTATCACATTCGGATTATAAATATCAGTCAATGAGTCACATATAATAACACCATCCACACATCCGGCACCATCGCAGGTTCTCAATATGGCACCGAGATTTCCAGGTTTCTCCACACTTTCAACAACCACATAAAACGGATTTTCCGACACTGGAAGCGAGTCAAGCTTGTTCTCTTTATAATAAAATTCAGCAATAACACCTTCGGTGGAACCTCTGTAAGCCACTTTTTCATATAGCTCTCCGGAAATGGAAAAACATCCGCAGCCAACTGGAATTTCAATTTCAGACTCCAATCTGTCCAATGACATTATCTCCTCGGAAAAGAACAAACTTCTCAGTACAAATCCACTGACAAGAGCGCGTTTGATTTCGCGCAGGCCTTCAACGACTATCAGACCGTCTGCTCTGCGGACTTTTGAACTTCCCTGCAGTTCAAGGAGCTTCCTAATCTTGGTATTTGACGCCGATGTTATATATTCCAATTTCATTTATCTGCCAAGTTGAAAAAACAAAGATAATACATTTTTTCATAAACTCATCTAAGGATTCAAGTAAAAAGATTATCTTTGCAAGTTAGAATTTTAATAAAAATATAATATCATGGCAAAACTTATCACAGCAGAAGATGCAGCTGCAATGGTAAAAGACGGCATGACCCTTATGTTCGGCGGTTTTTTAGCATGCGGCACACCATTAAACATTGTAGATGCAATCGTTAAATCAGGTGCCAAAAACCTTACTATCATTGGCAATGACACAGGTTATCCTGATAAAGGCGTGGGCAAACTTGTAGCCAACAAACAGGTAAAGAAAGTCATCGCTTCCCACATCGGCACCAATCAATGTACCATTGATCTCATGAATGCCAAGGAAATGGAAGTTGAGATTTGTCCTCAGGGCACACTTGCAGAACGTATCCGTTGCGGCGGTGCCGGTCTCGGAGGCGTTCTCACACCAACAGGTCTCGGCACTATCGTTGCTGAAGGCAAACCGGTCATCAACATCGACGGCAAGGACTTCCTCCTTGAGAAGCCGCTCCATGCCGACATAGCATTCCTCAGTGCTTCCATAGGTGACAAATCAGGCAACCTGGTTTATCGCGGAACCACTCAGAACTTCAACCCAATGATGGCTACAGCTGCTGACGTGGTTGTCGCTGAAATTGACAATCTTGTGGAGGTTGGTGAAATAGCTCCTGAAAATGTCAAGACACAGAATATTCTCGTTGACTATATTGTAAAACATTCATAAAAACACTAACAATGGCTTATAAGACTACGCTTAGAGTCCGTATGAGTGCAAAAGACGCACATTACGGAGGAAGTTTGGTTGACGGCGCACACATGCTTCACCTGTTCGGTGATGTTGCAACCGAATTGCTGATTATGCGTGACGGTGACGAAGGTCTGTTCAGAGCATACGACAATGTTGAATTTCTTGCACCGGTTCATGCCGGCGACTTCATTGAGGCTACCGGTGAGATAGTCTCCGAAGGCAACACATCACGCAAAATGGTCTTTGAGGCAAGAAAGGTCGTGACTCCAAGACCCGACATCAACGATTCCGCAGCTGACGTTCTCGAAGAACCGGTTGTAGTATGCCGTGCTTCAGGCACATGTGTAACTCTGAAAGACCGCCAAAGAAGAGGTTAAACATCAACAAAGACATCAATATGGAAAAATTAATAATCACTGCTGCCATCTGTGGCGCGGAAGTCACCAAGGAACAAAATCCCAACGTGCCTTATACCGTTGAGGAAATCGTGCGCGAGGCCAAGTCGGCCGTCGATGCCGGTGCTGCTATCGTGCACCTGCACGTCCGCTGGGACGATGGCACGCCTACCCAAGACCGTTGCCGTTTCCAAGAGTGCGAAGAGGCTATCCTGAAGGTGTGTCCCAATGTCATCCTCATCCCGTCCACCGGCGGTGCCGTGGGCATGACTCCCGACGAGCGTCTCCAATCGACAGACACCAACCCGTTGCCCGAAATGGCTACCCTCGACTGCGGTACCTGCAACTTCGGTGACGAAATCTTCGACAACACCATGCCGACCATGCGCGCCTTCGGCAAACGCATGATGGAACGTGGCATCAAACCAGAATACGAATGCTTCGAGATGGGTCACCTCGACACCATCCTCAACATGGCCAAGAAGGGTCAGGCCCCTGGCGCTCCCATGCAGTTCAACTTCGTGTTAGGAGTGCCTGGCTGCACTCCTGCCACCGTTGCTAACCTCTGCTGGCTCGTTAACGGCATCCCCGCTGGCTCCACTTGGACCGTCACCGGTGTAGGTCGTCATGCCTTCCCGATGGCTGCCGCTGCAATAGCAATGGGTGGAAATGTGAGAGTAGGCTTCGAGGACAACCTCTACCTCTCGAAGGGTGTGCTGGCACAGTCCAACGGCGAACTCGTCTCCAAAGTTGTACGCATCGCCAACGAACTCGGTCGCCCGATTGCCACCTCCGATGAGGCTCGCGAGATTCTTGGACTGAAACCGCGTAAATAAGAAATAGGAAGAAGATAACATTTTCTATAAAACTATGAAAAACAGGCTATTGTTCATATTTGCGATTGTATCCATGATTACGGGTTGTTCCGTTTCTAGGTATTCTGGAACAGCGAAGCCTGAGAATAATACTGGAGAAACAGCAACTTTGAATGGTAGCGTTTGGATAGATGATACTGGAGAACCGGTAGTATTTGCTAATGTAATTCTTCTTGATGGGAAAGACAAAATGAGATATGGTACTTCTACTAATGAGAAAGGCGAGTATCAGATAGAAGGTGTATCATATGGAAAATATACTGTAAGATTTGTCGCAATTGGGTATGATGAGAAAACAATTCTTATTGACATCAAGAAAAACGAAGAACAATTGTCTACTGGTTTGAAAGAAAATCACATCATGTTTGATTAAGTCAACTAATAACAATAATCATTAAATTTTAAAACATTAAATTAACAACGCAATGCAAAAACATGGTAACAAATACGGTACTCACCGTGTAATCGAACCTAAAGGCGTGCTTCCACAGCCTGCTAACAAAATCGACAACAACATGGACGAAATATACGACAATGAAATCCTCATTGACGTACAGACATTAAACATTGACTCAGCATCATTCACAGATATCCACAACTATGCCAAAAAACAGGCAGGAGAAGGTGCTTCACAGGAAAAGATAATGGAAGAAATCAAGAAGGAAATGCTTCTGAATGTTGAACTTCAGGGCAAACACCGCAACCGTCGTACCGGTTCGGGCGGCATGCTTCTTGGAAAAGTTGAAAAGATAGGCGATGCCCTCAAAGGCAAAATCGATCTCAAAGAAGGCGACCGCATCGCAACACTGGTTTCCCTTTCTCTTACCCCATTGCGCATCGACGAGATCCTCGCTATCCGTCCTGATGTTGACCAAGTTGACATCAAAGGTAAGGCTATCCTGTTTGAAAGCGGCATATACGCTAAGATTCCAAGCGACATGCCAGAGAAACTTGCATTGTCAGCATTGGACGTGGCTGGTGCTCCAGCACAGACAGCAAAACTTTGCCAATATGGCCAAACTGTCGTCATCCTCGGCGCTGGTGGAAAGAGCGGTATGCTCTGCGCCTACGAAGCTAAGAAGCGCGTCGGTGTCACCGGTAAGGTGATTGGTATCGCCAACAGCCCTAAGTCAACACAGCGTATCAAGGACCTCGGTTTCTGCGACATCGTCGAGAGTGCCGCTGGCATGACACCTGTGCAGGTTTACGAAATGATTGAGAGACTGACCAACGGCAAGATGGCTGACGTGACCATCAACTGCGTCAATGTGCCGGATCAGGAAATGACCGCTGTGCTCTGCACAAAGGACGATGGTATCGTCTATTTCTTCAGCATGGCCACCAGTTTCACCAAGGCTTCCCTCGGTGCAGAAGGCATCGGCGCCGATGTGAACATGATCATGGGCAACGGCTACACCAAAGGTCATGCGGAATTCACACTTCAGGAACTCCGCGAATGCCCGAAGTTGAGAAAGATTTTTGAAGAGCTTTACGCTTAATCATTCCAAAATTACAGAAAAAAAACAGGTATGAGTCATACCTGTTTTTTTTTTTACGAATATCTCGCATGCCTCTAAAAATACGGATTGCTCCGCTTCTCATAACCAACCTCGGTCACATCACCATGACCAGAGTAAACCTTCACATCATCAGGCAAGACAAAAATCTTATCCCTTATTGAATTTATAAGTGTGTCAAAATCTCCAGTCGGCATGTCAGTCCTGCCAATACCATTCCTAAACAAAACATCGCCTGAAAAAAGTGCCTTCTCCTTTTCACAGTAAAAACAGACACTACCATCCGCATGACCTGGCGTGTAAAGAACTGTCATGCTGGAATTTCCGAAACTGATGACACTATCCTCGGTGATGTTATATTGCGGAACGAATGACTGATAATGCATGAATCCCATCGGAGCCATATAAACCTCAAAAATATGGAACAGCCTTCCAGCAGTATAATATATCTCTGGCGTGACACCGTATTTGTCGATAATATATTTGCCTCCCAGGAAATGGTCGGGATGCGGATGAGTTATGACGCATCTTGCAATCTTTATATTATTCTTTTCCACATGGTCATCTAAAACTTTCCTTTCTTCTTCGGTATTAAATCCGGGATCTATCAGAAGAGCCTGTCCGGTCTCATCATAAACAATGTAAGTGTTTTCCTGAAATATGTTAAAAGTTAAAGTATCTATCTTCATATCAATTACTTTCTGCCGAAATCGGCTGGAATTTCGCCCCATGCCTCCGTATCCCATTTCACGATAGGATTAGGGCAGTTGTTATTTTTCAACCATTCCACCGCCTTGTCAACGATGTAGAAAAGGTCTTTGTTTTTTTCGCTGCGTTGTAATTTGGTATTACACGATTTTTGCCTTATCCACGATATGGCGGTCATGGAATCAGAGTAAATTGTGAGGTTCACGCCAGCCTTCCTTAGAATTGCCAGCCCAAAGGCTATTGCAAGAAATTCACCTATATTCTGAGTGCCTTCCTCGAAAGGACCTCTATGGAAGATTTCGGCACCTGTAGCAGTCTCGACTCCCCTGAACTCCAATTTGCCAGGATTGCCGGAACATGCAGCATCTACACAGATACTTGGAATCAAAGGACGATGTGAAGGATCCAACCTGCTAAAGTTAAACATCTTGGCTTCATTTTTGCCGACATAATCCCTATAGTCACCATTGAATGCTTCAACAGCCTCTTCGCGTGTGGCAAAAGACTTGTATATTGCCTTGCATCCTGTCACAGCCTCCCTGCATTCATCCCAATTGTCGAACACCCCTATAGTCTTCCCTTCCCAGACTGTATAATATTTCTTATTACTCATTTTTTTCTGTTTTGTTCTATGATGTAAGTATCCAAATCATCGAAAATGTCGCGCAGATTGGGAATTTTCTTCTCATCAAGCAGAATTGTGGCATTGATGCAGTTTATTTCCGACAATGCGGTGATATATTTCGATATATCATCTCCAATTACATTATTAAGAATAAAAAGATAATCCCACCCTTTGGCTTTCCCAATGAGCGAATTGCCATTAACCGTATTCTGAATCAGCAATATTCCCATCTTTCTTTCATCATCCTCATAAAAATACAAAGGATGGGCTATTTCATTCTGAGCCATGTCGTCCTGAGAAGTTGAAGAAAAGAGATTAACTTGTGTCGAACTGTTTCCACCACCAGAATAAGCAGAATAAGACTGGATGACATCATCCCTTCTGGCCAAACTGATACCAAGTTTTTTGTTGATGTGATGGGCTAGTTCGTAAAACGCTTTAACACAGGCAATTCCGACAACAGCGGTAGGACAGGAAAAGTCCAAAGATAACTTATTGCTTTTTTTTGCCATATTAATTATGGTTGTCCGACCAGGTTTCGAACCTGGAGTCTTCAGAACCAAAATCTGACGTGTTGCCAATTACACCATCGGACAATTGATTTCGGTTTGCAAAAGTAATACATTTTTTCCATTCAGTTATATTTGCCAACAAAAAAATTATTATTTTTTTTCGGTTTTAAATCAAGGGCTTTTTATACCTTTGCACAATTAAACATATCAAAATTTTCGAACATGAGAAAATTCAAAATCTGTAACAATACTTTAGGATGGATATGTTTTGCTATTGCCACCCTAACCTATCTGCTTACACTTGAGCCCACAACAAGTTGGTGGGATTGTGGAGAGTATATTTCAACGGCAGTAAAACTTCAAGTCGGGCATCCGCCAGGAGCACCCACATTCCAACTTCTCGGCAGATTTTTCTCTCTGTTTGCATTTGGTGATATTACCAAAAAAGCTATGATGGTCAACACTATGTCGGCTGTATGCAGCGGACTGACCATCATGTTTCTGTTCTGGACCATCACTTTGTTTGGAAGAAAACTGTTCAATGCCAGTTGTTCCGACAAGACATATAAGAAAGAAGACGGCACGATAGCATACGGTTGTGACTTCAGTGCAAAGGAAAACCAATGGAAAATGTGGACGGTACTTGCTGCAGGGTTCATTGGCGCCATGGCATATACGTTCAGCGACACCTTCTGGTTTTCGGCGGTTGAAGGTGAGGTCTATGCCATGTCATCGTTCTGTACGGCTATAGTTTTCTGGGCCATTCTGAAATGGGAACAGGAGGACAATGAAAAAGATGCAAGCCGATGGATTCTGCTTATAGCACTCGTCATTGGACTGTCGGTAGGTGTACACCTGCTGAACCTGCTTACAATTCCTTCAATTGCACTGATTTACTATTACAAGAAATACAAGAAACCCACAGTTGGAGGCGTCCTCCTCGCTCTACTGATTTCCTTCGTGTTGGTTGCAATAGTGCTGTATGGAATAGTACCTCTCGTCGTTAAGCTTGCTGGCTCATTCGAACTGTTCTTCGTCAACAGGCTGAATATGCCAATTAATTCAGGCACATGGATTTACTTCATCCTGCTTACGGCTCTGCTTATATTCCTATGGATGTGGTCATTGAAGAGAAAGACAATATTATGGAACACGATAGTGATTGCACTGGTACTGTTCCTGACAGGTTATTCAACCTTCTTTATACTGGCAATCCGTGCCAACACCAACACTCCTATCAATGAAGGCTCACCTTCCGACCCGATTACGATGGTATCATACCTCAACCGTGAACAATACGGCTCGGCACCTATTATTTACGGTCAATATTACAATGCTCCTATAGATCATTACAAAGACGGCAAGCCCATCTATGTAAAGGACAAAGAATCAGGAAAATACGTAATGACTGACGATGGTAAGGAAAGCATTGCGGTTTATGACAAGCGTTTCTGCACCATTCTTCCGAGAATGTATGCAAACCAGGATGACAACAAGATTGAAGGATACAAATCATGGGGCAAGGTAAAAGGTGTCCGCATACCAGTCAGACGTAGTGACGGCAACACTGATATACTTTACAAGCCTACCTTTGGCGAGAACATGAGGTTCATGTTCAGATACCAATTTGGTCACATGTATATGAGATATTTCATGTGGAATTTCGTTGGACGTCAGAACAACATCGAAGGGCATGGCGGTATTGACAACGGAAACTGGAAATCCGGCATCAAATTCCTTGATGAAGCCCGTCTCGGAAATCAAGATTTGCCCGACAGCATGAAGAATCCTGCCAACAACAGTTTCTACTTCCTGCCACTGATTCTGGGTCTGGTAGGTCTGTTCTACCAAATAAAGAAAGATCCGAAAGACTCTCTCGTGGTACTCATGCTGTTCTTCATGACAGGTCTCGCCATCACCATTTATCTCAACCAAAAGACATTCGAACCGCGTGAACGTGACTACGCTTACGCAGGCTCCTTCTACGCGTTCGCTATCTGGATAGGACTCGGTCTGATGGGTGTTGTCAATGGTATCGACAAACTGCTCAAAGGCAAAAACGAGAAACTCGCACTCATAATATCATTCATACTATGTCTGTCAGTGCCTGTCATCATGGCTCAGCAGGGCTGGGATGACCACGACAGATCCGGCAAATATGCCGCCCGCGATATCGGTAAAAATTACTTTGCAGGACTTCTTCCGAATTCGGTGCTTATCACCAATGGTGACAACGACACCTTCCCGCTTTGGTATGTCCAGGAAGTCGAGGAATGTCGTACTGACTGCCGTGTGATGAACTACATGCTCTCAGCCAGCGAATGGTATGCACCTCAGATGATGCGCAAAGTCTATGATTCCGAACCGGTTCCTTTCACCCTCAAGGAAAAGGATTATTGGAAAAACGTCAACGACGTCGTAGTATATTCCGACAAATCCAATATTTCCTCCATCGATGTCAAGGATTTCATAAAACTGATCGCAGCCGGCAAACTCAAAGCAAGATTCGGTGACGGAAAATACCGCAACACCTTCCCTTGCAAGACTTTCCGCCTGAAAGTCAACAAAGAGAAAGTTCTCGCCAACCATATAGTTCCTCCAGAACTTGCCGACAAGATAGTTGATGAGATAGTTTGGACCGTCAACACCAACTACCTGACAAAGAACGATTTACTCTTCTTTGACTTCCTTGCGACATTCGATTGGGATCGTCCTTTATACATATCCACTCCTAATATAGTCAGAAATGTATTCGGTGCCGACAGATACTGGTATCTTGACGGTATAGTCTATCGTCTCATGCCTGTTGCATGTAATGATCCAAGCTACATAAAAGGTATCGGAGGCATCGACTATAACAATACTTACGACATTCTGCTCAACAAGACTAAATGGGGAAACCTCAACGACCCTTCAGTCACGGTTGATAGAGAGAGTGCAAGAAACTGTCTGATGATGCGCCAAGACTACATCCGACTTGCCGATGCACTATACAGGTCCAACAAAGTTGATTCTGCTGCAATAGTGATCGACAAGGCACTTGAGGAATTTCCAAACCATACCATTCAGGCAGACTATTATCTGTTCCCAGGTATTGACATCTATTTTGCTGCCGATCAGAAAGACAAGGCAATATCCCTTGCGGAAACAATTCACAAGAAATACATTGATGAGGTTCAATATTATCTTTCCCTCTCTCCAAGATTCAGCGATTATTATTCCGAAGATATGAAAAATGCCCTGTCAGTTATCGCACAGCTTTCCAGAATTCTGGAAGACAACGGCGAAAAAGAACTTGCACAGCAATATAAAGATGAATTCTCAGGATTAATTGGAATTTAGCAATTAGACAAATGTTGCATATTTCATCACAATATGTTGACTGATTGATTTTAGTAAGGGTGTGACTTTTCAGTTACGCCCTTACTTTTACAAAATATTTTTAAACCATTTCATTATGAAAAAAACACTATTCCTTGCGATAATGTTGTTTGCATTCAACATCCTAAATGCTCAAATATTAATCAATGAAGATTTTGAAACCGGCAACATTGATGGAGAGACACCAACCGGATGGATATGCGAAGACGGAGGCTGGTTATGCAACGAAGGCGACAAGACATACAACCGCAAAGCCCATTCCGGCTCCTGGTACGTCACCGCCCAATATAACGACAACACCTGGATGTACAAAGAGATGAATGTCACCGAAGGACAGCTTTACAGAGTCTCCTTCTGGCATCTCACCAACGGCAACGACCATTTCACTTTCGAAATCAAGGCTGGGGAAATGCCCTACTCCGGAGCCATGGAATATCCTATACTTCCCCCCATGGAAATATCCAATACCGAATATGAAAACACCGCAGCCGTATTCAATGCTCCCATTACCGGGACCATCTATATAGGATTTCATAGCACAGCGACATATTCACCGTGGTATCTGTGTATTGATGACATAATCATCGAACAGACAGAGAGTTACAATTTCCGTACAGAAAATCTGACTCCAGACTCCATCCTATATATGAGTGAAACCGGAACTTTCCGTTTTAGCATACTCAACAACGGTGTCTTATCCGAAACTGTCAGTCTGACGAGTGAACCCAACATTCTACAGCCACAGTTTTACATTGGCAACCAGCAGGTCTCTTCAGTCACATTAGACCCTGATGCGACCGCATACGTTAATGCAGTGGTCACAATGCCGACTGAAGGCGTTTCACACAATGAGAATATTCTTCTTCAAATCATAGCATCATCAACAAATACAGGTCATACCGAAAATATAGACTTCAATGTCACGGCAAAGGCACCTTATTTCGATTATCCTCTGACAGAAGGCTTTGAAGACGAATCATTTCCTCCTGAAGGCTGGCGTGCCATCATCCTTGACGGCAGCTACAATTTCATCAGAGCCACCTCCGGCGCGCAGCCGACATGCGTTCCACACGACGGAAGCAACGCAATGGCCATGTACAATTCGTTCTACGCTCATGCAGGGCAGGGAGCCATTCTGGTTTCCCCGAAACTGTCAACCAATTCAACCGACAACATCGTTAGATTCTGGATATATCGAACAAACAACATTTACTATCGTGCCGACAAAATAAATGTTTACTTCAACGACACCCCGGACTTGGAGTCAGCCTCACTGCTTGGTTCTGTTCACAGAGTTATCTCATTGGAACCTGTCGAGGATCACGATGACTGGTTTGAATATTCATATTCATTTGACAGTGAATACGATAATGGTTATATCATTTTCGAAGCGTACAGCGACTATGGATGGAATATGTACCTTGACGACATCTTCATCAGCAATTCAAGTTCCGATAACAATCCTCCGGAAGTGATTTCATTATCAGGCAATCATACATACGCCGATGTTGACATGAACCTTGTATTGTGTGCCCGCGATGCATCAGACATGCCTGAAGAGCTGACAGCAACATATAACATAAACGGTACTGCCTACAACTTGGCTTTTGTCAGCAGCAAGAACAATCGCGGCGATCACTACTATACCGCTACAATTCCTGCCCAACCCAACCATACATCCGGCACTATGACTGTAAACTTGGTGGATATAAACGGCAACAGCGCAGTTTCCGACCCGATGGATTTATCATGGGACTGGCAGGCACCCCTATTGGAAGAAGGCTTTGAGGGCGAGACATTCCCACCTGAAGGATGGACACGCGAGGGTATGCCACTGACATGGATGCAATGGTCACGCTGGGGCACTATCATATATGACGACAGCGATGAAAACGAATTCATAGTAACTCCTCCTGAAGGCACAAAACAGGCTTGTCTCGAATGGGATTTTCAGGAAAACCCACAAGACGAACATCTAATCACCCCACTGATACCAATCACACGTCCTACTGAACTGCAGTTTGAAACATTCGTACAACTCGGCACAATATACTACGACCATTTTGAAGTACGGGTTTTCAACAGCAATGACAACTCATGGACAGTTCTTTGGGATGCATATTACCTTCCTGAAGGAATCAATATGTATGAGGAAACAGTACACATTAACCTGTCGCAGTTCATCGGCAGTTCCGTCAAAATCGACTGGCGCGGCTACAATTCATTGGGTACAAACCTTTGGTATTCATGGTTTATCGATAATGTCAAAGTCATTCCTACCGACACCATTCAAAGTGGAACACCTGTTCTGAATCTGGCAAGTCTTACCGCTGACACAACCGTCAACATGAATTCCGATGCAGCACTTCGCTTCATGGTTTCCAACACCGGCGATGGTGATGACCAAATTGTATTCGCTCAAACAGAAAGCGAAATATCAGGTACGTTCTTCATTGATGGAACTCCGACCAATACTCTTAATCTTCCTGCCGGACAGACAAAGGAAGGCTATCTTCTCGTCGCCATCCCCGCCGAAGGTTTCGACAACCAACAAACCCTATCCTTCACAGTATCAGCCACTTCTCAAATCACTCAAGATGTCAAGAATGTGAATTTCAATGTAACTGTGATTAATCCAGCATTCCTTATCGGCGATGCCAACGGTGACGGTGCTGTTGATATAAGCGACATTACAACAGTTATATATTACATTTTCAATGGTTCCGCCCCGCAGTTCATTTTCGACAATGCAGATGCCAACCATGACGGCATAATAAATGTGACAGATGTCATGGCGATAATAACTATTATAATGGGAAACAAAAGCTAAATTTGTTCTTTTGCAGGTTTTGGTTTGTAAAAGAACAAGAAGTAAACTCCGAGAAGAATAAACGGAATCGACAGCAACTGACCCATATTCAGGACCATATTGGTTTCAAAGTCAACCTGTGGATTCTTTATGAACTCAATGAAGAATCTGAAGACAAACACCAACACCAGGAACAATCCGGCAAGGAATCCTGTACGCAATTTTGTGCCTTTTTTCTGATAGAGACAAAAGAGAAGCACAAATATAAGCAGATATGCCAACGATTCGTACAACTGTGTCGGATGCTTAGGCACAGTTTCACCGTTTCTTACAAATATCACGCCCCACGGCAATGTGGTCTCAATACCGTAAATCTCTGAATTAAAGAAATTTCCGAGTCGAATAAAAGAACCGGCAAGTGCAACTCCTATAGCAAGTCTGTCAAGAAACCACACCCAATTGAAATCGTACTTTCTGGAAAGGATATAAACAGTAATCGGCAAAGCAACAGCTGCTCCATGACTTGCAAGACCGCCCTTCCACGTTTTGAGTATTTCCAAAGGATTACTCAAATAATAATCGGGTTCATAAAACAGGCAATGGCCTAATCTTGCTCCCACTATCAGGGCAACTAATAACCATATAACCACCTTATTTAAGACATCTTCGGCTCTGCCCTCTTTTTTCCAGGCATAACTTACAATAAGATAGCAAAGATATACGCCCAATGCAAAGCACACACCGTACCATGCAATATATAAGTTTGAATTAGGAAATATCCTCGGTTCAAAATTCCATACTATGTAATTCAACATACAAACAATTTTTTCACAAAGATATATTTTTTTCAAGAAATGATATGGACATTTCATGTTTTTTGGCATTAATGGATATGAACGAAGAAATATTATACATGATTGCGTTAACGCAAGTGCCGAATATCGGCATCGTAAACGCTAAAAAGCTCATAGAATACTGCGGCAGTGCAAGAAACGTATTCCTTGAGAAAAAGAAGATATTGTCGAAAATTCACGGAATCGGTGACAGTATTATCGACTCTCTCAATTCCAAGAAGCCTTTGGAAGTAGCTGAAAAAGAAATCGAATATGCCACTAACAATTCCATCAGAATAGTTTCGTATATGGACACCAACTACCCTAAAAGGTTAAAATCGTGCCACGACTCACCTATAGTACTGTACATCAAGGGAAACGTACTTCCGCGGAAAGAGAAGATGCTGGCAGTGGTAGGCACACGCAATGCAACGGAGTATGGTCGCAAGGCATGCAACAAAATCATAAGTGAGTTGAAAGACCTTGATGCCGGCATAGTCAGTGGACTCGCATACGGCATAGACACTTGCGCACATACCGCAGCGTTGTCGGAAGGTCTGTCAACCTTTGCAGTACTTGGAACGGGATTCAAGACGATTTATCCATATACCAACCTTCATCTGGCTCAAGAAATAGCGGATACCGGCAGCCTCATCACTGAATTCCTGTCCGACACAAAACCTGACCGCGAAAACTTCCCTAAAAGAAACCGAATCATCGCTGGAATTTCAGACGCCGTACTTGTAATTGAAGCGTCTGACAAAGGAGGTGCACTGATTACCGCAAATATCGCAAATTCCTATAACAGGGAAGTCTTTGCAATTCCAGGCAGAATAAATGACCTTTTTTCTGTTGGATGCAACAATCTTATTTACAGCAATAAAGCATTAATTACAACTTCCGCATCAGACATTATCAACAGTCTGAACTGGGACACAGACACAAAAACAAAAAAGGCAACAAATATTTCTAACCTCAACCCCACCCAGCAGGCAATCTATTCTCTAATATCGGAAAACGGAACCTGCAATGTGGATTTCATAGCAAAAAAAATCAACATAGCCATCAATAAACTTTCATTTGAACTCCTTGATATGGAACTCAACGGACTGATAAGCTGTCTTCCAGGCAAAAATTATGACTGTATTTGATAAATCAACTCATTTTGCTACCTTTGCAATTGTTATTATTCTTTACATATCATGAAGCATATTTGTTCTGTCGCAACAGTCCAGTTCGCACCTGTTTACGATGAAATAGCCCAAAATTTCCAGCAAATTGAATCACTTGTCAAAGACCTTGATGATGACATAGTCGTTTTGCCTGAACTGTGTACGACAGGCTACTCTTTTCTCAACACAAAAGAGGTCGAGGGTTTGGCGCTTACAGCAGAAGAATTTGCAGATTTTCTGGGCGACTACTCAGTGAAAAACAATAATGTGATTATTGCCGGATTTGCTGAAAAAGATGAAGACAGATTTTACAACTCCGCTATTGCATTAATGCCTGACAAGTCATACATTGTTTATCGCAAAACACATCTGTTCTATAAGGAAAAAATTTGCTTTTCGTATGGTGATACAGGATTTTTCGTTTTCAACCATCCGAACCTGAACTGCAGAATAGGTATGATGATATGTTACGACTGGCGGTTTCCTGAAAGCGCAAGGACACTGGCTTTGAAAGGAGCCGACATAATAACATGTTCAGCCAATCTGGTCACGCCATATTGGGAAACGGGCCTGAAATCGCGTGCACTGGAAAACAATGTCTTTGTTGCCGTTTCAAACAGATATGGCAGTGAATCACGCCAACTTCCTGACGGAACCATGCAAACTCTCACATTCACAGGCAAATCAGTCATTTACGACAATCATGGTATAACATTGCAACAAGCTGCAATCAACGGCGATGCCATAATAAGAGCCACCTTTGACACCAACATCACCAGAAACAAATCATTTGACGAGCTTGATGACATATTCAATGACCGCAGACCAACATTCTACATGAATGAATAACCGCTTCTGTTGAACTGACCGTCACAACAGTCGGGACCATAAGATAAACCTAAAACTCGCATTAATTAGCGCAATCATATAATATTTTAAAAGTCGTTTTAACAGTTATTTTTGAAATATTATTAAATTTGCATTTTAAGTATTTCTTTAACAAATAAATCAAATAAAATATAATTAGGGCAAAATGAGAAAAGGCATACTCCAACTCATATTGTTGTTATTGCTATGTATATCAGCATCAGCACAAGACAAGACGTTTACATTCGTCACACGTGACACACTTGACTTGAAACTTGACATCTACGTACCTGACACACCACGCAATGATTCTGCATGTCTTGTATATATTTTCGGAGGCGGTTTTGTCACCGGCGCACGCAATGACAAATATGCCATAGATTTCTGTTCTCAACTTGCAGACGAAGGATTCGTTGTTGCTGCGATAGAATATCGGTTAGGATTCAAAGGACATAAAGTAAAAGGGTATTTGGAGGCTGCCAATGTTTTTGAAAAAGTCATCAACGATGCTTCCGAAGACTGTGCGGCGGCAGTCGCTTTTCTCATAAGACATTCCGATGATTTGCGCATCAACCCTGACAACATTTTTCTTATAGGCTCCAGTGCCGGTGCCATCACCGCTCTCGAAACCGATTATCTGCACGCCAATCACAGCAGCATAACTTCTGACCTGCCGGATGACTTCAGTTTTGCAGGGATAATATCCTTTGCAGGAGGCATATTCACGAGTGATGCACCTGTAGTTTATAAGTATCGTGAGCCGTCACCCACAATGTTTTTACATGGAACAGATGATAAAGTGGTCAATTACAACAAGATACAATTTTTCAAAAAAGGTCTTTTTGGGTCAAACCAACTGGTGAAACGCTTTAAGAAATTCAATTATCAGTATGTATTTCTGCGTTTCGAAGGTAATGCCCACGATGTGGCAATGCTTCCGATAAAATCAGTACCGGAAATCGTATTGTTTGCAGAGCTCTGTCTTAACAAAGACACCAGGAAAAATTTCGATCTCGATGCCACAATTACCATAAAAAACTACAGCAGCGATAAGTGGAAAAAAATTAATTTGAAAAATTTATATTAAAAATTATAATAAATCACATAAATAAAAATCATGAAAAGGTTAAGTCTGATAATTGCTTTAATGTTCTTGACAATCAGTGCTTTTGCACAGTCAGTTACAGTAGCTACTACCGTTTATTACGTCAGTGGGGAGACGGCTGTATTCACTCTCACTGAGGGAAACGATAGTATTTATTTCGATGGTGACAACACTATCATCATCAATGCTGCCAATATGGTCACTGAGATTCCTATTGATGATATCAGAAAAATTCTATTCGAGGAAATCGAACTGAACCCTGTTTTCCAATTAGAAGCTCTTACTCCAGACACTACAGCTTATCTGGGAAGTGACATCACCCTGCGATTCAAGGTCTCTAACGATGGTCTTGTAGAAGATGAAATATCATTAACACAAACTGCCGGAGAAATCATCGGTACTTTCTATGTTGACGATGTTCAAACCACCACACTGACATTGGGTGCAAATCAATCAGTGGAAGGCTATCTGCTCGTTTCCATTCCTGAATCGGGCTATGAAATCGATGAAGCCCTAACATTCGCAATTACTGCAACTTCAGAAGTCACTGGTAACTCTGAAGAAGCTGATTTTGAAATCACTATTATCAATTCTGAATTTCTTCTCGGCGACGCCAATAATGATGGCATTGTCAATATCTCTGATATAGTTGTTGTTATCAACTACATTATGAATGGTTCCGCTTCCCCGTTTGTATTCGAAAAAGCAGACGTCAATGGCGATAGCATCATTAACGTATTGGATATAACAGGTATCGTAAACATTATCTATTCGAGTAAAAGCAATTAATAAAAATGCAGAAAAACAGACAATACAATTCAAAAACTTTTGAAACTATGAGAAGATTATTATTTTCGCTGAGTTGCATTTTTCTCTTCCTTTTTGCGAATGCACAGGATGAAGTCAGATACATATACTTACACAATTCAGGAGACACGCTTGCCAATCAGGCTGTTTCAAATATCAACAGCATAAAATTCGCGAACAAGCCGGCAAGTGCGATATTCACTTTAACCAGTGGGCAATTATCCTACTTGCTGACACAAATCGACAGTCTGACATTCGGTATGGCTAACGTAAGTTCTGATGCCGTCACAATTGATTTTTCAAACAGCAGTGTGACCGTCAACAACCCATATTCCAATGATGGCATTATCATCACAACCGATGGCACTGACGTCACAATCGAAAACAACAGACCCAACACGACATTCTCCCTCAGCGGCAGTTGTTCCAACGGTTCACTTGATTTTACAGGTACAGAGAACATATATCTGATTCTCAATTCGCTTGAATTAACCCATACTTCAGGTCCTGTACTCAAAATTGAAGAAAATGCCGATGCATACATCACTCTTAATGGCACATCAGTGCTGTCAGACGGTTCAAGCGGCAAAAATGCTGCCATTACGGCCGAAGGTTCCCTCTATTTCTACGCAGGTACCGGTGAGGTACAGATTTCCGGTTTAAAGAAACATGCTGTCAAAGTAACTGGTGATATCGCCATTTCATCAGGCACTGTACAGATTACAGAAGCATCAAGCGATGGTCTGCACTTGGACGGCGATTTCACACTGTCGGGAAACGGCAATCTCGTTATTCTTGAAACTTCGGGAGACGGCGTGGACTGCGGAAGCAACATTTACATCAACGGCGGCAATCTCAATCTGACGACATCCGCAGAAGATGTGAAAGGACTGAAAGCAGCTTATAACATCTATTTCAATGGCGGTGAATCGGTCATCACCACTTCCGGTGCTGAAACCAAAGCCATCAAATGCGACAGCGCGATTTACATCAACAACAGCAGTACCGTCCTCACCCTCATTCTCAGCAATACGGGCGTTAACGGCATTTCCTGCGACAGTATCGTTAGCATCACTGGCGGAGACATCACCATCAATTCGACATCTGAAGATGGTAAAGGAATCAAGGCTGACATAGGTGTTATCATTTCAGGCGGTAACATCGAAATCAACCATTCTGGAGACATGTCAAAGGGTATTTCCACAAATGGCTACACCAATATTTCCGGTGGTGTCTTTACCATAACCGCATCTGGGGGGACAGTTCTTGAAGCCTCAGGTTCAGGATACGAGCCTTCATACTGCAGCGGTATCAAAAGTGATGGCGACATAACCATCAGCGGCGGTACTTTCAACATTACACTTCCAACATCAAATAACGGCGGGAAGGCTATCAGTTCCGATGCCAATATCACCATCAGCGATGGTACTTTCACATTGACAACAAACGGTGCAGGCGCCGTATATACCAATCCTAATGGAATTACAGACTCATACACCTGTTCATGTATAAAATGCGACGGCAACTTGACCATCACAGGCGGTAATATTACCTGTACAAGTACGGGATCAGGCGGTAAGGGTATCAAACTCGATGGTGTGGCGACTTTCGGCACTATAGGCGGAAATGATGACGACTTCATCTTAACAATCACCACATCAGGTGAAAGATTTTATGTGTCAGGCAGCGGCTGGAACATGGACTATGCTAATCCAAAAGCCCTGAAATCCGACGGTACTATGACAATTAATAGCGGACACATCTCAAGCAACTGCCTCCAAACACAAAACGAAGGAGGTGAAGCCATTGAATGTGAATCTGTTATGACTATCAATGGCGGCATTATTGAGGCCTTTTCAAACAAGGACGATGGTATGAATCCTAACCAGTTGATTGTCAACGATGGTAAAATTTACACCTGTAGCAACAACGGTGACGGTATAGATGTCAACGGTCCTATGACATATAACGGCGGCATGGTTATAGCTACTGGCTCTGCAATGCCTGAATGCGGTCTTGACTGCGATCAAAACACATTTACGATTACCGGTGGTATAATAATTGGTGCAGGAGGCAGCACCAGTAACCCTACAACAAGCGTATGCACACAACCCACTCTAAAAATTAACACCAGATCAGGCTATGCTATCCAGGTTCTTTCAGGAAGCGATGTAATCTGTACCTACCAATGTCCGACCATCAGCGGCGGCGGCCCAGGCGGTGGCAGAAATTTAGTTTTACTCTTGAGCCATCCTTCCTTCTCAGTAGGTTCTTCCTATACCGTCAAATATGGTGGCACCATCAGTGGTGGCACTTATTGGCACGGATATTACACCGACGCCACCTACTCAGGTGGCCAATCAACCACAGTCACAATATCATCAATGTTAACCAACGTCAACGCAGGCGGTGGCGGCTGGCCGCCATTCTAACCCGTAAATTATTTATATACAGAAAAGCCATAACACTGAATATCAATGTTATGGCTTTTTTATTATTGCTGTCCGTTGGATCGGTAGGGCTGTCACATTGTGGCAGCCGATGTTTGCGAAAATATAGCGTTAATATCTGTTTTTGGAATCAATTAAAATAGTCACTGGGCCATCATTAATCAAGGCGACCTTCATATCAGCACCGAAAATACCTGATTGAACCGTATGCGGCAGAAGCTCGTCCATCTTCTTGAGAAAAGCTTCATATAAAGGAATTGAAATTTCGGGCGGGGCAGCATGTATGTATGACGGTCTGTTACCTTTCTTTGTCGATGCCATCAGGGTGAACTGACTGATAATCAGCACTTCTCCATCAGCATCCAAAATAGAAACATTCATAACCCCATTAGCATCTGGAAAGATTCTAAGATTTACTATCTTATAACTAATCCAATCGATATCCTCTTGAGTGTCAGTCGCTTCAAAGCCAACCAAAATCATCAGGCCCTTGCCTATTTTTCCTTTGACATTTCCATCAATAGTCACGCTGGATTCAATCACCCTCTGTATTACAACTCTCATAATAATTTCTTTTTATCTCTATAATCGACGACATCAAAATATTCATCCTGAAGGATATCAAGATAGTTATTATAGCGTTCCTCCGAGATGAGTCCGTCTTCAACTGCTTGAATCACAGCACATCCTGGTTCATTAATATGCATGCAGTTATTAAACCTGCATCCGGTCTGGAATTTGCGCATTTCAGGAAACCGTTCAGCCACCTCGCTTCTTTCAAATCCGGTAAGTCCGAATTCCTTAATGCCCGGAGTATCTATGATAAATCCGCCGAACGACAAAGCATACATAGTCGCATAAGTCGTAGTATGCATACCCTTTTCATGGACCTGGGAGATATCGCCTATTTTCAGGTTCAGTTCAGGCTGTATGGCATGAATGAATGCTGACTTGCCCACACCGGAATGTCCGGAGACAAGGCAGGTTTTGCCCTTCATTTCATTAATAACGTCATCAAGTCCGATATTTTCCACAACAGAAGTCCTGAAGGTCTTGTACCCTGCATTTTCGTAGATATTCTGCAATTCCTCAAGACGTTGCATATCATCGTCATTGTACAAATCAATCTTGTTGAAGACAAGAGCCGAAGGAATATGATATGCCTCATTACATGTCAGGTATCTGTCGATGAAACCCGATGACGTTCTCGGACGATTGATAGTAACCATTAGAATGCATATATCTATATTTGAAGCAATTATCTGTTCAACTTTAGATAGTTTTGTGGATTTTCTGACAATATAGTTTGAACGTGGAAGTATTTTTGTAATCAATCCGACATTTGCATCTTCAGTATCAACAAACAGCACCCTGTCACCCACTGCTATTGGGTTTGTGGCTTTGATTCCGGAGATTTTAAATTTGCCCTTGAATTTGCAATTTATCTTGCTGCCTGCATCATCAAGAACAGTGTACCAACTGCCCGTTGACTGAATAACCAATCCGGAGTGTTCCAAAGACATATTTTAGAAATCAAAACGTAATCCCAAACTTGGAAGTATCGGCAACTGGTTGGCTCTTTCACCTGTAAAACGGTCAACATAGAAAATGTTGGCTCTGTTATAGACATTGGTGACACCTAATGACACAGACAATTTAGTGTATTTGCCTAAAACGAATGATTTCTTCACATCAAAGTCAAGACGGTGATACTGAGGTAATTTGCCTGAGTTAAGGATATCGGAATAGATAATGCCGAGTTCACCGTTTTCATCGATATAATCATCGTTGATATGGTTGAAGAAAAGTTCTTCGTAAAAGCCTGCCTGTAATGTGAATGGGAATCCGCTGCCGTAATTCCATCTCAAACTCACATCCAAATCATGTTTACTGCCACCGGTCCATGTTACAAGAATATTGATGTTATGACGTCTGTCGAAGTGTGTGGGATAAGTTTGTTCCCCATCGTATCTGTTGACAAACCCCAAAGAATATACAGCCCACACATACCATTGTTTGAATTCATACTTGGCAGTGAAATCAACACCTTTAGCCAAGCCAGTCTCATAGATATAGGTAGGATCAGTTTCATACACCTTATTTCTGTTGAAATTTGTAAGCAATGAGAAATTCTTAAAATATCCTTCAACGTTCAATGTCAGATGTTTAATAGGATCATATTCTATACCTGCAATAACATGCTGGCTCTTCTGAAGCCGGCTTGTAATCAGTCTCCCGTCAAAATACTTTGGAAGTGAGCTTGGACTTGAGAGGAAACCGTAGAAGAGGTTGACGACATCACGATCGGAAGTGGCACTCATAAGGTTCTGGGAATAGATACCTGCTGAAGCTTTAACTCTAACATGGTCGGTAACATTGTATTTAACAGCAATACGTGGTTCGGGACTGAATTCGGCCAAAGAAGCATAATATTGAATTCTCACTCCTACATCAAAGACCCATCTGTTAAGGACATGTTTATAATTCACAAACGCACCAAGTTCCGTTGCAAAGTCATTTTCGCTAATTGTATAACCAAAAGGACTCTTATAGTTGTAGTCTGTAGCAAATCCAACAGCCTCGAGACCATATTTCACAGTATTTTTCCCAATAAAATACGACATGGCCACACATACATTGAAACCATCGATAGAGCTGTTTCTCGGAAGACTGTCGCTGTCGGTCATACCGCTTTTATAGTTTGAATAAGCGACAGTTCCCTCTATCAGAGCTGGTGCATTGCCCGGGATAATCACGAAATTGAAACCTGCTCCATAAGAATTCCAATTATAATCAGCAATACCCTGATAATTAGTCACTTTATCATCAAACCTGAATCCAAAAGCATTAATCATGCTACCATTTTCAGTTGACAGAGAGAGTTTACCATATAAATCCGTAAATGAAAAAGGCAGTCCATAACCATTTCCTGCGTAAGGATAAAAAATTTCAGCAGTTTTATCGAGGTATGAAGTCTTGGCAGACAGCAGATAAGTAAGTGAAGTCGGACTTGTTGACTTAGATTTCTTTAGAGGTCCTTCGAGGAGGAGGTTAGCTCCGAAGGTACTGGCTTCAATTTTGCCGGAAGTTCTGTTTTTATTTCCGTTCTTGGTTTTGATATCCATAATGGAAGAGACTCTTCCGCCGAATTCAGCGCCAAAACCGCCTGAATAGACATCAATGCTACGCAGTATATCGGTATCAAAAACTGAGAAAAGACCAATTGAATGGAATGGGTTATATATCACCATACCGTCCATAAGCACCTTGTTCTGCACTGGAGAACCGCCGCGAATATAAAGTTGACCGCCCTGATCCCCTGTGAAGATGACGCCTGGAAGTACCTGAAGATATTGTGCAATATCGGTCTGTCCGCCCACGGTAGGTATTTTTTCTATCTGCTTTGGGGTGACGGTGACAACAGCAGTCTTGACTTCCGTCCTATAAGTCTCCTGCTCGGCAGAGACATCGACAGCATCAAGCTGATAGGCCGATTCATGGACATAGAGTTTGAGGTTTTGAAATTCTCCCGCTTTTACGCTAATGTTTTGTGCGAGTGTATCATATCCGATTGCAGTCACAAGGAGAGTGTAATTTCCTGGTGGAATCTTAGTGATAGTAAAATATCCATTCAAATCGGTTGCACATCCGTAAGTGGTTTTTTGCAGATAAACATTGGTGAATATTAATGGTTCACCATTTTTTTCGTCATAGACGAAACCTCTTACTGTCCCATACTGTGCAAATGAAGTTATGGAACATACCAGAAACAACAAAACTGAGAATATATTTCTTGTCTTCATGCTCAAAATTGTAAAATACAAAAATACACTTTTTTCGTTACTTACGACTTCAATTAATAAGATTTTTTAATCTGAAAAAATTGTAATTATTAAGGTAAAAAGAGTACCTTTGCAAAAAAATAAAATTATTATGGCAAGCAAATTTAATTCAGAAGAATTGATGGCCATGGAAAGCAGATATGGAGCGCACAACTACCATCCGCTTCCAGTAGTATTGGCAAAAGGTTCCGGCGCAAAGGTCTGGGACGTTGAAGGTAAAGAATATTACGATTTCCTTTCAGCTTATTCAGCTGTAAACCAAGGACATTGTCATCCAAAGATTGTTGAAGCCATGTGCGAACAGGCTCATAGGCTCACTTTGAGTTCACGTGCATTTTACAACGACTGTCTTGGTCCGTGGGAAAAATATGTGACTGAATATTTCGGATACGACAAGGTTTTACCTATGAATTCCGGTGCAGAAGCTGACGAGACAGCTCTTAAGCTCGCACGTCGCTGGGGTACCGTTTGCAAGGGCATACCTAACGATGAAGTGCAGATAGTATGCTGCGAAGGCAACTTCCACGGTCGTACCATCACAATCATTACAATGTCAAACGATCCGGATTCATACGCAAACTATGGTCCTCTGACACCTGGTTTCATCCGTATTCCTTACAACGATGCAGATGCTCTGGAAAAGGTATTGGCTGAAAGAGGTGACAAGATTGCGGGTTTCCTCGTTGAACCAATACAGGGTGAAGCCGGCGTTTACGTTCCGGATGACGGTTATCTGAAGAAATGCTATGATATCTGCCACAAATACAACGTTTTGTTCATGGCTGATGAAGTACAGTGCGGTATTGCACGTACAGGCAAAATGCTTGCATGCGACCATGAAGGTGTACGTCCTGACATCCTCATTCTCGGCAAAGCATTGGGTGGCGGCGTAGTTCCTGTTTCAGCAGCACTTGCCGATGACCACATCATGATGAACATCAAACCTGGTGAACACGGCTCAACTTTCGGCGGCAATCCTATAGCAGCCAAGGTCAGTATGGCTGCACTGCAAGTCATTAAAGACGAAAACCTCGTTGAAAAGGCTGCTTACCTGGGCAACATTTTCCGCACTGAAATCGGTAAGATTAGTTCTCCTATGATTGAGAAAGTTCGTGGTAAAGGTCTGCTCAATGCAGTCATCATCCGTCCAAAGGACGGCAAGGAAGCATGGGATGTATGTCTGAAGATGAAGGAAAACGGCGTGCTTGCAAAACCGACGCATCAGCACATCATTCGCTTTGCACCACCTCTCGTAATCACTGAAGACGAACTGAGAGATGCAATTGACAGAATTAAAAAGTCAATTAAATCATTTGAATAAAAAACCAAGATAAAAAAAAGGCGGGTTAACCCGCCTTTTTTAATTTATTTCATAGCAATCGCCTCAACTTCCACCATCACTCCCATCGGCAGTTTCACTACGCCGAAGGCAGCTCGTGCAGGTGGTGCGGCAGTGAAGTATTTTGCATAGACTTCGTTGAATGCCTTGAAATTATCCATATTATCCAACAGACAGTTACACAGTACAACGTTGTCGAAAGTATAACCTGCCTCTGTCAGAATTGCTGAGATGTTTTCCATTACCTGACGTGTCTGGTCGGTAATATTGTCGGCCACTTTTCCTGTTGACGGATCAACAGGAATCTGTCCGGAAATGAAAAGTGTACCATTGTTTTCAATGGCCTGGCTGTAAGGGCCTATTGCCTTTGGAGCCTTTTCGGTATTGATGACCTTTTTCATTACTTGGATTTCTTATAGCCTTCTATAACCATTTTTCCTCTGTAATACAAATCATTGTCAACGAGATAAGCGCGATGATAGCGATGTACTTCGTTTGTTACAGGGCATACTGCCAATGTCGGCATTTCTGCATGATCATGTGATCTTCTTCTATCTCTTCTTGCTGAAGAAAATTTTCGTCTTGGATGTGCCATTTTATTTTAAGTTTAATAATTATTCTTCTTTTAAATTTTTCAATGCTTCCCATCTCGGATCGATGGTGTCGTGCTTCTTATACTGTTCGAGGAACCTCAACTGTTCCGGTGCACAGGTGGAATTGCCGTTTTCATCATCCGGATGTACTTTTCTAACAGGTAAACTCATGATAATCAAATCAAAAAGATTCTGCGAGAGGTCTATTGATTCATCATCAGAGATGTACATGATATTTTCTTCTTCGTTTTCACCCTCTTCGAATTTTACTATGAAAGAATCTGAGGTATTGACATTCAGCTGAAGGTCAGAGAGACATCTGTCGCATTGTGTCACCACAAAACCATTACAGTTCATGGTAACCGTCATCAGCGTCTCCTCCTTCTGAAGTGTGACAGCGACATCGATGCTGCAATTGAGAAAATCATCATAATCGAAATCCTTGAAGAAATCGTTGTTGAGATGAAATTCAAATTCATGCAGACCGAAATCCAATGCTGAATGATGTATTACCGGTTTATTCATAGCATGCAAGCAGGTGAAATATTACAGATATTAAGCGTTTGCAGTTTCACCAGCAGCTTCATCAGCCTCAGGTTCAGCAACTTCTTCAGCAGCCAAGTTACGTGTTGCCTGTATGCAAGCAATAACGGTCCTGTCGGCGTCTTTATACTTGACATTAGGTATGTTAAGGTCTGCTACTCTGAATGGAGTGGTAACGTCAACATTACTGATATTGACATCAATATGATCAGGAATATCTTTCATCAGACCTGATACAGAAATCTTACGCATTTTCTTCTGGAGTTTACCTCCGCGCAAAACGCCCTTGGATGTTCCGACATACTTAAGAGGAATAAGCACTGAGAATGGCTTGTTTTCACTTACTTCATAGAAATCAGCATGTAAAACCTTGTCAGAAACCGGATGGTATTGCAATTCCTGAACGATGGCGGTATGAGGTTCGCCGTCGACAGTCAGGTTAACAAGATAAGTTTCAGGTGTGAAAATAACCTTCGCAATATCCTTTTCCTTAAGCAAGAAATGGAATTCTTTTTCTCCACCATACATTACGCATGGAACCAGACCCTGTTTTCTTACAGCTTTTGCATCTTTTTTCCCTACGCCCTTTCTTAAAGAGCCGCTCAACGAGATACTTTTCATTTTTTGGTAATTTTAATTAAAATTTATTGATAAATATTTTAAAACTCGAACAACGAACTTAACGACTCGTTGTTTTCGATTTTTTTCAAAGCTTCTGCGAACATTTCCGCAGTTGATATCACCTCAATCTTGTCTGACTGCTGACGCAGAGGAATTGAGTCGGTCACATAGACCTTGGTGAACGCCGATTTTTCGATTCTATTGTAGGCATCGCCAGACAGCACCGCATGTGTGGCGAAAGCCCTGACGCTGCGTGCCCCCTCATCAAAGATAAGATTGGCTGCTTTGGTTATTGTACCCGCAGTGTCAATCATATCGTCAAGGAGGATGACATCTTTGCCTTTAACATCTCCAATTAATGACATGGAAGCAATGACGTTCGGTCTTGAGCGCTGTTTGTGGCAGATGGCGAAATCAGTACCGAAAGCCTTTGCGTATGCGGCTGCACGTCTCGTACCACCCGCATCAGGCGATGCGAAAATCATATTTTCAAGGTTCAATGACTTGATAACAGAAACGAAAACCTTGGAAGAATATATGTGATCGACCGGTACATCGAAGAACCCCTGTATCTGGTCGGCATGCAAATCCATGGTTATGAGACGATCTATACCGGCAGCGGTAAGTAAATTGGCTACGAGTTTGGATGCGATTGGAACACGAGGACGATCCTTGCGGTCCTGACGGGCAAAGCCGAAATAAGGGATCACAACAACTATCTTTCCGGCTGAAGCCCTGCGTGCTGCATCAACCATCATCAGCAACTCCATAAGATTGTCTGCCGGTGGCATAGTTGACTGAACCAAATAGACAGAATGTCCTCTGATACTCTCTTCAAAGGATGGCTGAAATTCACCGTCGGAGAACACATTGACAATTACATTGCCCAGTTCCTGCCCGAAGGCCTTTGCAATGCGAGTTCCTATGTCATTGCTCGCTCTTCCTGCGAAAATACTTACTGCATTATTCATAAACTCTACGTGAATTTTTAATTTTCAAAACAAGTTGCAAAAGTACACAAATTTCTTCAATTATCAACCTACTTTATCAATTCTTCGAGTTTTAAAGCTAAATCCTTGCCTGTCAGGTTTTTAGCAATAATAATTCCATTCGGATCAATAAGCACATTCGATGGAATTGCCCTGACAACATACAATGCGGCAGCGGCATTATCCCACCTTAATAGGTCAGAAACATGATGCCATGTGAGTTTGTCATCTTCTATCGCCTTCACCCATTGGTCTTTAGAACTGTCAAGTGAGACACCGACGATATCGAAACCTTTGTCATGGTATTTGTCATACATCTTCACCAAATTAGGATTCTCGATGCGGCAGTATGGACACCATGATGCCCAGAAATCAACGAGGAGATATCCCTTACCTGCAAAATCCGATAATCTGACAGGATTATCTTCAACATCATTCATGGTGAAATCAACGAATGGCTGTCCTATGTCAACTTTCTTCATTTTTTCTATATATGAATTCAAATCCTTATAATACGATGTTTTGACAGCATCGTTGCCAAATGAACCGCAATACGACGCCAATTCGTCAGCATTGTAGTAAAACATGTTTGAATAAAGGAGATAAGGAGCCACAACACTGTTCGGATTTCCAGACACATACTTGTCAACGAGGTTCTTATACATCTTCTCGGTGAGGGCAAGCTGCTCACTGTACATGTCAGCCTTGTCAGTATCGCCCGACATTTTGGCCTCCTTAAACTTTGCCATTATCGAATCTTCCTCTTCCTCAACTTTGTTGTACTCATTTTTGTAGCTGACATACAAGTCGTTGATGGGACTTCCTATAACTTTTAGAGTGGATTGTTCCTGTCTGCTACCCTCAATGGTGAGGTCGGCATTTTCTATAAAGAAGGAATAAAAACGTAAAGTATCCTTATCGGCAAGGAAAACCTGCTTTGGTTCCGGCACAGAACCGTTAAATTTGAATTTTCCATTGATCACATCAGTTTCCGCAATGGGAACATAAGTCTTGTTGATTCTTTCCACAAGAAAGATTTTCCCATCTTCCAAATCTTGGATATTGCCCTTTAAAGAATAAGTATTCTCCGTTTTGTTCCCGCATGAGACAAACAATCCCAGACAAACCGACACAAAAACCAATACCAAATTGCACTTTTTCATGTTATTGTTCATTTTAAATTAATCTTCAATATTATCATCATTATCGATATCATCTTCAATATCAGATATATCTTTATCATCTTTTGCTTTGTTTCCAGCAACTGAAATCACTATTTCACCCTTGATGTTCTTATTGCTGAAATATGCATAAAGTTCACCGAGAGTACCACGTTTATGCTCCTCATGAATTTTGCTGATTTCACGTGAAACGCAGGCCATTCTGTCCTTTCCGAGTGTGTCCTTCAGATTCAGAAGGGTTTTAAGAAGACGGAAAGGTGACTCATAAATCACAAATGTATATTCATGATTTTTCAACTGTTCCATTTTTGATGCTCTGCCTTTCTTACGTGGCAGGAAACCTTCAAAGATAAACTTCTCACACGACAAGCCAGAACTGACCAAAGCAGGAATTACAGCAGTTGGTCCGGGCAGACATTCCACTTCGATTCCAGCCTTTGCGCACTCCCTCACGAGCATGAATCCAGGGTCGGAAATCCCAGGGGTTCCTGCATCGGTAATCAAACACACGGAATCCAAAGTCGCAATCTTGCACAGGGTGTTGAACAATACCGAATGTTCGTTGAACTGATGATACGGCTGCAGTTTTGTCTCAATGCCGTAATGTCTCAGCAGATTTGACGAAGTACGAGTATCCTCGGCAAGTATCAGGTCGGCCTCCTTGAGCAGTCGTACGGCTCTGTAAGTGATATCTTCCAGATTGCCTATTGGTGTAGGAACTATAAACAGTTTGGACATTATTCAAATCTTCGTTCTATTATCGACACGAATTTGGTACAAATATCGCTATCCTCGTCCCAATTATACTTATGGGCAAGATGCTGGATGAATATTATCGCGTCATTGTGCGAAGTCATGCTGTTGAATTTTTCGATGGATTCATTGTAAGCGCTGACTTCATTATCAAACAATGCTCTGATAAACAAAAACTTATCACTTATATCAATTGCGGATTTCAAATCATCAAGCCGGGCATGTGAAATCTTGTCGGCAATTGTTGGCTGTTCTTGAAAGACATTGTTTTTAGCATCTTCCGGTTCTCCAGTTTCTTCAATTTCAATCTCCTCCACCACATTGGCCTCGACATCTTCAACGGTTTCAGGATTTTCTTCCATTTCATCATGTTCGATGACTTCCTGAGCACTTATCTCAACTATCCCTTCGTTCTCATGTATCGGGACATCGACCACTATTTCTTCCATATTCACATCGTTGACAATCGTAGTAGGATCATCCTTAGGTTCTTCCGGCTCTTGAGTGTCATCAGACTGCTCATGGGTTTCCTCACAAGCCGCTTCTGTTGTGTCACTGACAACATTATCGGCAGACTCCTCAGCAGGAGATTCAGGTCCATCACTGACATTGTCTTCATCTTCGGATTCATCCGGAGGGTAATTATAAAAGAGTTCTTTTTCCTCAGCGACCACTTCATCATAAAGATTCAACAAATGGTCTTTCAAGTTCTGAACATCATTGATAGAAACTTCTGGATCATTTAACACACAGTCTATCAATGTATTAACATTTTCAAGATGATATTTAAGTGAACGTCTTCTTTCCATTTTGTTCAAATAATTAATTCAAAGTATTTACTTTGCGAAAGTATAAATTTTCTAACTTTGCAGAAAATTAAAATATTATAATTTTCACGTTAAATCAATGTTTTACGAAAATCATCATAATAGCAAGTATGGTCACGGTTGGATAGAGGTTATCTGCGGGTCGATGTTTTCCGGGAAAACTGAAGAGTTGATACGCAGGCTGAAACGCGCGAAGTTTGCCAAACAGCGTGTTGAGATATACAAGCCAAAAGTTGACACGAGATATGACGAAACCGATGTCGTTTCACACGACTCCAACAGCATCAGATCAATACCTGTTGAGACTGCAAGCGAAATACTTTTTTATGCCAATGAAGTTGATGTGATAGGCATCGATGAGGCACAATTCTTCGACATGGAGCTTGTAAATGTTTGCAACACCTTGGCCGACAGAGGTATAAGAGTTATAGCCGCAGGGTTGGACATGGACTATCAGAGAAATCCCTTCGGGCCTATGCCTGGGCTGATGGCTTCCGCCGAATATGTGGATAAAGTCCATGCAATATGTGTGAGATGCGGTGACCTTGCACAATATTCACATCGTACAAGTTCCGAGACACGGCAGGTTGTACTCGGAGAGACCAACAATTACGAACCATTATGCAGAGCCTGTTACCTTGAGGCACAAAAAGAACGGAAAGAAAATGAAAAATAAAACAGATAAGACTGGCGAAAAGAGCACCAACACCCCGCTGATGAGGCAATATTTCTCGGTAAAGGCGAAATATCCGAATGCCATGCTGCTTTTCAGGGTAGGCGACTTTTATGAGACTTACAGCGATGATGCCGTCTCAGCCTCGGAAATATTAGGAATCGTACTTACACACAAATCCAACGGCGGTTCACCTTCAGTGGAAATGGCGGGATTTCCTTATCATGCCCTCGATGTTTATTTGCCGAAACTCGTGAAAGCAGGTTTTAAAGTCGCAATATGCGATCAACTTGAAGACCCAAAACTAACTAAGACTATCGTCAAACGCGATGTGACCGAACTGGTGACGCCTGGAGTATCATACAACGACAAAACTTTTGACCAGAACTCCAACAATTTCCTTGCCTGTGTGCATCTCACCAGCGGCAACTCGCACGGCATAGCACTGCTCGATGTTTCCACAGGCGAATTTTTCACATCACAGGGTGACAGGCAATACATCGACAAAATACTCCAAAGCTTCCGTCCAAACGAGGTCATCGTGCAGAAAAAGATGAAGCAGAGCTTTACGGAATATTTCGGCAACAAGATATATCTCACGACATTCGATGACTGGGTTTTCACATACGAGTTTGGCTACGAAGAACTTACAAAGCATTTTCAGACAAACACTCTTAAAGGGTTCGGCATTGAGGACATGCAAGACGCAATCATTGCAGCCGGAGGAATAATCCATTACCTTTATGAAACCAATCACGACAAAACTGACCATATCACATCAATATCGCGCCTCGATGAGGACAAATACGTATGGCTCGACAGATTCACCATAAACAGCCTTGAGCTTATCTCCACTCCAAACGAAAATGCGAAGACACTGCTCGACATCATCGACAAGACCGTGTCTCCGCCCGGAAGCCGTCTCATGCGTCGCTGGGTGGTGATGCCACTCAACAATATCGAAAAAATCAACGAAAGATTAGACATTGTTGACTATTTCACACATAATGAGGAAAATGAATACGTTTTACGCGACAACATCAAGGCCGTAGGCGACATAGAAAGAATTGCCGGCAAGATTGCCACAGGAAGAATAAACCCTCGCGAAATAGTACATCTCAAAGATGCTCTCAACGCCCTGAAACCAATCAAGGACCTTTGTTTCAATTCAGGTGTAGTTTCTCTTGTAAAATTGTCGGAGAAAATTGATGTGTGTCAGGAAGTCATCGACATGATTCAAACCCGTGTTAAAGACGACCCGTCAACGCTCATTGAGAAATGCGGTGTCATAAGAGATGGTTTCAACAGCGACCTTGATGACCTACGCCATCTCACAACCTCAAGCAAAGACTATCTCACTGCCATCCAGAAACGCGAAATGGCAAGGACAGGTATTTCTTCTCTAAAAATAGGTTTCAACAACGTTTTCGGCTACTATCTGGAAGTCACTAATACGCATAAGGAGAAAGTGCCGGAAGACTGGGTACGCAAACAGACACTTGTCAACTCAGAACGCTATATCACCCAAGAGCTCAAGGACTTAGAGAGCAAGATACTTTCAGCTGAAAGTAAAATCTCCGAAATAGAGCAGCGCCTGTACATCGAACTGATACGGGACCTTGCAGTATATATAAAACCGCTGCAGCAAGACAGCTATGTGGTCTCACATCTCGACTGTCTGCTGAGTTTTGCCATTATTGCCGCCGAAAACGGTTATACCCGTCCTGAAATCAACGACTCAATGGAGATAAAGATTTCCGACGGACGTCATCCTGTGATTGAAAGGATGATGCCTCAAGGCGAAAGCTACATTGCTAATGACATCTTCCTTGATGCTGTGAGCCAGCAGATTATGATGATTACAGGCCCCAACATGTCCGGAAAGTCAGCTCTGCTACGACAGACTGCACTGATAGTGATAATGGCTCAGATGGGTTCATTCGTTCCAGCCAAATCAGCTGTTCTCGGACTCACCGACAAAATCTTCACAAGAGTCGGAGCATCCGACAACATTTCATCGGGTGAATCGACTTTCATGGTCGAAATGAATGAAACGGCAAGCATACTCAACAACCTTTCGAACCGCAGCCTCATCTTGTTGGACGAAATCGGCCGTGGCACCAGCACCTACGATGGAATCTCCATCGCATGGGCTATTGCCGAATATATCCACGACAACCTGAATTTCCGTCCCAAAGTGCTGTTTGCCACACATTATCATGAACTTAACGAAATGGCAAGTACAAAGAAACGAATAAAGAACTATCATGTAACCGTGAGGGAAGTAAACAACAAAATACTGTTCTTGCGCAAGTTGGCAAAAGGCGGCACTGAACATAGTTTCGGCATACATGTGGCGAAGATGGCCGGCATGCCAGCAAAAGTCATAAACCGCGCCAACGAAATCCTGCACGAACTGGAGGAATCACAGAGGCAAAGTCTTCAGGACAACAAGGAAAAAGGCAGCAAAAACCACCCTACAGTCAATCCGATGCAGATAAGCCTCATCCAAATGGAAGACCCTCTGCTCTCTCAAATTAAAAACGAAATCCTCAACATTGACATCAATTCGCTCACGCCTATCGAAGCGCTCATGAAACTTAACGAAATAAAGAAAGTATTAATAAAATTCTAACATAATGAAAAAGAACATTTTATCATTTTTTCTAATCGCCTTGTGCGTATATGCCGCAGCACAGTCACCACAGAAGCTGATAAACATAGTTGACGATGACAAATATCAGGGCTATGATTACGTCACCATCTATGACAGCACAAATGTGTTTATGGAAGAAAGCGGTCTCAGCCATGTCAACATGCACAAGCTTGTAAAGATGCTTTCCTTTAAAGGATGCAGAGACAACAACGTTGTCAAGATTGACTACGACCCGCTGTCGGCTTACGTGGAAATCAAGGACGTCACCATCTATCGTCACGACGGTACCGTTGAGAAAGTAACGAATCCAGAGCTTGACTACGTTGCGCCTGCAAGAATGATTTATTGGAATGCAAGCCAGAAAATGGTGGAAATAGGCCATCTCGACATCGGCGATGCCATTGAAATTCAGATGTATAAAAAAGGATACACATACGCCTTGCTGCAAGGCGACGATGATTCGAAATATATTCCGCCAATGAGAGGTCACTACTACGACATCGTTGAGTTTTACAGCGACCAGCCGATTATTAAGAAAGTATATGAGGTAAGTGTCCTCAAATCGAAAGAGCTGCAGTACAAAGTCTATAACGGAGAGGTAAGCACAGCTGTACTGAACAAAGGCGACCGCATGATGTACTCTTTCGAGAAAAGCAACATCATGCCGGTCAGAATGCCGAGCCGTTCTGTTGCCAAGAGCGATGTGCTCACCAAACTGCTGCTTTCCACAAGTCCGGACTGGTATGCAAAATCGCTGTGGTTTTACGGCGTAAATGAAGACTACGGCAGTTTCAATCCGACTCCAGAACTGCAGGCAAAAGTCAACGAACTGCTAAAACCGGCCAAAAGCGAGCTTGATTCAATAAGCATTCTCACTCACTGGGTAGCCGACAACATGCGATATTCCGGATTGACCATGGGACCAGGCGAAGGCTATACACTTCATAATGCCAAGATGAACTTTACCGACCGTTGCGGTGTTTGTAAAGACAAGGCAAGTCTGCTTATAGCCATGCTCAGGGCTGCCGGTTTCGAATCATATCCTGCAATGACAATGGCAGGCTCACGAATTGACCGGATTCCCGCCGACCAGTTCAACCATAGTGTAACTATCGTAAAAAGACGTAACGGCGAATACCAACTGCTTGACCCGACATGGGTTCCCGATGTAAGGGAACTGTGGTCCAGTGCCGAACAACAACAAAACTACCTGATGGGAGTTCCTGAAGGTGCCGACCTCAGTGAAACACCCATCTCCCCTTCATCAAACCATTATGTGAAAATTTACGGCAAGTCTGATTTGAAGGATGACGGCACTCTCACAGGCGAATTCTCAATCACGGCGGAAGGCCAATCCGATGCCTCCGTCAGAGGCGTATTCTATGGCAGATACAGCGACTGGGATAATGCTGTAAGAGCCGAACTCATCAGAGTTGCACCACGCGCTGTCATCACTTCCGTAAATTATACCGACAACGATAAATATCTCGAAAGACCAGTATTGATAACCTACAAATATCAGATTCCCAATTACGCAACGGTTACAGATGAAGAAATAATCTTCACCCCGCTGCTCGCAAAAGGCGTATTCAACAGAGCCATGTCTCATGTGTATTTCGACACGTCAATCGAAACGAGAGATTATCCTTTCACCGACAGATGCTCACGTCTCGTGGAGGTAAATGAAACCGTCACACTGCCAAAATATTCGAAAGTTGCCTATTGCCCGGAAGAAAAGTCCGTTTCATCAGAATACATCAACTATGATGGCAAATATGACATCAACAAACGCACTCTTAAATTTGAGCAGACCGTTGACCTCGGCAAACGTATCTATGATGCCGACGAATGGCCTGATTTCCGCAGTGCAGTAAACTATCAGAGAGCTTTCTCTAAAGATAACATCATCATCCTCAAATAACAAACAAACACTACCATCATGAGATATAAAACACTATTTATCAGCATATTAGTAATAATGGCTTTCCACTGCTTCGCACAGACAAAAAAGGACCATGCTACATACAACAAAATATCAAGAGAATATGTCATAAACGATGACGGCAGCCTCGATTACACATACAAAATGGATTTGAAACTCCTGTCAAGACGTTCCTGGAACGATGACTTCGGAGAAACATTCATAATATACAATCCTGAATTTCAGACAATAAAAGTCAATGAAGGATATACTCAGAGGGCAGACGGCACGAAAGTATATCTTCCCGACAACGCCATCACAAACAGCCTTCCTTTTTCCTGCACCGACTGTGAAAGATACAACGGAATGAAGGAAATGGTGATTTCACATACCGCCCTCGAAATGAACTGCATCATACATCTTGATTACACCATACATTCCGAGGCAGCCTTCATCAAGGAATTCATGGAGAACATCGACTTTGTGCAGTATTGTCCTGTTACGGAATATATCGTCACTGTCAAAACACCGAAAAACATCACCCTCAAAAACAGAATGCTGAACCTGCGTCTCGCACCGACAACCAGCACCGAAGGAAACAAGAATGTTTTTACTTGGAGACTTACCAATGTGATGCAGTCGTCAAACGAATCCTACATGCCTGCCGACATGGTATATCCGGAACTCATACTTTCGACTTTCAATGACATGTCACACGCTTACTTTGCATTCGTAAATCAGGAAGCCTTCCGCAACTACAATCTTCCGGAAAGCAGCGAGATAATCGCCTCCATCACGAAAAAAGACAATAAGCCATACGACAACATCATTGCTATCAGAGATTATGTTGCAGATGCAATTCATTTAAACAATTTCAACCAGAAATACACTGATTATCAAGCATCTTCAGCATCCAAAACATGGCATTCGGCTTGCGGCACCGAACTTGACAAAGCCATCCTTCTCACTGCAATGCTCCGAAATGCCGGATATGAAGCCATACCTGTAGCCCTCATAAAAGAGCGTTATCACAGCGATGAAGTCGCCTGTCTTGACCTAATATCACATTACGCCGTCCGCACAAGAATCGATGACAAGGATTTCTATCTGTCCCCAACTGAGAAGAACAACAGCTCGCTCGAATACACCTACGGCGGCTATATGGCTTACTATCTCGACTCAAGCATTGACCATTTCATAGCAACGTACCTCGGTCCAGTTGACAACAAAGTCAGCCTCAAAGGAGACATCATAATAAAAGACAATGGCACTGCCAATGAGCAAATTGGCTACAACATCACAACCGCAGGTCTGCCCTACTATGAAATCAACAATAACAACAACAGACTGTCGCAATATGTAACCAACACAAAGGGTGAAATCACCTGCAGGAAAGTTGACTTCACGAATGCTGAATTCACAGTAAATGCCGAGGAAGTGAAGATGGGACAGATTGGAGAATCAGGGTACTACACCTTGAGTCTTCCAGCCGCAAGCAATACTTTCAATGTGAATCCGGCTTATCTTAATGAAAAGCGTGAACATCCTATCAGGTGCAAAAAAGCCGATGAGACTTATACATACACCATCACTTTACCAAAAGGCTGGAAACCAGTGACAAATAATGTTCACAAAAGCTATGGGAGTTCTTTCGGCAAAATGGACATCGACATCAAAGTGAACGGTAATACGATTACAGTCATTAGATCGCTGAAGGTCATGCAAGAAACCATCGAAGTCAGTCAGTACAAGGATTTTCGTGCCATGATGAACGACTGGACAGATGATGCGTGGAGAAAAATCATTGTCAAGTCAATTCAGAATTAAAGTAAACAATATTCAATGGGTATTGGTAATGAATAGTTTTCTTGAGGACATGTTCTGTTTTGCGATACATTGTTTTAAAACAGTATTATTTATTGCTTTAACAGTGTTGCTTGCATCGTGCATGGAATCGGGCAATGACACTATTTTGGTCAATGATCCGCAAAACATCATATCCATTACAGAATATATGCCTAAAGATTTGCGTGACTATTTCGGAGAAGAAAATGTCAATTTCGGAGACCATCCTCCAAAAATCGATTATTCATTCTCATCCAAACACAAATATGTCTCCACCAATCTCACCACCCCGAATGCTCCTCAACCGGGACAAATTTCACCGGTCATACGTTATCATAAGTTTCATAATCAGTATCTTGCGATAGCAGATTATGTTGCAACGACATCTGAGCAGATGCCTTCCAACCATTATGATTCAGTATCACCTGTATATATAATAGGTCATGATTCACTTTTCACTGCATATTACCAAGAAGAATCACATGCAGCAGGCAGGCCCACATGGGCAGTCATAATTTCAGGTAAGATAACCGACAGTGGAATAAGCAATTACAGATATGGGTATCAAATAATGAGATATGCTGAATCGCCTGTCCCAGAAAATGTATATCCTGTAAACAGCATATTTGTTTTTGAAGATGAAAACGGATTGGCAGAATACACTGACTGGTAAGAACATCAAAAGTTGTCGTTTGCCGATACGCACACTGATATGTGCAATTTTATCAGCCATATCGCTGTCTGCAGCATGTCAGGGTTATAGGTACCAGGATAAGGCTTTGAAATTCAATATTGGGATTAAATGTGGGGCTTTGTATTCAGACATGTTATACAGTGCTTTGACTACGGCAACAAGCATCGGAAACATTGCACCTGCAGTCGGTGCCACGACCGAGCTGCACATATATGATATTGTTTCAATAGGAATTGATGCATTATACACCCAATTGGGCACCAACAAGCATTTTTATGTGGACTATCTCACAAGTTACAGCAATATCGGCACTTCACACATAGAATACCATCTAAAATCAAATGCCATCAATTTCCGAATACCAGTTTCATTTTATTTTAGCGACCTCTACAGCCACTCGACATGGTTGAAAACGTATCTTACCGCAGCACCGGATTTTTTCTACACTCTGAACGGCAACATAGACTGGAAATGGACCCATCTTGATGACAATTCAGTTGTTGATAAAAAATCGCTGAAATTGAGCTCGGCAAACATGAGACCATTGAACTACGGGATTATGGGAGGTATTGGAGTTTGGGCAAGATATGAAATTGGGACATCCAATGTGATTTCCAAGTTGGAAGCAGTTTATCATTATGGTTTGAACAATACGTTTTCAGATGCTGAAATCAACAAAGATGTCAAAACATTAGGCTGGGGCGACCTTGAGCATGAAGAGCTTGGCAGTCGTACCTATCGAGGCATAGAAGTCACGCTGACCGTGATGTTTGAACGGAGGAAGCAGTTTCGGGATCCATGTAACAGCTGGTGATTCAGTAACTTACGAATACATTTTAACAGAAATGATTATCAAAACAAAAGGGGCTCCCTGTATAGAGCCCCAAAAAATGTGAGTGATCCGCGGCAGATTTGAACTGTCGACCTCTTGCGTGTGAAGCAAGCGCTCTAAACCAGCTGAGCTAGCGGATCGTCATGTTGTAATAACAATTTGCAAAAATATAAATTTTTCAATTTCAATTGCATCTTTACAAACAATTTTTTTCTCAAAAAGTTTTATGAGGGTTCGGGATGGGAAAAACGAGCAGTTAAACAAATAATAACCTATTATCAGCATTTTTTTGTATTTTTGCATAATTGTTTTGTTTTAATGTAACTGATAACTCAAAAGTATCAAAGTATATGAGAAAAAAGAAAAGAGACTCGGAACCGAGGAGTATGAATCCTCATTTTTGGCTGAGATCTATCATCTATTTGGCGCTGATATTGGTGGCGTTTTTGGTGCCATTGTGCTGTGGAGACTACACAAAAGTCTTCAGTGCATCATGGTTCCAAATGTTGATCTTGACCTTATTCTTGTGTCTAACTATTTCAGTTTGCAACAAATTGACCGACATTTTCAGCCTACGCAAGAATGAAAGCGGCATCACTTGGTGCCAGATCACCATTCTCATAGCCGTTGTGATGTGGGTCATCGGATTCCTTATCGTTTTCGACATCAAAAAAGACTCCCGTTACTTTTTGGCGTTAGGCATAATAGGCACCATGCTGAGCTGGATTTTCCAAGACACCTTGAAAGGTGTGGTGGCGTTCCTTCACGTGCGGCTCAACCATCTGCTGAGCATCGACGACTGGATTCAGGTGCCTAAATACAACGTCGATGGCGAGGTGAAGCGCATCACGCTGACGACCGTTTCCGTTTACAACTGGGACACGACCACGTCGTCCATCCCCACCAGCGTGCTCCATGGCGATCATTTCGTCAACCTCAGAAAAATGTCGGACGGAAGGACCTACGGACGTCTGATGCAGAAGAACTTTATCCTCGACACAAGCCAGTTTCACCCTCTGACGGCAACGGAAGCCGAACGGTTGAGGCAAATGAACGAGTTGAGACGGTTATTGCCCGAAGAGGAGATTCATGAGGGCGTTCCCAACTACAAATTATTCAGGTTGTACTTGTATCACTGGCTGCTGAACAATCCCATTGTCTCGCAGCACCCACGTCTGATTGTGCGTTGGGAGGAACAGAGCGAAGCGGGCTTGCCCCTTCAGGTGTATATCTTCCTTTTAGCAACCGCGTTCTCGGCCTACGATTGGCAACAGACAACCATCACAGAGCAAATTGTGGAAATGTTAGATTGGTTTGGCTTGCGTCTCTATCAAAGTCCGTCGAGTCACGACCTCAACCAATGCCTGGCCCAATTGTCTGACAAAGAATCCACCAACAGAAAGGAGACACAATCATGAGCAAACATATTGTCAAAGAAAAGCCTTTTGAGTATTTGCGGCGGAAAAATGGCGACCCGTTTTCAGTTGATACCATCAACAATTGGTATGTTGCCCACGCCTATGTACTTGAAAAATTGAAAAATGTCACCATTGGGCCAACATCAAAGGAAAACTTGCATGTGGTTGTCATGAGCGACACACCTTTGATGCTGTCCATCGTCAGGCAGACGGCACTAGCAGCCCACTATGCCAATTTCGACGAAAAGTATGCCAACAGAAGCATCATTACCATTGTGAGCCAAAACAAGCAGCTTGTCGAGGAATTGCAGAAAGAAGAATACCTCTGCTACCTTCCGGCATATTGCAAAATTTCGGTCGATGGAGAAGAGCCTACAAACTCTAACTCACACATCGATATCGAGCTGCAAATCGTAAAGGATGGGCAGAAAAGTGTCCAGAATGGGGCAATTGTGATGTCGGAAGACGATGTGAAGGCTTTTCTCGCCACAAAACGCAATGAGGAAATCTACGGCATTGACACCCGCAAAGCCGTTTTGAACCAAAGAATGTATTCCTTAGGTTCGTGGCTTGACAATTTACCCGCAGAAGACATACATTGCGTCAGCCGTTACGCCCTTGCGCTTAGTGTTTTCCAACACAGCCTCTTGCGAGAGCCTTTGACCCAGTTGGTCAATGCGAAGAAATGGGAAAGCGACTTGACCGCAGTAAAAAACGGCTTGTCGAATGTCTTTTGTTCCGACTGCTTTGAATCAAGGCGTAGAGGAGTGATGCAATATGGTGAAAGCCAAGGCATGAAAGCCAACGAAGCCTGGGGCGCTTGCAACGAGGCGCTGTCGAAAAGCGAACACGGACGGTGGGTGGTGGAAAAACTCATCATGGGTTTCCGGCCCGTCAACGAAAGGGAACGCTATCACGACGAGTGTTTGTTGGAGAGCGAAAAGATTCCCTACCGCAGCCAATTGAAGAAGAACCCGCAAGACCCCGCACACATCGACATATGTTCCTACGCCGAACTTCGCCGCATCAATCCCGAGGACTTGAAATACGACAGCTTTTTGATGTTAGCCATCCCGAAAATTCTTGAAAGATTAAAGATATGAACGATTCACCATACATTCCCCACCCTATCGACCTCTCCGACATCGAGCTTCCCGATGGGTTGAAGCAACTCGTTGAGCTGTTGGCTCGCAACGTGCATGAAACCTGGGCGCAAAACCGCCTCAACGAAGGCTGGACCTATGGTCCAGAGCGCAACGACACGCTTAAGCACCACCCTTGCTTAGTCAGCTACGATGAACTGTCGGAGATTGAAAAGGACTACGACCGCAACACTGCTGTGGCCACGCTGAAAACCATCATCAAACTTGGATGGACTATCGAAAAATAGCCCCAAAAACTCGCTAACCTATGAAAAAACTATTACTCTTCTTCGCCACATTGATACTCAGTCTCGTGACGACTGCCCAAACCCAGCAAGGCTATGTGAAGACCAAAGGCCGCATGGTGAACGGCCAACTCGTACCAGGTCAAGGCCTGAAAGGTGCCACCGTTTCCGTCAAGGGACGAACCGCAATATTGGTGAATAACGACAACGGAGCCTTCTCTTTCCCTGTCACCGAAATACAATTCCGCTTGGACTCGGTGAAGAAAAAAGGTTACCAATTGCTGGACATGGATCTCTGCCCACGAACCTACACGCCTTCCAAGAATCCAATCTATATCGTAATGGAAACGCCGGAACAGCAACTGCAAGACAAGCTGACCGCCGAGCGAAAGATTCGCCGCAACCTCCAGAAACAACTGCAAGAGCGCGAAGACGAAATTGAAGACCTGAAAGCACAACAGAAAATCTCCGACGAGGAATACCGCCAAGCCTTGCAACAGCTTTACGCCGACCAAGAAAGCAACGAGCAGCTCATTTCCGACATGGCCAAACGCTATTCCGAATTGGACTACGACCAATTGGACGAGTTCTACCGCCAAGTCTCCTATTGCATTGAGAACGGTGAGTTGGTTAAGGCCGACTCGCTGCTGAACACCAAAGGCGACCTCAGCAAGCAGGTGGAGGAACAGCTGCAGAAAGGCCAAGCCATCCAAGAGCAGGAAGCACAACTTAAGCAAGCGAAGGCGGTTCTCGCCGCCGACCAAGAAGAGCTGGCCCGCCGCTGCTACAGCTATTATGAAACCTTTGCTGCGCAGCATTTGAACGACACGGCAGCGTATTATTTGGAATTGCGGGCAAACTTGGACACCACCAATGTGGAATGGCTAATCGAAGCAGCAGAGTTTGCAAGGGAATACAACGCTGATTATGACAAGGCATTAAATCTCTACCAAAAGGCACTAAGGCAATCCTTAAGCCAACATGATGCAACACGTTTGGATGTGTCGGCTTCATACAACGGAATCGGATTTGTTTATACCGAATTGGGCGAATTTGACAAGGCATTAGAATGTATTAACAACGCCTTGGAAGCATGGAAACAAACACTCATACCAGCCAATTTCACAGTGGCAGAATGCTACAACAACCTCGGAGCTGTATATTTTTATACAAACAAATTGGACGAAGCCCTGGATAACTTTAATATCGCTTTGGAGATTTGGAAGGAAACCCTTGGACCAAATCATTCTCAGGTAGGTCTCGCCTACAATAACGTCGGATATGTGTATTATTGGCAAGACAATTTCGACAAGGCACTGGAATACTTCAACAAGTCATTGGAGCTGAAAAAACCGCTGGGGCAGGACCATCCAGACGTGGCAGTGTCGTACAACAACATCGGACTTGTTTATGTACCTTTACATGAGTATGACAAAGCGCTGGAATATTATCAAAAAGCCACGGAAATCTGGGAGAAATCATACGGGCCCAAGCATCCTCTAACGGCTACCGGCTACAACAACATCGGCACTGTCTATGGCTACATGGGCGATTATGACAAGGCAGTGCAATACCACCAAAAAGCTTTGGAAATCAGCAAGATAGCATATGGATTAGAGCACCCGGAGGTGGCAGAAGTTTACAATAATTTGGGATATTTGTTTTCGATGCAAGGCGAACATGAGAAGGCGTTGGATTATTTGAACAAGGCATTGGAAATCAGAACAAAAACCCTTGACCCTGATCATCCGCAAATAAGAAGTTCTTACTTTAAAATAGGAACTGTTTATTTTGAAATGGGCGAGTTCGACAAGGCTTTGGAATACCTTAACAACGCACTAATAATTTCGGAAAATACATTGGAACCAGATAATGACATCACCCTCCAAATCAAGGAAAAAATCGCCGAAACACAAGCAAAAATTAAAGAACGGGAAAACAAATAAAGCAAAACAAAAAACATGAAAAAAATCATCCTGCTATCCACTATCCTTTTGCTGAGTCTTGCAGCTTATTCCCAAACACAGCAAGGCTATGTGAAGACAAAAGGCCGCATGGTGAACGGCCAACTCGTACCAGGCCAAGGTCTGAAAGGCGCCACCGTCTCCGTCAAGGGACGAACCGCAATATTGGTGAATACCGATGACGGAGCCTTCTCTTTCCCTGTCACCGAAATGCAATTCCGTTTGGACTCGGTGAAGAAAAAAGGCTACCAATTGGTGGACTTGGATCTTTGCCCGCGAACCTACACGCCTTCCAAGAATCCCCTCTATATCGTAATGGAAACGCCGGAACAGCAACTGCAAGACAAGCTGACTGCCGAGCGAAAGATTCGACGCAACCTCCAAAAACAGCTGCAAGAGCGCGAAGACGAAATTGAAGACCTGAAAGCACAACAGAAAATCTCCGACGAGGAATACCGCCAAGCCTTGCAACAGCTTTACGCCGACCAAGAGAGCAACGAACAGCTC
>JAEEQW010000031.1 GCA_016285515.1 Bacteroidales bacterium
GCGTGTTTTTCGGCACTGTTACGTTATTCATCATCCTGAGCGGATGGCTGTTTAACGTGGTGTTTTAGACTATAAACACGTGGCGGCACCGATGCCACGCGCCATCTATATAAGTTGGGCTATTTCTTTTTTGATATACGCAGCCCTTTCAGTCAGTTCCATATCAGCAGTCTCACGGTCAGCCTTGTCTATGATCGCTTTCATATCGTCAATGGAAAGCAGATTTACAGCATTAGTATCCACATAGTCCGCAGTTCAGTCCGCAGAGAGAAAAAAGTCCGTCTTTGCGTTCAAATCCTTTGACACTCATAGCGATCTCTTATTTCTTCTGATTGCAGTCATAGCCTCCATGTCGCCGTGTTCGATTTCGTGTTCGAGCGCTGCGACAATGCTGTCCTTGCGTTTCAGGAAGTCCGGACCAGTCAGGTTCTTGCCCGAAACGGTGTGATGTGTGATAAACTTGCAGTCGCAGGTCAGGTTCTCCACAAAGGTTTTCAGTTCAATGAGCATTTCCTTCTCGGAGAGCGGTGTGAATTCGCCCCTCTGTGCATCTTCTAGTAACGGAGTCCCCGGAAACAGCGTCAGACCGCCTGTGCCGACAAGCATCGGCTTGCACTGGCTGAATATCTTGGCAGAATTGACAGCGTGGTCATGGCTGTGTTCTTTGCCAGCAACGCCATTGAGGAAAGTCACCCAATAGGCGATGCCAGCCTCTTCCAGCTTGTGGCATTGCTCCAGGATGTCGGTTGAGCGGTAGCCTTTGTGGATGCGTTCCAGGGTCCAGTCGTCGCCGCTCTCCACACCGAGCGAGATTTCCTTTAAGCCGATGTCACGCAGGTCGCGCAGCTGCTCCACGGTCTTGTCTTTCAAGTCGGAGACACGCGTGGCGGTGTACATATACTCCAAGTCGGGCAGGTATTTGCGGATGAGTTCGAGACGAGGCATCAGGTTGTCGTAGCTCATCACCAGAGGGTTGGCGCTAAGCAGTTGGATGGTTTTGGCATGAGGGTCGGTGGCGGCAATCTCCTTGAGGTCTTCCTCGATCCACTCCATCGGCTGCATCCGGAACGGGATGCCTTTATACATGGTGCAGAATTCGCAACGGTTGTGGGTGCAGCTTTGTGTGATTTGAATCAACGGCCAAGTGGGCCAATAGGGATTACGATAAACAGGATCAGTAAAATGCATGGTGTTTCGTTTTTGAATTACGGTGCAAAATTACAGCCGTTTCCCGGAAGCGCCATCATTACTTACCTGTTGGTAGGTGGGATTGGTCATTTCCCCAGCATCAGTCGCCGGTGTTCCATGCCCCATTCCGTCATGCGATAGACGATGACATAGAGCTGTTTGCCGTGGTCGGTGAGGTTGTATTCCACACGCGGCGGATAACCATAGCATTCGTGTTTCTCGATGAGGCGGTCGTCGGCCATCTGGCGAAGCCTTTCGGTCAGCACCTTGTCGCTCAGTCCGTGGACAGCCGTCAAGATGTCCTTGAATCGTGTGTTGCCGCAGAGGATGGCAGTGAGGATCTCTACCGTCCACTTGCTGCGCAGCACATCCATCGTGTCGCCGATGGAAAGCACCTCGCGGCACAGCACCTGTGAATCTTTGGCGGCTATCTCGTTGAGGATGTTTTCAATGTCGTTCTGCATAAAGGGCTAGTCTTTAACCATCATTTCCTTTTCGGTTTCGCCAACGGCAGTTCCTTGCAAGTCGCTCGAACTAATTCGGCGATATAATCGCGGTCGTCCACATCTTCGATGAAGAAATAGTCTTTCGCGCCGTCGTAAGGTGGACGCATTTCGACGCTGCGCAATAATTCTCGACCTGCTTCAGTCGGTTTCAGGTAGAAACGGTTGTCGCAGATGAGGCCGAAGATGACGCCGACGCAATAGATGCCGTAGTCACCGAACATCTTTTTCACCGTAATCTCGCCTGCACCTGCGCATTGGTCGGCGATGTATTGAACGAAGTCTGGGTTGCTTGCCATGGTGGGTTTTTCTTTGTGATTGCGCAAAATTATGAAAGAATCACAACCCAACCTTAATTTGGCACCGAAATCAGCGGCACATCCAGCACGACAGAAATCCTGGCCAAGGTGGATAGCGTGAAGTTGTGACCGCCGCCAAGCCAGCGTGATACGGCAGCGGCAGAGGTGCCGAGGCGTTGGGCAAGCTCTTTCTGCGTCATGCCTTTGGCTTTCAGAGCATTTTCAATTTCGTCGGCAATATGGAAAGACCATTCCATTTGTTGCCTTAAATCCTTTGGAGTCGCTGCCAATGCCTCATGGAAATGCTTCGCTCCTGATACATCTTGTTTCATAGGTCGTATTCTTTATCGTCAACACCAATTATTTCTGTTTTCTCAATGCGCACAAGACCTTTCTTAATGTCTGCTTTGAGCAGTGCATCAAGTTTCTGTAGGCTAATGACATAGCCGTTTAACGTTTCATCTTCTTCATGGGTGCGCGTGGATTTTACACCACCATTGCCGACAATCAACACACTGTCAGACAATCGAAGGCAATAGAGACGCAGGGAATTCTTATAGACGGGAAGAGCCACCACATTATCGCCAGCCTTGCCTTCGTAGCGGAAATTCCGTTCTGTAAACCCTCGCACATTCATCATCAAATCGATTTGATTAAGGATTTGCTGGAGGTCGGTGCTGCGTTCCGCATCGTTAATGAACTTGGCGTAAAAATTATCGAATTCCGACATTCCTTCACCTTCAAAAATGATGGTAAACAAGCCTGCTTTTTCGGTTTGCTCTACTGATAAAATTGTCGCTTTTGTCATGGTTCTGCATTTTTATGATGCAAAAATACAACATTTTTTGGAAAAAATTGCCTTTTGAGGCAATTTTTTCCGTATTCAAAGCGCAACCTGTTGTGTTATCTTCATGCGGATGTGGTTGGCGTTGAAAAACCTCCGCAAAGGTCAAAAAATACCATGTGGCGGTTTAGTTATTTTCATCATTATTTATCAACCTATCATAAAATAAAGAAAAAGTTGTATTTTTGCATCCATAATTTATGGTTATAATTCAATGAGCAAGTCAACCATGGGTACAAAGTTGCCCAGAAAATTGGAACAAAAGATGCAGACAGTAGGCGAGCAAATCAAACTTGCCCGTTTGCGCCGCAATTTGAGTGTGGCACAAGTGGCGGAACGGGCCACCTGTTCACCTTTGACCGTGACAAGGATTGAAAAAGGAACTCCCACGGTAGCTATAGGCATTTATTTGCGGGTGCTTTACGCCTTGCAATTGGACGATGACATTCTCTTTCTCGCCCAGAAAGACGAAATGGGCCGTGCCTTGCAGGATTTGGCATTGAAACACCGTGAAAGAGCGTCTAAGAAAGTTCAGAGTTTAGAGTATGAAGACAATACAAAATAGTCCTACCTTTGCCGATATTTTCAATCCCTTTATGGACAAAAACATCAAATGGCTGAACGATAACGGAATCATGCGGCACGTTGGCCCTGCCAAAGGCGGACGGTAGGATGTGATTGGGAAATAAACGAATAATAAAAACAGACCCCCTCATACTTATATGGAACTTTTACTTCGTAAAACTAAAATTCAGAAATTAGATTTCATCCTTTCTTCTTGTCCAGATAAGGAGAAAGAAGATTTGTATGTTGCCTATCAATTTGTTAAAGAATTGTTTTGCAGAGTATGTAAACGTACGTTGTTATATGGTGACAACAAATACAATATTGTGGATTATCCTTTCCTGTATAGGGAAAGGCAATTAGACTCAGTTGTACTACCTGTGATTTCTGAATTATGTCATGGATTCGTATTAGCTGAATATCCAGTTGTGAGAGATAGTAACCTAAAGGGATACGAAAAAGAAAATTCCAAAGGAAGGATAGATTATTGGTGCATTTATAAGGATTATAGTTTCGTCATCGAAATGAAACATAGTTATGACGCATTTATGACGGATACAACGAATACAAGACTTATCCAAAGATGGAAAACAATGAATGTTAGTCAACTACAAGACATTCGAAAAGAGGTTAAACATTTTGAAGAGAGAACCAAAGGATTAATCAGATTAGGATTGCATTTTATCACACCATATTGCGATAAAGCCAGAAGTATGAATGATGTAGATTGTTTTGTAAAGAAACAAAAAGACATACTAGAAAGACTTTATAAAGATGTTAGCAGTTCGAAACCCAAAATAACTACACCAAGTTTTATGGCAAGTTGGTCTCTTCCTAGAAATGAAAAATATTTTGAGGTATTCTATCAAGGAACATATCCTGGTCTATTGCTTTTAGGGAAGTTTTTCCCTTCCATTCAACATGATGGATGCCTGAAATGATTACACATTTTTTCTTAAACAAACTAACATGCAGAATGGCGAAAAAGCCCAACACCGCTTTGCACCATTCCGCATTCATCATTCATCATTCCGCATTCTACAGAATTCCAAACCTCTTCATATCCTCCTCAACTGTCCCAATCCCGCCAATGCCGAAATTCTCAACCAAGACTTTGGCCTATTGCCGCTTCGCCTCATAGCCGATGTCAGTGATGGCCTTGATGACAGCCTCATCGGTGATGTCGCCTTTGACGGTGGCGGTGCCAGCAGCGAGGTCAACAGTCACTTCATCGATGCCCTGCAAGCCTTGCAAGGTCTTTTCCACATTGGCACGGCAGTGGTTGCACATCATG
>JAEEQW010000004.1 GCA_016285515.1 Bacteroidales bacterium
GAGCAAGGCTCTGAGTTTCAATCCACGCGCCCGCACGGGACGCGACCAGAATTTTAACCTGGACTACGCATTCAAGGAGAGTTTCAATCCACGCGCCCGCACGGGACGCGACTCCTTCGGTGGGATGGTAATTCGGTGCAATATTGTTTCAATCCACGCGCCCGCACGGGACGCGACAAAGTTTGCCACGAGGGTGCGATTTCCAGATACCGTGTTTCAATCCACGCGCCCGCACGGGACGCGACTGTATTACTGCTAACACAAATAATACCAACTCTTTAAACGTTGTATTCCGCGAAAGCAGTTTATCTTTCTAATAATTTATACACCGATTTACAGCCAAACACGATATTTGACTGATAATCAATCGGCGCGAAATTACAACTTTTTTCGCAATATTTTAGGTTCGCGGAATTAAATAACCAATTCCGAAGTGACATCATACGAAGTCACCTTCCCTACCATTTCAATACGATTATTCCAATTGTTACCCATAAAATAGTAACGGACACTATCCTTCTCAGCATCAATAATGGCAGAAAGCCGATTTTTCAAAACAACAAATTGAGCTTCTGTCAAAACACACTCAAAGACAGAATTCTGAACTCTTTGCCCATAATTTTGGCATTCCTTAGCCACTTTTCTTAACCTTCGGGCACCCGATGATGTTGTAGTCTCAACATCGTATGTAACCAAAACCATCATATCTCAGTGAATTATAAAAACAGGATAATCATCGATATCCCCTCTAATTGCCCGAGCGAGCAACAATGCCTGCACATAGGGCAAAAGGCCTATTTGTATCTTCTCTTCCAAAAAAGGATGTACTATAGTTTCCGATTTCCTCTTCTGCCACGCAGAAAGAACTGTCTTACGACCGCCCTCCGTCAGCAACACCATGTCCTCTCCTGATTCGACAAAATCCATTGCGGTCAGCTGTTTTCGGTTAATGAGCGACAACACTAACCTATCCCCCAAATAAGCTCTCAGCTCTTCCATCAAATCCAACGCAAGAGACGAGCGTCCTGGCCTCAGTTTATGCAAAAAACCAACATAAGGGTCCAACCCAACCGTCTCCAAAGCTGAGGCTGTTTCGTTTGCCAGCAATGTATAAACAAAAGAAAGTAATGCGTTTACTTTATCTTTAGGTGGATGACGGTTTCTTCCATGAAAAGCGAAATCCTCCTGCTGATGAAGAATCATCCTATGGAAAACTCCAAAATAAGAATTGGCAGCATCACCTTCCACCCCAATGAGTTGCGATGAATCTTCGGTATGCATAGCAACACGTTTGCTCGATTCCAGCATCTTCACGACGGCATCCAATTCACCATCATCGCCATTGTCTCGAATATGACGTTGAAGAATAGTTCTATAATTCTGAATCTTCCCCGCAATAAACAATCGGGCATAATGCATAGAACGTTCATCGTCTTCAGAAATTTGGTATTGTGTTTTTCGCAACAATACATTCCCTCGAACTGGACCTTGAAGTCGACCCACGAAATGACCACTAGGCGAAAGGAAAGAGAGAGATACTCCGTTATCAGCACAAAGTCTCATCAGTCCTGGGCTTGCCCCCATGTAGCCGAAGGTTACAATACCTTCAATATTCATGACGGGAATACGAAATAACTCTTCCTTGTTCACGGACACCACCACATTCAACCCGTCCTTTGAAAGATAAGCATCTGGTGTGGTTACATAAAGTGTATTAAGCAATTTCCTCATTGAAAGATTTCTTTAGATAATAAGCCACAGTAGTTTTTTTGGTCAATACTGGCGAACAGATATCAAAAAGCGAACAGTTTTTACAACCTCGTTGCGGCACAGCTTGTGGAGTGATTCCACTGTCAAATGTCTTATGCATAGCCTCGCTCAATTCGCATGTCAACCGCCGAAGCGGTTCATCCATAGCAACGACCTCACGACGATGGGTTTCAAAATAGAATAAAGCCGCTTCGGAAATTTGAATTCCATACATTTCTTCAAGACACATAACCTGTGCCGCCAATTGAACGGTATCCCTCTCGTCGGGTTTCTGATGCCCACGTTTGTATTCCACAGGGTATGGTTTCCAAAAACCAAAATACTTGGGATGCGTAATTGTATTTTCTTCCGTATTGGACGGCAACAATTCTATAGCATCACAAATCCCATATAAGCCTAAAGTATGAGAAGCAACATGTACGCCACGTAAAGTTATTGTATCACCATTCTTCTGGCGATAAGCCGAATTGTCAACATTCTTGTGTAGAATCTCCCCCTCAGCAGTCAACCGGTTGTCAGCCCATTGCTGTTCGACATGAATCAACGCCCATTGGCGGGGACAGAACATATAGTGCTGAATCCCCGACAGCATGAGCATCTGATCATCATCGTACATCATACTGTTATTCCTTTATATCTGTGCCTTCTTCTTCAAGCGGCAATGCACCAAAAAATTTATCGAAATCACTTTGGAACAGACGGTCTTGCACGATTCGGTACTTTTCAAACTCCGTTTCCGCATGAAGCACAGCATCTTCGTGACTCACACTCCCGGCATTGTCAAGCAGAGGTCGCTCATCGCTGGTCAAATAGGCATCAATACGCTTGGCCCAGTCCTCCATTGTCATCGGGATGTGCTTCTTGGCACGGTTTTCGGCAAATTCCAGCACTGCGGTAACAATATGTCCCATATCCTCCAGTTCCATCTGTTTCAGGTAGTTTTTGGCAATTGAGACATCGGTCTTAACAATTTTCCCGTCAGGAGCATTCTCCCATGTGGTCAATCCCATGTGTTCCTTGTCGGCATCGGCCCGTTCCATTATCAGTTCCGCCGCTGTTCTGCCATGTACTGCATAGTGCATCTTGTTCTGCACCATTTTGAAGAATAGCCTGGTCGTGGGCGCATCGCGATTGTAGTCTATTGCTGTGGCATAGATGTCTGTCAGTTTCTGGTAGAAACGCCGTTCCGAGAGACGAATCTCGCGTATCTCAGCCAGCAAGTGCTCAAAATAATCCTCTCCCAAGAATGTACCGTTCTCCATGCGTTTCTTGTCAAGCACATAGCCACGTATGGCAAACTGGCGCAGTACACTCGTCGCCCATTGCCGGAATTGTGTGGCGCGGATGCTGTTTACACGGTAGCCTACAGCGATAATGGCATCAAGTTTATACATCACCACCGTGCGTTTTACCTCACGGTTTCCTTCCTGCTGAACTGTTTCCATTTTGGAAATAGTTGCCTCTTCCTTCAGCTCACCCGTCTCGAACACATTGGCAAGATGCTTGCTGATGGCAGGCACTCCCACATCGAAGAGTGCCGCCATCGCTTTTTGTGTACACCAAATGGTTTCATCAGCATACATTACCTCGATGCCCTGTTCCTTATTCTCAATCTGGAAAATCAGGAACTCCGCCGTGCTATTTCTTATCAAACGTTTTTCTGCCATTGTTGGTTAAATCATCTCTTCAACGGACACACCATCTGGAAGATTGTTTTTGTCAATAGTAATTTTGTAATCTTCAAAAGAGCGAGGAAAAACCACATTGTCTTTTTTCTCAATCTTCACGAGGTCAAATAATTGTGAGGAACGGGCATTGCCTAATTTCGATTCGTGTTTAAACACGATTAGCGCACGGGCATTCATCTCGCCACGAGCTGCGGCATGGTCATGCTCAAAAGCGTTCATAAGAGCTTCCCACAAAAGATTCAAATCCTCTTCTGTAAAATGACACTTCTCTCCGTCAAATGCAGAGACATAGCCGTGCATACGATAGAGTCCATAGCTGACGGTTGATTTGTTGCCGAATGTGTTCACTTTGTCAGCATCCTTTTCATCAGTAATACAGCATCTCGTCAAGGAATGTGTTCGACTATCTATAGCATCAATGCTGCGAGAGAATACAAATTGTACTGGTCCTCGCACAACTCCCAAGTCATTGCCAGTACTTAACACGGCTCCAAATGTGCGAATATCGAAGTAGCGGTCGCACAAAGCCATCCTTCCCTTTTTTTCATCATTTTCCGATTCTTCTTTTCCTTTGTTAATGATGTTGTTTAGTATGTTCCCTTGTCGAATGAAGATGTCGTATTTACTAGAATCGAGTTCGCCAGCCTCGACCTTTAAGTGAACATAATTACGCACCTTACGTTTGATACACACATCTGACACAAGACCTTCTCTCGTCTCAAAATCAATTCTCGGTTGATTATCCATTTCTGGATCACCATTGGGATTTCCGTCCTTCACATCATAAAGGAACACGAAATCATACCTGTTTTTAATGTATTGCTCCATATCTGTGTATATTAATTAATTAGTACTTTCTGCGGTGTCTTTTTTGTGGTTTTTTTGGAAATAATAGCCCAAAGCAAACTCACCTTGCTCAATGGCTGAAAACCGTTGGGGGAAACATCCATTTTCGCTAATTTTCCCTGCAATCTCATTAAGTTCATTTGCCAGATAACCACCTATCTTGCGTTGATAGATAGTTACATTCTTCGTCAATAATTGGCCAAGGATGTAAGCAGGCTGCAAAACTGCTGCCGCAAAGTACCGCTCCTTGACCCCACTATTAACATTACCCATAGCCTTCCACTGCATTGATTCAATGACAGCGAACAATCTGCCACACAAGTAGGCTACGCTTGTGTTGCTTTCATCCAATGTTGATTTCATATTCTTGTCTGTATTACGATTAATAATCAATTTTATGAGCGCAGCTCGCTCTGTTGAAAAGTAGTCTCCTTTCCATATTCGGATTAGAACACTTTGCAAGACTTCAAGTGGAAGCTTATTAGAGCTTCCTTTTATAATTGCATTCCATAACAAGGCGCCCATTCTAGCCTTGGAATTGAGATCGGCTTTAGACTTGTCTCCGAGTTTTTTATCACGCTGAGTTGCATTTATTAACATCCTCAAAGGACTATACACTAGTTCTCCATTATTGTTTTCTATTTCAATATCTCTAAACCACTCAGCTAGGTTCTTTTTGTATTCATCCAAACTGATGGCAGTCCAATCACGAACAGCGATGCGGGCGGCAGCCGATGACAAGGTACAACTATAAAACATATTGGTGTCAACCGTGGAACCGAGATTCTTTTTACCGCTCCAAACAGACTCAAAAAGATTCTTCACCCACAAGGCCTCTGGTGAGTCAGCAACGATCAAAGGGTTGATGTCTTCAACATCTTGTCTTGTCCAAAACACAGCTACTGTTGTATCACTAATATTAATCCTATGATTGTATTCATAATGCGCTTTTTGCTTTTCATTTCCAATAATCTCACGCCCATCAGACAGAAGAAAATTCAATCCCTCGATATAATTCCTAGCACAATCTCGGCAAATCGATGAATTCAAATTACCTTTCAATCCGTAGGATTCAAAAGCATTTTCATTGAATGAAACTAAAGCACAGCCTGCTGTTTGTCCCTTCGGCATTTTTACTAATCCGTGCGGTTCATCTAATACGGGACTATCTGATTTACCACAAACTGAACATATTCTTCCATTGGAAAGCTTTTGCTCATTGTCTTGGTAATGCCTGATAATGGAGGTTCTGACTTCATCTGTTTTCAATAGAACAGTATCTCCCATTACCATGAATGTTATATTATCACTAAATGAATCCTTTGTAAATCGGAAAACAGATTCTGAGATTGCTTTTTTTAAGCCATTCTCATTGCTTTCTTCGTAGAATTTGAACACGGGCTCTATGTTGGGTAATCCCTCCCTATATTGTTGCAGCTTATTCAAGAACCACTGATGCTTTTTGTCTACACCCACTTCTGTAATGCCAAGAACATCTTCATCCCTGCCCAGTAACAAATATGTCTCTTTTTTCTTGGCAGAGATTGTTTCTGTTAGGACAGACTGATTGTCATTAACAATAAACCCTTGAAACTCTCCATTTTCATTAATAACAATTGCAAGGTTGAAGAAAGCGACTTTTAAAGACATACTTTCACCCTGCTTTGTCTTTTTTTGTTTCTGTTCTTGGAGATATTTGTTGATGGTCCCCTGTACTTCTTCCGTTGCCAACAGCATAGTAGAACCAATCATAAAGGTGATATTTCCACCCTTATTCCCATCGCTTAAGTTCAAGTATTCGACAACGGCTTTTCTTAGTCCATTTAAATTTTGTTTTTCATAGAATTTAAAAATAGGCTTAAAAGATTTTACATCCTTATACGGCTCAAGTCGCTTTTTGAATGCTTCAAGTTTACCGACATCAACACTAACACCAAGAACCTCCTCGCTCTTATCAAGCAGAAAACGAGCTTTCCCCTTTTTAGCCGTTATGACTTCCGTCTCAACAGGCTGTCTTTCACCAACAATAAATTTTTGATACTGACCTTCTTTATCAATAACCAAAGTAATAGAGTAGTTTTCTTCTTTGAGGGCTCTATTTTTACCTTTTGTCACTCGCTTTCCAAATTCCACCAATTCCTGTATCATAACTCTGCCTCCTCTTCTTTATATTGTTCGTAAACGACACGGTTATAATCATCTGAAACCTTTGGTTGGATGTGTGTTGATGACAGCATTTTGATGGCATTGTCCTCTGGACATTCAAGCACTCCGTTTACAATAGCAACATCATAAAAAAACACAGGAGTAGCCTTACCTTTGTCATCATAAAACATATCATAAAACATACTTCCTATAGGATAAGTGACATCCAATGGCACATCATGCTCAGTAGGCAAAGAGAAGTCAGCAGCAAATTCTCTTGTCCCAAAACAAGGCTGATGCCAGCATTGCCCTTTCTTTACCCTACGCTCAAACATTGTGCGGTATTTCTTAACTGTTATTGGATGTTCGCTGTTTTTGGTTTTTTCAATAAGAGTCTCATTTACATTAACCGATGCCTCTATGATATAGCCCACATCCTTCAATACAATGCTATTCCGCTGAACTCGATTCTCTGTAATATCTATCGGTTCACCCTTTGGATTCTGCTTCTTGGAAATTTCGTTCCTCTTTATTGAAGTGAATTTTATTGGATTCAAAATGATAATTTTCCTAATAAACCACTGGAATTCTGGCTTCCAAAGGATGGATTCCAGAATGCCTCGCGCTGCTGACGGGGTCATACATGGATAGCTCATGCGCTCCACCTTCAAGTCGGGGCGCGTAAAACAGGCAAAATCGCCCGTTACTTTCAGTCTAACAATCTCTTTGTCAAGCATATCTGTCTTCTCCTATATTACAAAGTTAAATTCGTCCTTAAATGGCAGCCCAAAGTCTCTATCGTATGAACCATACCAAATCAAAACACCGCTTGGCTCATGGCCGATAAGTGTACTATTTTCCTTAAGGAACTTATCATAAACCTGAACACAATACTGCGAAATCTCTTGGCGTTCTCGTTTGGTTATATATTCTTCGTTTTTCAATTGATTGTATAATTCTTGGCTCTTTTGATTATAGGTATATACGAAGATGGACTGTGTATTGTTGTTAATTATCTTGTATTTATCCGCAATAGTCTGGAACAAGAATTTCTTTCTGTCCGCTGTAATATCCAGTTTATCTGTGTCAGCAAAGTTTTTAACAAGTTCTCTGTAATAGTAACTATAGAAATCGTGAGTATACAGTTTTCCTTCATTCCCTTTGTAAAGCATATTGGCAAACTCCAACCATGAACGATATTCTTTGCTTGGCTGGCCAGATTCTGTCAGTGCGAACAAATAGACATCACCTTTGATCAAACTCCCATTTTCATCCTTTAATTGTCCCTCTCGGTTGCATCGACCCGCCGACTGAATGATGGATTCCAAAGGTGCCAATTCCCTATATACCGTTGGAAAATCCATATCGACACCCGCTTCGATGAGTTGGGTGGAACTGACAATGATACGTTTCCCCTCCCTCAATGCCTGACGAATATTGGTTATAACCTCTTTTCTATGCGCAGGACACATATTAGTAGAAAGATGGAATAAATAATAATCGTCACATCCTTTCATCTCCTCAAAAAACAATCGGGCTTTCTTCTTGGTATTAAAAACGACAAGAGCTGACTTGTTGCTTTCTGATACAATATCCGCTAATTCTGACACTGCTATTTCTTCATATTTATTCAGCGGATGGTAGGTTACTCGCCTTGTTTCTTCAAAAATGAGCTTGGGGTTTTCAACCAATGATTCTATCTTGCTTACTCCCTGAAACCCTTCTCTATCTTCAAAATCAGGTTGAGTAGCCGTACAGAACAACATGCTACATCTGCAAAGTTTTTGCAAATTATCCAGCATGGTCAGTGTCGGCTCAGTAACATTCAGAGGCAGCGTTTGTATCTCGTCAAAAATGATGATTGAATCTTGAATATTATGCAACTTTCTGCAAGCAGGCCTCTTATTGTCAAAAAGGGACTCAAAGAATTGTACGGAAGTTGTGATAATTATGGGATAGTCCCAATTTTCCGTTGCCAATTGTTTGGAATTGTATTCATCTTTATCCTCATTTTCCGTATAAATCACATTAGAATGATGTTCAAGCACAAAATCGTCCCCCTCATCTTTATTGAATATAGTCTTAAACACCTCTGCTGTCTGGTCAATGATGCTGATAAACGGCAAGACTATAATAATCCTCTTTATGTTCTTGTGATGTTGCGCGTGGTGCAATGCCCAATTCATACTGCAAAGGGTCTTTCCCAAGCCTGTAGGTAGGGTCAAAGAAAAGAATCCTTGTGGTAGAGAAGCTTTTGATTCCGCATATTTACGAACATTGTCTCGCAATTGAGCTATTATTGAAACGCCTTTTTCCTGATTATTTTGGAAAGATTCAAACTTCTTTCGCAGCTTGTTTAACAACACTTCTGTGTTTAGAGGGCAATTCTTTCTTGCTTCAAACTTGGTTTCATCAAAATGTCTTTCCGTATCAAGACTGTCAGCATCAACGAGAGAACTGTATAACATCCTGACAAATAGCTCTTGCTTTAGAATGTCCGTCAAGTCTTGAAACTCTTTATCATTCGGGATATTAAGTTTTTGTCCTATATCCTCCTTCCATACTCTGCATATTTCACCATACGGACTATCATCCATATTTTGTTCTGCCATAATATCTTGTCGCATTTTTGGATTGTCTGGCAACCCGGCATGATGTCCAAACACCGGAAAAACGACCTCCATCAATGATTGTTCTTTGGCGAAGATGGCTCCATAAATAGAATGTCTGACTTGATTGTTTTCCCCAGTAATATGCTTTTGGAAAGCATCTGAATACTTACCAATATCATGAATGAGTCCACAAAACTCGTACAAATCTTCAAACGATTCTGACAAGGCAAATTTTCGGGTAAATGCACCTACGCCAGAACTATGTTCCTTCATCGTTTGCTTTTTGCCACTTGCGTTTTCAGAGTGAGCAATGTATTCTTTGTGTTCCATATATGCAATATTTCCGTTTCTGATCTTCGTCTATTCTATGCCTATTCTACGCCTTTCCTTCAAATACGTTACAATAATCGAACAAATAGCCCCACTTGGTTCGTCCATGAACGCTACTGCCATACCCTTCGCATACTCTACCCATATTCTTGGCATACTCAAACAGCTTGCTTGAGCCTACAAACAGCCTACCATCTCCGAGGTAACAGCCTGCTAGACCTATGTTAGTCCGAGTCAATTGTGTCACCAACGGTGTCACAATCTCCAAATCCTCAACATAATCACAATAGTCATAGAGCCCACGATGGTGACCAGCAATAGGTTGTGCAATCAATGGAGCAATCTGAGGATACTGTTTTTGCACAATGACAGCTCCAACGTAAGAGTGATTCGGTCTGCTTTTTATATGCGAGTATTCCTTGCTATATCCTGTGACACCTTGAATATACTTTTGCCATTCTACTTGCTCTTTTCCCTTGTCATGCAAACGTCCCATAAGCTTTCCATAATCACCCATACCAAACTCAGCAGCAAAACTTTCGGCCCTCTCTGCAACGCCTTGTTGGTGGTCTGCGTTAGATTGGACTGCCATGTCAGACTGTCGTATATGTGATATGATTTCCATAATGCTTCAATGGCTTTTTGATTTTCATGCTGCAAATTTACAACCAATACTGTTTCAAAACATGACACACCCCAATTTTTTTTCTGCCATGAGAAACGCCGACACATTCCGTCAATACATTTGGCTTTTGAAACAACGGAAACATTATTATCTTTGCCACAAAATATCACACAATGGGATTAACTCTTCTAATTTTCGGATTAATTAGCAACACTTTTCTTGCGGCACTGGTCGGATTGGTTGGAGCGAGAAGGAGAATCGGCTTTGGCTGGACATTCTTTCTGTCGGTTCTGTTTACACCGTTGATAGGTTTGATTATTTGTCTGCTGTCAGACAGGTTGCCGGATGGTGAAAGGAAATGGGGCTGCTTGGGTAGTATTTTGGCGATAATTACGATAGTGTTGCTGGTGTTTTTTGGATTAATGATTTTGGGAGCAGCGGCAGCATAAATACATGTTATCAACATGAACAAAACAATACAAGTGGTGGCAGCCATCATCCACGACTCTGAGGGGCGTATCTTCGCAACACAGCGAGGATATGGGGACTTTAAGGACTACTGGGAGTTTCCTGGCGGCAAGATGGAGGCCGGAGAAACGGCAGAGGAAGCTTTGAAGCGCGAGATATGGGAGGAATTGGAGACGCGGATTGTGGTTGAACGGTTTGTAATGACGGTGGAATGGGACTACCCGCAGTTTCACTTGACGATGCATTGTTACCTCTGCCACGTGGAGAGCGGTTATCTGGAGCTGAAAGAGCATGAAGCGGCACGATGGCTGGCGAAAGATGAATTGGAGAGCGTGGAATGGCTGCCCGCAGACTTACAGATAATTGCATTGCTAAAAGACAGCTGATGTATGGTATTGCAAACGAATGACAAAACCATCACAAACAAAGGTCCGTTCAATGTAAGGAGGACAAAATATCCGCAACGACAAACGTGCTGCCGCCAACGTAAATCAAATCATCAGGCAATGCGGCAGCCCTTGCGGCCTGTAACGCATCCATGCACGATTCATACGCTGTGCCGCTAATTCCGGCCTTGGCAAACCACCCCATAAGCACATCAACATTCATCCCGCGAGGAATGTCAGGCCTGCAAAAATAATATGTCGCATCCTTCGGGAACAAATTTATGGTTTTATCCATCTTCTTGTCGGAAACGGCTCCGAAAATGATATGAAGCCTGCGATATTTGGCAAAACTTATCATCTCCAGCGTCTCGGCAAGTCCCTCTGCATTATGTCCAGTATCACAGACTGTCAAAGGGTTACGGCCGATTATATCCCATCTTCCCCTCAATATCGATGACTTCAGCCCGTCAAGAACTGCCTGCTTAGGAATGAAGACCTGTTTCGACAGCACTTCGACAGTTGCAAGAACAGAAGTGATATTCTTAATTTCATAATGTCCGACAAGAGCACTCTCAACATCATAGACCTCATCGGTCAATCCCGATACTGCCCTAAAGCTCAGTTTATCCACGGTCTGCACCACATCGGAAATCTGAAACACCTGGTCAGCGAATATTAGCGGTGCATCTTCCTGAAAAGCCTTTTTCACATACACCATCGTTGTTTCCGGCTGGGTCTCCCCTATCACAGCAGGGACGTTTTTCTTGATAATTCCAGCCTTTTCGAACGCTATGGCAGGAAGTGTATTTCCCAAGAACTGAGTATGGTCGAACCCTATATTCGTTATCATGCTAACCAGCGGAGTGATGACGTTGGTAGAGTCCAGCCTGCCGCCAAGTCCAACCTCTATCACGGCATAATCAACCTTCATGTCAACGAAATACTTGACAGCAAGCACAAATGTCATTTCAAAGAAAGAAGGCTGAAGTTTTTCGAAAACGGCCTTGTTACTTTCAACGAAATCAGCCACATAGTCCTTGTCTATCATCTTTCCGTCAACAATGATTCTTTCGCGGAAGTCAATAAGATGCGGGGATGTATAAAGTCCGACCTTATAGCCTGCCTTTTGAAGTATTGACGCCATAAAATGCGATGATGACGTTTTGCCGTTGGTGCCGGCGATATGTATGCATCGCAGTTGATTCTGCGGATTTCCGAAATGTTCACATAAAAGTACCGTGTTGGTGATGTCGGTCTTATATGCTGCAGCCCCAACTCTATGGTACATTGGCAACTGCGCCTGCATATATTTGACGCAGTCCTCATACCTGTTATTACTCATTTACCCTTCTGAAATTATATGTGATTGTACCTTTTTGTCTCTCGGAGGCATCAGGTTTTGCGGAGAACTTGGTTCTCATGGCTGCCTCGTATGCCTTCTTCCATAAATTCTGGTCTGTTATGGTTGTACCTCTCACACCGGCTGTAGCTTCGACAACCTTGCCCTTCTTGTCAACAATTATCTCTACCACGATTGTACCCTGTTCCTGCGAAGTGTATTCAGGTTTAGGAATTCCGCCGATGGGGCTTCTGCCTTCGAGGCTAAAGGACGTACCGTTACCGCTTCCGCCCAAGCCATTAAGATTATCGCTGTCAGGGTTCCCATATTCCGAGCCGCCGGTGCCTGACTGTCCTGAGGTGCCGGAATTGCCGGAATTGTTGCTGTTCGACTTGGAGCCCTTATACAAGGCATTCGGGTTCACTACAGGCTCAGGTTTGCCGACTTCGGGAATTTCCTGTTTTTCGTTCTCCTTCTTGTCCTTGTCATCATCCTTCTCTTCGGGGATATATGGCTCGTCTTCCGACTGGGAGGTTATCAGCTTGTTGTCATCTTTCGAGACTTCTTCATCAGGCTGGGCTGGGGCTGGATTCACGAAATAATCGTTGGCAGCACCGGCATCGCTGTAGCCAAAACGAACTTCAACGCCTTCTTCGCCAGGTAATGGCAATGGGGTTACAAAAGCGGATAGCAGACAGAAAATCAGCACACCCACATGAACCAGTATTGTCACTGCCAAAGCAGTCGTTTTAGTTTTCTTTTCGAAATCCATGATTCATCATTTTTTCTTTGGACTTGTCGCCAATATCACCTTATTCTTCGCGTCATACATTGCGTTGACATTGTTGACAGCGTCTATAACATTTACAAGATATTGAATTTCAACGGTTTTATCAGCTCTGACAACCACCGATGCATCTGTCTCACCCGCTAATCTCTCCTGCAGAATCGGTTCAAGCTGTTTCAGGTCAATCATATTCTCCTCCACATAATAATTGTATTTATCATCGATATAGACTGTCACCGAAGCCGGTTTTGCCATAGTCTTGCTATTGGAGCTTGGAAGCAACAGTTTTACCGCATTGGGGCTCACCAGTGTGGAGGTAAGCATGAAAAAAATCAGCAGCAGAAAAACAAGGTCCGACATGGAGGACATGTTCGGGGTGTCCTGTACTGCTTTTTTATAACGGATATTCATGACAAGACTATTTATCAGTTGGTTCGTTCAAAAGATCGAGGAAGTCCATTGACTGTGCTTGAAGCAGGAAGCCGACTTTGTTAATCCTGGAATTCAGAATATTATGAAGCACGTATGCGGTAATACCCACGATAAGACCACCGATGGTTGTAACCATTGCCTGGTAAATGCCGGTTGCCAGCAGTGCAATGTCAAGGTTGTTACCTGCTACCGACATGTTGTAGAAAGCATTGACCATACCGATTACAGTTCCCAAAAAACCGAGCATTGGTGCGGCACCGCCAATCACTCCCACCAAAGCTACATTCTTATCAAGAGATGCAAGTTCCACATTGGCAGTTGTTTCAATAGCCTTGTCAATATCACTCTTTGTACTATTGCCAAGTCTTGAGAGACCGCTGTCAATCACATGTGACAAAGGTGAATCAGTGGTCTGGCACAAAATACGGGCAGCTTTGATGTCACCATTGTAAATGTAAGACCTGATTTTACTCATGAAATCCTTGTCAAACTTACCCGCCTTATTGATGACCAACAGACGTTCAACGAAAATGTAGATGGCTATAATCGACATTGCAAGCAGGAGGTACATAATCCAGCCGCCATAATTAAACATTTGCCAAAATGAAGTTTTCATTTCACCCGAGACATCCTGAACAGCACCTCCGATAACAGTGTCATTGGCAGCTTGCAACAGCACAAACATCTTATTTAATATGATTCCCATAATTTATATTTTTAATTTTGATTTAAAACGCAAAAGTAAGCATTTTATTATAAAAAAAACTCGCAACTTTAATAATTAAAGCTGCGAGTCAACACATAAATACATTTACCCATGAAAAAAGGTGTCCCCGGAGAGACTCGAACTCTCGACCCAATGATTAAGAGTCATTTGCTCTACCAACTGAGCTACGGAGACGTTTTTTCCGCCTGCAAAATTATAAAAATTTCATGGAATGAATTACTTTTTCAAAAATATTTTTTCAAATCACCTAACTCACAACCAATCAATCGATTAAATCATCGAATCGTGGATCTCCAGAGACAATACTCTTCAATCTTTGCTTATATTGCCACCGGCTTCTGCGGGTTTCAGAATCATTCTGCATCATAATTTTGCATTGTTCATCTTTCATCTTACTCATACTGTCATGCAGAATTTTTTCCCGCAATTCACACATCATCTTTTCATTTCGTTCATTTTCAGGATTATATGAATCGGACAAGTTCAAACGTTCAATAGCCTGATGCTGTTTCATCTCATCTCTTTTTCTGACTTTAATGAGATTTCGGGCAATCGAATACATGAGTGTCGTGAGCGAACATGTCAGTACCATCCCTTCCCTAATCTTACAAACAAGCAACAAAACGCAATCCTGAAAGATATCTTTGGCATCTTCCTCCGAATAATTGTAATCAGCAACAAGTTTACGAATATATGGGAAAATATCGCTATATAGCATTTCTTCAGCTTCTCTGTCATCATTCGACAGAATTGCCTCAATAATCCTTTTATCAGTATTCTTGTCGGTCTTACTCATTTATTTAAAAGAAACTTGAAATTATGAGTCTGAAGCTCAGGTATGAAAGTTGACGGCTTTACCCCCTTCCGTCCGGTAACCTTCAGTGTAACCTCTGTATTTTGCTGTCTGTCAATCAAATCAACATACAATGCGCAGCTGCCGGGATTATTTTTAATGAGATTATATAAATTATCGACATAACCTTTGTTTACATCGGAGGAATCAATCATAATCATCACTGACCTGGTCTTTTTGTCAAGTATAGTGTCCAACATGGAAATGTCCGTAATTTTGAAATCGAACCGTTGATTGTATCTTGGAATAACATTACCAGTAATAAACAGCATAGAGCCCACGCTCAGCCACCCCTTAAATTTCCGATAGTCATCACTGAACAATGCCAATGAGAGGCTGGAATAGTAATCTTCTATGGTGATTCTTCCATATTCACTGTCGTTTTTAGTGATTCCGTTCACTGATTCAGTCACCATGCAGCCTATCATCAAATTATCCGTACGCTTGCCGTTTTCAATCAAATCTTTAATTATCGAAAGGTTGCAGTTGGTATAATTGTCAAGTTCAACCCTATACTGGTCCAATGGATAACCGGAAAGATAGAAGCCGATACCTTCTTTTTCCAGTTTCAGTTTTTGAATCAAACTGAACTCGGGACATGAAGGAAACTGTACGTTCAGTGTCGTATCACTTTCCATTTCGCCGAACAACGACATTTGGGCATTGTTAATCTGCGCCTTTGCATCACTTACTATTCTGATAAGTTTATCGGTGAATGTTCCTGAATCTTCCTTGTCGCGATAAGCAAACTGCGCCCTGTGGATGCCCGAAAAACAGTCGAAAGCACCTACGGACGCAAGAGCTTCCACAGCCTTTTTGTTGACCGTACGAAGATTAACCCTCATAAGGAAATCGACCACATCTTTAAACGGACCGTCTTTCTCTCGCACATCAGTGATTTCCTGCACAGCCGACATGCCGACTCCTTTAATGCCTGCAAGTCCGAATAAAATCTGTCCGGCCTTGTTTACGCTGAAATTGAAGAAGCTTTCGTTGATATTCGGTCCGACAACGTCTAGTCCCAGCCTGTGACATTCATCGATAAAGAACGATATTTTCTTTATATCCGACAGGTTATGAGTCAGTATCGCAGCCATATATTCAGCAGGATAGTGCGCTTTGAGAAAAGCTGTCTGATACGCGATAATTGAATAAGCCGCAGCATGAGAACGGTTGAACCCATATTCGGCAAATTTCACCATGATGTCGAAGATTTCCTCAGCCTTTTTTTCATTGATGTTGTTAGTTTTGGCACAGCCTTCGACAAATTCTTGTTTCATCGACATCATGACCTTCATCTTCTTCTTACCCATAGCCCTTCGCAGAATATCTGCTTTGCCAAGTGAAAATCCTGCACAAGCCTGAGCTGTCTGCATTATCTGTTCCTGATAGACCATGATACCGTACGTCGGTTTCAATATCTCCTCAAGCACCGGATGCGGATACTCAACCGGCTTTCTGCCCAGTTTTCTGTCAATGAAAAGAGGGATATAATCCATTGGGCCGGGACGATACAGGGCATTCATGGCAATAAGGTCTTCAATGTTTTCCGGTATAAGTTCTTTCAGATATTTCTGCATTCCGGGAGATTCAAATTGGAAAATGCCAATCGTTCCGCCATTCTGGAACAGCTTATATGTCAACGGGTCATCGAGCGGTATATCATCTATGTCAATGGTCTTCCCCGTCACATGATGGATTTCATCCAATGCATCCTTGATTATCGAAAGAGTCTTCAAACCGAGGAAATCCATCTTCAGCATACCTGCTGATTCGACCTTTGAGCCTTCAATCTGCGTAACCATGATATTGGAATCCTTAGCGGAAGCCAAAGGCACATGGTTTGTCAGGTCTTCGGGACCTATAATCACACCGCAGGCATGCACACCTGTCTGGCGGACCACACCCTCAAGCTGCATTGCATATTCAATGGTCTTCTTTGCAAGTTCAGAGCCGTTATTATATTCCTTGGAGAAATCAGGACTTTCCTTGAGAGCCTCAGCAAGATTCTTCACCTTGTCAGGAATACTTTTGCATATTCTGTCAACATCACCGAGCGGCAGCTTGAAAACACGCCCCACATCTCTGATTGCCAACTTCGATGCCATAGTTCCGAAAGTCACTATCTGCGCCACATGGTCATCGCCGTATTTTTCCAAAACATAATTGAGGACCTTCTCACGACCGGCATCATCGAAATCCACGTCGATATCAGGCATTGAAACTCGCTCCGGATTCAGAAAACGTTCAAACAGAAGATTATACTTTATCGGGTCAACATTGGTGATACCGATGGCATAAGCAACTGCAGAGCCTGCCGCAGAGCCTCGTCCGGGTCCAACTATCACCCCATTATGACGACTGTGATTGATGTAATCCTGAACTATAAGAAAATACCCGGGAAATCCCATCTCCTTTATCACAGAAAGTTCATAATCAATACGTTTCTTTACTTCGTCAGTCATTTCAGGGTACTTCTTTTTCGCACCCTCGTATGCCAGCTCCTTCAAATATTCGTTCTCATCGGCATATTTTTCCGGAATTTTGAACACAGGAACTATGACATGCTCCTTCAAAATTGAATAATGCTCGACCTTGTCAGCAATTTCCAAAGTGTTTGCAAGGGCATCCGCATCTTCAGGCAGCATCTGAAGCATCTCATCGTAAGTCTTGAAATATTCCTGTCCCGTATATCTCAACCTTTTAGGATCATCGTAGTCGGATGCCGTATTTACGCATATCAGTATATCGTGTGCGGTTCTATCCTCTGCATTGATGTAATGGACGTCATTAGTCGCAATCAGCTTTATATCGTATTTTTTTGACAACTCATGTAAGGCTTCATTGACCACTTGCTGTTTCTCAAGTCCGTGATTCATCAGCTCCAGATAAAAATCGTCCTTATAGACGCTTTTGTACCATTGGACAAGTTCTTCGGCCTTCTTCATGTTTCCGTTGATGATATTAAAAGGGATTTCGCCGGCGAGACAGGCGCTGGAACATATTATACCCTCCGAATACTTCTCCATGATTTCATGGTCAACGCGTGAATTGTAGTAAAAGCCTTCCTTGAAGCCCAATGATATGAGTTTGCACAGATTTCGGTAGCCAACAATATTTTTCGCGAGGAAAATGCAGTGATACCCCCTTGCCCTTTCGGTATTTGCCGAACTCTTTTCAAACCTGCTGCCCTCAGCGACATATCCCTCGCATCCGATGATAGGCTTTATTCCGGCATCATTAGCCGCATTGAAGAAATCCACAATCCCGTACATGTTTCCATGGTCGGTGATTGCAACTGCCGGCATATCCAAATCCTTAGCTTTTGCAATCAGTTTAGGAATATCCGACAAACCGTCAAGAATGGAATACTGTGTATGGACGTGAAGATGAACGAACTGCGACATTTTTGATTTTGCTTTTTACCTAAACAAAATTAACAGTTTTCCCAAAAAATCCAGTCATAAAAACAAAACAGATTATCAACACGTAATAAACAACTTTTGAACAATCATATTTTAGATAATCATAACGGTATACTGAAAAATTATTACTTTTGCAATTCGAATCAAAACAAGTAACAAATATGTCATATATAGGCAAAAAAGCTCCGCAATTCGAGGCTGACGCTGTTATCAACGGCAACGAAATAGTAGAAAGATTTTCTCTTGAACAGTTCAATGGAAAGAAAAATGTGCTTCTTTTCTTCTACCCGATGGACTTCTCTTCCGTATGTCCAACCGAAATTCTTGCATTTCAGGACAAAATCGAAGAATTCGAAAAGCGTAACGTCGCAGTAATCGGCTGCTCTGTTGACAGCGTGAACACCCATCTGGCATGGCTCAACACCGATATTGACAAGGGCGGAATCAAAGGTGTCACCTTCCCGTTAGTTTCCGATTTCAGCAAAACCATTTCACTCAACTACGATGTGCTCGGTGGAGAATACGATTACGATGAGGAGGAAGACGAAGTGTATTTCGAAGGCAATCCGTTCGCTTACCGCGCTCTGTTCCTCATCGACAAGATGGGAATAGTCAGACATCAGTTAATCAACGACTTGCCTTTTGGACGCTCAATAGACGAAGCTCTTCGCATGGTGGACCAACTTCGCCATTACGAAAGGCATGGTGAATCGTGTCCGGCCAACTGGAAGAAAGGCGACAACGGGATAGTCGCTCCGGAAGCCACTTACAGCAATTTCATTGAAAAACACAGAAATGACTGATTTAGTTTTTGCAACCAACAACAAACACAAGCTCTTCGAAGCACAAACCAAGATAGGCGACAAATTCAAAGTTATCTCTTTGGCTGATTTGAATTTCAATGAAGAAATCGAAGAGACTTCCGATACTATTGAGGGAAACGCAAAGATTAAGGCAGAAATCATATATAAACGGTTCGGCATGAACACCTTTGCCGATGATACCGGTCTGGAAGTGGAAGCTCTCAACAATGCCCCTGGCGTTTATACTGCACGCTATGCCGGTGAGAACGCAACCTTCAGTGACAACTGCAACAAACTTCTGCACGAAATGCAGGGAAAGACCAACAGAAACGCCCGTTTCCGCACAGCCATCTGCCTTATCCTGAATGGACAGCATTATATCTTCGAAGGTATGGTACATGGAAAAATAACCGAAACCGCATTCGGAAATGGCGGCTTCGGTTATGACCCTGTCTTCATGCCTGACGGCTATGACAAAACCTTTGCGGAATTACCTCTTGAAATCAAAAACACTATTAGCCATAGAGGTAAGGCGTTGGAAGAATTATGTGATTTTCTCGAATCTCACACATAATATCTCCCACCGACTGTCATGATACATGACTTAGAACCTGAATCCTAACGTCAATTGGTACTGATCATATTTGTACACGCTCTTCACATTCGGTGACGGGTAAGAGACAGTATATGGATAGAAATATCCGTATTCCTTGGTGCGTGCATATCCGAAATCAAGTAAGAAATTCTCGAAACGCAGTCCTGCTCCAACAGAAAACGTTTCTGTTTGATCATCGAGATCACTTTTTGCAATATAAGGAGATGTGCCAAAACTGTAACCTCCTCTTATTCTGAAAATGCCTATTGCCCATTCCGTTCCAAAACGAAATGTGGATGTCGCCTTAAGAGAATTTAGAATATCGCTGTTAGTGTTTTCAAAAACATCATCAGCATAGATATCCTCTTTGCTGCTGAATTTTGCGGTTGTATAATCAACATATTGATATTCAGCACCTATCATTCCAATTTGTCCTATCACAAGGCCTAAACTTGCCATATAACGTGCAGGTGTCTTCAACTTATATTCGTAAAACAGTTCAGCATCGTCGGTATAAACTTGGTAATTCCTGTTTCCATTTAAGTCAAGGTTTGCATCAATAGCAGCAAAATACTTATCCTTGAGATTATACCATGAAGGAGTATGATATGCCAATCCGATTCTAAGGAACTGGACAGGTTTTATAATAGCACCGAACTTCAGATTGATACCCGATCCATTCGTTTGAAGATCAGTTGAATACGACATCTTGTTGAAATAATCATGTCCTGTTTCAGTAGCATCGGTTTCAGTCAGAAGGTATTTTTCGTTATAACTGAAATAAGGCACTCCCATTGTCGTTCCAAAATAAATGACATCATTCCAGTTAAAGCCGAAAGTCATGTCATATTCGTTGGATGAGCCATACGTGTTGAGTCTCACAGCCTGATTTACTTGGCCACCATACATATCAGACAACAAATGAGTTTGGTTCGTTGAAGGATCAGTATAAGTAAAAATGAGATTAGTGTTCCATGCAAGCCTTGTCGAATAACTGTCCAAGCCGTAGATTATTGGATTACCCTCGTCATCAAACCTGATATTAGGATTCACACCATTCAGATAATCCACCCAGCCGGTAGTGATGGAGTTGTCCCCATTATATCCCTTTCCGTATATGTTCCTTCTGAAATTACCCGTTCTGTTGATACCTACTCCAAAATGGAACATCTTGAATCCATACCTTTGGGCACCTTCACCGGCATCAAAAGGAATCACCAGTCCGATGTTTCCGATATTGAACTTGGAAGCCGATTCACTTGTCTTGTTGCCTAAGAATTCAGAACTTGTGTTTGCATTGTAAACGGAAGGGGTAAATGACAGTTCACCAGATCTATAGACCGCAATGCCGGCAGGATTTGTTGCAAGTGACAGAAAATCACCGCCCAATGCTCCGAATGCTCCCGCCATACCGGCTGACCTTGCTGTACTTCCGACATAACTCAATGTTGAATATCTAACTGCATCCTGCACTGTTTGAGCACTTACGCTTACTGATGCAACAAATGCTGCTATTGCTATAACTATTATCTTTTTCATTATTATTTCTCCTTTCAAAATTATCATTAACTATCTTCTGCCACCTCTGGCTGCGCCTCCTCTGCCACCACCTGTAGAAGAACCGCTTCTGCTGCCTGACACTGACCCTCTTGACGATGAACTTCCTGAAAGTCCGCTTCTACTCGATGAAGACACGCCACTTCTATTAGAAGAACTGCTATTTGAAGAACTGCTTCTGTTGTTCGATGAGGAACTGCCTCTGTTTTTTGATGAAGAGTTGTTCGATGAAGACTTGTTGTTCGATGAGGAACTTTCTTTGTTATTTGAAGAACTGTTTACTGAAGAGCTGCCACTTTTGTTGGACTTTGAAGATGAACTTGTGCGAGGATTTGTGTAGTCAGAACTGCTGCTTGGTACGGAGACCGATGGAGTCTGATAGTTGGATGGTTTCGAATATCTTGAGCCAATGGAAGAGTCATCTTTTGAGGAAGATGTGCCTGAATTTGATGAACCGCTTGGCTTTGACTGGTTGTTGGTTGATGAGCCACCTCTATTGTTTTTGTTTGAGGAATTGACATCACTGTTTGATGAGCTAATCCCATTGTTTGAGGAATTGAGGCCACTGTTGGTGTTGGTTCCGACATTGTTGCCGGAACCACGAAGATTGCTATTATTGTTGTTAGAGCTGTTGACGTTCGAGTTGTTGTTGGAGGAAGTAGGATTTACTGTTGACGAACCGGCTCTGTTGTTGGATGAGTTGACACCGCTGTTAGTGTTAGTGCCCATATTTGAGTTTGAGTTGGAACCACGGACGTTATCGTTGTTAGTGGTATTTTTAGTGTTGGCTGTTGACTGATTGGCTCTGTTGTTATTGCCGGAACCGCCATTATTGTTGGTATTACCGTTTTTATTTGTATTGCCGCCCTGTCCCGTTGTGGACGATGATCTGTTGGAATTTCCGTTCTTACCTGAACCATTTGAACCTGTTCCCGAACCAAGGCCGCCTCCACCGTTATATCCTTCATATCCGCCTCTTGAACCTCTTGGCTCGTAGTTGGTTTTGTTATGATGACCAGGGTCGTACGGGTCATGATGATGATGACCAGGGTTGTACGGATCATAAGGTCCCCAAGGTCTGTGTGGGTCGCAGTGATGGCATCCGTGATACCAAGGGTTGTTCCAGTAATTATTGTAGCATGTGTAGCAGCCACCGCCATAGTACCAAGGAGAATACCATGGATTGTACCATGAGCCGTACCATGGGTCATACCATGAACTGTACCATGGGTCATACCAACCGTTGTACCATGGGTTGTACCAGCCGAATGTTACACCGTAACGATAGCCACTGCGCCACCAAGGACGATAATCATTCACGTATATTATTGAGCCGTAATCATAAGGATTACCGGAATAATAATAATTGTTGATGTAAACATCACCGAAATAATCGTCTGACAGACTATAAGGATCAAAACGCCTTATGTTTGACGAATACTGGAAATCAGTATAGTCATCCATATCGTAATCATTGATATTTACGACTGTCGTTTTTCCTGATCTACCGCCATCGTATGTTGCGATGTAGTCTCCTGAATTTCTTGATGTTCCGCCTCCGCTGTAGTAAACATCGTCATAATTTCTGACAGTTGTCACTGAAGCGCATCCTGTAAGAAGTGATACCAGGACTAATCCGATTAATGATCTGTAAGCTTTCATATTTCGTTCCTCCTATATAGTTTTTTTTATTTATTTATCCTTTTTTTATAATTTTGCAGTTTATAAAAATATAATCAAATATCATACCAAAATTTATTATGGCAAAAGATTTTACAACAAGAGAAGAAAATTATTCTCAATGGTATAACGAGCTTGTAAAGAAAGCCGACTTGGCAGAGCAATCGTCTGTCAGAGGATGCATGGTCATCAAACCGTATGGATATGCTCTCTGGGAAAAGATGAAATCCATCATGGATACAAAATTCAAGGAAACCGGACACAGCAACGCATATTTCCCTTTGTTTATCCCCAAATCATTTTTCAGCCGTGAGGCCGAACACGTCAGCGGGTTTGCAAAGGAATGCGCCGTAGTCACCCACTACCGTCTCAAAGTCGATGAGTCATCCAACTCCATAGTGGTTGACCCTGAGGCAAAACTCGAAGAAGAGCTGATAGTCCGTCCGACATCCGAAACCATAATCTGGGATTCATATCGCAATTGGATACACTCATACAGAGATTTACCTATATTAATTAACCAATGGGCAAATGTGGTCCGCTGGGAGATGCGCACAAGACTTTTCCTCCGCACCGCCGAATTTCTGTGGCAGGAAGGGCATACAGCACACGCAACCCGTGAAGAGGCTGTTGAAGAAGCACAGAAGATGATCAATGTCTATGCTGATTTCGTGGAAAACTATATGGCTATTCCTGTTATCAAAGGTGTAAAAACAGCTAATGAAAGATTCGCAGGTGCCATTGACACATACTGCATCGAAGCTCTCATGCAGGACGGTAAGGCACTTCAGGCAGGCACCTCCCACTTCCTCGGCCAAAATTTTGCCAAATCATTTGATGTGCAGTTCCTCGACAAGGACAACAACCTGCAATATGTTTGGGCAACATCTTGGGGCGTTTCCACACGTCTCATCGGTGCACTTATCATGTCACATTCCGATGACAACGGTCTCGTGCTGCCTCCGAAGCTTGCTCCTATCCAAGTGGTCATAGTACCTATCTATAATAAGTTGGAACAACTGCCGGCTGTGTCGGAAGTCGCCCTAAAAATCAAAAAGGAACTCGAAGCCAAAGGTATTTCAGTAAAATACGATGATGATGACAACAACCGTCCAGGCTGGAAATTCCATGAATATGAATTCAAGGGGGTTCCTGTAAGACTTGCCATCGGCCCGCGCGATATCCAGAATAACACCGTTGAAGTCGCACGCCGTGACACCCTCAGCAAAGAGGCGATGCCTATCGACGGAATAGCCGACAACGTGGCAAAACTTCTCGACAACATCCAAAACAATCTGTTCAAACTCGCACTCGAAAGACGCGAACAGATGACTCATGAAGCCAATACTTGGGAGGAATTCTGCGAACTGATCGAAAAAGGCGGTTTCGTCTTGGCACACTGGGACGGCACCACCGAAACAGAAATCGCAATCAAGGAAAAGACCAAAGCAACTATCCGAGTCCTTCCTTTCGAATACACTCCGGAAGAAGGCAAATGCATCCTCACAGGCAGACCAAGCCACAGAAGAGTAATATTCGCAAGAGCATACTAATCCGTTATATTATGCAAGACTATCATTTTCAGGAACTTCTTGATATAATGGACCGTCTGAGAGTCGAATGTCCATGGGATAAAAAACAAACATTCGACTCCATCAGATGCAATACTATCGAAGAAACCTACGAACTTTCCGATGCAATCATCGAAAAAAATTATCCTGAAATCAAAAAGGAACTCGGAGACCTTCTTTTGCACGTCGTTTTCTATTCCAAAATGGGTTCCGAACTCTCAGGCGATGATTACTTCGACATCAACGATGTCACTGAAGGTATCTGCGAAAAACTTATCCGACGTCATCCTCATATCTATGGTTCTGTAACAGCAAACACATCGGAAGACGTCCTGCAGAACTGGGAAAAAATCAAAATCCAAAGCGAAAAAAGGAAATCCGTCCTTGAAGGTGTTCCAAAATCACTGCCGGCCATGATTAAAGCTTATAGAATTCAGGAGAAGGCACATGGCATCGGCTTCGACTGGGACAATAAGGAACAGGTATGGGACAAAGTGCAGGAAGAACTTGAAGAGCTACAGAATGAAATAAAAGCTGACGACAACAGGGAAAACCTTGAAATGGAATTTGGCGATGTGCTCTTCGCACTCATCAACTATGCACGCTTCCTTCACATCAACCCCGAAGATGCCCTTGAAAAAAGCAACAGAAAATTCATTTCCAGATTCCAGAAAGTCGAACAAAAAGTAGCGGAACACCATCAGAATCTTACCGACATGACTCTCGAACAACTCGACAAATATTGGGACGAAGCCAAAAGCGAAGAAAAAGACAAATAATAATGAAATCATTTTTCATCATCTTATTTTTTTCGTTATCACTGCATTGTGTATCACAAGAATGCAAATGTCCCCCGGGAACCGACCATGTACGAATCGTTTTCTTCAATCTGGAAAATTTCTTCGACACATACGATGACCCATTAAAAAATGATGATGACTATACTCCACGAGGCCTCAAAGGCTGGAATAAAAAGAAATTTAAAAGCAAAACTTCCAATATTTACAAGACCATTCTCGGTCTGAGTGAATCGGAACCTGTTCCCATTATAGGCATAGCGGAAATAGAGAACAAACTATGTATCAACGAGTTGTTACACAACACCCCCCTAAAGAAAGTCGATTACAGATACATTCATTATGATTCGCCCGACAAACGCGGCATTGACGTTGCTTTCATCTACAACCCGAAAGTGTTCACTCCCCTGCGTCATTATCCGATAAATGCAACCATCGATGGTGATCCGCCAACATTAACAAGGGACATCCTGTATGTTAAAGGCACACTTTGTTCCGGCGACACTCTTCATTTCTTCGTCTGCCATCTCCCTTCAAGACTGGAAGGACAGGCTGCGAGCAACTACAAACGGAATTTTGTATGTGACATTATATACCATAATATAGATTCAGTAATTAAAAACAACCCCAATGCCAACATCATCGTCATGGGCGACATGAACGACGATCCCTCGGACGAAAGCATATCCGAACACCTCTGCCGAAACAATCTTGTACAGAACATCTCTAAGGACATCATATCCCAGCAAGGCATAGGAACCATCAAGCACAATGCATTCTGGAATGTCTTTGACCAGATACTCGTATCAAATAATCTTCTTTTTGGGAAAGAAATTACAGTTGCAGATGGAACTGCATACACTGGCAACTTGAACTTTCTTCTTATAAAAGACAAGAAATTCGGAGGGGTGAAACCGTTACGGACATACAACGGGGCAAAATATCAGGCAGGATACAGCGACCATCTTCCGACATATATTGACTTAAAAACAAATTAGTTATAAAACAAAAAAAGGTGCCTGCGGGCACCTTTTTTAATTTCCAAAGTGAGATATACAAGATTCGAACTGGTGACCTCTTGCCTGTCAAGCAAGCGCTCTAAACCAACTGAGCTAATATCTCATCTTTTTCACGCTGCAAATATATATAAAATTTTGTTTATAACTCTGTTTATAGAAAAAAAACTTTTTTTTAAAAAAACTCTTATAAATACCAATTTATTATTAATTTTGCAAAGTGTGTGCAAAAGACTACTATCGCACACAACAAATTTTTATGCTTAGTATGTAAAATAATGTAATACAAATAATTAAGTTATGAAAAGAATTGTACAATTAACTAAGTGGGCGCTTTTATGTTTTGCAATGACAATCGTATTTACGCCTAATGCAAAAGCACAAAGCTACAATGAATTCCAAGGTGACAACTATGGCGGAATCAACAGTGTGTACGACAATCCTGCAAATCTTGCAGATTCACGCTACATTTTCGACATGACACTCTTAGGAGGTTCCCTCAATGCCTACAATGATTACTTCGGTCTTCAGAGAAGGCTGATGTTCCAAACCATCAACGTGTTCAATAACACAAGAAGAAATGCATACAGAAACATTCTTCTTAATGAACCGTGGGATTATCCAACTGATGTCACTGCTAAAGACAGATTTGTCACCAGAAATGGTAACCCCAACAGTGGCAAAACCTACAACCTCAACACAGCTTTTGATGTTCAGTTACTCAACTTCATGTTTACCTTTAACCATGACAAGATGGGTATCGGATTCACAGCAAGAACTCGTGGCATCACTTCAATAAACGGTGTGTCACAGAATATGGCAGACTTATGGTTCTATGAAGGTCAGGACTATGATTTCACAAATTCATACCCAATCCTCAATGAAACATCAAGATACGCCAATGCAAACTGGGCTGAAATAGGTCTCTCTTTCGGAACTCAGATTGTTGACGCAGGTGCCAACTACCTCAAAGGCGGTATCACCCTTAAGGCTTATAAAGGTCTCACCGCCATGTATTTCATCACTGACAATGTTGACGTCAAAATAGTTGATGCTACAGACGATGTGGTTCTCAACTACGACGGTGAAGGCAGAATCATGTATGGAATTTCTGAAGGTTACAACGCAGCTTACCGTGCCAACATCATCAACAAACGTCAAAACAGTGACAATCCTTATGACTACCAGAATGTCGGCATATTTGACGTATTCAAAACTGTCGTAAACGGTTCACGCTACCTCAACAAGGAATTCTTCAAAAACTTAGGATTCGGCTTGGACTTGGGACTCATCTATGAATGGAGACCTAACTACGAGGATTACAAATATGACATGGACGGTCAGACAGGTCTTACAAGAAATGACCTTAACAAATACACTCTTAAGGTTGCTCTTTCAGTCAATGACCTGATGCTCAAAAACATGAAATATACAAGAGATGCAGCTTTGACTTCCATGATGTACAAAGGCACTAACACAGCTTTCAACTCAGGTAATTTCAACGACTTCATGTCAATGTCAACCACTGAACTTAACACAGCTATTACCAATTCATTTGGTGCCGCAAATTTAACTGCTGCCGATGATGCATTCTATGTAAAAGTCTCCCCTACCGTCAACCTCAACGTTGATTATAGAATAAGCAAATCAAATTTCTTCGTGAACTTAGGCGGAATTGTTCCATTCTCAGCATTCTCAAAATTTGCTGTCAACGAATTTGACAAAAACTACGTAACAGTTCACAACAATACCATTATCAACCTCACCCCAAGATACGAAAGAAGATACTTCGGAGTTTCTCTCCCTGTTACTTTCCTTCCTGACTATATGGGTGGTGCCGGCGGCAATGGCAATAACACCTACGCTCCTGTTAACGTAGGTTTAGGTTTCAGACTTGGTCCTGTTTGGGTTGGTTCCAACACAGCTGTCACAAGTCTCCTCCAAAACTATTGGAATGGTGTTGATCTCTGCGCAGCAGTTAAGATACCTATTCTTTACAAGGCTCCTAAGGATATCGACGGTGACGGCGTTTCCGATGCTAAAGATGAATGCATGTACATTCCTGGCCCTTGGGAACTTCGTGGTTGTCCTGATACTGATGGTGATGGTATCACTGATAATGAAGATGATTGCCCATTGACACCTGGTGTTCCACAATTCAATGGCTGTCCTGATACTGATGGTGATGGCATACCTGACAAAGATGACAAATGTCCATACGAACCAGGCTTACCTAAGTTCCAAGGTTGTCCTGACAGAGACGGTGACGGTATTCCTGATTATGAAGACAAGTGCCCAGATGTTCCTGGCGTTAAGGAATTACAAGGTTGCCCAAGAATCTCTGACAGAGATGGTGATGGCATTCCTGACGATGAAGATGATTGTCCAGATACTCCTGGTCTGCCTAAATATCATGGTTGTCCTGATACCGATGGCGACGGCATACCTGACATTTATGACCAGTGCCCAACTATCCCTGGTACAATTGAAAACTATGGCTGCCCAGACAACTATCGTAAGGTAATAGGCGGCAATGATATACCTGGCGTCAACTTCGACACCAATAAGGATATCGTTAAGACACAGTACTTCGCAGAACTCGACCACTTCGCAGAAGAAATAAAGGCTTGCAAGAATCCTAAGGTTCATATCACAGGCCACTGCGATACCACAGGTAACGATGCAATCAACGACCCATTGGCTGTTAGAAGAGCTGAATCAGTTAAGAGATATCTCGTTAGCAAGGGCGTTGATCCTAACATCATCACCACATCCGGTGAAGGCTCACACAGTCCTGTTGCTACTAACAAGACCAAAGAAGGCCGCGCTAAGAACCGTAGAGTCGAAATCGAAGCTACATTCAAATAAACCAATAATTCAGGTTAAAAAAACCGCAACTGATGTTGCGGTTTTTTTTTACTTGCTAATATTTTAATATCATGAGAAAATTTTTATCAGTTATAATCGTATCCCTGGTGGCTCTCACCACGTTCGGCCAGAAACAACTAACACTTGACGACTTCGTCAGAAACTATACCTTCAGGCAAAACTCCGTATATGGCATCGTATCCATGAATGACGGAGTCCACTATACAACTCTCGAAAACAACAGCATCGTCAAATACTCATACGAAACGGGCATGCCTGTCGAAACCATTCTCGACATTAGCAAGGCTCCAGACAACTATTCCAAAATCAGAATAGCATCATACTCTATGAGCGAAAACGAAACCAAAATTCTCCTTGCCACCAATGTTGAATACATATATCGCCGATCATTCACAGCCGACTACTATATATATGATATTGCAAAAGACTCATATTCAAAACTTTCCGACAATGGAAAGCAACAACTTGCAACTTTCTCGCCTAATGGTGACAAAGTGGCCTTCGTTAGAGAGAACAATCTTTTCATAAAAGATTTGAATGCAAACAAAGAAACACAGATTACGTTCGACGGCAAATTCAACTATATCATAAATGGCGCACCAGACTGGGTATATGAAGAAGAATTCGGGTTCAACAAAGGATTCCAATGGTCAACCGATGGCAACAAATTGGCTTTCATGAGATTCGATGAAAGCAATGTCAGAATGTTTAACATGACAATGTATCAGGGTCAGAAACCTTCATACGATAACAACAAGTTATATCCTGAAAATCACACATTCAAATATCCGAAAGCAGGTGAAGACAACTCTCTCGTCACAATAAAAGTCTATGACATCAACACCGGCAAAATAACCGATATGAATGTTGGTCCTGAAACCAACCAGTATATTCCACGAATATTCTGGACCAAAAAAGCAAACACTCTTGCCATACTCAGAGTCAACAGACTGCAGAACAAAATGGAGATTCTGTACGCCGATGCCGATTCCGGAAACTCAGAAGTCGTATATACTGAAGAGAACAAATATTATATAGATGAAAGCAATTACGACAACATCAAGTTCATAGACGACAAACAGTTCCTTCTCACAAGTGAAAGGGACGGCTATATGCATATATACCTATATAATATATATACACACGAATACAAACAAATAACCAAAGGCGAATGGGATGTAAGGTCTTTCGATGGATTTGACCCGAGCACAAAGACTGTATTCTACACAGCTTCAGATGTCACACCTATACAGACCAACCTGTTTTCTGTAAGACTTGACGGCAAAAAACTGACAAAACTTAACAGCAGGGACGGGACAAACTCAGCTGTTTATTCCACAGGATACAAATATTTCATCAACTATTTCTCGAATTCAACCACTCCGAATTATGTAACTCTCTGCAACAGAAGCGGAAAGCTGATCAGAATCTTGGAAGACAACAAGGAATACATAGAGCAGATTTCCGAATACAACTATACCACCAAGGAATTCTTTACTTTCACAACTCCTAACGGTGATGTCCTTAACGGTTACATGCTTAAGCCTGTTAATTTTAACGAGAACAAAAAGTATCCTGTTGTTATGACGCAATACAGTGGGCCTAATTCACAAAGTGTCGTTGACTCATGGTCATTCAACTGGCATAACTATCTGAGTCAGGAAGGATTTTTAACTGTGTGCATCGATCCAAGAGGCACGGCGGCAAGAGGTGAAGAATTCAGAAAATGCACATACCTCCAAATAGGCAAATACGAAACCGAAGACCAGATTTCAGCTGCAAAATACCTGCAGACACTTCCATACGTTGATGGTGACAACATATCCATAATCGGATGGAGTTATGGCGGTTTCATGGTATCACTCTGCATGACCAAAACCGATGTGTTCAAAGCCGGCGTAGCCGTCGCTCCCGTCACAAACTGGAGATATTACGACAACATCTACACCGAAAGATACATGAGAACCCCTCAGGAAAATCCAAACGGATACGATGACAATTCGCCTATCTCACATGCTGAAGAGCTCAGTGGACGTCTGCTGCTGATACACGGCACAGCTGATGACAATGTGCACTTCCAAAACTCAATAGAGTTTTCAGAAAGACTGGTACAAGCCAACAAGCAATTCGACTTCATGTGCTACAACAATAGGAATCATGGGATATACGGAGGCAACACATCACGTCACCTGTACACCAAAGTCGTTGATTTCCTGAAGTTTAACCTGATGAAATAAATTTTACACAAAATAAAGTTCATTATCTCAGAAATTTATATCTTTGCACCCGCAAAAAATTAGTTATTAACAAATTTAAGAAAGAGGTATTTTTTATGATTTTAGTTCCTGTAAAAGAAGGCGAAAGCATTGACAAGGCTTTAAAGAAATTAAAAAGAAAATTTGAGAAAACCGGTTACGTCAAAGAATTGAGAAACCGCAAAAAATTCACAAAGCCATCAGTTGCAAAGCGCGATATGATGATGAAGGCAAAGTACGTTCAGCATCTCAGAACCATGCAGGAAAACGCATAATTTATTTGCGTAAAATAAGATTGATGTTTCGAAATTTTTCGTTATCTTTAACGAAAATTTCGGAACATCTTTTTTTTATGGATAACATATTATCAATCAAAGAAATAACCGATTTCATTGATTATCTTTCATACGAAAAACGTATGTCAGGGTTGACTGTTCAGTCCTACAAAAAGGATTTGTCCGACTTTTATAACTACATTCACTCCATATACGGAATAGAAGATTTCAATCTTGTGTCCACTTCCGTAGTGAGAAGTTGGATAGCAGACATGATGGACAGCGGGAAAGCGAAAACCACTGTAAACAGAAAACTGTCATGTCTGCGTTCGTTCTACAAATTCGCAAACAGGCAGAAACTGCTTGACAACAATCCGACCAAACTGATTGTTGGTCTCAAGAAAGACAAAATGCTTCCCACATTTCTTACCGAAACAGAGTTGTTTGAAGTCATTGACGATGACAACTACAAAGACAATTTTGAAGGGAAAAGGGACAGGATTGTACTGATAATATTAGGTGGCACCGGCATCAGACGTGCAGAACTGATAGATTTGAAAATACAGTCCGTAGATCATTCGGCAAAGCAGTTAAAGGTTAGAGGCAAACGTGACAAGGAAAGGCTGATACCGATAAGCGATAATATTATAAAGGTATTGGACGAATATATTTCTGCAAGAAATGAGCTGATAGAAGAGAAGCAGATTGAGGATGAAGGCTGGCTGATTTTAAGTGACAAGGGGAAAAAGTCCTATCCGGAGATGATATACAGGATAGTGAATGAGAGATTGGATTCAATAAATCGCAAAGGCAAAAAGAGTCCGCATATACTACGGCACACCTTTGCAACGTTATTATTAAATGAAGGTGCGGAGATAAATGCGGTGAAGGAATTGCTTGGACATGCAAGTCTGTCAGCCACACAGATTTACACGCACAACACAATAGAAAAGATAAAGAAGACATACGAAAGCGCGCATCCACGCGCATAATTAATAACCTAAAACTAATAAATCATGAACATTAATGTAAACGCAGTTGGTTTCAAAACAGATGTCAAATTAGATGAATTCATTGACAAGAAGGTATCCAAGTTAGAATCAGTTTATGAAAGAATTCAAGGAGCTGAAGTAACTTTACGATTAGATGCCAAGGAAAAGGACTCAAACAAGGTGGCAGAAATCAGATTACAGGTTCCTGGAGAAAACATTTTTGCAAAAAAGCAATGCGACACATTTGAGGAGGCCATAGACAATTGCGTGGAAGCCATTAGAAAACAGACAGTTAAGAGAAAGGAGAAAATTAGTAACAAATAGGAAAAAAAATTTTTCAAAAAATTGAAACAATTTAAAAAAAAGGTATATCTTTGCACACGCAATTTTGGTAAAGAAAAGAGCCAGAATTCGTGTGCAAAGAGTGCTAATTGAAAATTTGCCGATGTAGCTCAGTTGGTAGAGCAGCTGATTTGTAATCAGCCGGTCGGCGGTTCGACCCCGTCCATCGGCTCAATCTTAATCGAGATTAGGGAAGATACCAGAGCGGTCAAATGGGGCAGACTGTAAATCTGTTGGCTAAGCCTTCCGTGGTTCGAATCCACGTCTTCCCACGAAAGAATGAGTAAGAAATTACCCATTCTTTTTTGTCAAAAGGCGGGAGTAGCTCATCCGGTAGAGCGACAGCCTTCCAAGCTGTAGGTGGCGGGTTCGAGTCCCGTTTCTCGCTCTTCATTTAGCCGTTGTAGCTCAGTGGTAGAGCACTTCCTTGGTAAGGAAGGGGTCACGAGTTCAACTCTCGTCAACGGCTCGGTGTTTTTAAGAAAGAAATTATCCACAAAACTTAAATATTAGAAAAAATGGCAAAAGAAACATTCGTTCGTACCAAACCTCATGTTAACATCGGTACAATAGGTCACGTTGATCACGGTAAGACCACATTAACAGCAGCTATTACACAATACCTTCAGACTAAGGGCTTAGCTGAATTCAAATCATTCGACTCAATCGATAATGCTCCGGAAGAGAAGGAAAGAGGTATTACCATTAATACCGCACACGTAGAATATGAAACAGAGCACAGACACTATGCTCACGTTGACTGCCCTGGTCACGCCGATTACGTTAAGAATATGGTAACTGGTGCAGCTCAGATGGATGGTGCTATCCTCGTTGTCGCAGCAACAGACGGTCCTATGCCACAGACCAATGAACACATTCTTTTGGCTCGTCAGGTTGGTGTTCCAAAGATTGTAGTTTTCATGAATAAAGTTGACTTGGTTGATGACCCAGAACTTCTCGAACTCGTTGAAATGGAAATCAGAGAGAGACTGTCATTCTACGGTTATGACGGTGACAACACTCCTGTCATTCAGGGTTCCGCTCTTGGTGCATTAAACAACGATCCAAAATGGATTCCTCAGATTCAGGAATTACTCGACGCATGTGACTCATACATTCCTTTGCCAGACAGAGCAGTTGACAAACCATTCCTGATGCCTGTTGAAGACGTATTCTCAATCACAGGTCGTGGTACCGTTGCTACAGGTAGAATTGAAAGTGGTAGAATTAAGATAGGTGACCCTGTTGATATCATTGGTCTCGGCGCTGAAAAACTGAAATCAGTTGTTACCGGCGTTGAAATGTTCCGTAAGATTCTTGAATACGGTGAAGCAGGTGATAATGCAGGTCTGTTACTCCGTGGTATTGACAAAGACGAAATCCGTCGTGGTATGGTTATCGCAGCTGTCAACTCCATTCACCCACACAAACACTTCAAAGCTCAGGTTTATATCCTGTCAAAGGAAGAAGGCGGTCGTCACACCCCATTCCACAACCACTATCGTCCTCAGTTCTATTTCAGAACAACTGACGTTACCGGTGAGATCATTCTCCCAGAAGGCGTAGAAATGGTTATGCCAGGTGATAACCTCGAAATCGAAGTTGAACTCATCAGCGAAATCGCTATGGATGTCAACCTGAAGCTTGCTATCCGTGAAGGCGGCAGAACCGTCGGTGCTGGTCAGGTCACCCAGATTATCGAATAATAAAATTTAATTTTTAATTTTTATATAAGTCTTGTGGACAAAGGTGTTCCGTCGGACAGACGGAATACCTTTATCTAAAAGATTTTTTAGGCATACGGGTGTAGCTCAATTGGTAGAGTAGTGGTCTCCAAAACCATTGGTTGTGAGTTCGAGTCTTACCACCCGTGCAGTTAAAACAAATAATAAAATGGCTAAGAATAAAGTGGTTCAATACTGTGTTGAGTGCTATGAAGAACTTAAATATAAGGTAACATGGCCAACCTGGGAGGAATTACAAAATAGTGCAATAGTGGTATGCATTGCTTCCCTTATCATCGCGTTAGTGGTGTTTTTGATGGATATCTCTTTCGAAAATTTGCTCAAACTATTTTATAATTTAGCGTAAGGTTTGAATATGGGCGAAGAGTCTAAAATAAAATGGTACGTTGTTAAAGCAATCAGCGGAAAGGAGAAAAAAGTCAAACAATACCTGGAAAGCGAAATCGCATTACGTCACCTTGAGAATGTTATTACCAGAGTGCTTATCCCTATGGAGAAAGTATATAAGGTAAGAAACGGCAAAAAGGTCATAAGCGAACGCTGCTTCTATCCGGGTTATGTTCTCATTGAAGCTGATTTGAGTGACTCCAACACTGTTGGTGTCATTCGTAACTTACCTGATGTTTTGGGACTCTTGGGCTCAAAAAACGAACCCGAACCAATCAGACCCGCCGAAGTTAAAAGACTCCTCGGCAAAGTGGACGAGATAGCGGAACAGGGCGAAGACGTCGAAGTGCCGTTTATCGTAGGCGAGTCGGTTACTGTCACTGACGGGCCGTTCAACAGTTTTACCGGAACCATTGAGGAAATCAATGAGGAAAAGAAGAAACTGAAGGTGATGGTCAAAATCTTTGGCAGAAAAACACCGTTGGAACTCGGATTTATGCAAGTATCAAAAGAACAGTAAATGTTACGTTATTATTCTGATGAGAAAACAGAAAGACACAGTTCAAACTATTCAACAATTTAATAAAATTAGAAAATGGCAAAAGAAATTATCGGCTATGTGAAGTTGCAAATTAAAGGCGGTGCAGCAAATCCATCTCCACCTATAGGACCGGCCCTCGGTTCCAAAGGTATAAACATCATGGAGTTCTGCAAGCAGTTTAATGGAAGAACTCAGAATAAAGCTGGCAAGGTATTACCTGTAATTATTACTGTCTATAAAGACAAGTCATTCTCTTTTGTTGTAAAGACTCCTCCTGTTGCCGTTCAACTCCTGGAAGCATCTAAGGCAAAAAAAGGCTCAGCAGAGCCTAACAAGAAATCCGCTGGAAGCGTTACCTGGGATCAGGTAAGAGCTATCGCAGAGGAAAAAATGCCTGACCTTAACTGCTTCACCATTGAATCAGGAATGAGACTGGTAGCAGGTACAGCTCGCAGCATGGGTATAAAAGTTAGCGGTGATTCACCATTTGCCAAATAATTAAAGTCGTATCATTAAAAAAAATTCCTAAGAATGGCAAGAATATCGAAGAAAAAGCAAATAGCTCTTTCGAAATTTGATCAACAAAAGTTCTATTCTTTAAGTGAAGCAATGGATGTCGTAAAGAAAGTTGCTTACGAGACTTTTGATGCAGCAGTTGATGTCGATGTCAGATTAGGCGTGGACCCTCGTAAGGCCAATCAGATGGTCAGAGGTACTGTTACCCTCCCTCACGGAACAGGTAAGACCAAAAGAGTCCTTGTACTCTGTACTCCTGACAAGGAAGAAGAAGCCAAACAGGCAGGCGCTGACTATGTCGGTCTCGACGAATACATCAAGAAGATCAAAGACGGATGGACAGATGTTGACGTTGTAATTACGATGCCTAGTGTGATGCCTAAAGTTGGTGCTTTAGGTCGAATACTTGGTCCCCGTGGCCTGATGCCAAATCCTAAAACCGGTACGGTTACTATGGAAATCGCAAAGGCAGTAAACGAGGTGAAAGCCGGTAAGATTGACTTTAAAGTTGACAAAAACGGAATCATTCACACAACAATAGGCAGAGTATCATTTGACAGGGAGAAACTCGTTGAAAACGCACGCGAATTTCTGCAAATGATAATCAAACTCAAACCATCAGCAGCTAAGGGTACTTATATGAAGAGCGTTTACTTCTCAAGTACTATGGGCCCTGGTATTAAAGTCGATATCAAAACAATTACAGCTTAATACGTATTTATAAATTAGTGAGAAAATGAAAAAAGAATTAAAAGGTGGATATATCGAAAAGCTCACCGAGTTATTAAATGCGAACAATACACTGTATTTGGCTGATATCGGTGACCTGAATGCACAGCAGACAGCAGACTTGCGTCGTCTTTGCTTCAAGAACGAAGTGAAAGTTCAAGTCGTAAAAAATGCTTTGCTAAAGAAGGCTATGAAGGAATCCTCAATCAATTACGAGGAGCTCGAAAAAGTCCTCAAAGGACATACAGCAATAATGACTGCTGAAGTCAACAATGCACCTGCAAAACTCATCAAGGAAGCAAGAAAGACTAGCGACAAGCCTATACTTAAGGCCGCTTACGTTGAAGAGTGTTTCTATATAGGTGACAATCAGCTTGACTATCTGTGCAACATCAAAAGTAAGAACGAACTCATCGGCGAAATCGTCGGATTACTCCAATCTCCTATCAAAAATGTTGTTTCTGCATTACAATCAGGCGGCAACACAATCCATGGAGTACTCAAGACCTTATCGGAAAGACCAGAGTAAAAAAACCTTATATTACAATATTATTAATCAATTTATTCAAGAACAATTTAAACAATAAATAAAATGGCAGATTTAAAAGCACTTGCAGAACAGTTAGTTAATTTAACCGTTAAAGAAGTTAACGAACTTGCAGAAATACTCAAGACAGAATACGGTATCGAACCAGCAGCTGCAGCAGTAGCAGTAGCAGCAGCTCCTGCAGGAGAAGCAGCAGCAGCAGTAGAAGAAAAGACTGAATTCGATGTTATCCTCAAAGAAGCTGGTCCAAAGAAACTTGACGTTGTAAAACTTGTCAAGAATCTCACAGGCGAAGGTCTTAAGGAATCTAAGGCTTTAGTTGACAATGCTCCTTCACCACTGAAACAGGGTGTCAGCAAAGACGAGGCAGAACACATGAAAGCAGAATTGGAAGCTGCCGGAGCTGTCGTTGAAGTTAAATAATCATTTTCCCCCATATAGAAATAGACGTGATGGGCTTCCAGCCGGTCATCGTCTATTTCTTGTTTTTATTTACAACACTTTATTCTTTTTTTTAAAACCATAATCCTCATAAGGTGGCTCTGAATCATTACGATAGAATCAATTTTTCTAAAACAAAAATAAAAGCTGATTATCCTGACTTACTTGATATTCAGCTAAAGTCGTTTCATGACTTCTTCCAATTGGACTGCAGTCCTGAGAACAGACAGAAAGAAGGACTTTATAAAGCATTCTCAGAGAATTTCCCGATTCACGATGCGAGAAATAATTTTGTCCTCGAATTTGTCGATTACTTTATCGACCCTCCCAGATACTCCATCAGCGAATGCATGGAAAGAGGCCTTACCTACAGTGTGCCTCTTAAAGCCAAATTAAAACTCTATTGCACCGACCCCGAACATGAAGATTTCGAGACTGTGGTGCAAGACGTGTATCTGGGCATGATTCCTTACATGACCCCTAATGGGACATTCTGCATAAACGGTGCAGAACGTATTGTTGTATCACAACTTCACCGTTCCCCTGGCGTATTCTTCGGAAGTCACCTCCACGTCAACGGAATGCAACTGTATTCAGCCCGTATCATCCCGTTCAAAGGCTCATGGATGGAATTCACAACCGATATAAACAATGTCATGTATGCTTATATCGACAGAAAAAAGAAATTGCCGGTAACCACCCTCCTCCGCGCCATAGGCTACGAATCAGATAAGGATATTCTCGAAATATTCGACCTGGCCGAAGAAATAAAGGTCTCAAAAACAGGCCTTAAGAAAGTTTTAGGCAGAAAACTCGCCGCTCGTGTCGTAAGAACATGGACCGAGGACTTCGTAGATGAAGATACCGGTGAAGTAGTTTCCATTGAACGTACCTCAGTCATCGTTGAACGTGAAACGATACTGGAAAATGAACATATAGAACAAATTATCGATGCAGGCGTCAAAACCATTCTCTTACATAAAGACCAGCCTGAATCACTCGACTATTCCATAATATTCAATACGCTCCAAAAAGATACAGCCAACAACGAAAAAGAAGCTATTGAATTCATATATCGTCAGTTACGTAACTCAGACCCTCCAGATGAAGAAACTGCCCGTGGCGTCATTGAAAAACTCTTCTTCTCCGACAAGAGATATGACCTCGGTGACGTGGGACGATATAAAATCAACAAAAAACTCGGACTCGACATATCTCCTGACGTAAGAGTACTTACGAACAAAGATATTATATCCATAATAAACTACCTTATCCGTCTTATCAACTCCAAAGTTGAAGTAGATGATATCGACCACTTGAGCAACCGTCGTATCAGAACAGTAGGCGAACAGTTCTACAACCAGTTCTGCGTCGGTCTTCTCCGTATGACCCGTACCATCAAGGAAAGAATGAATGTCAGAGACAATGAGACATTTACACCGGCCGAACTTATCAACGCCAAGGCACTGTCATCAGTAATCAATTCATTCTTCGGCACAAACCAGCTGTCACAGTTCATGGATCAGACAAACCCATTGTCGGAAATCACACACAAGAGAAGAATTTCTTCCCTTGGTCCCGGCGGTCTTTCCCGTGAACATGCAGGATTTGAGGTTCGTGACGTTCACTACACCCACTACGGTCGTCTGTGTACCATTGAAACTCCTGAAGGTCCTAACATCGGTCTTATTTCATCACTCAGCGTCTATGCACGTATCAACAACCTCGGATTTATCGAAACACCTTACCTGCCAGTTGAAAACTGCAGAGTGTGCATAGAACAGCAGCCAAAATATATGACTGTTGAAGAGGAAGAAGGTAAGAACATAGCTCAGGCCAAGACTGAAATTGACGACCAGGGCAACATAACAGAAACAAGAGTCAAAGCAAGACGTCTGGCTGACTTCCCTATCGTTTCAAAGGAAGAAGTACAGCTTATAGACGTTGCGCCTAACCAGATTGCATCCATTGCAGCATCACTGATTCCATTCCTCGAACATGATGATGCTAACAGAGCCCTGATGGGTTCCAACATGATGCGTCAGGCTGTTCCACTGCTTAATCCTGAAGTTCCAATCGTAGGAACAGGTATCGAGATTCCTGTTGTAAAGGATTCCCGCGTCCTCATCAACGCAGAAGGCAACGGCACAGTGGAATACTCCGACTCCACAACTATTATTATCAGATATGACAGAACTGCGGAAGATGAATTTGAAAGTTTCGACGAACCAGTCAAGACCTATCATCTTACAAAATACAGACGCACCAACCAAAGCACCTGCATCAACCTCCGCCCTATCGTAAGAAGAGGCGACAGAGTTGAAAAAGGACAGCCTCTGTGCGAAGGCTACGGAACCCAAAACGGCGAACTGGCCCTCGGACGCAATATGAAGGTTGCCTTCATGCCTTGGAAAGGCTACAACTATGAAGATGCCATAGTAATCTCCCAAAGAGTACTTAAGGAAGACATCTTCACATCAGTTCACATTGAAGAATTCACTCTCGAAGTCCGTGACACAAAACGCGGTATCGAAGAGTTAACCAATGATATTCCTAACGTCAGTGCAGACGCAACCAAAGACCTTGACGACAATGGCCTCGTAAGAGTCGGTGCCGAAGTCGTTGAAGGCGACATCCTTATAGGTAAAATCTCACCTAAGGGCGAAAGCGATCCTACTCCTGAAGAGAAACTCCTTAGAGCAATCTTCGGTGACAAGGCAGGTGACGTTAAAGACGCTTCCATGAAAGCACCTCCTTCAATGAAGGGCGTTGTAATCGATACCAAACTGTTCTCCAAATCCATCAAGGACCGCAAGCAAAGAGCTAAGGAAAAAGAATCCCTTGCAGTCACGGATGAAAAGTACAAAAAGGAATTTGACGAGCTTCACGCAAAAGTCGTCAGCAAGCTGTTTTCACTGCTCAATGGCAAGTCAAGCCAGGGAGTATATAACAACTACAAGGAAGAAATAATTCCTAAGAGAACAAAATACAACCAGAAGAACCTGTCAACAGTTGACTACACCATAGTCAATGCCAACAACTGGACTACCGATGCATCAAAGAACGAGATCATCAAACGCATCATCTTCAACTACAACCAAAAATACAAGGAGATTCTCGGCAGATACAACCGCGAGAAGTTTGTGACCTCAGTGGGCGACGAACTGCCAAGCGATATTGTCCAGATGGCAAAGGTTTATGTTGCAAAGAAGCGCAAACTCAGAGTAGGTGACAAGATGTCAGGCCGTCACGGTAACAAGGGTATTGTTTCCAGGATAGTGAGAGAGGAGGATATGCCTTTCCTCGAAGACGGAACACCTGTTGACATAGTACTTAACCCATTGGGTGTACCTTCACGTATGAACCTCGGACAGATTTTCGAGACCATACTTGGATGGGCCGGACACGAACTGGGAGTCAAATTCGCAACACCTATCTTCGATGGTGCATCTCTCGAAGAGGTCAACTCCTACATAAAGAAAGCCGGACTGCCGGAAAACGGCATGTGCTACCTGTATAACGGCGAAACAGGCGAAAGATTCACAGAGCCTGCAACAGTCGGATACATCTACATGATTAAGCTGCACCACATGGTTGATGACAAGATGCACGCACGTTCCATAGGTCCATATTCCATGATTACCCAGCAGCCTTTGGGCGGTAAAGCCCAATTCGGCGGCCAGCGTTTCGGTGAAATGGAGGTTTGGGCTCTCGAAGCATTCGGCGCATCAAATATACTTCAAGAAATTCTTACTGTAAAATCAGATGATGTACAAGGAAGAGCAAAAGCATACGAAGCTATTGTTAAGGGAGATGTCATGCCGGAACCTAACCTTCCGGAATCTTTCAACGTTCTCGTACACGAACTTAGATGCCTCGGCTTAAACATTACATTTGAATAATCATTGAAGATCACTTAAAAACATAGTTATCAATGGCATACAAAAGTGAACAAAAAAGCAACAATAATTTCAAGTCTATAACCATCAGCCTTGCATCACCGGAATCTATACTGGAACGTTCCTGCGGTGAGGTGCTGAAACCGGAGACTATCAACTATAGAACCTACAAGCCGGAAGCCGACGGTCTTTTCTGCGAAAAGATATTCGGCCCCGTTAAGGACTGGGAATGTCATTGCGGCAAATATAAAAGAATAAGATACAAAGGTATAATTTGCGACCGTTGCGGCGTCAAAGTTACTGAGAAGAAAGTGCGTAGAGAGAACTCAGGACACATAAAACTCGTCGTCCCTGTAGCTCATATCTGGTATTTCCGCTCTCTTCCAAACAAGATAGGAGCCCTGCTCGGACTTCAGACCAAGAAACTTGACAGTATCATTTACTATGAAAAGTTCATTGTCATCAATCCGGGCATAGTAGCCCAAAACCCCGATATCAACGGCAGTCACTATATGGATCTCCTCTCGGAAGAAGAATACTACAACATCATTAAAGACCTTCCGGCAGAAAACCAATATCTTGACGATTCAGATCCCGACAAGTTCGTTGCAAAGATGGGTGCAGAAGCCATCTGCGAACTTCTTTCAAAGATAGATCTTGACGCTGATGCAGCTGCTCTGCGTAAAATAGCCGATGTGGAGACATCACAGCAAAGAAAGGCTGAAGCACTCAAACGTCTTCATGTTTTCGAAGCTTTCCGTGAAGCCAACAAGAAGATGGAGAACCGTCCTGAATGGATGATTATAAAGGTGGTTCCTGTCATTCCACCTGAACTGCGTCCTCTCGTACCATTGGATGGCGGAAGATTTGCAACATCCGACCTTAACGACCTCTACAGAAGGGTCATCATTCGTAATAACCGCTTGAAACGTCTTATTGAAATCAAAGCTCCAGACGTTATCATGCGTAATGAGAAACGTATGCTCCAAGAGGCTGTCGATGCTTTGCTTAACAATTCCCGCAAGACAAACTCAGTAAGACCTGAGGCAAACAACGCCCTCAAGTCATTGAGCGACAGTCTGAAAGGCAAACAAGGACGTTTCCGCCAGAACCTGCTTGGTAAACGTGTTGACTATTCCGGTCGTTCCGTTATCGTTGTAGGTCCGGAACTGAAACTGAACGAATGTGGTCTGCCTAAGGAAATGGCATCAGAATTATACAAGCCATTCATCATCAGAAAACTTATCGAAAGAGGTATCGTTAAAACAGTTAAATCTGCAAAGAAGATTGTTGACAAAAAGGATACCGTTGTATGGGATATCCTCGAGAACATACTCAAGGGTCACCCTATATTGCTCAACCGTGCACCTACCCTTCACCGTCTTGGTATTCAGGCATTCCAGCCTAAACTTATCGAAGGTAAGGCAATACAACTGCACCCGTTGGCATGTACGGCATTCAACGCCGATTTCGACGGTGACCAGATGGCTGTCCATGTACCATTAGGAAATGCAGCTGTCCTCGAAGCACAAATGCTGATGCTGGCTTCCCATAATATCCTTAATCCTGCCAACGGCGCTCCTACGACAGTCCCGTCACAGGATATGATTCTCGGTCTGTATTACATGACTAAGGAAAGAAAAAGCACTCCTGAATACCCTATCAAGGGCGAAGGTCTGAGATTTTACTCTCCTGAAGAGGTCATAATAGCATACAACGAGCATAAAGTTGACATGCATGCAGGCATAACCGTAAGGATATTGAACGTTGAGACAAACAAATACGAAAATATCCATACCACAACAGGTAGAGTCCTGTTCAATAGAGTCACTCCACCTACCTATCCATTCATCAACCAGCTGTTAAAGAAGAAAAATGTCAGGGATATCATCAGTGATGTTCTCAAGAAAACCGATAACACCTCAACAATCAAGTTCCTGGATGCCATGAAAGAAATGGGATACAGGAATGCATTCGAAGCAGGTTTGTCATTCAATCTTGGTGACATTCTTATTCCTGAAAACAAGGCAGCTTTGATAGAGGATGCTCATGGAAAGGTCGATGAAATCACAGATGAATACAACTTCGGTAACATTACAAACACCGAAAGATATAATCAGGTAATCGATACTTGGGGACGTGTGGTCACACAAATCACCGATTCTCTGATGAGGACCATCACGGAAGACAGACAAGGATTCAATCCTATCTACATGATGATTGACTCAGGTGCCCGTGGTTCCAAGGAACAGATACGTCAGTTGTGCGGACTCAGAGGTTTGATGCAGAAGCCGCAGAAATCAACTGCCGGCGGTGCCGAAATCATCGAGAACCCTATTCTTTCCAACTTCAAGGAAGGTCTGTCAGTCCACGATTACTTCATCTCAACCCATGGTGCGCGTAAAGGTCTTGCCGATACAGCTTTGAAGACAGCTGATGCCGGATACCTTACAAGACGTCTGGTCGATGTTGCACACGATTGCATCATAACCGAAGATGACTGCGGAACCCTCAGAGGAATTACAATCACAGCTCTGAAGAAAAACGACAGCATCATCGAATCTCTTGGCGACAGAATCGTTGGTCGTGTAACTCTTCACGACATATACCATCCGAAGACCGGTGAAATAATTCTCAAGGCCGGTGAGGAAATAACTGAAAAATATGCAAAACTGATTGAAGAATCAGGTATTGAGGAACTTGAAATCAGATCAGTTCTCACATGTGAATCCAAGAGAGGTGTATGTGCAAAATGTTATGGACGTAACCTCGCAACCTCGAAGATGGTTCAGATGGGTGAAGCTGTCGGCGTAATTGCCGCACAATCAATCGGTGAGCCTGGTACACAGTTGACACTGCGTACATTCCACACCGGTGGTTCTGCACGTAACGTCGGTATCGATGCAAAACTCGAAGCCAACTATGACGGTATCATCGAATTCGAGGAACTCCGTTACATACCTTACGTCAATAAGAATGGCGAACATTTCCACCGCGTTATTGGACGTGCAGGTGAAATGAAGATTATCAATGAAACCACAGGCATTGTGCTTACCAACACTTTGATCCCATACGGTTCAAGACTGTTCTTCAAATCAGGCGATAAAGTCAAAAAGGGTGATTTAATCTGCGATTGGGATGCATTCAACACCGACATATACACAGATGTCGTAGGTAGGGTCGTTTATGAATCCATTCTGGAAGGTATCACAATGAAATCCGAAATGGATGAAGTAACAGGCTACACCCAGAAGATTATCATAGAAAGCAAACAGAAGCTGAAAACTCCTGCAATCAATATTGTCAGCCCTGAAGGTGAAATCATCAAACGTTTTGATATGCCTATCGGTGCTCACATTGAAGTTGAAGAAGATTCAATCGTTAAAGCCGGTGACATCCTTGCCAAGATACCAAAAGAACAGAAAGGCAAGGCAAGTGATATTACAGGCGGTCTTCCACGTGTTACCGAACTCTTTGAGGCACGTAACCCGTCGGATCCTGCAATCGTATCCGAAATCGACGGTATCGTCTCCTTCAGCAAGAAGCCTAAACGTGGCAACCGCGAAGTCGTCATCACTTCAAAGACAGGTGATGTAAGAAAATATCTGATTCCAACATCCAAACAGATTCTTGCACAGGAAATGGACTACGTAAAGGCTGGTACTCCTCTGTCAGAAGGTCTGATGACCCCTGCAGACATCCTTGCCATCAAGGGCCCTATGAAAGTTCAGGAATATATCGTAAATGAAATCCAGGAAGTTTATCGTATGCAGGATGTAAAAATCAGCGACAAGCACTTTGAAGTCATAGTTAGACAGATGATGCGTAAAGTTGAGATTGATGAATCCGGCGATTCAAAGTTCCTTGAGGAAGATATCGTCAATCGTACTGAATTCAACGAAGAGAACGACTGGCTGTTCGGACGTCACGTGATACTTGATGCCGGAGATTCCCAGAAATTCAAAGCAGGCGAAATCGTCAGCGCAAGAGACTTCAGGGAAGAAAATTCAAATCTGAGACGTAAAGACTTGAAACTGATGACATCGAGAGCGGCAAAACCGGCAACGGCAAAGCAAATGCTTCAAGGTATCACAAGAGCATCACTTCAGACATCAAGCTGGATTTCCGCAGCATCCTTCCAGGAGACCACCAAGGTTCTCACCGAAGCATCAATCAGAGCAAAAACTGACTATCTGCTCGGCATGAAGGAAAACGTCATCGTCGGTCATAAGATTCCTGCCGGCACCGGACTGCGCTCATACAACAATATCCGGGTTGCACCTAAGGAAACCCTTGAAACTCTGAAGGATGAACTTGATGAAAACGAAAAAGAAAGAATAATCGATGACAACGTCATCAACATCACTTCTGAAGACTTCGTACAGGAAGAAACTGGATACAATGCGGATGAATTGCCAGAATCAACCACAACTATCGAAGAACTTAACCAGCAATAATTATGGAAGAAAAAAATAAACAACAAATTAACATTGAAATGAGTGACGATGTTGCAGAAGGTATCTATTCCAATCTGGCAATAATCTCTCATTCCAATACAGAATTTATCATTGATTTTCTGAAGATAATGCCTAACATGCCTAAGGCAAAAGTCAAATCAAGAATTGTCTTGACCCCACAACATGCCAAAAGACTTATGAGGGCTTTGGAAGATAACATGCAGAAATATGAGCAAACACACGGCAAAGTCTCTGACACAAACAGCAACCAGTTTACGGTTCCGTTCGGAGGTCCAACCGGTCAAGCATAAAAGTATTAACCGATTTTAATAACAATTTAAATTTAAGTTATATGTCAGGACATAATAAATGGTCAACCATTAAGAGAAAAAAAGGCGCAAACGATGCAAAACGTTCCAAAGCCTTTTCAAAGATTATCAAGGAGATTACCGTAGCTGTTAAAGAGGGCGGTGCAGATCCAGATTCCAACCCAAGATTAAGAATGGCTATCACTAATGCAAAGAGCATCAGTATGCCTAAAGACAACATTACCAGAGCCATAAGCAAAGGTAAGGACAAAGACAGTGCAAACTTCTCCGAAGTTTCGTACGAAGGTTATGGTCCTCACGGAATTGCTATCTTTGTTGACTGTACAACCGACAACCCTCAGAGAACTATCGCCAATGTCCGCTCCATCTTCACAAAACACAATGGCAGCATAGGCAAAAACGGCTCACTTTCATTCCTTTTCGACCGCAAGGCTATATTTACCATCAATGCAGCTGATGTACAAGACCCTGATGAGTTCGAACTCGAAGCTATCGAAGCCGGAGCTGAAGATATCGATAAAGATGAGGAAGAAGGAACTCTCACAATTACAACATCTTTTGAAGATTATGGTAACATGATCAACAAGCTTTCAGAGCTTAAAATCGAACCTACCAGCGCTGAAATAGCCCGTATCCCTAACGATACTGTCAAAGTAAGCGAAGATGTTGCCCGCTCAGTTCTCAAGATGGTTGACATGCTTGAGGATGACGATGACGTTGTTGACGTCTTCCACAACATGGATGTCCCAGAATCAGTTCTCGAAGAAGAGTAATGTTATAATTTAATAATACTAATAAAAAACGCCACTCAAATGAGCGGCGTTTTTTTTTTGAGGGTTTTACCATGATACTACAGCAGATGGTATGTATCCTGTGCTATTACGAGTTCCTCATTGGTTTCTACGACCATGACCTTAACCTTTGAACCAGGTTTCGACAGCATCTTTGTGCCGCGTGACGTACGGTTCAGCTCAAAATCGAAGTCGATACCAAGATACTCCATGTTCTCCATGATTCTGCCTCTTGTCGAAGCATCGTTTTCACCAATACCGCCAGTGAAGACGATAAGGTCAACACCACCCATTGCTGCTGTGTAAGCACCGATATATTTCTTAACTCTGTATGCAAACATCTCAAGCGCAAGAATGCAATTCTTGTTGCCTTCATTTGCAGCAGTCTCAATATCACGCATATCAGATGAAATGCAGGATATGCCTCTCAGACCGCTTTTCTTGTTCACGAGATTGCTAAGTCCGTCAATGTCAAGATGCTCAAGGTTGGCAATTGTCAGAGCTGCACCTATGTCAAGGTCACCACAACGAGTACCCATCATAATGCCTTCGATAGGTGTCAGGCCCATTGAAGTATCCATCGACTTACCGTTCTTGACTGCTGCAAGAGAGCTGCCGTTACCTAAGTGACAGGTAATTATTTTTGAGTTGTTGTAATCAAGTCCTGCGAGTTTTGCACCAAGAGCGGAGACATATCTGTGACTTGTTCCGTGGAAACCATATCTGCGAATAGCATATTTCTTGTAAAGTTCGTAAGGAAGAGCATACATGTATGAATATTCAGGCATTGTCTGATGAAATGCCGTATCAAAAACTGCAACCTGTGGAACGTTAGGAAGAAGAGCCTGCATTGCACGGATGCCTTCGATGTTAGGCGGATTGTGCAACGGAGCAAGATGAATGCATTCGGTCAGAGCATCTATTACTGCATCGGTTATTCTTACGCTACCGCTGTATTTTTCACCTGCATGCACTACCCTATGCCCAACTGCACCTATCTCGTTGATGGAATGCAGACAGCCCATTTCAGGGTCAAGAAGGCATTCGAGTACAGTGTTGATACCAACCTTGTGATTAGGAATATCTTTATTGACAACCTTTTTGTCGAATCCCATTTTTTCATGTTTGATGAAAGAATCAGGAAGACCGATTTTTTCAACAACGCCTTTTGCCAGCACATTTTCGCTTGGCATGTCGAAGACCTGATACTTTATCGAGGAGCTTCCACAGTTGATTACTAATATTTTCATATTATTACAATTTGAGTCCGGCTGCCTGATTTGCAGCAATTGAAACAACATTAACGATATCACTTACGGAGCATCCGCGTGACAAGTCGTTGATAGGTGCAGCCATTCCCTGCAAGATAGGGCCTATGGCTTCAGCACCAGCAAGACGCTGAACAAGTTTATAGCCGATATTGCCAGCTTCAAGTGACGGGAATACCAAAACGTTGGCATGACCTGCGACTATGCTGCCTGGTGCCTTGCTTGAACCGACTTTCTGCACGATAGCAGCATCAGCTTGCATCTCACCGTCTATGACCAATGATGGATCCATTGATTTTGCGATTTTTGTGGCTTCCACGACCTTGTCAACCATTTCATGCTTTGCACTGCCCTTTGTGGAGAAGCTGAGCATTGCAACTATAGGGTCAATCTGCGCCACAACCTTTGCGGTACGTGCAGTACAAACGGCAATCTGTGCAAGCTCCTCTGCCGTCGGATTAGGACATACGGCACAATCGGCAAAAACGAGCAGATTACCTGGAACATACGGATTATCCTTCAACATCATGATGAAAGCACCTGATACCACCGACATGCCTGGAGCCGTCTTGACAATCTGCAATGCCGGACGGAGCACATCACCCGTTGCATTCATTGCACCGGCGACTTCAGCATCGGCATCACCGTTCTTAATCATCAATGTGCCAAGATACAGAGGATTTTCAACCAGTTTCTTGGCCTCTTCGATAGTCATGCCTTTCTTCTTGCGAAGTTCATACAGAAGTTCGGTATAAATATCCTTCTTGTCATGTTGCTTGGGGTCAACTATGTTTGCTCTTTCAATATTTTTCAAAGCAAATTTCCCCGCCAGTTTCATGATATCATCGCGATCACCGATAAGAGTTACCTGGGCTATACCATGTTCAATTATCTGGTCTGCTGCCTGTATGGTCCTCTCCTCTGTACCTTCGGGAAGAACCACACGTTTATTGAGACTTACAGCTTTCTTTCTTATTTGTTCTAACAAGTTCATAATTTGAATAATTTTGCCGCGAAGTTAAACATTTTTTTTAAATAATTATTGTTACTTTGCAATCATAAAACCAAAGATAAAGACAAATAACACAATTCACTTTGTTACAGATAGATACATATTATTTCTCAAGACCGTTCACCTCAATGTTCAATGAAAGTTGGGTTAATGTTGTGCTGATTTTGTCACTCATTCTATTTGCAGTTTTGTTGACATTCAGAAGAAACAGGCTCAGATATGTTCCCGAAGCTTTGGTCAGCGAATCTGGAATGAACAAACTTGAACACGACGGACTACTTCTTGAAGACTGGAGCGGTTATATGATGATGCTGTTCTATACAATTATCACGGCACTTTTTTATTATGAGTTGTTCAGCATCAGGGATGTACACATAGACAACCACGAAGGTTTAGGGATGTATGCCATTATTGCCGCGGTGGTTATTGGACTTCCGGCGGCAAAAATGCTCTTCGTTTCAATAATGCTTATGCTTGCCGACTGCCGCATTGCAAATTCAAAATTTTTATCCACAATTATCACCTATAATTTTGCAGTTGGGACCATCCTTCTGCCAATATTGTTCCTCACAACATACACCAACATTAAATTACTAATATACATTGCTTTAGGACTAATAATCCTACTATATGCACTTGAATTTGTCATTCTGTTCTTGAGTGGAATGAGCTACAAAAAATTGCAGAATATCTATTTTTTTGTATATCTTTGCATCCTAAAAATTCTACCCGCAATTATTATAGGATTAATCACCACGAATCAATTGTAGGTTGCTGATTATCAAACAATTAAACGGATGTAAGATGAAAATAAAAAATATATTATTTTCTCAGCCTAAACCCGCTGATATTGAAAAATCCCCATACCAAAGCCTGATTTCAAATTTCAATGTCAACCCAACTTTTAAGCAATTCATCAAAATAGAAGGGATGACGGCCAATCAGTTCAGATTAGACAAAATATACATGCAGGAATACGGCGCAATTATTTTCACAAGCCGTAATGCCATTGACCATTTGTTCAGAATTGTTAAGGAGATGAAATATACCATTCCCGATACAATGAAATATTTCTGCAACTCCGAATCCACCGCCTTATATCTCCAGAAATATGTTCAGTACAGAAAAAGGAAAATCTTCCACGGCAAACAGGAACTAAGCGAAATACTTGACATAATTCTGAAAAACAAAGACGACAAATTCCTGTTCCCATGCTCCGATGTCCAAGGTCAGAACATTACGGATATGCTCAATGCAAATGGAATAAACTATAAGAGAGCCACCATCTACAAAACAGTGTCAAGCGACATAAAAGATCTCGACCTGACACAGTTCGACATGATTGTCCTCTTCACCCCTTCCGGTGTAAAATCATTGTTTGACAACTTCCCTGATTTCCAACAGGGAAACATCATCTTCGGCGGATTCGGCCAACACACAATCAAGGCAATGGAAGAAGCAGGTCTGAAAACCGATGTCATCGCTCCTACTGAAAAAACACCATCGATGACTATGGCTATCGAACAATTTATCAAAAATAACAAATAGCTTCTTTTGATGCCAGTCAAACATAATCTTACCAAAGCCGAAAGACTTCATAGCAAAACCTTAATAGACAAACTGTTTAAGAACGGAACAAGAAAATACTCATACGGTATTATTTTCTACAACCTATTAACCGACAAAACGTTGTCATCAGACCAAAAAGATGTTTCCATCATCGTGGTCGCAAGAAAAAAACAATTCAAGCACGCAGTTGACAGAAACAGGATAAAACGACTTTTCAGAGAAGCTTTCAGAAACAACAAACATATACTTGACAATTTGATTCCGGATGACAAACATCTTATGCTTGGCATGATATATGTAGGCAATGGTTTACCTGAATATTCCTTCTGTTTCAAACATGTTGAGAATTATCTGACCACATTGGCAACACATTTTAAAAATCAGAAGAAGTGAAAAAAATATTAGGCAAAATTCTAATCTGTCTTATAGTCTTCTATCAAAAGGCCATTTCACCATATCTGCCAAACTCATGCAGATATACTCCGACATGCTCACAATATGGAATAGAAGCCATTACGAAATACGGTCCTTTTAAGGGCGGGTGGCTGACCTTCAAACGAATCCTGTCATGCAACCCTTGGGGCGGCAGCGGTTATGATCCGGTGCCATAATAATTTTTTTACTGTTTTCACGTTATCAGAATATGAAAAAATTAATATCAACAATCATCCTTTTAGGCATAATCTTCACATTATCAGCCCAAAGCAGCAATTTCGAGATTTCCAAAAACATGGAAATTTACACATCAGTTTATAAATCATTATTCCAAAACTATGTTGACGACATCAACTCGGGCGAACTGATGCGTACCGGAATCGATGCAATGCTCAAAACCCTTGACCCCTATACAGTCTATAAATCGGAATCTGAAATTGAAGACTTCAGATATATGACCACCGGACAATACGGTGGAATAGGAGCATTAATACAGCAGCAGGGCGATTATGTCGTGATAAGTGAACCTTATCAGGGTTTTCCAGCCGACAAAGCAGGTCTTATCGCAGGTGACAAGATACTAAAGATTGACTCAAAAGACATGAAGGGAAAATCTTCCTCCGACATCAGCGAACTGATGAAAGGCGAACCTGGCTCCTCATTCGAAATAACCGTGGAAAGATACGGCGAGAAAAAACCTATTGTCAAGAAAATAACCCGCGAGGTGGTGAGCATCCCGTCAGTATCCTTCTACAAAGTAACCGACGACTCAATAGGATACATTTATTTTTCAAGCTTTACCGCCAACTCAGGAGCCGAATTCAAGAACGCATTCCTTGACCTCAATAAAGAGAAAGAACTGAAAGGACTTATCATCGACATAAGAAGCAACGGTGGCGGTCTGCTTAATGAAGCCGTCAACATCATGGGAATGTTTGTACCCCAAGGTGAAGAAATAGTCAGCACAAAAGGAAGAATAGCTTCCAAGAATCAGATGCACAAAACCACATCCAAACCAATTGCTCCTGATATCCCAATAGTCGTTCTGGTTGACGGCGCAAGTGCATCCGCAAGTGAGATTCTTTCAGGCTCCATGCAGGACCTGGACAGAGGTGTAATAGTCGGACAAAGGACCTTCGGCAAAGGACTGGTTCAGAATATCGTTCCAATCGCCTACAATTCGCAGATGAAAGTAACCGTCGCGAAATACTATATTCCAAGCGGACGCTGCATTCAGGCCATTGACTACTCTCACAAAAATGAAGACGGAAAATGGGAGAAAGTCCCTGATTCCCTGATGACTAAATTTTATACAAAAAAAGGCCGCGTGGTATGGGACGGTGCAGGAATACAGCCTGACGTGGAAGTCGAACCAAAAGATTCAGGTGAAATAACCACAAACCTCTACATCAATCACCACATTTTCAACTTCGCCACAAAATACTACATTGAACACAAGAACGATTCCATCAATCCTGAAAACTTCAGGATAACAGATGAAATATGGAATGAATTTACTGACTATCTGAAAGATAAAGACTACAATTACGAAACCTACGCCGAAAAACAACTTGACGAATTCGCCGAATCAATCAAAGAAAGCGAATACTATGCGTCAATTGAAGGCAATATAGAAAGCATGAGAAACAGCCTCAACGAAGCCAAAAACAATGACTTGGAAAATCATAGGGAGGACATTTCTTATCTGCTTGGTATCGAAATAGTCACAAGATATTGTTATGAAAAGGGCAAAATAATATACGGACTTACGGATGACCCGACATACGAAGAAGCCATAAAAATACTCAACGACCCTGACAGGTACAACGAAATCCTTTCAGTAAAGCCAACAGATGAATAACATTCAAGATAACGACACATACAAAAATGCTTATTTTGTTCTGGAAATCATACTCGTATTAATTACGGCTGGTACTGTCGTATCCAAAACACTGATAACCATTGCAGATGTATTGCTCGTAGTCCTGTGGCTTGCTTTCGGAATAATTGAGACAAAATCCATCAAGGGTATTCCTCTTCAGTTCAGTAGATTCTTCACCAACAAGTCATCTGTCATTTTCTCAATGATATTCGTTGTCTGCATTGTCGGACTTTTTTATTCATCAAACACAAAGACAGGGACTGACGAATTGGTGTGCAAACTGCCACTGCTAATCATGCCTTTGGTCTTTTCAGGATTTCCGAAAATCAAGGAAAGGACTGTCAATATAATAATCACAACATTCTGCGCATCACTCCTTTATGCCTCAATTGTAGCTTTTATCACATACAGTCATAATCCATACGACTATAGACAAGTATATTCCCACGTCAACACAACTGTTTTTGGATTTTTCCTGAGTTTCGGCATCATCCTTCTCATATATGAACTTTTCAAATACAAAAAGAGACTTCCGGTTTGGGTAAAAACTGCCATATTGGTGGTCATTGCCATATTTCTTGCAACAATTCTTATCAAGAAATCCCTGACCGGAATCACCACTCTGATAATCACCTCAATAATTGTCATATTTACCGACAAAACACTGATAAACATCAACAGGAAAGCCAGAACGATAGCAATAATCACGATATTGCTGCTATTGTGCGGAGTGCCGGCTTATTTCATTTATGCACATAACAGATATTACAGTTTGAGAGCAGATTACACAAATCTTCCTGAATTTACCGTCAACGGCAATCGTTACAAGCATGATATTGAAAACAGTATTCTTGAGGAAGGAAATTACAATCTGTGTTATCTTTGCGAGAAAGAACTTGCACAGGAATGGCCTGCAGTCAGTGGCTGTCAATGGCCTGAATACAAAGATGAACTCATAAGGTATCTGAATTCCATTAATTACACAAAAGACAGTGCAGGAGTGCATAAACTCACCGATAATCAAATCAAAGACATAAAACACGGAATCGCAAATGCCAACTACACCAAGTTAGGCTTTTACCCCAGATTCTCCGAGGCTTTTTTCTGTTACGAAACATATAAAAAAACCGGATGTCCGACAGGTTCCATATTGTCACGAATCGGGGCATGGTCGAGCGGACTTTCACTTATAAAAGAAAAACCGCTTTTTGGTCATGGTACAGGTGAAGTTGTTGAAATACAACGAAACAGAAGTTTTGAATTATTCCCTTGTCTCGAAGTTACCGAGGCAAACTCACATGACGTTATCACACATGGAATTCTACCCCACAACCAATACATATTTTTTGCCATACAATCCGGGATTATCGGTCTGACAATCATTGTTTTATGCTTTATTTTACCTGGATTCATAAAGAAAAAGAACAAGAGTTTCCTCTGGAAATCATTACTGACAGCCACTCTTGTCGTATTCTTTTTTGAGGACATACTCGGAAGACAGACCGGAGTTACAATGATAAGCACTTTTTATTTCATTTTTTTGCTAATTGATGAACAGCCATGCGAACAGAAACAATAGAATTCAAATATAACATCTACAATTCGATAGATGAACTTTCAAAAGACGAGCAGGAACTTGTAAAGAAAGCAATTCTTGCAGTTGACAACTCGTATGCACCGTATTCGCAGTTTCATGTCGGAGCCGCCGCCCTGCTTGAAAACGGTGAAACAGTTCAAGGCAATAACATTGAAAACACCGTCTCACCGGTATGCATCTGTGCTGAACGCACAGCATTGTTTTCATCCGCTGCCCAATATCCCGACACTAAAATATTAAAATTGGCCATAACTGCAAAAGCTGACAACTTTGAACTCGAAGAACCGGCAAGTCCATGCGGTTCATGCCGGCAGGTACTCGTTGAATTTGAGACTAAACAACAACACCCGATTAAAGTTATATTATACAACAAAAATCACATAATCAGCATAGAATCAGCAAGATATCTATTACCACTGACTTTTGATGAAACCCGACTGAAAAAACATTAAAAACATTGACTTATGGAAAATATTGACAGCACAAACAATCTGAACGTTTTAGGATTAGCCAATTCAGAATTGGTTACAAACGATGAAGGATGCGTTTACCATCTCAACCTGTTGCCTGAGCATTTAGCAGACGATGTTATTGTTGTGGGTGACCCTAACAGAGTCCCAATGCTTTCTTCATTACTCGACAGCATAGAATTAAAACGCTCAAACAGAGAAATTGTAACTCACACAGGATACATCGGCAAAAAAAGGATAACCATCATGTCAACCGGCATGGGTACCGACAACATCGATATCGTAATGACAGAGTTGGATGTGCTTGCAAGCTTTGACTTGAAAACGAAAACCCTGAAAGACAAATGCAACCGTAGAACTCTGAATATCATAAGATTAGGGAGCTGTGGCGCTTTACAGAAAGATATAGAGCCAGGACATCCTGTGATGACACACTATGCAGTTGGACTTGACGGGCTGTTGTATTTTTATGACTGCAACCCGGAAATTTTTGAAAGAGAACTTACCGACCAACTTGCCAAACACCTAAACTGGGATGTAAAACTTCCAAGTCTTTACTGCACAAAGGCAAGCGAAAAACTCGAAAAACTATTTGAAGGGCAGGGCTTCATAAAAGGCATAACACTTTCAGCACCAGGATTCTACGGACCACAGGGAAGAAACATACACCTGCCTTTGAAATATCCTGACATTAACGACAAAGTCGAAACATTTGCTTATAACGGCTATAAAATAGCCAACTACGAAATGGAGTCGTCTGCCACATACGGATTGGGTAAAGCATTGGGACACAACGCTCTGACAATATGTATTCCAATAGCTAACCGAACCAACGGAAAATTTGTATCAGATTATCACAGCATGATGATAAATCTCGGAACCAAAGTATTCGAAATTCTTGAAGCCACTGCATAAAACATGAACATCACATCTTCCTGCTGCGATGATAAAGTCAGCGAATATGCTGTCAGGCACACCGATGCCGAACCCGGACTTCTGAAAGAACTCGACAGGACAACCAATCTGCGTACAATTTATCCAAGAATGCTTTCCGGACACCTTCAAGGCAGATTCTTGAAGATGATAACCGAAATGATAAATCCTACGAACATTCTCGAAGTCGGCACATTCACCGGATACTCCACAATCTGCTTCGCTGAAGGGCTGTCTGAAAACGGAAAGATTTATACCATTGAGGTTAATCCGGAATTCAAATATATCTCAGATGAATATTTCAGCCGCAGCGGACTGAAAGACAAAATAATTCCAATACTCGGAGACGCTATGAAAATCATACCGACTCTTGATATAACCTTCGACTTGTCATTCATCGATGCCGACAAGAAAAACCTTGTGGAATATTATGAAATGATATTGGAGAAAACCCGAACAGGAGGGTTCATCTTGATTGACAACATGTTGTGGAGCAATAAAGTTCTTGACACATCGGCAAACCACGATGCCGACACGCTACGAATCGACAAATTCAACAATTACATCACCAATGACATCCGCGTTGAGAATATACTTCTACCCTTCCGTGACGGCATAATGATGATACGGAAAAAATAATTGCGAATCATTATCCGCCCTCTAAGATACTTGCGGTCTGTAAATCAATTGTGAGAGATTGTTTTCATCGAAGACGATATTCGCTACCTCGAGCATATCATCCTCAGTTATCGTATCAATCCTGCGAAACACAGTTTTCAAATCATCAACCTTATTGAAAACCGACAGCGATTTTGCCGATGAAATCGCATCATTCAACCTGGAATCGGCAGCAACGGCAATATATCCCTTCAACCGCTTTTTTGCAATGCCCAACTGCAATGAGCCCATCCTGTTGGCCTTTAACTTGTTCAATTCCCTCCTAATGATTGAATTGACTTTTTCTTGAGCATCATATTCACACTCATAGAAAATTGAAAATATTCCGGTATCGCAGTAAGGGGTATATGAGGATTCAATCTGATAAACAAGTCCGCGTTTTTCCCTCACTTTATCGTTCAGCCTCGAAGAAATTGCATCACTGCCGAGAATATGATTCAGCAAAGTAAAAGCATCCCTACCCTTTTCGTATGACGAAAAAGCTCTGCCACCCATCACGACATTACACTGGACATCATCCCTGTCAACAACTTTATTGAATCCCACATACGGCGTAACATGCTGTCTTTCACGAGAATGTGTCTTTAAAGGAGAATTTCCGAAATACTTGTCACACAACGACATAAACTTTTTTTCGGAAAGATTGCCATCAGACCATAATACTATTTCATTGTTGAGATAGTTATTGGAGAAGAAATTCCTCACAATATCAAGATTATTGGTAAAAACGTCGAGGGTCTGGGCAGTGCCAAGAATATTTCTGCCGAGGCTATGTCCTGTGAAAAGGAAATTTTCGAAATCGTCGTATATCACTTCCGACGGACTATCGAAACACGACATTATTTCTTCCTTTATCACATTGATTTCTTTGCAGATTTCTTTCTCGGGAAAAGTCGAATAAAAAAGCATGTCTGCAAAAATGTCCATGATTCGAGGATAATATTCTGACAGAAATGACACATGAACGCACGTATCTTCCTTGGTAGTATAGGCATTGATATCGGCACCGATATTGTCAAGCCCGAGTGCCAATGACTTTGCGGAACGATTTGAAGTGCCTTTGAACAAGGAATGTTCAACAAGATGTGCGCATCCGTTTTCATTCTGAAGTTCATCTCTGGTACCCGTGTTAATCAAAATACCGAAATGTGAAACAGGACTGTTATGTTGTATGTGCAACACTCGCAGGCCGTTGTTTAGCTGTGATATATACATTATTATCAGTCATTTACATTATTAAAGAAGGACCAGATTTTATCGGCAGACGGATACGGTGCGACAACGCAAACAGGTTGTTTGGTGACAGGATGGACAAATTCCACTCTTCTGGCATGGAGTGAAATCGAGCCGTCAGGATTTGAGCGCGGAGCACCGTACTTCAAATCCCCTTTAATGACACAACCCATAGAGGAAAGCTGTACCCTAATCTGATGATGACGACCTGTAATCAATTCAACTTCAACAAGATGATACCTTTCGCTGCTCGCAAGGCACCGATAATTCAACTCCGCACGCTGAATGTCTTTCCGACCACCAATTTTATCTTCAGGAACAATGTATGATTTGTTGCGTTTTTCATCTCTGAAAAGATAATTGACAAGTTTACCCTCAACAGGCTCCGGTTTGGAGTATGTCACGGCATGATAAGTCTTGTGAAACTCACCGTTTCTAATCATTTCTGACATTCTTGCAGCAACCTTGCTTGTCTTGGCAAAAAACACAACTCCGCTAACAGGACGGTCAACACGGTGAATCACAGCCAGATAGACGTTGCCAGGTTTGTTGTATTTCTTTTTGAGATACAATTTAATATCTTCCGACAAAGGCACATCTTCAGTTTTGTCACCTTGCACTATCTCCGAAGGCAATTTGTTGACAGCTATCAACTGACTGTCCTCATACAATATTCTTCCTTCCAAATCCATTCAAAACAATTTGATTCTGCAAAATTATACGCTTTTTAAGAAAAACCACTATATTTGCAGATGAATAATTTTCCAATCGAATATGAAAACCACAAGCAAATTCACGCTGCTAACAATAACAATATTAGCTGTTTTATTGTCCATGACATCATGTGACAATGAGATACATCTATGTGACGAATGGCGTGAAACCACAGTTATATATGGTATGATAGATGCAGCCGACACATTCACTGATTTGCGCGTTTACAAGGCATTTCTCGGTGAAGGCAATGCATACGACATGGCAAAAATTGTTGACTCTTCGGAATACGACCCGAGTGAGGTATCAGTAAAGATGGAAAAATGGCATAAAGTCAACAATCAAGACGTTCTTGTCAGAACCATTGATTTTGAGCCATATTACTCCTACAACAAGGAACCCGGAACTTTCTACAACGAAAGGCAACTGTACTTCAGAGCCAACACTTTGGGGAAGATAATCGACATGATTCCGATAACCGATTCCACATTCATTGATGATTATGAAACCACAAAATTAAAAGTCATAGTTATCAACAAGAGCGGTGATACCATAACGGCAACCACTCCGGTCGTTAAGCCTGACACATACGTCACAGTATCGAGGGATCACGGTACCGAAACGAGAGCTGCAACCATTTACAAAAACCTCAGATTTCCAAGCAATGTCAGTTGGACTGCCGTAACCAACGGTTCCAGATATGAAGTATATGCGGATTTCAACATTATAGAGGTATTGACTAATGGAGATACGATATCCAGAACCATTCCTCGGGGCATAGTTGCTACAAAAACGCTGGCCTCCAACGGCAACAACACTACGTTTTCATACGACGATTACGCTTCCGGTTTCTTTGCATTTGTCGAAGCCAACACCCCATATTCAGATCCAGCCATGGAAGCATCCGTCGCTTACAGAAAAGTCAGACTATATATGCTCACATTTGCCATGGCAGATGAGGCCTTCCAAAACTATATGGTCACTTCAAGGGGTACCGGAATGTCACAGAATCTCAATGTCTATAGCAATGTGAAAAATGGTCGTGGACTTGTATGCTCAAGGGCTAACCTCGTATTTCCATGTCAAATCTCAGAAGAGGCAAAGACGGAACTTTTCGAAAACCCTGATTACGACTATCTGAAATTCAAAAACGAATAGCCACTGACAATTTGTCACTTTCACACTGATTTTTCCCTGTGGCATGATAATTGTGTTTCTGTGTTTTTGCCTGCGAGTAGTGTGGGCATTAACAAGAAATAATAATTAAAAACTTTATAAAATGGGAAAAATCATTGGTATAGACTTAGGCACAACAAATTCTTGTGTGGCAGTCATGGAAGGCAACGAGCCTGTTGTCATTCCGAATTCAGAAGGCAGTAGAACCACTCCTTCAATAGTAGCATTCACCGATTCCGGTGAAAGAAAAGTAGGTGATCCTGCCAAGCGTCAGGCTGTAATCAATCCTAAAAAGACTGTTTACTCCATCAAACGTTTCATGGGCGAGCCTTACAGCAAGCTTTCAGGTGAAATATCTCGTGTTCCTTATACAGTAGTAAAAGGTGACAATGACACTCCAAGAGTCGTCATTGACGACAGAAAATACACTCCACAGGAAATATCAGCCATCGTCCTTCAAAAGATGAAAAAGACTGCTGAAGACTATTTGGGTCAGGAAGTGACAGAAGCTGTCATCACAGTTCCTGCATACTTTAGTGACTCACAGCGTCAGGCAACCAAGGAAGCAGGCGAAATTGCAGGTCTTAATGTAAGGAGAATTGTAAATGAACCTACAGCAGCATCCTTGGCATACGGCCTCGACAAGAAGGATAAAGACATGAAGATAGCTGTCTTCGACCTTGGCGGCGGCACATTCGATATCTCCATCCTCGAACTCGGCGGTGGCGTTTTCGAAGTCAAGTCAACAAACGGCGACACTCACCTTGGCGGTGATGATATTGACCACGTAATAATCGACTGGCTGGTTGATGAATTCAGAAATGAAGCCAATGCCGACCTTCGTCAGGATTCGATGGCAATGCAACGTCTGAAAGAGGCTGCAGAGAAAGCTAAAATCGAATTGTCAAGCACAACTTCAACCGAAATCAACCTTCCTTACATCATGGCTATCAACGGTGTTCCGAAACACCTGACAAGAACTCTTACAAGAGCCAAATTCGAACAGTTGGCAGATCCTATCTTCCAGAGGACTATCGAGCCATGCAGAAAAGCCCTTCAGGATGCAAATTACAAGGCAAGCGACATTGATGAGGTTATCCTCGTCGGCGGTTCAACACGTATTCCTGCAGTTCAGAAGATAGTTCAGGATTTCTTCGGCAAGACTCCTTCAAAGGGCGTCAACCCTGATGAAGTCGTAGCAGTAGGAGCAGCAATTCAGGGCGGTGTCCTCACCGGTGAAGTCAAGGACGTCCTTTTGCTTGATGTCACTCCATTGTCATTGGGTATCGAGACTCTCGGCGGCGTATTCACTAAGCTGATTGAAGCAAATACGACCATACCAACCAAAAAGTCAGAGATATTCTCAACTGCATCCGACAATCAACCTGGTGTTGAAATTCACATTCTTCAGGGTGAAAGGCCTATGGCATCACAAAACAAGAGCATCGGTCACTTCATGCTTGACGGCATAGCACCTGCCCCTCGTGGAGTTCCGCAAATTGAAGTCACATTCGACATTGATGCCAACGGTATCCTGAACGTCACAGCCAAGGATAAGGCAACAGGCAAACAGCAGAACATCCGTATCACTGCAAAATCGGGCATTACCGAGGCTGAAATCAAGAGGATGAAGGCAGAAGCCGAAGCCAACGCAGAGTCCGACAAGAAAGAGAGAGAGAAGATTGACAAGATCAATGGTGCCGACAGCATGATATTCCAGACAGAAAAGCAGCTGAAGGAATTCGGTGACAAGATTCCTGCCGACAAGAAATCTGCAATTGAATCGGCTCTCGCAGAACTGAAAAGTGCCCACTCATCACAGAACATCTCAGCAATCGATGCTGCAACCGAAAAGTTGAACAATGCTTGGCACGTAGCCAGCGAAGAGATGTACAAGAACACTCAAGGCAATCCTGGCGGCCAGAATTTCAATGGCGGCCAAAACTACACTTCTGACAATACGAGCGGCAACGACCAGGAAGTCACCGATGTTGACTTCGAGGAGGTGAAGTAAGATTTGTTAAAATAAAGAAAGTAAGAAAGTAGGTGTGTGTATCATACACCTACTTTTTTTGTTATATAAGAAATTGATTATGGAAGAAAACGATTACATGATTGGTTTTACACTGGGTTCAAATTTTGGCAGTTACCAAAACTTTATGCCAATGCACAAGCAATGCAGAATGGTCAATATATGCCAATATCGGATGACAACATAGAATAGAGGTGTTGAATATGAAAAAGCGCGGCAAAAGTATATTTCAAATTCAAGTTGTTCTTTCTGTGGTTATTTGTTTCTTGAGATAATCACAGACAATAGCGCACATATCTCATTTGTTTTAAGTTCGTCATCTTCAAGTTTCAATCTTTCAATCGGGTTAGAAATGCTGTTGACGGTAACAGAAATTAAATAGTCGTGAAATGTGGAATATATCGTTGTGGATGGTTCAACTCTTGATATGGTTGTTCGGTTTGCGGTCAAGCCACCAATGACTGCGCCAACATCACCAGCCCACGCTCCGCCTACCATAGCACGTCCCAACATACTGCCTGTATCAGTTGACGATGTTGATATGATTTCTCCGCCGATTTGCTCTTGTATCACGATTACATCACCGTCCAACACAGTATAACTTGTTATATCATTAAAGTTATAAATATGCTCATTTAGCATAATTTGCGAGTTCTTCTCGTCAACCATGACATAATGGTCAAAATCGTACACAATTACCTTATTTGTATAGGACAACTTTTTAAGCAACTTATTGTATTTTATATTTCTTTCTTCCTCTTTTATTTCGTCGAGCTTACGATAAGTCTCTTCTAATTTCTCTTCTATTTCAGCCTTCGCTCGTTCCGCTTTCTTACTTTTGATGTATTCAACTGTTTTAACAATAGCAACTACCACAATCACAATATTAATACTTATAACGATAAATAATTCAGTGCTGTCATCAGAAGCACCAGCCAAAAGTGCAAATACAATTATTGCAATGAATGATAAGATTTCTTTCTTGTACATATTTTGACTATTGTTATTGTTATCAATATGATTAATGGAAGCGAGTAACATACAACATCCCACCAGTCAAAATGACCTGGTATTATTGCTGTCAACTGCATAAACTCTAAAATCAATGCAATGATTGGCATCAGGCAAAACCAGACAATGTTTTCTCCGCCAACTTTGCCCCAAATGGAAAAAATAATAAGAAAGTACGATATCGACCATAAACCATCAGGAAGGTTGTATTTCACAAAGTCCGAAGGGTTATAAATAGACATTGATTGTCGAAGATTCTCAATATGACCAGTAACGTTCAATGCATCTGCCCATCTAAACATTAATAGAGTTTTTGAGCGATATAGAAAATATATTCCACCTCCGATAGACAATGCGACTATCGAAAGAAAAAATGCCAAAGCCCTACTGTATGTTTTAATCTGAAATGCCACCGCTTTGTCTACAGGATTGTTGTTCATGATCAATTTCTATTTAAGCCCCATACAATACAAATTGAATGCTACATACAAGTCACAAATGCAACTTTGGTTAAGCATCATAATTTGCAAAAGTAGTAAAAAAACACTTAATGGGGTTAAAAATCCCAACTATTTTCGTGGTCGGTTGTTTGATTTTTTATTGTCCATCTCGAATCGTATGGATGCGCAAAGTAGAGGTCAACGTCCATTGCTACCGCAATGTCTTTGCATTTGTGCGACCACCTGATCCGCGTCACACTGGAACCCTGCCGCAAAGGTTACGAAAACCTTTTCTTCAGGAACTTCGCAAGCGGGAGGTGAATGATACCCTCATATTTGCTGGAATCCAGGAATGGAGTCATCGAAATTACATATTTTGGATAATTGTCATTGATTTTCTGGAGGTTTCCGAATTCACGCTCGAAGGTTGACTCCTCAGTGATGAGGTAGGAGGCCTGAACATAAATGGTGTCGTCGCCTTAAATTTTTGTTGACTACAATGAACAAAATGAAAATAATTTGAATTTTGTTCATTATGATGAACAGTTTAAAAAACCGCTACATAGGCACGAAAACCTTGCGATGGCAAATGTTTATTTCCAAGTAAAGTTATTGCCCGCGCCGACTTCAAAGTGGTATTTGGCGATGCCAAGGTCAAGGTGCGAATAGCCTATCAGTGAGAATTTGGCTATGGCCTCCACACGATTGCCGTCATGCAGAATAAACCTGAACTTCTGCTGATTGACCGCTGTCGGGGCAAGGAGTGCCGCCTCTACCCCATTCTTGAACCATTCCGGCACAGGCTCTTGGGCTTGGGCCACGTCAGTGAAGGTTTTCTTCTGCGGATGCTGGACGCCTTGCGTTGCGCCATAGCCGATTGAAATGACACATTTTAGCTCTTCTCCAGTTCCAATGGTATAAACCTCTCTGACCTTCTTGAACGTTCCTCCTACCCAACAGGTGTTCATGCCGAGTGTCTGAATGAGCAGCACCAGCTTCTCTCCATAATAGCCGGCAATCACACTGCCGTCGTTGCCTTTGGGCGCAATGATGGCGATATAGTTGTTTACCCCCTCAAACTTGCCGTATTTCGGCCAGTCCACTCCATTGCGGAAGGCCTTGGGCTCGTTGGACACCAATTGGAAATGCACACCGGTTTCACGGTTGCAAAGGTCGATGCACTTTTGTATCGTCTCGATTTTCTCCGCCTCGATGGGCTTGTCGAGGTATTTCCGCACACTGTGGCGGGCTTGGATGGCTTCTGATTCGGTCATCTTAGTATTCTTTATCTGATAAAGTGCGTGTAAACATGTTCCCCCCGATGAGGATATTGCGGTTCGCCGTCAGCATGGATCTATTTCAGCAGGAAAGCCATGTTGTCGGCCAGGGTACGCATCGTCTGACCCTTATCATACCCTCGTAAAACGCGGCAAAAATACAAAAAAATCACCCGAAAACTTCCGCTTTCGGGTGATTCGTTATGCTATATGCTGTAACCGTATTAGAATTTGAAGGTCACACCAGCGTTGAAATAGCTCTGATAGCCAGAGTAAACAAATTCAACTTCGGCACCGAACTTCTCAGTGAAGAAGTAGCGAGCACCAACAAACTCACCGTGAGCGAAGTGATAGTAGGTATGACTCTCATTGTCAATATTTGGGCTATCATAGACCCATCTGTCAAGTTGCATGTTTAAGCCCACCATGACACCGGCATGAACTTCAAACTGCTTGGTGATGTTCAGACCGTAGGAAACTCTAGGCATGACTGCGAAGTTGGAGTAACGTGAGGTGTAGTAAGTCCAGTGATAGGAACGAGCGTTGTAACCAGCGTAAGCACCAACTGTGAAGTGGCCTTTCCACCAGTGATCAACCAAGGTGTAGTCAACAACAACGTTAGCACCGTAACCAGGATAGTAACCACCGCGCAGACCAACAACCCACGTACCTTTTGGGTTCGGATTTTCAATTGCTTGAGCCTTTTGGCCCATAGCGAGGGTCATTAATGCGACCAATGCGAGCATAAAAATTTTCTTCATTTTTTCTAAATTTTAGTGAATAATAAATTAATTAGGTTTAATTTTCGTTTTCAATTTGTCATTTTATCATTTGACGGTACAAAGAAACGAAAAAAGATTGGAATGGCAATACAAAATCGTCACTTTTTCATATCCTTCTACCGTTGCTTTAATACATCTTTCAGACAATCAGAGAATTATGTGAGAAAATTTTTTCCTCATTTTTCCTCATTTTTTCCTTCCATTTTCGTCCATTCTCGTTTTCGTCTCGACCTTTTGTTTATTAAGTCTTCACCTTGCCCTGAAGCTTACCATCCTTGTAAATGGCCTCTGACTTGAGCGAGCCGTCGGGATAACGTTTTTTGCGGCGGTGTTCAAATCATTGTTTGACGTCTATTTCACGCCCTTGAACTCGAAACCGGCCTGCTCGACGGCTTTTCTCACATCATCGTCAGAGGCGGTGCCAGTGACGACAAGGGTGTTTGCCGCAGGAGTGGCCTCGCAAGAGGCGACGCCTTTCACTTTGCCGACCGACTGTTCACATGCGGCTTTGCAATGGTTGCAGTGCATACCCTCGACGGTATAAACGACCGTTCCGGCGACTGCTTCTTGTTTCTTGAATTTGCTTAGGAATTTCATACTTAATGCTATTATGATGAACAATACTAATAATGACGAACAGATGACTTGAAAGACTGTGGGCGAGGCAGCCTCCGAAAAACAGCAGGTGCTATGCATACCGCATCCTTCGGACATCCCTATGGCCTTGATGCCAAGCGCGTTGACCAGCAGTCCAAAGAGGACGGAGAAAACTACAATGGTGAGCAGGTAAATCCAGGTGAAGCGACTGCCCATCGACTTGCGCACCACGAGGATGGATGCGATGTTGACTGCAGGACCTGCCATCAGCATCACCAAGGCGGCTCCAGGTGAGAGGCCTTTCATCATCAATGCTGCCGCCACAGGGATGCTGCCGGTGGAGCAGATGTACATCGGCACCGCCACCACGAGGATGACCAGCATCTGGAGCAAAGACTGCTTACCGAAGGAGAGGAAGAACTCATCGGGAACGGCCACATTGATAAGGGCGGCCACCAAGAGACCGATGGTCAGTCGCAGGCCGATGTCCTGAACCATGTCGAAATAGGCGTACTTGAACACGCGCCAGATGCGGTTGCCGCTTCCCACCTTGCACGATGTCTCGGCAATGTATTCCCCATCACTGTCCTTCACCAAGCGATTGACCAAAAAACCACCACAGACACCCGTGACCAGCGCGGCTACGGGTCGCGTAATGGCGAAACCGAGCCCCATCAACGAGAAAGTGGCTAAGATGGAGTCGATGCCCGTCTGCGGTGTGGCGATAAGGAACGAAGCCACAGCCCCTTTCGAAGCGCCCTCGTTCTTCAGCCCCACGGCGGTGGGAATGACGCCGCACGAGCAGAGCGGCAGCGGCACACCCAGCATGGCGGCCCACAGCACCGACAGCTTGTTGTTTCGAGAAAGATATTTGGCGTAAAACCGTTTCGGCACAAACACGTGCAGTATCCCAGCAATGAGGAAGCCCAACAGCAGATAGGGACTCATCGCATTGATGACTGCCAGCAGTGCATTGAAGAATTGTCCTATAGTCATATTTTTGTCTTGAAACGATTTTGCAAAAGTACAAATTTTACCGAATCCATCTCCCTATTTGCTTTTCTCATAACACTATATCGGAATTTAAGTGCTACTCAAAGTCAGCCACAGTTCTCCTCTTGCCCCAAACAATCTCCACCCCGACAAACTCGCTACTGGCCTTCAGGTATTCTTCGATGGGAGATAATCCCACGGTGCTTCGCAGGCTGTCAAGGGAGGCTGCCGTGAAGACATCCCTTTTACTCCTACCGAAAAAAACTTTCAAAAAGTCATTGTCAATTCATAAGAACAGATACGACTTTTTTTCTGAAAATCAATTAATTAAACAAATTTTGATGTGACAGTTGGCTGATTTTTAATGTGGCAGTTGGCCTGTAAATCCAATCCTGTCCACAAACTGTATTGAAGTAATAGCGGGTTCTTGAGGACCTGAGCCCGACGGCTTTCGAAATGGATTTTGAATCTGAAATCCCATTATCGGCGATAAAATCGATGATTTGTCGCCGATTTTCTTCATTTCGATTTCGTTTTTCGGTTTTTATTGGCGTTTTATCAAACTCCTCTGCATTCATCGAAGCGATCAGTTCGAATACCAGATGCATCTGGCTATATGCATTTTTATCCGCCCTTTATTCCGCTCTTTCCAATTTAAATCAGGGTATTAGGTAAGTACTTCCCGAAATCCACCGTAGGCAGCTTGCTTCCTTTTGCCACCACATCCTTGACAAACTGCTCACAGTCTTCAACCGACATCTTTCCTCTCTTCATCGCATAATACAGGAAATCCAATGTCGTCAGAAAGGTAATTTGCCGCTTCTCACAATACTCCTTTATGTCTTTCAAGTTACTGCTTCCGATGACGTTATGTGTATAACGGCAATAAGCCATGCAAGCACTTTCCCCTTTGCCAAAAGTCTGAAGCAGTCTCGCGTATTCAACAAGCATCTCACCTGTTGGGTTGAATGTTTCTTTTGAGATATTCTTCAGAAACAAAATCTGATTATCCAACTGGTTTTGAACGGATCCGATCTCATCATAAACCGCACTCAAGACGACATACTCATATTCCGGCAATATGTCCGGCAACAAGCTCAGCCGTCCAGCCTTGGCAAAATGGAGCAAGACATCAGCATCCAGCACAATTTTGACCTTCTCCATAGCCGATAAGATTAAGCAGTTCAAGGTAATGGCCTTCCGAAATCCGTTCCTCATCAAACAATTTGCGGGCCTTGGAACCAAAATCGCCGATGACCAAGCCCTCGTTCCCTGTCGAATAGAGTTTGGAATCATATCCGCGCAAAGCAGCCTCTTGTGTTATTGAAACAACAGAAAGTTCATCAGCATAAGACGAACTGATAATGTGCAACTCTTTCAATCTCAGCACCAAAGTCTGATGCGAAACGCCATAAATGTGTTCTATGCGAAGCAACGTGTCTATACTCACTTTTTTACTGACAATCTCCTCTGAAGGTATGTTTTGAAGCAGACCCTCCTTTGGCATCAGCAAGGCAGAGGCAAACAGGTTGGCCGAGCGTTCCGATGCGTCCGTATTCGAAGAAAGAAAATGCGCCTTGGGACTTTCGTCATAATACAGATGAAACAATTCGTGGGCAATCGTGAAATGCTGCCTCCCCCGTCTTGAATTACTGTTTACCAGCATGAAGCGATGTTTCTTGTCTGGTGTCAGAAGTGAAAGCCCGAAAAGGCTGTCCGACAAAGGCCTGTATAGGGTCATCACATTCAGTTGACGAAGCACGGTCTTCATATTTAGTGGTTCACTATTCGATACGCGCAACAATTCGCCACGCATTTTTGCAGCAAGGATTTCCGCTGTTTCCAGATTCAACTTTTTCATTTTCCCAACAGCCTTTCCATTTTAAGATAATTCATGACAACGCTCTTAAAAGCGGCCACTTCTCGCATATCGTCTGCACTCAAGTCATCGGCGCGGAAAGCGCAGACCAGCATATTGCGGACTGCCGTCTCGTCTTCCTCGAAAAGAAGCGCCAGTTCGCAGCCGAACAGGTCTGCCGCTTTTTGCAGCACCTCCAACGGCGTTTCGCGCTCGCCTGCCTCATAATTGGCGTATGCGGAACGTCCAACGCCCAAATATTCCGAAACTTTCTCCTGCGTATAGCCGTTGGCCTCGCGCAAGGACTTCAGGTTCCTGCCTGTGATTGTGTTCATTTTGACCTTTTTCATTCCAATTTTTTCCTTTTTTTTGTGTGGCAAAAATACAAAATAATATCAAATTTATGTAGTTTTGCCACGGATTTTGAAAAAATATTGCTTTTTTGTACTCAAAACAATTCATTTCTGACTTTTTACGGATTCTAATATTCCAATCGTGTGTGTTTGCATGAACTCTGTTGTTTCAGCCAATGTCTTGAGCATTTCCATCCCATTTACGAGGGATGACTCCCTACTCTATCTTAAGGGAAATAATTACGAACAAAGCCAGACAGAGCATCAAAAAGTCTATTGTTTAATTATCACAAACCAGCTCAAGTACCCATCAATACCAAAGAGTTTTTCAGCATGCAATAGATACGATTTATTTTCAAAACGCTGGGAACAAACACCGCCGCAAATCACACTCTCTGTGCTTCTTGTGACGAAGAAATACAGGACGGCCTCGTCCTCGTAAGACGCACCGAAAATTATGGCAGTTTGTTGAAATGTTCCATGCGAAGTCGGCTCAAAGGTTTTTTTCACCTTTTTTCTTTTTTATTCATATTTTCTATATCTTTGCCTTTCGTAACATCTCGCTCTAACAATACCGTGAAAGCGAGGCAAAATTGTAGTAAAAGAAGAAAAGACAACTGATTGAATAACATATAAATATAAAAGCGTTTTTGCTTTTCAAGTGGACCTGAAATCGCCAAATTTCATAATTAACCACGCTAGAAAGCAGAAATGCTCACGGGCTATCCGTGGGCTTTCTTGTTTGTGGTTAAGGTTTTGGCGAACCCCAGGTCCAGACAGAAGTTCACGGATTTTTTTGTGACACCTCGGAAGGGCGAAGCGCCTGACATACCGAGCATCATGAGCACCAAGTTCTTCAACAATACCGAGACGAGGCTGATGGACAAATTCCATGGCATCGCCTCTGCAATGGCTAACTTCGACATCTTTCATGCTGTTGTTGGCTATTTTCGTAGTAGTGGCTACTTCAAACTGCGCAAGGAACTGGAAAACGTCAGCGAGATCCGCATCCTCGTCGGCATCAATATCGACAACCTCTTCCGCCAATCGCAAGCCACTGGAAAGTTCTTCTTCGGTGACAAAGAAGTGTGTCTCGAACAGTATTGCGAGGACTTCCTTCGTGATGTCTACCAGTCCGAATACTCGTCAGAAGTCGATGAAGGCATCCGGCAGTTCTGCGCTGACATTGCCAACGAGCGATTGCAATTGCGTATCCATCCCACCAAAGACCTTCACGCGAAATTCTATCTCTGCCTGCCGAAAACACATAATGAGCATAGCGACGGCTGGGTCATCATGGGCAGCAGCAACCTCAGCGCACAGGGTCTCGGCACCACCGAACCGCCACGCTACGAATTGAACGTAGCTATGAAAGACTACGACGATGTGCATTACTGCGAGGAAGAGTTTCAAAGCCTTTGGAAGGATGCTATTCCAGTGACCATGGACGATTTGAACCATATCGTTGGCAAAACACATCTGACTCCAGAGGAACACCAGCCCACACCCTACGAGCTTTATATGCGGATGCTCATCGACCATTTCGGCAATCAGGTCGAAGACGATTTCATTCCTCATCTGCCCGACAATTACGACAACCTCACCTACCAACGTGACGCGGTGGTGCAAGGTTACAACATCATGATGCAACACGGCGGCTGTTTCATTGCTGACGTGGTGGGTCTGGGCAAAACCGTGGTGGCTGCTATGATTGCCCAGCGGTTTATCGCCGCCAACGGCAACAACACCCGCATTCTTGTCATCTTCCCTCCTGCAGTGCAAAGCAACTGGGAAGACACTTTCCGCGATTTCCAAATCAAAAACAACTATAGCCAGTTTGTCAGCAACGGTAGCTTGGATAAGGTCGTTGAGGGCACCAACAACTATAATCAGCCCGGTTATTACGACCTCATCATCGTTGATGAGGCGCACAATTTCCGTCACGACAGCACGGGCAACTACGACCTGCTTCAACGCATCTGCAAGTCGGCACGGTTGAACAAAGGCAATGTCAAAGGAAACAAGCGCGTGTTGCTGCTATCGGCCACACCGCTCAACAACACGCCCGAGGACATAAAGAACCAACTGTTGTTGTTCCAGGACACCGCTCGTTGCACGATTGATGGAGTCTCCAACATTGCCGACACCTTTGCCCCTTGGATTAAGGAATTCAAGAGTCTGATGTCGCAGCGTCGCACCATGAGTGCCGAGTTCCTAACCAGTCGCATCGATGCCATCAATCAGGAACTTCGCCATAAGGTGCTGGAAAAGGTGATGGTACGCCGTACACGCAGCAACATCCAGCATGAGCCACGCTATGCCAACGATATACACTTCCCTCAGTTGTTAGACCCAACCGACCGCACCTATCAAATGTCGCCACAAGTGCTTAAACTCTTTATTGACACCTATATCAAGTTAGTGGACACACCATCGGCTAACCTGAAAGAGGTAAACCCAGACATGTTCGACGGAAGCGGTTTACGATATGCCCGCTATCGAGCCATTGAGTATTGTCCTCCCTACAAAGTTCCCTCAGGCAAGATGGCAAAGCACATGGCCGATTCATTGGCTTCCATCTATCAGACCCACATGGTGAAACGCTTGGAAAGCAGCTTCGACGCTTTCCGCCGCTCGCTTCACACCCTACTTGATGCCACCAAGGGAATGATTAAGATGTTCGAGGAAGACAAGGTCATCATTGCGCCAGACTTGAATGTGAAAAAGCTGCAAGCCGATGGGATAGAACTGGACGAAATCATCGAACTGGCCATCGGCAAGGGTTTCGACCAAAAAGAGATTCTTTTCCACGCCTCCGACTTCCTGCCAGACTTCCTGCCCATGTTGGAATACGATGCCGAGGTGTTGGACAAACTGTGTAAGCGATGGGAGAAAGTAAAATCCGACCCCAAACTGGAACTCTTCATCACTATGCTACAAGGGGAATTGTTCGACAAAAAGAAGAACCCCGGCGGCAAATTGGTCGTGTTCAGCGAAAGCGTAGATACCGTCAATTATTTGGAAAAGGAGTTGAAACAACGCTTGAATCGCAACGATATTCTTGCCGTTTGCGCCAAAAGTCGCAATCGTCTGCGCGACACTATCAAAGCCAACTTTGACGCAAAGTACAATAAGGAATGGCGCAACGACTATAACATCATCATCACCTCCGACGTGTTGGCCGAAGGTGTCAACCTGCATCGTGCCAATGTCATCGTCAACTACGATAGCCCCTGGAATGCCACCCGACTGATGCAGCGCATCGGCCGGGTGAACCGTATCGGCTCCACCGCTGCCGCGATTTATAACTATATGTTCTATCCCTCCGACCCAGGTGATGCCATCATCAGCCTAAAGAAGAACTCCCTCATCAAACTACAGAGCTTCCATTCTGCCCTTGGAGAGGACACCAGAATCTATTCACACGATGAAATGGTGCATGAGTTCAAGCTCTTCAATGCCGATGTCCGTGACGAGACCGACCGCAGTCTGGAACTGCTGCGCGAAGTACGTGTGCTTCACGACAGCAATCCAGCACTCTATCGCCACATCAAGCAGTTACCGCCTAAGAGCCGTTGTGCAAGAGCCTCAGATCAAACGAGTACCATATCATATTTGTCCTCGCCCTATAAAAAGGCTTACTACCTCGTCAGCGACACCACCCGCGAACTATCTTTCCTCGAAGCCGCCGACCTCTTTCATGCGGAACCGGATGAAAAATCAGTACCATTTGGCGACAGCTTGCAACTCCACTATGAGCAGGTGCAGAAAGCATTGACGCGGTACACCATCGACCAGCAGAGTGAGGTTCAAGAGGAAAAACTGAAAATCGGCAGCAAGGACAATGATGCCAAGAAAGCCGCTGCCTTCTTACGTGAGATACGCCCGCTATTCGACGACAACGGCCGCCGTACCGTTGACCGCCTGAAACAAATTGTGGAACGTGGAACCTACAACCAACTGGCCGATGCCTTGAACCGCATTTCAAAAAAGCAGAAAAAAGAGCCGGTGCCTCTCATCAAGATTTTAGAGCAGCTAGAAGAACTCGATAAACGCTACAGCCAGCCCGAAACACCAACCACCACCAAACAAGTGGCACTCACCACAGCCGACATCATTTTAAGTGAAACATTCAAATAAGCCATACTATGAACTCCGAAAATCTCCGCCATATCTTTAAGGTACCGTTCGATTACAAGACCTATTGCAACGAGATTGTACATCGCCTTTTCGGCTGCAACGATGTGGCCTCGCGACCCGAATTGCTTGATACCAATGCCGAAGGCGACCAAAGTTATTTCATCGGCCAGATGGACGATACAGATGGCCGTTTGCTTGGTTTCTTCTATACCCGTGTGGCCGAAGGCAGCGATGTGCGCCGCAAGCGTGTTGGACTGCGCAAGCTGATTAGTCCTTATCTGAAATACGATGTAGATGGTGCCATCGCTGTCTTTGATGATGGGCGGCATTGGCGGCTATCCTATATCTGCGACCTCAAAGAAGGCAGCACTTCCGCAAAACGTTTTTCGTACATCATGGGTGACGAGCAGGGGCAATACAAGACACCTCTTGAAAGGTTGGATAAGATTGCCAGGTTGAACGGTCGCATCAAACTGTCCGATTTGAAGGAATCCTTCTCGGTGGATGCGCTCAGCGATGAGTTCTTCAACGAGTACCATATCCACTACGACCGCATTGTGGCTGAGTTAACCAGGCAGGGGAAGTCGGGAGCCGTCTATCACGACTATGTGAAGAAACTGATGGGGCGCATTGTCTTTCTCTATTTTTTGCAAAAGAAAGGCTGGCTTTGCAAAGACACCAACTTCATGTATAACACCTTCCTTAGCAGCAACCGCCAAAACGACTACTTGGAAAGCGTGCTTGAACCGCTCTTCTTTGGAATCCTCAACACTCAACCCGCCAAGCGAGAGCAGGTGTTTGTCAAGAATGGATGGCAGCAAAGTTTGGTCGGCAAATGGGCGAGCATTCCTTATTTGAACGGCGGTTTGTTTGAACGCGATGAGATTGACAAGATGAATATCAAGCTGCCGGCTTCGTTGTTTGACAATCTTTTCAACTTCTTGGCCTCCTACAACTTCACCGTCGATGAGAACGACCCCGATGATGCCGAGATTGGCGTTGACCCTGAGATGTTGGGCAAAATCTTCGAGAGTCTTTTGGAAGACAACAAAGCCAAAGGTGCTTTCTACACCCCGAAAGAGATTGTTCGTTACATGTGCAAGGAGTCGCTGATTGCGCACCTTGCCTCCAAACTGCCCGATGTGTCCGATGCCGTTATTCGCACCTTCGTCGAGACCCATGAGATGCAGCCCGAGTTAGAGCCTTATCGTGAAGCCCTCAGTAAAACTCTCCGCGAAGTGAAGATTTGTGACCCTGCCATTGGTAGCGGAGCCTTCCCTATGGGGCTGCTCAATGAATTATGGCGTTGCCGCGAGGCGTTATCGACATCGTTGGCCGTAGAGACGCAAAATTTTGCATCTCTACAACCGTTCCACCGTGCCGCCCTCAAACGTGAAATAATTGAGAACAACATCTATGGTGTTGACATCGAACGTGGTGCCATCGACATTGCCCGCTTGCGTTTCTGGCTTAGCATCGTGGTTGATAGCGAAGAACCGCAGCCTTTGCCCAACTTCGACTACAAGTTCATGCAGGGCAACAGTTTGATAGAAAGTTATGGAGGCTACGATCTCAGCCGCATCTCCGCCCGTCAGCGTGGCGGACAGAGCAAGTCCACCCAACTGCTGCTGGGCTTAGACAGCGACCTCAACCGCAAGAACCTCCAACGACTTATGCGCGACTACTTCTCCGTCACCGACCACAAGCAGAAAGCAGTCATGAGACAAGCCATCAACGATGCGGTACGAAGCCTTATCCGTGAGTATATCGGGGCCACTGATGCCAAACTCTCCGCCCTCGACCCTTCCGCCAACCAAGAGTTCTTCCTTTGGCACACTTGGTTTAAGGACATTTTTGACAAAGGCGGGTTTGATATTGTGATTGGAAATCCGCCGTATGTATCAACAAAGGAAATATCAGAAGAAGAAAAAGAAAAACTTTATTTAGCTTTTGGATTTGTAGATGATTTATATCATCATTTTATAATATGTGGTTTCAATTTGCTCAAAAATGATGGTATCCTGTCAATGATTACATCTGACACCTATTTCACAACATTAACCAAAAGGTCATTAAGAAGGAAATTCTTGTCATATACTATACTTCAACTTATTCACTGGGGACATGATATTTTTGCTTCTGCATTTGTTTCTACTGCAACGTTTATTTGCCAAAAGTGTCATAGAAAGGATGCAATAATAACATTTCATGATGTAAAAGGGAAAAAAACAATAGAAGAAGGCACAAAGTATCTTATTCCTCAAGACAGGTATTCTAATTCTATTAATGGGTGTTTTTATGTCCCAACAGAACTATGTTTAGGTCTTAATAATAGGCTTGCAGAAACTCACAACAAGATTATTGAAGAGTGGTGGGCAAAAATAGAAACCAGCCGTAAGATTGCTAGTAATGCAAAAACACTAGATGCTTATAGAGCAAATCTCAAAGAAGGCGACGTGACAATTATTGGACTTGTAACTGATGGAGGTCAAGGTATGGCCACTGGCAATAACGGAAAGTTTGTCGGAGTTAAAGCTAATACAAAGTTGTCATTCAGCATAATAGAATCACGTCCAATAAAACTGCTAGAAGTGAATCGAAAATACCATCTTTCCTATATGCTTCCAAATAACGAGATTGAAATATGGCATCTATTTGATTCTCTTAAAGAAAGATATGGAAACAACATTTTCGGTCAAGGATACATATACCGGATTGTTCCAGATTCACAATTGGCTGACTGTGATTCATTGACAGATGATGAAAAAGAATATGGAATAATTGGGTCTCGCTCTTTCGTTCCTTATGACAAAGGTGATAAAGAAGGGAATCGATGGTATATCGAAAATCCATTTGTTATAGATTGGTCAAAGGATAATGTTCGTTTTTTGAAATCAAATTCAGGGAAAAAGGGCAATGGTATGCCTGTAGTCAGGAATGCGCAATTCTACTTCAAGGAGGGCTTTTGCTGGAATAATAACCTTAATGAAAGGTATTATGCCATCAAATGCAAGGTGAAAAAAGCAGGGATTCATGATGTCGCCTCAATGTCATTATTTGAACTCACCTCCAAGGTTCCAGCATACTACCTTGTGACACTGATAAACAGCTCTTTGTGCGGTTATTTCTATCGTATGTTCTTGAACAATACGGTGAATGTTCAAGTTAATGATCTTCGTATGTTGCCAGTAATTGTTCCTTCAAAAGAACAATTATTAGTTTGTAAGAAATTGTTTGACGGAGCAGTCGAAACCCAGAAAGCATTTTTTGAGCAGCAGATTTACATTGATGAAAGAGATCTCCGATTGCAAGGTATTCAGAATGAGGTAGACAAACTGGTTTTTGATATATATGGATTGCAACAATCTGATTATCCTCCGCTTGGGAAAACTCTTTATTAACCACTTTATGAGCTGAATAAGGCTTTGAGTTGTAAGTTTTTATTAATCAACACTTTAATTTGATGACAATTATAGTGATTGAGCATGGCAACTGATAGTTTATTAAATATTATAGATCGACAAGGGATATTATTGTACAAAAAATCGACAAGAGTTTGTACTTTTGCAAAAACAACAAAAAACTATGAGTGATTCATTTCAAAGTGCGAGAATTCATCTGAATTTAGTAGGAGGAAAAAACAACTACATTTTACCTGATTATACAAATCAATATGTGTTAAGATTAAAACACATTTTGGAGGACGTTGAAAAAGATAAAGGCAATAATGTTGATTATCTTTATTTTTCGTCTATTGCCCTTGCCTCTGCTACTTTAGAATACTCTATAAACTATCTTTTTTCACTCTATTATTTTGATTTTCATATTTATATCAACAAGCGAGGTTTTTTATGGAAGAGATTTTCAAACAAAGACTTTAAGGAAAGAGTGTCATATATTGTTTATTTGATTTCCGAAAAGAAATACATAATAGACAAAGATGATCCAACCATAAAGTCAATCAGTAAAATGATTAGTTTGCGCAATATGTTACTGCACAATTCTAATATGGTGCAGCCATCGTCGTTTAATACTGAAGAAACAGATGCATGGAGTGATAGAGATAATTGGTATATTCCAGTAGACAACTTAGAAAACGAATCTGAAATAAACATTTCTTTGCAAATAATAGGTATTCCATTGTCGGAAATCACAAAAGAAGAATGTTTAGAGTATGGAAGGGCGGTTCTTGATTATTATGATACAATTGTTTTCCCATACATAAATCAAGAAGGGTTTTATGAACATTCCTTTGTTCGCAAGAAGTCCAAAAAGGAAAAGCATTGAATTATTAGAATCAAGTATTAAATGCAAATATACAAGTTATCAATGGACAACTCTGCAACCTCAAGGATGATGAAATTGCATTGATTGATGATGAACAATGTGTATTTTATTGTTTTTGCTCTGAATTAAACTGTATCTGTTGTTGGTGCTATAGTAATAATACAAGATGTATCTTTATGTAAATCAACTGCAATTGGCTTACTTTGTTTTATTGAGTCTGGAGAATTGGTTTTTCAAGGTGTTGTATTATAACAACTATCAGAAGAGAGTGAGTCAATTGTCATGATTGTATCAGAAACAATAGCTGTAATTTCAGTTGGTTGGGAGGAATTCATATACTGAAAAGATTTGGCAATGGATTCCAAATCTTGGGATTCTATTCTTGTGCTGCTACAATGTTGCATTAATCCCAATAACGAAGTTGCAATGAGCGTAGCAAATGCAAAAACGGCCGACCACTTTGTGCTTTTTAATTGTTTTTTAAGATTGGCCATTTCTTCATCATGACGAATCTGTTCTTCTGTTTTGAATCCATTATTTACAAAAGATTCAAGAACAGGGGTTGGATATATGATTTTTAAATAGACGTATTTTTCCAAATAAGAAACTATATCTATCCATGATTTGTATTCTTTTCTTGAATTATCCCAAAATACAAATCCATTAATGGAATCATTTAACTGCCACGAATTGAATACTTCTTTATTTTTAAATCTTCTATTGAATAGAATTCTTTCCTTCTCTTGCTCTTCTTCTAGTTTTGCCGGTAGAATGACAATTAGTCTTTCTTTTTCTAATTCTTCTAAGAACAGCAAATAATCATAAAGGATGAAAAGGTTTTTGTAAAAACCTTCTTCGTTTTTCTTGTCTTCGTAATAAATCTGAATTGGTTTGTTGCCGTCTTTATCCCACTTTATGGCAGCAAAATTAAATCTAGCGGATTGCTCTAATATTCTTCCTGATTGAAAATTCTGTATTCCTGCATCGCTGTTTCTTTTAGATTCAACAAGTTCTTTTAGTATTTTTTGTTCAACCGGGAGTAAATTGATTAAATCTCTCATATAAAAGTCGATTTAGTGATGATTATCATTGTTTTTGCAAAGAAAAAGCTTTTTATACAATTAGGTCAAATTTAGTTATCAACACCGCAAAAACTTCTCGTGCGTGCATGTGCACGATTATTAAATCGCACGCATGCACGCGAAATGGTTGTTGATAACTTTTTGATTCTTGCAATCTTTTTGTTGCTTAATGTGTCATCTTCCCGCCTCGTTACCCCCTCTCCCAACTCCATTTTCAGCTTTTCCAACTCCATTTTCAACATTGTTTCGCCTTGCACTTTGGGGTGTTTCTTGGCTGTTTTTTCGCCTAATTCAAAAATTTCACATATATGTTAAATATGTGAGAAAAAAGTTTTATCTTTGCAGCGTAAAAACTGATTGACAATGAAGATGGTAGGAATGTTATCACAGGTATAGAAGGAAAAGTATTTAAATTGTCATGAATAACGATACCAACATAACAATTTACTCTCCCGTTTTGCAGGAAGCGCACGACTCCATTACTCCGCAGGAACGAGCCTCATTTGATCTGAACTTCAGTATATCTGAAAGAATCTATCAGATTCTACAAGAGAAAGGAATGACGAAGCGCGATTTGGCACGACTGACGGGAAAAAAAGAGTCGGAAGTGTCAAGATGGTTTGCATTCGGACACAATTTTACATGTAAAACCATTGCCCTGATTCAATTAGCGCTTGGAACTTCCATTATTGAGGTTACCCAATAAAATCAAAGACAAACTCGAAACCATGATAAGTGAAGAGGAAGACAAGTTCATCAACAACGCTGAACGAAGCAACGACCTCTATCAAATCCTCACACAGATAGACTTGATGATGACTGAGCGCGGATTCACCGAGCGTAATTTCCGCTATGAGGGAAAGGCCAACGACAATGTTGTGGCATTACCAGTTTATAAGAACTCGTTGCGCTTGTATTGTCTGCGTTTGTCCGACAACATTTTGATTGTGGGAAACGGCGGTGCAAAGAACACTCGCACCCACGAGGAGGATAAAACGCTCAACGGTTACGTGATTAGCCTTCAGAAACTTGACGCCCTGCTAAAAGAAGACATCAAGAAAGGACTTGTGAGAATTGAGAAAACAAAAATAATTGGTGTTGATAATAAAGAGTACGACCTATGAAACAAGATGTAACAGGAGCGAAGCTTTTCCGCGAAGCAGTGGCTGCCACCCCGCAGGACATCAGGCAGCAAATGGAATGGTCTTTCCATATTGCTGACGAGATTGAGGATGCGTTAAAGGCCAAAGGAATGACTCAGAAGGAGCTTGCCGAGCGAATTGGCACATCAGCTGCCGCCGTATCACGTTGGCTTGGCGGTGGACACAACTTCACACTCTCTACATTGGCTAAAATTTCCGTTGTGTTGGATACACCCCTTATTTACGTTGCAAAGTAGTATCCTTTCTCATACTCCCCCCACGCAAACGGCGGCACAGGGTCAATGACAAGCACCTCGTCGTATGTTAAACCGTAAAGACGATAAACAAGACTATTTAGCTATTCATGTTTGATTGCAACCTTATAACTCAGGATGGCACTATAAAGCGAAATGGTTAACAATGGCACGTGAACCACGCCGAGAAAAACCGTGTGCGGATTAAAGAAGTTCATCATATTATACAGCCCTATGATAACACCGATGATGGCTGTGACTCTGTAAGTCACGATGTTGACTCTTGGCAGATTCAAAGTCAGTATCGTTAAGAACAACGGAGTTGTCAGGCAGAAAGCCGTTGCCGTGTTCCTCGTGAAAAAATGCGCCAGATTCCAATCCATTTCTCCGTGAGAGGTAAACGGACATAGATAAGCGAACAAAGCAAATATGATCATCCAGATGTATTTCCAGTGGAAATTGCTGAAATCATAGTTGTTTTTGGGATTGAATAACTCACGAATCCAAACGTATGCCACAAACAAGAACATCGCGAAATTAACTGTGACAACACTGAATCCATACAGTTCGGTAACTGCGATGTTTTGAATAAAGGCAAAGGCCGTATAGGATAAAGCAACATAGGCATTAAACAACGTTCTAACCTTGTTCTTAAACACAATCAGCAACACAAGCATAAGCAGTGAAAGCGATTGGAACAAGATATTAAGGTTCCCCAGATTGTTCTGTACAGCATTTCCCAAGGTAACAGAAACCATGTTAGAAACATTCTGTGGGTCAAAGTTCCTGCTGACAATAGGCAGCAAGACAGATTGAGCCGCCAACAGAATCACAAAAAACCACCATTTCCTTGACGCTTTTTCTAGTTTTTCCATACAGCTATTCGATTTATCAGTTAAACAATACGGCGCAAAGTTACGCTTTTTTGCCGAACAAAAAACTGTTTTTCCACCGCACAATCCACCCAATAAAAACCGCAGGGGAAAAATCCGTGTCCCCTGCGTAGCCGGTTTTCTTCATTTCGATTTAGTTATTATATTTGTCTCAATCCTTCAAGCATCCAATCGGAGCTACGAGCACTCCATCTTCAGGACGTTTGTAGGCATAGTCGCCGATACCCGTTAACACCATCAGAAACGACGGTTTTTTCATCTTGGTGGTATCTATCTTGTCCGAAAGCGATTTCAGGCTTGCTGCACCACCATTTATAAGGTCGGCTCCACCTATCTTGATTTCAATCAGCCCGTAAGAACCATTGCGCAGATGCACCACGGCATCGCACTCCAGATTGTTTTTGTCGCGGTAATGGTACACCTTCCCGTCAAGCGACTCCGCATAGACCCGCAAATCCCTCACGGCAAGGGTCTCGAAGATAAGGCCAAAAGTCTCCATATCGTTAATCAAATCCTTGGGACCCATACCCAGAGCAGCAGTGGCAATGGACGGGTCGATGAAATAACGGGTGTCCGAGGTCCTGATGGCCGTCTTGCTCCGCAGATTTGGGTTCCATGCCACCGAGTCTTCGATGACGAATATCTCTTTCAGTGCCTTTACATAACTATAAACGGTATTCTCCGACATCTGCTCATCGCCGTTGGTCTTGATGTCGGCCAAAATGGTTCCTGCCGATGCCTGGCTAGCTTGGTTTCGGGCGTACGACCGCATAATACGCTTTGCCAGTTCCTCATCCCTTTCCACGTCATCAACCCTCTTGATATCGTTGCTGACAACAGCGTCGAAATAATTGAACGCCTGCGCTAGTGCGGCCTTTTCACTCTTTTTGAGCACGGCCTTCGGCCAGCCACCACGACAGGTTAGATATGCAAGCCGTTCAAGATCAATATGGCTTTCCCCATCGATTGAATCCGCATTCTCAAACAGCTTCCCAAGGCTTACCATACCCGTCGAATCTTCCGACTCCCACAAAGTCATTGTGCGCAGCTTCAGGCGTGAGATTCTTCCCGTGCCGGAATGGTGGATCTGCTCCTCCTCAATCAGATTCCCTTCCGCGTCCTTTTTTGGTTTAGGCGGAACGGCAGAGCCAGTAAGGATAAACTGCCCATCGTCTTCCCGTTTGTCCACCTCGTTTCTTACCGCATCCCAAAACTGGGGCGCAATCTGCCATTCGTCAATCAGTCTGGGAGTGGCACCGACAAGAAGCCGCGAAATGTTCGTACGCGCAAGGGCCAGATTCTGACTAAGCGTGTCAGGGTCAGCCATCGACAAAACGCTACCAGCCTGTTGCTTAGCCAAGGTGGTTTTGCCGCAATACTTTGGCCCCTCTATCAAAACCGCCCCAGATGCCTCCAACTGGTCGGCAAGCATTTGGTCTGCAATACGTTTTTTGTATTCTTTCATTATTATATGTTTTTTATCGCGGCAAAGATACGACTTTTTTCTGAAAATCAACTAATTCAACAAATTTTGATGTGGCAGTTGGCTGATTTTTAATGTGGCAGTTGGCTGATTTTTGATGTGGCAGTTGGCCTATAAATATCTTAAACTGGAAATTATTGAAGTGAAATGAGAGAAAAAACAAAGACAAAAACATGGCGAGAGTACAATGAAGAACTCGGGCGTTATGAGTGGCACGAAGAAGAAACCAGCAAGTATGTTTTCGATGAGAAAAACAAGATTGCGGTATGGACAGTCGGCCCGACCCTAAACGCCACATACCCGATGCAGCCCCCGCTGAAGGGTGTGGACTTTGACTCCGTAGAGGCAGCACAACGATTCTTCGGAGAAGACAAATAAAAAAAAGATTATAACCAGAAAAAATTCATATTAATCTAAAATTTTAGGAGTATATCCGCAAAAATCGTATCTTTGCAAAAATTTTAAGTGTACAATCAATGATCAAAAGACCTATCTACACAGCAAAAATTGAACCCTTCATCGACAAACAAATAGTGAAGGTGATTACGGGTATACGTCGTAGCGGCAAGTCGGGATTGTTGCAGTTGCTGCAGCAACACCTCAAGGAACGCGGAGTGAAGGAAGAGCAGATAGTGAGCCTCAACTACGAGAGTTTGCGATGGGCGCAATACCGCACATACGAAGCTCTATATGCCTTCGTGGACAGCGTACGACCCAAGGACAAACGATGCTACCTGTTCATTGACGAGATACAAGAGGTGACCGAATGGGAACGGGCAGTGAATTCTATGATGGTGGATTGGGACGTGGACATCTATATCACGGGTTCTAATTCGAAGCTGCTCTCTTCGGAATTGGCCACCTATCTGGCCGGACGGTACGTGGAGTTCGTAATGCAGCCGCTATCTTACGGCGAATTTCTGCAGTTCCACGGCTATGGTATGCCCAAGGGCAGCGAGCGTATAGACCGCTTTGACCAATACCTGCGGCAAGGGGGATTCCCGATGTTCCACCTCTACAGCTATTCCGACGAGGAGATTTACCTTGCCGTACGCGACATCTACAGCTCGGTTTTGCTCCGCGACACGGTACAACGCTTCTCTATCCGCAATATCGAGATGTTGGAGCGGCTGGTAATGTTCCTATTCGACAACATAGGCAATACTTTCAGCGCCAGCAGTATTATCCGATACCTGAAAAGCCAAGGACGTTCTCTTGACAGCGAAACACTATACAACTACCTTCAGGCGCTTGAGTCGTCGTTCATCATCAGCAAAGTGAAACGATACGACATCAAGGGGAAGGAAATTATGAAGACAAACGAGAAGTACTACGTGGCTGACCTGTCACTTATTTACAGCGTAAGAGGATATTCTCCTGAACTTATTGCAGGTATGCTCGAGAATCTTGTATACTTCGAACTTCGTCGCAACGCGTATGAGGTGTATAGCGGATGGATGGGGGCGAGAGAGGTGGACTTTGTGGCACGCAGAGGCGACGAGATAATCTATCTGCAAGTGACAAAGAGCATGGAGGCTGATGCAACGCTGGAGCGCGAACTGCGTCCGCTGATGGACATAAAGGACAACTACCCGAAATATGTTATCGTGGGCAATCCAATGGCAACAGGTAACATTGACGGGATACGTTGTATTTTCATCGGAGACTTCCTGCTTGAAATGGAGAAAAAAACGACATAAAATAACACAAACTCTCAATATCATGACTATCAACGTTTACGAACAATACTTTTCCGCCGAGGCAGATTACCATGGCGTGCCACGCCATGGTGCTTTGGTGATGCTCATTTCCGACTCCGAGGCGGGCCAAATCCGTTACGAAGCAGCAGTGACTTTCTTTCCTCACAACGATGAGGATGATTTCGCCATTTCCTACGATGCCTACCTGAGCAAGGTGCTATACGAGGCCACTGGTCGCCGCTCCAAGAAACGCGAACAAACATTGATGAAAACTTTCCAAACCGAAATCGACCAACTGGCTGAAACCATCGGAGGAAAGGTGTTTTGGGACAAACCACTTAGAGAAGAAAGAAAAGGGTAATCCAAAACAACACAAAAAAAAGCCCCGCTTTCCGGCGGGGCTTTTTAATTAATGTATCAACATCAAAAACTATTTCTGATAAACAACCTTTGATGTCTGAACCTTTACACCGTCAACATAAACATTGATGAAATACATACCGCTGTTGACGTTGCCAGGAGTCCATTCAAAATTGCCGGAAGTCTCGATTCTGTAAACAACCTGACCAGTCATGCTGGTAACTACGAATTCGGCATTTGAATTGTTATCGATTTTTACTGATGTGCTGAATGGGTTAGGATAAGCAGCTGACATTGGATTGTTGTCTTCAATACCTAATATTGAACCTTCCATACCGTTTATCACATTACCCCAAGGATCTGTGCCGATGAAATTCTCAACAGTTGCACCGTTAACTTTTAACAGAGCGTGTGTGCCGGCTTTGAATGTGTTGCCATAAGCCAAGAACACATATTCATCAAGAATCTCATTCAAACCGCATAAAGTTGTAAATCCTTCCATTAAAACTTCGATGTCGTTGCTGCTCAAAGTAATCTGGAGACCGCTTACTTCAGCCTCTGAAGACATGTAAAGCACACCATTTTCGATTGAATAAACGACAGCAGCAGTTTCTTCATTGCCCTGATACTTTTCACTATTCAGGATATCAATGATGCACTGGATATCACCAACTTCAATCATACCGTTAATATTGACATCAGCATTGCCAGCGTAGAATGAATCGCCATAGATGCCATAAACGATATATGTTGCGATTGCTTGAATATCAGCAACGTTAATACGACCGTCATCATTAGCATCACCCAATATTGAGACTGGTATTGGAATTTCATCGCAGACAGCATCCGACATTGCTTCAGCATAAACAGCCTTTACGCAATAATTATTTATACCGAGGTCTGGTGTATTATCAACATATATATATGTATCAGCGTCAACGATATCAAGAACGATGTCGTTGCGGAGAATCTCGTAACCAATTACCTCCATTACATCATCTGAATTTTCATCCAAATAAGGAGACTCCCATGTGATAATGACAGATCTGTTGTCATCGGCATCTTCAGCTACCACGTTCTGTGGAGGCAGTACAGTTGCACTGGTGCAGACTGCTTCTGGACTATATGAAGTACATCCGTCCTCATAATAAGCTCTTACTTCATAGCAGTATTCGCCAGGAGTGAGGCTTTCATCATAATATGAAGTACCGCTAACTACTGCCACTGGAACGGTTTCACCAGCATAGAACACACCGTAAGCTACAGGAGTGCTTTCTTCTGGAGCATCCCATGATACTAATATGTTCAGATTTTCAACAACCACTGCTGTGAGATTTGTCGGAGCATCACATGAAGGTGGGAGAATAGTATAGTTGACAGGAACATTTACAGGTTCTCCAGAAGCGTTGCTACTTACAGTTAAATAGCCTGTAAAGTTACCTTCTTCAGCAAACCATGTGTCGAAAGAAACGATAACGGTTGTCGATTCACCTGCTGCAATATTGCCATACTTCGGTGAAACACCAAACCACAGCTTTTCGTATGATGTAGGAATTGCAAAACCAGAAGCTTGACCAGGGAATTCGCCTATTCCTTCCATAGTTCCGTTATCTGTGTCTAACATATACAGTACTGCAACATGGTCATCTGCATTGTAAGAAGCCCAATACATGGTACCTGTTTCACGATCGTAGTCCAAATCCTGACCATAGTTGATAGTAAATTCTGCCTGAATGACTGGGATAATATCACCTATTTCCTTATCAAGATGAGCGATAGTTCCAGAATATGCTGCTATCACATATATTTCACCAACATTGTCAACTTCCATACCAAGAACGAAGTCACTTGATTCAGTCTCTATGAATAAGGTTTCTTCACCTGTTACGGGATCAACAGTATAGAATGAAACTAATGTACCTAAAGTTGCACCATATATCTGACCGTCAACTGGGTTGTAGCCCAAAGAACCACATTCATTTCCTGTTGCGATATTTGTGAAAGCACCTGTTTCAGGATCGAAAATACCAAACAGTCCGCTTGTAGAGGTTGCATAGTAAAATACACCGTCCATATAGCACATTGAATTCAGGAATTCAGGTGCAGCGAAACCTGTTGATGTTGCACCTTCAGGATTATTCAGAGTGAAAGTATAAATATCTTCACCGCCTAATGCGAAGTATGCCTCTGTATTTTCAGCTTTTTCATCTGAGTTATGGCATAATGCAAACCATGTCAATGCAGCTGTACCAGGATTGCTTATAGTCACAGCCACCTGTGAAGAATACTGCATATAATATGCTGTTTCATCAATCTCAGCAACTGAAATTTCAATAGCAGGTTCATTGAGGTAGAAGTCCAAAGTAGCTGTTTCCTCAATTGGAGCGGAATATGTACCCATGTAGGTCTCAAAACCTGGAGCAGAAACAATTACATTATATGGGAAACCCTGAATCAAAGAAACGGAATATTCACCGTTTTCATCTGTTGTAGTTGCGTTGCTGCCGAAAATAACGCTTGCACCACTTATCACATTATTTGAATATGACGAAGTCACATTACCTGATACAGTGACAAAGTCTGGTGTCGTTGTACACATACCGAAATGCATATTGTTACGGTATGTAGTTGTCGAAGGGCTAACGCCAGGATCTGTAGGATCATACGGAGAACCGTCGCGTTGAGCTCTTTGTGCCATAGCAACTGATGTTGTATGTGTATAGAATCTGCTCTGTGAGCCGAAATAAGGGTTGTGAGCATAGACGAAAGTGAGTAAAACGTTACTTGCGCCATCATATACAAACGGAGTCTGCAGAACAAGATCATAATAGTAGTCAACACCTGAATTGTCCATGTTTATAATGCCGTCATACACAAGGTTCATATCGTCAAGTATCCATCCGGTTTCAACAAGGTCAGTGTTTGGCACATTGCTCATATATACCTGAAGCTCAATATCATTAGCAGCTGTAGCATAAGTATATTGCCATGACAGTGTGTGAATAAAACCGAAGAAAGCACCTGCATCCAATAATTCTTCAGCAGTGTAAAGCTCCTGAACTAATGAATAATTGTAGTATGTATTCATTGGCATGTAGTTAACGCCTGTCGTACCATCACCGATAGCAACATTCACAGAATTGAAATCATCACCGCAACTGACAGCTGTCTGGAAACTTGCCACATCAGACCAACCAGACATATCGTCATCGCAAATTGCACGTACGTACGCATTGTAAGCTGTACCTGAAGCCAGTTCAGTAAGCGTATATGGATTTGATTCAACGGTTATCAAAATACCCTCTCCAGGTTCAAAGCCTACAGGACCATATTCAATTTGCCACTGATTTGCTGTACCGTTTTCAGTCCATGTAAATGAAGCTTCACTATCTGTGGTTCCAGTGCAGACAAATTCTGTTGGAACAGGGCATGATGGAGCTGCGCATGTATTATCCCATTCGAAGAAAATACCGTCAGGAATGGATGAACCACTGCCTGCTGGAACAGCATAAAGTAAAACATTCCAAGGATAATAAATCTCAAATGAGCATTCACCATCCCATGAACCTGAAATCCAGTACAATGAAATAGTACCTTCAGGAACTGCCACTGTTGTCTCAAATATTGCTCCGGATTCAAGTGTCAATTCAGCAAGAATATTTTCTTCAGCATCCAGGAAAACCAAATATGCACCATTCCAGCCATCACCGTATGAATCGTGCAAAACAACCGGATATTCACATGTGACATCATCAAGATTTGCATAGTAAGCCTCATTAATACGACTTGTCCAAATACCGGAACTTGCAGCTTTAAGTCTGGCAACTTCCTCCATCTTCAAAGCATCTTGTGCGTCCATTGTCTGCATGTCTTGGGCAGCCTGCAATGTTGCCGCTTTACTTTCTTCAACACGTGTTGTTGAATACTGCGAATAACCCCATGCTGGAATCAGACATGTAATTAACAAAAACAATAAAATCTTTTTCATACTAAATAATTTTTGGTTAAACATTTATTACATTTATTATTTTTCAACACATAAATCATATTGTTAATGAAATTGCAAATATAAACATTTTTTTTTATTTAATTTAATTACATTTGTGCGCTTTTTTTTACACCTGTGTAATTATTATTTAATTAACATTAAAACATTACGAAATGAGTTATCTATTTACTTCAGAATCAGTATCTGAGGGGCATCCTGACAAAGTTGCCGATCAGATATCCGATTCCATTTTAGATCAATTCCTGGCTTTTGACCCAGACTCAAAAGTTGCTTGCGAAACCTTAGTTACAACGGGACAAGTTGTCGTATCCGGCGAAGTCACTTCCAAAGCGTATGTTAACATACAGCATACGGTAAAAGATGTCATAAACAAAATCGGATACACTAAAGGCGAATACGGCTTTCAAGGTGATTCCTGCGGCATTCTGACCGCCATTCACGAACAGTCACCCGACATCAACCGCGGTGTTGTGAGAGAAGTTCCTCTCAACCAAGGCGCCGGTGACCAGGGTATTATGTTCGGCTACGCCACACGCGAAACCGAACAGTTTATGCCACTCACTCTTTATCTCTCTCATCTCATCATGCATGAGCTCGCCGACATTCGGCATGAGGGCAAAGTCATGACATATCTCAGACCGGATGCAAAATCCCAGGTCACCATCGAATACGGCAACGACAACAAGCCGTTACGCATTCATACCATTGTCATCTCCACCCAGCACGATGATTTCATAAAACCGGCATCAAACTCCAAAAGGAATATTGAAAAAGCTGACAAAGAAATGCTCGACACAATAAAAAAGGATATGACGGAGATTCTCCTTCCGCGTGTGATCGCCAAACTGAATCCTTCAATCCAGAGACTATTCGAGCACAAATACACTTTCTATGTGAACCCGACAGGCAAATTCGTCATAGGAGGACCAACCGGCGACACAGGTGTCACAGGACGTAAAATCATCGTTGACACATACGGCGGAAAAGCGCCTCACGGTGGCGGCGCATTTTCAGGCAAAGACCCTTCAAAAGTTGACAGGTCAGCCGCCTACGCAGCACGACATATTGCCAAAAACATGGTCGCTGCCGGTATCGCTGACGAAATACTGATACAGGTTTCATACGCCATAGGAATAGCCAAACCCATCAACATTTTCGTAAACACCTTCGGCACCTCCAAAATTGGCATGTCAGACAGTGAAATAGCAAAAAAGATTGGTGAAATCTTTGACATGAGGCCAAGAGCCATTATCGAAAGGTTGAAACTGCTCAACCCAATCTACTATGAGACAGCATCCTACGGTCATTTCGGCCGTGAACCAAGAATTGTCACAAAACAGTTCGGTGACAATAAAATAAAAGTCGAGCTCTTCACTTGGGAAAAACTCGACTATGTCGATAAAATCAAAAAGGCGTTTAATCTCTGACTTCCGCTGAAACGGTCGTCAACGCTTGCAAATACGCCCGGGCGGGCATGACACCTGCTCGGGCGTATTTGTAATCCGCACAACATCCCGCCCTGTCACCCTCGCGTGACCGGGAGTAACGTGATAAATGGGATGACTGGTCAGGGGCAATTATCTGACGACCATCTTTGTTGTCGTCACTATCTTACCATTAACGACAACAGAGCACAAATACAAACCGCATCTGAAATCAGCGGCATTGAGGCTCAAAAGATTGTGACCTGCTTCCAACTGATATTCGGCAACTTTCTGACCTGTGCAGGTATATATCTGCAAAGAACCAGCCTTAGGAAGTGTGCATTCGAATGTGGAAACTTCAGATACAGGGTTAGGATAAACCTTAGCACTGACATTGCTTTCCGGAGCATCTATGCCATCATGGTCGCCGATAATGAAACTGAGGGCAACCCATGACACTTGGTCTCCGTTATGAAACTCATATATCAATGTTGTGACACCATCACTTTCCACCGGTCCATTTCCCATATAGTCAGCCTGAAATGAAATAGTTTCACCTGAAGCCATTTCAACGCCATCCACATGATCAGCCGTGTAACAATGGTCATTGAAACAGAAGACGTTAGTGGTGCCTTCAACCTCACGAACTGTCACCTTCACGAAATCGAAAACGATATCAGAACCGCTTTCATTACATAAATTAAAATTGTATTGCATAAAATACGCCTCATCATCATTTGCGGCCTTGCGTACTAACCATTGTCCGGTAATATCATCACCTTCAACGCTGCGGATAACCGGCACCTGTGCAAAAGAGCAGCCAAAGACTGCAAGTAAAACCAAAGAAATAATAAACCTTTTCATCATATAATCTTTTTATTTGAATAATTCGTTAATAATCTCATCATCAACAATGTTAGGTATATTAACCTTAAGGTTAGGCTCCGATGCCATAGCACGTTTTATCGCGAAAAGTGCATTATCGTTTCTTGCCCAGCCACGACGTGCTATACCATTGTTAACATCCCAGTAAAGCATTGATTTGATGTGTCTTTCTGCTTCTTCACTACCATCAATAACCATGCCAAACCCACCGTTGATGACCTCACCCCAGCCTACTCCACCGCCATTATGCAGAGAGACCCATGTGGCGCCTCTGAAACTGTCACCGATGACGTTCTGGACAGCCATGTCGGCAGTAAATTGGGAACCATCATAAATGTTGGCTGTTTCACGGAAAGGAGAATCGGTACCAGATACGTCGTGATGGTCACGACCAAGCACTATAGGAGCCGAAATCCTTCCTTCACGGATAGCTTTGTTGAAAGCGAGGGCAATTTTTGTACGACCCTCACAGTCGGCATATAATATTCGGGCCTGTGAACCAACCACCATCTTGTTCTTGCCTGCTTCCTTAATCCAATGGATATTGTCTCTCAGTTGAGTTTCAATTTCCTCAGGAGCGTGAGCGGCTATTGCTTCAAGTTCTTCTGCAGCAAGCATGTCAGATATAGCCAAATCTTCAGGTTTGGACGAAGTGCATACCCAGCGGAAAGGACCGAATCCGAAATCGAAATACAGAGGACCCATAATATCCTGAACGTATGAAGGATACTTGAATGTCATGCCGTCAGCTTTGAAGACATCGGCACCTGCTCTGCCTGCCTGCAGCAGGAAAGCATTGCCGTAATCCCAGAAATACATGCCCTTTGCTGCCATTCTGTTGATTGCAGCCACCTGACGGCGCAGCGAAGCCTCGACACGTTTCTTGAACTCTACAGGGTCATCAGCCATCATCCTGTTGGATTCCTCAAGAGTCAGTCCGGCAGGATAATATCCGCCAGCCCATGGATTGTGCAATGAAGTCTGGTCACTGCCAAGTTCCACAGGAATATTCGATTCATCGAGTTTTTCCCAAAGGTCAACGATGTTACCCTGATAAGCAAGAGCCACAGCTTCTTTCTTTGCGCGGGCAACCTTGATGCGTTCCATCAGCTTGTCGAGATCAGTGTAAACCTCGTCAATCCAGCCCTGGTCGTAACGTACTTTTATAGCTTTCGGATTAATTTCGGCTATAACTCCGACTACACCGGCAATGACAGAAGCCTTGCCCTGAGCACCCGACATGCCGCCAAGACCGGCGGTGACATAAACCTTACCACCAATGTCACCCTTACTGTGAAGACGGGCAGCATTCATAACTGTTATGGTTGTCCCGTGTACGATGCCCTGCGGACCAATATACATCCATGAGCCGGCTGTCATCTGTCCATACTGTGAAACACCTATACCATAATATTTGACATAATCATCGGCACTTGAATAATGAGGTATGACCATACCGTTGGTAATGACCACACGCGGTGCATCCTTATGTGAAGGGAACAATCCGAGAGGATTGCCTGAATACATCACAAGTGTCTGTTCATCAGTCATTTCTGCGAGCATCTTCATTGTAAGAAGGTACTGCGCCCAATTTTGGAAAATAGTCCCGTTACCACCATAGACAACCAGTTCATACGGATGCTGAGCAACTGCTCTGTCGAGGTTGTTGCTTATCATAAGCATCATGGCAGCGGCTTGGACCGACTTGTGTGGAAATTCATCTATCGAACGAGCAGTGATCTTGTAGTTGGGACGATAACGGTACATGTATATATGTCCGTATTTTTCAAGTTCTTCCGCGAATTCCTTTGCAAGAAATTCATGATGCTTTGCCGGGAAATATCTGAGTGCATTTCTCACAGCCAGACGTTTCTCTGCGGGTGTAAGAATATCCTTCCTTTTAGGGGCTCTGTTGACAGTAGGGTCGAATTCAAGCATCTCCGGTATTTCATCGGGAATACCTTGTAATATTAATTTTTTAAAATCTTCCATAGGGTTATAAAAATATATTATTTTTGCAGTTAATTCGGTGCTACAAAGTTAGTCCTTTTTGTTTATGAATTAATAAAATTTGATATAAAAAATGAAAAAACAGTTTACTTTTATCGCAATAGCCTTATTTACAATATTTTATTGCAACGCAACCCTTTTGGCTCAAAATCCCGTACCAGAAGGATGGAACACTTTTTATCAGAATCCATCCACAGAGTATGTGATTTTCAAAAACAACGTTTTCCCTACCATATCAGGGGAAAGAATACAATACGGCGATTATATTGGTGGGTTCTACTATGACCCCAGTGACGGACAACACCACTGCGGCGGTTATGTAATGTATGACCCCAGCATCACCACCACCTCATTTAATATCTATGGCGATGACAGCCAGCACCCTGGTAAAGATGGTTTTGCAGCTGGCGATACCATCTATTGGAAAATATATTCATATAAGTATAATCAGACATACGATGCCTTTATAGAATATGGTACCGACAGGCCCATGTACACAACTACCGGCAAGTTTGCAAGCATGTCATACTGTCAGCTGATCAATGTCGCATCAGGTAATTTCAGAGTATTCACATACTGTTCAGCATATCAGTCCTGTTCAGCAGCCGACACCACAATCACCATATCGTGTAATGTGATTGGTGGTTCAGGTAATTATTCATATTCGTGGACATCTGAACCTGAAGGTATCACTGCCAACACAATGGAATTTTCCATACAGCCGGATATTACAAGAATTTACGGGGTCACGGTCACAGACCTCAACAATAACACAGTTACACACGGCTATACAGCACACTACAAAATCGAACCAGCCGAAATAATCTTGGCTACAGACACCATAATATGTAACACATCATCCTTCCAACTGAGACCTACGATAATTAACGGAAAAAGCTATTTATGGTCAACCAACGGTGACGGATATTTCAATGGCACATCAGGCAAAACAGCAATTTATCATCCTGGTGAGCAAGATATTATAAACCAATATGTTGACATCACTCTCAGAGTTATTTCCAATACAACATGTCATGATACTGTGTATCATACCACTCATGTTTCCTTCACTTCACCCGAAGCCTCATTAGTGGTATACGGTCCTTCCGAGGGCTGCGCCGGCGAAGTGCTGGGACTGACCGCAGTTGCTGTCAACTATTCCTCAATAACATGGAGTACAAGCGGTGACGGCACTTTTTCAAACACCACCGGATTACACACCGAATATACACCCGGAACTGCCGATGCATCCAACGGTAATGTCGTTATCTCAGCAACCGGCATATCAACATTTCCTTCATGTTTCAGCAACGCAACAGTCAACAAGAACATAATCATTCACACTGCGCCGACCGCTCATGCCGGCAATGATAAAACTATATGTCCTACAGCAACATTATCGCTGTCAGGTCTTGCAACAAATTATGATTTCATTTATTGGCACTCATCAGGTGACGGCACATTTGCAAACATCAATTCCCTCAACACGACATATACTCCTGGTGAGGAAGATATAGCGAACTTCGGCTGTACCATCACCTTATATGCTGTATCTCAGGACCCATGTTCATATACCGTGTCCGATGCAATGACACTTACCATCCAGACTCTGACTTTATCAGCCTGCGATGACATGACTATTTTAAGAGGTAATACTGCAAATGTCTCAGCCACCGCAACAAATCAAGGCATTGTTTTTTGGACTACGAGCGGAACCGGTTCTTTTAGCAATTCCACCAGCTTAACAACCACATACACGCCAAGTGAAAACGACTGTAACAACGGCGGTTGCACATTAACCATCACCGCCTATCCGAAGTCAAACTGCGGCGGTGACCCAATCTATGACGATGTTGAACTCACTATCGTAAACTTCTCAATAGAGGAATTGAACGACTACTCCATCTGCGAAAACAATGTCGTGGAACTTTCAGCTGTCACACACTTCTGCGACAATATTGTCTGGACAACTTCAGGGGACGGAACTTTCTCCGACAACAGCAATCCTGTCACAACATACACCCCTGGTCCTCAAGATATTGCAAATGGTACTGTTATTCTGACAATATTCGGTTTCAATTCATCATCACCCGATCCTGTCTCTCAGCAATCAACTGTAACCATATCCCATCTTCCTGTAGTTAATGCAGGAAACGACCAGCTGATTTGCAACGGTGAAACCTGCAGTTTGAGTGGAACAGTTTCTTATTCCAATTTCTATCATTGGTCAACATCAGGCAACGGTACCTTCACAAACAGCAATGCGCTTGTAACCAATTATATACCAGGCACCCAAGACATTGCAAACGGAAGTGTAACCCTGACTCTCACTGCCAACAGCATATCACCTTGTAGTGGGACAGTATCTGACAACATGCTGTTAACCATTTCAACACTTTCAGTATCAGCAGGAAATAACCAAAGCATTTTAATAGGCAGCACAACCACTCTCAACGGAACTGTAACAGGTGGAAGTGGCAATTACACATATTCCTGGACGCCTGCCAACCTCGTTATAAATCCAACAGACGCCACAACTCAGACTGTCGGAATATTCGAAAATACAACTTTCACTCTTACCGTAACTGATGCCAACTACGGATGCTCCAATTCGGCAACAGTCAGTATAAGCGTTGAAGGACAACTCCTGAGCATTGAAACCAATGCAACCGAAACAGTTCTATGTAAGGGTGAACCTACCACAATATCCGTAACGGCATACAACGGTGATGAAACCAACTACTCATACAGCTGGACATCAAATCCGGCAGGTTTCACATCAAATAATGCAAGTTTCACTGTAACACCTAATGTTACAACAACTTACACTGTCATCGTTACCGATGGAATTTCCACCCAGACTGATGATGTCACGATAACCGTCAACGAACCGCCAATAACTGAAGCAGGTGATGACATCGCAATATACAATGGTGAAACAGCTACCCTTAACGGGTCTGTAACAGGAAATTCAAATTCTTACTCATATCTGTGGTCACCGGCTGAATATCTTGATGACCCGACCATTCCTAATCCTACAACCATTCCTTTATCTTCAAGTGTGGTATTCACACTTACAGGTACAGATATTGAAACGGGCTGTCAGTCAACAGATTTCATGACAGTTATTATCACAGGCGATCCATTGAGTATTTCAGAAGTCACTGCTACACCTAATGTAATGTGTCTCGGCGAATCAGCGACCTTGTTAGTCATAGCCACTGGTGGCAGCGAAACATACACCTATTCATGGATTTCAGAGCCTTCCGGTTTCACATCAGATTCACAGTCACCAATTGTAACTCCAGAAACCACAACAACATATATTGTTACAGTTTCTGACGGTGAAAACTCTGTTTCCGGTTCAGTAACAGTCACAGTCAACGAACTGCCGATAACCGAAGCAGGTGATGACATCGAAATCTATCCGACATTGAGCGTAACATTAGACGGTTCTGTTACAGGCAACTCCGACTCATACAGTTATCTGTGGTCTCCGGCCGAATACCTCAACGACCCGACCATTCCTAATCCTACAACTGTCAAAATGTATGAAACAACGGTATTCACACTTGTAGGCACGGACATCGCAACAGGATGTCAGACTTCGGATTATATGACAGTAATAGTTTCAGGCGATTCGCTCTCAATTGAAGTTGCAGCAACTCCTGACGTTCTCTGTTTCGGTGAATCCTCAACCGTATCAGTCACAGCAAACGGCGGTAACGGTAATTACACATATTCTTGGACTTCAGAACCTGAAGGGTTCATTTCTTCAGAAACATCTTTCATCGTAACCCCTGAAGTTACAACAACTTATAACATTACTGTCACCGACGGACAGTCTTCTGTCAGCGGTTCAGTTACAGTTACTGTAAACGAACTGCCTATAACCGAAGCAGGTGATGACATTGAAATCTATCCGACTTTGAGCGTAACATTAGACGGTTCTGTTACAGGCAACTCCGATGCATACAGTTATCTGTGGTCTCCGGCTGAATTACTTGACGACCCGACCATTCCTAATCCTACAACTGTCAAAATGTACGAGACAACGGTATTCACTCTCGTAGGCACGGACATCGCAACAGGATGTCAGACTTCAGATTATATGACAGTAATAGTTTCAGGCGATTCGCTCTCAATTGAAGTTGCAGCAACTCCTGACGTTCTCTGCTATGGTGAATCATCCTCAACCGTATCAGTCATAGCACACGGCGGTAACGGAAACTACACATATTCATGGACTTCAGAACCTGAAGGATTTATTTCTTCAGAAACATCTTTCATCGTAACTCCTGAAGTTACAACGACTTATAACATTACTGTCACTGACGGACAGTCCTCCGTTAGCGGTTCTGTCACAGTCACAGTAAACGAACTACCTATAACCGAGGCAGGTGATGACATCGAAATCTATCCGACATTGAGCGTAACATTAGACGGTTCTGTTACAGGCAACTCCGACTCATACAGTTATCTGTGGTCTCCAGCCGAATACCTCAACGACCCGACTATTCCTAATCCTACAACTGTCAAAATGTACGAGACAACGGTATTCACTCTCGTAGGAACGGACATCGCAACAGGCTGTCAGACTTCAGATTACATGACTGTCATAGTTTCAGGCGATTCGCTCTCAATTGAAGTAGCAGCGACCGCGGACGTTCTCTGCTACGGTGAATTCTCAACCATATCAGTCACTGCAAACGGCGGTAACGGAAACTACACATATTCATGGACCTCAGAGCCTGAAGGTTTCACTTCTTCAGAATCATCATTCACTGTATCTCCTAAAGTTACAACAACTTATATCATTACTGTCACCGACGGACAGTCTTCTGTCAACGGTTCAGTTACAATCACAGTAAACGAACTGCCGATAACCGAAGCAGGTGATGACATCGAGATTTATCCGACATTGAGCGTAACATTAGACGGTTCTGTTACAGGCAACTCCGACTCATACAGCTATCTGTGGTCTCCAGCTGAATTACTTGACGACCCGACCATTCCTAATCCTACAACTGTCAAAATGTATGAGACAACGGTATTCGAACTCGTAGGCACGGACCTCGCGACAGGCTGTCAGACTTCAGATTACATGACTGTCATAGTTTCAGGCGATTCGCTCACAATTGAAGTTGCAGCAACCGCGGACGTTCTCTGCCACGGTGAATCCTCAACTGTATCAGTCACAGCAAACGGCGGTAACGGAAACTACACATATTCATGGACTTCAGAGCCTGAAGGTTTCACTTCTTCAGAATCATCATTCGCTGTAATTCCTGATGTTACAACAACATATATGGTAATTGTCACCGACGGACAGTCCTCTGTCAGCGGTTCAGTTACTATCATAGTAAATGAAACGCCAATTACAGAAGCAGGTGAAGACATAGAAATCTATCCAACCTTGAGCGTAACCTTAAACGGTTCCGTTACAGGTAACTCCGACTCATACAGTTATTTGTGGTCACCGGCTGAATTACTTGACGACCCGACCATTCCTAATCCTACAACTGGCAAAATGTACGAAACAACTGTCTTCACACTTGTAGGTACAGACAATATAACCGGATGTCAGTCAACAGATTTCATGACGGTCATAGTTTCAGGAGATTCACTGACGTTAGAAATTTCAGCAACACCAGAGGCTATTTGCTATGGCGAATCTTCAACATTGTTGGCTTCACCTAACGGCGGATATGAAACCTACACTTATTCATGGGTGTCAGACCCTGAGGGTTTCACCTCCACAGAACAGTCACCTGTTGTATCTCCTGAAGTTACCACAACTTATACAGTTACTGTAACCGATGGCGTTTCAACGCTCAACGGCAACATCACGGTAACTGTCGGTTCGCGTCCTGAAGTCAATGCTGGTGACGATGCAACAATATGCGCCAACAGCACATTTACAGCAACCGCCACAGCAGACAACTACAGCAGCATTTTATGGACCACATACGGTGACGGACATTTCGATGACAGCAGCATTCTTAATGCGACATATTATCCAGGCCCACAGGATATCAGCAACGGCAGTTGTACATTAAACATCACTGTGGAAGCCATTTCACCATGTATTGATCCTGTAAGTGACGAATTAACACTTTCATTCCAGAATCCGGCAACCGTTTATGCTGGTGAAGATTCCTACATCTGTGAAACCACAACACAAAGCCTCAACGGTTCAGCCGAAAACTACTCTTCAATATTGTGGGTTACCGATGGTGACGGTAGTTTCAGCAATGAAACATCTCTCAACACCATTTATTCCCCTGGTATCAACGACATTGCAGAAGGAAGCGTAACGTTAACTCTCACAGCCGTTTCCATTAATCCATGCGAAGATGTGGTTACCGATGACATCACAATCAACATTGGGCAGTTACCTTATATTTATGCAGGCGACACTCAAAGCATTCTTATAGGTTCAACGACAGTTTTGAATGGCATTGTTGAAGGCGGCTCCGGCGATTTCACATACGCTTGGACTCCTGATTCTTTAGTCCTGACACCTAACTCACTTACAACTGAAACCGAACAAATATTCACTTCCACGATATTCACACTCAGCGCCACCGATAACGTCTATGGTTGTAGTGTTTCAAGCAGCACTATTGTCAACGTTACAGGTGAACTGCTCCATGTTAATATCAACGTAACAGATTCAGTCCTCTGCCTCGGCGAATCAACGACCATTACAGCTCTTCCAACTGGAGGCAGTTCAAACAACATATATACATGGACATCAGAGCCTGAAGGATTCACGTCATCTCAGCAGTCAATCACTGTTTCACCTTCAGTTACGACAATTTACACGGTCACGGTTGATGACGGCATTTCAGTGGTCACCAACAGCCAGACCATTTATGTAAACGAGCTTCCAATTACCGAAGCAGGTGATGACATCGAGATTTATCCGACATTGAGCGTAACATTAGACGGTTCTGTTACAGGCAACTCCGATGCATACAGTTATCTGTGGTCTCCGGCCGAATACCTTGACGACCCAACAATTCCTAATCCTACAACTGTCAAAATGTACGAGACAACAGTATTCACTCTTGTAGGCACAGACATCGCAACAGGATGTCAGACTTCAGATTTCATGACTGTCATAGTTTCAGGCGATTCGCTGACAATCGAAGTTGCAGCAACTCCTGACGCTCTCTGCTACGGTGAATCCTCAACCGTATCAGTCACAGCAAACGGCGGTAACGGAAACTACACATATTCATGGACTTCAGAACCTGAAGGGTTCACTTCCTCAGAATCATCATTCACTGTAACTCCTGAAGTTACAACAACTTATATGGTAACTGTCACCGACGGACAGTCCTCTGTCAGCGGTTCAGTTACAGTTACCGTCAACGAATTGCCTATAACCGAAGCAGGTGATGACATCGAGATTTATCCAACGTTGAGCGTAACATTAGACGGTTCTGTTACAGGAAACTCCGATGCATACAGCTATCTGTGGTCTCCGGCCGAATTACTTGACGATGCTACCATTCCTAATCCTACAACAGTCAAAATGTACGAGACAACGGTATTCACTCTCGTAGGCACAGACATCGCAACAGGATGTCAGACTTCGGATTATATGACAGTAATAGTTTCAGGTGATTCGCTGACAATTGAAGTTGCAGCAACTCCTGACGCTCTCTGCTATGGTGAATCCTCAACCGTATCAGTCACAGCAAACGGCGGTAACGGTAATTACACATATTCATGGACTTCAGAACCTGAAGGGTTAATTTCTTCAGAAACATCTTTCATCGTAACTCCTGAAGTTACAACAACTTATAACATTACTGTCACCGACGGACAGTCTTCTGTCAGCGGTTCTGTTACAGTTATTGTAAACGAACTGCCTATAACCGAAGCAGGTGATGACATCGAGATTTATCCGACATTGAGCGTAACATTAGACGGTTCTGTTACAGGCAACTCCGACTCATACAGTTATCTGTGGTCTCCAGCTGAATTACTTGACGACCCGACCATTCCTAATCCTACAACTGTCAAAATGTACGAGACAACGGTATTTACTCTTGTAGGTACGGACATCGCAACAGGATGTCAGACTTCAGATTACATGACTGTCATAGTTTCAGGCGATTCGCTGACAATCGAAGTTGCAGCAACCGCGGACGTTCTCTGCTACGGTGAATCCTCAACCGTATCAGTCACGGCACACGGTGGTAACGGAAACTACACATATTCATGGACTTCAGAGCCTGAAGGTTTCATTTCCAATGAGGCAATTGTCAATGTAAACCCTGAAGTTACAACAACTTATACAATAAATGTTTCAGATGGACAGTCTTCTGTGAGTGGTTCAGTTACTATCATTGTAAATGAAACGCCAATTACAGAAGCAGGTAATGACATTGAGATTTATCCGACCTTAAGCGTCACGCTCAACGGTTCTGTTACAGGCAATTCCAACTCATACAGTTATCTGTGGTCTCCAGCTGAATTACTTAACGACCCGACAATTCCTAATCCTACAACTGTCAAAATGTATGAGACAACGGTCTTCACACTTGTAGGCACAGACAATATAACCGGATGTCAGTCAACAGATTTCATGACAGTCATTGTTTCTGGTGATTCACTGACGGTAGAAATTTCAGCAACACCGGAGGCTCTTTGCTATGGCGAATCTACAACATTGTTGGCTACACCTAACGGCGGCAGCGGCAACTATTCATATTCATGGATTTCAAACCCAATTGGCTTCATTTCATGGGAACAGTCAGCTGTTGTAACACCTGAAGTCACGACAACATACAGTGTATTCGTTAATGACGGACATTCCACAGTATCAAGTTCGATTACCGTCTCAGTAAGCGAATTCCCGATAACCGAAGCGGGTGATGACATTGAGATTTATCCGACATTGAGCGTAACATTAAATGGTTCTGTAACCGGTAACTCCAGCTCATACAGTTACTTGTGGTCACCGGCCGAATACCTTGACGACCCGACTATTCCTAATCCTACGACAGTTGCATTGTATGAAACAACCACATTCACTCTCGTTGGTACAGATGATGTCAGCGGATGTCAGTCAACAGATTACATGACAGTTATAGTTTCTGGTGATCCTATCACCATTGATATTTCAACAACCGCAGACGTTCTCTGCTACGGTGAATCATCAACCGTATCAGTCACAGCACACGGCGGCAACGGAAACTATACATATTCATGGGTATCAGAGCCAGCAGGATTCACATCCAACCAGATGAGTTTCACTGTAACTCCTGAAACCACAACGACTTATACAGTAACCGTCACCGACGGACAGTCCTCTGTGAGTGGTTCAGTTACTATCATCGTAAATGAAATACCAATTACAGATGCAGGTGAGGACATCGAAATCTATCCAACCTTAAGCGTCACGCTCAACGGTTCTGTAACCGGCAATTCCAACTCATACAGCTATCTGTGGTCACCTGCCGAATACCTTGACGACCCGACTATCCCTAATCCTACGACAGTTGCATTGTATGAAACAACCACATTCACTCTCGTTGGTACAGACAACATTACCGGATGTCAGTCAACAGATTTCATGACAGTCATAGTTTCTGGTGAGCCTCTTTCAATTGATATTTCAACAACCGCGGACGTTCTCTGCCACGGTGAATCTTCAACCGTATCAGTCACAGCACACGGTGGCAACGGAAACTACACATATTCATGGACTTCAGAACCGGCAGGATTCACATCCGACCAGATGAGTTTCACTGTAACTCCTGAACTCACAACAACATATTTGGTAACTGTCTCCGACGGACAGTCTTCTGTGAGTGGTTCAGTTACTATCATCGTAAATGAAACGCCAATTACAGATGCAGGTGAGGACATTGAGATTTATCCATCTCTGAACGTTACACTTAACGGTTCTGTAACAGGCAATTCCAGCTCATATAGTTACTTATGGTCACCTGCCGAATACCTTGACGACCCGACTATCCCTAATCCTACGACAGTTGCAATGTATGAAACAACCACCTTCACTCTCGTTGGTACAGACAATATTAACGGATGTCAGTCAACAGATTTCATGACAGTCATTGTTTCTGGTGAACCTCTTTCCATTGATATTTCAACAACCGCGAACGTTCTCTGCCACGGTGAATCCACTACTGTATCAGTCACAGCATACGGCGGCAACGGAACCTACACATATTCATGGACTTCAGAGCCGGCAGGATTCACATCCGACCAGATGAGTTTCACTGTAACTCCTGAACTTACAACAACATATTTGGTAACTGTCACCGACGGACAGTCCTCTGTGAATGGTTCAGTTACTATCATCGTAAATGAAACGCCAATTACAGATGCAGGCGCCGATATGGAAATATATTCTGGTATGTCGGTAACTCTCGACGGTTCTGTCAGCGGCAATTCCGGACCTTACACTTATTTGTGGTCACCGGCCGAATACCTTGACGACCCGACTATTCCTAATCCTACTACAATTCCTTTGACTGAAACCATAGTCTTCACTCTGACAGGAACTGATATTCAAACAGGATGCCAAAGCGTTGACGAAATGACCATTACAGTATCAGGAGATCCATTAATGGTAGTGGCCACAGCAGATCCTTCGCCATTATGCTCAGGGGAAAGCAGCACTCTGAATGCTGAGGCAACTGGTGGTAGTGGAGATTATTCTTATCTTTGGGTGGCATCTTACGGCGGATTCCAGTCAACAGAGCAATCACCTATTGTAACTCCATGTAGGACAACCACATACATTGTGACAGTATCTGACGGATATTCATCAGTAATCGATTCCACGACTGTAATTGTCCAAAGCATACCAATGACGTATGCAGGCGTCGATAAGGAAATATATCCTGGTCTGTCGGTAACTCTCGATGGCTCTGTCAGCGGAGATTCCGGACCTTACACTTATTTGTGGTCACCTGCCGAATACCTTGACGACCCAACTATTCCTAATCCTACTACAATTCCTTTAACTGAAACCATAGTCTTCACTCTGACAGGAACTGATACTCAAACAGGATGCCAAAACAGTGATGAAGTTGTAATCACCGTATCTGGAAGCCCATTGGGAGTCAACGTCGTAGCTGAGCCTGAAGTTTTATGTCTGGGCGAAACCAGTCAGCTGATAGCATACGTTAGCGGTGGCAACGGCAATTACAGTTTCTCATGGACATCAAACCCTGCAGGATTCACATCCGACGAGCAGGCACCTGAGGTAACTCCTTTAGTGACAACAACCTACACGGTCGTTATTGACGATGGACAATCTTCAGTTGAAGGAAGTATTACCGTCACCGTCAACAACAATCCAGTAACATACGCTGGAGCTGACGTAACCATATATCCTGGCATTACCACCACATTAAATGGTTCAATAACAGGCGGCTCCGGTAATTACACCTATAACTGGTCTCCTGAGGAACTCGTTGATGACCCTCACGCTGCAAATCCGACAACCGTTATTTTGAACCAAACCACGGTCTTCACGCTGACAGGCGTTGACAACGTTACAGGCTGTCAAAGTTCCGACGAAGTCACAATAACTGTGGCAGGCACCCCATTCGGAATCCTCGTAGGTGCCAACCCACCAGAAATTTGCCTTGGCGAATACAGTACCCTGAGTGTAATTCCAAGCGGCGGCACTGGCACATACACTTACTACTGGACATCAGACCCTGAAGGTTTCACATCAACGTACCAGTTCATTTCAGTATCTCCTACAGTAACAACAACATATTTCGTTACAGTCAATGACGGAATGTCAACACAAAGTGGCAGTACAGTCATTACAGTCAACAATCCTCCTTTAACCAATGCTGGCGTTGACCAAACGATTCTAATCGGCCACAGCACCCAGCTTGACGGTTTGGTAACAGGTGGTTCAGGCAATTACAGTTATCTCTGGTCTCCTGCACAATATGTCACAGACCCGACTATCCCTAACCCAATGACTGTAGCACTGACTGAAAGTGTGGTTCTGACTCTCACAGGAACTGATGAAGAGACAGGTTGCCAAAGCTCCGACAACGTAATGATTATTGTTTCCGGCTCTGACCTGGAGGTAACCATCAATGCCGAATCCACTGAACTCTGCTACGGTGAAAGCACAACCCTCACAGCAGTTCCTTCAGGCGGTAGCGGTAATTATTCTTACTTATGGTCTTCCGTTCCTGCCGGCTTCACTTCAACAGAACAGTCACCGACAGTGACACCTCTTACAACATCAAGATTTTATGTTGAAGTATCCGATGATTTCAGCACTGTTGAAACATGGATTGACATTACAGTATATCCTAATATCAACACCACATTAGTCTTCAGCAGCGACACCATCATTTATCACGAAGAAATTACCATCACCGCATACAGTAACATCGATGCAACTTATCATTGGTATCCTTACGATCTGGAAGGGGCATCCATCACTCTCGACACCAATTACTACGAAGAAGGGATAAACTATTTCTACGTTGTTACCACTGATACTCACGGCTGTCATGTTGTTGATTCATCCTCATTCTATGTAAAACACGATGACGGATTCAATATAATCGATGACAACAGCATTGTAGTACGTCCTAACCCGTTTGATGACAAGGTTATCATAGAAACCACCTATAATGAGCCAATTACAATTTATAGTGTTACAGGTCAGAAAGTCTATGAATCCTCAGGTCATGAAACAACGATGGAAATACAAACTTCATCTTGGAAACCGGGTATCTATTTTGTAAGGACAAGAAACAGAAATATGAAGATTGTTAAAATGTAATTAATTGTAAATGAAATAAAATGAAAAAGGTATTGATTTTTCTCGCAGCAATGCTCTGCTGCATGTCAGCTTACAGTCAGGACAAGCAGTTAACCCTCGAAGACTGCATATACATGAACAGGAATATATTTCCCAAACGTCCGAACAATCTTCAGTGGATTGAAGGTACCGATGATTACTCGTATCTTAGAAACGACACTCTTTTCAGAGGCCGCATCGGGAAGAAAGACAATGTCATCATCACTTTCGACGACCTGAACAAAGCATATAAAAACTGTGCTGAAGCCAAAGAAACAGAATTGTACAGAATGCCGCGAGTTTCATGGATTAATGCCAATGAATTCACATTTTTCAACAATTATACAATTCTCAAATACAATCTAAAAGAGAAAAAGGTCACAAAGCTGAATGAAATTGCTTTCGACGAGGAAGTCAGCAACATTGACCAGAGCAATGTGAAACAGTATTTCGCATACACCAAAGGCGCTGACTTGTATATTGTCTGCAACAGCGAGGAAATTACAGTTGCCAAATCCGAAAAAGAAGGTGTATGCTACGGTCCAAGTGACGCACACCGCAACGAGTTTGGCATAGAAAAGGGCACTTTCTGGTCACCGGAAGACAACTACCTCGCATTCTACAGAATGGATGAAAGCATGGTTGCCGACTACCCTCTCGTTGACATCACAACCCGCATCGCCACCACACAGAACATAAAATATCCTATGGCTGGCGAAACGAGCCACGAAGTCACTCTCGGAGTCTATAATCTCAATACCGGCAAAACAGTTTATATGAAGACCGATGGTCCTAAAGACCAGTATCTCACCATAGTAACCTGGGACCCTTCAGAGAAATACATATACATAGGGGTACTCAACCGCGAACAGAATCATCTGAAATTCAACAAATATAATGTTGCAACTGGCGAACTCGTAAAGACACTGTTTGAAGAAACCGATGACCAATATGTTGAGCCTCAGTACAATCCTGTATTCCTGTTTACCACAAAAACAAGGTTTGTATATCAATCAAGACGTGACGGATGGAACCATCTGTATCTCTATGACACCGACGGTAACATGATCCAGCAACTCACTAAGGGCGAATGGGAAGTTACTGGCATCATCGGCATTGACGACACCGAAGAAAACATATTCATCACTTCAACGCAGGAAAGTCCAATACAGAACCATATTTATGCCGTTAACATTCCAATCGGATACACAAGAAAAATCACTAAAGAACATGGTACTCACGATGGTGTTCTGTCGCCAAAAAGCCACTATATCATTGACTCATACAGCAGCACTGATGTGGCTTCTTGTGTTGACATTATTGATGTGGATTTTGACAAAAACAAACTGAGCAACAACTACAAGGTTGTAAAGAACATATCGAAAGATGTTAACCCTTTAAGTGACTATAAACTCGGCAAAATGGAGATAGGCACTCTCATGAACAATAATGGTGATTCACTGTATTACGAAATAATCTACCCGACTGACTTCGACCCTTCCAAAAAATATCCTGTTTTGCATTACGTTTATGGAGGTCCTCACATGATGCTCGTTACAGACTCATGGTTAGGCGGTGCTGGTTTGTGGGCTCAGCGCTGGGCAGAAAGAGGTTACATATATTTTTCTCTCGACAACAGGGGAACACCTAACCGCGGTGCCAATTTCGAACAGAATATACATCGTCAGTGCGGCACACACGAAACAGAAGATCAGATGGTCGGAATCAACTACTTGAAATCGCTGCCATACGTCGATACCGACAGAATTGCCATTGACGGCTGGAGTTACGGCGGTTTCATGACAATATCAATGATGCTCCGAAACCCTGGCGTCTATAAGGTTGCCACCTGCGGCGGTCCGGTCTGTGACTGGAAATGGTATGAGGTAATGTACGGCGAACGCTACATGGATACTCCTCAAGAAAACCCTGAAGGCTACGAAAAGGCATCCCTGCTGAATTACGTTGACAACCTCGACGGCAAACTGCTGATTATCCACTGCACTACTGACCCCGTCGTTGTTTGGCAACACAGCCTTTCACTCCTGCAGGCATTCATCGAAGCCGGAAAACAGGTTGACTACTTCGTCTATCCTGGTCACGAGCACAACGTCAGAGGCATAGACAGGATGCACCTCTATCAGAAAATCGAAGATTATACGGATGAAAATCTGAAATAGATGACATCTGTGACGACCTGGGCAAAAGATACTCCAAGTCATATCGATTTGACAAACAATAAAAAAGAATATATGAAGAAACTCTTTCAACGTATAAGCAATTTTATCTTTGGAGAATACAGTTCAAAAACACTCCCAAGATTTTGGATATTATCACTTGATATCTTTCTGACCACATTTTCATACGTTGTAATAGAGTTCGTAGTATATTTCCCATTCAAAACAAGTATTTTCGTATTTGGCGATGCGCTGAAAGAATACATAGTACTCATTGTATTTTATATCATATCATTCCTGATTTTCAAGACCTACAAGGTAATGATGCGATTTACTGAGTTCAACGACATCAAAACAATCAGCATAGCAACATTTACAGCCACTGCTGCAATTACAATTGCAAAGTTCCTGATGATTAACATGGGGGATTCGACGAAAATATTTGCCAACAGTTTCTTTCCGCCTTATTCCATCATATTTTACCACTTTGCCCTGACTTTTGCGGCAATGACCCTGACAAGACTGTTTATCAGAGGGTTATATATTGATTTCTATAAATATAAACAGGTCGAACGCAATAACAAAACCATAATTTATGGTGCGGGTGATGCCGGTATAATAACTATGAGAGCAATCATACAGGACAACAGCGATTACAAAATCGTTGCATTTGTTGACGATAACAAGCAAAAACAAGGAATTACAATCAGTAATATTCCGATAAACTCCTGCGAGCAAATCCTCAATAAAAAATTCATTGAAAAGCATAAGATACAGACTATGATTTATGCAATTCCGAGCACAACAACCGAAAGGAAGAGAGAAATATTCGAATTGGCACTTAGTCTCGGTCTTAAAATCAAGAGTATTCCACCTCTTAGCAGTTGGATTGACAACACAATCAATATCGATCAGCTAAAAGACATCAAGATTGAGGATTTGCTCGGACGCAAGGAAATCAGCCTTGATGACAGCAATGTCAAGAATGAAATCCGCGGCAAACGAGTGATGGTAACCGGTGCTGCCGGTTCAATCGGAAGCGAAATATGCCGTCAGATAATGCATTACGACCCGGAACTGCTCATAATGATTGACCAGGCTGAATCACCATTGTACGACTTCCAGTTCGAACTTCTCAACTCGTCATACGCCAAAGACAAAAAGGACAACATGGTGTTTGAAGTTGCAAACGTGAAGGACCACCAAAGGATGAGGGAGATTTTCAATCAATTCAAACCGCAAGCCATCTATCACGCAGCAGCATACAAGCATGTGCCGTTCATGGAACAATACCCATACGAATCAGTTTACGTCAATGTATTCGGTACCAAGAATATAGCCGACCTTGCCATCGAAAACAATGTGGAAAAATTTGTCATGATTTCCACTGACAAGGCAGTACGTCCTACCAATGTCATGGGAGCAACAAAGCGTATCGCTGAAATATATACCCAAAGTCGCCAAAGCAAAACAAAGTTTATTACAACACGCTTCGGCAACGTCCTCGGTTCAAACGGTTCAGTAATACCGCTTTTCAAAAAACAGCTTGCAAACGGTGGTCCACTGACTGTCACCGACTTCCGCATCACCCGTTACTTCATGACCATCCCTGAAGCCTGCAATCTTGTGCTTCAGGCAAGTTCCCTCGGCACCAATGATGAAATCTTCATCTTCGACATGGGCAAACCAGTCAGAATCTACGACCTCGCACAAAGAATGATTGAGCTGTCGGACAAAGATGCACAAATAGTCGAAATCGGACTAAGACCAGGTGAAAAACTGATTGAAGAACTTCTCAACACTTCCGACAACACTAAAAAGACCCCATACGAAAAAATCATGATTGCTGACGTTAAGGCATTTGAAAAAACCTATGTTGACGCAGCCATCGAAGAACTGCACTCCGCGCTTGAATCAGGCGATGACATGAAAATCGTGGCACAAATGAAGAAGATAATTCCTGACTATGTCAGCAATAACAGTGTTTTCTGCAAATTAGACGAAAAGAACTAAATCCGCACCGACTTTTTTGTAACTGCGCCCACACACGCATTTAAGACTTTCTCCAAGACGTTTGCCACATTCGCACACCCATCCTATCTGCCTTGCAGGAACTCCAGCCATCAAAGCGTAATCCTTCACATCCTTAGTTACAACAGCACCTGCCGCTATCAAAGCACTCCGTCCAACTGTGTGACCACAAACAACAGTGCAGTTGGCTCCCAATGAAGCACCCTCTTTTATCAGAGTTCTTGAATAAACCCCATGAGCCGGAAAATGAGCACGTGGTGTGTTCACATTTGTGAAAACACAAGAAGGACCACAGAAAACATTATCCTCAATCTCCACGCCCTCGTATATCGAAACATTATTCTGCACACGAACTCCGTTGCCAATCTTCACATTGTTGGCAACATTGACATTCTGCCCGAACGAACATTTCTCGCCTATCATGGCACCGCTCTGTATGTGACAGAAATGCCATATCTTTGTTCCTTTGCCAATCTTCACATTATCATCAACATAACTCGACTCATGTACAAAATATTCCTTATCCATTGCTTTATTTTTTTATCATTTTCTCAACACTCTCAAGTATTTTCACCACTTCAAGACCTTCCTCACCGATATTGACAGAAATCTTTCCGTCAAGGTTCTCGATGAAATATTTCAGTTCTTCCTCCAAAGGAGGTTTATAGTCATATTTCACGATTTCGTCAGGTTGTTCAACCTTAACCGGCATACCTTTTTCAAAGTCAATCCTCTTGTTGTAAAGATGTATTTCCTTCTCCAAGGTAGAATCGTCAAACGAAATCATGCCAGTACTGCCGACAACTACAAGTCGCTGTTCCTTAAATGGATGCAGCCATGAAACATAAATATGGGCATGAACATTATCCGAATATTCCAGCATCGTCATTGTCGTATCATATACTTCATCCTGAAGGAATTTCACACCTTTGGCCTGAATGTCAACAGGTTTACTGCCAATAAGGTAATTGAGGACCGAGATGTCATGCGGTGCAAATGACGAAAAAACGCTTTCCGTGGTTCTGACATTACCAAGATTCAGACGTGTCGAATAAAGGTAATACAATTTCCCGATTCTGCCTGAATCAATAAGTTCCTTTATTTTTCTGATGGCAGGATGAAACAGCAGAACATGACCCACCATCAGTCGTGAACCGGATTTTTTTGCAGCATCAATCAGTATCTGTGCATCATTGGCAGTCAGTGTCATTGGCTTCTCCACAAGGACGTTCAGTCCTTTGGAAATGACAGCCATCGCAAGCGGCAGATGTGTCTCCGCAGGAGTTGCGACGACATAGCCGTCATATCCTGCCGTCACTGCCTCCTCAATGTTGTTATAGCATTTGATTGCAGGATATTGCTCCATCGCCGCCGACAGTTTTGCATCATCGACGTCAACTGCAGCGGCAAGACTTCCGAGAGATGCAAGAGTTCTCAGATGGTTCTTACCCCACCGTCCGCAACCTATCACACAGATTTTCCTACTGTTCATGATGCTTATTTTATTACCGACAAAGCCTGACGAATACGCTTTACGGTTTCATCGCGTCCTATAATTTCCATGATATCATAAAGATGTGGTCCCTTGGCCTCACCGACAAGACAGATTCTTATGGAATTATAGGTGTTTCCGGAATGGTATTGATGTGATGTAATCCATTCGGGGATAGTGTTTTCCATGCTTTCGACATTGAAAACTTCCATCTCACCGATAATATTGATAAGTTCATTCATGATTGCAGGAGTTTCCGGTTTCCATCTTTTTGCCACTGCCTTTTCATCGTATTGTGTAGGAGCTTCGAAGAAGAAATGCACCTGTTCCCAGATTTCCTTCACAAAATGAAGACGTTCCTTGACCAGTCCGCAAATGCGCTCCATGGTAAGTCCGTCATACATATTCTCATAACCGTGCAGATATGGAGTTGCATCTTTGAGCAATTCGGCATCAGTGCGCCTGATCAGATATTCATGGTTGAACCATTTTGCCTTTTCAGGGTTGAACTTTGCGCCGGATTTGCTAACTCTGTCCATAGAGAATGCCTCCACAAGTTCCTGTTTTGTGAATATTTCCTGTTCAGTGCCTGGATTCCAGCCAAGTAATGCAAGCATATTGATGAATGCTTCAGGATAGTATCCTGTTTCACGGTAACCTGAAGCGATTTCAGGCTGACTCATATCCTGCGGCCAACGCAGTGGAAATACAGGAAACCCTAAACGATCCCCGTCTCTCTTACTGAGTTTGCCATTGCCATCAGGCTTGAGCAGCAATGGAAGATGAGCGAACTGAGGCATCGAGTCCTCCCAGCCAAAAGCCCTATAAAGCATAACATGCAAAGGCATTGAAGGGAGCCATTCCTCGCCTCTGATGACATGGCTGATGCGCATCAAATGATCATCAACTATATTTGCAAGATGATATGTCGGCATACCATCGGACTTGTAAAGCACCTTGTCATCGAGTGTGGATGTGTTCACACGCACTTCGCCACGAATCATGTCATGCAGCACAAGTTCCTCATTTGCAGGCATATTGAATCTTACCACGTATGGTTTGCCGGAACTAATCCATTCATCGAGTTCCTCTTTCGGAATCGTGAAAGAATTTCGCATTGACATACGGTTGATATAATCGTACTGCATAGAAGCCGATTTTTCGTCCTGAAGGCGTTTGCGCATGGCATCCAATTCCTCCGGCGTGTCGATTGCATAGTAGGCACAGCCGTTTTCAAGAAGCTGTGCAACATATTTCTTATAGATTTCCTTGCGTTCGGATTGAATATAAGGTCCGCAGTCACCGCCGACTGAAACACCTTCGTCAGGTATAATTCCGCACCAATGCAGGGATTCTATGATATAATCCTGAGCGCCCGGCACAAAACGCGTTCTATCGGTATCTTCGATTCTCAGGAGAAACTTTCCATTGTTCTTTTTTGCGAACAGATAATTATAGAGGGCTGTTCTCACTCCCCCGATATGCAACGGTCCCGTAGGACTCGGGGCAAATCTCACCCGGACTTCTTTTGTCTCGTTCATTGTTTATGCATCTAAAATAAATATAGCCCTTCCATAAAATACAATGGCAGGGCTACATATAACTCAAAAGTAATGATTATTATTCTGATAATGGAATTACATTAACAAATGATTTGTCTCCTTCTCTTTTCTTGAAAACAACTGTACCGTCGATTAAAGCGAAGAGAGTATGATCCTTGCCCATACCAACGTTTTCGCCTGGTTTGTGCACTGTTCCCCTTTGTCTTACAATAATATTACCAGCCTTAACTATTTCGCTGCTGAACTTTTTGATTCCGAGACGTTTACTGTGGGATTCACGACCGTTACATGAACTACCCGCACCTTTCTTATGTGCCATATCTTATAATATTATTTTAGTGGATTAAAAAATTATATTTTCTATTTCGATCTTTGTGAGATAAGTACGGTGACCGTTGAGGGTCTGCATACCTTTTCTTCTTATCTTTCTAAAAACCAAAACCTTATCATCTTTGAGATGTTGGAGCACCTTTGCTTCAACCTTAGCGCCTTCAACTTTAGGAGTACCTACAGTCACATGGCCATCAGAATCAACGAGCAATACGTTGTCGAAGACAACCTTATCCTCTTCTTTTGCATCAAGGCGGTTGACATATACATATCTACCCTTTTCAACCTTGAATTGCTTACCTGCGATTTCTACAATTGCATACATTATTACTTACTTTTTAAATTTAATTTTCTACGAAAAAATCGGACTGCAAAGATACATCTTTTTTTTCAAAATACTTTATTTTTGCAAAAAAAATTATGAGCAGTCTATTTACCCAGTATAAACTTGGTCCGGTGACACTTCGCAACAGAACAATCCGTTCTGCTGCCTTCGAAGCCATGTGCAAAGACAACAGACCGACTGACGCTTTATATAACTATCATCTTTCGGTCGCCCGCGGAGGCATCGGTATGACCACACTGGCATACGCCGCCGTCTGCAGGAGCGGTTTGTCGTTCAACACACAGCTGCTGATGTGCGATGAAATAATCCCTGACCTGCGAAGGATAACTGATGCAATACATAAAGAAGGTGCCGCAGCATCCATTCAGATAGGGCACTGCGGCAATATGACGCACAGAAGCACCTGCGGACAGACGCCGATATCAGCAAGCAACGGCTTCAACCTATATTCACCATCGATTGTCAGAGGTATGAGAAAATCCGAAATTCACGATGTGATAAAGAGTTTCGGTGAAGCCACACACATCGCTTACGAGGCAGGCTTCGACTGCGTGGAGATTCATGCGGGTCACAGCTATCTTCTCAGCCAATTTATGAGCGACAGACTCAACCACCGCAAGGACGAATTCGGCGGCAGTTTTGACAACAGAATCCGCTTTGCGAAACTGGCTCTCGAGGAATGTCTGAACGCAGCTCAAGGTAAAATTGCCGTTATTCTCAAAATGAACATGCGTGACGGATGCAAACGCGGCATGGATATCGACGAATCGATAGAACTTGCCAAAGTGTTTCAGAAAACCGGTGCCGACGGGATAGTCCTCAGCGGCGGATGTGTAAACATTACTCCAATGTACGTCATGCGCGGCAAGATGCCAATCAATTCATTCACCTATTCCATGCCACAATGGTGGCTGAAATTAGGCATCAGGATGTTCGGCAATGTGCTGATAAAGCCCTATCCGTACAAAGACCTGTATTTCCTTGAAGATGCGATGCGTTTCAGAAAGGAACTGCCTGACATGAACTTGATATATGTCGGAGGAGTGTCTTCACGTGAAAGCGCCGACAAAGTCATTGACAGCGGATTTCAATTACTGCAGATGGCACGTTCGCTCGTCTGCGAACCCGACTTCGTAAACAAAATGCAGAACGATGCTCATTACGTCGGCAAATGTGAGCACGCAAATCACTGCGTGGCAAGCATATACAACCGTTGTATGATATGTCATCAGAATGAGACCGAACAGCTTCCTGCATCCATCACCAAGGAAATCAACAGAATCGTCAGAGAGAACCAAAAGGCATAATCTCCCATGAGTTCAGCATTGATTACAGGAGCCAGTTCGGGGGTGGGTTACCACTACGCAGTTCAGCTCGCCGAAAGGAAATATAACCTTGTAATTGTCAGCAACGAGCTGTCAATCAACGATGTCGCCGCCGAGATTTCCGACAAATACAAGGTCACTGTTTGGCCTTTATGCCTCAACCTCGCCGACACCGATGCGGCAAGACGGCTCTTCGACTACTGTCAGGCAAACAGCATCGAAATAGAAATATTGATATGCAATGCCGGGATTTTTTTCTTCAAAGAATTCAATGATGCGAGCGATGAGGTGATAAGCACCATGACATTACTCCATGTTTATACCCCGACCATGTTGTGCAAGCTATTCGGCAATGAAATGAAGAAACAACATCGCGGCAACATACTGATAATGTCATCATTATCCGCATGGACGCCATATCCTGGGATAAGCACCTATGCAGTGTCAAAGCGGTATCTGAAGGATTTCGGGCGGGTTTATCACCACGAGATGAAACATTACGGAGTCGGTGTCACTACGATATGTCCCGGTGCGATAAACACAGGTATCCTGCCATTAAATAACAGAATGAGAAAAATAGCGATGTCATTAGGAGTGATGTCCACGCCCGAAAAGATTGCAAAGAAGGCGTTGCATGCGATGTTCCGCAACCGCATCTGCGTTGTTCCAGGCCTTCTGAACAAGATTGCAGTTCCGATAGTGATGATACTGCCGATATGGGCAATCAGAGGCATGTTGCACAAAATGCTATCCAATCACTAATGCAAAAAAAGGACAAGAAAAATCCTCCAAATTGGCATTGGCTATTTATTAAAAATGTGTAATTACATAAAAATATCGGCCGGACATTTCGCCGTTATAGAAAAGCACCTTATCTTTGCAAAATTAAATTAGTATTTTATTAATCTTTAATTTTATCCAAAATGAAAAAAACATTTCTCATCGCTGCCATCGCAGTCTTAAGTATCAGCTCGTTCGCCCAGAAATCATCTGACATTAACCTCCAGCAGGTCAAATCTCTGATAAATAGAACAATGGCTATTAATTCAGCCTCAGCTGTTTATTCTCCTTCCTCTATTGACTATTACTATGTATACAATAATGAGACTATCTATACCCAGGAGACATTCCAATACAATGTTGCCACTAAAGGCATTACAGGCCCTGTTTCCAATCATACCACCAAACAAGGCACTTCTCCGGACGATCTTCCTATAGTCGAATCAAGTGACTACTATTATATAGAAGGTGACAAAATCGATTATATAGAATCACAAGTGTTAATGGATGAAGACGAATGGACAACAATAAAAACAACATATTCATACAACAATCAAGGGTACATTGATGTGATAACAATGTCCTCTCAAATGTTTGGCCCATGGATGGACCTCATTAAATTATTTTATTCTTACGATGACGATATGAATGTTTCCTCTATTGTCACTCAAGAGTATGACTTTTCATCGTGGTCCATTACAGCTAAAACCGAATTCACTTACAACAACGGTTTGATTGAGACGGAAACAGACTTCACCATGGAAGATGAAAGTTGGATATATGACACCAGATTGGTTTATTCATACGACATATTTGACAAAATTGCCACAATAGTTGACCAATATTGGAACAACAATTGGCAGAACAATGAGCAGATGGTTTATAATTATTCAAACGGTTTGCTTGAAACTATTATAGTACAGAATTGGAGTAATTCTTCCAACAGCTGGGGAAATGAAGCTAAAATTGAATATGGCTATGACAATGACAAAAATTGCAACCATGCTTTATGCTATTCCTGGAAAAACAACAACTGGGTTAATGATACAGACGAATCATTAGATTTTACGATTTATTACAACAACATGACATCAAACTACGTTCTCGTCGATGAGGCTCACGAGACAACAAATATCACATACATAATTAATAACGATGGCATTAATGAATCAGAAGAATTTTCATTCAACATATATCCGAATCCTGCAAACGACCATTTCAACATCAGCAATTGCAATGTAAAGCATATTGACATATACAACCTTGCAGGTCAAAGAATTGCCTTCTACGGAGAAGGGACAAGCACAATTTCAACATCAACATGGTTGCCAGGCATGTACATAGTGATCATAACCGACTCTGAAGGTGCATCGGCACAAAGGATTGTTTCAATTGTAAAATAATTCTTCCCTACTCTTATTTAGCCATCCAATCCTCGGGATTCTGGATGGTTGAGCCTTTCCATATCTCAAAGTGCAATTCGGTTGTTCCCTCACTTGCATCCTTCATTATGGTCCCAACTTTTTCTTTAGCCTTAATCTTCTGTCCCTGAGAAACGAAGACCTGACCCAAGTTGGAATACACCGTAAGATATTCACCGTGACGGACTATCACCACGTTGAATTGGGCTATTTTCTTCACCGTCATGACTTCACCGTCAAAAACGCAGCGTGCCGTACTGTTTTCCTCGGTTAATATATTGACACCAGGGTTATTGATTGTAATATTTGCAAGTACAGGATGCGACTGTTCGCCGAATGGAAGCGTTATCATTCCTCTCTCTGTAGGCCATGGCAACTTGCCCTTGTTTCCGACAAAATTATCGGAAATGAGCTGTTCTTCAGGGGTAAGCTTGAATCGCTTGGAATTACCCTTTGACTTCATTTCCTCTGCTATCAGACGCTCAATCTCCTTGGTCAGTTTATTGAGTTCCTGCTGCTGCTTTGCAATTTTCTTCTTCAGTTCTTTCTCCTTCTGTGACAAATTCTGAACAATCTGATTCTGATTCTTCTTGTCGGCTTCCAACTTGTTCTTCTCATTTTTCTCAGACTGCACAAGGATTTCTTTCTTTGACTTGCTGTCCTCGTATGAAATCTGTTTCTGCTGCAGTTTTCGAGTGATTTCCACAATTTCATTATAGTATTCCTTACGTTTGTCGGAATACGCCTTAAATGCTTGTATTCTTCTGAATGCCTGTGAGATGCTATTTGAGTCAAATATATAGGACAAGCGTTTGTAAGTATTTTGATTCTGCCATGTGCTGACAATCATATTGGCATATTCAGTCTTCAAATCCTTAAGCAAAGCCTTCATGTTTTCTATGCTGTCAGAAGTTTTATTGATATCCTTGTCCAACAAGACAATCTCATGGTTGATATTCTTTATCAACTTATCACGTTGCTTGATGTTCTTATTCAACATATAAACCTTATTGATTGACGACTGTTTCTCCGTTTTCGTCTCATCAAGCAGCTTGTTGGTATAATTGATGTCCTGTTCAATCTTTCTCTTCTGTTCTTCAAGCTCTTCCTTAGACTGGCAATACGAAACTTCAACAGAGAGCATAAGACATGCAATCATCAGCATTCGCACCAAAAAATTCAAATTAATTTCACAACCTTGCTTTATCATAATTTGACGGTATTTTAACATTAACATTGACACCTCGTTCACTATCAATCTCAAACTGAGACAAATTAACCGTACAGGAAAATTCATCATCATTAAAAGAAAAATCTATCTGAGAAGGCAAACTCTTGCCATTTTCCGTATATACTGCAGGATACGATATCAAGACGTCTTTGCCTTTAAAAAACGCATTCAACTCAGACTTTATTATTCTTAAACTTTGTTTTGGTATGAAAACATTATAGTCAGGATAATCACCCAGATGCAGGTTATATATGCCATTGTCCAAGTCCAAAGTCATAACTCTTTTGCTGCAATAGTCATATAAAACACGTCCGAAAAGCAAATCCTCAACGGTAGGTTCGTTTATCCTGATTCCATAAAGAGGATACAACAGGTCAAGTGGCTCGTTTATATAAGTCTTTGATAATTTGTTAACTATAAGCAAAGAATCATTGTAAATCAATACCGACAGTATATTAATTCCAAACACAGTTGCATTTACAAGAATACTTTGCCGTTCATTGTCATACTGTAAAGTGCCTTTTGCTCCCTGAATTCCATTTATGCTTGTGAAGGCAGCAGAAAATTTGCATTTCAAGGTATTACATGTAAACTCATTGTCAAGCAATGAGTTAAACATTTCCACAGCAGTATTCGTCCGGGTTGTGGGAGGGACTTCAGGACTGACAGTAACCTGATTAGTATGCTTACACGAAACCGTTGCCAATAAGATGATAACCAATATTAAAAGAAACAGCCTATTCTTCATAATATTTTTCATCATTGATTTTCTTTTTCAGTATTTCAGAAGCATTGACAGCATCCTGGTTATAAGCATCTTGCCAATATTTCAAAGCTGAATCAGAATCATTAAGTTTCCACTTCACATCACCTATGTGTTCATAAATGGTCGCCTTATCGTCACCCGATGAATATTTCATAGCTTCATTCAGATATTTCAAAGCATCATTGTACTTGCCGTTTTTAAACAGAGCCCAGCCGTAGGTGTCAAGATAATGCGAATTTTCAGGTTCCGCCTCAACTATTTTTTTCCCTAAGGCTTCCGCCTTTTCAAGATTGGTATTGGAAGTACTGAGGAAATAACTGAAATTATTCATAACATACAGATTGTCAGGGCGAAGCGCCAAGGCATTATCATAACTGGAAAACGACTTGTCCTGTTCTCCAAGTTCATGATAGCAGTCACCGAGCAAAGTAAAGAAAGTGGATTTAAGTTCATCATTGTTTACCACCATCATAAGTCCGTCGTTGAATGTCTTTACAGCCGATTCAATATCTTTCTTCTGATATTCCGCCATACCCTTGAAATAGTAGAACTCAGGCATCATCGGATACAGTTCCAGAGCGCGTGAAGCAACTGAATATACCGAATCCATCCTGTTGAGTTGTGATTCTATCTGAAGCAGATTCATGAACAAAGGAGGATTCTTCCATAATGTTATAGCCTTATAATAGTACTGACGCGCCATTCCGAGATTCTGGCTCAAATAGTAATAATCTCCCATCAGAGACTGTGAACGCCCGTCATCAGGATGTGTATCCGACAGAGTCACAAGCAGTTCCTTCACATTATTGTTTTTTCCGCTGAAAATCTCATCGGAAGAATAATTATCAAGCAACACATTTATCTTGGTATTGGCATCCATTTTAGGAGAAGCGAAACCTTTGAGCAGTTCCTTATGAGCTTCACTGTCTTTCCCTTTACTCTTGTAATATTCTGCTAATGTGAAATGTATATACGCGTCATCGGGATATTTCTTTTCGATTTCCTGATAGCACTTAACCGCCTCCTTTTCCTTCCCGTCCTTATTGTACAAATCAGCAAGTTTAGACAAATACTGTGGTGAATCAGGATATATCTCCAAAAGTTCCGTCATCTCCTTGCAGGCTTTGTCATATTTTTTCTGACTTTCATAAATTGCGACCTTCTTCATTGAAAGGTCTGGGTCAGGTCCCACAACAGTCTTGAGATAGTCAAGTTGTTTCAGAGTCTTGTCGTATTGAGTGGTCTGGAGAAGAGCATTTGCATAATTAACCTGTGCATCAATATCTTCCGGACGTTTCTTCACAATTTCCTCATACAAGGCTGCCGCCTTGTCATTTTTATAATTATGAGAATAGATGTTTGCAAGGTTCTGAATATAATACTCGTTGTCATTGTCAAGATTATAGGCTGTTTCAGCAGCACTCTCAGCGCCATGCATATCCAGATTGTTCATATAGATGATTGAAAGCTGGTACCATGCAGCATCGTTGGAAGGATTGTCCTTCACACATCTTTCGAATAAAGTCTGCGCTTTGGTATTGTTACCCAATATTTTCTGGGTAGTGGCATCAATATATTGTGAAGTCTGTTGTATTTCTTTTACGGAAGCGGAAACAGGCACCGCTCCAGTCTGATTCCCGTCAGTATTATTCTGCGATGCAAGCTGTTTTGTATGACTGCATGAAGCGGCAATCAAAAGCAACAGAAAAAATGGAATTACTTTTTTCATATTGACAATCCGTTAAATACCTGTTGAGCCGAAACCTCCTGCACCACGTTGCGTTTCATCAAGGATATCCACCTCATTCCATTCTGCACGTTCATGTCGGGCGATAATCATCTGGGCAATTCTATCTCCGTCCTGAATTACAAACTCTTCATCCGAAAGATTAATCAAAATTACGCGGATTTCGCCTCTGTAATCAGCATCGATGGTTCCCGGAGCATTGAGCACCGTAATGCCTTTCTTTATTGCCAGTCCGCTCCTCGGACGCACCTGTGCTTCAAAGCCCTCAGGCAAAGAAATATACAGTCCCGTCGGGACCAGTTTGCGTTCCATCGGCTTCATGACTATAGGTTCATCTATATTTGCCCTCAAATCCATTCCCGCAGAAAACAATGTCTCATATTCGGGCAGATGATGTTTTGACTTATTTACTATATTGATTTTCATAAGATTATGACTATTTGATTTTTAATGGGTTTGTCCTTTCGCCAATAAAGGCAACTGCACAATACACCAAAATTAATGCCGTATTAATCAACATTCTCCATACTAACGGCAAATTTGTAAAGAGATGGCTCAGGAAAAAGATTCCAAGTGCTACAATGAAGTAAATTATAATTCTTCCAACCTGATATGGTATTGGATACACCTTCTGTCCCCAGAAATACGATACAAGCATCATAGTGGTATTGCAGGCAAGATGTCCGATTGCAGCGCCGACATATCCCACACGCGGAACAAGGATGAACAGTGATGCAAGCATGATTACCATACCGATTATCGAAATCACAGTTCCGCTTGCTGTCTTATCAGTCAATTTGAACCATATTGACAAGTTGAACAAAATGCCATAAAACATTATGGCTATCAGGACAATAGGCACTACAACAAGTCCTTCGTGATAGTCGCTGCCTCCTCTTCCGACAAAGTATTTAAGAATATCGATGTAAAGCATTACGCCGAGGAAAATGAGAAGGCAGAAAATCACAAAATAATTCATCACCTTGGCAAAAAGCTCGGGTGCATTGCGGTCCTTTGCCTTGCTGAAGAAGAATGGTTCAGAAGCATATCTGAACATCTGTATGAAGATTGTCATCAGCACAGCAAGTTTATAATTTGCGCTATAAATGCCCAATCTGCTCAAAGCGTACTCATTGGCAGTCATTTTCATCGAAGCAAGCACATCCTCCCCTGGTATAGGAACCAAATATTTTATCAGTATCTTGTCGGAGACTTCATTCACCATACCCACCAACGAAATCATCATAATCGGGAGCGAATACACCAACATCTTTTTGAAAAAAGGCCAGTCTATCTCAAAACGCATCTTCCTTATCTGTGGAAGCAGCAACAAGAGGCTGAGCAGACTTGACAAAATATTTGAAATCAACACCCATACCAACAATCCGGCTTGCGGACCAAAAAGATATGCTGACATCTTCAGAGATGTGTCGGGGATAAGAACCAAAAAGAACAAATTCAATGCAACATTCGTGCATACATTTGCTATCTTGATAAAGCTGAACCTTTTAGCCTTGTTTTCATTTCTCAGTCTTGCAAATGGAACTGCTGCTATCACATCCAATGCCACTATAATGCCGAGGAACAGCACATATTGTGTATTATGCTGATAATGAATCAGCTGCGCAAATGCTTTATAAAAAAGAAAATAAAAAATCAGAAACAGTGTCGTTGTAATCAGGATACTGCTTTCAGCATTGCTGAACACTTTATTCGGATTGGCATTCTCCTTCTGGGAAAATCTGAAATAAGTCGTTTCCATTCCGTATGTAAGGATAGCCATCATCAGTGCAATCCACGCATACAAATCTGATATCTGACCATACTCACCAGATATGAAAACCCGCACATAAAGAGGTGTCAGAAGATAGTTGAGCAAACGGGGGACAATGGTTCCAAACCCGTAAACAACAGTCTGACCAGCTAAAGCTTTGATTGGATTTTTCCCCATTTGCCACAGAAATTATTCGCCAAGCAGTCCTTGAGCTATCTTTCTTATTTCCAGAAGTTTGTTATATACTTTACGATGATTGTCCAAAAGTATTATTTCATCCTGTGAAGGTCCCGGCTTGACTTCCGGCACTTCTTCGGGAATAATTTCATCAGGATCTTTCAATGCCGCCTTGGCACCTTTGAGAGTGTATTTCTTATCCTTTACGAGGTAAAGAATCTTACGGATATTTTCAATATCATTCGGAGTATAGAAGCGCACTCCTCTTTTGTTGCGTTTAGGCTTGATAAAACGTGGAAACTCTGTTTCCCAAAACCTTATCAGTGACTGGTTGACATTAAACATCTCAGCTATTTCGCTGATGGTATAATACATTTTATCTGTTGCCATAATTCATTAATCCATTGTTTGTCCCGGCTGTGAAGCAAGTTCTATCATTTCCTCATATTCAGTCGGAGTAATATCGTTATAGAAATAATTGATAGGGTTGATTGCCTCACCATCCTTATGAACCTCATAATGGAGATGCGGACCGCTCGATTTGCCTGTATTTCCCACACTTCCTATAATTTGTCCACGTTTCACTTTCTGTCCTTTTACAACATAAATCGAATTCATGTGGGCATATAATGTGGAATAAGAAAATCCGTGGTCAATTTCGATATACTTACCATATCCTCCCATTGATACTTTGTGTACATCGGTAACAACGCCATCGCCTGTTGCAATCACATCGGTTCCGATATTGGCGGAGAAGTCGATTCCTTTGTGGAACTTGCGTATCTCATATATTGGATCATCCCTGTAGCCGAAATAAGAACTGATATATTTAATATCAATCTCTCTTACAGGAATCACTGCCGGAATGCAAGCCAGCATTTCGTCCCTATTGACAGCCATATTATAAAGTTCATCCAAAGAACAGGACTGTACGTATGATCTTACTCTAAGTTCGTCAATTTTTTTTGTGATGTCAGTAAGAAGAGCTTTATAAGTCAATCCGTCAAACTGTGTCGAGACATCATTTCCGCCTTTACCGCCTTCCATTATTCTGTCAGTCTCGGGCTGACTTTCAAACAACACCCTATATACGTTACGATCTTTATCTTCAATATCGCCTATAACATCACCAAGTTCATCCACGCGCGAACTCAGGATTTCAAAATGGTCCTTGTATTCTTCGATCTCATGCTTCAACATTTTTTCCTTTGGGGAATCGAAAAAAGCAAACGCCACGAACAGACATATAGCTGCAAAAGCCGCACCGATAGCCAAATCAACGGATATCCTGCGCACATTACCATCTTTTAAAATATGCTTTGCCATTGTCTAAATTAATTTATACCTAAATAAAAAAGCAAAATTAGACAAAACTTTGTAATTTTGCCCGCTGATAAAGATTTATTTTTATTATACAACGTAATTTCTTTTTTTTTATGATAACATCAACAGAAATAAGACAGATTTTCCTGGATTTTTTCAAGTCCAAAGGACACACTATTGTCCCATCTGCTCCAATAGTAAACAAGAATGACCCCGGCTTGATGTTCACCAATGCCGGCATGAACCAGTTCAAGGACATATTTCTCGGAAACAAACCTGTTGTATATTCGCGTGTCGCCGACAGTCAAAAGTGTCTCCGTGTCTCAGGCAAGCACAACGACCTTGAGGAAGTAGGCCGTGACAACTATCATCACACAATGTTCGAAATGCTCGGCAACTGGTCGTTCGGCGATTATTTCAAAAAAGAGGCCATTGCATACGCATGGGAACTTCTGACCGAAATATATAAGATTGACAGAAACCGCCTATATGCAACTGTTTTTGGTGGTGATGCGAAGCAGGGGCTTGAAGTTGACGAAGAAGCCAAGGAATATTGGAAAGAATGGGTGCCTGAAGACAGAATAATTTTAGGCAATGCAAAGGATAACTTCTGGGAAATGGGTGACCAAGGCCCGTGCGGTCCGTGTTCCGAAATCCATATTGACCTCAGAGACGATGAAGAAAGGGCCAAAGTTCCAGGCGCACAGCTTGTCAACAAAGACCACCCTCTCGTGATTGAGATTTGGAATCTCGTATTCATACAATACAACCGTAAGGCTAACGGCACGCTTGAACCTCTTGCGCACAAACATGTTGACACCGGCATGGGCTTCGAACGTCTCTGCCGCATCATACAACAAAAGAACTCCAACTATGACAGCGATGTCTTTCAACCTCTTATTCAATACATTGCAAAGGCTGCCAACATCCCTTACGGCCAAAACGAAAAATGTGATGTCGCAATGCGCGTCGTTGCCGACCACGTGAGAGCGGTCACCTTCGCAATAACCGACGGACAGCTCCCTTCCAATACCGGCGCAGGCTATGTCATCCGCCGTATTCTCCGCCGTGCGATACGCTTCGCATACTCGTCACTTAACATAAAACGTCCATTCCTGTATGAACTTATGGATGTCCTCGTTCTTCAGATGAAAGACATCTACCCGGAACTCGAAAAGCAACACTCAACATGCAAACACATCATTGCCGAAGAAGAACAGGCATTTCTCAGAACTTTGGCAACTGGTATTCAAAGATTCAACCAATACGCTGAATCCCATAAGAACCAGTCAGTTATCGATGGTGACTTTGCTTTCGAACTCTTCGACACATACGGATTCCCTGTTGACCTTACATCTCTTATGGCAGAAGAAATCAACATGACGATTGACATGGAAGGCTTCAACAATAATCTCAAACTTCAGAAGGACCGTTCAAGAAAAGCCTCCGAACAGTCGCTCTCCGACTGGGTTTACGTCAACCGCACTGAAGAAGAGGCTCAGAAGATTAATTATACATTCTGCGGATATGACAGTAATGAACTTAAAGTTGAGATAGTCAAATACCGTCAGGTAGATGTCAAAGGCAAAACCTTCTATCATCTTGTGTTCCCTTGCACTCCGTTCTATGCTGAAATGGGCGGCGAAGTCGGTGACACAGGCGTGATAACCAATGACAAGGAAACCATCAGAATCATCAACACAAAAAAAGAAAATGATCTTTCGATACATATAACCGAAAAACTGCCGCAGGATGTCACTGCCGAGTTTACAGCGATAGTTGATGCCGAAAGGAAACAGGCTATTGCTTGCAACCACTCCGCAACACACCTTCTGCAAAAGGCTCTCAAACAGGTATTGGGCGACCATATTGAACAAAAAGGGTCGTTCGTGGGACCTGACTACCTCCGTTTCGACTTTTCACATTACCAGAAAATGAGCAATGAAGAAATTCATCAAACCGAGGCAATCGTCAATTCCTTCATCAGAAGCGATTTCAAACGTGAAGAGAACCGCGATATGGATATCAACGAGGCGAGAAACATGGGTGCCATGGCTCTTTTCGGTGAAAAATACGGTGACAGGGTCCGTGTTATCAAGTTCGGTGAATCCATCGAACTCTGCGGCGGTCTGCACGTCAATTCCACAGGCAATATCGGTGTCTTCAAGATAGTGTCAGAAGGTGCAGTAGCTGCAGGCATTCGCAGAATCGAAGCATATACCGGACAAAAGGCATTTGACTACCTCGAAAATCATGTCAATATCGTCAACGAAATCAAGACCACGCTGAAAGCACAGGACAGCATAAAAGGCGTCAACGCTCTCATCGAACAGAACAACAACCTCAAAAAAGAGATTGAAGAACTTAAGGCAGAGAAACTTACTGCAATCAAAAACGACCTTCAGACAAAAATGATAACCACCGAAGGTGTCAATCTCATTTCAGGTGTGGTGGATATTGAGACCGGTGACCTCAAAGACCTCGCCTTTGCACTGAAACAGAATAAAGACAACACGATAGTTGTATTGGGCAGCAACAAGAACGGCAAGGCTGCAATCTGCATTGTCATCACCGATGACCTCGTCGCTACGGGCAAATATCATGCAGGCAACACCATAAAAGTTGCAGTCAAAGAAATCAACGGTGGTGGCGGCGGTCAGGCTCATTTCGCAACAGCAGGCGGCAAATCACCTGAATTTATCGACAAAGCCGTAAAGAAAGCAGTCGCAATCCTGTTTGGATAATTATTGAAAAAAACAAATACTTTGAAAATGAAAAAATTTTTACTTCTTATCGCACTAATCACCATGACGGTAACATTGTCAGCACAAACAACTATGACAATGACATGGGGCGGCACACAACGACAGTATATGGAATATGTTCCGTCAACTTATGACGGCTCAACTCCCGCACCTGTCATTTTTACCCTGCATGGTATAGAAGGCACTATGAGTGATGTCTTTCAATCAACTAATTTCCAGCAGATTGCAGAAGAAAACGGATGGATAATCATTTCTCCGCAAGCCTTACCTTTCTCTGTAGTTTTGTTCGGCACAATTCCAATCACCATTAATGGCGCATGGAACGCAGGAATATCAGCCGTAATCTTTGGACAATATTATATGCTGAATGGAAACGTTGACGACAGTGGTTTCATGATGGCTATTCTCGACAACCTGATAGAAACATATAACATTAACCAGGATAAGGTTTACTTCGTGGGATTCTCAATCGGAGGCTACATGGCAAACCGTATGGCTATCGAACATAGTGACAGGATAAAGGCTATAGTATCGGTGAACGGACCTATAGGAAATGAAGTTGAAAATCTGACTCCAGCAGTACCGGTCAGTGCCATGCATATTCACGGAACCGCCGACCCTATTGTAAACTATGAAACCGGAACAGTCTCATACTCGGGATTTTCCTTCGACATCGGTAAAGGTGCCGAGGAAACAGTGGAATATTGGCGCAGTTTTGACAACTGCAGCACCACTCCGGAAATCACCTACTATCCCGACACTGTCAATGATGGTCTCACATTTGAGAAATATCTTTACTCTGATGGCACAAATGACACTAAAGTTGCATTAATTAAAGTCAACGGCGGACAGCATGAATGGTACAATGGGCCAGACCATGACATCGACTACACACAAGAAACATACAATTTCCTGACATTAGGCGATGTTACCATTCTTTTAGGTGATGCCAATAATGACGGAGAAATAAACATCTCAGATATTATGGCCGTCATTTCATACATTTACGGTGACACACCACCCACGTTCAACCCAGTCAATGCAGACGCAAACGGTGACGGTGCCATCAACGTTATTGATGTTCAGGCAATCATATACATAATCAATACAAATCTGAATTAGACTAAAAAAGCACAAAAAAAGGGCGACCATGGTCGCCCTTTTTTTGTAGTTATTATGTAAGACTACTGACAAACACAGACGAGATTTCTGTCGCCATAGCCATCATTTATCTTACCAACAGTAGGCCAGTATTTGCCGTCGGAGTAGCCCATCGGGAAACAAGCCTTAGACCTTGAATACGGTAAGGTCCATTCATCAGCTGTTGCAATCTGGCATGTATGTGGAGCATTCTTGACAACATTATTGTCGCGATCAGCCTTGCCTTCCTCAATCTCTCTTATTTCCTGACGTATTGAAATCATAGCATCAACAAAACGGTCAAGTTCCCTAAGAGGTTCACTTTCAGTAGGTTCCACCATCAAAGTTCCATGTACAGGGAATGCCACTGTAGGAGCATGCAAGCCATAGTCCATCAGTCGTTTTGCAATCTCAATAACCTCAACATTGGCTGATTTAACGAACTCATTGCAGTCGAGGATACATTCATGACCGCACATTCCTGACTTTTCAGTGTAAAGAATCTTATAATCCTTCTCAAGACGTTTGCGAACATAATTGGCATTCAGAATAGCCATTTCAGTGGCATGCTTCAAGCCGTCACGACCAAGCATCTTGACATAGCCGTAACCAATTACCGTAATTAATGCACTGCCATAAGGTGCTGATGAAACACAGCCCAAACTCTTGTCACCGCCCATCTGGATGAATGGATTTGAAGGCAGATAAGGTACAAGATGACCAGCAACGCAGATAGGGCCTACTCCAGGACCGCCACCACCGTGAGGACAACCGAATGTCTTATGCAGATTCAGATGGCAAACATCAGCTCCAATATAGCCAGGACCGGTAAATCCGACCTGTGCGTTCATGTTGGCACCATCCATGTAGAATTGTCCGCCTGCCCCGTGAATAATGTCAACCATTTCAAGGATAGCCTCTTCAAACACGCCATGCGTTGAAGGATAAGTAATCATGGCACATGACAGTCTGTCCTTGTACTGTTCGGCTTTTGCACGAAGGTCATTGACATCGATATTGCCATGGTCATCACATGCAACCACAACCACTTCGAAACCCGCCATTGCAGCACTTGCAGGGTTGGTTCCATGAGCGGAAGCAGGAATAAGACATACGTTTCTGTAACCTTCACCCTTGTCCTCCTGATATGCCCTGATTGTCAGCAGTCCTGCATACTCTCCTGCCGCACCTGAATTAGGCTGGAACGAAACACCGCTCATGCCAGTTATCTTTTTCAGTATTTCAGTGAAATCTTTTATCAGTTCCTGATATCCCTCTGCCTGGTCAACAGGTACAAACGGGTGAATATTAGCGAATTCCGGCCAACTCAACGGGAACATCCATGAACCTGCATTCAGTTTCATGGTACATGAACCCAACGGTATCATCGATCTGTCGAGCGACAAATCCTTGTTGACAAGATATGTCATATATCTCATCATGTCGGTCTCCGAATGATATGAGTTGAAGACAGGATTAGTAAGATACGGTGTGGTACGTTGTAACTTACCTTCAATGGAAGTCAATGTCCCGCATTTCTTCCCATCACAAACGAAAGGCTCAAATGCCTTATCGGCAGCCTTTGCAAATATGGAAATAATCTGGTTCACATCATCAAGTGAAGTTGTTTCATCAAGACTGATTGACAGTTCTTCCTTGCTGATGATACGGAAATTCATCTTATTTTCGAGTGCAAGCGTATTGATTGTACACGTGCATACGCCATCAGGCATTGTAATATCAAGAGTGTCACAGAATTGCTTGTTATTCTGAATATAACCGAGTTCCTGAAGTTTGTTTGACAGGACAATAGTCAGAATGTTGGTATGACGTGCTATTTCCTTTAGTCCGTCAGGTCCATGGTATGCAGCATAGAAACCAGCCATTATTGCCATCAGAGCCTGAGCCGTGCAGATGTTTGAAGTGGCCTTGTCACGTTTGATATGTTGTTCACGTGTCTGAAGAGCCATACGATAAGCCTTGTTACCATATTTATCGATGGTGATACCTATGATTCTGCCCGGCATCTTGCGTTTGTACTCATCCTTGGTTGCGAGAAATGCAGCATGTGCACCGCCGTAACCCATAGGTGTTCCCAGCCTTTGGCTTGAACCGATAACGATATCCGCACCCCATTCTCCAGGAGGAGTAAGCAGAACCATGTTGAGCAAATCGACAGCCACTGTAACTATGATGCCCTTTTCATGAGCTTTACCGACAAAATCAGCATAGTCATTTACACTGCCCTTTGCATTAGGATACTGCAAGAATGCACCGAAAAATCCGTCAGCAAAGTCGAACTTGAATTCATCACCCACAACAACTTCTATTCCGAGATGATGTGCTCTTGTCTTGATGACCGCAATCGACTGCGGAAAAGCATCTTGTGATACAAAAAACCTATTGTCGCCACGTTTTGTAGCTTCACGGCTTCTGTTATGAAATGTCATAATCATAGCCTCAGCTGCAGCAGTACCTTCATCAAGAAGCGAACAGTTGGAAATTGGCATGCCGGTCAGATCTGAAACCATGGTCTGGAAATTGAGCAGAGCCTCAAGACGTCCCTGTGAAACTTCCGCCTGATACGGAGTATAGGATGTGTACCATCCTGGATTCTCGAAAACATTTCTCAGGACAACGCCTGGAACTATCGTATTGTAATATCCAAGACCGATATAAGTCTTGAATATCTTGTTCTTCGCGGCCAAACTCTTGATATGATTAGCATATTCATACTCATTCATACCTTTCGGAAGGTCTAAATCTTCTTTCAATCTGATTTTGTCAGGCATTGTCAACTTCATCATTTCCTCCAACGATGAAATCCCAAGCACTTTTAACATTTTGTCTGTCTGCTCCTTATCAGGTCCGACATGACGATTTATAAAGTTGTTAGTGATCATAAGAACTGAATTTTTCTATTTTCTGCAAAAGTAATTATTTTTTAGGCAGAAATGAAACGTTTTTCGTTATTTTTGCACAAAACAAAACAAGAACTTTAACTCATCGAAATAATGTCCGACAACAATATCATAGAAAAAGCTCACAATCTGTTTGAGGAAAACCAGTACAACGATTGTCTCGAAATTATTTCAGACTACATAAATGCAACACCCGACAATGATTCGGACCTCATTGAATGTCTCCTTCTCCGAGGTGATGTGTATAGAAAACTTGCAAAATTCGGCGATGCCCTGCGCGACTACAGGTCTGTAATTCAAATTGACAAAGACAACACCATAGCACAAACCAAAATTGGTTTGGTCGAAAACATCTTATCTATAGAAAACACATTCTACTACGAAAATCCCTACACCGACATGGACCTGCTTCCGGAGATGTAAGATCTGCTGTTGCGCGGATTATTTTTTCACCACTACCTTTTTTGTAATAATCCTCCCATTATTCAAAATCACAAAATTGAAAACGCCATACAAACCGTCCGTAAATTTGTAATTATAATTCCCAAAACCAGCTGATTCATTGATAATTAAGTCATCAATGAGTTTTCCATCAAAACTATAAACCTTCACCTCAACATCTCCAATCATGTTGATGAAACGCAGCAGGACACTGCCGTTATTTGGGTTAGGCATCAACTCAACCTCTGCCCTCTCAAATTCATTCGTACCATAATATGATGTGTGAATCCACAAGACACTTTCAACAGAATCACAGCTATTTATAGCCATAGCATGAAGCTGTACCGAATCTTCGATATAAGTATAAATGTATAGGTTGGAACTCAGGCCTTTTTCACCAACAGGCTCAACGCGCCAATTGATACAATCGACAGCCCAAAGGACAGAGTCAACATGACACAATTCATTCTCAATCAGCAGATTATAGTTACTCACGTTGAAATGAAGCTCACTGCCGCCAATAGGCCATGTGTCTCCATGAATCACACTGTAAGGAGTATATTCCAATTCAAGATTAAGATGGACTATGCTGTCACAGCCACCAGTAGTTTTAAGCGGAATATCATAATATCCGCTTGTGTCATATTCTATCCCATTGAAGCTATACGAATCGCAATCTTTAACGAACACAATCGTATCCAAGCCTTCGTTAACAGTCAGATATAGGATAACAATGCTGTCACACCCATTTGATGACGTACACGTTCTACTATAAGTTCCGGGGTCAGAAACATAAAACCCATATTTGTCATAAACTGTTCCTTCACAGAAAGAGTCAACAATTATGTTCTCAATAGGGCCGATTACAGTCAGATGTAGGTTTATGTCAGCCTCACAACAGCCGTCGGATATCTTCTTTGAACATATAACGGATGTGTCGGATTGAAATGAAAGGTCAAATCCAAAATGGTCATACATATCACCTGCACATATCGTATCATAAAAATCCTGAATGGCAGGCATACTGGAAAACACCGTTGTTCTGTCATTGGCAATGCTGCCGTCATCAGATGTGGCAGTCACTGAATATTCTGTCGTTAGCGCAGGACTAACAGTTATGTAAGGCATTGTATCACCTGTATTCCAAAGATAGGTCAACGAGTTGTCATACACTATATTAGTAAGTGGAAAAGACCTTATTGCCCTGACATGCAGAGTCGTGTCTGTTTTACTTAAAAAGTCCAATGTGCCACTCACTCCGTTAATATCAACGCCGAACTGCACATACCATGCTTCCAAAGAGTTATATTCCGAACTTGACCAATATTTTGACTGTGACATTACTGTTCCGCCATTAGATACTATTTTCTGATTTATAAACGGCATTGCGCTGTATAATTCGGCAAGTTGTCCCGCTGCAGGCAGATACCAGCCATTCGCATAGTCCGTCTTTCCGGCAGCAAATGCAGTGTCGTAATTCTGGAACTCTCTGATTTTGTTTGTATTAAAATATCCTAAAATATCCTCTAAGGCAGCGATATGCCGATCATGTACGTTATTGCCCGTAAGGTCATCTAAAGACGGAATGTTTTCATTTATTCCCCAGGCACATCCAATAGAAATATCGTTCAAAGCGACCATCCATCCTTCACTGCCGTCAGGATTTATCCAAAACACAACACCTTTTGTACAATCATCGGGATTATATACGACGTCTCCGATTTGATAATTCTGACTCCATGTAAAATACGGAATCAGCAACAAAACCGGTATCAGTATCAATAGACGTCTCATAATCCAATTAGCTGTAAATTAAAACGATATAACTGCTCTGCAACTCGCATCATTAGAATTTTTCAGCACATAAAACACCCAGCCTAAATCATTTACAGTCCATGAATAAATACCTGAGAATTCAGTAGAAGACCAGAGCCACCATGGTGCATACATTCCGTTTTTGTTTGTCGGAATCTGTGTCCCGCCAGCAATTCCAATTGACGGGTTAATAAAATGAATGACCGAATACAGTTTCCTCAACTGACCGATTGCAGGCAGATACCATCCATAATGGACATTTCCGACCTGGCCGGTATTATGGTTATAATAATAGCATCTATAAACAGCAGGGCATTCATCAAAGTTTTCCCCGTAATAATCTTTTATTGCAATGGTATTTGCCATTCCGCACGTATCAGCGAGAGCCTCCTCATAATTATCAATATCAGGAAGATTTGTGACATTTGATTTGTTATTCCATATACACCCATTTCCCCCTGGTGTTCTAAGCGATGCTGCCCATCCGTGGACACCTGTCGTGTCCACATAAAACACCACTCCCATTGCAGTCTTCCCGCTTGAAGCGTAATCGTCAGGTTTGACTGTCGAGCCGTCAGTACACAACAAATCGCCCACACCGATTATTGGCACTCCGCCTTCATCAACGTAACTTTCAGGCCCCATGGCAAACAATCGTATAGTTTCGCCCTCACATGAAAGACTGTCACCAAATATGGTTACCTGCGGAAATCCCGCCACACTTGTCAACACTAAAAAAAATATTGACAAAAGGCGATATATATTCCGTTTTGCATTCATTTTTTTCTCTTATTCTTCACAACACCGCTTATAATCAGATACAAAACAAAAGCGGCACCTAAAATCAAAAGACCGATTTTGATTTCATCATAGACTTTTTCCAACAGCTCTTGCTGCGAATACAGGAAATATCCTAACGCAATGAGGATGATATTCCATAAGCCTGCACCTAATGAAGTATAGCCGATAAACTGGCCTAAATTCATCTTCGAGAGTCCGGCAGGTATAGAAATCAGCTGTCTGATACCCGGAACAAGTCGCCCGATGAAGGTTGATGACTTGCCGTGGTCAACAAAGTACTTCTCGGCTTTTTCTATCTTCTCCCTATTAATCAGCAACAGATGGGCCAATTTAGTATCTGCCAGCTTATACACCACCACCCTTCCGAGCGAAATCGACAAAAAATAATTTATCAAGGCTCCTGCTATGGCGCCAAACATCGCACAAAGAAATATCAATATAAGATTCAGTTCACCGGTATGAGCAGCTTTCCACGCAGCCGGCGGCAGCACAACCTCCGATGGGAATGGTATAAAGGAACTCTCCACCGTCATCAGTAAGGTTATCGTATAATAATTGATATTGTTCATGTACCAGTCTGTAACTCTGCGAATAAAAGAACTTTTCTCCACAGAATTATCCGTTCCCTGTAAAGTCGCAGATTCAACAATTTCCTGTGTTACAGTATCGGCTGCTTCCTGTAAGGTTTCATAACCAACTGTTTCCTGTAAACCGACAGAACAAACGCCATTGCCATACAGTGACAAAAAAAACAACATTAATATTATAATAACCAATTTATCACGCAATCCGACCTTCATTGAATTTTCCTTTAAATATTGTAAAACAACATGTTAAATCCTTGCTCTGCAAAAATACAACAATATTCATCTTTTCATACTATATCTTTGAAAAAAACTTTATTTTTGCAAAAAAGAAACACACAACAAATGTTTGATTTTTTAGACAGAACTCTTCTAAAATGGCTTACAAACACTAATATTGTAAGTCAAAAGACCACCAACATCATCTATTACGCAATATTAATCATAGCAGTTATAGGGCTTTCCTTTCTGTTGCTTGTCATATCCAAGAAATTGTTCAAACGTTGGGGGAAAAAACTTGCCGACCGCACATCCAGCACATTTGACGATGAACTTTACAGCAACAACTTTTTCACCAAATTGTCTCTTCTGATACCTTTATCCTTCTGTGACAAATTCATAAAACTGATAAGCAGCCATTACAGCATAAATCTCGGATTTTTCAATTCTTTGATTAAAGCCCTTTATGTCATTGCATTTTTACTTCTGATATTCACACTGCTCGACGTATGGAACTTCAGATATAAAGACAAAAATTTTGAGTCTGGTCGGTCTATAAACAATATTGTCCAGGCAATTAAGATATTCTTATCCATAATCTGCTTTTTCATAATTCTTTCACTGCTTTTCAAAATAAAGACTTCGAAAATATTAACTGCACTCGGCGCTTCATCTGCTGTATTAATGCTCGTTTTCAAGGACACCATCTTGGGCTTTGTCGCCGGTATCCAACTCGCTTTCAACAAGATGGTTCTCGTAGGTGATTGGATAGTGATGCCTTCTCATGGTGCTGACGGAATAGTCATTGAAATCTCCCTTATAACTGTAAAGGTACAGAACTGGAACAAGACTGTAACCACGATACCGACTTACAGTATGATTTCAGAATCTGTAACCAATTATCGTTACATGCGGGAATCAGGTACGAGAATGATAACCCGTTCAGTTTACATCGACGCATCAACGGTGAAGTTCTGTGACGAAGAACTTATGGAGCGTCTGAAAAAAGTAGATTACATAAAAAGATATCTCGACGACAAAGCCACCGAGATATCTTCTTATAATTCAGACTGTCACACTGACACGAGCGTTGTCATTAACGGTCGTCGTCAGACCAATCTTGGAATATTCAGGGCCTATATTTTCTACTACCTGAAAAACAGCCCCAACATTGACAAGAATTCCGATCTTCTCGTCCGCCAGAAACAGTCAACCAACTATGGAATTCCTTTGGAAATTTATGCTTACACTTCGACTTCATCATTCATTCCTTACGAAAACATACAGTCAGATTTATTCGATCACATATTTGCAAGCATAGAATATTTCGATCTTAAGATATTCCAAAGCCCAGCGGGAAAAGACATGTTACATGCTTAAACCGTCATTATTTCCTCTTCCTTTACTGCAAGCATCTTGTCAACCTTTGCAGTAAAATCGTTGGTCATATCCTGTATTTTGGTATCAAGAACCTTAACTTCATCCTCCGATACTCCATTGGATTTCAGGTCTTTGGATGAATTATTTGCTGTTTTTCTGACTGAACGGATACTCACCTTTGCAGTTTCGGCTTCCTGACGTATTTTCTTTACCATGTCCTTACGTCTTTCCTCTGTGAGTGCTGGGACTATGATTCTCAGAACCTCACCGTTATTGATAGGATTGAAGCCCAAATTAGCATTCTGTATTGCTTTTTCAATAGGACCAAGCATACTCTTGTCCCATGGCTGGACGATTATTTGTTTAGCATCAGGGATATTGATGTTGCCAACTTGATTTATAGGCATTTTCGAACCATAACAGTCAACTTTGACACCGTCAAGCATATCAGGTGTTGCCTTTCCTGCATGATATTTCTGCAATGTCTTTGAAAAAAAGTCTATCACATCCTCCATGCCCATCTTTGTCTCTTCAATGATTTCATTTACTTTTTCATTCATATCTGTAATATTTTGGTTATCTATTTTTAACTATCGTTCCAAGTTTTTCACCCTTCAAAATCCTTGCCAGATTACCAGGTTGGTTAATATTAAAAACCACAATTGGAAGATTATTTTCCTTGCATAATGTAAATGCAGTCTGGTCCATGATTTTAAGATTTTTATCGATAGCTTCATCAAAAGTAATCACATCATATTTCACTGCATCGGAGAACTTTTCGGGATCCTTATCATAGATGCCGTCAACTCTCGTTCCTTTCAGAAGGAGGTCAGCCTTTATTTCCAGAGCTCTCAGAGCACCGCCCGAATCAGTTGTGAAAAACGGATTGCCGGTACCACCTGCAACAATGACAACATTTCCTTCTTCAAGATACTGTATCGCCTTTGTGGATGTCATAGCCTCAGCTATTTTTTCGACAGGAATTCCCGACATCAGTTTTGCCTTGTATCCTCTTTCTTCAAGTTCAGACTTGATAGCGATGGAATTGATAACTGTTGCGAGCATTCCCATATAATCACCCTGTATTCTGTCGATTCCCTTCTTAGCACCCTGCAAACCTCTGAAGATGTTGCCGCCGCCAATAACTATGGCTATCTGATAACCGCATTTTACAGCCTCTATGATTTCCTCAACATAATAGTCAAGTCGCTTCGCATCAATTCCATAGCCGTCATCACCACTTAATGACTCACCGCTTAATTTTAAAAGTATTCTATTCATTTTCAATAATATTAATCAGCATCTGCATATCTGCCACAGCAGTTTTTATATTTCTTTCCACTTCCGCAAGGACACGGGTCGTTTCTGCCTATCTTCTTTTCAACTCTTATAGGCTGCTGTTTCTGTGGTCCTTGAGTATTTGAATTGGACTGTGAAAGCATATCCCTGCGTTCAGTCTTCAACTGACGGTTGGAGATAGTTCTCACATTCTGAGGAGCTTCTCTGAAATTACGTCCCTGGTTTTCACTCTCCTGAGGTATAGGAATATTTCCTCTCAACAGGAATGAAACGGCTTCACTGTTGATTGTCTGAAGCAGATTCTTGAACAAATCGTATGCTTCAAGCTTATAAACCAACAAAGGATCCTTCTGTTCATACACCGCATTTCTGACCGATTCCTTCAGGTCATCCATTGCTCTAAGGTGTTCCTTCCATTCATCGTCAATAAAGCTCAACACCACACCCTTCTCCACTGCCAAAGGAATCTCAACCTGAGGATTTTCAACACATTTCGAAATGTTTGCAATAATGTTTCTCTTCCTTCTTCCATCGGTCAGAGGGATAATAATATTCTTGAACTGCGGCTGATTCTCAGCAACTGCCTTTATCACAGGAGCTGCAGACTCCGCCAGTTTCGCAAATTTATTTTTATATCCTTCATACACCTGATTGAATATTTCCTGACTCACATTATCGACTGACATTGAAAAGAATGTCTTTTCATCGCATTTAACCTGCATTCCTGTCAGTTTAATCATCTCAAATTCGAATCCTGAATAATCATTCTGAGCCTGATATGTCTCCACCAGATTTTCGATGGAATCATAAATCATATTTGAAATGTCGACCGACAGTCTGTCACCAAACAAAGCATGACGGCGGCGTGTGTAAATCACTGTACGCTGGCCATTCATAACATCGTCATATTCAAGGGTGTGTTTACGAATACCGAAGTTGTTTTCCTCAACTTTTTTCTGTGCCCTTTCGATGGATTTGGTAATCATAGGATGCTGGATTACCTCACCTTCCTGGATACCAAGACGGTCCATGATTGAGGCAACCCTGTCAGAGCTGAACAGACGCATAAGGTCATCTTCCAATGAGACATAGAACTGTGAGCTGCCAGGGTCTCCCTGACGACCGGCACGTCCTCTAAGCTGACGGTCAACACGTCTTGAATCGTGACGTTCAGTACCGAGGATGGCAAGTCCACCCGCCTCAATGACTTCAGGGGTCAGTTTAATATCGGTACCACGTCCTGCCATATTGGTTGCAATGGTAATCCTGCCCTTTCTGCCAGCTTCTGCCACAATGTCAGCCTCCTTCTTGAACAACTTGGCGTTCAACACATTATGCTGCAAATGCCGTTGACTCAACAATCGGCTGAGCTGTTCGGATTCCTCAACGGATGTCGTACCGACAAGCACAGGTCTGCCAGCTTCGACGAGTTTCTGGATGTCATTGATAACAGCCCTGTTCTTTTCATTCTTAGTCTTATAAACCAAGTCTTCCTTATCGTCACGAATTACAGGCTTATTTGTAGGAATGACCACAACATCGAGTTTGTAGATATCCCAAAATTCACCTGCCTCAGTCTCAGCAGTACCGGTCATACCTGCAAGCTTCTCATACATTCTGAAATAGTTCTGAAGTGTGATGGTAGCGTAAGTCTGAGTGGCTGCTTCAACCTTGACATTTTCCTTGGCTTCTATTGCCTGATGAAGCCCTTCCGAATAACGTCTGCCTTCCAGAATACGGCCTGTTGACTCATCAACTATCTTTACCTTATTGTCAACGACAATATATTCGATATCTTTTTCAAAAAGAGCGTATGCTTTAAGCAGTTGGTTCACAGTGTGAATCCGTTCAGCTTTAAGTGCATAATCTTCAAGCAGTTCACTCTTCTTCTGTGTCTTTTCCTCTTCCGGTATGTCCATTTTTTCTATATCGGCGATGACAGAACCAACATCCGGAAGTATATAGAAATTAGGGTCATCGACCGTGGTATTCAGAAGTTCGATACCTTTCTCAGTGATATCAATAGTATTATCCTTTTCATCGATGACAAAATACAGTTGGTCATCAATATAAGGCATGTTCTTCTGTTGTTCCTGAAGATAAAAATTTTCAGTTTTTTGCATCAGGACCTTCATGCCCGGTTCACTTAAGAACTTAATCAAAGGCCTGTATTTCGGAAGTCCTCTGAAAGCACGGAAGAGCTGCTCAGCACCTTTCTTCTCCTGTTCCTGGTTAGGATTATTTGTCAGAAGTTTTCTTGCTTCTGCAAGAATTTGAGTGACGAGACCTCTCTGTTTTTCATACAGCATCTGAATGGCAGGTTTGTATATATCATATTCCTGCTGGTCACCCTTCTGAGTCTGTCCTGATATAATCAAAGGAGTTCTGGCATCATCTATCAACACTGAGTCAACCTCATCAACTATGGCATAGACATGACCGCGCTGAACCAGTTCGTCAATGCTCGAAGTCATGTTATCACGAAGATAATCGAAGCCGAATTCGTTGTTGGTACCAAATGTTATATCACAATTATAAGCATTGCGGCGAGCATCGGAATTAGGTTCATACTTGTCGATACAATCGACCGTCAATCCATGGAACTGATATAAGACACCCATCCACTCCGAGTCACGTTTTGCCAAATAGTCATTGACTGTGACGATATGCACACCTCTGCCGGTAAGCGCATTAAGATAAACAGGTAAAGTTGCCACAAGGGTTTTGCCTTCACCTGTAGCCATCTCGGAGATTTTACCCTGATGAAGAACGACACCACCTATAAGCTGCACATCGTAATGGACCATGTTCCATGTTGTAGGATTACCGCCGGCAATCCACGTGTTGGAATACCTTGCCTTGTCACCGTCAATCACCACATTAGGATGAGTCTCGGCAAGCTGACGGTCCATATCCGTAGCAGTGACAACCACTTCGGTATTATTGGCAAAAAGATAAGCCGTTGCTTTCATTACAGCGAAAGCCTCAGGAAGTATTTCATCAAGAGTTTCCGCTATCTTCTTTTTCTTTTGTTCCTCGATCTTGTCAATCTCATTATATTGTGATTCCTTTTCGTCTGCCGATAAATCAGTGTTTTTTTCCACTGCATCTTTCATTTCAGCAATTTTGTCATCGAAAGGCTTAATCTCATCTTTTATATGTTGCCTGAACTGTATGGTTTTAGCTCTCAGTTCATCTGGAGACAGCCTCTGCATTGAACTATATGCTTCATTAATCTTGTCAACTATCGGCATAATAGCCTTCCGGTCCCTTTCAGCCTTTGTGCCAAATAGTTTTTGAAAAAAATTTGCCATTTATATAATTTTTTTATGTCAATATGTCAATTTGTAAATGATAACGCAAAAGTATACCAAAAAATAATTCAAAAGTATACCACTTCGACTGAATGCCGCAAAGGTACAAAAACTTTGCCATACATTACTTATTGCTGATATATTTTTTTGTTTCTTTAATACGATATGACGTACCCTAAAATTGAGAGCGTGATACCCTCATGCTTTCTCCAGGGTATGGGTTGCAGAGCGCGTAGTGGTTCTGGCGGATTGCGTTATACAGGGCGTTAGCTATTGCCTCTCGGCCCTCCTGACGGTAGTGTTCGGTGGGGAAATCGCGGTCGCGGAAATTGCAGTCAGCCACCATCCCCTGACAGTTGACCACGGTGACGCCCATCTGGCTGTAGCGTTGCTCGATGAAATTGCCGTTGCGGCGCAGCAGGTCAACCAGTGCGGGTCCAACCATACTTGCCATCTGCTCCTCGTTGTCGGGCAGCATGAGGAACACCGGCTGCCAACCACGCTTGCGACAGAGGATCACGATACGGTCGAGGTCTTTGATGCGCGGGTTACTCTCGTCAATTTGGCAGGCGAAGGCTTTGACGTAATGCGTTGCCATCGATATGGTTTGCTCGTCGGCTCCGGAAGCAATGAGACTGTCACAGAGTGCAAGGGCCCACTCCGCAGCGGTGCGGTAATGTATGGCGGGGTGCTCGAAGCTCTGGTGCTGGAGAGAATGCCTCACCTTGGCCTCACGCTCTTTCTCACTCCAATGATTATAGCCCTTGAATGCCAATAGAATACGCTTGTAGAGTGCCGGGGCGGGCTTCATGAACACCTGCTCTTTTTGCAATGCCACTTCGAGGCTGGAGTAGATCCATTCTGCACTGAACGACCGCAAATTGACCGTCACCACAGCCACACGCACAGGGTTGTCTTTCGGTATGTTGCGCAGTATGTCGTAGTAGATGCCGGCGTGACAGGCATCTTTATCCATGTTGCACACGCGATTGTCGGGCAGCAGGTCTTGCAGCATATCGCTAATGAAGCGTTTGTCCTCCTCGTCGTCGGCCACGGCGTGGTTCGACGATTCACCCAGATAGGCTATGTCGGCACCTTCTGCCACAGGCTTCAGCGAGCGTTCCATCAGCGTGCAGCCCTCGCGCAAGTCGCGCTCGTAGAAGGTATAGCGGTACACCACGTCGAGCACCGCCAACACGGCGGCCAGCAGCAGGAATTTGAAAGCTATATTTCTCAATATCTGTTTCATGGCACTCAGAACTGGAAATAAATGAACGGATACTGCTCCACTGACGAGAAGACCACGATGGCGAAAATCATACACGCGTAGATGACCCAGCGCAGCGCCATCGGCAGGCGCGCGCACCATGCGTCAAAGCGCGTGTTGCGCAACACGATGTCGAGCGCCACAAAGGCCGCCAGAGCAATCCACACGGTTGCGTCGGCGTGCAGGTGCTCGGTACCACCGCCCATGAACAGAGCGGAGTACAGGTTGCCAAGGTCGGAGAACGACGGAGCTCGGAACACGCTCCACAGCAGTGTGACAATGATGAAGGTGCCCAAAATGCAGGGAAGCCGCTTCATACCTGATGGCTGAGGCTGATTGCCCCTTCCGTGCAAAAGGCGTTCCGCAATCAGCAGTACCCCGTAGGCCGCTCCCCAGAGCATGAAAGTCCAGTTGGCACCATGCCACAGTCCGCATACCACAAAGACTATCATCGTGTTGAGCATCCAACGCGGCAGGCGCACGCGATTGCCGCCAAGAGGTATGTACAGGTAGTCGCGGAACCACGATGACAGCGAGATATGCCAGCGGCGCCAGAACTCGCGAATGCTCCCGCTGAGGTAGGGCGCGCGGAAATTGTCGGTGAGGGTTATGCCCATGGCCAGTGCACAACCGAGTGCAATGCTGGAATATCCGAAGAAATCGCCGTAAATCTGGAACGAGTAGAGCACCATGGCCAGCACTATGTCGGCACGGCTGTAGTCGTGCGGCGCAGCATAGACGGCATCAACCATCGTGCCCAGGTTGTCGGCTACAACCATCTTCAGAAACAGGCCAAAGAGTATTAGCCTCAATCCGTTGGCTATATTTTCGTAGCGCAGTGGCTGCTCCTCGTGCAACTGTCGTAGCAGACCTTGCGGCCTCTCAATGGGACCCGTGACCAGCTGCGGGTAGAACATGACGTAGAGCGCATAGTAGCCGAAATGGCGTTCAGCACGCTGGTTGCCACGGTAAACCTCGATGACATAGCTCAGGCTTTGGAACGTGTGGAACGACAGGCCGATAGGTAGCACTATGTTGAGCACCTTCGATGGGTGCGACCAGCCGAAATGCCGTGCCAGCGCCACCAGGTTCTCCGAGCAGAAATTCAGATACTTGAAGATGAACAGCACCAGGCAGGTGGAGACGATGCTGACCACCAGGCACCATCGCCGCCGTCGTGGTATGTCGGTCCACCGCTCCATGAGCAGACCGGCCGAGTAGTCAATGACGATAGTAACCAGCAGTATGAGTATGTACTTGGGAATAAACCACATATAGAACACGCAGCTTGCCGCCAGCAGCATCAGCCACCGCCATCGGTGCGGCAGCAGATAGAACAGCAATGTCACCGCCGGGAAGAACAGCATGAACTCTATGGTGTTGAATAACATACCTTTATTGTAGCATTAATCACAATTATCCGCTTACAAAATTACAAAGAAATCCCAAACTGTGAAAAGAAAAGATGGATAAGTATGTGCAGGTTATTCAAAGTAAACGCAATCCGGTTCATTACGTGGCTTCGAGTAATCAGCTCGCAATTGTACTGCGTAGCTTCGTTAATTTAGAGTAATTCAAGGTCAAGAAAACCCTTGCGGCGGCATTTACAAACTATTCCCATACTTGTCCAACCAGACCTGCGCCTGCCCGCAATCGGGACAATGTGAGCGCAACAAGGTTTGGAAACGCACGGTGTGTTTCATGATGACCGTATGGCACAACTCGTGAATGATGATGTAGTCAATCACAAACTCTGGTGCCTTGATGATGCGCCAGTTGATGGAGATGTTTTTCTCTTTGGAACAGTTCCCCCATTTCCGTTTCTGGCTGCGGATGTATAACTTGTTGTAAGGCAGAAGCAATGCCTCGGAAAGTGTCTCAGCACGTGCTAAAATGTGCTTCCGCGCCACCGATTTCAGCCATTTTTCCTGCACCGTCGCATCCAACAAGTCACGTTTTGCCTGAATGGTCTTGCTTTTGTGATTGACGACCACCTTGTTTTGGTATCTCGACGAATAGTAATAGGCATAACGATTGCCAAAAAGCAATAGTTCGTTGCGCCGCAGTTGAATCTTGGATTTTTGTTCGAAGAATTGCCGTTTCGAGGCTATCCATTGTGCCTTTTTCTCCAAAAGCTTCTCGATATCCTCATCAGTGAACGATAGCGGTACAAACAACTGCACAGTGCCATCCTCGCAAACACGAAGACGGGCATTCTTGACCTCTCGACGAACGACTGTGCAATTATCAGGCAGCATATCAATTCAAACTGAAGTTTTTCACTATAGAGTCCATGATGGTCTCTTGTAATATGTCGTTCTCATCTATTCCCAATGCGACATATTTTGGGTTTGCAGCAATCAGTGCCACGTCGCCTAAAAAACGGTTGTATTCCTGATTGACCTCTTGCCAGCCAATGTAAATCTTTGACCGAACTTTCGATGCCAATTCGTTGGCGAACGCTCTTGCCAATGGCTCGTCAAAGGTCGGGAGCTCGTTCTTGAGAATCTGATAAATCTCGAAAGTGCCTTTGTCGTCAAAGCCCATCTTCTTGGGGATTTCCACGGCTTCATCCACTTCGATATAAAGCTCGCTGAGTTTCTTCAGAAGCCCCTCAATCTCAATGGCATTGGCATTCTTCATGCGGATAAGCGCATCCAACCGCTCTTGAAACTCTATGTAAATGGCACTACTGTTCTGGTTGGTGCGAATCATGGTCTCGATGTCGCGGATGATTTTCTCGGCCTTGTCGGAAGGCGACAGTCGAGTTTCCTGCAATTTAGTGAGATAGTCCGCATCAATGGCAATTTCAGGCAAATGGCCTCGAAAATCGAGCAAGGTGGCACTCTCTTCCAACAGTTTGCGGGTCTGTGCGGCATAGAACTCGGCATCGAAATCCACGCGGCGGAATTCCTCCAGATAGAGTTCGTAAATGGTCACCAACCACAGGTATTTGATTTTGAACGGACGCAAGCCCGGATTGGGACTGATGGCTTCCCAAAGCTGCATCACGCGATGGAAACGGTTTTCAAACTGACCGTGGTCTATCTCGCTCAACTTGCGAATGATAGCCATCTCGCACTCATAGCTGTCTTCCAACTTGATTTCGGCAAAAGGCTCAAAAGCGGCATCCAATTCCGTCGGGAAGACCTCCAACAGCGCATCCACATCCTCAAACTCGCCAATATCCTCGGGGTCGTAATTCAAGGCTTCCTTGTAGTTCTGGAACACACCCACATAGTCCACAATGCGGCCAAACTCCTTGGAGAGCTTGTTTTCGCCCTCGCCATAGTCATATGGGCGGTTGGTGCGGGCCACGGCCTGCAAAAGGTTATGGTCTCGCAAAGGGCTATCCAGGTACATGGTTTGCTCAATAGGCGCATCAAAGCCGGTGAGCAGCATATTGCAGACAATGAAGATTTTCAGGTTGTTGCCTTTGGCTTTCTCCTCATCGGTAATACGTTTCTTGAAGTTGTCGATCAAGCGTTTGCGCTCCTCATCATCAATGTAGAACGGCGAAAAGAGGTCGTAACGCTCGCTGGTTTCGTATTGTCCTGTAGAAAAGATGATGCGGATTTCAGACTCATCGAAATAGTTGAGCAACTCGTTGTAATACAGCACACAAGCCTCCTTGTCGATGGCCACCACCTGGGCCTTGAAGCCTTGTGGCTCCAGACGCTCACGGAAGTCCTTGGCGATGTCAGCGGCCAAGGTCTTGATGCGCTCAGGCTTCTTCATCAGGGTTTTCCAGGGCTGCACACGTTGTTCCACTAAGCGTTTCTGGTCTTCCTCCAACTCGGCAGTGATTTCAGCGTAGCCTTGTTTGAGGTTCTCCTTGTCCAAAAACCACTGCGACGGGCCCAAAGTGTAACGGATGGGCTTGGTGGCACCGTCGTTGATGGCATCGATGACGCTGTATTTGTCCAAATAATACTCTATCTTGCCGTTGTCGTCCTTGATGCCGAACTCCCGATGGGTCTTGGGAATCGGCGTACCAGTAAAGGCAAAGCGGTTGGCGTTGGGCAACACGGCACGCAGCTCCATCTGATAGTCGCCGTATTCAGTACGGTGGGCTTCATCGATGAGCACGATGACATTGTCGCGCTCGTCCTTGATCTCGCCCAGCTCCTTGAACTTCTGAATGGTGGTGATGAACACGCCGGCAGGCTGGTTTCGGAGAATGCTTTTCAGGTCGCCAATACTCATCACCACGCGCGCATTCGGAAACACACAGTTAAAGAAGGTGTCGTCCATCTGGTCTTTCAGGTCTTTGCGGTCCACCACGATGAAAATGGTCGGGTCGTTCAAGGTTTCAGTCTTGCGGAGTTTGTAGGCAGTGTAGAGCATGGTGAGCGACTTGCCCGAGCCTTGCGTGTGCCATATCACGCCTTGCGCCTTGTCGGACTGCACCACGCGATCCACAATCTTGTTGGCGGCACGCAATTGCTGGTAACGCGCCACTTTCTTGATGATCTTGTTGTCATCGCGCTCAAACACAATGAAGTGTTGCAGGATGTCGAGCACGCGCTCGGGTTGTAGCAAACCAATGATGCCGAATTTCATCTGCTCAAGCAACTGTCCGTTGGGCAACCGCTCCACATCGAAGTGCATCAGGCCATCGTTTTCGTCCTTATAGACACGGCACAATTCGTTTTCGGGGTGTAGCAACGGATTGTCGTATTTGTCGGCGATGACCGAATCCTTCCACTCGTTGAAATAGGACGACGACGCGCCCGGAATGCCGTATTTGCTCAGCCTTCCGTTGCAGGCCACGCCAAAGAGGTGACACATGAACAGTTTCTCGCTGCGGCGGTCGTAGGTCTGGAACTGGCGCACGCCTTCAAGCCAGTTGGTGCCACGCCGTGCACATTGCTTGGCCTCGATAGGCACTAACGGAATGCCATTGACCAACAGGCAGATGTCCGCCCGAACCTGTTGCACCGTATATTGGTTGGTGACGATGAGGCTGTTTTGCCAAATGTCCTCAAAGTTGATGAAGCGGATGGTGCGGTCTTTATGGTCGATCGTGATGTTGACGCCATCGCAGAGTTGGTTGAGGAACTTCTCGTTGCCCTCAATGGGGATGGGGTTGCGCAGGTTGTTGAGCAAAGTCTCCACCGCCATTTTGGCCGCCTGCTGGCCGATGCCGTTCAACGCCATCACCTGCTCCACCAGTATCGGCTCCACCACCGCATTCATCTGCAAGCGGTTATAGGGTTTCAAATCCTCCGCCGATCGGTATTCCCAACCCAACTGGGTTAGCCACTCGGTGACTTTGGATTCTACGGGCTTGTTTTCGTGCAATTGACTCATAACGAATTTACAATTAACAATTTACAATGTACAATTAACAATTATTTTTTACGGGAAGATTTGAGGATGCTTGTTACTATTCGGATAAGCTCTTTGTTGTCAGCATAAATGCTTTCAAAAGAAGCATCTTCAATGAAACCGCTTTCATGCAAAAGTTCAAGCCAATATTCAGTTTCACCCGATTCTTTGAGGGCGATTGATAATTTGGCCTCAAAATCTTTCTTTGACTGTGCCATGGAAGCCTCTTTTGCATTGGCGCCAATGCTCGTCCCACTGCGAAGAACTTGCTTGGATAACACAAACTCTTTCTTTTCCTCACAAAGATATTTGTATAATCGAATAATCCTCAAAGCAAACGCCTTGCTCTTCACCAATATCAAATTATCTTCATCTTTTTTCATATCATCATTTTTAATTGTACATTGTTCATTGTTCATTGTTCATTGTACATTGTTCATTGTACATTTACCTTCCCCGTCAGCAAATTCTGCATCAAAGACTTCTTCAGCCTTTCAAGGACGGCGATTTTGCTTTGTTTTTGTTGAATTATTTCATCTTTCTTATATAATATTTGTCCAATCTGTTTTTGTTCCAAAACACTACTAGGTAAGAAGATTTTTGTCGAAAACACCCTTGGACATGTCAATTGAGGCACACCAGTACTTTCTATTGTAAAATGAACGAACTGTTCAACACAATATCTAACATACACACAATCTACAATATTCTCTTGTTTGGGGATTAAAGAAATCAACCTAATAATTGCATCATAATTTCCACGCCGAATTTCAATATGACCAACCCCAACACCTCTACCAACTATTGTTAGACTCTCTTTTGCGCAAACTCTGGGATTTGATGTGTATCCATATAACCCTTCATTTACTATAGTGTTTGAAAATATTGGATATACATGTTGCTCATCACGGGCAATAGAATAATAGTTTTCTTGCAAATCTCCACCTGCTTTTATATCAAATAACTGCCCCATCTTCTTCACTTCCCATCCCTTCGGCACTCTCCCAAACTTCTCATCCAAATAGAACTCCTCTTCGGTGCGCAGGGTGCCATCGGGTTTCATTCGGCCGGTGAGGAGGTTCTGCATCAGGCTCTTTTTCAGACGCTCGGCGGCGGCTATGCTGCCCTCCACCGCCGCTATCGCCTCGTCAACCTTCGAGAGCATGGCGGCTATGGCGGATTGCTCGTGTTTTTCGGGAAATCGAATCTTTGCGCTCTTGAAATCACTCAAAGACAAAGTATAACGGATACCACTACCAGAAGCCCTTGAAACAAAATGCTTTTGGACTTCATCAGAATTCAGTAAATAAGAAAGAAACTTTAGGTCAAATTGAGTTTTATCATATAGTCTTAATCTGATAAGATGATAACTATACACACAATTCGGCATCGTTTCCATAACCACGCCTGCATGTCCAATGTCTATCGGCTTTTCAGAGGATGGAGTAAACAAAACATCACCCTCTAACAGATTCGCCTCTTCAATCTCTCTGTCTTTTGCAGTAACTTCTTGATAATTGGTGTTATAGAAAATTCTCCAATGCTTATAAACATCCATATAATTGACAAGATAAACAGGCTGTTCATCTGTATTTATAAGTTTGTTTACGCCAGCGCCTTTAAACCAACCTATCTCATTTAACGCTATTTCTTTCCAACCTTCCATCATTGTTCATTGTCAATTGTGCCTTGTTCATTCCTCTCTCCCATCTGCTGGCGAAATACTTCTTTCTGCTGTTCGATCTCAGCTTTTAGCTGTTCAATGGTGGGAAGATAGGTCATATATTTGGCTTGAAACAGCCGCTCGTTATCGCGCAACATAGAATATCGAGCCATGTCCTTGCTGGTCTCGGAACACAGGATCAGACCGATGGTGGGGTTGTCGCCTTCAGTACGTTTCAGCTCATCATACATACGCACATACATGTCCATCTGCCCCACGTCCTGATGGGTGATCTGGCTTGTTTTTAAATCAATCAAAAGGAAACATTTGAGAATGTAATTATAGAAGACCAAATCGATGAAAAAATCGCCCATGTCGGTTCTGATGTGCTGCTGCCTTGCCACAAAGGCATAGCCCTTGCCCAACTCCATCACGAATTTTTGGATATGGGCTATGATAGCGGTCTCAAGTCTGGTTTCGGTGAAATCCAAATTGGGCACAAGCCCCAGAAACTCAGCCACGACTGGATTCTTGATAAACTCCAGTTTATCGTTCTGATACCCAACAGTTAGTTGCTGCATCTCCTTTTTCACTGGTTCCTTGTTTTGGGATTGCAGCAACCGGTAATAGTATTGCGAAGCGATGTTTCTGTGCAAGGTGCGGGTGCTCCACATCTCGTTTAAAGCCTCCTGTTCGTACCATTGTCGTGCCTGCTGGTCCGAAACCCTAAGCAATTCACGATAATGCGTCCACGGCAGCAATTGTTGACTCACTGCGCCAACTATCTCAGATTGTTGACTCACTGCGCCAACTATGTCGGGAAACAGTTTGAAAAACTTGACATAGTTGTAAAGGGATATCTTATCAAAGCCTTTCCCGTAGTTATCAGTCAAGTAATCAGCCAATTTCTTAACTGTCTCCTTGCCATATTCAGCTCTCCCCGCATTTTTTAGTTCTTCCTCTGCAATGCGTCTGCCTAACAGCCAATTACGCAAGACCATCGCCACATTCACCGCCCTGAATGCCATATTGCGGCTTTGTTCGACAATGCTTTGCGCATCTTTGAAGATATTGTCGCTGTCCGTTACCTGTATTGTTAAGTCTTTCATTTTCTCAAATTTTGAATCACTTCATAACTTGGGGGTAATTTGATATATTGTTCATTCCTTCCAACTTTCCATCATTGTTCCTTGTCAATTGTACATTGCTCATTCCCCATTCTGTAACCGATAAAACTCCTTCTGTTGTTCGATTTCGCGCCGAAGTTCCTCTTGTGTGGGCATATAGGTGAGGTATTTGGCGGCATAAAGCTGGTCACTACCGTTGAGGACAGAATAATGCGCCACATCCTCGTCGGTGTCAGAGCAAAGCAACAGCCCAATGGTGGGATTGTGCCCTTCGGGGCGCACCAACTCGTCGTACATCTTCACATACATGTCCATCTGCCCCACATCCTGATATGTCAACTTCTTCGTCTTCAAGTCAATAAGCACAAAACAGCGCAGATGATAGTTGTAAAAGACAAGGTCGATATAGTAGTCTTCCTTCTCGGTATGGATGTGTTTCTGCCGGTCAACAAAAGCAAAGCCTTTGCCCAATTCCATAAGGAAAGGCACAAGATGGTCGATAATGCTCTGCTCCAGGCGGCTCTCCGTGTATTCCGTATTGTTCTTGAAGCCTAAAAACTCGGCCACGACTGGGTTTTTCAGATACTCCAGCTTGTCTTGCAGCGGCTTGGTCAGTTTCACCATCTCGTCATGCACGGCAGCCTTGTCCTGCGACTGGAGCATACGATGGTAATATTGCGAAGAGATATTGCGCTGCAAGGTTCGGGTGCTCCACATTTCGTTGGCGGCCTCGTTTTCGTACCAAGCGCGGGCTTCGGCATTGGATTCCTGAAGGATGATACTATAGTGAGTCCATGACAATCTCAATGGATATGTGGATGCCATAATGTTATATAAATCCGATTGGTCAGATAATCCCATCACCGATGGGACTGTTTTAGATTGTCCCGTCAGTGATGGGACAATTTCAGATTTTCTACTCACTGCGTGGAAAATGTTGTCTGTTGTATCTGTCAGCAATTTTCCACTCACCGATTGGAAAATGTTTGGAAATGATTTATAAAACGACAAATACCTATAAAGATTGTTACGAGAATAGCCCGCACCATATTTTAAGGTCAAATTTTTTGCCAACACTCTAATGACCTGCTCGCCATACTCCGCTCGTTTGTCTTTCAGCACCTCATGCTGAATGCGCATGCCAAGCAGCCAATTGCGTTTGATGAGTGTTTCGTTCACTGCGCGGTAAGCCGTCGTCCGCGCCTGTTCAATAATGACACAGGCATCCTGAAGCAGTCCCGACATTGAATCGGACACCTTATCCATCTCCATATTGTGTTTCTCTAATTCCATTGTAAATTGTACATTGTTCATTGTAAATTCTTCAACAGTTCTTCCAGTTCCTTCTCCGTATCCGATTCCGTTTGCATCGCCTTTTGAAAATCGGCAATGGCTTCCTTCAAGTCAATCTGTTCCTCAGGCTCAAAAGTATCGACATAGCGCGGGATGTTGAGGTTGAACTCGTTTTCTTCAATCTCGTCCATATCCACGATGGAGAAATAACGCTTGCGCAGTTCGGGGTCGGCGAACATCTGTAGCAACTCGGTCTCCACATCGGCAATGGCTTGGCGTATTTTCTCGGCTTTCTCATGGGCAGCTTCTTCACGGGCGAACCTGTCGGCAGTCAGCTTGTCCAAAGCCTTTTGCGCCGTTTCCACTGCTTTCTTTTCACCCGCCGTTAGTTTCTTATTTGCAGCCAACTTGTCACTGACGGTTTCCTCGGCTTTGGCCAAACGGTGTCTTGCTTGGGACAACTCCTCTGCCGTATCGTCGTCGATTTCAGACATCTGAAAATCAAAGTCTTCGTCAATCTGTTTATAAAGTCTGTTCTTCTGCAACGCAATCCAAGCCTTGGCCTTGTCCATATCTCCCCAACTTTCCAACATGGTGGAAATGCGCAGCACATCTTGAGGCTCCAACACGCTCATGTTGGCATCCTCGCGGTACCATCCTTTCTTGGCGGCATACACCATCAGCACCTTGTTCTTGTGTTCCTCGGGCTTGTTTTTGTCGAAGAAAACTATGGCACCTGGAATGGTGGTGCCGTAAAACAAATTGCCAGGCAACACCACGATAGCATCAATGATGTTGATATGCTGCTTGAAATCAACGCCTTGCAGGAAACCACGACGAATCATATACTCCACATCGGCCTTGCGGTTCTGTCCGTCTTCCTCCTCGGTCTTTTCAGGCTGACCACGGAACAGCACGCCTTGCGGACACACCACACCTGCCTTGCCTTTGTCATCCAAAGAGGCGATAATGTGTTGTAAAAAAGCAAAATCACCATTGCTGTATGGCGGAACACCATAGACCAAACGGTTGTAAGGGTCGGTAAACTCCTTTTTGTATTCAATTTGCGGTGTGCCGTCCTTTTTGTTGACGGTATTGCCTTTCTTGTCTTTTTTCGGTTCACCGTTTTGCGCCCAGTTCTCCATCGAGAAGGGGAAGTTGGCCATCACCTTGTCGAATGTGCGCAGCTCCAGTTCATTTTCCTCGTCCTTGAATTTCGGGTCGCGGATGGTGTCGCCCTGTTCGATGCGAGCATCCAATCCATGCAGAATCATGTTGATATTACAGATAGCCCAAGTGTTCCACACCAGTTCTTGTCCGAAGAGACGGACGCCTTTTTGTGTGTCGCAACTGGCGCGCACATATTTGGCCGCATTTAGCAAGAAACCGCCAGAACCACAGGTGGGGTCGTACACCGTTTCTCCTTTCTGCGGTTTCAGGTAACGGACGATAATGTCCACCACCTCTTGCGGCGTGTAGAACTGTCCCGCCATGGTGCCGCCCTTGTTTTCATCGGCAAAACGTTTGATCAGATACTCGTAGGCATCGCCCAGCACATCCACGGTCACATTTTTGTTGCTCAAATCAACCGGACTCAGATAGTTGATGAGATTGGTGAGCACCTCGGGGTCCAGTTTCTTGCCACCCGACCCATCGGGAGCAGGTTCGTTCCATCGAACAGTATTAATGATACCTTTCAAAATATATTTTCCGTTCTGATCCACATTCTGGTCAGCAATGGCATTCACCGCCGCATCCAATGTGGCATTCTTCTTATCAATGGGTGCTTTCCGCACATCTTCCCAGAAACAGCCGTCAGGAATCTGGAAATCGTGTTTTTTCTTGGTGATGACTTCCAACTCCCGAGGTGAAGGCTTCCGCACATATGCTATCGTAAACTGCTCTTTCTCATGTTCGATTTCCCACTGATAGTTGTCTGAAAGACGCTTAAAGAACAATAAAGAAAGAATATACGACTTATAGTCCTCCACCTTATCGCGAAGGATATCGGCCATACCGAAAAGGAGGTTGCCTAAGGCTTGTTTGGTAATCATAACAATTACTGTAAATATTTAATAAAATGCAAAGATAAGGCTTTTTTGAGAAAAGGCAAAATACGAAGCAATGCTCGATGGCAGGCGGTCCCATAAGGTGTCTGTGTTCATCTTGCCCTCTTAATACGTCTTCTTTTTAGTGTTAAGCGCTGACCTGCTGGTTTGTTAATGATGTCGAAACATTGGAATTGAGCAGAATGATATGGCTAATGCACCAATCAGTACCAAAAAATATTTCTTTTAGCCATCGTATTGTAGTTTTCTTGAAGCTTTAAGCATTGCATATGTTGAACTGCAAAAGTAAAAAAATGTGCGCGAGACCAATCGCTTCGTCCCGCACAGTAAAAGGTCCATATGCTTCATAGACAGATCTGAATCTGTCAAAGCGTAGTCAACAGGCTTTTCAGCAGTGGAATTCCTTCTTCTATCCACCATAAGTTATCAACACCGCCAGAGCTCATTCCACCTTGAGCAAACTGATCTATTACGGCAAAATCACCGTATTTGTCGGTCATGGGCTTGCCTGAAAGGGATAAGTATTCCTCTTTTATCCACTTTTCCAGTTCGTCCGGAGAAATAAGTTCCATATTCTCCGCGAGTTCTTTTAAGTGATCCCAGAAATACGGATCTCCCCTGAAACCCCATCTTTGGGGTTTTCTTCAAATATTGCTGATAGTTTTATATTCTTGTTCCTCCTCTATTGCTGGTATTAACCACATTTTGATGCTTTGAATACAAGGTTAAACTTCCCCGAAGCGAGCACATAAGCGGTGCCACCGACATAAATGTTCCCATCGATGGCGATGCGCGTAGCCACCACCGAAGGCCTCCCCATGGCCTCGCCTTGAAGGAAAGCGAAGTCTCCTTGTCGGGGGATGACACTGTTGACAGCAAGATAATGCGTCAGCGCGGCATTGGCAGTGCCAGTAGCTGATTCTTCGGGGACACCATATAAAGGTGCAAAGTCGCGCACATGGGCCGTGTAGCCGTCATTACCGAAGGCAAACATATGGAAACTGACTGCTTTGTGTTTTTGTGTGATTGCCGCGACAGCCTCCATAGTGGGCTGCAAGCCGTTGAGTATTGCGACATCAGAGATGGGAATCATGATGTCAGGAAGACCGGAATAAGCGATTTGCACGGGCAGAGTTGGTAGGTAGTCAGCCAACCCTAGGGCTCTATAAATCTCATCGGTATCATCAACGGTGGCCACGATGCTTGGCGTGGCCATTTGCATCATCACCTTTTCACCCACCTCAATGCGGAGATCGCCTGCCAACGTATGGCAAAGACATTCGCCCTCGGCCAGCTGCATCTGGTGCAACAGCGAGAAAGTGGCGATGGTGGCGTGTCCACACAATTCCACCTCGGCCTTCGGGGTAAAGTAACGCACATGGTACTCCGTTGGCGACAGTCGGCGGACAAACGCCGTCTCGGAATAACGTAATTCAGCTGCGACTTGCAGCATCAGTGTTTCCGATGGGAAAGAGTCGCCCTCCAGCAGCACCACGCCCGCGGGGTTTCCTCCGAAAGGCTGGTCGGTGAAAGCGTCAACGATATAGTATTTCATCATGGTTGCAAAGGTTCGCTTTCCTCTTATGCTTTATTTCAGCATCGCCTCAATCTCAGCTTCCATATCCTTGGGCTCGGCCACGGGCGGGAAGCGTTTGATGACGCTGCCATCCTTCGAGATGAGGAACTTGGTGAAGTTCCAGCGGATCTCGCCGTCTTTGCGGCCTTCAGAGCGACTTAGGCTGTCGACGAGTTTCATCGTGGCCTTATCTTTCAGACCGTGGACTTCCTCATGGGGCACCTGGGTGCAGAGGTAGGTGAAGATAGGATGGGCATTCTCGCCGAAGACGTCAATCTTCTTCATCAGCGGGAAGGTAACGCCATGGTTGATGCGGCAGAACTCGGCGATCTCTTCGTCGCTGCCAGGTTCCTGATGCTTGAACTGGTCACAAGGGAAACCGAGGATGACGAAACCTTGGTCTTGGTATTTCTTGTAAAGGGCTTCCAAGCCGTCGTATTGCGGGGTAAACCCGCACTTCGAGGCGGTGTTGACAATCATGAGGACTTTACCCTTGTATTGGGCCATGTCCACTTCTTCGCCCTTGTTGTTGAGGGCCTTAAAATCGTAAATCGTAGTCATTTTAGTTTTAGCTTTGTTTTGCGCACAACCCACGAGCAGAAGCAGCACAGCGGCCATGCAGATGATACTTTTATTCATTGTTTGGATGATTTTGCAGCAAAGATAGTCTTTTTTTGCAATTCGCAAAAACGAATCCGCCGCGAAAGGTTGAGCCTCCCATGCAATGGTTCTTATTGCCTGAATGACCGACATACAATATCCGCCATCTGATTGGGCGTTTCCTTGAAATCGCGAAGCAGTCTTTCAAAAAGTGGTGTTCATGGTCAGTCTTACTTTTAAACTGCAATGATAAAAAAAAGAGCCAATCCGAAGACTGGCTCTTGGAGGCATAACGCCTGAAAAATATTACTCGTTTTAGTCTATGCTATTAAAGAGTAAAGCCGAGGCCGACGAAGAAGCCATTGGTTTTCAGCGAAACATTGTCACTCTTGTTGAGGTCGAGCAGTCCGAGACGATAACCGCCGAACAGATTGAATTTACTGAACTTCAAATCGGCACCGAACACGGCATAAAGGTTTAAACGGCTGTAAGTGCTGTTGTCGTTGTACCAGTTGGAACTGTTTTCGCCAAAGATGGGGTCAACGCCTTTGGTTGTGCCAGTGAGTGCAAGACTAGGCATTGGGCCGACAAACGGGATGATGGCTATGTCACGATTCACGGCAATCTTGTAGTTGAACAAAATCGGCACGTCGATGAGGGTTTGGGTTTCCTTAACTGTTCCAGTAAAGCCCCAAATGGTTTGGGTGGCGCTTCTCATATTCATGCGGAATTGCGCGCCAACGGCCACACCAAAACCTTTGTAAAGACCAATGTTCTGGCTGAAGCCGATGGAGAAACCTTGATAATTGGTGTTGTTGCTACCTGCAACAAATGTTTCAGGAGCATAAGTTGCATAAATGGTTGATTGTGCCTGCACTTTTCCGGCAACGAACATAGCGGCTACAATGGCCACAATCGCAAATACTTTTCTCATTTCTATTGATTTTAAATGGTCTGCAAAAATACAAACTTTTCCGTTACAGAAGGATGCTTCTTTTTTATTTTCCCAACAAAATGCACAAAAAAGCGACAAATGTGAAGGAAAGTCGCAAAGACAATAGGCATATTTCTTGGGACATGCGAACCTGTCCCTTGTCCCATTCCGCTACTCTTGAACTATCGGTTTGCCGGCGTTGATCCAGTACTCCAGTCCATCCTGCAGCTCGATGATGTGTTTGTAGCCCATCTTCTGCAGCTCTTCGGCGGCGGACTTGCTGCGGCGGGCGTGAATGCAATATACCGCGATAGTCTTGTCCTTGTCGAGCAGCTGTGCCGCCTCTTCGGCAAAACGACCTGCTTTCCAGTCGATATTGATGGCTCCGGCGATGTGTCCTTCGGAAAATTCCCGCGGAGTGCGGACATCCACCACCACCACATCAGGCTCCTGGATGGCCTTCTCGAACTCATCCATCGGCAGAGTTTGGTACTTCGACGAGCACGCCACCAACATCATGGCGACAAGTGCAAAAGCAAATAACTTTCTCATAACATTACATTTATTGGATTAAACATATTTTAAAACAACGTCGCTAACGTGCATTTATTGCTTTGCGGACACAATAAAAATCCGCCGCAAAGGACTAAACCCCTGCGGCGGCATTTACAAAACTACTCTGTTTTACCTTAATCAATGCTCAAGCCACTTGGCCGTCTGCTTCTTCATTGCACGCTCGGCCAGTCGCATGGCTATCATGGCAATGGGTATGGTCAAAACCATGACAACAATCAGCATGGGGATGTTATCGATGACAGGTTTCATCAGCTCGTCATAACCAGCGGGCATTTCCTCGATGGCAGCGGCCAGGGAACCTTCGGTGTCAGTCCACCAATGAAGGGTGTAGGCGAAAAACGAGAAAGCGAAGGGAATGAAACTCCAACGGACGCCCTTCAACGTGTCGTAGCCTTTCATCTTTCTGATGATCTCGGCCAATGCCGTCAATACGACCGTTCCTATGATGTAAGCTAAATCCGCTTCACCTGCAATCAAGAACAAGACGAAGATGAATCCATTCAAGACTGTTGCCGCCCCGAAACCACGGATAAGGGTACAGGTATAAATGTAGATAAAGGCTGAAACTAGTGGCAGCACCGCGCCGATATACGCATAACATGCAGGGTGGATGGCACCACTTGCAGCGCCCAAAATAAACAAGGCCAAATAAGCGACGGCCATAAAGAAGACTTTTAATACTGTTTTCATAGTTTTTATTTATTGTTATACAATTATCATTTAACTGCCGTAACCATCAACCAGTGCTTTTCGGAATTTTGGGTGATGTTGATGTCGTGGAAGCCTGCATTCGTCAGGTGGAGCCTGACTTCCTCCGGCTTATAGGTGTGCATCCCCTCGATGAGTTTCTCCCACTTCTCGTTGTTGCCCGAAAGTCCCATAGTCTGCACTATTATTAGTTTCGGCTGCAAAATTCCGCTTTTGTAAAAGGCACGACAATCCCCATAAATAGCGATTTGAAGGGAAATAATCACCAAAACTAAGACACTTCGAACATTACAATTATTGTGTATTTTTGCAGACACAAATCATCTGGGATAACATGGATTCGAATTTATACAAAGAACTCGGCGCACTAACGAAGAGCAAAGAACGATGGGAGGAAAACATACCCTATGTCGCATCGTTACTGACCTCTGAATCCACAAAGATCAAAGCCAAAGCACTTTGGCTGCTCGGCGAAATGGGACTCGCGTTTCCGCTCTCTATCAAGGACTATGTTCAATCTATTGCCTCTTTTCTTTCCAGTACGGAACCCATTCTGCGTGAGCGTGCTCTCAATGCGCTTGGCAGAATCGGGAGAGGATGTTATGATTCGATTGAACCGTATTGGACTGACCTATTCCGTTTTGCACATGACGAAGCAGCAAGCGTCAGGTTGGCTTTCATCTGGGCATCGGAGAACATCGCCACCAATACTCCCGATCCTTACAAGGATTACCTGCTGCTGTTTGCAGAGTTGTTACACGACGATGATGACCGAGTCAGAATGGAGGCTCCCGAAATGTTCCGTGTTCTCAGCAAACGCAGACCCGATTTCGTAAAACCACATCTCGAATTATTACATAATATAGCCGAAACCGACCCCAACCGCGTGGTCAGGATTCATTGTTTAGGCGCTATCCGGGCAATGGGAGGCGGTTAATTCTTCTTAACGCTATCATTTATTTCCGCCGTTGCCATTAGCCAATGCTGATGGGCTTTATCCTTTCGATGCTTTGGTTCAACAGCTATTGTCTGCCACTATTTCATATAGACAACAGACTCGTCAAAATCGAATATTGCATCGGTTTTTTCAAAGAATTTCAAGCCAATATTGCCAGGTGCCGTAAACAAAGGCAGTTTTTTCGTAATGACAACCACTGCGTCAGGGAAAGTGATGCCGAAAAGTTGGCACTGTTTTGTGAGGATGAATTGCCCCACCACCTCGCCATTCGGAGTGGTGGCATTGCGCAGCTCCAAATCAGCGTTGTCGGCAAGAAACTTTTGTACTTCTTCGGTCTGATGGAAGAAAAACAACAATTCCGGATTGCCAAAATCGATGAAGAAATTGCCGCTGAGCGTTCTTGTCTTCACGCCGTCGTCAAGGGTCACGCTGGTCTCGATGGCAGGCAGCCCCATATAGGTATTTGTGTTCATCTTGCCTTCTGAATACGTGTTCTTTTTAGCGTTAAGCGCTGCCCTGCTCAGCATCTGGAGGCTTTGGTTACCGAGGTCGAGGTTGACGATACGACTGCCTTCGTCGAGGTCGTTGTGCAGGTACATCACCGGCACAGCCACTTCATAGTTTCCATAGTCATAATTGGACAGCACAAACACCTCACCTGAATAAGAGGTGCTGTTTCCTATCCTCACCGTTCCGTTTGCCTTGTGGGTAATCTTATACACACGTCCTGCAAGGTTCAGCTTCTCTTTGTTAGCGACGGTCAGTTCCATGTCCGAAAGGATTCCACTGTTGAAGACGTAAGCCGAATCAACCAGCAGGGCAGGTATGCCTGATTCCACCAATATAGTGGCATCCGCTATGCCGTTGATGCTGGCGTTGAACACATAGTGCGCTCCCTGTTTGGTGAGGTGGAAAGTTTCGCCTTCGGTTTTCTTTTCAGGGAACTCGTTCTGCCCAAACAACGATGGAATTGAACAGAATGACATGGCCAATACGCCAATCAGTACCCAAACGATATTTCTTTTAGACATTGTTATTGTGGTTTTCTAGATGTTTTGAACGTAGCCAACCGGCTTTTCAGCAGAGGAATTCCTTTTTCTATCCACCATAGGTTATCGACGCCGCCGGAACTCATTCCTCCATGAGCAAACTGTTCTATTACGGCAAAATCGCCGTATTTGTCGGTCATGGCCTTGCCTGAGAGCGAATGGTATTCCTCTTTTATCCACTTTTCCAGTTCATCAGGAGTAATAATATCCATATTCTCCGCGAGTTCTTTCAAGTAATTCCAAAAATACGGGTCTCCCCTGAAACCCCATCTTTGGGGTTTTTCTTCAAATATTGCTGATAGTTTCATACTCTTGCTCCTCTTTAAAACCAAATTGATGTTTGATTGCGCTTTTGCTTCTTTTGTTTCTGATTTGAGAGTTGTTGCTAATCTATATTCACGATGTGATACTTGCGGGTGCCCAAGCCAATGGCTTCGGCATGGTCGATGGTGTGGGTGCCGTGCTGCTTGTCGATGCGGTTCAGCAGGTCGGTGGGATCGTTGGTAGCCGTAACCTTCTGCTGGTTGATGATATCGACGCAGGCCTGGTCGAGGGCCACAGGGTCGGTGGAGGCGAGGATGCCATAGTCCTCTAACTTCACGGGCTCGGGATGGTCCACGCAGTCGCAGTCGATGCTCATGTTGTTCATCACGCTGATGTAGATGATACCCTGCTTCTTGTTGAAATAGTTCGCAATGGCCTGTGCAGCGGCAGCCATGCTCTCAAGGAAACCGTCCTGGTCACCGATGTATTCGGGAGTCCAAAGCAAGTTCATGTCGAGTTTCTCCATCTTGCCGGCGGAGTGGATGTAAGCCTTGCCATTCTGGCTGGCACAGCCGATGCTGAGATTCTTAAGTGCGCCGCCGTAGCCGCCCATGGGATGGCCTTTGAAGTGGTTCAACGCAATCATGAAGTCGTAATTAGCCATGTGACCGCCAACGATGTCGTACTTGATGTGACGCTGGTCCTTCACGGGGATGCGGATTTCATCGTACTCGTCCATGATATCGACAGGAAAATAATCCGTGAAGCCGTGGCGGCGGATCACATCCCAATGGTTGGCCGAGTTGTTGCGGTCGTCTTTAAGGTCGTCAGGACCGCTACTGTAGGCGGTGTTGCATTCCACGATGGTGCCGTCCACCTCATACACCAAGTTTTTGATGAGTTCCGGCTTGAGGTAGTTTGGGTTACTCCCCTCCCCTGTCGAGACCTTCACGGCCACGCGGCCTGTGGCCTCCACGCCGAGCGCCTTGTAGATGCGTACAAGCGATTCAGGGGTGATTTCCCTGGTAAGATAGACCGTGGCAGACTGTTCGCCATTGTTGTTTTGGGTCTTGCAATCGTTATCAATAGTCATTTCAGTTTTGTTTTGTGCACAACCCACGAGCAGAAGCAGCACAGCGGCCATGCAGATGATACTTTTATTCATTGTTAGGATTATTTTGCAACAAAGATAGTCATTTTTTGCAATTCGCAAAAAATATCTCTCAGTTGGGAATTCATGCGAAAACCCGATGCAACTGTCGTTCACTTTCGCCATTTCTCGCTTCGACCACGGATATTGGGCAAGAAGGTCGGTTAATTTGGTTTCTTTTGTGATTTCCATGATTCTTCGTTTTTTGCGGCGGACACATGCGACGTTTTTTTGCGGCTGCCACAATGTGACAGCCCTACAATGGACTTTTTTGCACAAAAATGCAACATAAAACAATTTTTCCTTACTTTTGCGCCAAAATCATTCATCACATGAAACTAGCAGAAGCATTAAGCATCAGAAAAGACTTGCAAAAGCGCATACAGCAATTGGGACAGCGCATACAGAATAACGTGAAAGTACAGGAAGGCGACGAGCCTTTGGAGCAACCTATGGAACTCATGAAGGAACTTGACGCGTGCCTGACGCAGCTTGAAGATCTCATCTGGCGCATCAACGCCACCAATATGCAGACCAAAAGCGCCAACGGCACCACCCTCACCCAACTCATGGCACGCAAGGATGTGCTGACCATGCGCGTAAACAACCTGCGCAGCATCTTTGAAACAGCCTCGGCTGGACAAGACCGATATTCCCGCTCGGAGATCAAAACGGTGACTGTAGTCGATGTGAAAGCCATCGGCAAGAAGGTGGACGAATACTCCGCAAAGCTTCGTCAACTAGATATGGAAATACAGTCACTGAATTTCCAGACCGAACTGATATAACCAATAGGTATCCGCATTTGTAGGGCGAACCGAACCCCCTTAATTGACCGTTGCCTGGAGCCGGCAACACCCGTTCATGATGAACTTCACGGCGCAGGCTCAGCACGTTGTCAATCGAATGCACGGCTCAAGTCGCATGGCGCACTACCACCCGGTTGACTATAAATGCCGGATGCCTTTTTTAAAACTTCCAACTATCATATTGTATTGGCATAATTGAAGATGGCCGTCGCCATCGCGAAGGTGCATGCCGTTGCCGAGGCAGTAACGCCACATCTTGCAGTCGGCACACTGTTCGGTCTTCATCCATTCCCTGTCGCGGTACACCTGGAACTTGTTCTGCCAAACATCCCAGAAGTTGTCCTGATAGATATTGCCCTGATGGTAGTCGGCACGAATGCTGAGACAGCCCGATATGGAGCCATCGGCGAGGATGGAGGCCACGTTGATGCCTGCGCTACACGAATAATAATGGCTGCGCACCTCACCCTCGTAGCGACCGAGAAAACCGTCACAACCGTAGTCGGCGCGTATCCTTCCCTCCTGCCGCGTCTGCTTGATGAATTCCATCATCTGCACAAACTGTTCGTTCGACAGCCTCAACTCAGGGTCGTTGGCGGCACGTCCCGAAGGAAACACAGTGAAGAGCCTCCAGCGACGTATGCCCAAGGAAATCAAAAAGTCCCGAAACTCGGGCAGGTATTTTATGGTGCGTTGGTTGACGCAGGTGATGACATCCCAAGTAAGGCCGGGATGCTGTTTCAGGCCTTCCACGGCACGGAGCACATTCTTGTAGCTGTTGGGGTTGCCGCGCATCCAGTTGTGGTCTTCCTCGAAGCCGTCAAAGCTCACCGCGATGCTTTTCAGCCCCGCCTTGACAAATTCGTTGAGTTTCTCGGGCGATAGCAGCATGCCGTTGCACACCATTCCCCAAATAAAGCCTCGGTTGGTAATTTCGGCGCCACAATGTGCGAGGTCCTGTCGCATGGTAGGCTCGCCGCCTGTGGTGATAACCATCACCTTGGCTGGGTCTTGGTGGGCACGCACATCGTCGAGCACTTTGAGGAAATCTTCAAGGGGCATGTCGTCTTTCTCGGAAAGCATACGGCAGTCGGAGCCACAATGGCGGCAGCTGAGGTTACAACGCAAGGTGCACTCCCAAAACAACTGATGCAGCTCGTGCTCATCGGTGCGCTTTTGCAGCATGGCACGGTTGAGTTCGAGCATCACCCTCTTATAAAAGCCGAAGCGCTCCTTCATGGAAGTCACTCGTTTTCAAGCTCTATAAGTTGCTGCTCAAGTTCGGCAGCTTCATCTTTCAAGCGCATCGTCTCCTGACCATAGCTTTGGATGATTTCAGGTGAGCCGTAAACACATGCGCTTTCGCGTTCCTTGATGATGTTGAAAAGAGTTTCGAGGCGTTCTCTAATTTCGTTAATCTGTTGCATTTTCTCGATTTGTTGTTCCTTGTCTTTCACACGTTGTGCGCTGGCTTCCAAGTCAACATCTTCACCAAGGCGATAGTTGATGGAGTCGAGCCGGCTACGAAGGCGTAAGGTCTCAAGGCTATATTGTTGCATGACCTCAGGCGTGCCGTAGAGGCAGGCCTTTTCACGACCGCTCAGAATCTGCAGGATGGAATCGCGCTCACGCATCAGCTGTCGTTTCTCAGAACGCGTGAGACCGCCTTTGGTGGTGCAACATGCCACCAAAAAGGCCAAGCCCGACAAGGCGGCAATCCAAACCGTTCGAACTACTTTTTTCATCTTTTGCAAGTGTTATTTTTCGGCAAAGATAAAGCAAAACTTTGAAACCGTGTCATTTTTCGGCAAAAAAGACTCAGTTTGGTGCCTGCCAAAAATATCCTTCATCATGAGTGTTCGTTATCCACTCATCGTCTTTTATTTCAAATCCCAAAGGCAGCAACCTCACATACTTCGATCCAGCATATCGATACCTGCTTTCTGGATTGAAACAGCTTTCTTCGACACATTCAAAATAATACAGATTCTTTGCCATATAATTCTCCAAGTAGTGTTCCTTGGTTTGCTTTGACTCGTTGTTCCAATTGGCATCCTCGTTAAGTACCAATGGACGATCTTCTATAAGTCGTTCGCGCACTTCGGCAATGCCCAACATCAATCCATGCTCATCCATGACATAGGCATTGAACGTAGGGTCTATCCAAATCCATTTTTGCAGCTCCGATGACCACACCGTATTGATGACATGGCAATCGAGGTCGTCCGGGTCTTTGGGCATACAAGTTACATATCTTGAAGGGATTCCCATGGAAAGATACATCTCATTCAATGCGATGGCCAAATGCCTGCAATTGATTCCTTTTCCGGTCGCTTTATGGTAGTTGTAGAAATCAATCGCGTCAAACTCACACAGGGCATAGTTGTTGCCATCGTGCCGAATCGTATTATGTATATAATTCAGGATGTTGATGATTTTCGAGATCTCACTACCCTGCCCTGCCACCGAATCCAGCTTAAACATTTCTCGAACAGCCTGCAGGCGAACATCATCCGCTGATTGATACGAAAAATGCGGCAAAGAATCCTTGTTTTCTTCACAATAGGGCCCCACCGACTTTAACACAAACAAATGGTCAAATTGGCGAAGTTGCTCAAGCAACGCCTTGAACTTTTTGTCCTTGCGAATAAAGTCCAAATCAGTGTCGCTTTTCATATTGCCATAGTCCTTATAACCCAACTCTATGGCTTGCTCCAAGGTTTTCAAGGCAGGATTTTTTTGATGTGTCAAGGAATAGCAGCAAGCCAGATTATAATAGGCATCGGACTTGTATGAATTAATCACCCTCTCACCGATGTCAACCGTAGCAGTATCTAAAAACTGAACCAGGTCATTCAAGGGCTGGATAGCCAGATCAAATTTTTGGCTGTCGTAATAGCCGCGGTATTGATCATATAACGCATTCATCGTCCGGTAAAACCCATCCGAAGTTTGGGCTTGAAGCGTGTATGTCGATAATAATAAAATATAACCGACAATTAGAATTTGTTTAATGTTTGTTTTTAAAATCATACAATTTGTTTTTAATATCATACAATTCCGATTTATCCGCACAAAGGCGCAACTAATATCTCTCCACAAAATCTCTAATCATCTTAAAAACAGGCTCGTAGCTCTCGAAACGTACGGTCTTGTAAGTATCATAAATGGTGTGATAATATTTGAACGCATCGCCCTCCTGGTTCTCCAAAAAAATGCACGGCACATGACGCTCAGCAAACGGATAATGGTCGCTGTTGGCAGCCAACTCACCTCGGTTCAAAGCCTCGAAATAGCCCTTCTCGCCGTTGATTTTCTCAAACAAAGCAAAGCCTCTCATCCCCTCGTCGCTCGCCTCACAGTACTGCACCGGATTGTTGTCGCCAATCATATCGATGTTGAACAGATATTTAATCTGCGAAAGTGGCGCCAATGGGTTTTTAGCATAAAACTCTGAGCCTCTCAAATTGGCGTCTTCACCCGAAAATGCTATGAAATACATATCGTATTCAGGCTTGTTCTGAGCGTAATATTCCGCCAAAGTGACAATCGTCGCAATGCCAGAAGCATTGTCATTCGCCCCAGCGTAATACACCTTCTTACCCAAATTTCCGAGATGATCATAATGTGCCGTAAACACATAGCAGCTGTCGTGCTTCTCGCCTGCCACCTTCGCAATCACGTTGAAAAGCTCGTAGTCTTTCAAAAACTCATTTTCAATATTCGTGCGCACCGACTTCACGCCTTCAATAGCCTCGGGCGTCACCCAAATGATAGGCTTGCTCACCACGCGATGTCCGTATGCCTTGAAAAACTTGATTGGCGCAGGCCAAGTGTAGATGAATCCCGCATTCGGAAAATCATCCTTCTGAAGCGGTCCGAACGCATCGTGATGCCTGTAGGTGAACCAAAACTCGCAAGCCACCAGGCAGTTGGCATATTCGGGCTTCGCCAAGTCGGCATACATCTTTTCCGCGTCGAAGTTCAGCGTATCGACATGATAAACCGGAAACTCGCCCTTCACACCCGGAGAATATTCCCTCATCGAGTAATCGACGCCCGGAACGAGTTTCTTGCCGTCAGCCCACATCTCCATCTTTCCGCAAAAAGTGTTGATGTCGATGGTGAACGGCTGGCACACAACCTCATCGGCGCCTGCCTTCTCAAATTCCTTGACGAGATATTTCCCCGCCTTGTTCGCGCCACCCTTGGCATATCCCCTGCCCTGGTACTTCGCCGAACTTAATTCTTTGACAATCTTTTTGTAATGCGCCAAATCCTGCGCGTTCATCTGAATGGCAACAAATGCCAACAATAAAACCAGAAATTTTTTCATAGCACGGAATTTTCGGCAAAGATAGTGAATTTACCATTATCAGAACAACCCGAGCAAAGACTGTTAAATCCTACACCAATCTTTTTTCTTCATGGCTAATCAGTTTTATTTCTCTAAAACGCGTTTTTTTATTTTAAATAAGTCACCTTATCACCATTGAACTTCATCTTTCCCTTTACGTATTGCCAGCTCTTCTTGTCATAAACCTCATACGGCAATTCCCCTTTCGAATTGAACTCGCCGATATACGCAAAGCGTTTGTCTGTCAATATTTTACCATTGGTATTTGCCACTTCCCAATCCTCTGTTTGTCCGCCGCCCATGGAAATGCCTAGTGGACTGGTTGAATTGCCCATAACTGCGCTTTTTCTTCTAAAGCAAACAGCCAAATACTTACTGTTCAATGTGCGCACTTCAACGGCACCCTCCAATTCAGTCAAGTCTTTCCCTTCCTTGGAAATGTAATGAGGCTCATTCCCGTTGGTCACATAACGGCCTACAGTACCATCGAAGGTGAAATCCTTCGCATCTTCGGGCAACCAATTCACATCTTTCCCGAAAGCCATTCCATATCTATCGTTTTCATAATCGTAAACCAATTTACCCTTCCCATAATCAGCATAATACAGGAATTCTTCCTCATCATAGTTTCCCACACCATCCATGTTTTCAAAGATGAAGGTTCCGTCATACCTTACGAGATTAAACTTTCCATTATCATTCTGATAGGCAGCAGATTCTTGGAAAGGCACGAGAACTGTCTTTTTGCTATCGGCAGGAACAACGACCTTGCCTTGGCTGACAATGCCAAAGCCATCCCAATTGTTTCCTATCTGATAACAGCCCTTGTCAAAACCGGCATTGGTATAATTGCATGGCACAATCATATTCAAATATTTGTCAAGTACGCCGTATTTTCCGTTTTTGCTGACTAAAACAACCCCTTCTTCCATGTCTTCAGCCTCATCAAAACAAAGGTCTTTCACTTCCTTTCCCTTTCTGTCGATAAAATAGCTATTGCCTCCTCTTTTCGCTATGGCAAAATCTGTTCCTTCCACAATGGAAACCTCGTCATACGCTGTCGACAACGGTCTGGCTTCAAGAGTAACCACATTGACTTTTCCAGCCCCGTCAGTTGCCAAGGCGTATGCATAATTCACAATTTGCAAGTCGGTATTTTGGAAATCCAAATAGACAGAGCCGTCGTTGCTTAGAAGTCCATACTTGCCGTCTTTCCGGCAACACGCAAGAACCTGATCTGTCGCGGTCCGGAAACAGGATGACGCAGCTTCATACATGATGCCAGTTACCAAATCACCTTCTTCGTTGATGTATCCGTAAAAGCCATCATTCATTACGCATGAGAGTCCTTGGGAAAACGGTTCCACCTTGTCATACTTCATCTTGATTTTGGTCTTGCCCTTTTCGTTCACAAACCCCCATTTTCCTCTGTTTTGCTGAGGCAACAAGACCGATCTGGGAGACTTTTTCTCCATGTTCAGCAACTCTTTTGCCACTTCAAGTGAAACCGGCTTGGCAACAGGTTGAGCTTTTTTCCTATCCCCATACATCGGTGTTCCATCTGCAGACAACGAAGATTGTTTATCCCTCAACTCTTTTTCTAACAAAGGCCTGACCGCATTCAGCGAATCCTCGGAATAGGAGGCTGTAAACACATGCAAAGGTCGTCCGTCCATTGTCTCTCGCGACAGATTCCAACCGCCAGAAACTTGAGTCTTAGCGCTGATGGTCATAATGCTCAAAACCAATAAAAGCAATGTCTTTTTCATTTTGTTATAGTTTTAGATTTATTATCATGTCCATGAATGCCCGCAATGCAGGCAGGTGATTTTTACTAGCATATTACACCCAACCCCTTGTCGTAGGCAACAAAAATCCAATAGATGGAATCTTGGTTGTCTTCCTCGCAAACAGGAAACAGAAGTTTGCTGCTACTATACGTCAACTGCACTTTCACCGCAGGAGACTGCAGAGAGCAATCTTCTTCATAGTTATAACTGTCATACAAGAATTGGATTGCTCTTCCAATGGTGTATGCGGATTCGCATCTGTAGCATACGGGAAATAGGTGAGCGTGAAATTGCTTTCGGGTGTGATGTTCGATTTGGGCATTTTCATGGTTTCCGATGTTTTTCGGTCGCAAAATAACAGAAAACATCGGTTCCATGGATTTAAAGTGTCTTAGGAATGGGGACCTTTTCTTATTTTCCCATGTACTCGTTCACCAAATGCTCGTCTTTTAATAGGGAGTATTTGGTTGCGAATTTTTTCATCAAATCCACTTCAGCAGGGTCTAGCTTGTATTCAGCTGCCAATTTGCCAAATAGTTCTTGCTCTTGTGGCGACACTTGCTTATCAACCGCCATGCATTGCCACGCGAAGGATAAAGTCTTCTTGGAAGAAAACAGCGAAGAAATATTCTTTCTAAAAACCTCGTAAGGCATCTGCGAGTTATATGCCTTCAATTGTTCCTTCAAAGCTTCCTGTTTAGCGGGTTTCAGCTGTAATGCTGCAACAAACACATCTAATACATGAGATTCGTCTATGCTCTTTCCGTCACATTGGAAGATATAGGCAGCCAACTTGATAAACGCCAAATGCCTTTTCTTTTTTGTGAAGGTCAGTTTCAACTTCTGGAAGAACGTTGGCTTAAACACCTCCACCTTGACTGGCAACTCTTCGCACATAACAACGCCATTGTCACCCATGACATAAGCGGTATATTCCTTCTCGTTTAACGAAAAATCGATTTTCGTGACAGGTACACGCTCCATCTCAAGCGCCTTTTCGTATGGGGTATCCTTTACGCCTGAAACACTAACGGCTTGATTATATGCTTTTTCGAAAGACTGGTACGATTCAGCATTGCCAAAATCTTGATCGGTCTTTTTTATGACATCATCAATCTTGTCAAATTCAATAGTACCCTTACTTCTCCACTTACGATAGACGTCTTTGTATACGGGGCGAGGTTTTGCCAACTTGAGACCTTCAGCAAGTTCTTCCAGACTGATATAATCCCATTTTTTGACATAACATCTCGCATCATACATACTGAAAGTCTGATACCAACCGCTTCCTTCGCATCTTCTGCACGTAACTTTGCCGGTGCCATCGCAGTTGGGACAGTCGCCGTTTCCGTTGCAATGCGAACAAGTCTCTCTGCCGCTTCCGTTACAAGCGGTGCAATTGCCAGAACCTTCGCAAGTTTTGCACACCAATTCGCCAGTTCCGTCGCATTTGGTGCATCTTCCAGAGCCAGCGGCATTTTTGGAAGCTCCAAACACATAGCGGGTAACGTTCATGCCGGTTGAGGAGCATTTGGGGCAAGGCGCATAACCCGCTCCACCACACTTTTTACATTTTTCCCAATGAGAGCTCCCGCTGCTAATCCATATTTTTCCATTACCATGGCACTCGCGACATAGAATTTTTCCAGATCCGCCACAATGCCGGCATCGTCCGTCGCCGCCACATTCCGTGCATCGTGTACGGCCTTGGCCTCTACAATCCCTGCATTGTCCACTGCCATGACACACATGACAATCTACATCGCCGCTGCCATGACATTTCGTGCATCTACGGTCGCCTCTACATTCTGGGCAATCCTCCTGGGGATCACATTCATGATTTTCAATTGTACCATCCAGTAATCCGCGATGAGTACCTTCTTCTAATGTGTTCCAATTGTTTTCCATATAACTTGATTATTTGAATTTAAAAGCATCTTTAAAGGCATCGGCCGTTTCCTTAAAAGCCGAAGAGAAATCCTTTCCAACCTCGCGGAAAGCATCAGAAACACTTAAGTTCTCATCTTGCTTTTCTTCATCCTCTTCATTACCCCAAAAACTTTCATGAGACTTTTCGTTTTCGAGTAATACCGATGCACTAGTGGCTTTCTTTTCAACCGCTACCGGCTTTTCAACTTTTGAAAGAAACTGATCTAAATTTGATGAAATATTAGAACCATTCTTGCCAACCAAAGTATCCAAATCAAATTGATAGGGATTGGCCACATTGGTTGTGACTACCAAGTCACGATGCGGTTTCTCGTAGCGTTTTACGCTCACTGCAACATACTTATCTGCAACATGAGCTATCATTTCATTCGACTGTGTTACCGAAGTAATGTCAGCGAAAACGCCCATGTTCGACACCCCTCCCATGGCATCGGCAATCTTGTTTAGGACTTCAACAAAGTCCTTCGGGTCGGTTGAGTTATAATTCAAAGGGAGTCCCTCAACCACTTTTGTTTTTAAGTTACTCATATTAATCTATTTTTTCTTTTTTGAATTACTTTTTTCTCGTCCATGAATGCCCGCAATGCAGGCAGGTGATTTTAATCTTATTGCTACCGAGGAAACCTCCGAGCAGACCGACACTACCGAAAATGGCTCCGCCAATAAGGGCTTTAACCAACCCAAAACCTTTCTTGTTGGCCGTGAGTTGGGTAGATCCACATTTCGGGCAGCGGATTGCATCGAATTGGTTGGGCATAACCTAAAATGATTCTTCAACAAAACGAATTCTCTTACTATCAGAATCATATTTAACAATCCATTTTTTCTCTTTGTCTTTTACACAAAGTGAGTTTATGGTGTTGTCTGCCTTCCCAATATGTTCCGAACCTTCAATCGTATCTCCGTTCAAATCAACGAAATAGCAACAATTTTTCGTGATATTATTGATGTAGAACAGCCCTGATTTTTCGTAATAGCCAATTTCTCTGTCATTACCATCATTGGGGCATTGTTCAAAAAACTCCTTGATTTGTTGTCCAAAACTTTTTTGTGTCACAAGAATAATCTTTTGTTCCATACCCATTACTATCATTTTATATCTAATTCTTTCTTGATTTGATTGACTTGTCTGTAATCGTTGGGAGTGTCCTCCCAAACCATACCATCAACTTCAACAATTTCTTGCAATTTAACATTCCATTCTCGGACTTTCCCTTTCACTTGTTTATATTGTGGTTTTAAATACACCGCCAACTCTTTTACAGTATTTAAATCACTTTTGCTTTTAGCATACTTCATAAGTTGAGACAAACTGTTATTGAAAGATGAGTACAGAGAATTCAACATGGATTCGTCCATGTTTCTGTCCCAACTGTTAAGAGAACTACCTTTAGAAGGTATATTCAACTGAGCCAATGCAATAAATAGTCCCTGCTTATTTGATTCATATAGTGGCACCAGTTTTTCTAACAAGGTATTAAAGTAGATACTATATTGGCCTTCTTCTTTGGCCAAATCGGAAGCAAGACTATAATCGCCTCTGTCCAACAATGTAGACACTTGTGCCTTCACTACTTTGGTCATCATCTCATCTCCACCATATTCGCTGGTTTTTGCAAGTTTTTTGGCTTCGATGAAGTCACCTTGCTCTATCAGATCCTCAATTCTTACTGAATTGTTTTTCGATTTTTTTGAACTCATTTCATCGCTAATGATTATTATACCCCAAAATAGGACATTTAGGACAAAGACTCCTATCGCTGACAAACAACCAATTTTCATTATTTTTGATTTTTCCATAATTATTTGATTTAAATTTTTAACCCTTATTCTCTCCCGATATAAAACAGTTTCCAAATCCGCCCCAACTTATTATAGCTGGCGTCTTTCTTATACTTTTCAAGAAGCTGCGTTTGGCCTTTGATGGCCACTTCGGCGGCCATTTGCTCCTTGTACATGGCCAACTCGTGCGCGTTCTGCTCGGCTTGGATTTGAGCAGCGGATTGGGCTTCAATAAGACGCACTTCGGCTTCGCGGTCGAGGCGTTTTTGCTCGGCTTCCCACTCGCGTTGTTGCTTTTCCATGTTTTTCCGGGCAATGTCGTCAAGCGATTTCACGTATTCTGCATACAAGGCATCGGCTTCAGCCTTGGCCTTGCTGTTGGGCGGCACCATGGCATAAACGGCAAGGAAATCGTATGAAAAGCCGTTTTCGTTGTCACGGGGCAGAGCCAGATAAGCCTTCATCTTGGAAATCAGATACTCGGCATCGTTCTGGAAATACTGGTCCAAAGCATTGTTCTTCAACTCAAGCGCACGGTCATAGACTTCGCCGCAAGCCATCGGGATATTGTTCAGAATCAGCATGGCTTGGGAATACTGGTTTGCCGCCAGATAGCCTTGCGCCTCCTTGATGAGACGGTCGCCGTTGGTATTGTAAAACTCGATGATACGGTCTTGGGCATTTTTCAACATTTCCTGCCATTTGTTATCGGTGGGTGAGACGGCTGAAATGGCATTACCCAATGCCAACTCCTCGGAATCGCCGATACCCAACAAATCTTGTTGAGCCGAAGCAAACACTTCGCCAGTTTCCAAATTGGCCACCCAAACATTGAAGTCATACTTGATTTTGTGCTTGGCAGGAACAGTTGCAGTGATGTCGTGATTTATTTCGGCAAACGTTGGAATGATGCAAAGAATCGGAGAAGCGTCCACAGCCCCAACGCCATTAACTGAGGTCATGGCAACCATTTTGTTGTGCAGCACGTGTTTGTTGTTATCGGGCAAACATTCTGGAAGCATTATGTTCAGTTTCACTTGGCCGACAAAAGCCAACACACTATCCACCTTTCTTGACGCAGGGCGTTTTGTGACAACGGTCTCCTGTTGTTTAGGGGCAAAGGTCGGACTTTGGGCTTCTTGCTCTTTTGGGGCGTTATTGCCACCGCACGAGGCAAACATCAGCGCACAAATCGGGATAATAAACAATCTATTCTTTTTCATGGCACACATTTATTTAATCATTACTGAAGCATCGCCCAAGCCTTGTGTGGTGTTCACACTCTTAATTTGGAACGTCTTGGTGAATTCCTTGCGGAATGCGTTGGCGAAGTCGTAAGCGTTGAACTGGGTGCCGTCGTCGCCGTTATTGGTCACACGGACGGAGGTGTAATACATCTCCTTGTTAGTGTTGCGGTTTAGATTTGCAGTGCCATTCTTGGCGTTGGTCTTCACCCATTCGCGAATCCAATCGGCATAGGTGTCACCCATGTCGTTGTAGTCATCGCTAAGGTTGATGGCCGAATTACCGTCAACGACCACGCGAAAAGTGATGTCGCGCCCATTGACGACAATATCCTTGAAGTAATCCTTGATTTGTCCCACAAACTTGGGCATGTCTGACGGAAGTTGCTTTTCAAGGTAGGCAGTGAAATTGCCGTCAATGTCAGTCTTCACAAAAGAGGCCACGCTCTTGTTGGAGAAAGCGTCCAAGGCAGCAATGGAATAGTCTATCTTTTTCTCAGTCACCGTGCGCGAGACTTTCGCGTTCTTCAGCTCATAGTCGAACTCAAGGATGATGTCGGGGCGAACCGTTTCCACCAATAAGGTCTTGGCGTCCTTGACAATACCGTCGGCATCGTCCATGTTTTCCTGGACATTTAGCGACTTGATGGACTGTTCAAGGTCATTCAATGGATAGCCTTGACCTATGAAATAGTTTTGGATAGCGCGAACCACATCCTTGTTGGTCGTGTTATTGAGCAAGAAGCCCGCATAATCCCTGTCGTAAACGGTTCTGCCGTTATACTGACGGGTTTTGAGATAGCCACTCCGTTGCAAAAATTGGTCACTCGGAATAACCATCAAGGCCGGTTTGGCCTGCTCAATGACATTGACTTTGCGGCTTTTGTCTTCAACTACTTTTATGTCGGAGAGTTTATCCCCTTTCTTGCCACCTCCGCAAGAGGCGAACGATGCCGCTATCAGAAGAATCGCGGCTGCTTTGATAAAGCAATGATGCATAATACTTTTCTAATACTTAAATATTATTCTTACGCCTACTCTCTCCCAGCTTTTCGGCTTACGCTGTATCGTTCGCACTGGGGAAAGGGCAATAAAAAAAGCCCGCACCCCAATCCTATCTTGAAGTGAAGGCTCTCGCATGCCCGAAGTAAAAGATAAGGAAAGCAGTGCGTGCTTTATGGGCACGCAGCGCACTCTATTCCGTCTTACTTCGTTCAAATTTGCGAGATTCTCACTTTCAGACAGGTGGTATCGCTACCGATATTTTCTGATTGCAAATATACGCATTTTTTCATTATGCAATGAAAAAAATGCGACTTTGCTCCAAAAAACCGACACTGCTTTCACTGCCGCAAAAGTATAAGATTTAGTAATAATTGGACTGGTACTTTTCGGTACAAGTTTCCTACTTATGCGGCAGTTTATCCTCAAATAAATCCCTGTTCATGCTGAAATAAAAACGCTGCAATTCTATTCGCAACGAATCGGCTTTTCTCGGATTTTCCTGGCCAATCCAGCCAATCGAAGGCAACTTGTCGGCATACAATCCCGAGAGTTGGGAAACAAGTTCTTCAGAAACCGTCTTGAAATCCATTTCAAATAGGGTTTGCATGGCCAAATCTGTCGGCTTCATCGTTTTATGCAATTCAGTTAGTTCCAACTCAAAACGGTCTTTGTAAACCTCTCCATAATCCCAATAGGCAATTTTTCCGTTTTTCATCCCATTTTGGATTTCCTTTTCAAACCTAATATATAAAGCTTGATACGCTTGATGGACGGAATCCAAATCCAACGCAATTACAGGATTATTAACAACAACGGCTTTTGCATTGGAATTGTTCTGCTTGACAGACTTGGGCTGCTCTATTACCACAGTATCATGGTGTTCATGAACAACAACTACGGTGTCGGGCGCCGCAACAACTTGTGGTACAGGCTCATTTTTTTCTGGAGGCAAAACCTTTTCAGGCTCTTTCTTCGGCCAAACCCATACCGCCACAGCAATAGCCAAAGCCGCTAACGCCAACCATTTCACCCTGTCACGCCAATCAACAGCTTTGCCCACTTCCGAAACCTTTTGATACCTTTTTTCGATTTCTTTGTGCTGGCATTTGCGGACAACCGAACCGTAACAATGGGGGAACAATGCCTTAATAATGAAGCCCAAAGAATAAATGTCGCTCCTCACATCCGTCGTTTCCTGACGAACCAATTCAGGAGAAGCAAAGGCTTCTGTCCCGCCAGTTGCTTTGTCAATATTGGAATCACCATCGGCGTAACCGAAATCAATTAACTTGACATTGTGTCCGTTACGGGTAACGAGAATGTTCTCGGACTTCAGGTCGTTATGAACTATTTGGTGCTTGTGGATGAAATCTAAGGCATCAAGCAATTCATTCAGGATGCGTTTCTTCTCTTTGTTTGAGGGATTGGTTTTCAGGTAGTCAGTCAGTGACTCGCCATCAACATACTCCATGACGATGCAAGGCCCTACTTCGGCATCCTCACGCCAGCCAATGCACCTTACAACATGCTCATTGCCATACAGTTTTTCAAGAATCCAGTATTCACGCCGCAACCTCGCAAGATGCTCCGCCGAGGCTCCCAGCTCCCTATTCAAGGCTTTCAGAAACAGTTTTCGCCCCCCGCTCAGCACCGTATATAACACACTATAGCCCGCACCTTTGAATGGCATCCGCTGATAATCATGGAATTTGGAAAAGCTGTCCGACATTTCCCCGAACGAACCCGATGTAAAATCCTCTGCCATAGTGATTTTGTTTTTGCAAAATTAGTTTATTTTTTGCTGTAATCGAACAATTATGTAATTTTGCAAACTAATTTTGTTGTATGGCTACCACATCCGTTTTGAGAAACATAATAGAGATTGATCTTCTGCGTAAAGATATAAAAGAAACTGCTGGCATGAAGGATAAGACCTTGTCACCCAGCGACTTCGACCTGATACAGCAAAAAATCAAGGACAAACTGCCGCAAGCGGCAATCAATGCCAAGACCCTGAAACGATTGTTCGGATATGACAAAACGAGCGCGGAATCCCGCGTCCGGCTTTACACTTTGGATATCCTGTCGCAATATGTGGGTTATGAAAACTGGAGTGACTATTTAGAGCATCTGTACATCATGATGGCCAGCGGTTCGGGGAGCTTCAGAGGCAAGAAAATCAAAGCTGATGATTTGAAAATTGGCGACACACTTCAAATCTCTTGGTGGCCCAACCGAAAAAGCACCTTGAAATATCTTGGTAATCAACGATTTGAAATCATCGAGACCGAAAACTCGAAATGGCAGGTCGGTGATACATTTTCATGCAAGCATTTCATTATGAAAATACCTCTTTTTGTCGATAACTTGACCGACAAAGACGGCGTATTGAAATCGGAGATGTATGTTGTTGGAGAGGGTGGGGGAATTAAATGGAAAGATACAAGAAAAAGCAATACGCCCGGCACCTGAAGGAAAATAGTTTGTGACACTATATGTTTACAGATTTTCACACCACATTTTTTAAGCAACAAAATAAATCTTGATATCTACTTCTTTTCTAGCAAATAAACAGTGACACAATTCCACCCTATTTTGAGCGACATTCAACCTTGAAGACGGTCTATCAATGCCGTTTTAACAATTTCATAGCCTTTGACTGGATCGAAACTGTCCCCTACACGGAGGAGGTTCTTGGTGTCACCAAGAAATTCGTCATCCTTCATCTTTTCTTCCATGTTCAACACATATTCCTTATATGTCGGCGTGTGGTCAACAACGAAGGCCATGTATTCCCTGTAGCACCGAATTACGTTTTCGACATTCACATTGGCCATGGTCAATGCTTTGTACAAATCATAGAGGTCGCGGCCTTTGAGGCGCTGGTACAAAGCGCGGAGTTTGGTTCCGACCAATTCGTCTAACTGATAGGTCAGCAGTTCGGCACCGCCCTCATACCATTGGCTCTTCACCTCAAACGGCTCACGCTTCATTGGTAAAACACTGAAATGCTCCTTGCAGTTGATCTCCACCTTCAGATGGATGGGAAGGGACGGCACTCCCGACGATGTCATCCTGAAGATCAGCGTATTGTTATGCTTTTTCTGTTTCACTTTCGGCTCCCCAAGGAAAGCTAGGACATCGCGCAAATGATCATAGGTTTCCTTGATGGGACTAGCCTCAATCTGGACGAGATCGATATCCTCGCTGTAACGAGGCTGGGGATGGAGATAAAGTTTGTGCAAGGCTGTGCCTCCACGAAAAGCCAAATGATCAGCGAGATAGTTGTCTTTGTATATCTCGACCAACGCCTTACAAATAATCAGGTCCTGTTCCACTTGAACCTCGCTGGACCAAGGTGCGAATTGGTTCCATTCGGTTATCGCGTCTTTTGGTATCATAACTCGTCTATTTCAATTTTCTGGTTTACAACTATTTTCCATCGTTTGTTCAGCTCACAGTCATCAGACACTGCCTTTGACGTTTTCAAAGCCACCTTTCTGAAGTGAATCTTCGCAGACTGCGACAGGGCAAACAGCTCATCCGACTTTTCCCTCTCGTCAAGCACGGCGTCCAACAGATAGCCCAGACGCTGGATTACCGGGGCCTTGAAGTAGTTCAACAGCTCGGATGAGACAGTGGAGAAATAGATTTCTTCGGCCAATTCAGCCAAAACCGTCGCCACTCTTGTAAGGCCGCCGACATCTAGTTCCGAACCCACCAAATCTAGGGCAGTGAGCTCAGGGGAAGACACGTTGACATATCCAGTTTGCGTTTGAAATTTTCTGATGAAATCCATCGGGAGCTTTTTACGCCGATGGATAAGCAACTCTGTCCCTCCCTTAATTCCGGACCTCAGGGACTTGCCCTCCACGAAAACCGTGAAGTTCTGTGGGCGCTGGTGGGCGGCACCGAACATCTCGGCCGCATTGAGCAAAGCAATGTAGTAGTTACAGCCCAAATGTTTCATCAACCTGTCCAAATAAAATTCCGGAGGGACTATTCCTTTCAACTTGTACTCGGTCGGCACGATCACATAAAAGTTTTGCCAGGGTGACACAATGGTGCCATTGGCAAGCAGTCTCGAAAGATCGGTCTTGGCAACTTCTTCCGATTTGTCAGGAAAAGCCGCCCGTAATTCGGACTTTGTGAAGATGTGACGGCCTCGAACCGCCATGGCATCAATCCATTTTGAAATGCTTTTATAATCTCCCATAGTCGTTCACATTGACAATTCAACTGCAAAAGTAAACAAAATTTGTTACATTTTGCATCCCAATTGCAATTTTTCTTTTTTTAATGAGATTCTCTATCTTTGCCACGCGCACATGCTATACCACACGCCTTTCAGCTGGCGGGGTAAGACCCCCGATGGCGAAGGAGTCCAAGTGGACCTCATCATCCCTGCTACCGCATAACTGGCCGACTATATCTGCGAAATGAAATTCTCAGAAGACAAATACACATTGTCAAACGGAGATGCAGAGGAATTCGCCCGACAGATAACAGCTGTGAAAAGCTCCAAGATTCACAAGCCCAGCCACTCTATTTACATAGCACTTATAACCTCCATTAGTACAACTGAATCCAAACATAAAACACATGTAAATGACATAGTTACGCTTGATTCATTATTCTAGAAAATCAGCCAAAATCAACTTTTTTATCGATTTTGGCTGATTTTCAAAGAGACTTCAATTAAAGAGTTAGCGTCATTCATCTAACAATGATTACTTCCCAAGGACCGGCAAAGACGGCGTATTGAAATCGGAGATGTAGGTTGTTGGAGAGAAGGGGGATTAAATGTAAAGATACAAGAAAAAGGAATACGCCCGACACCTGAAGGATAATAGTTTGTGGCGTTATTTGCCACAACAAAAAAGAAGACCCTTAGTTATCATAGGATAGTTCAGATAATTGGAATCAATTATCTTTCGGATTACTCTTTCGATTATTATTTACAGCTTCTTGCTGGCAAATTGAATAAAAGTTGGTCTTTTCTCTGTGTTTCAAGGATTTTTATTACTTTTACGTTTGCAAACTAGATAAAGACATGAGTCATTCCGACATTCTTTTCCAAATCCAGCAGCTGGGCAAACAGATTCTGCCTAAGGACGCGCACCTGTTATTATATGGTTCGCGTGCCCGTGGGGATTATCATGAGGGTTCAGATTGGGATCTGCTTATTCTGCTCAACCGTCCGCAGGAAGCGGAGGATTTCCAGGACATTGCCTACCCCATTATGGAACTCGGATTTGACTTAGGCGAGTATTTCAGCGTACAGACCTATTCACAGGAGGAATGGGATGCCATACGATTTTTGCCCTATTTTAAAAATGTCGAACAAGACAAAATCCTATTGGTATGAGCATAAACAAAGAAGAAAGGAAGATCATCGTCGGCTTGGAAGTCGAGAAAGCTCAAAGGACTTTTGCAGAGATTGAGGTCCTTCGCCAGGCTGGCCTTTGGGATAACATAGCCAATAGACTATACTACGCAGCGTTCCATGCGGTGAGTGCATTGCTTTTGCCATAACTCAAAATAGTGCTGTACAGCATGAACCACACCAATAAAAACCGTGTGCGAGTTAAAAAGTTCATCATGTTGTATAGCCCGATATTTTTAAGTCCAACAAGACATAGTAAAAATCACTCATCTCGTAAAAAAGCCAATACAGCCCGGTTAAACACCTCAGGACATTTGTTCGCAATAAAATGATTGCCATCAAGGATAACCAGTTGCACATCCGGGATGTAGCTGGCCAATAGCCGTGTATGATCTTCTTTGACCATGTCCCTAGTCCCAGCGATGACCAGCGTCTTGGCCTGAATCTTCGACAGTTCCATCGGCTTCACATCCGGATCATTGACCATCAGCCCCAATGTCTCCGCATGTAATTTGGCTTCTGGGCTCTTATTCGCAAAAAGCTTGGCAAACCAATATCCAATCTCAATAGGAATCTGAACCGAGCGCTTAATACCCTTGGCATCCAGATTGGCTCCGTTCAGGATGAGTCGGTTCACACGCTCCGGATACTTCATCGCAAAAATCATCGCAATGTTTCCACCATCCGAGAAGCCCAATATGTGGGCTTTCTCAATCCCGTGTTCATCCATAAAGTCTCGAAGGTCATCGGCAAACTGACGAATCGTGAACGAAGCGTCGCCTCGTGGCGTTTTTCCATGCCCACGGGTATCCAACGCGTACACGTGATAATACTGGGCAAACACCTCTATTTGCCCCATAAAATAGCCACAGTTCTCCCCATTTCCGTGAAGGAGAATAAGAGGCACTCCCTGGCCTCTCTCTATAAAATAGTGCTTAATGTCCATCCCTATTTGAACTTCATGTCGTTATGGCAAAGATAGAAAAAAAGAAATAATTATGTACAACTTTAGGTTAACTTATCCTTCAAATTAGGTCAAATAATGACATATTTGAACACAAAAAAGGCCGTTAGTTAACCTAACAGCCTCTATTATTTCACTGATAATCAGTGATTTAATCAATCAATACTCATCTTCGTGGAAGATTGTGACGCACATTGATTATCAATTAGTTACGGTCGCTATGTACAACTTTATGTTAGCTTTAATTTCCGTTAAATTATGGAATTTTCCGCGAAATGAAAAAATAAGTTAACATAGGATAGTTCAGACCATTAGCATAATTTTTCATCCGAATTTCTTAAAAATTGTCTTACTCGAAAACAAGATATTCGTCTTCCTAGAGGAAAAAGAATACCGACATTTATGAACAACGTTTATATCGTATTTCAATTTTCTTTTTTATTGGATTATGAATTATAGTCTCGTCGAAACGTTACGATGATGATCGTTTTTCCCTGAGGAAGAAGTGCAGTATCATGGATTCAGAGACACTATTTGTCTTCTTCCAGGAAGTGATTCTTCTTCGTTTTCACTTGGGCGTGCTCAAAGCCCTGGCGGGATAAGACTCGTGGAATCAGAGCAAATCCAGCCATGGTGGTATACCATAGAATTATTGCGCTGGTATACTTTTCAATTATTATTTACAACTTATGCGAAGAAAAGTCGCATTTACAGCAGCCCACTAGATTTCAGCACAATTTTTGTAGTAATAACTCGTTTTGGTATTAAGACAAACCTAAAGACTTATCGTTATGAAAAAAGTGTTTTTTAGTTTAGTGCTTCTCTGCGGCCTGGCCCTGATCAGCACCAGTTGCAATGACGACAATAACGGGACGCCCGTTACCCCCGAAGTACAATCAGGTAAAATGACGGTGAATACCACCACCTCCGACATCGTCACCGCCAAAGCCGTCACTTACGGCCAGACAAACGCCATCGTCCTGGCCAACAAGGAGATGACTGCCGACAAGAACGAAGGCATCGCCATTGTTTTCAATGGTCCCATCACCCCCGGCACCTACACAATGGGCAATTCGAAAGACCCTGTCCCCACTGTGGTCGGTTTCCACGAGTTCAACCTCGGCGAGCTACCCTTCATCATGGGCGCCGACACTTTGTTCTACGGTGAAACCTATTATTGGATGAACGGTGAACTGGCTGTCGTTCAAAACAACGATGGCACCTATAGCGTCATTTTGTCGCAATGCATGGGCGTCAACAACAACGGCCAAAATGTCAATCTGGCACTTAACTTCAACGGTCCACTGACACCCTACACCTTCGACACAGAAAACAAGTTCAAGATCAAGAACATTGAAAGCCCCATCGGTCTGGCAGGCGTCGCCTCACTCGACGGTCTCAGCTTGCTGGGCCTTGACGTGAAGTCGATGCTCTTCATGTCGGCCAACCGCAAGCGTTTCTTCATCGTCAGTTATCTGGGTGGTCAAGTCATCGACGGCGAGTACAACCTCGGTTACATCGGCACACCTTACTTGCCCGTGTTCCCCTGCGTACACGTGGCTCTCGACAGTGATTTCTGGACCTTCCAGCCCCAAACGGGCTACATCGCCAAGGAAGGCAAACTAACTGTCACCACCAATGACGATGGCACCAAGACTGTCATCATGGAGAACCTCAAGTTGAAGAACGTGGAACACGACAACGAGTTCTTCTTCCCCATCATCGACGGCTCGCTGCAGTACCACGGGTATATGTATGAGCTGAGCCTGTAAGGTAATACAAACACCGCCGCAAAGGTCACGAAAACCCTTGCGGCGGTAACTATTACGCGATCGGTATCTATTATCAATTCCGTTCGCAAAACGTCCCCTCGGAACCACTTACTTAGCATTCTTCTTAGGGACAAAAGCGAGTAGTATTCCTACTATTCATCTTCTTAGAAAAAAAGGAGTAATTATGTACAACTTTAGGTTAACTTTTCGGATCAAATTAGGCCAAATAATGACTTATTTGAACACAAAATAGGCTATTAGTTAACCTAATAGCCTATTTAAATGTTTGATAATCAGATAGTTATCTAATCAATATTCATCCTCGTGGAAGAAGAAATCATCTTTTGTCGGATAGTCAGGCCATATATCTTCAATGCTTTCATATACATCGCCTTCATCTTCTATCTCCTTCAGATTGTCAATAACCTCTATTGGAGCTCCCATGCGCACAGCATAGTCAATCAGCTCATCCTTAGTACAAGGCCAGGGAGCATCTTCCAATTTCGATGCCAATTCCAATGTCCAATACATAATAATAAAAAATAATTAGTTGTTTTACATTATTTTACATCATTTTATCCTTTCCAAGTTGTCTGCCATCATGTCAATTAAATTCTGAAATGGTCTTGACAGCATTGTTCCTGTCAAGCCATTGACATCTGCATCAATAAAAATCTTGATTTCCGTTGAATTCACATCAAGGCTTTTTATGTCGAAACCAAATCTTATATCCAATGGTTTCTGATCGTGTGTGTTGTAAACTATACGTCTCCAAGGGATTTTCTCCATAATGTCCAATGTAAAGTCAGGTATTCCCTTGGCAGAAATAGTACAGGAAGTCTCAGTACACTCAAATTTCTCAATTCTTTCTTCTGGGATCAATCCTCTGAAATTGTTGAAATCTGAAAATTTGTCATAAATGACATCTGCCGGACGTGACACTGTCACTGATTTACTTTCAAAATGTTTCATAATTAGCATTCTTTCCACCATGAAGCCGGGTCTTTCTTCCATTCCTTCAGGGTTTCCATTTCATTTTCCATTATATAATTCGTTTTTGCAGCTGTTGATATTGTTATATCATAGTCTGTCAACGTTGTCAGTTCACAATCCTCTGATTTGAAATTACTTATCGAGACAGGAAGGCCATACGTGTATATGGCAACCATTCCCAAAACCTTCGACTGTACCTCTCTTAAGGCTCTAACCGCATCAAGACTGCTCTGACCTGTTGAAATCAAATCTTCTATTACAACAACTTTCTTGCCAATCTCTAAATTTCCTTCAATTTTATTCTGTAATCCATGATCCTTTTTTGAAGAACGGACATAGACATACGGCAGCTGCAATTCCTGGGCAACCAACATTCCAACCGCAATAGCCCCAGTTGCCACACCTGCTATGACTTCCACATCAGGGTATTTTTCACGGATTATTTTCACCATGCTCTTGGATATAAATGTTCTGACTTCAGGGTACGATAGTGTCTTTCTGTTATCACAATAAATAGGGCTTTTAATACCTGATGCCCATGTGAAAGGATGTGAAACATTTAACTTAACCGCCTTTATATCAAGCAGATATTTAGCAACATCGGTTGCCGTCTCATTATTGAAAATCATTTTTCCGGTTTCTTTAAATTTTTTGCAAAAGTAAAAGATTTTTGGTATTATCCAAGAAGTAGCAGAAAAATTCTGACCATTATCTGAAGCCGTTGTCATCAAGCACTCTGCATGCTCCCAGATATCGTTTTTTGTAATATTTTTCACCAGAATTTGATATCATGACACCTTTCAGGCTTGCATGAATAAACTCAAATTGGTCGGTTTCCTCATAATAATTAATCACAATGCCGACATGTCCTATGCGTTTGCTTATCCTGCGGCCGCTAAAAAAAACGAGGTCTCCTTTTTTCAATTCGGATATGGTGTTTATCTCGGTTCCAACGGAATACTGTATAATTGAGGAATGAGGCAGATTTATGCCAAAAAAGGCAAACACATACATTGTAAAACCTGAGCAGTCAAATTCATCAGGGCCGACAGCTCCATAAACATACGGTGTATTCAAATAGAAACATGCAGTATCGATAATGCTGTCAGCGGTTGTTTTAGAATATCTGTATGATTCCAATAAATTTGGAAAACGGAATGTTGACAATGAATAATAACGCGCGAAATCAAAATTATATGCAGAGTCATTAGCCGTTTTAATGGCATCAATTGAAAAAGTGCTGTCTGCCTCAGTGGTGGCAATATAAGTATCAGCAATATTAGAAGTTGGGAAACATGCTGAGACAACAAATATCATCACTACGAAGATGTTGATTATATAATTATAATGCGTCTTTTGTTTCATGTAATAATATTAACGATATAGAGACGTAATGTATTGTATATGTCGTCTGCATCATTCTAATAACAAAAAAGCCCGTCGGAATGACGGGCTTTTGTATAAAATGGAGGCAACTACCTACTCTCCCACAATTGCAGTACCATCGGCGTGAGCGGGCTTAACTTCTCTGTTCGGAATGGGAAGAGGTGGACACCGCTGCTATCGTCACCTTCCTGTTTTTTCCTGTCCTACTACGGACAGGTGACATTTTATGAAAGATAATATATGCTCCTCATCGCACCGCCTCTTCCGCGCCTGAAAGTTACGGGCTATTAGTATTGCTCGACTTTGACATCACTGCCTTTACATCTGCAACCTATCTACGTCATAGTCTTTGACGACCCTTCGAAGAAGTCTTATCTTGAGGCCGGTTTCGTGCTTAGATGCTTTCAGCACTTATCCGTTCCAAACTTGGCTACTCTGCCATGCATCTGGCGACACAACAGATACACCAGTGGTTTGTCCAACTCGGTCCTCTCGTACTAGAGTCGGCTCCCCTCAAACTTCTCACGCCCACAACAGATAGAGACCGAACTGTCTCGCGACGTTCTGAACCCAGCTCGCGTGCCACTTTAATCGGCGAACAGCCGAACCCTTGGGACCTTCTCCAGCCCCAGGATGTGACGAGCCGACATCGAGGTGCCAAACCACTCC
>JAEEQW010000032.1 GCA_016285515.1 Bacteroidales bacterium
AGGTCTGTCCCGGAGGCATCTGCTTGATTTCAAAATTGGTGTCCATATAGCGACCGACCACGTCGCTCATGGTGTTGGGTTGCATCAGCACATGGTAGAGTCCCGTGTAGAAGATGGTCTTCTGCTCGTTGGTGCCTTCGATGTCGATGCGGCTGAGTTCACGCTGCCAGGTGTCGTGAGCAGCTTTGACATAGCCGTCAAAATCCCAACTTTGGGCTTCGGCGTACATGTTGGTTCTTGCGCCAAAGTTGTCGACAGGCGAGATGGCGACTTTTATCATCAACTCCCGACCATCGGCTGGGTCAAAGCTCAATGCCGCCCTCAGTGTTCTGCCATTCACCACATCGCTATTACCGACATTCAGTTCGCCGTTCATCAACAAATGTTGCTTGAATGGCTTAGAAAACTCGGCGCGAAAATACACTTTGCGCAGTTTAGCCCACCCGCAGACGACACGATAGCCTTCAATGGTGTGGTCGTCAACAAGACGGATTTGCGCCTGGATGATGTCGTAATAACGGCGGCCTGAGTAATAGGCATCTCCACGATAAGTCATTCTGTCAAGATCGAGGACGACGCTCTGCGACTGGCCATCTGGGAAAGTATAGCGATGGATGCCCGTGCGCGTGGTGGCCGAGAGTTCCACATTCACACCACTCTCCTGCAACAACACTTGATAATACCCAGGACGAGCGGACTCCTTGTCGTGACTATAATGTTGCCCGAAGTCGGCGGCCTTCAACTGCTCTGGTGTCACTGCGCTACACAAAGGCATCAGACTCACATCGATGAGGTCGGTGCAACCCGTGCCACTGAGATGAGTATGAGTGAAACCGTAGATGATGTCTTTATTATAGTCATAACCTGAGCAAGGATCCCAAGTGACCATTTGTTCCGTTTCGGGACTCAGCTGCACCATGCCTTGGGGCATCGTGGCACCGGGAAAGGTACTACCGCTGAGGGCACCCGTTTCATCGGTCTGCGTGCCGATGAAAGGATTCACATATTGGGTGTAGTCGTAAGCGCTTTGTGCGCTGAGGAAAAGGGGCAGCAAGAGAAAGGCTGCCAAAAGTTGTATGTGCTTCATTTTTTATTGCATTTCATGGGACAAAAGTAAAAAAAGATAGTCTATTCTTGTAACATTTTTATGATTTCCTATACTTATTGGGTGAAAACAACAAATAAATGAGACAATGAAGCAATTACCATTATTGAAATACAACAACCTTTGGTCTGTGATGTGTCTTGACCACAGAAATAATTTAAACGGTGTTGTGGTGGACGATGCCTCTCTCGAAACCATGCTCCATATAGAGAAAACTATGCAACGATTGGAAGAGAATCCTGATGCATACAATGCATATATTGAGGAGCATCTCCCCTACACCAAACGTGACGGAAAAATCAAACGAGCAGACCTCAACAGGATATGTCCCTGCTATAAAACCTTCGATAATCCAGAACACGTGATGAAAGTGCTTGAAAAACAACAATCTTTACCCTATGGACAAGCAGCGAAATGACTCTCAGAAAGTATATGCATATTTGGCGCATCGCCTACGAAGCATATTGTACCAAATCAACGTTTGACCCAGAGCCAAAATCTGCATACGAGAATGTTTCGGACGAAGATATCTTTAGACACAATAGTAAAGGTCGCGAAATAGAAGGCTTAAATCTTGACAGCGAGGAGGACTTCTTGAAATGGGAAAGTGCAAACAGCCCTTATCATTGCTTAGATGTGGCCTATGCCAGAGCCCATCTTTCGCCACACAAAAAAGGAGAGGGTTGGGATGATGAAGAGATTCCTGTTCCAGAAGGGCACTGGTACCTCTCTTTGTATTTCAGTGTCTACGGTTACTCCCAAGACGTGATTAACATGCTCGACACTTTTAGCCATGCGGGAATAGGAGTGGTATGTGGTACCACATCTCGTCTCCTCAAGATGGTCAATGAAACAGACTATGTCAGCATCTCGTCTATTCCCAACAAGTATACCCATGATAAGGAGATTGGAAACGAAATCTCATTGCCTTACGAATGCGAAGACATCACCGCCCAACAAGTTGCAGAGGTGATTGCTGCAACAGAGTGGGTACCGCTGAAAAAAGTCAAACCAGTCTTATAAAAACAGCTGTTCCATATCACAACCATGCACCTTTATTAGATATAGAATGCGACGGCGTGCATTTTTGATTTTCATACGTCTGACTCTATTTCAAATTTCTGAGAAAGGTCCAACTCCATCAAGCATTTAACCAACGAAGCACAAAAAGACACTAATAGGTCATAGCTACCCCATCGCTCTCCTGTCTCTGAGTCGATGGGAGGCTCATAAGGCAACAGCTCTTCCTTGTGTTTTTTCAGATACAACAGTCCTTCGAACACACCTTTCATATAGTCTACTGATGCCCTCTCAAAACCGTGTTTCTTGGGGCGCCACAAATAATCATAAAGTGTTAGTTCGCCAATGGGAACATGATTCGCCATTTCCGTCATGTTGTGAGTGATGTTCTCGTGCCAAACCTCATCAGTCTCATACACATATTCTTTGATATGGCTAATGTCGGCATCTGGGAAATGGTCAATAACCTCATTCAACGTCTTCAATTCTAGGGTTCTTCCGTTTTCCCTCACATACACCCCAGTACCGCGTTTACGAATAGGGGTCTTTGATGTAATGTATAAATCCAAACTCATACTATGTGATTTTGTTGTTTTCACACTTATAGTATGAGAAAAGCGAAATTGTTACATGAATTCCCCAAAAAAATGTCGTTCCAAGCGCTTAGAATCAGCGGAAAGCCCGAACCAAGGTTCTCTCCGAAGCCTATCATACGAAACATGTTCTGGATTCGCTGGTTACGTGCTCTCGTTTCCTCGCCTGCATAAATTTGATCAACAGGAAACCTCAAAAGACCTGGATTCGTGAATACAAACTTGTCATCGTATTTCTCCACCTTCAACACACTGTTCAACATCAGGTCGGCGTGAATGATGCAATTCGTCATCGCTTCGCGCACAGCTTTGTGTTGCGGTGTGTCATCATCGCGCACCATTCCTTCCATCTTGAAAGGACGAGGCAATTCCCTCGTCAATTTAGGCAAAACCATCGTGACGAAATTGAACAAGTTGTTTTCCCACATGCCGTCGTAAGTCAGTCGGTCGCTATAGCGTTGGTCGCCTATCAAGTGCGATTTATCGATATAGTCAAGTCTAAGATTGTCGAATCGGTCACGTATAGGCAATCCCTTGCCAAACATTAGCAATCCTGCCATATTCAAACACTCCATCCCACTTTCACGATCTAATGTAAAGCCTCCCATTTGGCGAAGAAATTCAGTGTGGTCAAGACTGTTGAACGGATGGTCCGGAAGTCTACTATGAAAATGATTACGGTATCTTTCCAGCGTTGGGATATCGATGTCGTCCATCGTATAATGCTTCAAAAATAAGCGATCGTTGCCTTCTGGGTTGGCATCGCGCATCATCATAGTGAGCATTTCTTTCGGGCAATGATAATCACCTTCGTGATTACGAATATATGTGCCATTTATCGGATTATTGTTGATATAGACTGGTCGAGTGTTATAATCGGCACGCGGCACATTAATTGCCACTACTTTTTTCCCGTCCATCTCTACAACTTCCACATCTTCATCCTTCAAAAGATTCACACTCACTTTCTCAGGATTGTTTACAACATTCCAAATGTCCTTGCGAATCTTTTCTGGATCATCCATACCAATTATTGTGAAACGCTTGGTAACGTCCTTTTCTTTCAAATCCTCATGTACACCCAAAAGAATTAGCCCTCCGTATGTGTTGGCAAACGCCGAATACGTTTTCCACATATCAATTGGAACATTCGATTGAGCCTTCTTGCACTCAAGCGTCACTCGCTCCCCCTTTAATAAAGCAGCTTTTATCGTTTTTTCGTCTATATCCATATTGTCTTACATTATCATTGCTATTGCTATTAATCTTATACCTCTTGGATTTCTTCTTCGTTGTATATCGTAATCAGATTCACCAACTCTTCAGCGTAGCGGAAAGCTGCGGTTACCTTATAGGTGCCATCCTCCTCATTGACAATCTCAGCAAAGCCCATCCCCGTCAACTCACTTATGAGCTTGTCTACAATCTCTTGGTTGGTGTTTTGTTTGCGGAACAGCTTGCGAGCTTTGTCGCGCAACTCCACATCAAGGTTAATTCGCTCTAAAATGTGCGTGCTACGGAACTGGAAACCGGTGGAAAATGCGATCTCATATGTCTTCAAGAAATCTAAAATATCCACCCACATGGCAAAACTTTGCAGTTTTTGCTCAATGTTCAACTTTCCTTCTTGAGTGCGAGAGAAATAGTAATAACCATCGCCAGCTTCAAGACGCAAACCCAACTCAAGGAAATAGACCTCATAATCAGTGAAGTTCTCCTCTATATCATCATATAAGTGTTTCACCTCCAAATCCGTACTGTCAACGGAAAGAAAGGCACCTTTACTCAGTAGTTCATAAATTCGTTGTGTGTTAGCTCGCATATATCAGTGCATATTCTATTTTGTCATATTGTTCATAATCGTCTGTAATCCGCAGCTCTTCGCTATGTAGCGTGGCCATCTGGCAATACAAGA
>JAEEQW010000033.1 GCA_016285515.1 Bacteroidales bacterium
CTTTAAAATTCGTTCTAACACGCTGTCAACAAACCAGATAAGGGCTGGTCTTCAGCCCTTTCTCCATGCTTTGCCAAGAAAAAAGTAAAGAAAAAGTTTGGACGCTATTGTTTTTCTTACTATCTTTGCCCCCAACTTTTATTATTTGAATTTAAAACGAATACTTAAAATGAAAAAGAAAAACCAATTATGGAGCATCACGCTTCTCATCGTTCTTTTATGCATAACAGGTACCAAAGCCTACGCCTACGACATCATGGCCACAAATGACGATGGCATCACCATATATTATGATTGGACAAATAATCATACTGAGCTTGCTGTCAGCAGAGGAGAGTATTTTATTACAGAAGAGAACACTGGAACTGTGGCCATTCCCGAATACGTTACCTATCAGGATGCTACCTATCCTGTTACCTCTATCGGAAGAGCGGCATTCTATAGCTGTAGAGGTTTGAAGGGCGTTACTATCCCTAATTCTGTCGTCACTATCGGAGAAGATGCGTTTTGTTTTACAGGTTTGGAAAGCGTCATCATTCCAAACTCTGTTACCACTATTGGTAATAGAGCATTCTATATATGCTCAGACCTTAGCAGCGTTACGATGTCTGAATCCGTAGCCACTATCGGTGGTTGGGCATTTGCACAATGTCCTTCCATAAAGAGTATAACTATTCCTAACTCTATAGAAGTAATTGGGCAATGTGCCTTCCAAGGTTGTGATGGATTGAAGAGCGTGACTTTTCATTGTAAGGAAATTGGTGGATGGTTTGCCGGACTTTCAAATATCCGTGAAGTTGTGATAGGTGAAGAGGTAACTGCCATCGGAGGAACAGCGTTCTATAATTTTTACCAGATGACGAATGTAGACATCCCCAACAGTGTAACCAGTATTGGGAGTCGTGCATTCAAAGACTGCAAAGGTTTGACAAACATCGTCATTCCTAGTGGCGTGACCAGCATTGGAGAACAAGCCTTTCAGGGTTGTTCTCAATTGACAAGTGTGGTCATCCCCGATGGAGTGACATCCATCGGCAAGGAAACATTCGAAGGATGCGAAAAACTGACGAATGCGATTATTTCCAATAACGTAGTCAACATAGGCGAACGCGCATTCGCCAACTGTTCCTCTCTGACGAGCGTTGTTATTCCTCCTTCAGTGACTTCTATTGACAACGGTGCATTCTATTTCTGTATAAGTATGACTAGCCTGACCATTCCCAACTCTGTGACTAGTATTGGAGAAAATTCTTTTATTGGTTGCAATGCCATCAACGACCTGAGAGTTCCCGTTACTGATTATTCTGCTTTCTGCAACAATGGTTTCGTCAGTCTGATATGGCAAAGAATTGGCAAATGGATTAAATTGATTGACGACGAGGGCCTGGAGATTAAGGATATCACTATTCCTGAAGATGTAACCCATATTTGTGCCTATGCATTCTCTGGCTGTTCGGGTCTGACAAGCGTTACTTTTCCCAACTCAGTATCCTCCATTGGAGACAATGCGTTTTGGGGCTGTTCAGGTCTGACGAGTTTGAGCATTCCCAACTCAGTATCCTCCATTGGAGACAATGCTTTCTATCAGTGCCACGGGCTGACTTCGCTGCTTATTCCCAATTCTGTAGAAGCCATTGGCTATGGGTCATTCTATGGCTGTCCTCTCAAAAATGTGGTGATAAAAAGTTGCAATACCACGTGTAATAGTTCTTTCTCATATAATACTTATGAGCATGCCACATTATACGTTCCTGCAGGGAAACTGATGGATGCCTTTGATAGCGATTGGGATGTTTTTTACGATATTCGAGAAATCGCCCTGAACCCAAGCGAGCTTTCACCGTCGAGTGCATATTTGATGATGAATATGCATGATTATAATTTCGCTGTTTATGATGGCGTAGGCGACAAAGTGGTAAGTGTGGAGTCACTTTACGACGTTGAGGAAGATAATCCAGATTGCAGTTGGCAGATAGTCAAGGAAGACGGCAAATACTACCTCTACAGCATTGGTGCACATAAATATGCATCTATTACTGATAGTGGAGAACTCTTCTTGTCATCGGCTCCTATTGCCATCAATATAAAGGAGAGTGAGAATGGAATCCTGTTAGGCGACAACCTCGAAAAAACATGGGGGTTTGTTCTTAACGAGAAGGTTCAGGCTGGCTCTGTCTTTGTTGGAATCGAAGAACCTTCTATTTCTGATGCAGCACAATCTAAAATCATTTCTCTTGGTGGCTGCTATATAAACGAACCACTGAAAGGTGTAAATATCATCCGCATGAATAACGGAAAAACTATGAAAGTAGTTGTGAAGTAATAAAAATGATGAAGAATAAAAGGCTATTGCTCATCGCTCTGCTGTCAGCAGTATTGGCTGGGAGCATCTCGGCACAGGAGGACTGGCAAGGTGAGGGTTCGAAGCAAATGATGCTTGAGGGACAGGATGACCTTGCGGTGAAAAGGAAAGTGGAACACACCTTCTCGCTGAACGGCAACCTGGGACTTATCACGTCGAAAGTCACTACGCCGAGGGGAACTTACAGCTGGCAGGTTGGTTATGGCTTTGAAGGCAGCTACCGCTGCGTGTTCAAGAAGGGCTTTGGCTTCGCACTCTCTTATATGTACAGTAAGACTGGCTACCCCGTCAGCTCTTTCTATAAAGATCAAGGAGATATCGAGCTTACTTTCTTCGGCCCGTCGTTTGTCTATGCTGGCGCCGTGGGTGAGGACTGGAGTGCTCGCGTGGAGTTCGGCTTGGGCAGGGCTAGCTATTCGGGTGGCTATTCGCAGAATGGCCTGGGTATTAAGACTGCCCTGGGCGTGGAGCGTAGGCTGTGGAAACATGTGGGTATCGGCCTTGACATGGTCAGCACTACCTCGACGTTCAAGAAGGAGCCTGGGCAGAAGCTTAAGGACAATGAAAAGAACGGATTCGCCCGCTTGGCGTTTAACCTCGGCCTGCGTTTCTATTTATAAACAAAAACACGATAAGATGAGCTACCTGTCGCTGACGCTGGGCTATCGCATAGGGTTGTGAATTGATTGAATAATGAACCAATAACGAGAAAAAACTGCCAGATTTGAACTACCTTTGCAGACGGATTTGAAACGACATAAAACAAAAACCGGAATTAAACAGATGATCACAGCAAGCAAGGCGCCCCGCGCAATAACGGTTATTGGTTATTGTTTATTGGTTATTGTCCTGTCTTCCTGTTCGGGCGACGGCAGTCAGATGCGTGCCCAGCTCGAGGAGCTGGAGCGGCAGAACCGTGCCGACTCGGTGATGACCAACGACTCGCTGGCCGAGCTCCTCGTGAAGTACTTCGACCGCCACGGCACTCCCAACGAACGCATGCGAGCCCACTACCTAATGGGTCGCACCTGGGCCGACATGGGGGACTATCCAAATGCTGTAGAAGCCTTCTTGACAGCTACTTACAGTGCTGACACCATGCGCTCAGACTGTGACTTCTTCAGATTGAGTCGAGTCTATGGTCAAATGTCAAATCTGTTTTATAAACAGCATCTGTTAGAAGAATGCCTTGAAAACCTCAAGTATTCTTCAGGCTATGCTTGGAAAGCAAATGATACCACCCAGGCATTGACCGCAACCGCATTCATGATACCCGTACTATTCAAACTTCATCAAGACGACAAGGCCATTTCTTTATATGACACACTATATGCCAAAGCGATGCTTTTTCAGGGAATAGCAGCGGTATCTCGCTATTGCATGTTGCCGGTAGAGCATTTCCTGGAAACAAAAGACTATCAAAAAGCCAAGGAGGCTATTGAATGCTACGAAACATATTCATGCTACTTCGATTCGTGTGGAAACATTGAAAAGGGCCGCGAAGTGTTCTATTATTACAAAGGATTATATTATCTGAACACTCTTCAGTATGATTCTGCAGAATTCTTTTTCAGAAAGGAACTTCGCGAAGGGCATGACTTCAACAACCAGAATGCCGCTGCCAGAGGACTGGCCTTGTTGTATCATCAAATCAACCGCTTAGACTCCGCTGTGAAGTATTCTCTTTACAGCTATGCGATGAATGACTCCTCCTATAATCGCTCTGCTATGGAAGAGATGCAAAGGGCGAGGTCTCTTTACGACTATAGTCACCACCAAGCTATAGCTAACCGTGAACATAAACGCGCAGACCAAGAAAAAGCTCAGAAAAACCGTCTTTACGTTGTACTACTCTTTGTTTTAGCGATCGTTCTTATAACTTGGTTCCTGTTAGCAAGAAAACGACGTTTGGAAGCAGAGAGAATCCGCCAGCTTAATCAAGCCCTTTCCTCAGCTAAACGAGAACAGCAGATTGTGATGAAGGAGCTCGACGACTTAAAGGCTATGAACTACGACGAGCTCATCAGCCAAAAGGAACAACAGAGGCTAGATTTGCAGAAGTACATTGCCGAGCTCGAAGGAAGAAGCGGAAAAGTCTCATTGCGAGATTTCAAGGAGAGCCAGATAGTGAAGACCTTTGCGGAGAAGTCGCAGTTCTCGAAGGATCATCCCGTCCCCAACCAGGCCGAATGGGATATGCTCGAGCAGCAGTTCGGGAAGGACATGCCTGGCCTTTGTCGGCTGTTCGAGGACAAAGGGCTCTCCGATT